>NZ_CP026381.1:3050000-4155153 GCF_002953155.1 Sphingopyxis sp. MG
GCGCCTGTCGGGACCGCTGATCGGCGTGTCGCTGGGCGATGTCGCGCGTGCGATGCTGCCCGGCCTCGCCCCCGCGCTGCTGATGGCGGTCGGAGTCGCCCTCGCCGGCGAAGCGCTCGCGCCGTTCGCGCTTGCCGCGCCGGTCCGGCTCGCGCTGCTCGTCGCGCTGGGCGTGCTGCTCTATGGCGGGCTGCTGTGGTTGTTCGCGCGCGAGGCGCTCGCCGAGGTGCAAAGGGTTGCGTTGCGGCGGTCGGCGCCCGAGTCGCCGTGACCGCCGCCGCGGCGATCAGGACGCGATATAGTCGCGCATCGCGGCCGCCTCGGCCTCGATCTTGTCGATGCGATATTTGACGAGATCGCCGATCGACACGAATCCCACGAGTCGCCCTTCGTCGACCACTGGCAGGTGCCGAATCCGCTTCTGCGTCATCTGTGACAGCGCGCCGATTACCGCCATGCCCGAATCGCACGTCACCGGCGACTTGGTCATCACATCGTCGATCTTGCGGTCGAGCGCATCGGGGCCGTAGGAGGAAATCAGCCGCACCAGGTCGCGCTCGGAAAAAATGCCGACGATCATGTCGCCGTCGAGCACCGGAACCGCGCCGATGCGATGCTGCGCCAGCAGGTCGATCACCGCGCGCACGCTGTCGTCCTGCCGCGCCGAAATCACCGCGCCCGTACGCCCGTAGAGGATGGCTCCAATCGTCATTCCTGCCGCTCCCACCATATATCGTCGCGGCAAAGCCTATCATGATTCGCGCCAAAGCCGAAACGCCAGAGGCCCGCATGCCGTCATTCGGGCTTGGCCTCGGCGCGCGGTTGGTTCATGGGGGGGCATGGTCAAACATTCGCCCCTCGACGATAGCGACACGTCGAAAGTCGCCTGGGCGCGCTATCGCCGGCTGATGCGCGGCATGGCGATCGTCTCGCTGGTCGCCGTCGTCGGCGCGCTCGGCTGGCTGCGCTATACGATGGGCGACGCGCTGACGATTCACATGATGATCGCGACCGCCGCCGGCGTCGGCCTGTCGGTGATGCTCGGCGCGGCGCTGATGGGGCTGGTCTTTCTGTCGAGCGGCAGCGGGCACGACGAAGCGATCGACGATCCCTTCGCCGACGACCCGGACATGAAGAATGACCGCTAGCCCGCGCGACCCAATCCTGCGGGTCGTGCCCCAGCCGTCCGACATCAACAGCAACGGCCATATCTTCGGCGGCTGGGTGCTGTCGCAGATGGACATCGCGGGCGGCATCGTCGCGGCGCGTATCGCGCAGGGCCCGACCGCGACCGTCGCGATCGAGGCGATGGAATTCATCGCGCCGATCCTGCTTCGCGACCTCATCTCCGTCTATGCGCATCTCGAGCGGCGCGGCCGCACGTCGATGGGCATCCGGATCGAGGTGATCGCGACCCGCGGCCGCGACCAGCGCGAGGTGAAGGTGACCGAGGGGCTGTTCACCTTCGTCGCGCTCGACGCGGATCACCGCCCGCGCCCGCTGCCACCGGTCTAGACCTTATTTAGCGCGATAATCGAGCGTCCGGCTGTCGTTGGCCGGCACGGTGACGATCCAGGTGGGCAGACCATCCTTACGCGGCAGTTTGCGGAGCCGCGAATCGACCACTTTCATGTCGTCGATGGCGAACCCGAGTTCGAGGACGACCGCAAAGGGGTTCGCGTTGGTCACGGTCACGCGATAATCTTCGCCCTGCTTGCCCGGCGCATGATGATTGTCGGCGGTGACGAGGACCTGGCGACTTTCGCCGATGACGAGGTTGACCGTCTCGCCAACCGCATGGTCGCGCATCGCGCCCTCGCCCGCGAGCAGTTCCTCGCCGAGCGCCGATTCGAACACCGCGACCTGTCCGCTCGGCAAGGGCACGCCGAGCTTGCCCGCCTCCTTGTTCTCCATCCGCAGCACGATCTGGGTACCTTCGTTTTTCGGTTCGCAGGTCGGACAGGTCCGCAGGCGATGGATGGTGCGGAACGGCACCTTGTCCTTCACCAGCAGCGCGACCTGCTTTTGCGCATTGGCCGCGACCGTCACCCGCATCGGCACGCGATAAAGCTTGAGATCGCCCATATCCTCGAGCTGCGCGGTGCTGAACGCGGTGATCGCCATCGGCGAATCCATCAGGCTTGCCTCGCGCCGCTGCGCGGTGACGACGATATCGTAACCCGCCATTGCGGCGGGCGCCGGCGGCGGAGAGGGCGGTGGCGGAGGCCGGATGCCGTTGCGCCCGCTGCCGGTCGGGAAGCAGGACAGGCGAAGCTGCGGTTGCGGCGGCGCCTCGACCAGCTCATCGAAATCCTGCTCGACATTCAGCGTCCCCGCAAGCGCCGACAGATCGGCATCGGCAAAGCTCTCGCCATTGCTGTTGGCGACGGTCAACCAGGCGAAGAGATCGAGCGTCTTCCCGTCGCCCGCGACGCGCGCGACATAATTGCTCGCCCAGTCGAAGCCCGTCGACAAATAGGTGAGCGTTACCGTCACGCGCTGCGCGGCCGGACTGCGCGTCGTCACTGACAGCGTCGGCTTTGCGGTCAGCCCCTTCGGCACCCTGTCGTAAAGGAGCATTTCGGGAAGGCCCGAACAGCGCAGCGCCTCATAGCCGGCGGCGGTTCGCAGCACGACGGCGCCGTCGGGACCCGAGCGGATGAAGGCATTCTCTTCGGTGACCTTGCCCGTCGCGCGATCGGTGCGGCGGAGGTGGACGCGATTGCCGAGCGATCCGTCGAGCAGGCTAGCGGGCGACAGCAGCGCCGCATCGCGATTCTTCTGCACCACCCCGCCGGGCAGGCCTGTGACGATCGCCGATACCGCGACCATCCCTTCGGCCACGCCCTCGAAGCGCAGCAGCGATTCGCCCGCCGGCAGGTCGATCGTGCGCTGTTCGGAGATCAGCGCGAAGCCTGCGAGGCTGTCGAGGTCGATCTCGCCGCCTTCGCCGCGTCCGGGATCGCGGAACGCGCTGATCGAAACCAAATCGGGGGCGGTCGAAGTCACGACGCTCTGCGCCGCCGCGGGCGATGCGGACAGAAGCAGTAGCAAAGCAAGCGACCGGCGCATCGCGGCGCGGATCAATAGCGCGTTTCGAAGGTGGCGGTGATCGTCGTCTCGCCATTGGCAGGAACCGTCACGCGCCATCGCGTCCCGTCGCTGTCGAGTCGTTCGCTCTTCCGGCTTTCGGTGATGATGCGCGTGTCGTCCCAATACCAGTCTAGCCCACGCTGGACGAGGTCGATCGTCACCGGCTGTGGTCGCGCATTGGTGAGCAGATAGGACATCGACGAGCGCCAGATCGACGGCGACCGTCGCTCGCGCGACACCACGGTCGCCTTCACCTTGACGTCGAAGGCGTCGCCGGTCTTGAGGCCGAGTTCGCTGCCCATCGGCGTATGGCCGATCCGGCTTTCGCCGATGAACTGCGGATCGCCACGCAGGTCGCGCTGATAGAAGCGCACCGTTCCGGCGGGCAGCGCGTCGCCCAGCCCGCCTTGTGCGCTCGAACTGAACTTGATCACGCTCGCCGTGCTCTGCGGCTCGGTCATATTGTTGAAGCCAGCCACTGTATATTCGTAGATCTTCTGCGCCGGCACCTTCGCCACGTCGAGGAAGCTGACCTGCTTCGTCTGCGCGTTGGCGATCGTCGTGCGCTCGGCCAGCGGATAGAGATAATAGTCGCCCAGCTGTTCGCGCGGCGCGGTCTCGGTGCCCGCGCGGCGCAATTCGCCCGGCGCCACGGGCCGCGGACGATAGACGCCGCCACTGCTCGCCGCATTACCCGCCGACGGCGTGCCCGCGACGAGCAGGGTGCGCGCCCGGTCGAAGGTGGTGCCGGTGGTGTTGGTCAGCGTGACCCAGCCCTGGACGTCGATCGTCCCCGCCTTCTCGTCGTAGAGCGACACATAGTCGGCCGCCCAGCCGAGCCCGCCGGTCAGATAGGACAGCGTCGCCGGCCGCGTTCCGGTGCTCTTGCTCTCGACCGTGATCGACAGCGTCGGCTTGGCGCGCAGGTTCGGCGGAATCTTGTCGAAGATCACCCGCACCGGCAGCCCGTCGTCGCGCAATATCTCGATGCGCGACCCGATCTCGAGCACGACGCCGCCGTTGACCGCGAGCACCTTCGCGCGCTCGCGCGTCTCGGCACCGGTCGCGGGATTGATGCGCAGCAGCGTCACCGTCTCGCCGACCGCCTTCTGCATCAGCGCGTTGGGCGACAGCAGGTCATAATCGAAATTCTGCTCGACGATCGCGGTGCCCGCGGCGCTGAACGACACCGTCTGCGGCCGGATCTGCGCCGACACGTCGGGAAATTCCTGCCGCGTCCGACCGGCGGGAAAGGAGATTTGCCGGATGTCCTGCACCAGCGACTGGCCGCCATTGTAGATGGTGACCGACAGGTCGCCCTGTGCATTGCCGGCGGCGGGGTCCTGCGCCGCGGCGGAAGCGGCGCCCAGCGCCAGGGTCAGACAGCAAAGGCTTGCCAAGGCTCGCATGAAAAACTCCCCCGAACGGTGGTCCGGGGGAGGCTATGGCATGTCGATGGCAAAAACCAGCGTCGAATCGCGGACTTATTCCGCCGCTTCGACCCCGGTGTCGCGCGCGGCGAGTGTCCGGCGCGTGCGCCGCGGCTTGGGCGCCGGCGCCTCTTCGGCGCTGTCCCCGGCGGGGGCATCGGCATTGCGTTCGCTGCGGCCGATCGCGGGTGGCAGTGCGGCGCTGTCGATTCCCGCTGTTTCGCGCGCATCCTCCTCACGCTCGCGCGTGCGGCGCGGGCCGCGGCGGGCGGTGCGCGGTGCGGGGGGCGCATCCTCGGGCGTCTCGCGCTCGGCGCTGCCCCCTTCCTTCGTTTCGGTACCGGCTTCGCTGCGATCCTGATCGCGCTCGCGACGGCCGCGGGCGCGCGGCTGGCGATTGCCGCGCCCATCCTCGTCGTCGCGGCGGTCGCGGTTGCCGCGCGTTTCGCCGTCCTGCTCGGTTTCGGTCCGCTCGCCGTCGCTGTCGAGATCGCTCTCGTCATGGCCGTCGAAATCCTCGACCCCGCGTACTTCGCGATGGCGGTCGGGGCTGCGCTCCTGACCGCTCTGCGCCGCCCTTTCCTCCTGGCGGGCGCGGAAATCGCTGTGGACGCGGAAATAATGGTCGGCGAACTGCAGATAATATTCGGTCTGCACCCGGTCGCCCGAAAGCTGCGCGTCGCGCGCGAGATTCTTGTATTTCTCGATCATCTGGACGGCATTGCCGCGCGCCCGGCTGTCGATCCGGTTGGCCTGGTCGACGCCCCCGCGCCCGCCCGACTGCGACCGGTTGTTGCTGTTGTTGTTGCGGCCGCGACGGCGACCGCTCTGCCGGTTGTTCATGTTCAACTGAGACATCCTGTCGAAAGCTAATAAGCTATGCCAACCCCTTTTGGCCGGCGGCACCAAATCGGCGTGCCGCACCCGCGCTCGCTGCGCGGTTCTAGCCCTCTGTCGCCCGCGCCGGACCCATGGTCCCGCACCGGCATCGCAAGTGGGAAGCAGACCAGCCGGCCCGATGAAGGGACCCCGGTCGGGCCTGTGAGCCGCCCCCTACAGCGCTTTGCGGCGGAAACCAAGAAAATTCTTGTATGGGGGCGCTATCCGACGCGGGTCAGCAAAAGCGCCCGGTCGCGACCACCCAAATCCCGGCGGTACCGTACGGCAAATCCCGCCGCTTCGGCCAGTTCTGCCACCAACATATGCTGTGTGGACCCGATTTCAAGCACCGCCGCGCCGCCGGGGGCGAGATAGTCCGGCAGCATCGGAATGATCCGGCGATAATCGTCGAGCCCGTCCACCCCCGCGAACAGCGCGCTCGCCGGTTCGTATCGGACGACGTCGGGCATCAGCGCCTCGCCGTCGGCGATATAGGGGGGGTTGCACAGGATGAGGTCGAACGATCCCGCCACGCCCGCCATCCAGTCGCCGACGCGGAAGGCGGCGCGGGCCGCGAGCCCGAGGGCCTCCGCATTGGCGCGCGCAAGGGTCAGCGCGGCCTCGCTCGCGTCGATCCCCAGTCCGGTCGCCGCTGGCCATTCGGCGAGCGCCGCCAGCAGCAGCGTCCCCGGCCCGGTGCCGAGGTCGAGGACATGATGCGGCGACCGCGCACCGAAATGATCGAGCGCCGCCTCGATCAGCGTCTCGCTGTCGGGTCGCGGGATCAGCGCACCGGGACCCACCGCGAGCCGGATCGTCCAGAAATCGCGATAGCCGACGATATAGGCGACGGGTTCGTGCGCCAACCGCCGCTCGACGAGCATCGCGAACGCCTCCGGCACGGCGTAGCGGGAGGGATCGAGCAGCAGCGCCGCGCGCTCCACCCCCAGCGCATGCGCCATCAGCAGTTCGGCATCGAGGCGCGGGGTTTCGGACACGGCGGCGAGGCGGGTCGCAGCGGCGCGGAGAGCCAGCCCGACCTCACTCACGCCGAATTCCGTTCGTGTCGAGCGAAGTCGGGACACTCATCGAGACGATATCGAGCCGAGGGGCATCTCGACTTCGCTCGATGCGAACGGATTCGGATCAGGCGGGGTGCTCCGAGGCTAATCACCCAGCCCTGCCAGCCGCTGCGCCTGATCCTCGGCGATCAGCGCATCGATCAGTTCGTCCATCTGCCCCTCCAGTATCTCGGGCAGGCGGTGGAGCGTCAGGTTGATGCGGTGGTCGGTCACGCGCCCCTGCGGGAAATTATAAGTGCGGATGCGTTCGGACCGGTCGCCCGACCCGACCATTGACTTGCGCGCCGACGCCTCGGCGCTGTGCGCACGCGCACGTTCGAGGTCATAGAGCCGCGCGCGCAGCACCTGCATCGCCTTCGCGCGATTCTTGTGCTGGCTGCGCTGGTCCTGCTGGATCACGACGAGGCCGGTCGGGATATGGGTGATGCGGATCGCCGAATCGGTCGTGTTGACGTGCTGCCCGCCGGCGCCGGAGGAGCGATAGATGTCGACCTTCAGGTCCTTTTCGTCGATCGCGACATCGACCTCTTCGGCCTCCGGCAGCACCGCGACGGTCGCGGCGCTGGTGTGAATGCGTCCGCCGCTTTCGGTGACGGGAACGCGCTGGACGCGGTGGACGCCGCTCTCGAACTTGAGCTTCGCGAACACCCCCTGCCCCGTCACCGACGCGACGACCTCCTTGTAGCCGCCGACCTCGGCCTCGTTCGCCGAGATGATCTCGACCTTCCAGCCCTGCGCGTCGGCGTAGCGGCCGTACATGCGGAGCAGGTCCCCCGCGAACAGCGCCGCCTCGTCGCCGCCTGTCCCCGCGCGGATTTCGAGCATCGCCGCGCGCTCGTCGGCAACGTCCTTCGGCAGCAGCCTGACTGCGAGGTCGTGCTCGGCAGCGGGCAGGGCCTCCTTGACCGCGGCGATCTCCTCCTCGGCCATCGCCTTCATCTCGGCGTCGGAGAGCATTTCATCCAGCGCCGCCAGCTCGCCGCGCAGCCGCACCACCTCGCGCGCCGCCGCCGCGACGGGCTCCAGCTCCGCGAACTCCTTCGAGGCCGCGACGAAATCGGCGGGCGTCATGTCGCCCGTCGCCATGCGGGCCTGGAGCGCGGCATGGCGCTCGATGATCGCGTCGATCTGTCTGGCCGAAACGCTCGCCATCACCCGATCGAACGAAACAGCGCTTCGGCGCGGGCGGCGGCCTCGCTGCCATCGGTCTTGGCGTTGGTGAAGGGAGCGCCGTCGCGCAGGCTGATCGAAATCAGCGCGCGGGCGCCGATCTTCGCGGCCTTGTCGAAGCGCTTGCGCGGCGAACCCGTCGCGACGATGTCCGCCGACACCCGATTGTCGCGCAGAAGGCGAAGTCCGCGCATCGCGAGATCGAACATCGCATCGTCCTCGACCGCGATCACCGCGTCGAGCCGCGTGTCGACGGCATTATCCGCGAGCAGCATCGCCAGTCGCTCGATACCCGCCGCCCAGCCGACCGCCGCGGTCGGCGGCCCGCCGAGCGCCTCGATCAATCCGTCATAGCGTCCGCCGCCCAGCACCGTGCCCTGCGCACCAAGCCGGTCGGTGACGAATTCGAACGCGGTGTGGCGATAATAGTCGAGCCCGCGCACCAGCCGCGCGTTGCGCTCCCACGCCACCCCGGCGGCGTCGAGCCCCGCGGTCACCGCGCCGAAGAAATCCTGCGCCGCCCCGGTCAGAAAGGCGTCGATGTCGGGCGCGCTGTCGGCAATGGGCCGGTCGCGCGGGTCCTTGCTGTCGAGGATGCGCAGCGGATTCTTGTCTAGCCGCGCGAGGCTGTCCTCGGACAGCTCGCCGCGATGGACGGTGAAATGCTCGACCAGCGCCGCACGCCACGCCTCGCGGCTTTCCGCGTCGCCGAGCGTGTTGAGCGTCAGCGTCACCCCCTCGGCGATCCCCAGTTCCTTCAGCAGCTGGTCGGCGAGGACGAGCAGTTCGGCGTCGGCGAGCGGGCTGTCGCTGCCGAGCACTTCGGCATCGAGCTGGTGGAACT
The DNA here is from genome assembly GCF_002953155.1 of Sphingopyxis sp. MG. Lineage (NCBI taxonomy): Bacteria > Pseudomonadati > Pseudomonadota > Alphaproteobacteria > Sphingomonadales > Sphingopyxidaceae > Sphingopyxis > Sphingopyxis sp. MG. The sequence continues at coordinate 3,058,499 of NZ_CP026381.1, forward strand.
GCCGATAGCGGCCCTTCTGCGGCCGCTCGTAGCGGAACAGCGGACCATGCGTTGCGACCTTCAGCGGCGCGAACTGCTGCCAGCCATTGGAGATATAGGCGCGCGCGATTCCGGCGGTGAATTCGGGGCGCAGCGTGATCGATTCGCCGCCGCGATCCTCGAAAGAATACATTTCCTTCGACACGACGTCGGTCGTCTCACCCAGGCTGCGCGCGAACACCGCGGTCGGTTCGATCACCGGCACCTCGACGCGCTTGAAGCCATAGAGGCGGCGCACGCGGTCGAAGGTATCGACGACATGCTGGAAACGGTCGGCGAAATCGCCGAGCATGTCCTGGGTGCCGCGCACCGGCTGCGGCGTCGGGATTTTCTTCGCGCGGTCCTTGCTCATGGCCGCGGCGTCTAATGGCTTTTCGTCGAAACGCAAAGGGTCCTCGCAGACCCCGCGCTGGACCTTCGCCGCTTTTCCCGGCAACAGGCTGACCATGAAAATGGCACCGTTCGTCGCAGCGGCCCTGCTGGCCGCTCCCTTCGCCCTCGCCTCCTCCTCCGCCGCCGAGGAGGCCAACAGCCGCCCGCAGCCGGTCGTCCAGCCGCATGTCGTGCCGCTGCCCGCCGACAAGGCCTATCCGGGGACGCTGCAGCTTCGCGTCGATGCGACCGACGTCGCGCGCGGAATCTTCCGCGTCCGCCAGACGATTCCGGTCGCGAAGAGCGGCAAGCTGACCCTCCTCTATCCGCAATGGCTGCCCGGCAAGCATGCGCCGCGCGGCGCGATCGCGGAGATCGCGGGGTTCCGGCCCAGCGCCGGCGGGACGCCGCTGACCTGGGTGCGCCAGCCGACCGACGTCTATGCCTTCGACATCGACATACCGGCGGGCACCAAGAGCATCGACGTCGCCTTCGACTTCCTGTCGCCGACGCGGCCGAGCGAGGGCCGCATCGTCGTCACGCCCGCGATGATGAACCTCCAGTGGGAACAGGTCAGCCTCTACCCGGCCGGCTATTTCACGCGCAACATCCCGGTGCAGCTCGAGGTGATACTGCCCGAGGGCTGGACCGGTGCCGCGGCGCTCGACGGGCTGAAGGTTTCGGGCAACCGCTACAGCTATGCCCCCACCAGCTACGAGACGCTGGTCGACAGCCCGATGTTCGCCGGCAAGTTCTTCCGCAAATGGGACCTCGGGCAGAATGTCACGCTGAACGTCGTCGCCGACGAGGCCAAATATCTGGAGGCGACCCCCGACCAGATCGCGCGCCACGCGGCGCTGGTCGCCGAGACGGTGGCGCTGTTCGGGACGAAGCATTTCGACCGCTACGAATTCCTCCTCGCGCTCACCGACGAGCTCGGCGGCATCGGCCTCGAACATCATCGCAGCAGCGAGAACAGCCGCGCCACCGACTATTTCACCCGCTGGGACGACAATGATTCGGAGCGCGGGCTGTTGCCGCACGAATTCACCCACAGCTGGAACGGCAAATACCGCCGCCCCGCCAAGCTGTGGACGCCCGATTTCCGGACCCCGATGCAGGGCAATCTGCTGTGGGTCTATGAAGGCCAGACGAGCTTCTGGGACCTCGTACTCGCCGGCCGTTCGGGCATGCAGAGCAAGGATACGGTGCTTGGCGAATGGGCGACCAACGCCGCCTTCTTTGCCGCGCAGGCCGGCCGGGCGTGGCGATCGGTCGAGGACACGACGCTCGACCCGGTGATCGCCGGCCGCAAGCCGCGCCCCTTCCCCAGCGCGACGCGGACCGAGGATTATTACAACGAAGGCTCGCTCGTCTGGCTGGAAGCCGACATGATCATCCGGCAGGCGACGAACGATACGAAGAGCCTCGACGATTTCGCAAAGGCCTTCTTTGGCGGCCGCGGCGGAGACTGGGGCGAGGTCACCTATGATTTCGGCGACGTCGTCGCGGCGCTGAACACCATCCACCCCTATGACTGGAGCGAGTTTCTGCGCACCCGCCTCCAGACCCCCGGCCAGCCAGCGCCGACCGGCGGCATCGAGAAGGCGGGATACCGGCTCGTCTGGCGCGACGCCCCCAACGCCTATGACCGGGCGCGGATGGCGCGCGCCAAGACCGCCGACCTCACCCACTCGCTCGGCCTGGTGATCGACAAGGACGGCGTTGCCACCGGCATCCTGTGGGACGGCGCGGCCTTTCGCGCTGACATCGTCAACGGCACGAAGATTCTCGCGGTCGACGGCCTCGGCTACAGCCGCGAGCGGATCGAGGCCGCGATCCGCGCCGCCGCCGACGGCAGGACTCCGGTGCGCCTGCTGGTCGAGCGCGGCGGCCGCTATCGCACGATCGAGATCGCCTATCATGGCGGCCTGCGCTGGCCGCACCTCGAAAAGACCGGCAGCGGGCCGGACTGGTTCGACCGGCTGCTCGCGGCGAAACGCGCGCTCTGATTTCCCTCCCGCTTGCGGGAGGAGTAAGCTCCCCCTCGACTTTGCGCGCCGTCAGGCGCTAAAGGCGCGCGCCATTTCAAAAAAGACCGAAGGATATTCTCTCCCATGCGTATCGACCTGATCCCGGCCGGCGACAATCCGCCCGACAGCCTGAATGTGCTGATCGAGGTGCCGATCGGCGGCGAGCCGGTGAAATATGAATTCGACAAGGCGTCGGGCGCGCTGTTCGTCGACCGCTTCCTGCACACACCGATGCGCTATCCCGCCAACTACGGTTTCATCCCGCACACGCTGGGCGAGGACGGCGATCCGCTCGACGCGCTCGTCGTCGCGCGCACCTCGGTCATCGCCGGCGCGGTGGTCAAGTGCCGCCCGATCGGCGTGCTTTTGATGGAAGACGACAAGGGCGGCGACGAAAAGCTGCTGTGCGTCCCGATCAACGCGACCTTTCCCTATTATGCCGAAGTGGCGAGCTATCGCTCGATGCCGCCGATCGTCATGCAGCAGATCGAGCATTTCTTCACCCACTACAAGGATCTCGAACCCGGCAAATGGGCCAAGCTCAACGGCTGGGGCGACGTCGACGAAGCCAAGCGGATCATCGTCGAGGGGATCGAGCGCGCCAGGCAGGCCGGCGTCTGAGCCGCAGCGGGCTACGCGCCCTATTCCGGCGCGTCGCCATCCGAAACGAAGCGGATGTCCTGGCGCGGATAGGGGATGCGGATTCCCGCTTCGCCGAACCGGTCCCATATGTCGAGGAACACGCTGCCCTGGATATTGCCCAGCCCCGCCTCGGGGTCCGATATCCAATAGCGCAACTCGTGCTCGACCGCGCGCTCGCCAAAGCCGATGATCCACACCACCGGTTCGGGATCGGACAGGATGCGCGGATTGGTCCGCGCCGCTTCGACCATCAACTGCTGCGCCAGCCGCAGGTCGCAGTCATAGGGAACCGGAACCCGCATCCGCACGCGCACGTCGCGGCTCGAATAGCTCCAGTTCTCGACCGCCTGCGTCATCAGCAGCTCGTTCGGGATCAGGTGCTTCTTGCCGTCGCGGGTCACGACGCTGACCGCACGCACCCCGATCTTCGCGACATAGCCGACATTGGGCACGCCGCCGAGCGTCGCGACGCCCATCGAGGCGGCATCCCCCACCACGATCACGTCGCCCGGCTTGATCGAACGGTCCATCAGCAGGATGATCCCGGCGATCAGGTTGCCGACGGTCTTCTGCAGGCCGAAGCCGATCGCCAGCCCCGCCGCCCCCGAAAAGACCGCCAGCGCGGTCAGGTCGATGCCGAGCAGATCGACCCCGAACAGCAGCGCCAGCGTGAACAGCGCGATCGCGATCAGCTTTTCGGCGAGGATGCGCTGCGTGTCGTCGATCTGCCGGTTGCGGCGCAGGACCCACTTGATCGCGCGCAGCACGACGCGCACCGCGACATAGAGCAGCACCGCGACGACCAGCGCCGCGAACAGCGAATAGAGCGACAGGCGATAGTCGCCGATGTCGAGCCCGATCGCCTTCATCGCCGCGATCACCTCCGCGACGCCGTGCCGGGCGCTCGCCGCGACGCTCATGCCGCGAGCGCCGCAAGGCCGCGTTCGAGGTCGGCGATCAGGTCGGCCGGGTCCTCGAGTCCGATCGACAGGCGCACCAGCGCATCGCGGTCGGTCCACGTCGTCGCGGTGCGAATGCCCGCCGGATCGCTCGGCACGATCAGGCTTTCGTAGCCGCCCCAGCTGAAGCCGATCCCGAAGCACGCCAGCGCATCGACGAAGCGCGCGCGCGCCGCGTCATCGGCATCCGCCAGCGTGAAGCCGAACAGCCCGCTCGTCCCCGAAAAGTCGCGCGCCCACAGCGCATGGCCCGGATCGCCGGGCAGCGCGGGGTGGAGCACTCGCCCGACTTCCGGCCGCTCGGCCAGCCAGCGCGCGACGGCGAGGCCGTTCTCCGCATGCCGCGCCAGCCGCACGTCGAGCGTCCGCAGGCCACGCAGCATCAGGGCGCAATCGTCGGGCGAAACCGAATGGCCGAGCTGATAGGTCGCCTTGCGCAGCCGCGGCCACAGCGTGGGCGTCGCGGTAAGCGAGCCCATCATCGCATCCGAATGGCCGCCGACATATTTGGTGAGGCTCATCATCGTCACGTCGACGCCGTGCGCCAGCGCCGGGAACAGCAGCGGCGTCGCCCAAGTGTTGTCGAGCATCGTCACGACGCCGCGCTCGCGCGCGACGGCCGTGATCGCGGGCACGTCCTGCACCTCGAAGGTCAGGCTGCCGGGCGATTCGAGGAAGATCAGCTTCGTCGCGGGCTCGATCAGCGCGGCGATGTCCTTGCCGATCAGCGGATCATAATAGGTCGTGCGCACGCCATAGCGCTTCAGCATATCGTCGCAGAACAGCCGCGTCGGTTCATAGGCGCTGTCGACCATCAGCAGGTGATCGCCGGGCGCGAGCAGCGCGAGCAGCCCGGCGGTGATCGCCGCGACGCCCGACGGATAGAGCAAGGTCCCCTCGGCCCCCCGCTCGAGGTCGGTCAGCGCGTCGGCGAGCGCCCAGACGGTCGGCGTCCCCCGCCGGCCGTAATAGAGCTTGTCGTGCGTCGCATGGCCCCGCGCGCGGAGATCGGCAACCGAATCGTAGAGGATCGTCGAGGCGCGCCAGACCGGCGGATTGACGACCCCGCCGCCGAGCCGCGGGTCGCCGGTCCATTCGGGCCGCCGCCCGCCCTGCGCCAGTTTCGTCGCGGGGCGGAGATTGCTGTCGTCGCTCTTGCTCATCCGCGCCTTGTTAACCGAGCGGGGCGCAAAATCCAGTAGTCGGCACCTTCCGACCCGCGCGGCGGGCTTTCAAATTCTCAAACGAAGACACGAAGAGGGCAGCCCACGCGCGAACCATGCGCGCATGAACTGCCCTCTTCGTGTCTTCGTGTGAGTCAAAATGGCGCGGCCTCAGGCCGCGCCGGTCGCCTTCGGGGTTGCCGGGTCGGCGCCCCATTCGGTCCAGCTTCCGTCATAGACCGCGACATCCTCCTTGCCGAGCAGGTGCGCGCCGAAGGCGACGACGGTCGCGGTCATGCCGCTGCCGCAGGTCGTGACGAGCGGCTTGTCGAGATCGATTCCCGCGGCGTCGAAGGCCGCCTTCAGTTCGTCGCCCTGCTTCCAGGTGCCGTCGGCGTTGAAAAGCTGGCTGTGCGGCAGGCTGCGCGAGCCCGGGATGTGGCCCGGCGCCATGCCGGGGCGCGGATCGCGCTCTTCGCCGGTGAAGCGCGCCGCGGGGCGCGCGTCGACGACCTGTTCGGCGCCGCTGTCGACGTTCGCGAGCATCTGGTCCTTGCTGCGCACCGCCTTCGCATCGCGCCACACCGTGAAGTGGCGGTGGCGCAGCGTCTGCTTGCCCATTTCGAGCGGGCGCCCTTCGGCCTTCCACTTGGCGAGCCCGCCGTCGAGGAGCGCGACGTCGTGCGCGCCGAACAGCTTGAGCAGCCACCAGGCGCGCGCCGCGCTTTTCAGCGGGCTGTCGTCATAAAGCACGATGCGGCTGCCGTCGCCGAGGCCGAGCGACTGCATCCGGCTCGCGAACTTCTCGGGCGGCGGCGCCATATTCTCGACATCGCTGTGCGAATCGGCCAACTCTGTCAGGTCCATGAAGACCGCGCCGGGGATGTGACCCGCCTCATATTCCGCGCGCGCGTCGCGGTCGGTCCCCACCATGAATTTCGTCGCATCGACGACCCGCAGGTCCGATGCCCCCAGTTCGCGTTCCAGCCAGTCGGTTGACACCAAGGCGTCCATGTCATGCTCCTGTTACGACCCGACGGTGGAACCTGCGTTGTCCTGCCCCGCCCGCCGGCCATCCTGCTATGGCTCTTGTCTTTCCGGGGAAGTCGCCAGCCTATGCCCCCGCTTGCCCTTTTTCAAGCGCGCTGCCGCTCTGCCCCAGACGATGCTGCGCCGCAACAAAAATGATGTCTACAGGCTCCGCCGCATCGCGGTGGCGCGGGCGCCCGGCTGGCTGACGACATAGGTCGCGCGGTCGAGCGGAAGCGGCGCAAGACGGTCGCTTTCCTTCGGCCCCGTCTCGCGGCCGATCACGAAGCTGCCCGCGACCTGGCCGAACCCGTCGCCCGCCCCGTCCCAATGATAGGTAACGTCGAAGGCGACCACCGGGACGAGCATCGGCTTGCCTCCCATCGGCAGCGGCTCGATCGTCGCGCGCGGCAGCACGACCTCACCATCGAGACGCTCGCCCGCGCCCGGCGCCAGCGCCATGTCATCGCGCAGCACACTGCCGCCAGCGCCGTCGAAGAAGCGCGCGAGAACCGGCTCGGTCATCGCCGATCCCTGATTGAGCGCGATGCGGACCATCAACCCGACGGCATCGACCGATCCCTGGTTCGTCAGGTTCAGCGAAAAGCCGAAAAGAATCTGGTCGGGCGCGGCGCGAATCGAGTGAATCTCCAGCGTCATGCCGATCACCGGCCGCCGCTCGGCCGCGGGCCGGGTGACGAGCGGCGTCGGCGAGCGCGGCGCGGCGGGCGCCGGAGGAACCACGTCGGGCGTCGCCGGAACGGGCGGCGAAGGCGCAGGTGCCGGCGGCGGTGTCGGCAAGGGCGCCGGGGTCTGCGGAGCGGTCGGCGACGGCGCCGGGGTTTCCGGCGCCTCGAAAGGCGCTGCGCCCTCTGGAAGCGGACGACGGCGCCAATACCAGATACCGGCAGCCAGCGCGGCCAGTGCTGCCAGCAGCCAGGCCCAGAGCGGCGTGTCCGGCGCGGGAGCGGAAGAGGACGCAGGCGGCGCCACATCATCGGCCACCGGACTGGGCGCCTCCGGGGCGGGCGTGGATGCCGACGGTTCCGGCCCGGCGGGCAATGTCGATGCGTCGCCGGTCGGTGCGACGAGCACCGGCACGGGAGCTTCGCCGCCGGTCGGTGCAGGCGATGCGGCGCGCGGCGATACCTCAGCCGCGCGCGGCCCCGCAGGCGCGGTGCGGCGCGGGGTTTCGGATGCGGTCGTGCCGCCGGTTGCGGGCAGCGTCGGTGCCACCCGCGGCGGTGTTGGACGGGGTGCCGGGGAGGGCGTAGGCGCGGGTGTGACGCGCTCGCCGGGGGCGATCGGCGGCAGGCCATTGTTCGACGGCCCCTGCACCCCGGCCGCGCGGCCATCGTCGGCAGGCGGCAGACGGAAATCGACCGACGGTCCCGACGGAGCGGGTGACGACGGAGTCTGCGACGGCGCGGGCTCGGGCGTCTCGGCCTGCTGCGCCGCGGCCGGGGCGGGCCCGCCCAGCCCCAGGGCGAGTGCCATCAATGGCAGCGCTGCTGCCTTGCGTCGCCGATCCAACCTGCTGCCCGTCATCGCCAAACCGTCCGTGACACTCGAATATCGTTCCCTGCCCCTCGATGCGGCCCGGTCGATCGCGAGCCGATGGGGCCGGCGGTCCGCAAAGCGCTTCCGCGCGGGGCGATGAGGCTCTAGACGAAAGCCATGACCGATTCCAGCCATCCCCCGCTCGCCCCCAAACATCTCGGCCAGCCCAGCCAACTGCCCGCCGCGCCGGAGGCGGCGGTGCTCGACTACGTCCCCAATCCACGCAGCGGCGAACTCTATCTGGTGCGCTTCGCGGCGCCCGAATTCACCTCGCTCTGCCCGGTCACCGGCCAGCCCGATTTCGCGCATCTGGTCATCGACTATGCGCCGGGCGAGACGATCGTCGAATCGAAGAGCCTCAAGCTGTTTCTCGCCAGCTTCCGCAACCATGCCGGCTTCCACGAGGATTGCACCGTCGGCATCGGGCGTCGCCTGTTCGACGAGATGCGCCCGCGCTGGCTGCGCATCGGCGGCTATTGGTATCCCCGCGGCGGCATCCCGATCGACGTCTTCTGGCAATCGGGACCGCCGCCCGAGGGGCTGTGGCTCCCCGATCAGGGTGTCGCCCCCTATCGCGGGCGGGGCTGACCCGATATTTCAACAAAAAAGGTGGGATTTCATCTTCCCGTTACACGACCCTTACATTATTGTCAGCGCATGACCGCCACCGCCCGCCCCCACGACCACGACATCACCGTCGGCCCCGACGCCATCGACTTCATGGGGCACGTCAACAATGCCCATTATCTGAGCTGGGTGCAGGAAGCGGTGCTTGCCCACTGGCGCAAGATCGCGCCGCCCGAGGCGGTGTCGCAGCATCTGTGGGTCGCGCTGAAGCACGAGATCACCTATCGCCGCCCCGCCTTCCTCGACGACCGGGTGATCGCGACGGTGATCCTCGAAAAGGTTCAGGGCGCGCGTGCCTTCTACGAAACGGTCATCCGGCGCGGCGAAGAGGTGCTGGCCGAAGTCAAGTCGAGCTGGTGCTGCATCGACGCCGAAACACTCCGCCCGGCGCGGCTGGCGAGCGAGGTGGTGGCGCGCTTCTTCCCGGGCGAAAAAAGCTAAGCTGCCCTTCCAATCTCCGTCATGCTGAACTCGTTTCAGCATCCATGGCCCAAACCTCTCATTCGACGCAGCATCACAGGACAGGTTCGGCCATGGGCCCTGAAACAAGTTCAGGGTGACGAGCCATGGAGCTTGATCTGGCCTCCCTTACCGTTCACGCCGCCTCGAACCGGATCGGCAGGCGCTTCAGGCCGCCGACGAACACCGATTCGACGCGCGCCGGTTCGCCCGCGAGTTCGATTTTCTTCAGCCGCGGCAGCAGTTCCTCCATCAGGATGCGCATCTCCATCCGCGCGAGATATTGGCCCAGACAGACATGCGCGCCGAAGCCGAAGGCGATCTGCTGGTTCTTGCGGCGGTCGGGATCGAAAGTGAACGGGTCGTCGAACACCGCCTCGTCGCGGTTGGCGGAGACATAGTTGAGCATCAGCCAGTCGCCTTCGCGGATCGTCTGCCCGCCGACCTCGACATCCGCTTTCGCGCTGCGCATGAAATGCTGCACGGGCGTCGTCCAGCGGATCGCCTCCTCGATCAGCCCGGCCTTCTCCGTTTCCGCGTCGCGGAAGCGTTCGAACAGCGCCGGATTCTTCGCCAGTTCCATCATCGCCCCGGCTGTCGAGGCGCTGGTGGTGTCGTGTCCCGCGGTCGCGACGATCATATAATAGCCCGCCAGTTCGCGGTCGGGGATCGGCCCGTCGTCGATCGTCGCATTGGCGATCACCGTCGCGATGTCCTCGCGCGGGCTGGCGCGGCGGTCGGCGGTCAGTTCGCGGAAATAGGTCTCGAAATCGGCGATCACATAATGGAGCATCGCGATCGCCTGTTCGGCGCTGGTAATCGCCTCGCGGTTGCGATTGAGGTCGGGGTCGGTCGATCCGAACAATTGCTGCGTCAGCATCAGCATCCGCGGTTCGTCCTGTGGCGGCACGCCCAATATGTCCATGATGACGCGCAGCGGATAATGCGCCGCGACGTCGCGTGCGAAATCGCATTCCCCGTCGAAGGACAGCATATGATCGACCGCCTCGCGCGCCAGCTTGCGGACGCGGTCCTCGACGATGCGCAGATTCTTGGGTGCGAACCAGGCCTGCGTCAGCAGGCGATATTTCATATGGTCGGGGGCGTCCATCTGCACCAGCGAGCGGATGAGATGGCCGTCATTGCCGGGCGTCGCCGCGCGCGCCAGCGCCTCGCCCTCGCGGTTGGTCAGCACCGTCTGGCGGACGCCGTTTGCGAAACGCTGCGGATCGCGGCTGATCGCCATGATGTCGGCGTGGCGCGTCACCAGCCAGAAGGGATCGTGATCGGGGTTTTCCGCGACCGCGAGCGGCGCATGGGCCCGCGCCCACGCCAGTTGCTGATGCAGCCCGTCCCATTCGCCATAAGCGACGGGATCGACGACGGCGGCGGCTACCTCTCCAGGCAATATGGGTTTTGTCATGAAACCCAAGCTGCCTCATGTCGCGGGCGGTGTCGAGAGGGATGGAAGCGGCGGGCCTGCTCTACTTGAACAGCCCGCCCAGAATCCCGCGCATCAGTTGCCCGCCGAACTTGCCCGCGACCTGACGGCCAAGGCTGGTCGCGGCGGAGCGCGCGGCCGATTGCACCATCTTTTCCGTGAAGCTGGGTTTCGCCGCCTCGCGCGCCGCCGCCTTCTCCAGCCGCAGCCGTTCGCGCTCCTCGGCCGCCTTGCGCTTCGCCTCCTCCTTCGCGGCGAGCGCCGCCTGCTTGTCGGCCTCAGCCTGCGCCTTCGCCTCGATCGCGGCGGCCTGCGCCTGTTCGGCCTTGGCGGCGAGCAGTTCCTCGGCGCTCTCGCGATTCACCGCTTCGTCATACTTGCCCGCGACCGGGGAGATCGACTGGATGATCGCGCGCTCCTTGACCTCGAGCGGGCCGGCGCGCGAGCAGGGCGGCTTGATCAGCGTGCGCTCGACCGGCGACGGCGCGCCGTCGGCCATCAGCAGCGACACCAGCGCCTCGCCGACCTTGAGCTCAGTGATCTCGCGCGCGACGTCGACCTTGGGGTTGGGGCGGAATGTGTCGGCGGCAGCCTTCACCGCTTTCTGATCGCGCGGGGTGAAGGCGCGCAGCGCGTGCTGGACGCGGTTGCCGAGCTGGCCCGCGACCGCTTCGGGCACGTCGATCGGGTTCTGAGTGACGAAATAGACGCCGACGCCCTTCGAGCGGATCAGGCGCACGACCTGCTCGATCTTGTCGACGAGCGCCTTGGGCGCGTCGTCGAACAGCAGGTGCGCCTCGTCGAAGAAGAAGATCAGCGTCGGCTTGTCGGGGTCGCCGACCTCGGGCAGCGTCTCGAACATCTCCGACAGCAGCCAGAGCAGGAAGGTCGCATAGAGCTTCGGGCTCGCCATCAGCTTGTCGGCGGCGAGGATGCTGACATAACCGCGCCCCTGATCGTCGGTGCGGATCATGTCCTGAATGTCGAGCGCGGGCTCGCCGAAGAAATGATTGCCGCCCTGGCTTTCGAGCGTCAGCAACTGGCGCTGGATCGTCCCGACCGTCGCCTTCGACACATTGCCGTATTTCGTCGTCAGCTCGTCGGCATTCTGCGCGCACCAAGCGAGCATCGCCTGCAGGTCGCCCATGTCGAGCAGCAGCAGATTCTGTTCGTCGGCGACGCGGAAGGCGATCGTCAGCACCCCCTCCTGCACCTCGTTGAGCCCCATCAGCCGTGCGAGCAGCAGCGGCCCCATTTCGGACACGGTGGTGCGCACCGGATGTCCCTGCTCGCCGAACAGGTCCCAGAAGATCACCGGATTGTCGCGATAGGCCCAGCCGCTGTCGCCGATCTCCGCCGCGCGCTTGGCGAAGGGTTCGTGCGTCTTGGCGGTAGGGCTGCCCGCCATCGCCATGCCCGACAGGTCGCCCTTCACGTCGGCAACGAAGACGGGCACGCCGACGGCGGAGAAACTTTCGGCGAGCCCCTGCAGCGTTACCGTCTTGCCGGTGCCGGTCGCGCCGGCGATCAGCCCGTGGCGGTTGGCGCGCTTGAGCACGAGCGACTGGCGCGGCCCGTCGGGCGCCCCGCCGCCGCCGAGGCCGATATAGATTTCGGTCGCTTCGCTGCCGTCGCTCACTGTCTCTTCCTTCCCATTGGACACCCTGCCGGGTCTAGAGCGGAGGCGGAAATCAGGCAATCGGCAAACCTGTCGGCGGTTCGGGCTCGATTCGAACGCCGAGGCAAAAGGCGCAGGAAACCGCGCAACTTCAAGCGCAAATCGCAAAAGCGCGGCGCGGGCTGGGGGTGCTTAGAGCCACAAAAGCCCCGCATCACGACCCCCGGATTGTGGCTTTTGTGGCTTTGGAACATCGAGCCTTTATCCGACCCACCGGATTGAGATGGTGCATTCAAGGCACGGCGCTTCAAACAGCCGTGGAAAGGCACGGATCGGGCGGCCGTCGAAGATCGTCATGCGCGATATGGCATCCGAAAGGACAGATCATGGCCGCGCATAATAGGAAAGCGATTTCGGGCGGCGCGGAACCGACGGATTATCGGCTGAGGGCCGCCCTCATTTTCACTTCGTCGTTCCCGCGAAAGCGGGAACCCAGGGGAAGGCCAGCCGACGCGCGCGCTGGACCCCCGCTTTCGCGGGAATGACGAAGATAGAGGCGAGGATGACGGAAAAGAAAGCGGGGACGATGAGAACAGGAAATGTCCGGAATCCACCCCCGCCCCGGACGTTCCTCACCCCATAATGAAGGCGTTGAGCTTGTTCCCGTCAGGGTCGCGGAAATAGCCGGCGTAGAAGCCTTCGCCGCGCGGTCCGGGCGGGCCTTCGCAGGTGCCGCCGTTGGCGAGCGCGATGGCGTGGAGGCGCTGGACCTGCTCCTCGTCGCGCGCCTCCAGCGCGACCATCACGCCGTTGCCGACGGTCGCGGGGTTGCCGTCGAAAGGCCGGGTCAGGCCGATCCCGGCGCCGCCGCCTTCCTTGCCCCACGCGATGAAATTGTCGAACTCCATCATCCGCGACACGCCGAGTTCGGCCGCGATCGCATCGTAAAAGGTCGCGGCCCTCGCCAAGTCGTTCGTGCCCAGCGTCACATATCCGATCATCTTGTCATCTCCCGATTCGTGATTATGAGAACATAATAGGAACATTGCGTAGCGAGCGCAAAGAAAAAGGGCGCCGGATCCGAGGATCGCGGCGCCCCTTTCGATGGCCCGGACAGGCCGGTCAATTGCCCTTGAGGCGGATCGCGATGAAGGCCGAGGGGCCGCCGCGACGCAGGACTTCGAGCAGCACCGCATCGCGGCCCGCCTTCTTCGCATCGCTCAACACCTTCGCTAGCGCCTCGCTCGACGTTACCGGCGTGCGGTTGGCGCTGACGATCACGTCACCGCGGCGCAGACCTTTGCGGCCGGCGTCGCTGCTGCCGGCGGCGGCGACGATCACCAGCCCCTTGGTGCCGGCGTCGACGCCGACCGCGCGCGCGATGTCCGAGGTCAGCGGCTGCACCGCGAGGCCGAGCGTGTCCTGCACCGTCTGGTCGGCGGTTCCCTTGGGATCGTCGGGCAGCGCCTGATCGTCCTCGGGATCGAAATTGGCACCGGCAAGCTCCGATTCGGGCGGGCGGGTGCCGACGACGGCGGTCAGGGTCATCGTCTTGCCCTCGCGCACCACCTCGATCGGAATGCGCGTCCCCGGCTTGGTGTTGGCGACGATGTAGGACAGCGTCTGCTGCGGCGTCACATCCTTGCCGTTGACCTTGGTCACGACGTCGCCGCGCTTGAGCCCGGCCTTCGCCGCCGCACCGTCTTCCTCGACGCGCTGGACGAACTCGCCGCGATCCTTGGGCAGGCCGAGCGCCGAGGCGAGGTCCTCGTCGACCGGCGCGATGCCGATGCCGAGATAGCCGCGCTCGATCTTCTCGCCCGAGCGCAGCGCGTTGATCACCGGGATCGCCGCTTCGGCGGGAATCGCGAAGTTGACGCCGATGTTCGCACCCACCGGCGAGATCAGCATGTTGTTGATGCCGACGACATTGCCATTGAGGTCGAACAGCGGGCCGCCAGAATTGCCGCGGTTGATCGCGGTGTCGGTCTGGATATAGCGGTCATAGGCGCCGCCCTGACCCAGGTTGCGCTGGACCGCCGAGATGATGCCGGCGGTGACCGTCGAGCCGAGGCCGAGCGGATTGCCGATCGCGATAACCCAGTCGCCGACGCGCGCCGAACTGCCGTCTGCGAACTTGACGAAGGGCAGGCCCGTCGCGTCGATCTTGAGCAGGGCGAGATCGGATGCAACGTCGCGGCCGACGATCCGCGCCTTATATTCCTTCTGGTTGGTCAGCGTCACCGTGACCTGGTTGACTTCCTCGCCGCGCGGGCCGCCGGAAATGACGTGGTTATTGGTGACGATATAGCCGTCGGTCGAGATCAGGAAGCCCGAGCCGCCGCCCTGCTGTTCCTGCGTAATCGGCTCGCGCGTGCCCGCGAAGGGGTTGAGCCGGACGCCGAGCGTCACCTCCTGCTTGGTCGAGATGTTGACCACCGCGGGCTGCAGCTGCTCGACGAGGTCGGCGAAGCTTTCGGGCGCGCCGGCGCGCGGAACGGCCTTGGCGATTTCGCTGCGCTCGTTCTGCGCAACCTGTGCCCCGACGGGCGACTGGGTGACCAGCGCCAGCGCCGTGCCGCCGACCAGCAAGGCCGAAGTGATGCCATAAACATATCGCACGATCGCAAATCCTCTTCTCTCACGAAAAACCCGTGGCCCCGGCGGCGGTTGTCTGCGACCGCGTGGCTGAACGGCAATTGAACATGAACGGCGGTTGCACGTCCCGTTCATCGGCCGTCCCGCCGCCGGGGGGCCGGGTGTCAGCCCCCTCGGAACCGCTTCAGATATTCATTGTCGGGCGACAGGATCAAGGACGATCCGCCTTGGTTGTTCTCGCCCAGGAAGGTCTGCCGATAGCTTTGCATCGCCCGATAGAAATCGTAGAATTCGGGGTCCTTGCCGAAGCTGGCGGCATAGATGCGCGCCGCCTCGCCGTCGGCGTTACCGCGGATGATCTGCGCTTCCTTCTCGCCCTCGGCACGGATCGCGATCGCTTCCTGCTGCCGGGCCGACCGCATGCGGTTGTAGGCCGCGACCAGCGTCGCCCCCTCGGGCAGGTCGGCGCGCTTGATGCGGACGTCGATAATCTCCGCGCCATATTTCTGCGCCTCGCGATTGAGCGCGATCTGGATATTGTCCATCACCGCGCCGCGCTCGGGCGACAGCAGCGTCGCGAAGGTCCGCTTGCCCAGTTCGTTGCGCAGCGACGAGCCAAGGATCGTCGCGAGTTGCTGCTGCAGCCGTTCCTCGGAGCGGATCGCGGTGTACATGCGCACCGGATTGGTGATGCGGAAGCGCGCGAAGGCGTCGACCTGCAAGCGCTGCTGGTCGGTCGAGAGCACCTGCTGACGCTCCATGTTCACGCCCAGCACGCGCTTGTCGATATACTGGATGCCGTCGATAAAGGGCACGCGCACGACGAGCCCGGCACCCGACCGGCCGAACTGTTCGCCGGGCTTGTAGCGGTTCACGGTGCGTTCAATCTCGCCGAAGCGCAGGATCAGCGCCTGCTTGTCCTCGGGCACGATCGCGAGCGTCTGCGACAGCAGGACGAGGAAGGCGAGCAGCCCGACGAGCAGGCGGAGCGGATTGCGGAGCAGCGATTCGAACATCACTGGCCTCCCTTCGCAGGCGCCGCGGCCGCGTCGGCCTCGCTGCTGTTCAGGCGCCGCTGCACCTCGTTGAGCGGCAGATAGGGCGTCACCCCGCGCGCCTCGACGATCGTCTTGTCGACGTTCGACAAAATGCTCTCCATGGTTTCGTAATAGAGCCGCTTGCGGGTTACGCCCGGCGCGAGCCTGTACTGTTCGTAGATTTGGTCGAACGCCGCGGTGTCGCCGCGCGCGCGTTCGAGCACCTGCTGCTGATAGGCGCGCGAGCGGTTGATCGCCGATTCGCGCTCCTGCCGTGCCGCGGTGACCTCCTTGAACGCCTCGTCGACCTGGCTTGGCGGGTCGGCCTGCCGGATCGCGATGCCCTGGATCGTCACCCCGGCGCGATACTGGTCGAGCAGGTCCTGCATCCGCCGCTGCACCTGCGCCTCGATCTCGACGCGGCCCGGACCGATCGCCTGGACGAGGTCGAAATTGGCGACCGTCGCGCGCATCGAGCTTTCGGCCACCTCGCGGATCGTCCCGTCGGGGTCGGCGAGCTGGAAGAAATAGAGTTCGGGATCGCGCACCGACCAGCGGACCTCATAGGCGAGGTCGACAAGGCTCTGGTCACGGGTCAGCACGAAATTCTCGTCGGTCGCGTTGGGCGAACCGATCGGCATGGTGCGGATCGCGCGCACGTCCTCCAGCCGAATCCGCTCGAGCGGCGGCGGCAGCGTCCATTTGACGCCCGGGCCGACCGTCCGCGAATAGCTGCCGAGCCGCGTGACGACGCCTTCCTTTTCGGGCGGCACGATATGCACCATCGACAGCAGCACCATGACCAGCACGACCGCGACGATCGCCCATTTCCAGCGCCGCGCCGCCATCGCGACGTCAAAGCCGCCGCCGCCCGAGCCGCCACCGCCACCGAAGCCGCGTCCCTTGCGCAGCAGCTCGTCGAGCGCCGAGGGACCGCGCGGCTTGCGTCCGCGCAGCGGGTCGGTCGGGTCGGGGGTCACCCACGGATTGCGCGGGCCGGGCCGCTTGCCGTCGCCGCCGTCATCCTTGCCCCCCTTGGGGCCATTGCCCCAGGGACTGTTCGCCATCTGACTGATCTGATGGAAAAATTGCCGCACTCCCCCGGGGGCGCGGCCTTCCATGTTGCCATCGCTGCCATTGCTCATGCCTGCATTTATAGGGGCGGCGGGCGCGATTAACAGGGGGGGTCTGGATAAAATGGCTGGCAATCCGGCCCATCATGCCTATCTGCGCTGGACATGACCGACCCAGCCCCCGACATCGCCCGCCTGATCGCCACCGCCGCGGAGGCGTCGGCGGGGCGCACGTCAGGGCTGCGACTGCTCGACGACAAGGGGCTGCTCGCGGTCGTGCTCGACGTCACCGGCCTCGCCGCCGACGAACGCCAGCCGCTCGAGGACAACGTGCGCGCCGCGCTGCTGAACGAAGCGGAGGTGCGCGAGGTCCGCGTCGCGATGACCGCGGAGAAGAAAACGCTCACCATCATCGCGGTCGGCAGCGGCAAGGGCGGCGTCGGCAAGTCGACCCTCGCGGCCAATCTGGCGGTCGCACTGCGGCGGCTGGGGGTCAAGGTCGGGCTGGTCGATGCCGACATCCACGGCCCGTCGCTGCCCCGGCTGATGGATAGCGAGGATGCCAAGCCCGCGTCGCGCGGGTCGAAGCTGGTGCCGGTCGACAATGCCTATGGCGTGCCGATGCTGTCGACCGGGCAGATCGCCGCGCCGGGGCAGGCGATCGCGTGGCGCGGGCCGATGGCCGGACGCGCGCTCGAACAGCTCATCGACGCGAGCTGGGGCGCGGTCGACACGCTGGTTGTCGACCTGCCCCCCGGCACCGGCGACGTCCAGCTGACCATGATCCAGAAGCACAAGCCGGCGGGCGCGGTGATCGTTTCGACCCCGCAGGACCTCGCGCTGATGGACGCGGCGCGCGCCGTGTCGCTGTTCGAACAGGCCGAGGTACCGATCATTGGCCTCGTCGAGAATATGGCGGGCTATGTCTGCCCGCATTGCGGCGGGGTCAGCGATCCGTTCGGCAGCGGCGGCGCCGAAGCGGCGGCGAAGGAGATGGGGCTCGACTTCCTGGGCCGGGTGCCGCTGGCGATGGGCATCCGCCTCGCCAGCGACGGCGGCGTCCCGCCCGCCGCCGGAACCGACCCGCAGGGCGAGCCGTTCCATGCGATAGCAGCGCGCGTTGCCGCATGGCTCCAAGCACGGAAAGGCCGCTAGATGGCGATCAACGACGAAGGCGAAATCCGCGAACTGCTGAGCCGGCCGCGCCGTATCGCGATGGTCGGCGCCTCCCCCAACCCGGCGCGCGCCTCGAACGAGGTGCTCGGCTTCCTCGTCCGCCAGGGGCATGACGTGATCGCGGTCAACCCCGGCCACGCGGGCGCGACGATCCACGGCGCGCCGGTCGTCGCGACGCTCGCCAATGTCGAGCCGCCGGCCGAGATCGTCGACATCTTCCGCAACAGCGCCGAAGCCGGCGCCGCGGTCGACGAGGCGATCGTTCACGGCGCGAAGGCGGTGTGGATGCAGATCGGCGTGATCGACCACGACGCCGCGCGGCGCGCCGAGGCAGCGGGGCTGACCGTGGTCATGGATCGCTGCCCGAAGGTCGAGATTCCGCGACTGGGGCTGCTGAGATAAAATCCGGACAGGGGGATTCGCCAACATGAAGCCGTTCTTTGCCGCCACGGCCGCCGCCGCGCTCGCGGCCTGCGCTGCCTCGCCCGCGCAGGCGGACCCGCAGGATGCCTTCTTCGCCGCGCTCGGCGACCATTGCGGCAAGGCCTATGCCGGGCGCCTCGTCAGCGACCAGCAGGCCGACGCCGCGATGCGCGACAAGGCGATGATCGTCCATTTCCGGAGCTGTACTCCCGACCGGATCGAAATCCCCTTCCATATCGAGGGGCTGGCCGAGGATGGCGGCTGGGACCGTTCGCGCACCTGGATCATCACCCGCACCGATGCCGGCCTGCGCCTAAAGCACGACCATCGCCACGCCGACGGATCGAAGGACGAGACGACGATGTACGGCGGCGACACCGCGGCCCCCGGCACCGCGACGCGGCAGGAATTTCCCGTCGACGCCGAATCGATCGCGCTGTTCAAACGCACCGGAAGCCGCGCGTCGATGACCAACGTCTGGGCCATCGAGACCAGCGATTCGGGCTATGTCTATGAACTGCGGCGCGAGGGCCGCCTGTTCCGCGTCGCCTTCGACTATGACCGGCCGGTGTCCCCGCCCCCCGCGCCGTGGGGCTGGCCGGAATAGCAGCCACCCGAAAGCCTTTGCCTCCCCGCCGCGCCCCGCTTATCAGCAGCGGCGATGGCGGGCATTCGCGACACGATCGGCACGAAAAGGCGGCGCCTGCCGCCGGTCAGCCGCCGTTCGCTGCTGGTCGGCGCCACCGCGGCGGGCGGGCTGGCGCTCGCCTGGTCGGTGTGGCCGCGCGATTATCGCCCCAACCTGACCGCCGCGCCCGACGAGCATGTCTTCAACGCCTTCCTGAAGATCGGCGACGACGGGCATATCAGCGCGATCGTCCCGCAATGCGAGATGGGCCAGGGAGTCACCACGCTGCTGCCGCAGATCATGGCCGACGAACTGGGCGCTGACTGGCGCACGGTCGCGGTCGAGACCGCGCCGATCAACGCGCTCTACACCAACACGCTGGTCGTCGACGAGGATAGCGCCGCCTTCTTGCCGCGCGCCGGCGTCCCCGATTTCGTCGCCGACGTGCGCAGCTGGGCGCGGCGCGAATGGGCGGTGCGCCACGCGGTGATGCTGACCGCCAACAGTTCGTCGGTTCGCATGTTCGAAGCGCCATGCCGCGACGCCGCGGCGCAGGCGCGCGCGCTGCTGATGATGGCGGCGGCGCGGCGCTGGGATGCCGACTGGCAGCAATGCGACACGCAGGACGGCTTCGTCACCCTCGGCGCCCGGAAACTGTCCTTCGGAGAGCTGGCCGCCGCCGCCGCTTTGCTCGAACCGCCCGCCGAGCCCGTCTATCGCGCGTCGAGCGCCGACCCGCTCTATGGCAAGGACCTCACCCGGCTCGACCTGCCGGCGAAGGTCGACGGGTCGGCCAATTATGCCGGCGACATCCGCCTGCCCGACATGGTCTATGCCGCGATCCGTCAGGGGCCGTTCGGCGCGACGCGGCTGAAGCGCATCGACCGCAAGGCGGGGCTCGCGTCGCCCGGCGTGCTTGCGGTCGTTGAGCACGAGCGCTGGGTCGCCGCGGTCGCGCGCAACTGGTGGGCCGCGAACCGCGCGCTCGACCGCTTCGCCCCCGAATTCGAGACCGGCGGAACCCCGATTTCCA
Organism: Sphingopyxis sp. MG; assembly: GCF_002953155.1. Taxonomy (NCBI): domain Bacteria; kingdom Pseudomonadati; phylum Pseudomonadota; class Alphaproteobacteria; order Sphingomonadales; family Sphingopyxidaceae; genus Sphingopyxis; species Sphingopyxis sp. MG. The sequence goes on from NZ_CP026381.1 coordinate 3,078,409, forward strand.
GCGACGGCATCGACCGCGCGCTCGCCGCCGCGCTGAAGGGCGACGGCTATCGCATCGCGCACAAGGGCGACGTCGAGGACGCGATGGCGGGCCGCGAGCGGATCGCCGCCGACTATCTCGTCGCCCCGGCGCTCCACGCCCCGATCGAGACGCGGACCGCGACCGCCGCGCCTTCGGGCGACCGGCTGCGCGTCTGGGTCGCGACGCAGGCGCCCGCGCAGTGCCGCGATGCGATCGCGCGCGCCACGGGCCTGTCCCCCGCCGCAGTGACATTGTTCCCGATGATGGCGGGCGGATCGTTCGACGCCTGCCTCGACCACAGCGTCGCGGTGCAGGCGGCGATCATCGCGCGGCAGGTGAAGCGTCCCATCCAGCTTTGCTGGTCGCGCGCCGAAGAAATCATGCGCGACATCCCGCGCGCCCCGGCGCGCGCGAAGATGACCGCGACCCTCAACGCGGCGGGCGGCATCGATGCGCTCGTCGCGCGGATCGCCGTGCCCGCCACGAATCACGAGGTCCGCGCCCGCCTGTTCGACGGCACGCCCGCCGACGTCGCGCAGCGCGACGCCGCGGGGCGGGTCGACGCGGCGGCGGTCGAGGGCGCGGGCGGCGTCTATGCCATCCCGCACCGCGCGGTCGATCATTGCCCAGCCGACATCGGCCTGCCGACCGCGCGCTGGCGCGGCAACGCCGACAGTTACACCGCCTTCTTCACCGAATGCTTCGTCGACGAGATGGCGGCGCGCGCCGGGGCCGACGCGTTATCCTATCGCATGGCGATGCTGGGGCAGGCGCCGCTGCTCGCGCGCTGCCTGCTCACCGCGACCAGCCTCGGCGGCTGGGAGGGAGGCCTTGCCGGCACCGCGCAGGGGCTGGCCTGCCATTCGATGCGCGGCAGCCATATCGCGCTGATGGCGACCGCGCGCGCCAGCGACAGGGGATTGCAGGTCGAACAGCTCGTCGCGGTGGTCGATGCCGGGCGGCTGGTGAACCCCGCGATCGCGCGGCAGCAGGTCGAGGGCGGGCTGATCTTCGGCCTCGCCGCCGCGATCGGCGCGACGACCGATTACGAGGGCGGTATCGCCACTGCGCGCAAGCTGCACCAGATCGGTCTGCCGCGCCTGTCGCAGACGCCGCAGATCCTGATCGAGTTCATCGACAGCGACCGCGACCCCGGCGGGATCGGCGAGATCGGGGTGCCGGTCGTCGCCCCTGCGGTCGCCAACGCGATGTTCGCCGCCACGGGCCGCCGCATCCGCCGCTTGCCGCTGTCGGCGCATCCGCTGTGACGCCGCCGCCCGAGCCTATCGGCGCGCGCATCGGCGTGCTGCTCGTCAACCTCGGCACCCCCGACGCGCCCGAGCCGGGGGCGGTGCGCCGCTATCTGGCCGAATTCTTGTCCGACCGCCGCGTCGTCGAAATCCCGCCCCTCCTGTGGCAGCCGATCCTGCGCGGTGCGGTGTTGACCACGCGGCCCGCGAAATCGGCGCGCGCCTATCGGCTAATATGGAGCGATGCGGGCTCGCCGCTCGCCGCGATCACGCGGGCACAGACCGACGCGCTGCAGGCCGACCTCGGCCGGGCGGCGCGGGTCACTTATGCGATGCGCTATGGCGATCCGGCGATCGGCCCGGCGATCGACGCGCTGATCGCCGCAGGGTGCGATCGCATCCTCGTCGTGCCGCTCTATCCCCAATATTGCGGCGCGACGACCGCGACCGCGGTCGATGCCGTCGGCGCGCATCTGGCGACGCTACGCGCGCAGCCGAGCCTGCGTTTCCTGCCGCCCTATCCCGACGACCCCGCCTATATCGGCGCGCTGAAGGCATCGGTCGAAGCGGGGCTGGCGGCGCTCGACTTCGCGCCCGACGTACTACTCGCGAGCTTCCACGGCATGCCTGAGCGGACGCGCGCGCTCGGCGATCCCTATCACGACCAGTGCCAGACGACGGCGCGGCTGCTGTCCGACGCGCTCGGCCGCCCGGTCGAGGTCGCCTTCCAGTCGCGCTTCGGCCGCGCCCGCTGGCTCGAACCCGCGACCGAGGCGACGCTCGTGCGGCTGGGCGGCGAAGGTCGCAGCATCGCGGTCTTCGCCCCCGGCTTCGCCGCCGACTGCCTCGAAACGCTGGAGGAGCTGGCGATTCGCGGCAAGCAGGCCTTCGAGCGCGCGGGCGGCCGCGATTTCGCCTATCTGCCCTGCCTCAACGCCGACGCGGCGGGCCTCGAAATGCTGACCGCGCTCGTCCGGCGCGAACTGGCCGGCTGGCTGCCGGGGTAAACGGGCGGTCGGGGAAAGCGCTTACCTCCTGTTTAACTCCTTCGCCTAAGCTGTCGCGGCCCCGCGGCCGGCCGGGCGTTTGATGTGGAGATAGGCCATGAGCGACCTGCAATCGGCGGCGCTGACGCTGGCCGGCGTCACGCTGGTCTTCCTGCTGATCCTGTTCCTGATCCTGCGCGCGCGGCGGCCGCAGACCGAGCCCGCGCCTCGTGCGCCCGTACTGCGCGAGCCGCGCGAACGGCCGTTCGCGAAGCGGGGCCGGACCCGCGACGACGAGCCGGCGATCGCGATGGCGCCGTCGCGCCTCGCGCGAATCAAATCGACGCACGCGACCGAAGCCGACGACGAAAGCGCGCCGTCCGACCATTTCGACGCGGCCGCGCTCGAAGCGCAGATCGCCGCGGTCGAGCAGCGCGCCGCCGACGGCCCGGCCACGCGCGAAACGCCGATGCCGGACGTGCCGGAAGATGCGACCCCCACCACCGCCGGCGTCATCGTGCGCCTCGTCCCTCAGATTCCGCTGCGCGACGCGATTTCGACCAACAGCCGCATCGGCGGCCGCCCGCGCCTGCCCGCGTCGTTCGACTGGCCGCGGATCGATGGCGCCGACGCCGTCTTCGTCGCGCAGATCGCCTGCGACGCGCTACCCGCCGCGCTGTGGGGCGGGCTCGGGCCGCGGCACGGCTCGCTCGCCTTCTTTCGCCATCCGGCCACGAACGCGCCGCTCATCCTGCACCTTGCCGAGGACGGCCCGCCGCGCGACCCGCCGCACGACGAACCCTTTCCCGAATGGCCGGTCGACGTGATCGAAGCCGCACCGGGCGAACCGGAAAGCGAAGCAGCGGATGCGCCGGAGGATTGGGTCGCCGCGCTGGGCGCCGAGGGCTATGACATCGCCGACCCGGCCTTCCACCCCTTTGACTGGCAGAGCATGCTGGCGATGGCTGACCTGCTCGAAGCGCGACTCGGCGGGCTGGTAACCGACGCCGCCCTGGCCACCGGCGCCAGCGACGAACTGGCCGAGGCGGCGCGCACCAATCGCGACGCCCACGCGCGCGCCGAGGAGATTATCGCGATTATCCGAGACACGGCGGGGCGACAGGATTTTTCCGCCGCCGATGCCGGCGCGGTGATGGCGGCGCTGCACGCGATCCGCTGGACGCACGTAACGCACGCGACCGATCCGGAGACGGGCGAGGCACGTGCCGACATCCTCACGCTGGCGCTGACCCGCCACAACGCGCGGGCCGATCTGTGGGTCGGCGCCTATCTGCGGCAGGCGTTCAAACAGGCGCAGCGCGGCTGGTGCCGCGACCCCGGCCTTCTGTCCGCCCCCGCGCGCGCCTTCTTCGAGCCGCTGTGGCGCGACCTGGCAGAGCGCGCCGCGCCGACGATGGGCGGCGGCGATCCGGGGCGGGAGCCGTGCATACTGCGGCTGCTGACTTTGCCGGCGAACGGGCTGCTGCCGGGGCTCGCGGGCGGCGGCGCGGACCTTGTGCTGACCGTCGCCGGCGCCGAGCTCGCAGTCGGCGATGTCTCGCGCGTCCGCGCCGGCTGACGCGTGCCCGAAACGATGCGCGATTGACGTTCCGGTCAACTTGCGACGCTCCCCGCCCCGTCCTAATCAAGGGGTAGAACATCTGTGGGAGAGCAACAGACATGACACGCGTCGCAATCGTCACCGGCGGCACCCGCGGCATAGGCGAAGCCATTTCGCTGAAGCTGCAGGGTATGGGCATCACCGTCGTCGCCAACTATGCCGGCAATGACGAAAAGGCGCGCGCCTTTACCGAGCGCACCGGGATAGCGGCCTATAAATGGGACGTCGGCGACCATCAGGCGTGCCTCGATGGCTGCGCGCGGGTCACCGACGAGGTCGGGCCGGTCGACATCGTCGTCAACAATGCCGGCATCACCCGCGACGGCACGCTCGCCCGCATGAGCTACGACGACTGGCACGACGTGATGCGCATCAACCTCGGCGGCTGCTTCAACATGGCGAAGGCGACCTTTCCCGGCATGGTCGAGCGCGGCTGGGGCCGCATCGTCAACATCGGGTCGATCAACGGTCAGGCGGGGCAATATGGCCAGGTCAACTATGCCGCCGCCAAATCGGGCATCCACGGCTTCACCAAGGCGCTGGCGCAGGAAGGCGCGAAGAAGGGCGTGACGGTCAACGCGATCGCGCCCGGCTACATCGACACCGACATGGTCGCCGCGGTGCCCGCGCCGGTGCTGGAGAAGATCGTCGCCAAGATCCCCGTCGGCCGCCTCGGCCAAGCCGACGAGATCGCGCGCGGCGTCGCCTTCCTGTGCAGCGAGGACGCCGGCTTCGTGACCGGATCGACAATGAGCATCAACGGCGGGCAGCATATGTATTGAGGCGGACCGGGGCGGAAGGCGCTTCGCCGTCCGCCCTAGCGCCTCAGTCGATCGTGTAACCGACCACGCGCCACGCGCCGCCTTCGCGGACCAGCGAGAGCGTTTCGACCGCACCGGCCTTGTTCGCGAAGCGGGTCCGGAACTTCACCATCCGATAGCCGTAGGGCGGCGCCGGCACCGCCTCTTCGCTGGCCGCCTCGCGCGACAGGACGGCGCCGAGAGGCGGACGCACCGACCGCGACACCTCGGCCCATCGGTCGCTGGTGTTCAGCGCCTTGAACGCCTGGCCGGTGGCGTTCCAGCTTCCGTTCCAATCCTCCCCGTCGACGAGCGCCAGCCACGCCCGCGCGGTTTCGACCACGGCGGTTTCGGGGGAAGCCGCGGGCTGGGCCGCCGACTGCGGTGCGGCGGGCGCATCCGTGGGACCGGACCAGGATGCGAGAGCGAACAGGGCGAGAGACAGAGACATGACGATTCCTCCGAAGACCCAGCCGATGCGGCGCACCATGCGGGACGCATCCACCGGTGCCGCAGATTCATCCCGGTCCGCGACGGCGAAGGCATCCCCAGAAAGCCTGTCCCCGCGATATTCGGCGTCCCGCTGCTCGATCGCGCGCAATTTCCGGGCGGCTTCGCGGCTGCTCGAAACCGCCATCTTGCGCCGCGCATCGCGCAACCGTTCGTTGACGGTATGCACCGACAGCCCTAGATGCCGGGCCATGGATTTCGCGTCATGGCCGTCCACCAGCAGACGCAGCGTCTCCTTTTCCTTTTCGGTGAGGGCCTGAAATCCTGGGGTCATGGCATGCCTGCATTTGCGCGGGGGTCGGCCCGCCGGTGTACGGAGCGCTCGAATCGCGATCCACCCCGAAAAAATCGTACCCGCAACGACCCCACAAGCGATAGGCTGCCGTCATGGCCTTTTCCTATCAGCCCCCCGTCAAACGATCGGTGACCATCGCCGGCCATCCGACCTCGATCAGCCTCGAACCGATGTTCTGGGATGCACTCGAGGCCGAAGCACGGCGGCAGGCGCTGCCCGTCAACGCCCTCGTCGCGCGGATCGACGTCGAGCGGATGGAGGCCGACGATCCGCCGAACCTGACCTCGGCGATCCGTCAGTGGCTATGGCGGGAAAGAGGCTGGTGAACTGGCCGCTCATGATTGGCCGGTGAGCAGCGCCCCGCCACCGCTGCCCCGAACGCCGCGCCGCCGTCGGGCGCGAAATTCAGGAAGAGCTGCGGCTCGATCAGTTCGAGTTCCATGATCGCGAGCCCGCCGTGGCCGTCGCCGATCATGTCGACGCGGGCATAGACGGTCGCCGCCGGCGCCGCCGCCAGCGCGCTTTCGGCCAGCGAACGCGCCGCCGCGCTCGCCGCCCATATCTCTTCCCGCCCGCCGAATTGCGGCTGGACGCGAAAGTCGCCCGCGGCCGGGCGCTTGACGATCGCGTGGCTGTAACGGCCGCCGAACAGGAAAAGCGAATATTCCCCCTCGGCAAGCACGCCGGGCATGAAGGGCTGAATCAGCCGCCGCTGCCCGCGCGCATCGGGCGGGACGGTGGCGTCCGCCGCCAGCCGGTGCGTGCCGTCTGACCCCGCCGACACCGGCGGCTTCACGACCAGCTCTTCGGCGCCGAGCGCCGCGCGCGCGGCGGCCAATGCGTCGTCGTCGAGCGCCGTGACCTCGATCGTCGGCACCACGGCGACACCCTTCGCGCCCAGTTCGGCGAGATAGGCCTTGTCGCTGTTCCAGCGCAGCACCAGCACCGGATTGACGACCCGCAGCCCCTCGGCTTCGAGCCGGTCGAGCAGCGCATACCAGCGGGCGGATGCGCGCGGATAGCCCCAGGCGAGCAGCGGCAGGATCAGGCCGAATCCCGAAAGATCGCCCGGATCGGTCCACACCCGCGGCTCGACCGCCAGCCCGGCGGCGGTCAGCGCCGCGGTCTTGCGCGCGAGCGCCGGATGCCAATGTTCGCCATAGTCGGCGGCCGGGACGAGGATCGCGACGCGCGGCTGATAGGGCATGACGACGTCCGCCGCTCCGTCATTGCGAGGAGCGAAGCGACGCGGCAATCCCGAGCGGGCCATAACCGCTCCGGATTGCTTCGCTCCGCTCGCAATGACGACGCGGGCCTGTCATCGACCTATCGCCCCAACAATCCGCGCGCCTGCCCGGCGATGTGCGAGAGCATGGCGCCGTTCGGGCTGGGAATCGTCCGCGCACGGTCGACGACGCTGCGGAACTGCGCGACGCGCGCCGCATGCTCGGCGAGCCATTTCGTCACCGCCGCGTCGAGATCGCCCTTCGGCAGCCCGGCGAGGAAGCCGAGGCGCATCTGCTGGAAATCGCGCGCGAGGCTGTTGACAAGCAGCCGCTCCCACGGATCGGCGGGGCTCATGTGCGCGGCGAGCGTCTGCGCCCAGTCGAGCCCCAGCGCCTCGCCCAGATGGGTAAAGGCGGTCGTCACCCCGACCTCGTCGTCGCCGCGCCGTTCGGCGAGGTCGACGATGCCGATCGCGCCGTCGGTCTTGAACAGACGCACTACCGCGGCAGTCAGCGCCTCGGGCGCGCCGGCATCAAGCAACTGCTTGCTGAGCATGTCCCACTGGCGCCGGACCGATTCGCTGAGCAGCGTGTCGACCGTCATCGTCAGCCGGTCGACGCCGGGCTCCAGGCGCGCGACCACCGGTCCCGGCTGGGTGAGCGTCGGGCTGATCCGCAGCAGGTCCGCCATCTGCGAGGTCATCGCCGACGCAGCTTGGCTGAACAGCGACAGGCGGATCGATTCGTCGATCTTCGCAGTGTCGAGCGACGCCCAGATCTCGCGCACGTCGAGCAGACGCTCGACCGCGACGAAGGCCGCCGCGATGTCGCCGAGCGAGCGTCCCTCCTCCTCGACCAGTTCGAAGGGATGAACGACGCCCATGCGGTTGACGATGCGGTTGGCGAGCTTGGTCGCGATGATCTCACGCCGCAGCTGGTGCTCGGCGATCGCCTTGCCGAAATCGCGCTGCATCTCGGCCGGGAAGGCCGCCGCGAGATCGCCCGCTAGCGCCGGATCGTCGGGCAGGTCGCTCGCCTCAATCGCGTCCTGAAGCGCGAGCTTCGCGGTCGAGATCAGGATCGCGAGTTCGGGCCGGGTCAGCCCGCGCCCTTCCTGCGCGCGGCGAAGCAGTTCGTCGTTCGCGGCGAGCCCTTCGACCTTGCGGTCGAGCCGCCCCGACGCCTCGAACGTCTCCATGATTCGCACCAGCGACGGCACCGCGCCGGCACCGCCCTTTTCGGCGATCGACAGCGCAAGCGCCTGGAGCCGGTTGTCCTCGAGCACCAGCGCTGCGACATCGTCGGTCATGCGGACGAGCAGCGCGTCGCGATCGGCCTGCGCCAGCCGGCCCTCGGCCATCTCGCGGTTGAGCGCGATCTTGATGTTGACCTCGTTGTCCGAGCAGTCGACGCCGGCGCTGTTGTCCACGAAGTCGGCGTTGATCCGCCCGCCCCGCATCGCGAAGGCGATGCGCGCCGCCTGTGTCACGCCTAGGTTGGCGCCCTCGCCGACGACGCGGACGCGCAGGTCCTCCGCATCGACGCGCAGCGCATCGTTGGCGGGGTCGCCGACCTCGGCATTGTTCTGGCTCGCCGCCTTCAGATAGGTGCCGATGCCGCCGAACCACAGCAGGTCGACCGGCGCCTTGAGGATCGCGGAGATCAGCGCCGTCGGTTCGATCTCCGACACCGACAGGCCGAGCGCCGCCTGCACCTCGGGGGTCAGCGCGATGCTCTTCTGGCTGCGCGGGAAGACGCCGCCGCCCTTCGAGATCAGCTTGCGGTCATAATCGTCCCAACTCGACCGCGGCAGCCTGAACAGCCGCTCGCGCTCCTTCCAGCTTTTGGTCGGATCGGGATCGGGGTCGAGGAAGATGTGGCGATGGTCGAAGGCGGCGACCAGCTTGATCGCCTTCGACAGCAGCATGCCGTTGCCGAACACGTCGCCCGACATGTCGCCGCAGCCGACGACGCGCACCGTGTCGGTCTGCACATCAACGCCCATCTCGGCGAAATGGCGCTGGACCGAAACCCAGGCGCCGCGCGCGGTGATGCCCATGCCCTTGTGGTCATAGCCGTGCGACCCGCCGCTCGCGAACGCGTCGCCCAACCAGAAGTCGCGCTCCATCGCCAGCGCATTGGCGACGTCGGAGAAGGTCGCGGTGCCCTTGTCGGCGGCGACGACGAAATAAGGGTCCTCGCCGTCGCGGATCACCACATCCTTCGGATGCACGACCTTGCCGCCCACGAGATTGTCGGTGATCGACAGCAGCGAACGGATGAAGATGCGATAGCATTCCTTGCCTTCGGCGAACCAGGCATCGCGGTCCTCCGCCGGGTTGGGCAGCGCCTTCGGATAGAAGCCGCCCTTCGCGCCGGTCGGCACGATCACGGCGTTCTTGACGCGCTGCGCCTTCATCAGGCCGAGAATCTCGGTGCGGAAGTCGTCGCGCCGGTCGGACCAGCGCAGCCCGCCGCGCGCGACCGGGCCGGCGCGCAGATGGACGCCCTCGACGCGGGGGCTGTATACCCACACCTCGCGCCACGGCAGCGGCTTGGGCAGGCCGGGAACCTGCGCGCTGTCGATCTTGAACGCCAGCGCCTCGGCCGCCGCGGGGGCGAAGGCGTTGGTGCGCAGCGTCGCGCCGATCACCGCGTGGAACAGCCGCAAGATGCGGTCGTCGTCGATCGACTTGATGCCCGCGAAGCCCGCCCTGATCTGCGCATCGAGCGCCTCGGCGCGCGCAGCGTCCCTGCTCTTCGGATCGTGGAGCGCGCAGAACCGCTCGATCAGCGCCGCGGTCAGCGCGGGCGCGTGGCGCAGCGCCGCGACGACGGTGTCCATGCCATAGCTCGACCCGCCCTGGCGCAGATAGCGGAACCAGGCGCGCAGCCAGACGATCGCCTGCGGTTCGGTCTGCGTGACCAGCACCAGTTCGTTGAACGCGTCATTCTCCGCCCGGCCGTCGAGCACCGCGGCGATCGCGCCCTCGATCGTCTCGACATGCGGCAGCAACGCCAGTTCGTCGACATTGGCGGGAAGGCGCAGCGTGAAATCGTGGATGAAGGTCGGCTCGCCTTCCCCCTCCTCGTCGCCGCCCGAGCGGACGTGCAGTTCGGTCGGCAGTTCCTCGAGCACCTCGAAGCCGAAATGCTCGAGCGCCGGCACGACGTCGGACAGCGCCAGCGGGCCGGCGGCGCTATAGACCTTGAGCCGCAGGCGGTCGTCGCCGTCGAGGCTCTTCCTCGCGAGGCGGACGCTGCGCGGCCGGTCGGCATCGAGGTCGCGCAGGCGCAGGATATCGCGCGCCGCCTCTTCGGGGTCATAGAGGTTGCGGTAATTGGGCGGGAACAGCGGGGCGAAGCGCGCCGCGAGCGCCGCCGCGCGCCCGGCGTCGCCGTGCCGCGCGAGCGCCGCCTCGACCTCCGGCTGCCAGCCGCGCACCATCTGTTCGAGCTGGGCGTTGAGCGCCGCCGCATCGGGCACGACGCCGTCGCCGCGCAGGTCGAGCGTGTAGCGGAGCAGCGCCGCGCCGCCGTCTTCGAGCACCATCGTCCAGCCGATCACGCCGGCCTTCGCTTCGCGCGCGAGCAGCGATTCGACCGCGAGACGGCGGCCCGTCGACACCTCGTCGCGGGGCAGCCAGACGAAAGCGAACAGGTGGCGGCCGAGCGCGCTCTGCACCATCACGATCTTCGGGCGCGGCCGATCGGTGATCGACATCGAAGTGAGCACCAGTTCCTCGAGCGCGGAGCCGTCGAACGCGATCAGCAGGTCGTGCGGCAACGCGGTCAGCGCATGCGCGAGCGCCTTGCCGGCGTGCCCTGCGGGATCGAAGCCGAATTTCGTCATCAGCGCGTCGAGTTGCGCGCGCAGCATCGGCACCTTGGCGGGCGGGGTCGACAGCGCCTGGCTGGTCCACAGGCCGGCGTGGATCGACAGCCGCTCCGCCTTCTTGCCCTTATATTCGGGGACGATGACCAGATCGAGCAGCACGCGGCGATGCACTGACGACAGCCGGTTCGACTTGATCAGCAGCGGCGCATGGCCGGTGCCCGCCTTCGCCTTCGCATCGAACCACTGGAAGGCCGCGGCGAGCGCGTTGGCCGACACGAGCTGCGAACTGCCGCTTGCCGAAATGCCGAGCGGATCGTGGACCGCGCCGTCGCGCGTGCGCCATTCGTGGCCGAGCTGCGTCATCGCGCCGCCCTCGAACCAGCGCAGCAGTTCGGCGCCCTCGCCGTCGGCGCGCATCGCGGCATCGGCGAGCATCGCGGCGCGCATCGCCTTCCAGTCGGCGACTGCGGCACGCACGTCGGCGAGCGCCGCTTCGAGCCCGTCGATCAGGCGCCGGCGCGCGCGTGCGTCGCCGCGCTCCAGCTCCATGTAGATGACCGATTCGCGCGTCGCGCCCGCCTTGCCCGAATCGACCCCGGTCAGCTTGCCTTTCGCATCGCGGTCGACCGAGACGACGGGGTGGAGGATACGGTGGATGACCAGCCCCTGCGCCCCAACGATCTGCGAGGTCGAATCGACGAGGAAGGGCATGTCGTCGTTGACGACCGCGAGGCGCATCCGCCGGTCGATTCCGTCGGTCGCGATCGGTTCGATCAGCAGCGACGGCTTGCCGGGCGCGCGTTCGAGCGAGGCCCGCGCGACGAACTCGCCCGCCGCGGCAAGCGCCTTGGCGTCAAGGTCGTCCCCTTCGCCGGGGAGGGCGCTGCCGTGCAGCGCGGCTTGATAGGCTTTGGAAATTTTTGCAGGCGCCTGCGCCGCCGGCGCAATAGAGGCTTCCGGCGCTTCGGTATCGGTAAGAGGCATGATGGTGTCGTATCCCCGAGCCAAGGTTGGCAGGCCTCGCCGGGAACCGGCCGGTCCGCTCGATCCGATCCCTATGCGCCTCCGGCGCGCGCGGCTCAAGCCCTCCCCCGCCCTAGCGTAAAATAATTTCAAGCTTCGGTTTGTCTGTTACGCGAGGCGCGGTCGGCCAGCCTCCCGCACCCCCGTCAAATCCCAGCTTTCATCGAAGTTTCGCCGGCGGACGGAGCGGGCGTCAGGCGGCCGGAGCGATGGCGATCGCCTTCTTCGCAAGCCGCGCAACCAACGCCGGATCGTCGGCCGCCTTGGCGACGACGCCGATATGGCCGCCGGGCATCGTCCGCGCGATCAGCACGACGAACTCGGCATCGCCCGCATCATGCTCTAGCAGCACCGCGGGCGGCGCGGCGCGCAGCGCTTCGAGCCGCGCACCGCCGGCATCCGCCGTCTCGCGGCGCGGGCGGCGGCTGGCGCGCGCATCCTTGACCAGTCCCTTGAGCCCGCCCGGATAGCGGTCGAGATAGGCGGCAAGCGCGCCCCGCCCGACGCCCTCCTCGCGCGCATGTCCCAGCACACAGGCATATTCAGCGAGCCGCGTCTTGTCGTAGCCGGCGCCGAAGACGAGCTTGACCACCGGCGTCATCGGCGCGCGCGGCTGGGCCCGGATGCCCGCATCCTCGATTAGCGCAGCAAAGGCCTGCGGCTGCGCCTCGGCAGCCAGCGCGAAATCCCAGGCGCGCTCGACCGCCGCGTAGAGCGCGTGGCGGCTGCGGCTGTCGGCGCTCTGCGCGCGCTCCGCGGTTTCGCGGGCACGCGCCAGCCAGTCGGCGAGGTCCGCCGTCTCGTCGAGCGCGGCTGGCGCGCCTTCGTCCGCGTCCCCGGCGCCGTCGAGCGTCAGCGGGCGGCGCGCACGAACGCTGGCGGCGGCATCGGGCGCCAGCGCCGCGAAGCCCGGCTCGGCCGCGTCGTCCATATGACCCGAATCGGGGCCGTCGGCCCAGACGGGCACCGGCGCGGTGAGCGGCGGCGCGCTGCGCAGCGCCTGTTCGACCGACAATTGCAGTTCCTCCGCCTGGTCGGCGGGCGCCGCTTCCTTCCAGTTGATCACGCCGAGGATGAAGTCGATCGTGTCGTCGTCGGACGAGAAGGGCAGCAGGATGCCGCGATACATGATGGTGATGCCGCGGTCGTTGACGAACTCGGCCTCGAAACCGATCGGGGCGCGGTTGGCGATGATCTGGAGATAATGGTCGGTCAACCGCGACAGCAGCGACCGGCCGGGGATCTGGCTGATATACTGGACGTCCTCGTCGATTTCGGATTCGGCGCGCAGCCGCTCGCCCAGAAAGGCGACCGCCGGATTCTCGACGCCGGCAGTGAAGTCGAGCAGCACCGCATGCGGCCCGAAATCGCCGACATGGTCGAGGTCGAGGTCCTCGGCCGACGGATAGGAGCGGTCGCCGAGCAGCGACGCCCAGTGATTATAGGCCCGGACCTGCATCCGCCGCTCGTCGACCCCGACGGCCGGCGGCGCATCGATGGCGCCGTCGTCCTGGTCATGGCTGCCCGAAAGCAGGCCGCGCATGCTGTCCATCATCTGTCCCCAGTCGCAATCATTCCGCGGATTCATGCACCGGGACTGGTAAAAGCGGCGTAAACGATGCGCCGCCGCTGTCAGGCGAGGCTGGTGTCGATCGGCAGACCCGCCTTCAGCGTCAGCGTCACCGGCGTGCGCTCGGCAATGTCGGCAAGCCGCGCCTGCTGGTCAGCGTCAAGGCCGACAATCGCCAGCCGGCGGTCGATGCGCCGTTCCTCCTGGCCGTGGAGGCGCAGCGAGACCTCGACCGATTCGAGCGGCCAGCCCTTGCGGTCGGCGTACATGCGCAGCGTGATCGCGGTGCAGGCGCCGAGGCTGGCAAGCAGCAGGTCATAGGGCGCGAAGCCCAGCCCCTGCCCGCCCAACGCCGGCGGCTCGTCGGCGACGAGCGCGCGGCCGCCCACCTCGATCGCGGTGCGATAGCGGTCCCTGCCGATGCGTGCGATGCCCTGCGCCATGCGAGTCTCCCTGTCCGGTGCGCCCCCATGCTATCAGCCGGGTGTAGCCCCGATCAATGCGCGGCGTCCGGCCGAATACTTTCGCCGCCCGATCTGCCTTCCCGCAAGCGGGAGGGGTTGGCGCGGGACCGCTCGGCGCCACCGCGACGCCCGATGATTCCCGCACGCGCCCGAAAAGCCCCTATCCGACGAAGGCGCGTTCGATCACGAAATCGCCCGGCGCCGCGTTCGACCCTTCCCGGAATCCCAGCGCCTCGAAGCGCGCCTGGAGGTCGCGGATCATCGCCATGCTGCCGCACATCATGATGCGGTCGGTCGCCGGATCGAAATGCGGCGCGCCGGTCAGCGGATGGCCGAACAGGCGGCCGCTGTCGATCAGTGCGCCGATCCGTCCGGTCGACCGGAACGCCTCGCGCGTCACGGTGGGCAGATAGTGGAACTGCAGCAGCGCCTGGTCCTGCACCAGCGGGTCGCCGGCAAGCTGGCTCTCCAGTTCCTCGCGGAAGGCGAGGTCGCTGACTTGCCGCGCGCAATGGACGAGCAGTATCTCGTTGAAGCGTTCGTAGATGTCGGGGTCGCGCGCGAGGCTGAGGAAAGGCGCGAGGCCGGTGCCCGTCGACAGCAGGAACAGCCGCCGCCCCGGTAGCAGCGCGTCGGCGACCAGTGTCCCCGTCGGCTTGCGGCCGAGATAGAGCGGATCGCCCGGCGCGATCGCCTGAAGGCGCGAGGTCAGCGGCCCGTCGGGCACCTTGATCGACAGGAACTCGAGCTCGTCGGCATAGGCAGGGCTGGCGATCGAATAGGCCCGCAGCAGCGGCCGCCCTTCGCCCGGCAGGCCGAGCAGCACGAACTCGCCCGACCGGAAACGGAAGCTCGGCGGGCGGGTGATCGAGAAGCTGAACAAATGGTCGTTCCAGTGCCGCACGCGTAATACCTCCTCCACGGTCAGCGAGGCGGAAGGCGCGAGTTTCGCGGCGGCGGCGATGCGATCGCTCATGTCGATGGTCCTGACAGGCTGGGAGAGGGTGTGGTGAGGTGCGAAAGGTCGAATCCGGCTGCTGCGAGTTGCGAGGCGGCGGCGTCGATCGCCGCGAGCGCGGGCGCAACGCTCGCCTCGTCGACCAGCAGGCCGAGCGTCGCGCGCGCCGTGTCCGTCCCGCCCGACGCCGCGTCGCTCCACAGGCGGAGCAGGACCGCCTCGACCTCGCCGATGCGCGCGCAGCCCATCGGCGCGAACGCCAGCCGGGTGCGCGAGCCGCTGACGAGCAGCGCGAAGGCGACGTGGACATCGGGCAGCGCGGCGAGCGCGCCGACGCCCGCGAAGCCGCGGTGCAGCGCCCGCGCCGGGCAGCATCCGCGCTCGATCGCCAGTGCCCACCCGCGCATCGCCCACAGCAGAAGGCGCCCGCCGTTGCAGAGGCTTTCCACCGGACGATCGACAAGCGCGTACATCTGTTCCTCCTGCGGCCGGGCGCAGGCCGGCGGTCGCGGATCGCCATACATACTATTGAGAGTCATTTGCAATTACAGATTGACCCGTTGCGAGATAATTGCGGCCGAACCGCTCATTGGAGCGCGATGCCATCGGTTGGACTCGTCCATTGCGAGCCCCGATCAGGTCTGGGTTCGCAATAACGAAGCGGGTCGATTCAAAGCCATCAGGTCTAGCATTCGGGTTCACGCTCCGCGCCGTTCCCGGCCCGCGTCGAAAGGCCTTCTCCACATTATCGCGGCATGCCAGCCTCAGCGCATGACCTTCGTCATTTCGTGAATGTAGGCGACTCCACCTCCCGCAAGCGGGAGGGGCAGCGAGGCTTGCGAACTTGTTCGCTAGCCGCAGCGGGGTGGGCCTTGGTCACACCGCCGGCCTACTCCGACCCTTCCTGCAAGCTGGAAGAGAGGTCAGATGG
Source organism: Sphingopyxis sp. MG (assembly GCF_002953155.1). Taxonomy (NCBI): domain Bacteria; kingdom Pseudomonadati; phylum Pseudomonadota; class Alphaproteobacteria; order Sphingomonadales; family Sphingopyxidaceae; genus Sphingopyxis; species Sphingopyxis sp. MG. The sequence continues at coordinate 3,093,902 of NZ_CP026381.1, forward strand.
GAGCATAATCCAAAAAGGGGGAAAAGGGGGATACGTAGTGTGACTTTCGTATACTTTGGAATAATATTGCGCGCTTCCCGAAACCCCTGTCCCGCGAAGGCGGGAACCCGGAGCGTCGGGACGCCAACGCCGGCCTTTCATCACCCACCCACCTTCGCGGGAATCCTAATAGGCAGGCTCGCCACCGCCCAGCACCGTTTCCGCCTGCGCGGTCAGCCAGGCCATCGCCGCGGCCCAGGGTTGATGGCCGTGGCTGATCCGCGCCACGCCGAGCGCCGCCAGTTCGGCATGCGTCGGTCCGGCGGACGAGCGAAGGATGTTGACCGGCAGCGGCGAGGTTTCGCAGATCGCACCGATGCACCGCACGTCGGCAAGGAAGGGCACGAACAGCGACCCCGCGCCCGCGTCGGCATAGGCGCGCGCGCGTTCGAGCGTCACGGCGACGAGCGCGGCGCCGTCCACCGCCGCATCACGGCCCCGGAAGCTGTCGCAGCGCGCGTTGACGAAAAGGCCGGTATCGGCGGCGGCGCGATAGCGTGCCTGCGCCGCGGCGATCGGCAGCAGTTCCGACGCACCGGGCAGTCGATCCTCGATATTGACCCCCGCGGCGCCCGCCTCTCGCGCCCGGGCGATCGAGGCGCCGACCGCCGCCGGGTCGGCGCCGTAGCCCGATTCCATGTCGATCGTCACCGGCAGGTCGGTGACGGCGAGAATGCGGCGCAGATTTTCGAAAACGTCCTCGAGCGGAAAATCCTCTCCGTCGGCGCAGCCCTGCGCGCCCGCGACGCCATAGCTCCCCGTCGCGATCGCCTTGGCGCCCGCCGCCGCGACCGCCTTCGCGCTGCCCGCGTCCCAGATGTTGACGAGGATCAGCGGGTTGCCGGGAACGTGCAGCGCCCGGAATGCGGCAATCGCGCTTGATGATACCGGCGTCATGGGATTTCCCTTTTCAGAAGTTCGCGCTTGATCGGCAGGCCATAGGCATAGCCGCCGAGCGAGCCGTCGCTACGCACCACCCGGTGACAGGGGATCAGCACCGCGACATTGTTGGCGCCGTTGGCGCTTCCCGCCGCGCGCACCGCCTTCGGTTTGCCGACCGCAGCAGCGATGTCGGCATAGCTGCGCGTCTCGCCCGCCGGAATCTTCCGAAGCTCGCGCCACACCGCTTCCTGAAAGGCAGTGCCCTTCACGTCGATCGGAATATGATCGAAGCCGGCCGCTGGCGTCTCGACCGCTTCGACCACCTGCGTCAGCAGCGCCGCGAAGGACGCGCCGCCCTCGACGAGCGTCGCCGCGGGGAAGCGCTCCTCCAGCGCCTCGCATCCCTCGGCGAAGGACAGGCGGCACACGCCCCTCTCGGTCGCCGCGACGAGCATGTCGCCCAGGCTGGTCGGCACCACCGCCCAGTGGATCGTCACGCCCTTGCCCCCGTTCACCCACGCCGAAGCCGTCATTCCCATGCGTCCCTCCATATTGTCGTAGAATCGCGACGGCCCCGAAAAGCCGGCGTCGTAGATCGCGTCGGTCACGCGCGCGCCCTCGCTCAGCGCCGTCCGCGCACGCTCCTCGCGCAGCGCGCGGGCATAGGCGGCGGGCGACAGGCCGGTGTGGCGGGTGAAAACGCGCTGGAAATGCGTCGGCGAATAGCCGATGCGCGCGGCGAGATCGGCGAGCGCGAGCGGCTCCTCGCTACCCTTGATCGCCGCGATCGCGGCGATCACCGCGCCCTCGTCGCGCGCGACATCATCGGGCAGGCAGCGCCTGCAGGGGCGCAGCCCCGCCGCGCGCGCCGCCGCGCCATCGGCAAAGAAACGGACATTGGCGCGCGCCGGATGCCGCGCCGCGCAACTCGGCCGGCAATAGATGCCCGTCGTCAGCACCCCGGTGACGAAGCGCCCGTCGAGCGCCCGGTCGCGGCGCTGCACCGCGGCCCAGCATTCGTCGTCGGTCATGGTCCCGGCGCTCATGTCGCGTCCCTTTCGATCCGCGCGGCGAAACAGCCGTAGGCGGCGTTATGCGCGTCGATATAGGCGGTCGCATCGTCGGCGAACAGGGCGCGGATCGCACCGTCGACCTCGCCCGGTCCCGCCAGCCGCGCCGTTCGCAGCATGCAGCCGGCATCGAAGGCGCGCAGCGCAAGCGTTCGTCCCTCGAACACCGGGGGCAGCGCATCGCGATAGGAGGCCGCCGGCACGCCGGCGCGGACATAGATGGCATAGGCGCTGCGATAGGGCGTCGCGACAGCGTGGCTGACGTGATGGAGCAGGATCAGTTCCTCGCCCGCCCGCGCATCGCACAGGCTGACGCGACAGGGAAAGCCGCGGTCGGCGGTCGCGGTGACGCGGCGGGCGTTGTGCGCCGCCAGCTTTGCGTCGTTCATTGCGAACAGCGGCGCAAAGGGTTCGGGGTCGAGCCCGGTGATGGCATAGGTCATGGACCGTCCTTTCTTCGTGTCGCACCCGTCTGCCATGCGCCGCCGCGGGGCGCGTCCCGATGCTTGCGTTCAAAGCGCGCCTCACTAATCTGCCGCGCCATGACCCGCCTCCTTCCGCTGCTGCTCGCCTTTTTCGCCATCGTCCTGCCCGCGCGGGCCGCCGACGACATCAGCGCAGCCTCGCGCAGCGTCGTGCGCGTCGTCACCGTCGCGATGATGGAGGGCGAGGTGGTCGGCTTCGGCCACGGCAGCGGCATCGCGATCACCCCGACGCGCATCCTGACCAACGCGCATGTCGTCGAATCGGCGGTCCGCTATCCGAACAATGTCGCGCTCGGCGTCGTCCCGTCGGAGGGGCAGAAAAGCTATCCCGCCAGGCTGATCGCGATCGACACCGCGCGCGACCTCGCGCTGATCGAGATGGGCGAGGGCCGGCTGCCCGCCGCCGCCATCTATACCGGGCCGCTCGAAGCCGGGACCGATGTCGTCGCGCTCGGCTATCCAGGCAACGTCGACCTCGCGACCGCGCGCAGCGCCGCCGACTATATTACCCCGCGCACCCCGGTACGCAGCGAAGGCAACATGTCGAACGTCCAGGCGGTCGACGGCATCGCGACTCTGGTCCACACCGCCAAGATCTCGCGCGGCAATTCGGGCGGCCCGCTCGTCGACGCCTGCGGGCGCGTCGTCGGGATCAACACCTTCATCACCCGCGCCGACGACGGCGATTCGCCCTTCGCCTTCGCCATCTCGGTGCGCGAGATCGCGCGCTTCCTCGCCGACGCCGGACAGCAATATACGAGCGTCGGCACCGCCTGCCTGTCGATGGCGGAGGCGACCGCGCGCGACCGGGCGGCGCTCGACGCCGAAACCCGCGCGGCGGCCGAGGCCGATGCCGCGAAGACGGCGGCGGCGCGGCTCGACCGCGAACTGAAACAGGCGCGCGCCGAAGAAGCGGCGCTCGCGTCGCGCGAGAACCGCATCGCGCTGGCCGGGGTCCTGTTCGTGATCGGCGCGCTCGCCGCCGGGGCCGGGCTGCTCTTCTACAGCCAGAAGGCGATGCGCAACGCGAAGATCGCCGGCGGTGCGGGCGCGGTGCTGATGATCGGCGCCGCGATCCTGTTCGTGACGCGCCCCGACGCGCATGCCGAAATTGCTGGAGAAGCGGACCAGGCGCCGGCGCCCGATGCCGCGCCGAAGCTGGCGCAGGGGAATTTTCTCTGCACGATCCAGCCCGACCGCAGCCGCATCACCGTGTCCTCGACCGTCGACGTGCCGGTCGAGATCGGCGGCGACGGCTGCATCAACCGGCGGACCCAATATGCGCAGGGGGCGGACGGCCGCTGGCAGCGCATCCTCGTCCCGAACGAGGAGGCGACGGTGACGATCGCCTCGATCGACGACGGCGCCCACGAATATCGCGTCGAACGCTATCTGCTCGACGCCGAGACGATGGCGAAGGCGCGCGCGCTGCGCGCCGCGGCGGAGATCAAGGGCTGCGCCGCCGACACGCAGGCGCTCGCCGCCTTCGCGACCCAGCAGGACGCAATCAAGGGCGCGCTGCCGCCGACGCCGAACGAGCGGCTCGTCTATCGCTGCCAGAAGGTCGCCGGTTCGGCGGCGGCCGCACCTTGACGTGACCTGTTAAACGACCTATTAACAGGTCATGGGAAAGCCGCTTCTCGCCGACTTCGGCATCAGCATCTCGGAACTCAAGAAGAATCCGTCCGCCGCCATCCGCGCCGCCGATGGCGCCCCCGTCGCGATCCTGAACCGCAACACGCCCGAAGCCTATCTGGTCCCCGCCGACGCGTGGGAAGCGATCCTCGATGCGCTCGACGACATCGAACTGGCGCGGATCGTCAGGGAGCGTCAGGGTCAAAGATCGATAAGAGTCGATATCGACGATCTATAACAAAGGCTGCGAGCAAATAGGAACGTGTCCCCGCGAAGGCGGGGACCCATCTCCGATCCGCGTAAAATGGAGCCGACCGGAGATGGGCTCCCGCCTTCGCGGGAGCACACGGTTTTTTCCTTCACTAGTTGATCGCCCTTCAACTCTCGCACGCCTCTGACCCGCGCCATCCAGCGCGCCTCAAGAACGCGCCCACAGCGGAAAGGCCGCGACCAGGGACGCCAGCAGCAGGCCCGCCATGCCGAGGTCGGAGATCATCGCGACATTTTCCGAAAAGCCGCGGTCCTTGCCGGCGACGTGCAGCGCGCCCGCCATCGCATAAAAGAGCATCCCCGCGATCGCCATCGGCGCCACCCATTCGGGACGCCTGATCGAAGCGATCGAAATCAACCCGATCGTGAGGTTCCAGAAGCCGAGTTCCTGCGCGAGCGGGAAGGCCGCCCTGTCGGTGACGCCGAAAATGCCCGTCGCGGTCAACTCCGGCTTCACGATCTGCCGCGCGCCCGCGATGAACAGCCGGACACCGACGCCCCAGAAGACGAACCATTTCCCGATCAGCCACCACAGATTGATGGTCCCGCTACCGGTCCAGCGTTCGACCAGCACCGACGCGGCCGGCAATATCAGCATAGTCAGCAGAACAACCGTCAGATGCATCGCCCTACCCCCCCATGCTTAGCCCCCGCACGCCTTGAACAGCATCAGCGTCCGCTCGCGCGCGAGCTCCGCGCTCGTTTCGTGATAATCCTTGCGGCGGTCGCTGTTGAAACCGTGTCCGGCCTCATAGACGAAGATCTGCGCGGTCGGATGCTCGCGAGTGATCAGCGCCTCCACGCCCTCCATCGGAATCCCCGCATCAAAGCGGCCGAAATGGGCGATGGCCGCGCATTGCGGCGCCTGGTCGGCGAACTGCGTCGGGACGAGGCTGCCGTAATAGCAGGATGCCGCGGCGAGGTCGGGGCTGGTCTGCGCCATCCGCCACGCGACCGACCCGCCATAACAATAGCCGGTGATGAAGACCGGCCCCCCGGAACCATTGGCGCCCTTCAGCGCGTCGATGCAGGTCTGCGCGTCCTTCAGGCTCTGCTCGAACGGGTGGAGCTGCCGCGCCAGTTCGACCGCGCGTTCGAACTGCGGCCCCGAATAGTCGCTCTCGAACCCCGGATGCTCGCGGTCGAACAGCGCGGGCGCCAGCACCTCATAGCCGTCGGCGGCATATTCGTCGCACAGCTCGCGGATATGGTCGGTGACGCCGAATATCTCCTGGATCAGGACGAGCCCGCCCCGGCGCTCGCCCTCGGGCTGCGCGTGATAGACGGCGATCTCGGCGCCATCGTCCATCGTCATGCGGATCATCTCGCCCATACGCTTCCCTCTCTTCCGTTCGTCCCCGGACCTGATCCGGGGTTGTCGAAGGGCCGTTCTTCCTTGACCGGTGTTTGAAGAAAGAACGGCACTTCGACAAGCTCGGTGCGAACGGACGTAGCAGGGTGCTCGATTCCCCACCCTCGCCTTGCATTGCAGCAAAATCGTTGCTACGCGCGCCGCGACTTTGCAGCGGGGGCATTTTCGGATGCCGGAAACCCGCGCAGCCATCCCCCTCGGGATCGTTAAAGAAGGACTTTCGCGCGTGGAGAATTCCGGCGGCATTCAGGGCAACATCACGGCGGGCCTCGCGGGCCGTTATGCCAGCGCGCTGTTCGATCTGGCGCGCGAATCGGACGCCATCGACGGCGTCCGCCAGAGCCTGGCGACCCTCAAGGCCGGGCTCGCCGAATCGGCTGACCTCGCCGCGCTGACCCAGAGCCCGGTCGTCGGCCGCGCCGACGCCGCAAAGGCGGTCGCGGCGGTTGCGAAATCGCTCGGGCTGGATTCGCTGACCACCAAATTTCTGGGCGTGCTCGCCGAGAATCGTCGCCTCGCCGATCTGGGCGGGATGATCGACGCGTTCGACGCGATCGTCTCCGCGCATCGCGGCGAAGTGACCGCGAAGGTGACGAGCGCGCATCCGCTCAGCGCCGAGCAGCTCAAGGCGCTTGCCGCCAACCTCAAGACCCGTGTCGGCCGCGACGTTCAGATCGCGACGACCGTCGACCCCGCCATCCTCGGCGGCCTCGTCGTCCAGCTGGGCAGCCAGCTGATCGACGGCAGCATCCGTACCCGTCTCAATGGCTTCGCACAGGCGATGAAAGGCTAAACAATGGAAATCCGCGCTGCTGAAATCAGCAAGGTCATCAAGGACCAGATCGCCAATTTCGGAACCGACGCCACGGTCAGCGAGATCGGCTCGGTCCTGTCGGTCGGCGACGGCATCGCCCGCGTCCACGGACTCGACAATGTCCAGGCCGGCGAGATGGTCGAATTCGCCAACGGCGTGAAGGGCATGGCGCTCAACCTCGAAGCCGACAACGTCGGCATCGTGATCTTCGGCTCGGACGCCGAGATCAAGGAAGGCGACACCGTCAAGCGCACCGGCACGATCGTCGACGTCCCCGTCGGCAAGGGCCTGCTCGGCCGCGTCGTCGACGGTCTTGGCAACCCGATCGACGGCAAGGGGCCGATCAAGGCCGACAAGCGCATGCGCGTCGAGGTCAAGGCGCCCGGCATCATCCCGCGCCAGTCGGTGCACGAGCCAGTGCAGACCGGCCTCAAGGCGCTCGACGCGCTTGTTCCCGTCGGCCGCGGCCAGCGCGAACTGATCATCGGCGACCGTCAGACCGGCAAGACCGCCGTCGCGATCGACACCTTCATCAACCAGCGCGAAGTCAACAAGGGCGACGACGAGAGCAAGAAGCTCTATTGCATCTATGTCGCCGTCGGCCAGAAGCGCTCGACCGTCGCGCAGATCGTCCGCCAGCTCGAAGAGAATGGCGCGATGGAATATTCTATCGTCGTCGCCGCGACCGCGTCGGAGCCCGCGCCGCTGCAGTATCTCGCGCCCTACACCGGCGTGACGATGGGCGAATTCTTCCGCGACAACGGCATGCACGCCGTGATCGTCTATGACGACCTGTCCAAGCAGGCGGTCGCCTATCGCCAGATGTCGCTGCTGCTGCGCCGCCCGCCGGGCCGCGAAGCCTATCCGGGCGACGTCTTCTACCTGCACAGCCGCCTGCTCGAGCGCGCGGCGAAGATGAACGCCGACAACGGCTCGGGCTCGCTGACCGCGCTGCCGATCATCGAGACGCAGGCGGGCGACGTGTCGGCCTATATTCCCACCAACGTGATTTCGATCACCGACGGCCAGATCTTCCTCGAAACCAACCTCTTCTACCAGGGCATCCGCCCCGCCATCAACGTGGGTCTTTCGGTGAGCCGCGTCGGCTCGGCCGCACAGACCAAGGCGATGAAGAAGGTGTCGGGCTCGATCAAGCTCGAGCTCGCGCAGTATCGCGAGATGGAAGCCTTCGCGCAGTTCGGCTCGGACCTCGACGCCGCGACGCAGAAGCTTCTCAACCGCGGCGCGCGCCTGACGCAGCTGCTGAAGCAGCCGCAGTTCCACCCGATGCCATTCGAGGAGCAGACCGCGTCGATCTTCGCCGGCACCAACGGCTATCTCGACAGCGTCGCGGTGAACGACGTCACCCGCTACGAAGCGGCGATGCTCGCCTATCTGCGCAGCGACCATGCGGATGTCCTGGGGACGATCCGCGACACCAAGGACCTGGGCGACGACGCCAAGAAGGGCCTGGTCGCCGCGCTCGACGCCTTCGCCAAGATCTTCGCTTGAAGCCAGTTACCGCCAGCCCGGCCATCGCGCCGGGCTGACGAACTAAAGGGGCCGTAATGGCATCGCTTAAGGAACTCAAAGGGCGGATCAACTCGGTCAAGTCGACCCAGAAGATCACCAAGGCCAAGAAGATGGTCGCCGCCGCCAAGCTGCGCAAGGCACAGGCCGCGGCCGAGGCCGCGCGTCCCTATGCCGAGCGGCTCGAAGGCGTCGTCGCGAGCCTCGCGTCGAAGGTCGGCGCCGCCGACGGCGCGCCGAAGCTGCTGTCGGGCACCGGCAAGAGCGACACCCACCTGCTGCTGGTGCTGAACAGCGACCGCGGCCTCGCGGGTGCGTTCAACAGCAACATCGTCAAGGCGGCGCGCGACAAGGCGCACGAACTGCAGGCCGCGGGCAAGACGGTTCGCTTCTTCCTCGTCGGCCGCAAGGGCCGCCCGGTGATCAACCGCCTGTTCCCCGGCCAGATCATCGAGAATTACGAGACGACCGGCATCCGCGAGATCGGCTTCGAGCAGGCACGCGAGGTCGCGGAGAAGATCAGCGAATTGTTCGAGGCGGGCGCGTTCGACGTCGCGCACCTCTTCTATTCGAAGTTCCGCTCGGCGCTGGTGCAGGAAGCGACCGGCCAGCAACTGATCCCCGTCCCCGCCCCCGACGAAGCCCCGGCTTCGAGCGGCGCAGCGGTCGAATATGAGCCCGACGAGGAGGCGATCCTCGCCGACCTGCTGCCGCGCAACGTGACGATCCAGGTCTTCAAGGGCCTGCTCGAAAACGCCGCGTCGGAACAGGGCGCGTCGATGACCGCGATGGATAATGCGACGCGCAACGCGGGCGACCTGATCAACAAGCTGACCATCCAGTATAACCGCAGCCGCCAGGCCGCGATCACCACCGAACTCGTCGAAATCATCTCCGGCGCCGAAGCGCTGTAAGCAGGAAGAAGCACATGGCCACCGCACCCGCCCCTGAAAAGAAGGCTCCCGCCAAAAAGGCCGCCGCGCCCAAGAAGCCGGCCGCGAGCAAGGCCGCCGCGCCGAAGAAGGCCGCGGCCGGCGCCGCGACCGGCCGCGTCGCGCAGGTGATCGGCGCCGTCGTCGACGTCCAGTTCGACGGTGCGCTGCCCGCGATTCTGAACGCGCTCGAAACCGACAACGGCGGCAACCGCCTGGTCCTCGAAGTCGCGCAGCACCTCGGCGAGAACACCGTCCGCACGATCGCGATGGACGCGACCGACGGCCTGACCCGCGGCCAGCCCGTCACCGACACCGGCGCGCAGATTTCGGTGCCCGTCGGCCCGCAGACGCTCGGCCGCATCCTCAACGTCATCGGCGATCCGATCGACGAACGCGGCCCCATCAACAGCGACATGACCGCGCCGATCCACGCCAAGGCCCCCGAATTCGTCGACCAGTCGACCGAGGCGGCGATCCTCGTCACCGGCATCAAGGTCATCGACCTGCTCGCGCCCTATGCGCGCGGCGGCAAGATCGGCCTGTTCGGCGGCGCGGGCGTCGGCAAGACCGTGCTCATCCAGGAACTGATCAACAATATCGCCAAGGGCCATGGCGGCGTGTCGGTGTTCGCGGGCGTCGGCGAACGCACCCGCGAAGGCAACGACCTCTATCATGAATTCCTCGACGCGGGCGTCATCGCCAAGGACGCCGACGGCAACCCGACGCCCGACGGGTCGAAGGTGGCGCTGGTGTTCGGCCAGATGAACGAACCGCCGGGCGCCCGCGCGCGCGTCGCGCTGTCGGGTCTGACCATGGCCGAATATTTCCGCGACCAGGAAGGGCAGGACGTGCTCTTCTTCGTCGACAACATCTTCCGCTTCACGCAGGCGGGTTCGGAAGTGTCGGCGCTGCTCGGCCGTATCCCTTCGGCCGTGGGCTATCAGCCGACGCTGTCGACCGACATGGGCGCGCTGCAGGAACGCATCACCTCGACCACCAAGGGCTCGATCACCTCGGTGCAGGCGATTTACGTCCCTGCGGACGACTTGACCGACCCGGCGCCGGCAACCTCGTTCGCCCACCTCGACGCGACGACCGTGCTGTCGCGCGCGATCTCGGAACTCGGCATCTATCCGGCGGTCGACCCGCTCGATTCGACCAGCCGCGTTCTCGAACCGCGCGTCGTCGGGCAGGAGCATTACGAGACCGCCCGCCGCGTTCAGGAAACGCTGCAGAAGTACAAGTCGCTGCAGGACATCATCGCGATCCTCGGCATGGACGAACTCAGCGAGGAAGATAAGCTGACCGTCGCCCGTGCCCGCAAGATCCAGCGCTTCCTGTCGCAGCCCTTCCACGTCGCCGAGGTGTTCACCAACATCCCCGGCAAGTTCGTGCAGATCGAGGACACGATCAAGTCGTTCAAGGCGGTCGTCGATGGCGAGTACGACCATCTGCCCGAAGCCGCCTTCTACATGGTCGGTGGCATCGAGGAAGCGGTCGCCAAGGCCGCCAAGCTGGCAGCGGAAGCGGCGTAATAAAAGGTCCCTTCCCGCTTGCGGGAGGGGTTAGGGGCGGGCCAGCGGCCTGCCCGGAACGAGCCCACCCCCGACCCCTCCCGCAAGCGGGAGGGGGGAGATTAGAGAATGGCCCTGAAGTTCGAACTCGTCACCCCCGCCCGCCTCGAAAGGTCGAGCGACGTCCATATGGTCACCGTGCCGGGCAGCGAAGGTGACTTCTCGGTGCTCGAGGGCCATGCGCCCTTCATGACGACGCTGCGCAACGGTCCGCTGACCATCTATGCCAGCGCCGGTGCCGCGCCCGAGACGATCGAGGTCGAAGGCGGCTTCGCCGAAGTGAACGAGGCCGGTTTGACCGTGCTCGCCGAGCGCATCGCGGGCTGACGCCGCGATATCGCCGGATCAAAGGGGCCTTCGGGCCCCTTTTTATTGGCGGCTTCGGGCTGGGAATCCGTCGCTCCCCCCGTCATGCTGAACTTGTTTCAGCATCCATGGCCTGCCCTCTCATCCAACACGGCGCCATGAGGAAGCGGCAGACCATGGACCCTGAACCAAGTTCAGGGTGACGAAAGATCGGATGGCGCCTTCCGGTCGAAAGCTCCCTTGGCTACCGCCCGTCGGCGCATAGTTCCACTCTCGCGCTTTGCTGCCATCCATCAGCGAAATGCGCGCCCTCAACCGTCCGGCTTCGCGCCAGTAGCGGATACGCCGCGGATACCATCGCAAAGCGCATCGTCATCCTCCACGTACCCTGTCGGGCTATTAGGAGATTATCAAAGTTTCCCTTTTATTCACCCTGCTTGATGGGGGGTCTGCTGGCGAAAGCCGCGCTCACCCCGAACGAGAAGCAGGATGAAGCGATGAGTGCATTCGGACGTCGTCCCGGAACCGCTGGCCGCCCCGCCTTTGGCGTGGCGAAGCCGATGCAGACTGGGCCCGGCGTGCCCGGTGGAAGCCAGTTCCCGCCCATCGAGCCCGCGCCCGCCGCGCACGATCCGGCGCCCTCGCCCCTGAGCCCCGAGCTGGAGGCGATGGAACGGCTGAACCAGCGATCGTCGGCCGAAAATATGGAACCCGAACGGGCGCAGGGGTTCGAGGCGAGCGTCCACAAGATCAAGGAACAGGTGTTGCCGCGCCTGCTCGAACGCGTCGATCCGGAGGCCGCGGCGACGCTGAGCAAGGACGAGCTGACCGAGGAATTCCGTCCGATCATCCTTGAGGTGCTCGCCGAACTGCGCATCACGCTCAATCGCCGCGAACAGTTCGCGCTCGAAAAGGTGCTCGTCGACGAACTGCTGGGCTTCGGCCCGCTCGAGGAATTGCTCGCCGACCCCGATATTTCCGACATCATGGTCAACGGGCCCTACCAGACCTATGTCGAACGCAAGGGCCAGCTCGTCATCGCGCCGATCCAGTTCCGCGACGAACAGCATCTGTTCCAGATCGCGCAGCGCATCTGCAACCAGGTCGGCCGCCGCGTCGACCAGACGACGCCGCTCGCCGACGCCCGCCTGAAGGACGGCAGCCGCGTCAACGTCATCGTGCCGCCGCTGTCCCTGCGCGGCACGGCCATCTCGATTCGTAAATTCTCGGCCAAGCCGATCACGCTCGACATGCTGTGCCAATGGGGCGCGATGAGCCAGAAGATGTGCACCGCGCTGAAGATCGCGGGCGCGAGCCGCTTCAACATCGTCATCTCGGGCGGCACCGGCTCGGGTAAGACGACGATGCTCAACGCGCTGTCGAAGATGATCGACCCCGGTGAGCGCGTGCTGACGATCGAGGACGCCGCCGAACTCCGGTTGCAGCAGCCACACTGGCTGCCGCTCGAAACGCGCCCGGCGAATCTCGAAGGCAATGGCGCGATCCACATGGGCGACCTCGTCAAGAACGCCCTGCGTATGCGTCCCGACCGCATCATCATGGGCGAAGTCCGCGGCGCCGAATGTTTCGACCTGCTCGCCGCGATGAACACCGGCCACGACGGCTCGATGTGCACGCTCCACTCGAACAGCCCGCGCGAATGCCTCGGCCGTATGGAGAATATGGTGCTGATGGGCGACATCAAGATTCCGAAGGAGGCGATTTCCAAGCAGATCGCCGATTCGGTCGACCTGATCGTCCAGATCAAGCGTCTGCGCGACGGCTCGCGCCGCGTCACCAACGTCACCGAGGTGATCGGCATGGAGGGCGACGTCATCGTCACCCAGGAATTGTTCAAGTTCGAATATCTGGACGAGGACAAGGACGGCAAGATCGTCGGCGAATATCGCTCGATGGGCCTGCGCCCCTATACGCTGGAAAAGGCGCGCCAGTTCGGTTTCGACCAGCCCTATCTGGAGGCGTGCCTCTAGAAACCCCTCTCCCCTTGGGGGAGAGGGTTGCGCAGACTTGGCGGCCTGCCGCCTAGGACGGATCGACATTCAGCTCTGGCGGCCTGCAAATGGCGGCTTTTCGCGCTTCCGGTGCTCACGTGCCGTCAGCACGCTGCGCTCCGGGTCCCGGAAATCCACCATTTTGACCTGTGGTCGTCTTCGACTCCGGCTCGCCATCTTCTGAATGTCGACCCGTCCTAGACCCCGATGACTTTGGATTGACCCACTTCGTCATTGCGAGCGGAGCGAAGCAATCCAGGGCGGTTTTCGCGACTCTGGATTGCCGCGCGGCTTCGCCGCTCGCAATGACGAGTCCGTCTCATGTCATCATGGCCTAGTCGAAGCTGGGGAGGGTATCGACGGCGCGCAAACACGCCACGCAGACACCCTCATCCAACTACGCCTAGCCGCTTTGCGGCAAGGGGAATCAGCCCTTGAGCGCGAACGCCGCTGCGAACAGCGCCACCGCGATGCTGGCGAGCGCGATGCCGCGCCACGGCATGAAGCCGACCCGGTCAACGTCATGCCGGTGCTTGCGGCGCCATTCGGCAATTTCGGCAATGCCGAACAGTACCACCGCCCCGATGCTGACCGACAGCATGGACACTTGCATCGACGCGCTTCCCTTCGCACTATGGACCTTCCCCAGCAGGATCGGCCCCACCGGCCCCTGCCAGCCGAAAGGTGCCGATATGCGTCATTTTCGTCCCGTTGCAATAGCCGCCCTGCTCGCCGCCTCGGCTGCTTGCAGCGCCCCATCGTCCAACGCGGCCGCGGGCGAGGCGGCAGCGCAGCCGTCGGATGCGATCGCGGCGGCGGTCGCGGCACCGACACGCACTGCGGCGAACCTGCCGCGCGACGCCTATCGCCACCCCGCCGAGACGCTGGCCTTCTTCGGCGTCACCGGCCGCGACACCGTCGTCGAGCTGTGGCCGGGCGGCGGCTGGTACACCGAAATCCTCGCGCCGCTCGCCAGGGCAGGCGGCGGCACGCTCTATGCCGCTGCGCCGTGGGAACGCGGCCTCAACAAGATCAAGGAGTGGCAGGGCGCACACCCCGACGTCTATGGCGCGGTCAGGCTCGCCGAATTTCCGGCGACCGGCGCGGGTCCGAAGGTACCCGACGGCAGCGCCGACGTCGTGCTGACCTTCCGCAACGTCCACAACTGGCGCTTCGGCGGCGCCGACAAGACCGCCGACGCGTTCAAGCAGATTTATGCGATGCTGAAACCCGGCGGCGTGCTGGGCGTCGTCGAGCATCGCCTGCCCGAGGAGATGGATTCGGCACGCGAGGAAAAGAGCGGCTACATGAAGCGCTCGTCGATCGTCGCCTTTGCCGAAGCCGCGGGCTTCCGCCTCGCCGGTGAGAGCGACATCAACGCCAACCCCAAGGACACGCACGATTATGAAAAGGGCGTGTGGACGCTGCCGCCGACGCTGACCGAGGGCGAGAAGGACAAGGACAAATATCTGGCGATCGGCGAATCGGACCGCATGACGCTGAAATTCGTGAAGCCCGCAAGCTGACCAAGCCGCTCGAAACCATCGACCCCGCGCTGCTGCTCAGCGCCTATGCGCAGGGCCTGTTCCCGATGGCCGACGGGGCGGACGATCCGTCAGTGCATTGGGTCGAGCCGCGGCTGCGCGCGATCCTGCCGCTCGACGGCTTCCATCTGTCGCACAGCTTGCGGAAGGTGATCGTCGCCGACCGCTTTCGAGTGACGACCGATACCGCCTTTCCAGCGATGATGGCGCTGTGCGCCGAGCCGGCACCCGACCGGCCGACGACGTGGATCAACCCGATCATCAAGGCGAGCTACGAACGGCTGTTCCGCCTTGGCCACGCGCACAGCGTCGAATGCTGGCTGGGCGACGCGCTGGTCGGCGGCCTCTATGGCGTGTCGCTGGGGCGCGCCTTCTTCGGCGAATCGATGGTCAGCCGCGTGCGCGACGCATCGAAGGTCGCGCTGGCGCATCTCGTCGCGCGGCTGAAGGCGGGCGGCTGGCAATTGCTCGACTGCCAGTTCATCACCCCGCACCTGGCGAGCCTCGGCGCGATCGAAATCCCGCAGGCCGCCTATCTCGCGCGGCTCTATTCGGTGTTGTCAGGGGTCGAGGGCGGAGCGGCGGGCGGGGTCGCCGGTGCAGGTGGCGGCGACGGCGGGGCGGGTGCAGCGGTCGTCCCTTCGCCGCCGTTCGTGGCGGGCGACTGGGGCGCGCTCGACGCCTTGGGCGCCGCATCCGACTTGGGAGCCGCCCGCGCGACCGGCTCGCCGCCGGGATATGTCATCGCGCAGCTTTTGACGTAGACGTCGAAGATCGGGTGCTGGATCACGTTGCGTTCGGGCCGCTCGCGGAAAATCCAGCCTGAAAAGACGCGATACCATTTGTCGTCGCGCTGATCCTGCACCGACAGCTGGACGAAGGCGCCGGTTTCGGGCGGGTCTTCCCACGGCGCGGTCTGCTCGCAGGCGCGCAGGCGGACGATCGCACGGCCCACGCGCGCCGAATCGCCCGGCTTCATCTCCAGCTCGCGGACCAGCCCGTTGCGCTTGTTGAGCAGGCCGAGCACCGCGACGCGTTCGGCCATCGGGGTCGCCCCCTCGATCCCGCCGACTTCCTGCGGCACGCTTTCGGAGCGCACCGCCTCGGCCTTGTCGACCTTTTTCGCCGGGCCGCGGTCGCAGGCGGCGAGCCCCGTCGCCGCGAGCAGCGCCGCAAGCGCGATCGGAAGCGGGCGCACCACCGCGCGGGTCACTCGGCGCCGGGGCGCCAGGCCTCATAGTCGCCGGTCGCGGCGGCGCGGCGCCCGCCGCGCTCGAGCGCGCCCGCTGGGCGATAGGCGCCGAGGCTGCCGGTCAGGTTCGGCGTCGGCTCGGCCTGCCACGGGCGCGGCGCGGGCAGCGCCTCCGACGGCAGTTCGTCGAGCGTGCCGTGCAGCCAGCCGTGCCATTCGGGGGGCACGCGGCTCGCGTCGTTCGATCCGTTGTAGATCACCCAGCGGCGATTCCCCTTGCGCGCGCGGTAATAGCGGTTGCCGAGGCTGTCCTCGCCGACCTTCTCGCCATTTTTCCAGCTGTTCAGCAGCGTGCCGACGGTCGCGCCGTCCCACCAGGTGAAAATCTTGCCGAGGATGCTCATGGCCGTGGCGTTTACAGGCAAGCCGCCGCGCTTCGCAAGCGCGAAAGGTCGGGAAGACCGAGAATCCGGTCCCCAATGAGGGTCAGAGCGTCAATTCTTCCACGTCACCGTGGCGGTCTCGTCGATCCCGAGCCGGGCGGCCGTTCCGCCCGCGAGTTCGAGTACCGCCGCGACGTCGCCGCCGCTGACCACCGGTTCGAGCGATTCGGGGATCGTGTTCTCGGCAATGCGGTCGATGCTGCCGTCGGCGCGGATGAAGATCATGTCGAGCGGGATCAGCGTGTTCTTCATCCAGAAGCTCGCCGGGCGCGGGGGAGTGAAGGGAAAGATCATGCCGCCGTCGGCGGGCAGGCTGGTACGGAACATCAGGCCGCGCGCCTGCTCCTCGGCGGTGCGCGCGACCTCGACCTGGAACTTGTGCTGCACGCCCATCATCGCGACGGTCAGCGGGACCGTCGCGCTCTGCGACTGGGCGTCCGAATCCTTGGCACAGGCCGTCACCGGCAGCGCCAGCACCAGGGCAAAAGCGGTCATCATCGCACGCATTCGGCAGTTCCTTTCGCCGGCCAATCGGGCTTTTCCTAATCGAGCGCCGCCTCGCCGTCCAGCGCCGCGAGTGCCGCATCGTCGCCGGGCGCAATCGCAAGGATGCGCCGCGCCAGCGCCGGCGCATGCCCCGCGCGGACGAAAGCCGCGACCTGCCGCTCGCGCTGCGCCGGATCGTCGGCCGCGCGCGTCGCAAAAGGGCCGAAGCGCCGCCGCCGCGCGAAACCGACCGCCGCCGCCATCGCGCGCTCCTCGGCCTCGGCGATCGCCTCGCCGCTGTCCTCGTCCGCGATGCCGTCGACGAAAAGCTGCGCCTTCACCCGCCGCACGCCCAACCCGCGGCGCGTCATCGCCCCCGCGCGCATCGCGGCATATTGGCGGTCATCGAGGAAGCGCAGCCGCTCCATCCGGTCGGCGACCGCATCGCACGCCGCCATGGCGTCGGCATCGCCCTGCCATTCGGATTCGCGGACCTTGCGGGCCAGATAGCGCGTCAATTTGGCGCGGCTCGTCGCGAATCGCGCGACATAGGCGAGCGCCAGTTCGTCGAGCCGGGCTGCGTCCAACGGCTTTTTCCGACGGTCGGATGGAACGCGGCTGTGCGACATATGCCATGTTTATGCCACAGTCGGGCCCGATTGAGAACGACCAGCGCCGCCATATCGGGCCGATAAGGCCCGAAAATGGGCGATTTGTTCGAACTGCAAGGGATCGCGCAGCCCCGTCATGGCCGAAAAAGATGACATGCTTGTTGCCGCGCGTCCCGCATCCCGGGACCTCGCACCCCCTATGACCCAAAAAAACAACGTCGCACCGAATGATACCGTCGCGCCGACCCCGACGCCCACCGAATGCGCGCAGCCGCGCCGTTTTTCGGATTTCGCCACCGTCGGCGAAGCGCTCGCCTATGCCGCCGCGGGCACGCGCGGGCTCAATTTCCACGATCCGCGCGGGCGCCTCGTGCGCGCCTACAGCTATCGCGAGCTGCGCGACGACGCGATCGCCACCGCCTATCGGCTGATCGCGGCGGGCGTCCAGCCCGGCGACCGCATCGCGCTGATCGCCGAGACCGGCGCCGAATTCGCCGCGCTGTTCTTCGGCACCATCCACGCCGGCGCCTGGCCGGTGCCGCTGCCGCTGCCCACCAGTTTCGGCGGCCGCGATTCCTATGTCGGCCAGCTCGTCGTCCAGCTCGAAAGCTGCGACCCCGCGCTGCTCTTCTTCCCGCCCGACATCGCCGCGATGGCGATCGAGGCGGCCAAGGCGAAGGGCGTGACGCCCGTCGACTGGGACGAATTCGCCGCGCGCCCGGCGCCGGTCGCCCCGCTGCCCGAACAGAAGAGCGACGAAACCTGCTACCTTCAATACAGCAGCGGCTCGACGCGATTCCCGCATGGCGTGGCGGTCACCCATGCCGCGCTGCTCAACAATCTCGCCGCGCATGCGCACGGCATGAAATTGCAGGACAGCGACCGCTGCGTGTCGTGGCTGCCCTGGTATCACGACATGGGGCTCGTCGGCTGCTTCCTGTCGCCGGTCGCCAACCAGGTGTCGGTCGATTATCTCAAGACCGAGGATTTCGCGCGCCGGCCGCTCGCCTGGCTCGACCTCATCAGCCGCAACGAGGGTACGACGCTCAGCTATTCGCCGACCTTCGGCTACGACATCTGCGCCCGCCGCATCTCCAGCCAGACCAATGTCGCCGACCGCTTCGACCTGTCGCGCTGGCGCGTCGCGGGCAACGGCGCCGACATGATCCGCCCCGACGTGATGCAGGCCTTCGTCGACGCCTTTGCCGAAGCGGGTTTCCAGGCCGGCGCCTTCCTGCCGAGCTATGGCCTCGCCGAGGCGACGCTCGCGGTCAGCATCATGCCGCCGGGCGAAGGGATCGTCGTCGAGTTGGTCGAGGAGACCGAACTGTCGGGCGCCGCGGGCAACGGCGACCGCCCGACCCGCTATCGCGCGATCGTCAATTGCGGCCGCGCGGTGCGCGACATGACGATCGAGGTGCGCGACGAGGAAGGCCATGTCCTGCCCGACCAGACGGTCGGCAAGGTGTGGTGCACCGGTCCGTCGCTGATGACCGGCTATTACCGCGATCCCGATGCGACCGCCGCCTGCATGCAGGACGGCTGGCTCGACACCGGCGACATGGGTTATCTGTCCGACGGCTACATCTATATCGTCGGCCGGGCCAAGGACATGATCATCATCAACGGCAAGAATCACTGGCCGCAGGATATCGAATGGGCGGTCGAGCAGCTGCCCGGCTTCAAGTCCGGCGACATCGCCGCCTTCGCGATCACCGCCCCCGGAGGCGAGGAAACGCCCGCCGTGCTCGTCCAGTGCCGCACCAGCGACGAGGCCGAGCGTGTCGCGCTGCGCGAGGCGATCCGCGACCGCGTCCGCGCGATCACCGGCATGAACTGCCTCGTCGAGCTGATCCCGCCGCGCACCCTGCCGCGCACCAGCTCGGGCAAGCTCAGCCGGTCGAAGGCGCGCGCGCAATATCTGGCGGGCGAGATTCAGCCCTTTGCCATCGCCGCCTGACGGCGGGCCCGTTCGGCGCCCGATTCGCTCCATCCCGACACGAAAGCGCCGGGACGGAGCGGGCGCAGTTACCTTCGGGTAACCCCGCCCCGCTACACAGGCGGCGTGAAAAGCCTGTTGACCGACCAGAATCCGGCCGATGACGTTTCCGTGCGCACCCTGTTGGGGCTGGGGGCGTCGCACCGGGACATCGCGCACCTTCGCCAGCTCCAGCTTGCGCCGCTTCGCGGCCGGGGCTCGCTGCGGCTGTGGATGGGCGTCGCGATGGCGCTGATCGCCGCCTTCACCATGGTGCCCCACGTCCGCTCGGTGATCGTCGCCGGCTGGCTCACCTGCGCGCTGAGCTTCAGCCTGTGGTCCTATCGTTCGTTCGCCACCCGGCCGCTGGGGGAAGCGCGGATCGCGGGGCCCGCCGAATTCGCGCTGTGCAACCGGCACGCCTTCTATTCGGCGCTGCTCTGGACAGTGCCTTTCTGGCTGCAGGGGCTGTCGCCCGGCACCGACCATGCGCTTGCGATGTGGGCCACCACCCTGCTGATGATGCTGACGCTGGCAATGATCGCGCACAGCCTTCCAACCGTGTGCATCCTCTATATCGCGCCGGTCAGCCTGTCGGCGGCCGTTGCGCTCGTCCGCGCCGGCGCGCCCCAGCTCGCCGTCGTCGCGGTCGCCGCGGGCCTGCTCCTAAGCTTCTTCTGCATTCGGTTCGCGCAGAACCATATCCGTTTCCGCCGCGCCGAAGAGGTGCTGCATGAAAAGAGCGAGACGGTCAGCCTGCTGCTGCGCGAATTCGAGGAAACCTCGGCCGACTGGCTGTGGCAGACCGACAGCAACCGCCGCCTCGTCCACGTCTCGCCGCGCCTCGCCTATGCGCTCGGCGCGGCGGCCGACGCGCTCGAGGGACAGCCGCTGGTCCAGGCGCTGTCGGGGGACGCGTGGGAGACGGGGAATTTCCCCCGCAGTCTGCACGATATGGCCGAGCGGATGAAACGGCGCGAAAGCTTTTCCAACCTGATCGTCCCGGTGACGATCGGCGGCAAGCCGCGCTGGTGGGAATTGTCGGCCTCTCCGCGCCTCGACGAGGCGGGCAAATTCCTCGGCTTTCGCGGCGTCGGATCGGACGTGACCGAACAGCGGGTTTCGGCCGAGCAGATCGCCAAGATGGCGCGCTTCGACAATCTGACAGGCCTGCCCAATCGCCTCAGCCTCAACGAGGCGCTGGCCCGCGCGCTCGACCAGGCGCAGAGCGCCCGGTCGCGCTGCGCGCTGCTGATGATCGACCTCGACCGCTTCAAGGCGGTGAACGATACGCTGGGACACCCCATCGGCGACAAGCTGCTCGCGCAGGTCGCGGCGCGGCTCAAGGGGATGATGGACCGCAGCATGACCTGCGGCCGCCTCGGCGGCGACGAATTCGCGGTGGTGCTTCACCAGGCCCCGTCCGCCGACGAGGCCGAGGAGATGGCGCGGCGGATCATCGCGACGCTCAGCCGCCCCTATGTCGTGGACAACCACCAGCTCTTCGTCGGTGCCAGCGTCGGCTATGCGATCGGCCCGCAGGACGGCGCGACGGTCGAGACGCTGACGCGCAACGCCGACCTCGCGCTCTACAAGTCGAAGGACAAGGGCGGCAACGTCGTCGCCGCCTATGTCGCCTCGCTCCACGCGCAGGCCGAAGAGCGGCGCGTGATGGAGCAGGAACTGCGCGGCGCACTCGATCGCGGGGAATTCGAACTCTATTACCAGCCCGTCGTCACCGCAGAGGACGGGACGCTGAACGGCTTCGAGGCGCTGATCCGCTGGACCAACCAGAAACTCGGCTCCGTCCCGCCCGGCCGTTTCATCCCGCTGGCCGAGGATTCGCGGCTGATCGCGCCGATCGGCGAATGGGTGCTGCGTACCGCGTGCCACGAGGCGATGCGCTGGCCCGCGAACCTGAAGGTCGCGATCAACGTGTCGGCTGAACAGCTCACCGACCCCAATTTCGCCTCGGTCGTCGTCTCGGCGCTCGCGCAGTCGGGACTGCCGCCGCACCGGCTAGAGATCGAGGTGACCGAAAGCGTCTTCCTGCGCGATGGCGGCGGCGCGGCGCAGCTTCTCGACCAGCTCATCGGGCTCGGCATCCGCCTCAGCCTCGACGATTTCGGCACCGGCTATTCGTCGCTCGGCTATCTTCGCAAGACGCAATTCTCGACGATCAAGGTCGATCGCAGCTTCGTCGTCGGCGCCGCAAAGGGCAGCATCGAATCGATCGCGATCATCCGTGCCGTCGTCGCGCTCGCCGACAGCCTGGGCATGTCGACCACCGCCGAGGGGGCGGAGACCGAGATCGAAGTCGACACGTTGCGCGCACTCGGCTGCAGCAACATCCAGGGCTATTATTACGGGCGCCCGATGCCCGCCGCCGACGTACTGACGCTGTTCCGCCCGCCCGAGAATCTGGCCACAGCCGCGGCGTGACGGGCCGTTCCGGCCGGGCTGGATCGGCGACGATCCGATGGCGTGCCGCGACGAATCGAAAGCCTTAACAAAAGGTTCCCCCACCCACCGCAGCAGTAGCGCGATTCGTCGCTAGGCGGTTGGTGGCGCCCGAAAGCTGCGGCAGGGACGCTGCAACGCTTGAAGACAAGCCAAATGGGGGTCGCCTTTCATGCTCCATCGCCGCTTTCTGGGTGCCGTCGCGCTGTGCACCTCGCTGATCGCCAGCGTCCCCGCGATCGCCGCCGACTATCTTCAGTGCGTCCCCTTCGCCCGCGCCGAATCGGGCGTCGAGATCCGCGGCAACGCCAAGACCTGGTGGTCGCAAGCGGCGGGCAGCTACGATCGCGGCCACGAACCCCGCAAGGGCGCGGTGATGGCCTTTGCCGGCACACGCGGCATGCCGTCGGGCCACGTCGCGGTGGTCAAGAAGGTCGTCAGCGACCGCGAAATCCTGATCGATCATGCCAACTGGTCGCCGATCAACGGCCGCCGCGGCCAGATCGAGCGCAACGTCCGTGTCATCGACGTCAGCGACGCCGGCGACTGGAGCATGGTCCGCGTCTGGTATGCGCCGATCGGCGACCTCGGGCTGCGCGCCAATCCGGTGCAGGGCTTCATCTATGCGGACGGCGCCGCCCAGCCCGAGCGCAAGGCGTTCGATACCCCGGTGTGGACGCAGAACGACTGGAAGCCCGGCAACGGCCTCGACATCGTCGCCGCCTCGCTCGGCGGCTGAGCCGGCCCTCCCCTGCGGGGAGGGGCTCGACTTATTCCTCGCCGCTCTCGTCGGCGTCATCCTCGAACCACGCTTCGACCTCGCCCGACAGCTTGATCGTCATCGGCTGGCCGAAACGGTCCTTCGATTTGCCCGCCGCGACGCGGATCCAGCTTTCGGAGATCGAATATTCCTCGACGTCGGTGCGTTCCTTGCCCTTGAAGCGGATGCCGATGCCGCGCTGCAGCACCTCCATGTCGAAATGCGGCGAGCGCGGGTTGGTCGACAGGCGGTCGGGGGGCGTATCGGTCATCGTCAATCTCCAGAAACTGCCGCGCGGCTAGGCGAGGATGGCCGGCAAATCAAGCATTGTCGCCAGAAATTGCCCCTATTCTGCGACGGGATAAAGCTCCCGTTCCTCGCGCGCCATGCGCCGCCGCAGCGCGGCGAGGATCGCCCGCGTCTCGCGGCGAAACCGCGGCCATTCGGCCGCGATTCGCCCGGTGGGCCACAGGCCGTCATAGCGCGCATATTCGTCGGCGAGGGTGCCGATCTCCGCCACGAAAAGCTGCGCCAGATCGGCAAGCGCGGGATCGCCGCTGTCGCGCAGGCGCGGATAGAGCGCCCAATCCTCGCATTTCAGGTGGCGGACCAGCGTATCGTGGAACAGGCCGCGCACCGCCTCGATCTCGGTCGGCCGCGGCGGTTCGGGCGCGGCTACCAGATCGAGCAGATAGTGCGACAAAGTGGCCAGCGCGGTATGCTCGTCCCGCAGGCGGCGCGTCTCCCCGGCGATATGCATGGGCCCCTCTTTTACCGAGCGGTCCCTCGCATTCGGCCCTAGACCGCCGCCGTGAAAAGACGGTTAACGCAAGCCTCGCCGGCCTGTCCTGCCGCCTATGCCGCTTCCTTCTTGCGCGCCGCCTTCTTGCGCTCGTGCGGGTCGAGGATCGCCTTGCGCAGGCGGATGTTCTTCGGCGTCACCTCGACCATCTCGTCGTCGTCGATATAAGCGATCGCCTGTTCGAGCGTCATCCGGCGCGGCGGTGTCAGGCGGATCGCGTCGTCCTTGCCCGTCGAGCGGAAGTTGGTGAGCTGCTTCGACTTCATCGGGTTGACCTCGAGGTCGTCGGGCTTCGCATTCTCGCCGATGATCATCCCCTCATAGAGCGCCTCGCCGGGCGAGACGAAGAGGATGCCGCGTTCTTCGAGCGGGCCGAGCGCATAGGCCACCGCCTCGCCCGCGCCGTTCGAGATCAGGACGCCGTTCTTGCGGCCCTCGATCGCGCCCTTGTAGGGGCCGTATCGGTCGAACAGGCGGTTCATGATGCCGGTGCCGCGCGTGTCGGACAGGAATTCGCCGTGATAGCCGATCAGGCCGCGCGACGGGCCGCTGAAGGTGATGCGCGTCTTGCCGCCGCCCGACGGACGCATGTCGGTCAGCTCGGCCTTGCGCACCTGCATCTTCTCGACCACCGTGCCGCTGTGCTCGTCGTCGACGTCGATGACCACGGTTTCATAGGGCTCGGTGCGCTGGCCGTTCTCGTCGGTCTGATACAGCACCTTCGGGCGGCTGATGCCCAGTTCGAAGCCTTCGCGGCGCATCGTCTCGATCAGCACGCCGAGCTGAAGCTCGCCGCGCCCGGCGACCTCGAAGCTGTCCTTGTCGGCGCTTTCGGTGATGCGGATCGCGACGTTGGTCTCGGCCTCGCGCATCAGGCGGTCGCGGATCATCCGGCTCGTCACCTTGCTGCCCTCGCGCCCCGCCATCGGCGAATCATTGACCGCGAAACGCATCGACAGCGTCGGCGGATCGATCGGCTGCGCGGCGATCGGTTCGCTGACGCTCGGGTCGGCGATGGTGTTCGCGACGGTCGCGTTGGTCAGCCCCGCGATCGCCACGATGTCGCCCGCGCGCGCTTCCTCGACCGGCACGCGGTCGAGCCCGCGGAAGGCCAGCAGCTTCGACGCGCGGCCGGTCTCGATCACCTTGCCGTCGGCGTCGAGCGCGTGGATCGGCTGGTTGACCCTGACCGTGCCCGACTGGACGCGCCCGGTGAGCACGCGGCCGATGAAATTGTCGCGGTCGAGCAGCGTCGCGAGGAAGCTGAACGGTCCGTCGGGGTCGAGGCCCGGCGCGGGAACATGGCCGACGATCGTTTCGAACAGCGGCTTGAAGTCGCCGTCGCGCGCATCGGGGTCCGGCGAGGCGAAGCCCGAGCGGCCCGAGGCATAGAGAATCGGAAAATCGAGCTGCTCGTCGCTCGCGTCGAGCGTCAGGAACAGCTCGAACACCTCGTCGAGCACTTCGGCGGGACGCGCGTCGCTGCGGTCGATCTTGTTGACGACGACGATCGGACGCAGGCCGAGCGCCAGCGCCTTGCCGGTGACGAACTTGGTCTGCGGCATCGGGCCTTCGGCGGCATCGACGAGCAGGATGACGCCGTCGACCATCGACAGGATGCGCTCGACCTCGCCGCCGAAGTCGGCGTGACCCGGCGTGTCGACGATATTGATTCGGGTCATGCCTTCGCCCTCACCCCATTCGACCGAGGTGCATTTGGCGAGGATGGTGATCCCGCGCTCCTTTTCGATGTCGCCCGAATCCATCGCGCGCTCCTCGACGCGCTGATTGTCGCGGAAGGTGCCCGACTGGCGGAAAAGCTGGTCGACAAGGGTTGTCTTGCCATGATCGACGTGCGCGATAATGGCGATATTACGCAATGACATCAGAAAATACCTTAACGGGGGTATGGCGGCGCTGCGCCGCACTTCGGCGGCGCGCCTAGCGAATTTGCTGCTGCGGCGCAACAAAATTGCCGATGTCACAGCATCGCGATCAGCCGCTCGACCTCGATCGCCGCCGCGCGGGCGGCACGGACGAGGTTCGCGTGAAAGTCGCGGCTGCTTCCCTCGTCCGCCGTATCGGTGACGGCCTTGACCGCCGCCCACGGCTTGCCGAGCCGCGCGGCGACCTGCGCGACGGCGCCCACCTCCATGTCGACGAGCGTCGCGCCAAGGCCGCGCACCAGGCCGGCCGCCACGTCGGGGCAGGCGATGAAGCTGTCGCCGCTCGCGATTCGCGCATGCGGCAGGCCCAGCCCGGGATCGGGCATGGCGGCGAAATGCGCCTCGCCCACCTCCCCCGCCGGCCATTCGCCCGCGCGATAGCGGTCGAAGCGGTCGGGACGCACCGTGCCGTAATCATGCTGCACCGCCTCGGCGAGCCAATAGGCGCGCCCCGCTTCGGCATCGAGCGCGCCGCAGGTTCCGCTCATCAGCAACAGGTCGGCGTCGCCACCGAACAGGCCGGCGGCAAGCGCCGCATGGACCTTGCCGAGCCCACAGGTCGCAACGGCGAGGGCGTGCCCCCGCACCGCAAGGTGACGGATGGCGAAGCCACCGGCGGTGCGCACGCCCTCGCCGGGAAAAAGGGCGTCGGCCTCTTCGGGAAGCGCGGCGAGGATGAGGATGCGGGACATGGACGCCCTGTAGCGACGGCATCGTCGGATGGAAAAGGATTCGCGCAGAGGCGCGCAGGAAATCACTGTCCTACACAAAACCGCGCGGCGCTAGCCTCTCCACTCGATGCCGAAAATCCCGCTCTCGCCGCGCCGCCTGTCCCCTCGCGTGCCCATGAGGCCACGCTCGCCCGGCAACGGCCAAAGCTACAAAGGGCACCCGCGTCCCCGTCCCGGCGCGGAGCGCCAGGTCCTGTACCCGATTCATCTTCCCGCGGGGGGAAGCGCCCGTTGACGAGTCTTGCCAATCCCAGCGCATCCCGCCATCGCCCGGATCATGCTCGCACGCATTTTCCCCGATCGCTTCGTCCCCGTCCTGCTTGCAACGATCCTGATCGCCAGCCTGCTGCCGGTGCGCGGCGAGGCGGTGCCCGTGGCGCAGGGCGTGTCGACCGCGGCGATCGTCCTGCTCTTCTTCCTCAACGGCGTGCGGCTGCCGCGCGACGAGGTGCTGCACGGCGTCCGCAACTGGAAGCTGCAGGGCGCGGGCCTCGCCTTCTGCTTCGGCGGCATGGCGCTGCTCGGCGTTGTCGCGCAGGCGGCGACCGCGCCCTTCCTGCCCGCGACGCTGGCGCTTGGCTTCCTCTTCCTCGGTATCCTGCCCTCGACCGTCCAGTCGGCAACCGCATCGAGCA
The DNA here is from genome assembly GCF_002953155.1 of Sphingopyxis sp. MG. NCBI lineage: Bacteria > Pseudomonadati > Pseudomonadota > Alphaproteobacteria > Sphingomonadales > Sphingopyxidaceae > Sphingopyxis > Sphingopyxis sp. MG. The sequence continues at coordinate 3,120,414 of NZ_CP026381.1, forward strand.
GCATGGCGGGCGGCAATGTCGCGGCGAGCGTCGTCGCCGCCGCGCTGCTCAACCTGACCGGGGTCGTCGCCTCCCCGCTCCTCTTCGCCGCGCTCGCGGGGAGCGCGGGCGCGATCAGCGGCGCGGCGGCGCTGCGCATCGCCCTGATCCTGCTGCTGCCCTTCGTCGCGGGGCAGGCGGCGCAGCGCTGGCTGCGCCCCTGGGTGCTGCGGCATCGCGAACTGGCGACCTTCATGGATCGCACCTCGATCGCCATCGCGGTCTATGTCGCCTTTTCCGCGGCGGTGGTCGGCGGCATCTGGACCCGGCTCGACGGCCGCGAGATCGGCATCACCTTCGCCGCGGTCGCGGCGCTGCTCGCGCTGGCCTTCGCGGCTGCCTGGGCCCTGGGCGGGCTGCTGCGCCTGCGCCGGCCCGACCGCATCACCCTGCTCTTCGCGGGCGCGCAGAAAAGCATCGCGGTGGGCGCGCCGCTCGCCGCGACGCTCTTTCCCCCGGCCATCGCGGGCGTGGTGCTGGTGCCGATCCTCGTCTATCATATGGCGCAGCTCATCCTCTCCGCGTGGATCGCACCGGTTCTGAATCGGCCGCAAGAGGTGTGATGCTTGAATAACACAGTGCCGCGTGCCATATAGGCTTCGGCCCAGAGCCGACTTGAGGGCTGGAAGGAAGTGGAATGAGCGAAGACACCGCGACGGCGACCGCCACCGACGAACTGAAGCTGACGCCGCCCGAACCCGTCCCCGCCGTGTCGCCCGAAAAGGCCGCCGGGCTGGTTCCGCTGTCGACCGAGCAGAAATCGAAGCTGGAGGAACGCGTCGACAGCTTCATCGACGACCTCGTCGCGCAGGACGAGAATTCGCCCGAGTTCGGCAAGCGCATCGACCAGATCACCAACATGGGCCGCAAGGAGATGCTGGAGGCGGCGAGCCACAGCAACCGCTTCCTCGACCGCCCGGTCCGGGCGATGGACCGCGACACCGACATCGGCCAGAATCTGATCGAACTGCGCACCACCGTCGAACGGCTCGACCCATCGGCGAACGGCAAGCTGCTGACCAAGCGCGGTTTCCTCGACAAGATCTTCGGCAGCAAGGTCAGCAATTATTTCGCACAGTATCGCAGCGCCCAGACTCACATCAGCGGCATCCTGACCGCGCTCGCCAACGGCAAGGACGAACTGCTGATGGACAATGCCGCCATCGACGTCGAGCGCCGCAAGATGTGGGAAGCGATGGGCAAGCTGGAGCAGATGGTCCACATCGCGAACACGCTCGACCAGCGGCTCGAGGCAAAGGCGAACGAACTCGACGGCAGCGACCCGGCCAAGGCGAAGATCCTGCGCGAAAATGCGCTTTTCTATGCCCGCCAGCGCACGCAGGATTTGCTGACCCAGATGGCGGTGACGGTGCAGGGCTATCTCGCGCTCGACTTGGTCAAGAAGAACAATGTCGAGCTGGTGAAGGGGGTCGACCGCGCGAGCACGACCACCGTCGGGGCACTCAAGACCGCGATCACCGTCGCGCAGGCGATGACCAACCAGAAGCTGGTGCTCGAACAGATCACCGCGCTCAACACGACGACCGCGAACATCATCGACGGCACGTCGAAGATGCTCAAGGACAATACCGCGCGCATCCACGAACAGGCGGCGTCGAGCACGATCCCGATGGAGACGCTGAGCCGCGCCTTCCAGAACATCTACGACACGATGGACGCGATCGACACCTTCAAGCTGAAGGCGCTCGACACGATGAAGACGACGGTGACGGCGCTGGAGGGCGAGGTCGCCAAGTCGAAGGGCTATATCGCGCGCGCCGAGGGCGCGAGCCAGGCGCAGGCGAGCGTCGGCGGCGCCGACAGCCCGCTCGCGGCGCTCGAGGGCTGACGAGGCGGCGATGGCGATGAGCGAGACCGACCAGACGATCATGCTCGGCAATGCCGCGATCGAGCGGTCGCGCGAACGCCGGCGGCCGATCGGCACCAAGAGCATGGCGCTGCGCCGCCAGCATCTGTTCCGGAAGATTGGCCGCATCTGCATGGCAGGCGGCGCGGTGCTGATCGCGGCGGCGCTGTTCGGCATGTTGATCCAGCCGCTCGGCTTCGCCGGGGTGATGGCGGTCACGCTGCTGCTGATCGGCGTCGCGATCCTGTTCGGCAAATGGCCGCCCTTCCCCGAACCGCGCCAGGCCGACCTGCCCAAGGCCGACCTCAAGCAGCTCGCCGGGCGTACCGAGATATGGCTGGAGGCGCAGCGCCCCGCGCTTCCCGCCCCGGCGCGCCAACTCGTCGACGGCATCGGCGTCCAGCTCGACCTGCTCGCGCCGCAGCTCCAGACGCTCGACCCCGCGACCCCGGCGGCCGGCAACATCCGCAAGCTCGTCGGCGAGGATCTGCCCGAGCTGGTTGCGGGCTATCAGCGCATCCCCGCAGGGCTGCGCGGCGAGGCGCATGCCGGCCGCACCCCCGATGAAACGCTGGTCGGCGGTCTCAAGATGCTCGAACGCGAGATCGGCGAGGCGGCGCGCAGCCTGGCCGCGGGCGAACTCGACAAGCTCGCGACGCGCGAGCGCTATCTCCAGCTCAAATATCAGGGGCTGGAGGCGGAAGACGGGGGCGACGCGCCGACATCCTGACCGAACCCCGGCGCCTTACAGGCGCTGCGAATGGTGGTCGCTGGGCTGCGCGATATCGCCGAGCGCCGCGCCGGCCGCAGGCGCCGCGCCGTTCGTCGCAAGATCGCTGAGCGACACCACGCCGACCAGCCGCTTGTCGCGGTCGAGAACGGGCAGCCGGCGCACCTGCAGCGTGCCCATCGTGTGGAGCACCTTCTCGACCTCATCATCGGCGAAGCAATAGCGCACCTCGTCGCTCATCACCTCCTCGACGCCCGCCGACGGAGCGAGCCCCATGCCGACGCCGCGAATGGCGATGTCGCGGTCGGTGACGATGCCGATCAGCTCATCCTTGTCGGCGACGGGCAGGAATCCCGAATCCATTTCCGCCATCAGTTGCGCCGCGGACTGGAGCGAATTGTCGAGCGACAGGACGCATATGTCCCGGCTCATGCAATCGGCGACCTTCATGTCTCTCTCCTTCGTGCCGCCCCCGGAACCAAAATCACATCCTGCGCGCCGGCACGGACGCCTGCAGGATAGGAGCCGCCAGCGGCAAGCGGCCCAGCGGCGCCATCGTCTCGACGGGCTCGAACAGCGGCGCGACGCGCTCGGCGGCGGAGGTGGCTTCGCCGAAATGGAGGTAGTTTGCGTTGAATGACGCGAGCGCCGCCAGCCCCTCGAAGTCGGAAAGCTCCAGCCGCAGCTGGCGGATCTCGACCCCGCAGCACCGGCGCAGTTCCTGGATCGTGCGGTTGACATGGACCTGGGTCAGGCCGGTCGCCTCCGCGATCTGCCACTGGGTGAGCAGGAAATCGCACGCGCCGGCATTCGGCGGCGTCTTGCCGCGCTGGCGGACATACAGCTCGCACAGCAGATGCGCGACGCGCTCCTGCGCGTTGCGCTGCCCGATGCTGATCATCCATTCGCGCTGGATCGCGCCGGCGACAAGCTCGCTCCAGCAGAATATCTGCGAAAGGCTGGGGCAGCGGTGCAGCAGGTCGCACGCCTCGGCACGCCCGATCTCCGCCACGCACAGGTGGCGGACCGCGGCGAGCGAATGATCGCTGCGGCTGACGGTGAACAGGTCGAGGTCGCAAAGCTGGCCGGGCAGATAGAGCGCCAGTATCTGGCGCCGGCCGTCGGGAAGCTGCTTGTATTTCTGCGCCCACCCGTCGAGCACGACATGCAGCGCCCGCGGCCGTTCGCCCTCGCGGATCAGATCGGCGCCCTTGCCGTGGTCGCGGGCGTTGCGCGCCAGACAGGCCTCCCATGCGATGCGTTCGCGCGGCGTCAGCAGACTGTCGAGAATTTCGCGGAAAGGCATGGAATGGTACCTCGGAACCGGTCCGGATGATGAACCCCCGATGTACGGGGGTCCCTCACCCATGTTAGCCGGGCGCTCGCTTCGTCGCGATTCGCACCCGGTCCGTTCGACGATTCCGGCCCCGCCCGCCGCGAAGGACGGGGCCTGCGCAGCGCGGTGCTACTGCGCCGGGGTCTTGTCGACCGGCGCGGCCGGCGGCGGCGCTGCGGGGGCCGACGGAATGGTGCCCGTCGCCGCGGCACTGCTGGCCGGAACGTCGATGCCGCGCAGCATCGAGAGATGCCCGTCGACCACCGTCGCGGTCGCCTGCGCGAAATCGCGCAACGCATCCTGCGTCCCGCTGTCGACATAGGCGTTGAGTTCGGCGAGCGCCGCCTCGTGCGCCCGCATCTGCTGTTCCTTGTAGAGGCTGTCGAAATCGTCGGCCGTTGCCGCCCGCAGCGCGGCGAGGTCGGTGCGGTGCTGGGCATCGGGCGACGCGTCCACCGTCAGCCCCTGCGTCGTCGCGGCGGCCTTCAGCTTGGCGCTCGATGCGGTGTGGTCGGTGACCATCTTCGCCGCGAAATCGCGAAGCGCCTTGGACTTCGCCTTGCTCTGCGCGAGCTTGGCGGATTCGATTTCGAACTGGTCGCTGGCGGCGATGCGGTTGGCGAATGTCTGGGGATCGACGGCCGCGATGCTTCCTTCGGTCGGGGTCACCTCTCCGTCGGGCATGGCGCCGCTATCGTCCTGCCGCGCCGTGTCGGGGCTGCCGCAGGCAGCGAGAAGCGCGAGGGCCGCAAGCCCGGTCATACGTGAATAGGCCATGTTCAGTCTCCCGTGTCTATGCAGGCTCGACGCCGCGCGACCCGGCCGGGTTCCTGCCGAGGATTATTTTTATTTTTCATAAACTTGATCCAAATTATAAGAATGCGAGCGGCCCTTTGCGGCGCCACCGGCAACCCTCTGGATCGTCCCGTTTTTTTGCACGATGCGCCGCCGTCCGTCCGTTTGGCGGGCACCGAAATGCGTTCCTCCACGCGCGGAACCTCGTCTTGATCGAACGGTTGTCGGGGAAGAGAAGGCGAAGGAGAGCGATCATGCCCCGCGGCGATAAATCGAGCTATACCGGCAAGCAGAAACGCAAGGCCGAGCATATCGAGGAAGGTTATGAGAAGCGCGGTGTCGGTCACGCCGAGGCCGAGCGCCGCGTCTGGGCGACGGTGAACAAGGAATCGGGCGGCGGCAAGAAATCGGGGTCGGGCCGCGGCAAGAAGGAAAGCCACGCTTCATCGCGCAAGGGCGGCCATAAGGGCGGTTCGAGCCAGAGCGCGGAGAAGCGATCGGCGGCCGCGAAAAAGGGTTGGGAAACGCGCCGCCGCCGCGCCGGAGGCTAAGCCATGGCCCCCGAAACAAGTCGGCAATGATCCCTTTTCGACAAGGAACCGGTCCCCGGCGAAAGCCGGGGTCCACGTAGGGCAGTGCTGTGCCATCTGGACCCCGGCTTTCGCCGGGGAACAGCTTCTTGCTTGCCTGAAGGACATATGGGCCAAACATGGTCAGGGTGACGGAAAAGAGAAACTGTTCCGATATCCGAATCTCTCACAGGCCATAGACTCCCTCCGTTCAGGAGGGAATCGCCCTGCCCCGAAGGAGGATTTTGGTGCATCCATCCGGATCGGAAAGGGTCTGGAACGCGATCGCTCCGCGGCCGCACGCCCCCTCGTCATTCGCGCATGGCGCGGGAACGAAAGGCCGGAAGGGACGTTCACGCGACGAGCCCTGCGAAGCCGGCGCGTCGTGAAAGCCGCGCCGGGGGATGGCGCAACCGGGGCCGCATTCGATCGCGATATGCGGAAAGGGCGAGAGAAATGACCGTGGATCGGGACATGCCAGTCCGGACGCCGCCGACCGGTCCCGACGATCGGCGGCTGGACGTCGTCGTGCGCAAGCTGCTCGGCCACAGCCTGCTGGCGCAAGGCGACCAGCAGGCGCTGCTGGCGCTTCCGCACGCGATCCGGCGCCATGAGCCGGGCGATTACATCCTGCGCGAGGGCGAGCGTTCGACGGTCTGCCCGATGCTGCTGTCGGGTTTCGCCTACCGCCAGAAGCTCGCGGCCGACGGGGGCCGGCAGATCGTCGCGCTGAAGATTCCCGGCGACCCGCTCGACCTTCAGTCGCTGTTCCTCCACGTCGTCGACCATAATCTTCAGGCGCTGACCACGGTCGACCTGGCCATCGTCCCCATCGCGGCGCTGGAAAACCTGGTGAAGGAGCGCCCGGCGATCGCGCGGGCGACCCTCGTCGACATATTGATCGAGGCGTCGATCGGCCGCGAATGGCTGCTCAACATCGGCCGCCGCAATGCGCTCGACCGGCTGGCCCATTTCCTGTGCGAACTCGTCTATCGGCTGCGCCAGACCGCGCTCGAACCGCTGGGCGTCATCGACGTGCCGATGACGCAGGAACAGCTCGCCGATTTCCTGGGCCTGACCCCCGTCCACATCAACCGCACGCTGAAGACGCTCGAGGAAGCCGGCGGCATCCGGCGAAGCGGACGCCGCCTGACGATCGGCGATGTCGAGGTGCTGCGCCGCATCGCCCATTATTCGGACATCTATCTCCACCGCCGCGAGGCGAAGGACTGAGATCGGGACTGACCCCTGGAGCATTGAGCTTTAAATCTGACCCATCGTCCCGTTCGGATAAGGGGCGTTCCAGATTTATGGCACGTCGCTGTAGAGTGCGTTCGGTTTTGATTGATCAAAACCGGCACTCCGGATTCTTGTTTTGTCCTGTTTTCCGGGTCGCCAGGTGATTCCACCTGACTTGAAACAGCCTACGGTCTGTGGGGATTCGGGTTTTGGCGCGCGGCCTCATCCTTCGTCATGCTGAACTCGTTTCAGCATCCAGGCCGGACCTTCCCTTTTGTGCCGCTTTTCATTCGAGGTCAGACCATGGACCCTGAAACAAGTTCAGGGTGACGAAATGGGAGGAATCAGGGTGGCGGAAGGGAGAAACCGCGCCGAAACCCGAATCCCCACAGGCCATAGACTCTGATGACTTTGGATTGACTCACTTCGTCATTGCGACCCCGGGCCTGATCCGGGGGAAGCAATCCGGAGCGGTTACCGCACACTCTGGATTGCCGCGCGGCTTCGCCGCTCGCAATGACGATTCCACTCGATGTCATCACGCCCTAAAGCAGCAGGTCGAGCAGGTCGTCGAGCGAGGCGGTGGCGAAACCGATGGCGCTGTCCGAAATCCCGTAGGGGATGAACAGTTCGTCGCCGACGCACATCGCGCCGCAGGTGTAGACGACATTCGGGACATAGCCCTCGCGGTCGCTTTCCGCCGCGGTCAGGATCGGACAGGCGGTGCGGCCGATCACGCGCGACGGATCGTCGCGATCGAGCAGCGCGGCGCCCAGGCTGTATTTTCGCATCGCGCCGACGCCGTGGGTCAGCAGGAGCCACCCCTCGTCGCATTCGATCGGGCTGCCGCAATTGCCCATCTGGACGAATTCCCACGGGAATTCAGGGCTGAGCAGCAGTTCGCCCTCGTCGTCCCAGTGCGTCAGGCTGTCGGACGACAGCAGGGTGACATTCTTGCCGTCCTGCCGCCCGACCATCAGGTAGCGGCCGCCGATCTTGCGCGGGAAGAGCGCCATGCCCTTGTTGCGCGCGGCGCGGCCGGTGAAGGGTTCGAGGCAGAAGCTCGCGAAATCGGTCGTGCGCAGCATTTCCGACCGGATCGCCCGGCCCGAATAGGCGGTATAGGTGCCGATATATTCGCGCCGGCCGTCGTCGTGGGTGAAGGAAACGAGGCGCAGATCCTCCAGCCCGTTGCGCTGTGCCTCGGTCACGGGGAACAGCACGCTGTTCGATATGGCGCTGTCGGGCTGGCGGTGCACGGTCACCGCCTCGTCCGCCTCCATCCGGTGGCGGTCGTCGACCACCGCGGCCATCGCCGGCCCCGATTGCGGCCACAGCCGGAAATCGCCGCCCGGCCCGATCATGCCCTCGCGAAAGGCGATCGAGCTGATATGCCCCTCGCCCACCGCGCGCAGCGACATCAGGAAGCGCTGCTGCCCGCCGCTCAGCCCGCTCTGGTCGGGATGGGGCACGACGCTGGGGTTCATCAGCGCCGCGGCGGCATAGCTGTATTCGTGGCAGAAATAGGCGCCGATCAGCCGCTGCTTGACCGGCGACACCGACGCCCGGGCCAGCCGGACGTCCTCCGCGATCTCGGCAAAACGCTGGTCGAAGATGCGCCCGATCTGCCAGTGGCGTTCCGAAAAATCCTGCCAGACGATGTCCAGTTCGGCCTCCGCCTGATCGTCGTCGAGCGTCAATATGTCGCTGACGAGTTGCGCGGCGCGCGAGGGTTCGGACACGCTTGCCTGCCAGGCGAGGTGAAAGGGCCGAAGCACGACCCGCGAAGGGTCCGCGTTCAGCTTTTCATCGAGGATATGTAGCGGCGATTGATCAGGTCTGCATATCAGCATGCGTGAAGCCGGCGTCCTTCCTGGCACCCCCCGGCCAGACTAGGGCGTCCATCGCATGATAGGCAAGGTGAAAAGCCAGCGTCGATTCGGCCCCGGCATTCGTGTTGACGCCGCGCGGGGTCAGTCCGTCGCAGCAGCGGCCCGTCTCGATGCTCGCCAGCGCTTCGCCGCGGTCGTTGGCGCCGAAGAACCAGCGCCACGCGGCGTCGGCGTGGCGGCGCCAGCGTGCGTCGCGGCTGATCGCCAGCGCCGCTCCGCAGGCTTCGATCGACGCCCAGGCTTCGAGCGGCTGCTGGTCGAAGGGCAGCGCCTGGTAGAGGCGGCCGAAGCCGTCGGAGCCGACCGGGCGGAAATGGCCGGCGGCGGCCGTCTGGCGGTCGCAGAGCCACGCCAGCGTGGTCAGCCCCGCCTGCTGCCACGCCGCGACGCCGAGCGTGCGCCCGGCGCGCAGCAGCGCCTCGCACAGGCGGGCGTTGTCATAGGTCAGCGTCGGTTCGAACCAGTTCCACCCCTCGGTGCCCCAGCGGGACCACAATTGCTCGAGGAAGGCGGCGCCGCACCCCAATATCTCCCCCGCCAGCGCATCGGAGGGGAAGCGCGCGAGCAGTTCGTCGGCGCCGAGCATCGCGAAGGCGACCGCGCGCGGGCTTTCGACGCTGGCCGCGCTCTGCGCGGCGCGGTCGAACCATTCGCGCGCCCAGCGCGCGAGGTCGTTCGAGGGCGAATGCGCGGCGCAATGGCCGAGCGCCCAGATCGCGCGGCCGTTGCTGTCCGCCGACCCGCGATCCTCCAGCCAGCGCCGGTCGTAGCCCATGAAGTTGCGAAAGGCCCGCAGCTCCGGGTTCCAGCCATGCTGGATGAAGGAGGCGAAGCGGAAGGCCCGCTCCTCATAGGCCTGCACCGTGTCGAAGCGCACGCTGTCGGCGAGCATCAGCGCGCGTGCATTGTCGTCGATGCAATAGCCGTGATCGCGGTCGGCGACTGGGCCGCGGCCGTGCTGGAGGATGCCGACGTCGTCGCACATCGCCCACACGCCCGACAGCGACGGGGCCGTCCGCGGCGTCGAAAGCAGGCGCGGCGGCGCGGCGATCACCTGGTCGAGCAGCGCGGCGCTCTGGCGGACGATCTGCGGCCAGGCGGTGCGGCGGCCGCGCTCATAGGCCCGCATCTGGAGCGCATGCCGCTCTTCGGGCGAGGCGAGCAGCGCGAGGACGGCATCGGCGATCGCGCTGCTGTCGCCCTGCGCGACGAGCACGCCGACGTCGTTCGCCAGCAGTTCGCGCGCGTGGATGAAGGGCGTTGACACCACCGCGCGGCCCAGCGCCACAGCATAGGAAAGCGTCCCCGACGTGACCTGCGCAAGATTGGGATAGGGAGCGAGATAGATGTCGCACAGCTCGATCTGGTCGAGCAGCTCCTCGGCATCGAGGAAGCGATTGTCCCAGGCGATATGGTCACCGACGCCCAGCGTCGCGGCAAGATGTTCGAGGCTTTCGCGATAAGCCTCGCCCTCGGCGGCGATCAGGTTGGGATGGGTCGCGCCGACGATGCGATAGAGGATGTCGGGGTGCCGTTCGGCGATGGCGGGCAGCGCGCGGATCGCGGTTTCGAGCCCCTTGCCCGGCCCGAGCAGCCCGAAGGTCGAAAGGATCGGACGATCGCCGATGCCGAGCCGGTCGCGCAGCGGCGACCGCGCGGCGAAGGGGCGCACCGGCGTGCCATGCTCGATCAGCGCGACCTTGCCGGGCGGCGCGCCATAGACGTCGACAAGCGTCTGGCGGCCGTGATCGCTCATCACCATCAGCCGCGAAGCCCGCGCGACGAGCGCGTCCATCACCCGGCGCTGATCGGCATCGGGCGCGGCAAGCACCGTATGCAGCGTGACGACGAGTGGGGCCGCGAGCCGCTCGACCAGTTCGAGCACCATCGCGCCCGCCCGGCCGCCGAAGATGCCGAATTCATGCTGCAGCCAGACGGCGTCGGCGCCGCTGCGGTTGATGGCGGCGGCGGCGGCGGCATAGGATTCGGGATCGTCGGCGTCGATCGCCGCCACGACGTCGGCATCGTCCGGCTGTTCGGGATCGGCGCGCATCGCATAGACGTCGATGCCGATTTCGGGATGCTCGCGCCGCAGATGATCGTGAACGTCGGCGGTATAGGTCGCGATCCCGCAACGCCGCGGCCGGAAACAGCCGATCAGCGCGATGCGGCGGGTGCGGGGATGCGTCCACGAGGCAGGCGTTTCGGCGATGGCGTGATCGTCGTCGAGCAAGCGAGCGAAGAAGCTGTCCTCGGCATCATATTTCATGGCAGGCCTTCCGTCCGTTCCCCCGATTGAAACCGTCTCCCCCCGCAAGCAACAAAGAGCCGCCGTCCTTCCGCATTCGTCGGACGGCGGTCCCGTCATGGCAACGCCCGGCCGGTCGACAGGTTGCGCGCCGCCAGCCGCGGACGCGTCCGGTTTCCTGATCCAGGTTATGAAAGCGGCGGCGCGGGCCGCCGGATCAGCGCCGGGCGCCCGGGGGCGGGCGCACCGCCATCGGCACATAGGCGAGGACGAACAGCAGGAAGGCCGCGCTCCACAACCCGCCCGCGATGCGGATCGCGAGCATGTAATCGATCGGCAGCAACGGCGCCGCCACGCGCAGCAGCGCCCCCAGATGAACGAGAATATAGATGCCGACGGTGAGCCGGTCGGCCTCCAGCGGCCGGCCGGTGTGGCCGCGCGTCGCGCGCGTCATCACCGCCAGCGTCATCGCCGCCATCGCGCCGGCGCCGAGCGCGTGGATCGCGCTGGATACCGGGATGAACGGGTGGATGATCGCGCAGCCGAGCAGCACCAGCCCGAGCGGCAGCCAAGCGTAGGACAGGTGAAGGACGAAGACCAGCGCGTCGTCCCGCGCCTTCAGGCCGGCCCAGCGGGAGAGCCGGGCGGCCTGAAGGGCTCCTGCGACCAGCAGAAGGGCTGCGGAAACGATGCTGTCGGGTCGGGTGCTCCACAGCGCGAGCGCAAGCGCCGTTGCCCCGATCACCGCCGTGTCGAAGCGGTTGGCCATTGTCGGCAGCCGATCGGTCCGGCCCTGCCGCATCAGCCAGTTGCGGGTGAAGGCCGGGGTGATCCGGCCGCCGATGATCGAGATCAGCAGCAGGATCAGCGCGAAGCCGGTCCGCATCCCCAGCGCCGGATCGGCGAGCATCCCCATCGCCCCGGCATGATCGAGCGCGGAAGCGGCGGCGAACAGGAGCAGGATGAGCAGGATCGGCTTGTTGCGGTTGCCCGACGCGACGATTTCCCGCGTCGCATAGGCGAGCAGAACGGCCAGGAAGCCGACGTCGAGCGCGACGCCGACCAGTGGCGGCACCGTCGCGGAAAAGAGGATCGCGAGCCGCGCCGCGAGCCACAGGCCGACGACCGCGGCGACGCGCCATCCGGTCACCGTCGGCCGCCCGGTCCAGTTGGGGATGGCGGCGCTGAGGAAACCGGCGATGATCGCGCTCAGATAGCCGAACAGCATTTCATGCTGATGCCAGGCGAGCGGTTCCATCGCGGTGGGCAAGACCCAGCGGCCGCCCAGCGCGCCGACCCACAGGGTGACGACGATGACCGCCCACAGCGCGCCCGCCCCGAAGAACAGGCGGTAGGCGCCACGCAGCCAGAGCGGCGAGCCTGCGCCGCTCCGCGCCCCGCCAGTGGCCGCCGCGATCGTCATGCCCGCGCGCCCCGGCGCGCCAGGCCGAGGATCACGACCTGCCACGCGACGGCGATCGCGCCGACGATGAACACCACGTCGCCGAAGGTGCGGATCCAGCGCAGCGTTTCGAGGAAGCCCTGCTGCAGGAATTCATCGCTGCGCGCGTACCACATGCCGGTGGTCACGCTCGCCTCGAACTGGAACAGGCCGACCGGCAGCAGGCTGGTGAAGATCATCAGCACCAGCCCTGCGTTGAGCCCCCAGAAACCGACGCGCATCAGCCGCTCGTTGAACGCGATCTCCGGCCGGATGTAGCGCAGCACCAGCAGCGTGAAGCCGAGGGCGAGGAAGCCGTAGACCCCGAACAGCGCCGCATGGGCGTGAACCGCGGTGGTGTTGAGCCCCTGGAGATAGAAGAGCGCGACCGGCGTGTTGATCATGAAGCCGAACACCCCGGCGCCGAGCATGTTCCAGAAGGCGACCGCGACGAAGCACATCAGCGGCCAGCGCAGCGCGCGCATCCACGGCGCGCGGTCGCGCAGGCTCCAATGTTCCCACGCCTCGTAACCGAGCACGATCAGCGGCACGACCTCGAGCGCGCTGAACGCCGCGCCGACCGCCATGACGGGAGTCGTCGTTCCCGAGAAATAGAGGTGGTGGAAGGTGCCCGGCACGCCGCCGACCATGAACAGCGAGGCGGAGGCGAGGCTGGCGGCGGTCGCGATCCGTTTCGACACCAGTCCCATCGACGCGAAGATGAAAGCGATGGCGGCGGTGGCGAACACTTCGAAAATGCCCTCCACCCACAGGTGAACGACCCACCAGCGCCAATATTCCATGATCGTGATGTGGGTGCGCTCGCCATAGAAGAGGCCGGTCCCATAGAAGAGGCCGATCGCGATCGTCGAAACGGTGAGCAGCGCGAGCAGGCTCTTGTCGCCTTCGTGGCGGCGCAGCGCCGGCAGCATGCAGCGCAGCATCAGCACCAGCCAGAAGAGCAGGCCCGCGAACAGCGCGAGTTGCCAGACGCGGCCGAGGTCGAGGAATTCATAGCCCTGATGCCCGAGCCAGAAACCGAGCCCGTCGGGCATCGTCTGGGCGATCGACAGGTAATTGCCGACGAACGACCCGACGACGACGAGGATCAGCGCCCAGAACAGCAGGTCGACCCCCAGCTTCTGATATTTGGGATCGCTGCCGTGGATGACCGGCGCGAGGAACAGCCCGGCGGCGAGGAAGGCCGTCGCGATCCACAGCACCGCGCTTTGCACGTGCCAGGTCCGGGTCAGCGCATAGGGGAACCACTGCGACACATCCACGCCGTAGAAGCTCTGCCCCTCGATCGTGTAGTGCGCGGTGAAGCCGCCGATGAACACCTGGAAGATGAACAGCGCCAGCACCACGAATAGATATTTGCCGAGCGCGCGCTGCGACGGGGTAAGCGCCGCGAGCGTCAGCGGGTCTTTGTCCGCGGCGACGAGCGGCGTGTCGTCGTGGCGGCGCAGGAAGGCCCAGCCCCAGATCAGCGCGCCCACGCCCGCGATCAGGATCACGACGCAGGCGAGCGACCAGAGGATATTCTCCGGCGTCGGCTGGTTGCCGATCAGCGGTTCGGGCGGCCAGTTGTTGGTATAGGTGGCGACCGTCCCCGGCCGCTCGGTCGATGCGGCCCAGGCGGTCCAGAAGAAGAAGTCGGTCAGCGCCGCACGCTTCGCCGCGTCGGGCAGCGTCGCTTCCTTCATCGCGTAATTGTCGCGCATCTCGCGCAGCGCCGGGTCGTTTCCGTACAGCCGGTCATAATGGTCGGCGGTCTGGTCGATCGCGCGGGCGCGCAGGTCCGACACGGTGACGACGCCCGTCGCCGGATCGAGCGTGTTGCGGCGATATTCCTCCTTCAGCCAATGGGTCAGCGCCGCCTTCTGCGCGATGTCGAGCGCGTCGAACGCCTTGCCATAGCTTTCCTGCGCCGCGAGGCTCAGCCACGCGGTCAGTTCGCGGTGCAACCAGTCGGCCGACCAGTCGGGCGCCTGATAGGCGCCATGCCCCCAGATCGAGCCGAGCTGCATTCCGCCGGTGCTCTGCCACGCGGCCTGCCCCGCCATGATGTCGTCGCGGGTCATCAGCACCTCGCCCGAGGCGGTCGTCACCCGTTCGGGAATCGGCGGTGCCTTGCGATAGACCTCTACCCCGGAAATCCCCAGGATCGCGAACGTCACCGTCAGGACCGCGATCAACGTCCACCAAAGCTTGCGATATTCGCCCACGAGAGCCCCCGTCTATATGAAAAGCATGTGCGTCAGGCGGCCCCGTCGGGCGCCTGACGTTTGTCGGATTCGTCGAACAGGATCGTCAGCAGCAGCGAGCTGTCCGCCACCGCCTCGACCGCGTGCCGCGCGCCGGGTTCGAGGAACAGCCAGTCGCCGGTACGCAGTTCGGCCGGCGAGCCGCCCTCGAAGCGCACATGCCCCGCGATGCAGTAAAGCGTCATCGACCCGGCGACCTGATGCGGGGCGATCGACTCGCCGGCCCGCACGACCAGATGGACCGCCTCGAACGACGCATTCCTGGCGAGCGCCGCGGTCCGTGTCGCCGGATCGTCGAGCGTGCCCAGGCGCGCCACTTCGCCCGATCGGCAATGATGGAGCGCCATGTCAGGCCTCCCCCGCGGACGGCGAATCGCCGCGCCGCGCAAGGCAGAGGCCGCGTCCGACGCCCCGCAGCGCCGCGACGCACCAGCGCCGCACCGCTCCTGCCCCGCGCGCGCCTTCGCGTGCGCCGCGCCGGGCATCGAGCGGCCCGGGGCCGGTTACTTCACCACATTCGGGACAGAGCATCGCCCATCCTCCATCCGCGCGACCCGGACCGCCGGACGCGCATTCGACTATGAGAGACGATAGCAGAGTTCGGGGCAATGGGTTTGCGCTGGATCAAACTGTCCGGCGGTTTGCGGGATCGAGCCGGAACGGGCGCCGGAGCGCGGCGTCGTCTGGACGGGACGCCTTAATCCTCGTCGCCCTCGGCCAAGCGGCGGATCGCTTCGAGGTCGTGGATGGTCAGGCGCTGGCCGCGGCTTTCCAGAAGCCCCGCCTTTTCCCAGGCCGCGACGGTCCGGCTGGCGGTATGCAGCGTGGTCCCCGCGAATTCGGCGAGGTCCTTGCGGCGCAGCGGTATCTCGATCGTCGTGCCGCGCAAGCCGTCGCGCCCCGACTGGGCAGCGAGCCGCAGGACGGCCTGAGCGATGCGCTGTTCGGCGCGCCAGGTGGTGAGTTCGCGGACGCGCTCCTGAAGCTGCGCCATGCGCTCGCCGAGCGCCCGGATCAGGTTGATCGCGATCGCCGGATAGCGGGTCATCAGATCGAGGAGCTGCGGCTCGGACCATGTCAGCACCGTCGATGGCTCAACGGCGACGGCATCGGCCGGAAAACGGTGATCGGTGAACAGCGGTACCGTGCCGAACATCTCGCCGGGCGCGATGAAGCGGACGATCGCCTGCCCGCCGTCGGCGCCGCCCTGCACGATGCGGACGCTGCCGGACGCCAGCGCATAGGCGCGCGACACCGGATCGCCCTGCCGGAAGATGACCGCATCCTTCTCCACCCGCGCCGTGCGCATCGCGGCGCGGACCGGCTCGAGCGCCTCGGCCGGCAGCGAGGCGAACAGTTCGAGCGCGCCGATCCGGTCGAGCGACACTGCGGGCTCCATGTCCATCCTCTGCCTTACTCTCTCATGCATCACGGCGGCGGCCGGCCCGATGCGACCGCGATTTGCGCTGGCACAAAGCCGGCGCCGCCGACACCGCTTATATGCAATCCATTCGCAACAGCAATCATATGCTCCGCGCCGACGCATGGCGCCGGCCGATCGTTCGACACCGGGAAAGGATCCGCCAATGCACCGTCTTCTTCCGCTTCTCGCCGCCGCCGCGTCGATCGCGATACCGGGGTCCGCGTCGGCGCAATCGACGCGACTCGATCTCGACCGATTGGCCTATGCCGTCGTTCACGGCACCGCGCAGCAGGCGGTACTCGCGACCGACGCCGACGGCCGGCCGCTCAGCTTCCTGCTGCGGATCGACAAGGGAAAGACTCTGCCGCCGCACGGCGCGACCGGTCCGGTGCGCCTGCTGACCGTGCTGTCGGGCACGCTGTCCTGGGGCGACGGGGCCAGTCTCGACGAGGCGGCCGAGCGCCGCTTCGGCCCGGGCAGCGTGATCGTCATCCCCGCGGAGGGCGGCGAGCATTGGGCCGCGGCCCGCGACGGCGACGTGCTGCTTCAGGTCGTGCTGGTGCGGAACGGGGCGCTGTCACCCGCGGCGGCGGCGCAGGTGGCGCGATGACCGGCATCGACGATCTCGCGCTCGCCCGTGCGCTTCATGTCCTGGGCGTCGTCGTCTGGATCGGCGGCGTGTCGATGGCGACCACCGTCGCGCTGCCCGCGGTGCGGCGCGGCACGTTCGGCGAAGACCGCGTCGCGGCATTCCACGCCTTCGAGAGCCGCTTCGTATGGCAGGCGCGCGCGGCGGTGCTGCTGGTCGGGCTCACCGGCTTCTACATGATCGAGCGCCTCGATCTGTGGGACCGCTTCGCCGAGGCCCGCTTCTGGTGGATGCACGCGATGGTGATCGTCTGGTCGCTGTTCGCGCTGCTGCTGTTCGTCGGCGAGCCGTTCGTGCTGCACCGCTATTTCCCGGCATGGGCACGGCGCGACCCGCAGCGCGCCTTCACCGCGCTGCACCGCGTGCACGTGGTGCTGCTGGTGCTCGCGATGGCGACGATCCTGGGGGCCGTGGCGGGAAGCCACGGATGGCTTCCCTTCTGATCCGGCGTCAGGCGGCGACGGCGGCCTGCGGGGCGGCCCGGCGGACGCCTTCGTCGACATGGTCCGCGAACTGCGCGAAATTGTCGATGAACTGCTGCACCAGCAACTGCGCCGTGCGGTCATAGGCGGCCTTGTCGACCCAGGCTTCGCGCGGGTCGAGGATCGCGCTGTCGACGCCCGCCACCGCGACCGGATATTCGAAACCGAAGTTCGGGTCCCGGCGGAATTCGGCGTCGTTCAGGCTGCCGTCGAGCGCGGCGTTGAGCAGCGCGCGCGTCGCCTTGATCGGCATGCGCTTGATGCCGTCCATCGTCGCCATGCCGCCGGTCCAGCCGGTGTTGACGAGCCAGCATCTGACGCCGCCCTTCGCGATGCGGTCCTTGAGTAGATTGCCGTAGACGCTCGGGTGGCGCGGCATGAAGGGGGCGCCGAAGCAGGTCGAGAAGGTTGCCTCGGGCTCGGTCACGCCGATCTCCGTGCCGGCGACCTTGGCGGTGTAACCCGACAGGAAATGATACATCGCCTGGTCGGGGGTCAGCCGCGCGATCGGCGGCAGCACGCCGAAGGCATCGGCGGTGAGGAAGATCACCGTCTTCGGCACCGGCCCCATGTTCGCGTCCGACGCGTTCGGGATGAAGTCGATCGGATAGGCGCCGCGGGTGTTTTCCGCGAGGCTGTTGTCGTCAAGGTCGAGCGCGCGCGTTTCGGGGTCGATCACGACATTTTCGAGCACGGTGCCGAAGCGCCGCGTCGTCGCATAGATTTCGGGTTCGGCCTCTTCGGACAGGCGGATCATCTTGGCATAGCAGCCGCCCTCGAAATTGAAGACCGCGGTGTCGGACCAGCCATGCTCGTCATCGCCGATCAGCGTGCGCGACGCATCGGCCGACAGCGTCGTCTTGCCGGTACCCGACAGGCCGAAGAAGACCGCGGTGTCGCCGTCGGGGCCGATGTTCGCCGAACAATGCATCGGCATCACGCCCTGCGCGGGGAGCAGATAGTTGAGGATGCCGAACACCGACTTCTTCATCTCGCCGGCGTAGGCGGTGCCGCCGATCAGCACGAGCTTCTCCGCGAAATTGACCGCGACCACCGTCTCGCTCCGCGTCCCGTGCTTCGCCGGGTCGGCGCGGAAGCTGGGCAGGTCGATGACGGTATAGTCGGTCTGGAACGCCGCCAGCTCGTCGGCGGTCGGGCGGCAAAGCAGGGTGCGGATGAACTGGCTGTGCCACGCATATTCGGTGAGCACCTGCACGCCGACGCGATATTCGGGCTGCGAGCCGCCGAACAGCTGCTGGCGATAGAGGCGGCCGGACGCGGCGAGATGCGCGAGGAAATCGGCCTTCAGCGCCGCGAAATGATCGGGCGTCATCGCGACGTTGGTCTTGCCCCACCAGATGGTGTCGCGGGTTTCGTCGTCCTGGACGATGAACTTGTCCTTGGCGCTGCGCCCGGTGTGCTTGCCGGTGGCGACGACGAGCGGGCCGTCCTTGGCCAGCAGGCCTTCGCCATGGCGGACGGCATCCTCGACGAGCCGGGCCGTGCCCCAATTGTCGGCGACGTCCGCTTTCGTTTCGACGGTCGCATCGCCGATCGCAATCCTGGTCATCTATCTTCGCCTTTCCCTGGCGCTGCGGCCCGCCTGGTTCGCGATGCGCGGCCTGCCGAGCAGAAGGGCTGGCCCGCATGCGTCATGGGTGCCGACGTGACGCCGATTCCGTAGATATCCAGTCGCGTTAGCGAGGATGACGGGGCAGGTCAAAAGATTAAAGGGTGAATCGCGGCCGGGCCGTGCGCGGTTGTCGATGGCCGCCGGATCGGCTAGTTCGCCTGCGGGGCGCCCAGCCATTGGAAAGAGCATGACGGCAACCATCGCGCTGGTCGACGACGACCGCAACATCCTGCAATCCCTGTCGATCGCGCTCCAGGCCGAAGGCTTTGCGACGCGCGTCTATTCGGACGGCGAGGCGGCGCTGAAGCCGCTGATCGACAATCCCCCCGACCTCGCCGTCTTCGACGTCAAGATGCCGCGCATGGACGGGCTCGAACTGCTGCGCCGGCTGCGCGAGAAAAGCCAGCTTCCGGTCATCTTCCTGACCAGCAAGGACGACGAGATCGACGAGGCGCTGGGTCTGGCGATGGGCGCCGACGATTATATCGCCAAGCCCTTTTCGCAGCGGCTGGTGATCGCGCGCATCCGCGCGATCCTGCGCCGCGTCGAACTCAACCGGAGCAGCGCCGGCGCCGACGACGAGCCGGTCGCCGAACCCATTTCGCGCGGGCGGCTGACGATGGACCCGGCGCGTCACAAGGTGAGCTGGGACGGGCGCGACGTGACGCTGACCGTCACCGAATTCCTGATCCTGGAAACGCTCGCCAGCCGCCCCGGGATCGTCCGCAGCCGCAACCAGCTGATGGACGCGGCCTATCAGGACGATGTCTATATCGACGACCGCACGATCGACAGTCACATCAAGCGCCTGCGCCGCAAGTTCCGCGAGGTCGATTCCGAATTCGACGCGATCGAAACCCTCTATGGCGCGGGTTACCGCTTCTCCGACGATGCTTAGGGCGATGCGCAGGTCGGAGGAGGCATCCGCAGCCGAGCAGGAAGAGGCGCCGCTCGTCTGGTCGGCGCGCTGGTCGCTGACGACGCGCATCCTGGCGGTCAACATCCTGGCGGTCGCGCTGCTTGCCGGCGGCTTCTTCTATCTCGACACCTATCGCACCCGGCTGGTCGACACGCGCATCGCGGTGATGGAGGACCAGCTCGCGATGCTCGACAGCGCGCTCGAGGCGGCGCGCCCCGACCAGCGCCAGCGGCTGATCGGCGAATTCACCCGTGCGACCGAATCGCGGCTGCGCTTCTACGATGCCGCGGGGCGCAAGGTCGACGACAGCTTCGCGCACGCCCCGCCGACCTATACGCTGCGCGACCCCGAACTGCAGCCGTGGAAACGCGACGCCGCGCGCGCGATGGACCGCGGCATCGACTGGATCGTCGGCGCGCCGACCTATCCCGATTTCGAGGAGCCGCTGGACGATCGCGCCGCTGCGTGGCCCGAGGTGGTGGAAGCGCTGCGCAGCGGAGTGGAAGCGACGCGGTTCCGCTATGCGCCCGAACGCACGCCGCTGCTCAGCGCGACGCGCGTCGTCGACCTCGAAACGCCCGAGGTGATGCTGATGACGCTCAACGCGCGCGACATCACGCGCACCGTGCGCGCCGAACGCTTCCGCCTCGCGGTGGTGATGGCGATGGTGCTGGTCGCATCGGTGCTGCTGTCGCTGTTCCTGGCGCGCACGATCGTCCGCCCGCTGCGCAGGCTGGCGCGCGCGGCGGTGCGCGTCCGCCTCGGCCGCGCGCGCGAGGTCGTCGTCCCCCGCCTGCCGAGCCGCCGCGACGAGATCGGCACCCTTGCCCGCGCGCTGAGCGACATGACGCAGGCGCTGCGCGAACGCATCGACGCGGGCGAGCATTTCGCCGCCGACGTAACGCACGAGCTCAAGAATCCGATCGCCTCGGTCCGCTCGGCGATCGAGGGGCTGGGCCGCGTCCGGACCGACGAACAGCGCGCGCAGCTGCTCGCCATCGCCGACGAGGATGTGCGCCGACTCGACCGGCTCGTCACCGACATCAGCGACGCGAGCCGCATCGACGCGCAGCTTTCGCGCACCCATTTCGAGCCGATCGACATCGGGCTGATGATCGAATCGATGCTCGCGGGCCGCGCCGCGCGCGCCGAGCAGGGGGCGGACGGACAGAAGGCGAACGGGCCGCGCATCGCCTTCGCGCGCCCACGCCGCGGCACGACGATGGTGATGGGCGACGGACACCGGATCGAACGCGCGATCGACAATGTCATCGACAATGCGATCAGCTTCTCGCCGCCGGACGGTCTCGTCTGCATCGCCGCGACGCGGCTGGGCGACGAGGTGCATGTGCGCGTCGACGACGACGGTCCCGGCATCGATCCGGCGCAGCGCGAGGCGATCTTCCGCCGCTTTCACAGCGAGCGCCCCGATGGCGAGGCCTTCGGCCGCCACAGCGGGCTGGGTCTCGCCATCGCGCGCACGATCATCGAGGGTCACAGCGGCACCATCGCCGCGCGAGACCGCGAGGACGGCCGGCGCGGCGCGAGCCTGCTGATCACCCTGCCGGCCGGCGACGGAAACGAAACGGTCGCCTGAGTCCGGCGGCATTCACCAATCTTCCCTCCCGCAAGCGGGAGGGGCAGCGAGGCCTGCGAACTTGTTCGTTATAATCTGTGGGGATTCGGGTTTCGGCACGGTTTTTCCCTTCCGTCACGCTGAACTTGTCTGGCAATGATCCCTTTTCGACAAGTCACTGTTCCCCGGCGAAAGCCGGGGTCCATGCGAGGCAGCGCTGTGCCATCTGGACCCCGGCTTTCGCCGGGGAACGGCGCCTGACTTGCCTGAAGGACATATGTGCCAACTTGTTTCAGAGCCTGCCCCGGACCCGATCCGGTGGTCCATGGTCTGCCCTCGCCTGAAAGGCGGCGCAAAGGGCAACGTCCGGTCATGGATGCTGAAACGAGTTCAGCATGACGAACGGATGAGGCGGTGCGCCGAACGCCGAATCCCCAAGGACCATAAAGCCTGATGCCATGCGTTGGAATCGTCATTGCGGGGAGCGAAGCGACGCGGCAATCCAGAGTTGGCGCAAACCCGCTACCCGCCGGTTTGCCGCCCTTGCTACCCTACCCCGCCGCAGCTAAGCCTAGGCGATGCTTTCGAGCCGGACCGTGCCAGAGATCGTCAACATCCATGCGAGCTGCGTCGCCGCCGGGCGCCGCGGCATCCTGCTGCTCGGCCCGTCCGGGCTGGGCAAGTCCGACCTCGCGCTACGGCTGATCGACCGGGGCGCGCGGCTGGTCGCCGACGATCGCTGCGACGTCTGGCGCCAGGACGGCGCGCTGTGGTGCCGGCCGCCCGAGGCGCTGGAGGGCAAGCTGGAGGTGCGCGGGATCGGCATCGTCGAACAGCCCTTCGCCGCGCCGGTGCCGCTCGCGCTCGCGGTACGGCTGGCCGACCGCTACGACCGCATGCCCAACCCGGGCGAGGTCGAGACGGTCGCGGGCCATCCGCTGCCCGCCCTGCGGCTTTCGGCCTTCGAGGCGTCGGCACCGATCAAGGTCATGCTCGCGCTCGACCGCCTGGCGACCCCGGCATGACCGCCCCGGCCGAACCGCGCCTGCTGCTCGTCACCGGCCTCGCGGGCGCCGGCAAGTCGACCGCGCTCAAGGTGCTCGAGGACCTCGGTTGGGAGGTGGTCGACAATCTGCCGCTGTCGCTGCTCGAACCGCTGATCGATGCGCCGGTCAAGCGCAGCGAGGCGCACCGGCCGCTCGCGGTCGGCATCGACAGCCGCAGCCGCGGCTTCCGCCCCTCGCTGCTCGTCCGTCATATCAAGGACCTGCGCGCCGCGGGCGGGCGCGACATCCAGACGCTGTTCCTCGACTGCGCGGGCGCCGAACTTGAACGCCGCTTTTCCGAGACGCGCCGCCGCCATCCGCTCGCCGAGGATCGCCCCGCCGCCGACGGCATCGCGCGCGAGCGCGAGATGATGGAATCGCTGCGTCGCTGGGCCGAGCATGTCGTCGACACGACCAATTATTCGAGCAACGACCTGCAGGAAGAGATCCGCCACCGGTTCGGTGACGACGGCGACAACGAACCGGCGCTCAACATATTGAGCTTCGGCTTCGCGCGCGGCCTGCCGCGCAACGCCGATCTCGTCTTCGATATGCGCTATCTGCGCAATCCGCACTGGGACCCGGCGCTGCGCCCCGGCACCGGGCTCGACCCCGCGGTCGCCGCCTATGTCGCCGCCGACCCCGCCTATGAGGCGACGGTGTCGCAGATCGAGACGCTGCTGCTGACGCTGCTGCCGCGCTACCGCGCCGAGGGGAAGAGCTATGTCACCATCGCCTTCGGCTGCACCGGCGGGCGCCACCGGTCGGTCCATGTCGCCGAACGCGTCGCCGGGACGCTGCAGGCCGCGGGCCACCTTCCGACCGTCACCCACCGCAACCTTGACTCCGCCCCGCAAGATGGGCTTGAGGGCAAGCCCCCGCCCGCATCTCCCGCATCCGGCGGACAAGCATAAGGGTCGTCGATTTCATGCCCACCGATAAAGCGCTGCCGCTGCTTGGTATGGTCCTCGTCACGCATGGCCGGCTCGCCGAGGAAATGGTGACGGCGATGGAGCATGTCGTCGGCCCGCAGCGCGCGATCGCGACCGTGTGCATCGGCCCCAACGACAATATGGAAATGCGGCGCAAGGAAATCGCCGAGGCGATCCGCAAGGTCGACGAGGGACGCGGCGTCATCATGCTGACCGACCTGTTCGGGGGCACGCCGTCGAACCTCGCGATCAGCCTGCTCGAACAGGGGCGGACCGAGGTGATCGCGGGGGTCAACCTGCCGATGCTGATCCGGCTCGAAAGCGCGCGCAAGGCGATGGACCTGCGCGCCGCGGTGATCGCGGCGAAGGAAGCCGGCCAGAAATATATCTCCGTCGCGTCGGAAATGCTGGGAGTGGGGCCATGAGCGAAGCGTCGGAGACCGTCGAGATCACCAACCAGCGCGGGCTCCACGCGCGCGCCAGCGCCAAGTTCGTCACCTTCGTCAGCCGCCTGCCCGAAACCGTGACGGTCGAGGTCGAAAAAGGCGGATCGCGCGTCAACGGCACATCGATCATGGGGCTGATGATGCTCGGCGCGGCGAAAGGCGACAGCATCACCATCCACACTAGCGGCGATGGCGCCGACACCGCGCTGCTCAAGCTGGTCGGCCTCGTCAAGGACAGCTTCGGCGAGGATTGACGGGCGCCATTCCGCATTCCCGTTCGTGTCGAGCGAATATAAAAGTTTGCGTGCCCTGAGGCATGATTATCTTAGCTTGCAAAGCCGAGTGCTCCCGCGCAGGCGGGAGTCCAGAAGCGGGGAGAGTCAAGGTCGGTGCCACATCACTCTGGGTCCCCGCCTACGCGGGGACACGACATGGTTTATCCAAACATTATCACGCTCTAAGGGACGTCCATCGTTGACCACTCGCCGTTCCCGCATCGAAAGTCTCTCCAACCCGCTGGTCAAGCGGATGCGGCTGCTGCGCGAGAAACGGCACCGCCGCGCCGAAGGCCTCTTCCTCGCCGAAGGGCTGCGGATCGCGACCGAGGCGCGCGAGGCGGGGGTGCTGCCGCAGTGGCTGTTCCTCGCCGACGAAGGCGCCGCCGGGCATCCGCTGGCGAAGGCGCTGGTCGAGGCGACGCTGGCGGCGGGCGGCGAGGTGATCGACACGACGCCCGCGATCCTTTCCAAACTCTCCGGCAAGGACAATCCGCAGACCGTCGTCGGCATCTATGCCGAGCCGCAGACCGCACTGGCCGACATCGACCGCGACGCCGCGCCGATCTGGCTGGTCGCCGAGCGGCTGCGCGACCCCGGCAACCTCGGCACGATGCTGCGCACCGGCGATGCGGTCGGGGCGGGCGGGCTGATCCTGCTCGACGACAGCACCGATCCCTGGTCGGTGGAAGCGGTGCGCGCGAGCATGGGGGCGATCTTCACCCAGCGGCTGGTGCAGGCGCGCTGGGACGAATTCCTGCCCTGGCTGCGCGCCGGCCGCGGCGAGCTGGTCGCGACCTGGCTGGGCGACGACAGCAAGGATTATCAGGCGGTGCGCTATGCCGCGCCGACCTTCCTGCTGATCGGCAACGAATCGCAGGGGCTACCGCCCGCCTATGCCGCCGCCGCCGACGTGCGCGTGAAGATGCCGATGCTGGGCAAGGCCGACAGCCTGAACGCCGCGGTCGCCGCGGCGGTGATGGCCTATGAGGTGCTGAACCAGCGGCGAAGATGAACGGCGCTTGGCCGGATCGTTCAGAAAAGCGCCAGTCCCATGCAACTAGACGCCCGCCTTTCCGTTCGAGTCGAGCGGAACCGGGGCGCGTGCCGAACAGGACGCGGACTATCCCGGCTCCACCCGACACGAACGCGTTCCTGGAGACGACCATGACGAAAACGCTGCCCCTGCTCGCCCTTTCCCTCGCCCTCTCCGCCTGCGCGTCCACCGGGACGCCGCAGGCGCCCGGCGATGCGCCGCCGCCCGCCGGCGCCTATATGGCGGTCGGCACCGAGCCCGGCTGGACGCTGGAGATCACCCCCGAAAGGCTGAACTATGCCGGCGATTACGGCGATACGAATATCGTCGTGCCGAACCCCGGCGCGCGCGCGTCGTCGGGCGGCGAACGCTATGTCACGCCACGCCTGACGGTCGACGTCGCCCACGCCGCGTGCAGCGACGGGATGAGCGACCGGCGCTATCGCGACACGGTGACGGTGACCGCCGACGGCAAGACGGTGAAGGGCTGCGGCGGCGCGATCCTGCCGCCGGGCGAACTGGCCGGCACCCACTGGACCTTCGTGTCGATCGGCGGCGTCGCGATCGCCGGCGACCGGCCGGCCGAGCTGCAATTCGACGGTGACCGGATGAGCGGCAGCGCCGGCTGCAACCGCTTCGGCGGCAGCTATTCGGTCAAGGACGGAATGCTGACCGCGGGGCGACTCGCGGCAACGCTGATGGCCTGCCCCGGCCCCGCGATGGAACAGGAACGCGGCTTCTTCGCCCTGATGGAGGCGCCGGTGCGCGTCGATTTCCCGGCGGACGGCACGATGGTGCTGACCGGCAGGGACGGCAAGACGGCCGTGCTCAAGCGGGCGATATAGAACCGCGGGCGTAAAATCCGAACCATCGCCCCGTTGGCGAGCGGGGATCGGGGATCGGGGGAGCGATGCCGGTCGGGCATGCGCCTCCAAGCCGACATGCCGCCTACGCAGCAATGGCGACTCATTCGCCCGCGTCGTTCACCGCGTTCGGCGCTGCCGCCAGCTTGGCGAGCGGGCGCGCGGCCTGTTCGGCGACCGGCAGCGTCGGGATTTCCTTGCCGCCGGTCTCGATATCGAGCGCCTCGAAACGCTTCGCCTGCGTCAGCACCTGCGATTCGAAGCTGCCGACGAAGGCGTTGTAGGCGCCCGTCGCCTGGTCGAGATTCTTGCCGACCCGCGCGATATGCCCGCCCATCGTCGCCATGCGCGCGTACAGTTCCTTGCCGAGCGCCGCGATCTCGCGCGCCTGTCCCGCGAGCTTTTCCTGCCGCCACACCGCGGCGACGGTGCGCGCGATCGCGATCAGGTTGGTCGGGGTCGCGAGCAGCACCTTGCGCTCGAACGCATAGTCCCACAGCCCCGTATCCTGGTCGAGCGCGGCGGCGAGGAAATGCTCGCCGGGGACGAACATCACGACATAGTCGGGCGTGTCGTCGAACTGGTTCCAATAGGCCTTGGCGCCGAGCGCGTTGACATGCGCCTTCATCGCCGCGGCGTGCGCCGCCAGATGCGCCGTCTTTTCCCCCTCATCGACCGCGCCGAACGCGTCCTGATAGGCGTTGAGCGACACCTTGGCGTCGATGACCAGATTCTGCCCGCCCGGCACCCGCACCACCACGTCGGGGCGCAGCCGCCCGCCCTCGCCGTCGGCGACGCTGACCTCGGTCTGGAAATCGGCATGTTCGGAAAGACCGCAGCTTTCGAGGACATTGCGAAGCTGCTGCTCGCCCCAGCGGCCGCGCGCCTTGGGCGCGTTGCGCAGCGCGTTGACCAGCTTCGCCGCCTCGCTCGACACGCGCTCGTTCTGCGCGCGCATCGATTCGATCTGCCCCTGCAGGATGCCGAAGGCGCTCTGCCGGTCGGCCTCGACCTTCGTCACCGCCCGCTCATATTTTTCGAGCCGCTCGTGGACGGGCGACAGCAGCGCCTTCAGATTCTGCCCCGCGCTTTCCTCGCTCTGCCGGAAGCGCGCCTCGGCGCGTTCGAGGAACGCCTTCTGCGCCTCGCCGAGCATCGCCTGCCCAACCTCGCGGAACTGCGCGGTAAGTGCCGCCTGCGCCTCGCGAAGCTGGGCGATCTGCGCGTCATGCGCGGCATCGCGCGCCTTCTGCTCGGCGAGCAGCGCCGACAATTGCAGGTCGGCGGCCTTGCGCGCGTCGGCCTCTGCGGCAAGGTCGGTCACGGCGATCTTGAACCGCTCGGCCAACCCGTCACGCTCGGCCCGCAGCGCCCCCGCCTGCCGCCCGGCAAACAACCAGCCGATCAGAGCGCCTAGGACGAGCGCGACAAGAGCGGCGATCAGCGAGAGCATATCCATGCACGGAACATAGAATGAACGCTGCGCCTTTGGCCAGAGGTTTCGGCGGCAGCCGGCTCCGATCAACGCATCGGCCCGAACGGCAGCACCGCCCGACAGGCCTCCACCCGCGCCGCACCGCCGATCGGCACGCTCGGCGGGCGCGAGAGCCCATATCCCGTCGGCCCTCCCAAAAAAGCTGGGCCGATGCTTGCCCGGGAGCAAGGAGGCATCGACCCAAGGTTTCCCCCAGTGGTGGGTGGAGAGGACGTCAGAATTTCTTTGCGATGCTGAACCCGATGACGCGCGGATCGAGCGTGAAGACGTTGGTCGTCAGGCCCGTATCGTCCGAGTTCAGGAAGGCGTCGGTGATCGGCGACTTGTTGAAGACATTCTTCACATAAGCTTCGAACGTCAGATCCTCGGGCCCATCGACGCGCAGCGAAATGTTGACGTTAGACCAACTTTTCAGGCGATCATAAGGGTCGAGATTATAGACGCGGTGCCAGCTTTTGGCCTGCCAATAAGCGTCGCCCCGAAGGGTCGCACTCCAGTCGGCATCGAAGTCGATCGTATATTGAGCGCCGATGTTGGCCGTCCAGCGGGGTGCGTTGGGCAATTCGTTGCCGCTCAAGTCGGCCCGGAGACCAGCGCCGCCATTCAGTTCGGGATAGTTGGCGGGATCATATTCGGTGCCGCCAAAGGCAGGGTCCGTGATGACCGGAGGAAAGAATCCGGCGATCAGGCCCCTGACGCCGCCGCACAGGCCATAATATTGCATAAGACCGGAACGCGCGCGCGCCCATTCCGCTGCGACATGAGTCGGAACGACACAGTTGGACGGCAATTGCATCCACGGCTTGACCAAAGTGTAATCGGGATTGCCTTGCGTGCGGTTCATGATGTCGATCGAGCTCTCACCTTTGCCGATCTTTGTGCGGAGATAGCCAAGATTGGCATTGATCCGCAGATTCCGCGTCGGCGCGAACACCGTCTCGAATTCCAGACCCCATACCTTGGCGTCGAAATTCTCGTTTACAGCCGTACGGTCCCGAATTTGCGAAACCTGATAATCTTTATAGTCGTATAGGAATGCCGTAGCGTTGAATGTCAGCGCGCCATTTAGCAACGTATTCTTGGCACCTATTTCAAAAGAGTTCACGAATTCTGGATTAAATGTCGAATCATATTCTACGGAATTAAGAGTCAATACAGGATACATACCCGTATAAAAATCGAGAACTAGTGGATTAACGCCGTCAGCCAAAGCGTTAGCTAGAAACTCTTCCCCAGTTGCGAAGCCGGGGCTCGGCGGGTTTGCTCCGCCCCCTTTGTAACCACGGGAATAAAAGGCGTAGAGCATGGTATCGTCAGTGAAACCTAGTTCCGGTTTCCAGTCGAGGCCTATCCTGCCCGTCCACTCGCGCCAAGTCTGTTTGATGGGTGCGAGTTCCGGATAGCCAGAGGAGACCGTTCCACCTGCCCACATCGACCTTGCCAGCAAGGCCTGCGAAGGAACCGGCGTGAATGTTTTGCGGTCATCCGTGTAGCGAAAACCGGCTGTCAGCTTCAGATCGTCGCGGATATTCCAATAGGCCTCGCCAAAAATCGCTGAAGATGCAAGCCTATAGGGATTCTTGGATCGAAAGTAATTGTGGCCATTCCCATCAATGCTATCAACAGGATTTGGATCAACATAAGGACAAGTCGCTAGCGGATCGGATGGTGAAACCGCGGGGCCGCCTATCGTATTGGATCCGGGGCACACGGCTGGATCCCACGGAGTTGCAAGGTCCGGGATCGAGAAAAACCCTGGCCCCCAAGCCAATGCCGTCAACACATTGTACATGACATAATAGTCATCTACAGTCTTAAAATGGGTATAGTTGACGCCTGCGCTAAAGTTAAAAGGCCCATTAAATGATGACTGTAGGCGAAGTTCCTGACTGAACTGCTTTGATTTTGCTTGGCTTATATCAAAACCGGCCACCTTGTCAGTACATCCCACCTGCGGATCGCAGAATATTCCTCCCGGAGCCAAGTCA
Source organism: Sphingopyxis sp. MG (assembly GCF_002953155.1). Classification (NCBI taxonomy): domain Bacteria; kingdom Pseudomonadati; phylum Pseudomonadota; class Alphaproteobacteria; order Sphingomonadales; family Sphingopyxidaceae; genus Sphingopyxis; species Sphingopyxis sp. MG. The sequence continues at coordinate 3,149,600 of NZ_CP026381.1, forward strand.
CGATATTGACTTGGCTCCCCAGTATGCTGAATTAAATTTGACGTATTTGTGAAGACAGGAAAACTATTAAATCTATTGTAATCCTGAAATGAATAAGTTTTATCTTCATTGTACGCCGTCTGGGAAGTGAAGGTCAGAGCGGGCGTGAAGTCAATGTCAAAGTTGAACTGGAGAAGATCGGCCTTTGCACGGTAGCGAGGATCACGGATCGAGTTGATCACGCGCAGGTCACGATTCTGCATAAGCCCACCGTACGGATCAACCGGTTGGATGATGGCCTGTAATCCTCCGCTCTGTTCGGCATTCAAAAATCCAAGGCCGGTTCCAGCATCCTTCAGGCCCACCGCACCTAGAATGAAGCCGTACGATAAACCATTGGGCGTCCCAAAGGCGGCGTCATCAAAGAGGCTGCCGGGCTTACATCCCTGACCGAACAAGGCACGACGGATTTCCACGCCCGTATACACATTCACATTGTCGGCCAGATCGACGCCGCCGACATGCGTCGGTCCATCGTCGCGATGGCAAAGCTGCTTGCCGGTGCGGGACCGATTGTCATCCTCGTTGAAGCGTTCCCAGATCAGATTGGCCCGGAACCAGGGCTCCGGTTCAAATGCGAGCGATGCGCGGCCTGTCCACAAATCGCGGCCGTTTATGCGGTTCTTCGTGGTGTCGTTATAGTCGAAGCCGTCGCGCGTCGTCATCGACCCGGCAAGGCGCAGCGCGAGCACGTCGCCGACCAGCGGGACGTTCAGGGTCGCATTCAGGCGCTTGGTATCGTAGTTGCCGACCTCGCCCTTGATCGACCCTTCGAACACACCCATTTTCGGACGGCGCGGGATCAGGTTGATGACGCCGCTGGTCGCATTGCGACCGTAGAGCGTACCTTGCGGTCCGCGCAGCACCTCGACCCGCTCGACGTCCAGATATTCCTGCTCGAACAGGCGATTGTGGATCAGCGTCGTATTGTTGAACGCCACGGCAACGCCGGGGTCAGTCGTCGCCGACACCGCCTTGGTCCCGACGCCGCGGATCGAGAAATTATAGCCCGTGAAATTATTCTTCGAGAAGGTGACGTTGGGGATCGCTTTCAGCAGGTCGAAGCCGCCTTCGATCTTCTGTTCCTCGAGTGCCTTTTCGCTGAACGCGGAAATGGCGATCGGAACGTCCTGAACCGCCTCCTTGCGCTTTTGCGCGGTGACGACGATTTCCTCGGGCCGGAAGCCTTCGGCGCTGTTGTTTTCCGCCGCGGCCCGAGCGATCACATACACACCCTCGGCATTGCGATGCGCGCTCATCCCGCTGCCGCGCAACAACGCCGTCAGGGCGGCATCGACCGAATAGCTACCCTTCAAGGCTGGGCTGCGCTTGCCGCGCAGCGCGGCGCCATCGAAGACAACCTGAATGCCGCTGGCCTGCGCCAAGGCGCGCAATGCGCCGCCAAGGTCCTGCGCCGGGATGTCGAACGCGACGGCCTGTTGCGCAAAGGCGGGCGCCGGAAGGGCGGAAACGACGATAGCGGCGGTGGCAAGCCCGGACAGCAGGTGCGGCCTGAAAGACATGAGATACTCCCCCAAGTTACGAGGGGTCGATTCACGCCCCCCTGTAAAATGAGACGCACGGCCGCCGGATTTGCGCCCCTCTATTTTTCCGGTGCGGCCCTTGCCGCGCTATCGAGCCGGATACTGCCGCCCTCGGCGCGGGCCGAAACCGGGAAGATCGCGGTCACGCCGCTGATGAAGCCGCGGGTGTCGCCTGCGTCGAACACGCCGTTGACCGGATAGCCGCCCGCCGTCGCGTCGCCGACGACGATCGGCGTGTCGGCGTAGCGATTCACGCGCTCGACCGCGCGCGCCAGCGGTTCGTCGATGAAGGTCAGCCGTCCGCCCTCCCACGACAGCGACCGAACGGCGTCGGCGGGAGCGATGCTCGCCGCGCCCGACGACAGAATCAGGGTCAGTTCCTGCCCCGGCCTGAGCCGCGATCCCGCGTCGGTACGTCCGCCGATGCGCTCTGGCGCCCGCGCCTGACCCGCGGGATGCGCCAGCACCGCGACATGGCCCTCGTAGAGCAGGACGCGCATCTGGTCTCGCAGCAGTTCGACGCTGAATGCCGTGCCGGTCGCGACCACCGTCTTTTGCCCGGCGGTGACGGTGAAGGGACGCAGCGGGTCTTTCGCCACGTCGAATTTCGCGCGCCCGCGTTCGAGGACGAGCGTGCGCCTGTCGCCCGAATAGGCGACCGTGACCCGGCTCGACGCGTCGAGCGACACGCGCGACCCGTCGTCGAGCCGAACGACGCGCCGCTCGCCGATGCCGGTGGCATAGACGTCGGGGCCGCTCGCCAGATACCATGCGCCGCTGATCACCATCAGCACCAGAACCGCCGCAAGGGCGAGAACGCGCTGTCGGCTTCTGCGCCAGCCAGATCGCGGATCGCCCGCGCCGCGCGCGGCTTCCATCGTCGTCAGCGCCTTGGCGCGGAGCGAGAGGAAGCCCGGCATCTCGGCGATGGCGTCGGTGCCTTTCCAGACCGTTACCATCTCGTCGAACGCCTCGCGGTGACGCGGATCCGCGCGGAGCCATGCATCGAACTCGTCGCGCTCGCTTTCGCTCAGGGCGCGATCGGCGATGCGCCAGCACCATTCGGCAGCCTGCTCCTCATGGGCGAGCGGCATGTCGTCGTCTGCCGAATGGATCATGGCCTTCCCCCTACCCGGCGAGCGAGAAAGACCAGCGCGCGAGAAATATGCTTTTCGACTGTCCGCACATTATAGGCGAAATTGTCGGCAATCGTCTGCTTGTCCATATTCTCGACGCGGTAGAGGATGAAAATCTGCTGGGTCGGCTCGGGCAGCGCCTGGATCGCCGCCCACAGCTTGCCGATGGTTTCGCGCGCGGCGGCGATGCGGTGCGGGTCGAGGGGATCGACCTCGCCCGCATCATCCTGCTCGACGGACTGGCGGTAGGCATTGCGCACGCGGTCGCGGCGCGAGCGGTCGCGCAGCAGGTTCGTCGCGATGCGAAAGATGAACGCCTCGGTGGAATCGAAATGGTCTGTCTGCGTCTGGGCCAGGCGGATGAACACTTCCTGCGTCATGTCTTCGGCCTCGGCATGGCTCGATATTCTCCGCGAGAAAAACGCGACAAGGGCCGGCCGGAACTTCCGGCTCAAGCGTTCCAGATCAGAGGCAGCTTCCGCAGCCATCCGCTAATTCTTCCTCCCCTGTCTATATGACGCATGGGTGGGAAGTTGGCGCCCCGAAAAATCGGGACGCGGCGCACACCGTCTTTCCTCCCGTCCATTTGCCTCTATGGTGGCGCCATGCTGGACGAGGGACGACCGCTGACCGACGCAGAACGCACGATGGCGCAGGGCATGTTCGGCGATGCGCTCGATCTCGACGCCGTTCGCATCGTCCATCGGAAATGGTGGCCGTTCCAGCCGCGCCGGATCACGATGGCCCCGCGCGGCCGCATCCATTTCCACCCGAAGGGACCGGGCTATTGCGACTGTTTCGCCCATGCCACGCTCGGCTGGCAGGGGCATCTGATCCACGAACTGGTTCACGTCTGGCAGTTCCAGCACGGCATGAACCTCGTCCTGCGCCGACACCCATTCTGCCGGTACAGCTACACCATCAAGCCCGGCTGGAAACTGGAGCGCTACGGGATCGAGCAGCAGGCGGAAATCGTCCGCCACACCTTCCTGCTTCGCCACAAGCTCGTCGTTCCCGGCGCACCGCCGCTCGCAACGCTCGAAAGCATCCTGCCGTTCGGCACCGCCTGATCCGGGCCGGCCCTTCGGCGAAACGGAAGGCGGCCGGGACTACTTCTTCGCGGCGCCTTCGCCCGCATCATGGTCCATGCCGTCATGGTTCGCCGCGCCGGCATCGGGTGCCGGCTTGATCGGCATGTCGAACAGGATGCGGTCGTTGTTGTTGTTGGTGAAGACGAAGGCCATCGGCAGCTTGCCCGCGCGCACCGCGGCGCCGTTGATGTGCCAGATCATCAGATGCTTGCCGCCGGGCTTGAATTCGAGCTTGCCCTTGGCGGGCACCGCGGCGCTCGCGAGCGGCTTCATCGTCACCACGCCGTTCTCGCGCACGCTTTCGTGCATCTCGACGCGCTGCGCGAGGTCGGCGGTCACCGCGACCAGTTCGACCGGCTGCGGCCCGCCCTCGACGGTGAAATAGCCGACCGCGGGCCGATCGGGGGTCGCGCCCATCTGGATATAGCCGGAGACGACATTGAGCTGCGGACCGGCGCCAAGATTTTCCTGGCACCCCCCGATGGCGAAGGTGGCGGCGGCAAGCGCGGCGATGGCAAGGGCTTTCATGATGTGCGGACTCCCGAAAAGCTGCAATTTCCTGTCCCAGATACGCTCTGGAAACCCTTGTGCCAAGGATCAGCGCACCTATATCGCGCCCATCAGACGAACATCAGGCGTGCCGCATCAGGGCGCCGAAGAAGCAACAAGGACGTTGAGATTATGGCCAAAGTGATCGGGATCGACCTCGGCACCACGAACAGCTGTGTCGCGGTCATGGAGGGCGGCAAGCCCAAGGTTATCGAAAATGTCGAAGGCACGCGCACGACGCCGTCGATCGTCGCCTTCGCCAAGGACGGCGAGCGGCTGATCGGCCAGCCGGCGAAGCGCCAGGCCGTCACCAATCCCGAAAACACGATTTTCGCGGTGAAGCGCCTGATCGGCCGCCGTTTCGACGACCCCATGACCAAGAAGGACATGGAACTCGTTCCCTACAACATCGTCAAGGGCGCGAACGGCGACGCCTGGGTCCGCGCGGGCGGCGAGGATTATTCGCCGTCGCAGATTTCGGCCTTCATCCTTCAGAAGATGAAGGAAACCGCCGAATCCTATCTCGGCGAGAAGGTCGAGCAGGCGGTGATCACCGTCCCGGCCTATTTCAACGACGCGCAGCGGCAGGCGACCAAGGATGCCGGTAAGATCGCCGGTCTCGAAGTGCTGCGTATCATCAACGAGCCAACCGCGGCCGCGCTCGCTTACGGGCTCGACAAGTCGGAGAACAAGACGATCGCGGTCTATGACCTCGGCGGCGGCACCTTCGACATTTCGGTGCTCGAAGTCGGCGATGGCGTGTTCGAGGTGAAGTCGACCAACGGCGACACCTTCCTCGGCGGCGAGGATTTCGACTCGAAGATCGTCGAATATCTGGCCGACGGCTTCAAGAAGGACGAAGGCATCGACCTGCGCGGCGACAAGCTGGCGCTCCAGCGGCTCAAGGAAGCCGCCGAAAAGGCGAAGATCGAACTGTCGTCGGCGCAGTCGACCGAGGTCAACCTGCCCTTCATCACCGCCGATGCCAACGGGCCGAAGCACCTCGTCAAGACGATCACCCGCGCCGACCTCGAAAAGCTGGTCGAAGAGCTGATCAAGCGGACGCTCGAACCGTGCAAGAAGGCGATCAAGGACGCCGGCGTCAGCGCGAGCGACATCGACGAGGTCGTGCTGGTCGGCGGCATGACCCGCATGCCGCGCGTGCGCGAAGTGGTGAAGGACTTCTTCGGCAAGGAACCGCACACCGGCGTCAACCCCGACGAGGTGGTCGCGATCGGCGCCGCGATCCAGGCAGGCGTTCTGCAGGGCGACGTCAAGGACGTGCTGCTGCTCGACGTGACGCCGCTGTCGCTGGGCATCGAGACGCTGGGCGGCGTGTTCACGCGCATGATCGACCGCAACACCACCATCCCGACCAAGAAGTCGCAGGTCTATTCGACCGCCGACGACAATCAGTCGGCGGTGACGATCCGCGTCTTCCAGGGCGAGCGCGAGATGGCGGCCGACAACAAGATGCTCGGCCAGTTCGATCTCGTCGGCATCCCGCCGGCGCCGCGCGGCGTGCCGCAGATCGAGGTGACCTTCGACATCGACGCCAACGGCATCGTCAACGTCTCGGCGAAGGACAAGGGCACCGGCAAGGAACAGCAGATCAAGATCCAGGCCAGCGGCGGCCTGTCGGATGCCGACATCGACCAGATGGTCAAGGACGCCGAACAGTTCGCCGAAGAGGACAAGAAGCGTCGCGAGGCGGCCGAGGCGAAGAACAACGCCGAAAGCCTGATCCACACGACCGAGCGCCAGCTCGAAGAGCATGGCGACAAGGTCGATGCGGGGCTGAAGTCCGAGATCGAGGCCGCGGTCGCCGAAGCCAAGACGGCGGTCGAGGGCGGCGATGCCGCCGCGATGACCGAAAAGGCGCAGGCGCTCGCGCAGGTCGCGATGAAGCTGGGCCAGGCGATCTACGAGAAGGAACAGCAGACCGCGGCGTCGCCCGGCGCCGAGGCCGGCCCGGATACGGACGGCGCCAAGGCCGACGAGGATGTCGTCGACGCCGAATTCTCGGAAGTCGAGGACGACAAGAAGTAAGGAATGGGCTTCACCCGTCATGCCGGCGAAGGCCGGCATCGCTCCCGGCAAGGCTCCGCCGAACCGATAGCGGCCCCGGCCTTCGCCGGGGCGACGGGTTGAAGTAAGGGGCTTTGCAGCATGTCGCTCGACATCGATTATTATGAACTGCTCGAATGCGAGCGGACCGCCGACGATGCGACGCTCAAGGCGAGTTATCGCAAGCTGGCGATGAAATATCACCCCGACCGCAATCCGGGGTGCCAGGACAGCGAAGCGCGCTTCAAGGCGATCAACGAAGCCTATGAGGTGCTGAAGGACCCGCAAAAGCGCGCGGCCTACGATCGTTTCGGCAAGAGCATGCCGCAGGGCGGCTTCGGCGGCCATGCCGATTTCGGCGACATCGGCGACATCTTCGAATCGATCTTCGGTTCGGCCTTCGGCGGCGGCGGGCGGCAGCAGCGCGGCCCGGCGCGCGGCGCCGATCTGCGCTACGACATGGAAATCAGGCTCGAGGACGCCTTTTCGGGCTGCGTGCGCGAGATTCAGGTCGATGTCGCGGCGCGCTGCGATGCGTGCGACGGATCGGGCGCCCGGCCCGGCACCTCGACCCATCGCTGCACGACGTGCGGCGGCCACGGCAAGGTGCGCGCGCAGCAGGGCTTCTTCATGGTCGAGCGCACCTGCCCGCATTGCCAGGGATCGGGCGAGGTCATCACCGATCCGTGCGACCAGTGCCATGGCGAGGGCCGCGTCGACCGGCGCAAGACGCTGACCGTCAACGTCCCCGCCGGGGTCGACGAAGGGACGCGCATCCGCCTGTCGGGCGAGGGCGAGTCGGGTGCGCGCGGCGCGGCGCCGGGCGACCTCTACATCTTCCTCCACATCGCGCGGCACCGGCTGTTCGAACGCGAGGGGACGACGCTGTTCACGCGCGCGCCGATCAGCTTCACCACGGCGGCGCTCGGCGGCTGCATCACTATCCCCGGCCTCGACGGCCGCAAGCACGACATCACCATTCCCGCCGGCATCCAGTCGGGCAAGCAGTTGCGTCAGCGCGGCGCCGGCATGCCCGTGCTCAACGGCCGCGGCAACGGCGACCTCGTCATCCAGATCGACGTCGAGACGCCGACGAAGCTCAACGCGAAGCAGAAGGAACTGCTCGAAGCCTTTCGCGAGACCGAGACCGGCGACGAATGCCCCGCGAGCCAGGGCTTCTTCGGCCGCATCAAGGAAATGTGGGACGACCTGACCGAATGATCATCCTGTCCCTTCCTCTTGCGGAAGGGCTCAGATGGCTCCGATCTCTCCCCGTATCTCGTCGACCAGCGCCTGCACCCGCGGCAACCGGCCGTCCTCCTCGTCGAGTATCGCGTGGAAGGCGCGGCGCTTGATCGCCGCCAGTTCCTCGCTCGTCAGCGCGCCGTCGCCGGTCACGCTCGACGCCACGATGTCGATCAGGCGGTCGGCGCCGTGGAGCCGCCCCCACAGATAGTCGTTCTCGCGGTAGGCGCGGCTGAAGAAGGCGCCGAAGCTGTTGAACTCGATCCCCTTTAGCATCGCTGCCGCACCGCCGGGACGGATCGCGGTCGCGTCGGAGGGCGAGATGCGGTCGATCTTGATCGGGTCGAATTCGTCGAATCCCTCGCCCTGCAGCAGCGGCAGCGTCGCGATGTCGAAAAAGGGATAGCCGAGATAGGCGAGCAGCATCGTCCGCCGGTCGTCCTTGGGCAGCGCCGCGAGCGCCGCGGCGATCAGCTCGTCGGTCTCGGCATCGACGTCGACGAGGTCGCGCCGGTCGCCGATCGCGTCGATCCATTCCCCCATCCCGGCATCCTCGGCGACGTCGAGGTCGGCGAGCCAGTTGTCACCTTCGCGCTCCAGATAGAGGCCGAGCGCGGCGAAGATCGCCTCGTGCATCGCCTCGCACGCCGGGTCGGGCGCGTCGCGCGTCGCCTCGATCGCGTCAAGCTCGCGCGCGAGGAAGCGCAGCCGCCGGATGCGAAAGCCGAGGTCGTGGATGCGGAAGAAGGCGATGGCGTCGCCGCTCGCCCCCGCGCCGCGCTTGCCCGAGATGCGGTCGAGCCCGCGCCGCCGCACCTCCTCCCACAGCGCTTCGCGCCGCCGCGCGCGGTGGATCGCGCCTTCGGAGGGCGCCAACCGCTCGACCAGCGCCACCAGTTCCTCGACCACCGCCGACAGCTTGAGGTGGCCGTAGGGCGCGAAAGCGAAGCCCGCGCGCGCCGCCGCTTCGGTCTGCGCCTTGGCGCGCCACTTGCCGAGGCGCGCCGGGGTCGGGCTGTCGAGGAAGAAGGTGGTGCCGAACAGCGCCGCCACCTGTTCCTCGACCTCGACCTTCATCGCGTCGACGATATGCTGCATGCGGCGGATGCGCCGCGACATGCTCTCGATCACCTCGACATTGTCGCGGATCGGCTGTTCGCGCGGGATTTCGGAAAGCGAGCCCAGGATCGTCGTCAGAAAGCCCGGCAGCCGCTTTTCGGCGCCCTCGACCGGCTCGCCGTGCCGGCCGAAGCGGATCGAACGATAATCGGGCTTGGGGTCGATATAGACGAAGCGCCTGTCGATCTCGCGCCGCGCCGGCCGCTGCTTGAGCGCGGCGATGGCCGGGCGGAAGGGCGCGTTGGCGAGCACCGATCCGTCGATCAGCACCCGATCGGCGGGATCGGCTTCGCTGCCGGCGGGAAGCTGCACCTTGATGAAAGCGTCGCGGTGCGGCCAGTCGATGCCGCGCTGGGCAAGGACGCCGTCGAGTTCGCGCAGCGTGAAGGGCGGAAAGGCGCCGGGAAAGCTGGCGGTCGCCCGCGCCGCCGCGGCAAGGCCCGGAACATCGTCGAGCCGCTTGCCCATGCGCCCGTCCTGCCGGAAATGCATCACCAGCCGATGCTCCTGCTCGGTAACGCGCGGCGGGCTGTTGAGCGCCAGCGGCATGCTGTGCCCCGCGAAATCGGTGGCCGAGACGAACAGGTCGACCGGCTGCCCCGCCGGAACCAGCGTCGGGCCGCGCGGCGCCTTGTCCATCGCGTCGAACGCGTCAAGCAGCAGGTTGGAGAAGATCGCGCCGCCAAAGGGCGGTTCGAACCAGCGCGCGCGCACGAAGCGCGACAGCTTCGCGCGCACCTCGTCCTGCGCGCTCCCGCCCACGGTGCGGTCGATCACATTGCCGCGCCGCTTCATCGCCCAGCCGGCGATCGGCACCGCCCAGAATTTGGTCGCGGCGGACAGCGGCCGCGCGTCGGGGTCGAGCAGGCGATCGACATCGGCATCGTCGAGCCACAATTCGGTCAGCGGATCGAGCGACAGGCCCTCGGCGAGCGCGCGCGCCAGGAAAACGCCGTTGATCCCCCCCGCGCTGGCCCCCGCGACGATGTCGGCGAGCACGCGCAGCCGCACCCCGCTCTTCTCCTGGATCGCGGCGAGCAGCTCGCGATAGACGACGCCCGACCCGGCGGCGTCGGTGCCGTCGTGAAAGGCGCGCGACGCCGCGGCGAGGCGCCATATCTCCTTGGTGATCCCGTGCATATAGACGGCAAGGCTGATGCCGCCATAGCAGATCAGGGCGAAACGCAGTTCCTTCTCGCGCATGGCGGCGGTGATAGCGCGCTTTGCGCACTGTGGCGAATTTTCCACACCGGGTCCGAAAGCGAACCGAAGCGGCACCGATCCTGCTTTGCCCTTGCGTCTGCGAATGGCTCGCATTAGCAGCGCATCCGGAACAGGAGCCAAGAATGAATCGCAGATATTTCGCCGCAGCGCTGGCCTGCACCGCGCTTTCGTCGCCCGCCCATGCCCAAAGTGCCGCAGCGCCCGACAGCGCCGACGCCGACGAGGCCATCATCGTCACCGCGGCGCGCACCGTCCTGCCGCCCAACGCGCTGCCGCTGACGATCGACCTGATCGACAAGCAGGCGCTGGAGCAGCAGATCGCGATTTCGGGGTCGATCGCCGACGCGGTGGCGACGCTGACCCCCAGCTTCTCCCCCACCCGGCAGAAATTGTCGGGCGCCGGCGAAACGCTGCGCGGGCGCGCGCCGCTCTATGCGATCAACGGCATTCCGCAGTCGAACCCGCTGCGCGACGGCAGCCGCGACGGCTTCACGATCGACGGCTTCTTCATCGACCGGGTCGAGGTCATCTACGGCTCGAACGCGTTGCAGGGGATCGGCGGCACCGGCGGCATCGTCAACCAGGTGACGGTGGGCGCGCCGAAGGCCGACGGCGTGTCCGGCCGCTTCCTGCTCCAGGGCACCGCCGACGACGAATTTTCGGGCGCCGGCATGGGCGGCAAGGCGGCCGGGCTCGTCCAGTACAAGGCGGGACGCTTCGACGCCACGGTCGGTGCCGCCTATGAAATCCGCGGCATCTTTCGCGACGGCGAGGGACGTCCGGTCGGCATCAACCTGACGCAGGGCGAAACGATGGATTCGAAGACGCTCTCGCTCTTCGGCCGCTTCGGCTATGCCGTCACCGACACGATGCGGCTCGACCTGATCGCCAGCCGCTATGAGATGAAGGGCGACGGCGACTATGCGCCGGTCGCGGGCAACAAAGCGGGGGGCATCCCCACCACCCAGACGCGCGGAACGCCGCCGGGCGTTCCCGCCGCAAGCCGGACCGAAAGCGTCGCGCTGTCGCTGACCGACCCGCAACTGGGCGGCGGCAATTTCGTCAGCCAGCTGTTCTGGAACCGCACCCGCGACACGTTCGGCGGCGAACCCAATCCGATCGCCAGCTTTCAGGACCCGGTGATCGCGCCCGTCGGCACGCTGTTCGACCAGTCGCAGAACCGCAGCCGCAAGGTCGGCGCCAAAATCAGCTATGAACGCGCGGTTCCGGGTTTCGAGGCACTGACGCTGATCGCGGGCTTCGACGCGCTGTGGGACGAAAGCGAGCAGCGGCTGATCGCCACGAATCGCGCATGGGTGCCACCGACCAGGTTCCGCAGCTTCGCGCCCTTCGGCCAGGCGAACCTCAAATTGTTCGACGGCATCGTCCGTCTGGCCGGCGGCGCGCGCTATGAGGATGTGAAGATCAGCATTGCCGATTATCACACGCTCGCCGCCAACACCTTCGTCGCGTGCCCCACGCCCCCGGCGGTGCCGACCGGACCTTGCGGTCCCTCGACCTATGGCGGCGTCGACGTCGGGGGCGGCAGCCCGAGCTTCGACGACGTTCTGGTCAACGGCGGCCTGATCGTCGAGCCGACGCCGGGCATCCGAGCCTATGCCAGCTATGCCGAGGGCTATACCGTCCCCGACGTCGGCCGCATCACCCGCGCGGTGAGCAGGACAGGGGTCGATATCGACAATTATCTCGATATCGCGCCGATCGTCTCGAACAACCGCGAGATCGGGGTCGAGGTGAAGCGCGGACCGCTCGACGCGACCGCGACCTATTTCTGGTCGACGAGCACCAAGGGGCAGCTTCTGATCGCGCGTCCCGACGGCATTTTCGACGTCGTGCGCCAGCGCGTCGAGATCGAGGGGCTCGAACTCAACCTGGCAGTGCGGATGCCGATCGACGGGCTCACGCTGTCGGCGGGCTATGCGCATATCGAAGGCCGGTTCGATAATGACGGCGACGGGGCGGTCGACACCGACCTCGACGGCGCCAACATCTCGCCCGACCGGCTCAACCTTGCCGCCGCCTATGCGAAGGGCCCGCTGTCCGCGCGCGTCCAGACGCAATTCTATCTCGCGCGCACCTTCCGGGGGCCGGGCCGCGACGCGCGCAACGATTTCGAGGGCTATAATCTGACCGACGCCATCCTGCGCTATCAGACCCGGCTCGGCGGCATCAGCCTTGCGGTGCAGAATCTGTTCGACCGGCAATATATCAGCTATGCGAGCGACACCCAGCGACCGACGGACAATTTCTTCAACTTCGCCGGCCGCGGACGTACCTTCACGCTCGGCTGGGATTATCGTTTCTAGGCATGGCCCACCGATGATGAAACTGCTCGACACGCTGCACCGCTGGACCGGCGGCCTGATCGGCCTCGTGCTGGCGCTGCTCGGCCTGTCGGGCACCATCCTGCTGCACAAATATGCGTGGATCGGCGTCGCGCATGCCGGCGATCCGCTGCGTACCGACCTTGCGAGCACCGTCGCCGCGACCGAGCGGATCATGGCGCTGCCGCAGGCGCCGCAGGGCATCATCTATGCCAGCGACGGCTTCGGGTTGCACCAGGCGCGCTTCGGCGACGGCGCCGGCCTCTACGCCGACCAGACGGGGCGAGTCGCTACGCAGTGGGCGAGCCAGTGGGAGCGGCCCGAGCTGTGGATCTTCGATTTCCACCATCATCTGTTCACCGGCGACACCGGCGAATGGGTGATCGGCACCGCGGGGCTGTGCGGCCTGTTCTTCATCCTCTCGGGCGTCATCCTGTGGTGGCGCACGCGCCGCACCTTCCGCTTCCGGCTGTGGCCGAAACGGATGAGCCGGCCGGCGATCGTCATGCACCACCGCGACCTCGGCATCGTCGTCGCACCGTTGCTGCTGCTGTCGGTCGTCACCGGCACGATGATGATCTTTCAGCCTTTCGCAATGGCGATGATTGCGCCTTTCGGCTCGCCCGCCGAAGCCGCCAGGGCGATGAAGCCGCCGAAATACCAGGGCGGCCCCCTAGCCGCCAGGCCCGATTACGCGGCAATGCTGGGCGAGGCGCGCCGCCGCTTCCCCGATGCCGAGTTCCGCATCCTCAGCCTGCCCGCGAAGGACGGCGGCCCGATCATGCTGCGGATGCGCCAGCAGGCCGAATGGTTGCCCAACGGCCGCTCGACCCTGTGGTTCGACGCTGCGACGGGCAAGCTGCTCGGCGCGCGCGACGCGCTCGCGATGCCCGCGGGCGCGCAGGCGTTCAACAAGGCCTATCCGATCCATTCGGGCAAGGTCGGCGGCCTTTTGTGGCGGCTCGTCCTGACGATCTCGGGCCTGTCGATGACGATGCTGGGAAGCCTCGCGGTCTGGACCTTCTGGTTCCGGCGCTCGAAGCCGGCGAAACCGCGGGTGAAGGAAGCGGCGTTAGCCGCTTTCCAAAACGCCGCGCGTTAAATCTGGATCACCGCTGTTTTCGTTCGTGCTGACCCCGGATCAAGTCCGGGGGAAGCACTGTTCTTCTTGCGGCGCCAAAGAGAAAGAACGGCCCTTCGACAAGCTCAGGGCGAACGGTGCAGATCATGGTTCGCCGCTCCAGGATTCGCGCAGAGGCGCAGAGATTTCGGTTCACGCGGAGCCGCGTCCGCTTTCCTATTTTACCGGCCGCCCTATATCCTCCCCACAGATGACCCGCGCCCGCGTCCTCCTTCTCACTGCCGCCCTCGGGCCGCTCGACTATCGCGTGCCGCAGGGCACCGAGGCGCCGCTCGGCAGCGTCGTCGTCGCGCCGCTCGGGCCGCGGCGCATGGGCGGCGCGGTATGGGAAGATGCGAGCTTCGGCGCGCCCGATCCGGTCGGCGACAACCGGTTGCGCAACCTGTACGAGGTCGTGCCGGTGCCGCCGGTCCCCGCGCCGCTGCGCCGCCTCGTCGAATGGACGAGCGACTATTATCTCGCCCCGCCGGGCGCGGTGCTGCGGATGGTGCTGCCCGGCGCCGCTTTTGCTGACGCGCGCCGCCCGATCGTCGAATATCGCGCGACGGGCGCGCTTCCGCCGCGGATGACGCCGCAGCGGACGGTGGCGCTCGAGAAGATCGGCGGCCGGCAGGGCACCGTGCGCGAGCTGGCGGCGCTTGCCGAGGTCAGCGACGGAGTGATCCGCGGCCTCGTCCAGGCGGGCGCGCTCGAAGCGGTGAGCGTGTCGGCCGACGCCCCCTATCCCGAGCCCGACCCCGCCTTCGCACCGCCCGCCCTCTCCGCCGAGCAGGCCGCCGCCGCCGGCGAGCTTCGCGACGCCGTCGCCGCCGCACGGTTCGAGACGCTGCTGCTCGACGGCGTCACGGGATCAGGCAAGACCGAAGTCTATATGGAGGCGATTGCCGCCGCGGTCGAAGCGGGCGGGCAGGCGCTCGTCCTGTTGCCCGAGATCGCCCTGACCGAGCCGATGCTGACGCGCTTCGCCGCGCGCTTCGGCTGCGAGCCGGTCGCATGGCATTCGGGGCTGCGTTCGACCGAGCGCCGCCGCGCCTGGCACGCGATCGCGCGCGGCGACGCGAAGATCGTCGTCGGCGCCCGGTCGGCGCTGTTCCTGCCCTATGCCCGGCTGGGCCTGATCGTCGTCGACGAGGCGCACGAAACGAGCTTCAAGCAGGAGGACGGCGTCCATTATCACGCGCGCGACGTCGCGGTGATGCGCGGGGCGTTCGAAAAGCTGCCGGTGGTCCTCGCCAGCGCGACCCCCGCGCTCGAAAGCCTCGCGCAGGTCGAGGCGGGACGCTATCGCCACATCGTCCTGCCCGCGCGCTATGGCGGCGCGACTTTGCCCGACCTCGCGGCGATCGACATGCGGATCGATCCGCCCGACCGCGGCCGCTGGCTGGCGCCGCCGCTCGTCGACGCGCTGGCCGACCGGTTGCAGAAGGGCGAGCAGAGCCTGCTGTTCCTCAACCGGCGGGGCTTCGCGCCGCTGACGCTCTGCCGCACCTGCGGTCATCGCATCCAGTGCCCGAACTGCACCGCGTGGATGGTCGAGCACCGGCTCGTCCATCGCCTCGCCTGCCATCACTGCGGCCATGTCATGCCACCGCCGCGCCTGTGCCCCGAGTGCGAGGACGAGGACAGCCTCGTCGCCTGCGGCCCCGGCGTCGAGCGGATCGCCGACGAGGTCGCCGAACGCTTTCCCGAAGCGCGCACCGCCATCGTCACCAGCGACACCCTATGGTCGCCCGCCAAGGCGGCCGAGTTCGTCGACGCGGTCGAGGGCGGTCTCGTCGACATCATCATCGGCACCCAGCTCGTCACCAAGGGCTATCATTTCCCGAACCTGACGCTGGTCGGGGTGGTCGATGCCGACCTCGGCCTCGACGGCGGCGACCTGCGCGCGTCGGAACGCACCTTCCAGCAGATCGCGCAGGTCGCCGGACGCGCCGGGCGCGGGGTGAAGCCGGGCGAGGTGCTGATCCAAACGCGCGTCCCCGACGCCCCGGTGATGGCGGCGCTGGTCGCGAACGACCGCGAGGGCTTCTACGCCGCGGAGGCCGCCGCGCGGCGGCAGGCGGGGGCACCCCCCTATGGCCGCTTCGCCGCGCTCGTCATCTCGTCGGAGGAGATGGAGGTGGCGCGCGGCGTCGCGCAGCGGCTGGGGGAGAAGGCACCGGTCGCTGACGGTCTCGCCATCTATGGCCCCGCCCCCGCGCCGCTCGCGATGCTGCGCGGACGGCACCGCTTCCGCCTGCTGCTGCACGCCCCGCGCAGCTTCGACCTGCAGGGCGCGATCCGCGACTGGGTCGGACGCATCGACTGGCCCGCCAAGGCGCGCCTCGCGATCGACATAGACCCCTACAGCTTCGTCTGACGACCGATCGGGGCATTGGAATCGCGGGCCGTAGTTGCTAGCCCTCGGCTTCAGGACATCTGTTCGAGGAGCGGGCGAGTGAAATTGCAGGGCTGGGTACGCGCGATCGGCGTCGGAACGGCATTGGCGGCGATGGCGATCGGTGCCAGCGCGCGCGCCGAATGGTGGCAGGCTGAAACCGCGCATTTCATCGTCTATTCCGAAAGCAAGAAGGACGACGCCGAACAGTTCGCGCGCCTGCTCGAACGCTACGACAATGCGCTGCGCTATCTTCAGGGCTATCCGATTCCGGGGCCCGACATGGGCGAGGCGAACAAGGTGAAAGTGTTCCGCAGCGGCGACATCGACGACATCGCCTATGTCGCCGGAGCGCCGGGGTCGGGCATCGCGGGTTTCTATATCCCGCGCGCCGGCTCGACCGTCGCCTTCGTCCCCGCGCGCGAAAAGCGCCGCGACATGAGCAGCGTCCGGCGCAGCAGCAGCGGCCCGACCCTCGACACCGAACAGGTGCTGTTCCACGAATATACGCACCATTTCATGCTGACCAATTTCAGCACCGCCTATCCCGCCTGGTATTCGGAAGGGTTCGCCGAGCTGTACAGCACGGTCGAGTTCCGCGACGACGGCAGCTTCGTCGGCGGGCTGGTGCCGCAGGCGCGCGGCGCCGCGCTCAAGCAATTGCCCGACGTGCGATTGTCCCGCCTGTTCGACCACAAGGTGAAGCTGACCGGGCTCGAGCAGTATCAATCCTACGCCTTCGGCTGGCTGCTGTCGCACTATCTGAACTTCAACGAAGAGCGCCGGGGGCAGCTTCCCGCCTATCTGGCGGCGCTCAACAAGGGCGAGGACAGCCTGACCGCAGCGAAACGGATCTTCGGCAACCTCGACACGCTGCAGGCCGAGCTGCGCAAATACAAGGGCCGCAACCAGTTCCCGGTGATGGTCTCGCCGCCGAACGCGGTTCCCGAGCCCGCGGTGGCGCTGCGCCAGCTGCCCCCGGCCGAGGAAGCGCTGATGCGCGAATATATCCGTTCGCAGCGCGGCGTCGACCGCAAGGAGGCAAAGGATGTCGCGCGCGACCTGTCCGGCAAGGGCGCGGCCTATCCCGACAATCTGAAAGCGCAGCTGATCGTCGCCGAGGCGCATCTGGACGCGAGGAATTTCGACGAGGCCGAAGCCGCGGCAAAGCGCGCGCTGGCGCTGGCGCCCGACAGCTCCTTCGCCAATTTCCTGATGGGTTCGATCTTCCTGGCGCGTGCCGACGAAAACAAGGACAAGGCGCTGTATGCCCAGGCACGCCCGTGGCTGGTCAAGGCGCATAAGCTCGACCAGAAGGACCCGCGGCCGATGATCGGCTATTACATGTCCTATCGCGAGGCGGGCGAGCCGATTCCCGAGGACGCGCTGGTCATCCTCGAAAGCGCGTGGGACTATGCCAAATATGACGCGCTCTATCGGCTGATCCTGGCGCGCCAGCTGCTCGACGAGAACAAGGGCGACCTCGCGCGATCGGTGCTGTCGCCGATCGCCTTCGCCGCGCACGGCACCGAAAAGGAAAACAAGATTCGCGCGACCGTCGACCTGATCGACGAGAGCAAGATCGACGAAGCCCGCGCCAAGCTGGCCGAAATCTTCAAGGAAGCCGAGGACCGGCAGAAAGGCAGGAAAGGCTAGGATCGCCGCCGTCCCGGCTTTCCTTCGTCACGGCGAGCGAAGCGAAACCGTGACGAGGCGACGCCTATGGAGCATCGTCTCCGGACGACATGAGCTTGCGGATTCCGAGCGTGACGGCGACGACCGCGAAACCGAGAACGGCAAGCAGGACCGACATCAGCAATCCCACCGCGTTCGAATGGCCGATGAGCGCCTCGTCCTCGATATCAGCCGTCCAGAAATGGCAGAAGCTAGCGGCGCTCAGCAGCCCGATGAGAAGCATCGACCATCCGGCGCCCGCGACGCCGTAACGGGCAACGAAAACCGGCGCGGCGAGGACCATTGCGAATCCCAGCACGCCCGACCAACTCAACAGCCAGTCCAGCACGGCCACCATCCCCTCCCCCACGATGTGTCCCGCCCTGAAGACGAGATTCGGCGCCTGTCCGTTCAACCTGCCAGCAGGTCCCGCGTTTCCTTTTCGTCCAGCGGATCCTGATCTTCGGGACGGACATCGCAAAATCCTACGACGCGCTCGACGCGCAAACCGTGGTCGATCGTCAGGACGAGACTCGCCCGCCAACTCAGGCCGTCTTCCAGCATCTTCAATATCGGCGTCACCTCTTCCATGACGATTGCTCTGGATGCATCGGCAATCCGTTCGGTGTCGCGAAAATAGGCGCCCCGCCTTTCGCTCTCCGGCCGTGGGACCTCTATCATCCCCGAAAACAACCCCATGCCATCTTCTTCAATGACATGTTTTCCGGACGTAACGGCGGCCTCGCCGGGCGCCCGCCAATAACCGCGCCCGCCCTCGCGCCTGAACTTGAGCGTGTGACGGTCGAACCGCTCGTTCACCATTTCGCATTGGTAATGGACGATGGGCTGGGTGAGGTTTTCCGGATCCGGAATCCACGGCGGCACCGGACTCATCAGCAGAAAATACAGCATGCCCCTCCCCTTTGTCCGCCGGATGTCCGCGCGCGCATCGCAGTCAACATGAGCGGGGGGCCAGCGCCAGTGCGCGCTCATGCGATATTTGGAGGCCGAGCCGGAATCGAAGAGCTCAAATTTTCTGATTTAATTACAGCTAGATAGTTCATTACATGCGGCAAGGATGCCCCCACTTAGGCCCCGAGAATTTTTTCCTCAAAAAAGTAATCGAACCGACTCCCAAGAGCATGCGCAGTAGTGGATGCGCGATCCTACTCCCGATGCGCGCGCGCGACTCTGCGACACCGTGCGAGTGCGCGTCCGATATGCTTCTCGACGGTCTTGTTGCTGATTCCAAGTTCGTCGGCGATATTCCGATATGTCATGCCGCGCAGGCGGTGCATTAGGAATATGCGCCGGGTCTTTCGCGACAGGGGGCGGAGCGCTTGCCGGTAGGCCCTCCGCAATTCCATCGCCTCGACGTGCCGTTCCTGCTCGGGCGCCACGGGCGCATCGCAGGTTTCGTCGAACTGACAGGCGGTGCCTCCCTCGCGCATAATCTTACGCGCTCGCTCGATCAGCAGATTATGCGCTATCCGCGCCAGATAGGGGCGCGGATATTCGACCCGATCGAACGCGCCACTGCGAAGCAGCCGCGTGAAAGCTTCCTGCACAAGATCGGGCGCGGCATCGCGCCCGATCCTCCTTCGGAAATAATGGAACAGCCACCCTCGCTCGGCGCGATAGAAGGCCGCGAAATCAGTCCCCGAACCGGGCGAGGCACGAGTTTCGGCCCGTTCTCGAACGTCGGCGGTGCGGTCGCGCCCGACATATGTCTCGGTCACCATTGTGCGGCAACCGCAGCGCGGCAGCGCGCGAGCGCCTGCACCATATGATAATCGACGGTCGCGATGCTGATATCGAGCCTGGCCGCGATCTCCTTGCAGTTCATGCGCTTGACCCTGCGCATCACGAACACTCGCCGGGTCTTCGGCGGCATGGCGCGAACGGTCTGCCGGTAGAGGCGAAACAGGTCGATCGCTTCGATCCGCCATGTCTGGTCGGCACGCGACGACGCGTCGCGCTCGTCGTCGAATGGAAAGAAGATCGGCATGCCGTGCCGTTTCCGGCGCGCGCGATCGATCAGCAGGTTGCGGGTGATCCGGGAAAGATAGGCGGCCGGGTTTTCCACGCGGCCCAGCGCCTCGCTGCGCAGAAAGCGCGCGAACACCTCTTGCACCAGATCGGGCGCCTCGTCGGAGCCGACCCGGCGCCGCAGCTTACGCAACAAGCGCCTATACTCGGTGCGATATAGGTCCTCGACGGCGGCGGTCGAAGCGGGCGCGATCATGCCCGCGCTCCCTTGCATTCGCGCTCACCCAGCGGCGCATCGCGCGAGGCCAAGTTAAGGGTGATGCCTGCTTCGACCCGGTCGAGGATGAAAGTGTCACGCTCGGCCTTGGCGATGCGAATGTCGGCGCGGGAATAGAGTTCGAGGCTGACCGCGCAGCGATCGCCAAGCTCGCTGCCGATGATTTCGCGGGCGCGGGTCCAGCAACATTCCTCTTTGAAGAGCGGATGATTGACGACGATCCACAGTTCGTAATCGGAAAAGTTGATCGTCTGGTCGTCTTCATACCACGATCGCCGCGCATAGGGGCCAATCAGGATGATCCGCCTGATCTGGCCCGGCTCGGGGGCCTGCACCTGATCGGGATCGAAGAAAGCGCGCAGGATGCGCGTGATCCGCTCGATCTCGCCCTGCTTGCGGCGGATGAGATGGTCGACGCGCGCCATCACGACTTCGCGCGCGTAGAAGTCCTTCGGTTTTGGGGTAGTCATTTGCAGCTCGCACAGCGGCGGTTCGCGCATTCATGCGCGAATGTGCAAGCGGTGTCCGCTGTACGCCGCTAAAGCGGTCTACAGCAACTGCCCGACCCTTGGCCGGACCTGCATGATGCTGGCAGGACGATCCTCGGGATGGCCGCCAGTCTTCCATCCCGTGAGCGGAATCATGCCAGAATCGGGACGTCACGGCAAGCCCGGTGGCGGCCAGTCCCTCGGCAGACACGCCGAGGGTAGCCACGCCAGCCTCACCGATCGTTTACCGATGTTGAGCTAAGTCGACCGCATGAAGCATCGTCGGTACAATCGTTATCATGAGCCGCGCCGTTACGCCGCCGCGAGGACACGACGACGCCAACGCTCGCGGCCGGTCGGTAGCTATTTCGTTGGCGCGCTCCTCCTCGGCGTTGCCGCAGGGACAGCTTGGTCGGTCACCACTCCCGACGGACGACAAGCTTTCATGGCGAATGCCAGGGATATTGCCGTCTCCACGGGCATGATGCGCGAACGTGCCCCCCAAAAGGGTGATTACTGGCGCGGCTGCGACGATGCGCGCGCCGCAGGAACCGCCCCGATTTATCGCGGGGAGCCGGGATACCGCGAGGGCATGGACGGCGACAGCGATGGAATTGCGTGCGAGCCTTATCGCTGAAGGCGAGACGGCTTAAAGTGACCGTTGCGGTCGCTCAACGGGAAAGCCATCGGGTCGCAGAGATTGTCAGCTTTGCTGCAAGTGCACCAAGAACGGTCCCGAACGCGGCCCACAGTGCCACTAACGCGAGGTCAAGAAACCAGAAGCCCAACCGGGCCATTTCCGGTGGGCCTACAAACTCAGACGCAGCCAAAATCGTCGAAAATGCGAAGGACCACATCAATCGCGGCCTTGGTCTTTTAGCGAGGGTAGCACCGATTAGGGTCGTGAACGCAATCAACGCGCTGAAAGGAAAGACAAGGATGATCGAGAAGTCCACGGCGAGAGCTTAGCGATATTGGCGTCGGCTTCCCACCCCAAGTTTGCCGTTCGCTATCTGCGAATTCTGGCTTCGAGTTCGGCGATCCTGTCGCTGCAGACCTGATGCACGACGCGTCCGAGTTCCTCGACGCGTTCGCCGAGCCAAATCAACTCTTCTTCGCTGATCTTGTAATGCTTCGAATAGCGGGCTTTGGTATAGGCCTCTTTCAGCTTCTGGAACATCGCGCGCTCGCGGCGATTGGCCTCAGGCCAAATGCCAAACAAGCGTCGGTCGAGGCCTTCGGCGAGCGATCGCAGAAAGGCGATGTTATGGTTGTAAGGCGTATAGAACGTCAGCGTGAGCAGAACACATGAGTATAGGCGCTCGGTGGCCTGATGGAGTTCGAAGGCCGCGATCTTGGCACGGCCCTTTCCCATCGCGTGTTTCGCCTGATCATAGAAATCCAACGAACTGGTAAGCCATTCGTCAAAATATTCCTTGGCCGCGGCCAGTGCTTGCTCGGGCGTCTTCGGCTTGGGTGTCGCCAATTCCCGATCATCGGCGTCGTAAAGTGCAATCCCGTCCTTCGCGACCTCCATAAAGAAGACGCGGCCATGCGCCAGCCCGTCGTTCACCTCATGCAGCGAATGGACGATGAAGTTGACCGGCGTCTGGAGCGTCCTCTCGATCGTGTAGGCTCGGATCAGCCGATCTTCGGCCTTCGCCCAATGAGCGGCGCGGTCGGTCAGTTCCTTCTGGCTGACGATGACGAGAATATCATAGTCAGATTTATACTGGTTCGCCGATGTCGGCGCATCGACCCAATCGCCCCGAGCGTAGCTGCCGAACAGGATAATCTTGAGTATGCGCGCGCCCTTGCGCGGGCCGGTCGCATTTTCCGTTGCCGTGCCGAATTCGTCGAAGATGATCGCGACGATGCGCTCAAGCTCGCGCTGCTTCGCGGCAGGAAGATGATCGATGTCGGTGCGCATAGACCTGCGAATCTTCGAGCAATCGCTGACTATTAGCAAGAGTTATCGCGACCAGGCCGCGACCGAAGGGAGCGGCCTGCGCACGGGATTGGGTGGGAGGGCAAACGAAGTGGCCGCCCCTGTCTGGGGCGGCCTCGCCGATCGGCGGCTATGCCGCCTCTTTCGCCTCCTCGGGGTTCGCCAGTTGATGAAGATAGGCAACGGCGCGCTCGGCATGGGCGGCGGCCTGCACGATGGCGCGCGTGTCGTTTTGCAGCACCTTGATCCAACTCGCGATGTAGCTGGCATGATCGGGGCGAGGCTCGATGCAAAGCCCAAGGTCGGCGGCAAGAAAAGCGGCGCCCAGCTCCGCAACAAGCTCCTCGCGGGCATAGCCTTCATCACCCCATTTCTCGCGGCCAAAGCTGCGATCAAGATGGCTCTCATGGCGAGTCCAATGCACGGTTTCATGGCCCCTCGTGGTGTAATATGCGTGGGCATCGTGGAACGCGGCGAACGGCGGAAGCTGGATGCGGTCGGCTGACGGAATATAATATGCCTTGTCGCCGCCGTGGTTCACGGTTGCCGGAATGCTGGCAAAGAACGCCTCCGCCGCTTCAATGCGCTCCACCTCCGGCGCGGGTGCCGGAACGATATGAAATCGCTCGGGCAATCCGTCGATCTGAGCCACGTTGAACACGGTGTAGGTTTTCAGGAAACGAAACGCCTGCTCCCGCTCCTCGCCGCTGGCCTCGTCGCGGACGGTATTGCTGCCGTCGCCATAGTAAACCACGGTTGCGCCATGCTCGCCCTTGCGGACCTGCGCGCCCAAGGCTTGCGCCTGCTTGTAGGTCATCCATGAAGGGCTGACGAAACCGGACGCCTGCGCCTCGATCCACAATAGCAGCACATTGATCCCGCGATAGGGCTGACCGGTGGCGCGCAAGGGGCGGGTCTGGCCTGATGTGGCCATGTCACCGCCGCTCCACGGTTTGAGCCACGGGCGAGTGCCCTGCTCAAGCTCGGCCAAGATGCGGTCCGTGATGCGGCTGTGAGGGTCTTGCTTGGTCATGATGTTCACTCCCTTCCAATCCGCGCAGCGGGTCATGCCGCGCATGACCCCTGCCGACCCGGCGAGGGGCGGAGAGAGTGGGGGCAAGGTCCGGTACCGGGGTGGTGCGGGCGCAGCGCAGCGAGCCACGGCCCCAAAGCGGCACCTTGCAGGGAGAGAGAGGCAGCGCCTCTTTCTTCCTCGATCAAATGTTGAAGGTGCGCCGCCAGCGGCGCTCAATGCGGGGCGGGCTTGCCCGCCCTATTCCGCGTCAGGGATTGTCACCGATTGGGCGGAAACCGCGAGGTGGGTTCCGTGGCGAAGCCATAAAGCCTGGCCGAGGGGACGCCTGCAATCTGTCGCTATTGGAATCGTGCCGGTTATTTCGCTTCGACAAGCGACCAGTCGATACACAGGCGATTGCCCCGCACCTTGCCTTGGGGGAGGGCTTTGCGGTCAACCAGCTTGCCCCGCACCTCAAAATCGGCGTTGATCTTCACGATCAGGACTTTGCTGAAATGACGGTCGAGGTTGATCTCGACCGTATCGCAGTTCTTGAACGGCGTGATAGTTTTGATCTCGACAAAATCGTTGCCAAGGCGACCGTCAGATCCCTTGGCGTAATTGCGGTGCAGCTTGATACCGTGCGTGATCGCACCATACAGCTCGCCAATGTCGCCATAGACTTGCAAGTGCCTGCCAGTGAGGTGGTAGTATTCCTCGGCGGTGCCGATCAGGGATTCAAAGACGGATACCAGTGACAGGTCTGCATTGGGATAACGCGCGCGCCATTCTTTATACTGGATTTGCTGGTTGATCTCGTCCCAGCTCACCCATTCGCCGTCATCCCATATGGCGTTGTCTGGTCCCAAGCCACCGTCCGTCATTTGTCGTGTCCCGCAGGAAACAGCACTTTCTCAAGAGCGTCGGCCAGCTCGCTCCGCTTGTCGGCGGGCAGCCTCTCAAGATTGCGCTGTTTCCAGAGGACGGCGGGCAGGTTCTGCGCATCGGCCAGCCCAAGCAGATTCCAGTCCGGCTCTCCGCGTTTGAAGCCGAGAAGAAAGCGCCGGTGATCGTCCGGCATATCGGTGACCACCGCAGCGATGATCGCCTCGCGCGCGGTTTCAAGCTCTGCAAGCGCGACCGGCTCCTGCGTCATCCCGGCAAAGCCGCGCTCGAACTCGTCGCCGAGCGGCTTGCGAGTCGGGGCCAGGACTTCGGCCATCGGGCGGTTATGGCTGGCAAGATAGACCAGGAAGGCGCGGCGCAATTCGTTCGTGACGCCCTCGTTCGCGAGCAGGTCGCGCACGTCAAAGAGGTCGCGGGGATGCTGGCGGTCGAGCGCCG
The DNA here is from genome assembly GCF_002953155.1 of Sphingopyxis sp. MG. Lineage (NCBI taxonomy): Bacteria > Pseudomonadati > Pseudomonadota > Alphaproteobacteria > Sphingomonadales > Sphingopyxidaceae > Sphingopyxis > Sphingopyxis sp. MG. The sequence continues at coordinate 3,174,212 of NZ_CP026381.1, forward strand.
CCACGATCTTGCCCGCGTAGAGTGTCCGTCGTCAGAACATTCGGCACAACTCGCGGCGTAGATTAGCGGAGTGCGGACCTCGTCAGGGGGTTGATGTTAGGCGGCGAACTTGCGGTGCTGCAAGCGCCGATGTTCGATGGTCTGTTTGGCCTGCTGCCGGTTTGATGGACACCGAGATAGGTTCATTCAGGCTACCCCAGCTTCGCGTTCGAAGTCGATAGGACTGAGGTAACCCAGGGTCGAGTGACGCCGGGTCGGGTTGTAGAAGCATTCGATATAATCGAACACGTCGGCCTTCGCCTGCGCCCTCGTGCGGTAGACCTTCTTCCCGATCCGCTCGGTCTTGAGCGAGGAGAAGAAGCTCTCCATGGCGGCATTATCCCATACATTGCCGGACCGGCTCATCGAGCAGGTGACCCCATTATCGGCCATGAGCCGCTGGAACTGCTCGCTGGTATATTGGCTTCCCTGATCCGAGTGATGCAGCAGCGCGTCGGGCTTGCCGCGCCGCCAGATCGCCATGATCAGCGCGTCGGTGACGAGCTGTGCCGTCATGTTGACGCTCATCGACCATCCGACCACCCGGCGCGAGAACAGGTCGATCACCGCGGCGACATAGAGCCATCCCTCGGCTGTCCAGATATAGGTGAAGTCGGCCACCCACTTCTGGTTCGGCCTGTCGGCCGTGAACTGGCGATCGAGCACGTTGCCGGCGATGACCGAGCGATCGCCATGATCCTTGGGAAGCCCGCGTCGCCGCGGCCTGGCTCGCAGACCCTGTGCCCGCATGAGCCGTTCGATCCGGTGCAGGCCGCAGGATATCCCGTCGGCCAGCAGGTCGTGCCAGACACGGCGCGCACCATAGGTGCGATAGCTTCCTACATGGCTGGCGCGGACCTTCGCACCGATCACCTCGTCGTCGCGGGCACGCTGCGACGGCGGGCGGATCAGCCAGGCATGGAAGCCGCTTCGCGAGACACCGAGCGCCCCGCACATCCATGCCACCGGCCAGATCCCTCGGTGCTTCGCGATGAACTGGAACTTCATATCGAGTCCCTCGCGAAGTAGGCGGCGGCTTTTTTTAGGATGTCGCGCTCCGCCTTCAGCTTGGCCAGCTCGCGCCGCAGGCGATCGATCTCCATCTGCTCCGGCTTCATCTGACCGTGACCGGGAAAGGCATGACCCGGATCGGCGGCAAGCTCCCGAACCCATTTACGCAGCACGTTCGCATGCACATCCAGATCGCGCGATGCCTGGGCGATCGTCACCCCGCGTTCGCGGATCATCCTCACCGCCTCAAGCTTGAACTCGCGGCTGAACTTCCTTCTTTGCATTGTGGACCTCCGATAGGTGGAAACACCCTATCTCGGTGTCCACCAAACCGGCAGCAGGCCAGTTGCTTGATCCTTTCGCGCAGTTTGATGATTGCCGGAGCCCTGCCGAAGTAGGCGTCGGCAGGCGTCACGTTGGCCAGGCTCTCGTGGTATCGCTGGTGATTGTAGTGCTCGACGAAGGCCTCGATGTGGGCTTTGAGGTCGCCGGGCAGGAAGTAGTTTTCCAGCAAGATGCGGTTTTTCAGGGTCTGGTGCCAGCGCTCGATCTTGCCCTGGGTTTGGGGATGACACGGGGCGCCGCGGACATGGCTCATCTTCCGGGCCTCGATGTATTCCGCCAGCTCACCCGCGATGTAGCTGGGGCCATTATCGCTGAGTAGCCGGGGTTTGTGCAGCACCGTGGCGCTGTCGCAACCAGAAGCCGCCAGGGCGAGGTCCAGCGTGTCGGTGACGTCCTCGGCTCGCATGTTGGTGCACAGCTTCCAGGCGATGATGTAGCGCGAGAAGTCGTCGAGCACGGTCGACAGATACATCCAGCCCCACCCGATGATCTTGAAGTAGGTGAAGTCGGTCTGCCACATCTCGTTCGGCCGCGTGGGTTTCGTGTGGAACTGATCGGCAGCCTTGATCACGACATAGGCCGGGCTGGTGATCAGGTCGTGGGCCTTCAACAGGCGGTAAACCGTGGATTCCGACACGAAGTAGCGCTGCCCATCGGTGAAGCGCACGGCCAGTTCCCGGGGGCTCAGCTCAGACTGTTCCAGCGCCAGCTCGATGATCTGGTCGTGGATGCCCGCCGGGATGCGGTTCCACACCCGGCTCGGCGCCGATGGCCGATCTTCCAACGCCTCCGGCCCGCCTTCGAGGTAGCGATCATACCAGCGGTAGAATGTCCGACGAGGGATGCCGAGTTGGTCCAGCGTGCGCTTGGCCGACAGGTGCGACTGCTCGACGGTTCTGATGATCTCGAGCTTCTCGGATGCGGGATACCTCATTCGTCGTTGCCCCCATCCGCGACCATGCTTTTTTTGAGCAGACGGTTTTCCAGTGTCAGATCGGCCACGCATTCCTTCAGGGCCCGGGCTTCGCGGCGCAGGTCCTGGACCTCTCCGGTGGTCGCGGCACGGGCGGTGTCGCCGGCCAGGCGGCGCTTGCCGGCCTCCATGAACTCCTTCGACCAGGTGTAATACAGGCTCTGGGCAATGCCTTCCTTGCGGCATAGCTCGGCGATGCTGTCTTCCCCGCGCAGGCCATCCAGCACGATGCGGATCTTGTCCTCGGCCGAAAAGTGGCGCCGGGTCTGTCGGCGGATGTCCTTCACTACCCGCTCTGCTGGGGCCTTGGCCGGCGATTTTACATTGGAGGATCTGGGCTTCATCTTCGTTCCTTCGTCACTACGACGAAGCCCAGATCCTCCTTAAATCACAACCTCAAATCTGTGCCATTGGTGCTGACGGCGGACAATGGACCGGGCATGATCGGGAGTTCACAGGTCGAGCGCAGCTGTAAGGTCGCCGGACGGTGGGCCGCCATGTGCGATCATCGCTCGATCGCGCTCGACGAGGCCCGATAGCGACTCAAGTCCGAAGCGGCGGACCAGGAAGCGCGCTATCGAGCCAGTGTCATATATGGTGTGATCGACATGCGCCTTCCTGGCGCTGGGGGATATGATTACCGCCGGGATTCGCGTTCCGGGACCCCATCGATCGCCTTTGGGGGGCGGCACATGGTCCCACCAACCGCCATTTTCATCGAACGTGACGATGATCATCATCCTGTTCCACTGAGGGGATTTGCACAGCGTGTCGATCACGCCCGCGATATGACGATCGCCTGCATCGACATCCGAATAGCCCGCATGCATGTTCAGATCGCCCTGCGGTTTGTAGAAGCTGACTGATGGAAGCTTGCCCTCAACCGCATCCGCAAGGAAACGATTCGTCCGCGCCGTTTCGCCCGTGCCTCCATCCCGCAGATGCCGATCGCGATCGACACTGCCTGGCGCGAAACGCGCGAAGTAATTAAAGGGTTGGTGGTGCGGCTGGAAATTAGGGCGCGAAGGAAAATCCCGGCTGTCCGACTTTCCCTCATATGCCAAAGCCCAGCCGCCGGCGTACCACGCCCAATCAATGCCTCGTGCCGATAGGCGATCACCAATCGTCGGGTGGTGTTGTGCGGGCATGGTCAGCGAGCTGCTTGCTCTGGAGTAGCCTGGCCTATCGGGATCGGGCTGGTAGCTGGGCATATAGGGAGGCAGCATCGTATTGACGGCGTAGAAGTCAGGCGAAAGCGTGTCGCTTACAAAGCGTACCGGCCCGTCCATGGCGCTGGATGGCGTGCCGGTTTTGATGAGTGGACGAAGTTCGTCGGGAAAGTCCGGGTCAAATTGAACGATCTTTTCGCGCGCCGGCCCTTTGTCCGCATCCGGATAATAGGGGGGGCTGGTCGCAATAAGATATTGGTGGTTAAAGAAGGAGCCGCCGAACGCGCCTTGGAAGAAATTGTCGCACAGGGTGAATTCACGCGCGATCTGCCACAAGCGCAGCACGGCACTGGAATCTCCGTAATGCCCCATCACCAATGCGCCACTGTCGCCCCAGGCGACAAAACCGTCATTCCGCCCCCCATTTATCTGTAACTGATTGTTATAAAAGCTATGGACCAGGTCGCGGGTGATGACACCGTGCGGCAGTGGGTCGCCATCGGTCGTCAAAAGTTGGAACGGTTCGTTCGCCAATTGCGGCAGATCGTTTGGTCCGATTAGGAATTCACGGTGCTGAACTGTCTGCTTTACCGGAACCAGCCCTTCCCAGATAGGTGGCAGGTGCGGTAGCAAACCACCGTCGCGATCACGCTGCCGCGTGCGATCGACCGGTACTTGCTCCAGTGGCTGCTCAAGGCCTGGAAAGCCGGTGAATAGATTGTTGAAGCTCCGGTTTTCCGCATAGATGACCACCACCGTATCTATCGCGGCACGGAGACGCCTGTCGAAGTGTGTATCGCGCCTCGTTCTCGCCGAAGCCTCGTCGGCGCTCATCGTCGCCGCGAGGCCCGTGGCGGCCATGCCGGTCAATAGTGACCGACGATCGATATCATGCATCGCAATCCTCCCTCGGAAACGCGCCAGGAGACATGCCGCAGCATTACGCCGCAATGGCTGCGGTCAGTTGTCCACAATCACGCACAATAGTTGTTTGGGATCGACCATGGCGCCAGGCTTCACACATATCTCCGACACGATCCCGTCCCGCGTGGCCGTCACAGCCGATTCCATTTTCATCGCCTCGATCGACATCAACCGATCTCCGGTCCGGACCATGGCGCCGACGGACACCGCCAGGAGGGAGACCATGCCGGGCATCGGCGCGGCGACATGACTCGGATTATCATTTTCGGCCATACGAACGTCGCGTGTCGCCGATCCAACGCCCCGTTCAGCAATCGCGACGTTGCGTGGCTGCCCATTCAGCTCGAAGAAAAGCGTTCGCCTTCCTTCGTCATCGAGATCACCGATCGCCAGCAAGGTGATGTGAAGGGTTTTACCCCGGTCAATCTCAACCGTGATCTGTTCGCCCACTTTCATGCCATAGAAGAAGCAAAGTGTGGGAAGACGCGACACCGGTCCGTATTTGCCCTCGGCAGCCACGTAATCAGCAAAGATATCCGGATACATTAGATAGCTAGCGAACTCTGTCTCACTCAGCGCCCGGCCACATTTCTCCTCGGCCTGCGCACGCGCCGAAACGAGATCGGCCGGTGGCAGCAACGACGCCGGCCGTTCGGTGCACGCTCGCGCGCCGCCGCCGAGCGCCAAGGCCTGAATCTCCGTCGGAAAGCCGCCTTGCGGCTGTCCAAGATCACCTTTTAACATCGCACGGACCGATGCAGGAAAGGCAACGTCGCGCCTGTTCTCCAACAGGTCCGTTGCCGAGATGTCCTGAGCCACCATCATCAAGGCCATATCGCCGACGACCTTGGATGACGGCGTCACCTTGATGATGTCGCCAAACAACAGATTGGCGGCGTGATAGGCCTGCGCAATCTCATGCCAGCGCGTACCAAGCCCCATGGATCGCGCCTGCTCCTTGAGATTGGTGAATTGCCCACCCGGCATTTCGTGCAGATAGACCTCTGACGCGCCATATTTGAGATCGCTTTCGAACGCGGCATATTGCGCCCGCACCTGTTCCCAATAGGCGCTCGCGAGCAGAATATTATCCGCATCCAGTTCAGGATCACGCTCTCCATGACGGAGTGCCTGGACGACCGAACCCAGACAAGGCTGCGATGTCAGGCCAGAAAAGCTGTCCATCGCCACATCGATCGCATCGACCCCGGCTTCCGCAGCGGCGATCAGTGTCGCCGCCGCCGCTCCCGATGTATCGTGGGTATGCAGGTGAATCGGCAGATCGGTCGCGTCACGCAATCCTTTGAGCAGCTTTCGGATGGCTTGTGGCGTCAGAAGCCCCGCCATGTCCTTGATCGCGAGAATATGGCACCCGGCTTCATCGAGCTGGCGTGCGACGCCAACATAATAGGAGAGGTCGAAACGAGTGCGCGCCGGGTCGCAGACGTCGCCCGTGTAGCAGATCGCCCCCTCCGCAATTTTACCGCAATCCGCCACGGTGTCGATTACGACCCGCATGTTCTCTACCCAATTGAAACAGTCAAATATCCGGAAAACATCAATATTAGCCGCAGCCTGCTGGATGAAATGCTGAACGACATTGTCGGGATAATTGGCATAGCCGACGCCGTTGGCGCCTCGGATCAACATTTGCGTCAGGATGTTTGGTATCCTCTCACGCAACAGAGAAAGCCGCTCCCAAGGATCTTCCTGGAGGAAACGCAGAGCAACATCAAAGGTCGCGCCGCCCCAGCATTCAAGCGATAGAAGATCAGGAAAGGCGCGCGCATAATAGTCGGCGATTCGTGCAATATCGAAACCACGCACGCGCGTCGCCAGCAGTGACTGATGCGCGTCGCGCATCGTCGTATCCGTGAGCAATACCGGTTGTTGTTCGCGGAGCCACCTTGAAAAGCCCTTCGGTCCCAACCGTTCCAGTATCTGGCGCGTACCAGAGGGGGTGCCGCCCCGCGATTTGGGCACGATCGGCATCGTCACGCTGGACGATGGCATGGAACGATCCCTGACGTCGGGGTGGCCGTTCACCGTGACATCGGCGATATATGCCAGGAGCTTGCTCGCGCGATCGCGACGCGGGCGTATGCGCGCAAGGTCGGGATGGCTGTCAATGAACCGGGTGTTATAGTCGAGGTCGCCAAACGCGTGATGTGCGAGGAGGTTTTCGAGAAAGCCAAGATTCGTCCTGATCCCGCGAATTCGATACTCGCGTATCGCCCGCAGCATTCGACACGTCGCTTCATCAGGGGTCGCTGCCCAGGCGATTATCTTCTCGAGCAGTGAATCATAGAATCGTGTGACGATTGCGCCGGAATAAGCCGTCCCTCCGTCCACGCGAATCCCGAAGCCGGACGCGCCGCGATAAGTGACGAGCTTGCCGTAATCGGGGATGAAGTTATTTTCAGGATCTTCGGTGGTGACACGACATTGAATGGCGTGACCCGACATGATGATCGATTCCTGCGCAGGAATGCCGCATTCCTCAGCCACGCCCAACCGCGCGCCCGCCGCGATCCGGATTTGCGCCTTGACGATATCGAGTCCGGTGATCGTCTCTGTGATCGTATGTTCGACCTGGATGCGCGGATTGACTTCAATGAAATAGAATTCGCCGCTCGCGCGATCCAAAAGGAACTCTACCGTACCCGCGTTGTCATAGCCGACATGTCGGCCGATTTTCAGTGCCGCATCGCAAATTGCCTGACGTTGCGCATCGTCCAGATAGGGCGCAGGTGCTCTCTCGATGACCTTCTGGTTGCGTCGCTGGATAGTGCAGTCCCGCTCGAAGAGATGCACGAGATTGCCATGCTTATCCCCGAGAAGCTGCACTTCGACATGACGGGCGTCGGCAATCAGTTTCTCGACATAGACTTCGTCACGCCCGAATGCTGCTCGCGCCTCGCGGCGACCTTCATGAACGAGACTGAGGAGCTGGTCTGCATCGGCGATGACACGCATTCCGCGCCCCCCGCCGCCCCAACTCGACTTGAGCATCAGCGGGTAACCTATCTTCTCCGCCTGCTGCATTATCGCGGCATCTTCCCGAGGCAGCGGGTCACTGGCGGGAACGACGGGAATGCCGGCATCAATCGCGATATGGCGCGCCGACACCTTGTTCCCCAATTGGCGCATGATTTCCGGGCGAGGGCCGATAAATGTGATTCCCGCCTCTGCGCATGCTTCGGCAAATTCGGGATCTTCAGACAGCAGTCCGTATCCGGGATGAATAGCGTCGGCGTCCGCCTCCTTCGCGATCGAGATAATGTCATCGATTGCCAGATAGGCTTCGACAGGTCCCTTCTCGGGATCGAGCCGATAGGCTTCATCCGCCTTGAACCGATGCAGCGAGAGTTTGTCTTGCTCCGCATAGATCGCGATCGTGGCAATGCCGAGTTCCGTCGCCGCTCGAAAAACGCGGATCGCGATTTCCGAACGGTTCGCCACCAATATCTTCCGGAAGACGCGCGTGGCGGACCGGGTTCGCTCCATCACAAGGGCAGCCCGGAGTACGGTCTTGGGTATGCCGATGCAGATTTATCGAACAGTGCGGTTTTGGACGAACATATTGTCATGAAATTTCGCCCAATGCGGCCACATGCCTCTCCCCGATATCGTCGATTGAGGCGCACCCAAGCAGTGTCATCGCGCGGACCAACTCGGTTCTGAGCAACCCGAGAACGTGCTCGACACCCTCCTGACCGCCCGCCGCTAGACCATAGAGATAGGCCTTGCCGATCGAACAGGCGTCGGCACCAAGCGCGATCGCCTTGACGATATCGGTGCCACGACGCACTCCGCCATCGACAATGAGTTGAACAGCATCGCCTACGCGGTCACGGATCGGGCGGACCAGATCCACCGGCGCAGGCGCACCGTCCAGCTGTCGGCCGCCGTGGTTCGAGATCATCAACGCATTCGCACCGGCAGCGCAGGCTCGTTCTGCATCGGCAGGCGACAAAACGCCTTTGACGACAAGCGGTCCCTCCCACTCGCCGCGCAGCCATTCCACGTCGCGCCACGTGACGCTGCGGTCGAACTGACTGTTTACATAGTCGATAAGTCCCATCGCTCCCCCGCCAAGCGCATCGACGCGATGTGCGACGTTGGCGAGCCGGAAGTCGGGATGCGCCAGAAAATTGAGCGACCAGTGAGGATGCGCAACGAAGCTCCATAGGCTGCCGAGACCAAAGCGCGGAGGCATGACCATTCCTGTCCGCAGGTCGCGTTCGCGATTGCCGGCCATGGCCATATCGGTCGTCAGGCAAAGCGCCTCATATCCCGCTGCCTTGCAGCGTTGAACGAACTCCCGAGTCAGTTCCCGATCCTTGAGGATATAGATCTGGAACATCTTGGGCGTCGCGATCGTCGCAGCGACCTCTTCGAGAGAGGTCGTACCAAGCGTGGAGAGCGAATAGAGAGTCCCGAATTTCTCTGCTGCACGCGCTACGGCGAGTTCCTTGCCATGATGGAACAACCGCGACATGCCGGTCGGCGCAAGGAAAAAAGGCAAGGCGATCCGCTGGCCGACAAGTTCGGTAGACAGGTCGATCTCGGCCACGTCACGCAGAACCTCGGGCAACAGCACATAGTCGGTAAAGCGCCGACTGTTGCGCCGCAATGTCCATTCGTCGTCCGAACCGCCGTCGATATAGTGGAACATCGGTGCCGGGAGGCGGCTCATCGCCTTCAAACGAACGTCCTCAACATTGAAGCAGCGTTTGAGACCTGTCATCGCTATGCCGCCGCGACCACGATCTGGCGCTGCGTTCCAAGCCCCTGGATCCCCAATTCGACGACATCGCCGACCTCCAGATAGACGGGCGGTCGCTGACCCAATCCGACCCCGGCGGGCGTGCCCGTCGAAATGATGTCGCCAGGTTGCAAGCTCATGAATCGGGACAGATAGCTGACCAGAAAGGCGGGCTTGTAGATCATGGTGCGGCTATTGCCGTCCTGAAAGCGTTTGCCATTGACGTCGAGCCACATCGCAAGATTATCCGGGTCGGAAACTTCGTCCGCCGTTACGAGCCAAGGCCCTATGGGACCGAAGCTGTCGCACCCCTTGCCTTTGGTCCATTGACCATGCCGTTCAAGCTGGAACGCGCGCTCCGACACATCATTGCACAGGCAATAACCGGCAATGCCGGCAGCTGCTTCCGCTTCGTCAGCATAGGCGAGGTGGGCACCGATCACGACGGCAAGTTCGACCTCCCAATCGAGCTTGGTGCTTCCGCGCGGCTGGATGATCGGATCATTCGGGCCACTGATCGCGCTGGTCGCTTTCATGAAAACCACCGGCTCGGGTGGAACCTCCATGTCGCTTTCCGCAGCATGGTCGCTGTAGTTGAGGCCGATGCAGATGAACTTGCCGACGCTGCCGACGCAAGCACCATAGCGCTCGAAGTCAGCGATCTCCGGCAGAGTTTCAACATCGATCGCTCGCAAGCGATCAAGGCCTTCACGAGTCAGAACGGCGCCGTCGATGTCACCGACATGTGCCGACAGGTCGCGAACGGCGTCATTGGTGTCGAGCAATCCCGGGCGCTCTTGCCCCCTGGCGCCGTATCGTAGCAACTTCATATGAGTGTCCCCTAAATCTCATGATCGGAAAGATTGAATATGCGGTTCGTCAGTTGCCATTTGACGGTCTCCGGCGCCCAGGAGAGCGGCTGCTGATAGGCATCCATGCACTCCTCCCATGCCCGCGTCTCCGGACCGGCGCGCAAGCGACCGGGATTCATATTTCCGCGCGTTTCGACGACCATCGCGAGCCGATTTCCCGAGTGGAAGATTTCCATGCCAATGATCCCTGTGGCGCGGATATCGGACAGTACGGCGGAAGGTACGCGGCCGGGCCGATGCCAGTCGGCATATTCCTGGGCAAGGTCGGCATCACGAAGATCGAGGAGATAGACCGCACGAGCCATCACGCCCTGCCCATCTTCCCACGACGCTGCATCGAGGCGCCGAATAACGCCACCACGACGAAACTGACCAAAGGCACCGTCATCCCCATCTGTATCGATTGCGTCCTGTCGGCAATCATTCCGACCAGCGGAGGAAAAAGCGCGCCGCCCACGATCGCCATGACAAGCAGGGAAGAACCGAGCTTGGTGGATTTCCCCAGATCCTGAACACCGAGTGCGAAGATCGTCGGGAACATGATCGACATGAACACGCTCGTCGATCCCAGCAAGAACACTGCCGTCCAGCCCTCCGTCAGCATCGCCGCCCCACACAGCATCGCCGCGACAACGCCGTAAATTCCCAACATCCGGGCAGGATCGAGAAAGCGCATGAGCGCCGTGCCCATGAAACGACCAAGCATGAAGCCCATCAGGCTGAAACCGAGAAGGTGCGCGGCGCTTTTCTCTCCGGCGCCCGTCAGATCCTGAACAAAATTGATGAAATAACTCCAGATGCCGACCTGCGCTCCGACATAGAATAGCTGCGTTATCACCGCGCCGAGCAAGTGCCGATGCGACCAGATCGAGCGTCGACCGGCTGACGCTTTCTCGGCATCATCACCGAAATCCTCTATGATTTCGGGAAAGCGGGTTCGCCAGATGACGAATGCCAGCATCAGAACGACGGCCGCCAGGCCGAGATAGGGAAATTGAACGGCCTGAGCCTCGCTGGCATAATAGGCCTCAAGCGCCTGCGGCGACATGGCAGCGAGTTCCTGCGTACCGTGCTCCACGCCAGAAAGGATCAATGCGCTTCCCAGAAACGGCGCCACAAAACCCCCAAAACCGTTAAAGCTCTGCGCCAGGTTCAGCCGTTGCGCGGCGGTTGCCGGCGATCCCATAACGGCAATGAACGGATTTGCCGAAGTCTCCAGAAAAGCGAGGCCAGCCGCAATCGTGTACAGGGCCACAAGAAAGAAACCGAACAGCCGGATGTCAGCTGCGGGAAAGAATAGCAACGCCCCCAACGCGTACAGGCCGAGGCCGATCAGGATGCCATTTTTATAGCCGACCTTCGTGACCACCCAGCCAGCAGGCAGGGCAATGGTAAAATAGCCAAGATAAAAGGCGGTCTGCACCAGGCCCGACTGCATGCGCGTGAGGTCAAGCGCCTTCTGGAACTGCTTTATCAGGATATCATTGAAATTATTGGCAACCGCCCACATGAAAAAGAGCGTCGTCACCAGGGAAAAAGCCAAGACATAGGATCGTTGCACCAAAGGTGCTCTCGCAGACGATGCGGACGATCCCTGCAACGATTGTGATGGCAACGCCATGCCCCTCCCCCTCCTATCCCCGTTTCAGCTGTTGGACCAACCGCCATCAATTATGTGACACTGGCCTGTCGTGAAGGCCGATGCGTCGCTGGCAAGATACAGGGCTAATGCCGCAATTTCCTCGGGCTGTCCGATACGGCCCATCGGCTGGCGCGCCGTGAATGCCGCGAGCGCCGTTGCAAAATCGCCTGTCGCGGCAAGCCTCTGTTCGAGCGACGGAGATTGGACCGTGCCGGGACAAATGGCGTTACAGCGGATGCCCTGGTCGACGAAATCGGCGGCAACGGCCTTGGTCAGGCCGATCACGGCCGCTTTGCTCGCCCCATAAGCGAAACGGTTGGGCACGCCGATGATGGAGCCCGCGACCGACGCCATATTGATGATCGAGCCTCCGCCACGCGCCACCATGGCGGGTAGCAAGGCACGGATCATCCGATAGATCGCGGTGACATTCAGATCGAAGGAAAAGGCCCAGTCCTTTTCATCGCACTCGAATATTGTTCCCGAATGCACATAGCCGGCGCAGTTGAACAAAATGTCGAAGCCATCCCCGGTCTCCGCGAGACCGGTGATCGCCTGCGTATCGAGGACGTCTAGCATCATGGTGCGGCATCCCTCGATCGATGCGAGACTGTCCTCGTTCACGTCGGTTGCCAGCACATCCGCCCCCGCATCGCGAAAGGCTTCTGCACTAGCCCTGCCGATACCCTGCCCCGCGCCGGTCACGATCGCACGCTTGCCTTTCAGCGAGAATCCGTGTGTCATGAGTTCATCTCCTAAGGACGCGAAATGGGCAGGCACGCAGGTCCGCTCGCTTCGAAATATTTATATGTCAGAATGAATTCCTGGTGCCCGAGCGCCTCGGAAACACTGGGCTGCCCGTCGGCGACCCCCATGACCCGATCGAAGATCTCTGAACCCACCTCGTCCAGACCGGCCTTGTGTTGAAGAATCCGCCCGGCGTCGATGTCCATATCTTCGGGCAGCCTCGCATAAGTTTCCGGATTTGCGCAGACCTTGATGACGGGGGAAATCGCCGAACCCACGACCGAGCCGCGGCCGGTAGTGAACAGAATGAGATGACAACCGGAAGCGATCAGCTCGACGATTTCGGCGTTATCGGAGATGTTCGGGAAACCGAAGCGCACCTCCCCGTCCGGCACGACATCGAGAAGATAGAGGCCCGGACCCGGTGGAACTTCGCCCGGCTTGATGAGGCCGGAAATAGGGGAATCTCCCGATTTGGAATAAGCGCCGAGCGACTTCTCCTCCTGGGTCGTGAGTCCACCCTCGGCATTGCCCGGCGCAAAACTGCCATAGCCAAGCGTGGCATAGTAGCGTTCAGCTTTGGCGACGGCCGCTTCAATCTCCCGCCCAAGCTCAGCCGTTACCGCCCGGGCGGCCATAACCTGCTCGCACCCGATTAGTTCGCCCGTTTCTTCGAACATGCAGGTACCACCGGCCTTGATCAACTTATCGAAGCAGCGACCGACCGCCGGATTGGCAGTAATGCCGCTGGTTCCATCGGATCCGCCGCAAATCGTCCCGACGACAAGATCGGCAATCCCCATCGGGGCCCGTTTGACCCGGTCGGCGACCGCCTTGAGGCGGGCGACGGCATCAATGCCGGCATCGATGGTCGCCCGCGTGCCGCCAGTCTGCTGGATCACCAGGACCTCCGCCGGCCGACCGCTGGCGATCACGGCATCATAGAGCGCGTTGCGGTCGAAACCTTCACAACCGAGCGACACGATCAGCACACCACCGACGTTGGGATGAGTGGCCAACTGCTTCATTATCTGAAAGGCGTAGCTATTGGGATAGCAGCCGGGGAAACCAACCAGCTGTACCGACGGGTCATCCGCATTTGTCACGATACGCCGCGCGACATGATGTGCACATTCGACCAGATAGATAACCAGGATCGCATTGCGGATGCCCAAGCGCCCGTCGTCGCGCAGATAGCCGGAGAAGCTCACCGCGTCGGTCATGACCGCTTCTCCTCTGCACGTGCTGCGCCGCGACCATGCGCCGGCAGGTAATCGCTCACCAGATTGTGGTTATGAACATGCTCGCCCGGCTGCGCGGGCGCCGTCATCGTGCCGATCGGAACGCCATAACGATAGACTTTATCGCCAGCCGCCAGCGCGATGCGGGCGACCTTATGGCCAAGGCCTATATCCTGCATCAGCGGGCAGCCAGTACCATCGATCTCGACGAGTTCGCCTGCCTTGGCTCCATATGTGCAAATCAGCACATTGTCCTTTGGATGAAGCAACAATAGCGATCCGACATTTGCCGGCGCATGGTCCGCGGCGCCATAGAAGCGCATTGCGTTGCCGCCGAAGACGGCAGCTTGATCCTCAGGTCCCAGGTCAGCGAGCATAGCTTGGCATTGCGAAAACCAGGCCTGATAGCTCCCGGCCAACTGAACCACGGGCCAATCGCTGCCCCAGATCAGTCGCTTTGCACCAAAGCAGTGAAAAAGATGCCGGACATAGGGCCGAATGCGCGGTTCGGATATGTCGCTCCCCGCTTCGGACCAAAGGCCCGATAACTTGCAAGAGACCAGCGGCATTCGCGCAAGCACTCGAATTCCTTCGGCCCATGTCGTGAACTCTCCGTCCGCAATCGACGGCTTGCCGCCGTGATCCACGATGATCGGCAAGGCCGGATAGCGACGTGCGAGTTCGGCTATCACAGGTAGTTGCCTCGGGCGGATCAGCGCGTCGAAGCGTAAGCCGCGAGCAAGAAGCGCATCGAAAAGCGGGGCGAACCTGTCGCAAAGAATCCAATCCGGCTCGTCTATATCCTGGAGCATCGGGCGCACACCCTTGAACCAGGGACTCGCCGCGAGGCGATCGAGTTGGGCGATGCTATCATCGGCCGTAAAATCGACCCAGCCAACGACGCCGAGCACAAAGTCGCATCGGTTCGCAATATCGAGGAGATATAAGCTCTCCTCGACGCTAGGGGCTGCCTGGATAAGAATCGTTCCGTCGACTCCCGTACGCGCGAGTTCAGGCGCGAGATCATCGGGACCATAGTCCCGATGGATGCTGGCCAGATCCTGTGTAGGCCAAACCGTGAAAGGGTTCGACAAGGTCCAGAAGTGTTGATGGGCGTCGACGGTCATGAAGGCGCGTGGCGCGACCATATCGACGCATTGGGACTCGGCCATATTAAATCAGTCCCGTCCTACCGGTACGGGCGCTTCAAGATCGAGCAACCCTTCCCGCTTGAGCTGCTGCCAGAATGCCGACGGGATCGCTTGGGACATCAGCCGTTCGGTTTGCCTGAGACGGCGCGCCTCCCCCAAGCCGGGAATGACGCTCTGCACGACGGAATGAGCCAGCGGAAATTGAAGCGCAGCGGCAGCCAGAGTGACGCCATGGGCGTCGCATATTTCCTCAATTCTGACGACGCGGTCGATGACAGATTGCGGAGCTGGCGCGTAATTGTAGTGGAGCTCTCCACCCCGCCGTGTGCCGGTAGCAAGGATGCCGCTGTTATAGGCCCCGCCCAGGATAATCTTTGCCCCATGAGCTTCGCATTGCGGGAGGAAGTCGTGGAGTGGTTCCTGTTCAAGGAGCGTATATCGACCTGCCAGCAGGAAACAGTCCCACCGCCCCTTCTCCATGGCATCTGCGCACGCCTGCCACTCGTTGACACCGAGGCCTATGGCGGAAATCGCCCCGCTGCCTCGTAATTCATCGAGCGCGCGATAGCCGCCATCCCACAAATCGGCCAAATGGCGTTCATTATCGGATCCGTGCGTCGCAATGCCGATGTCATGAACCAGTAAGATGTCGACGCGCGCCAAGCCAAGCCGTTGCAGACTGGCCTCGTAGGATCGCATCACACCATCATAGCTATAATCGTAGCGGACCTTGAACGGCATCGCCGTCACGAAGCCATGGCGCTCCGCCGCGATATCCGTCGCCGTGTCGGGATCGAGCAACCTGCCGACCTTAGAGGATATTGTATAATCCGCACGCTCCCGCTCGCGCAGCGCATCGCCGAGACGCCGTTCGGACAGACCAAGGCCATAATAGGGCGCGGTGTCGAAATAGCGCCATCCCGCGTCCCACGCGGCGTCGACGATCGCCAATGCCTGATCGCGGGTAATCGCCCGATACAGATTGCCGAGTGACGCGCACCCCAAGCCCAGCCTGGGCAACGATTCGACAACGGCTGCAACCACGTTTTCATTCCTTTCTCAATCAAATATAAAACTATCTTGTATATATGCAACACAAAAAGACTGGACAGCGAGATTCCATCAATACAATTGGGTTTCAGGACATCGAAAGACACGCCATGCCACGCCGCAAGACGGAACAGCCGAGCGCCCGCGCCAAAGCGACGCGCCGAAAAACATACAGCGCGCCGGCGCTCGAGAAGGGCCTCGACATCATCGAACTCCTGGCGAAGGAGCCCGAAGCAATCAGCCTCAAGGAGATCGCCGAACGCCTGCAGCGTTCGGTAGGCGAGATTTTCCGTATGCTCGCGGTTCTCGAGCAGCGCGGGTTCGTTCGAACGCAGCAGGGTACGGAGCGTTACCAGCTGAGCATGAAGCTGTTTCAACTTGCGCACTGGCACTTGCCGGTCAACGTCTTGACGCGAGCCGCGGCAGAACCGATGCGGCGCTTGGCGTTGCAAAGCGGACAGTCATGCCATCTCGCGATACACTCAGATTCGAAGATGGTGGCGATCGCGCAGCAGAGCAGCTACCGGGATCGTAATTTTAGCATCAAAGTGGGAGCGGAAGCGCCGATTCTGACGTCATGTTCCGGTCGCATTTTCTTCGCGCTTTCCGATGATGCCGCCCGTGAAACTCTCCTGACGAATATCGCCCAGGATGGCGGTGATATCGCACTCGCGAAAAAGATCAGCGGACTGGAGAAACAAATTCGGGCGAGCAAAATTCTGGAAATGCCCAGCAACCAGATCGAGGGGATAACGGACGTCGGCGCACCTATTTTTAGCCATAGCGGCACAATATCCGCTGCGCTGGTCGTCCCGTTTCTCTACCGCAAAGATCAGGACAACAAAACACGCCTGGAAGAAACTCGTCGCCTGCTGCTCGAGACGGTTCGGGAAATTTCGATGGAGCTCGGTTATGAGGAGCTGTGATCTCAACCAGCGGCCGCGCGGCCGCTAGCCGCTCATTCGCTTCGGCAGGTCTCAAACCGTAGTTCCGCAACGGTCGGCCTATGGTCGGATAACGGTGGACCGGCTTCAACAACGGCTGCCGCGGGAACCGTCACCTTCGCGGAGGAGCGATAAAAGATATGATCGATAATCCCGATCCTTGAAGGCGCAACAACGGTGGATTGCCGCTGTGGATTCACGCCCGCTCCAGACCAGACCGACTTGAAGCCAAATCGTCGAAGGTTCGAAATCGCACTGTCACCAATCTCATTGTTGAAGTCTCCGGCAACAACCATAGTTTCATCGTTCGGCGAAAGTGCCTCCTTTCTCAGGAATTCGTAGAGTTGACCGCTCCTTCCGCGGCTCGCGGCCACATGCAGCGCATAAAAGCGCAACGTCAGACCGCCTATGGTCGTAACCGCGTGAACCGCGGATGCCGGCTTCCAGCCGGTGCCAGAATCCAACCTCGTCTCGCCAATGTCGGATAACGGCGCGGAGCTGAGTATCGATTTATACTTATCCTTATGATTTGCTGAAGATATCTTTCCTACATATGCGTAAGGCAGGCCCAAGACTTTACCGGCGCGTTCCGTCCAATCACCATCAGGCACCTCCGCAAATGCAACTAAATCTAGATGGTAGGGAGACAGCAAACGCGCGACCTCCTCCGGCGTACCACGCTCTCCAAACATCACGTTGAAGGCGCCGATACGGACGGGCTGAATCGCGGCTTCCTGCCCCGCAGGGCAACGGCCGACCGCGTAGGCGGGCGAACTGGCCATGGCTACTGAAGCCGCGATGGCAGTTAGGGCCGATCTCACCGGCATTCTGTTGAATACCGGTGAGATTCACCAAAGATGATATTAAGCGCCATGAGCTGACCCATCCATCCATGCAGCAGGAAATAGCGGCGATACGATCGGCTCAGAATTTGAAAGAAAGTCCAGCCCAATATGATCGTCCGGCATCGCGGAACGTATGGTGCAACCGCTGCTCCTCGCCAACAATCTCATGCGGCTTATTGTCCGTCAGATTCTTGCCTTGCAGAACCAACTGCACCTTCTTTGCCAGCCAATAACGGAGTTGGAGATCCACGCTCGACCGCGCCGCGTAGAGGTGATCGAAGCCAGGCTTGTCCTCCACAGCAATGCTTTTCATCTGCATGCCCTGATATGTATATGCGATTTTTGCGTCAAACGGCCCCGTCTCATAGGTAAGGGCCACATTCCCCATATGCTTGGGCTGATAGAAGAGTCCGTAGATCTCTCTCGTCAAATTCTGACCGCCGGACGTATAGCCGATCTCTGCCTTGCTATGAATATAGGCATAATTCGCTGACAGGCCGAAACCCTCGAGGGCTGACGACAGGGGAGCCAATGAATCCAGAATAATCCCGGCTTCAATTCCGGTCAGGCTTGCGCTCTGTGCGTTCTGGGGATTGACGAAGATCGCATCACGTTGAACGCCATCATATTCGATCGTACCGCGAACCTGGTTGCGATAGATTTCGTTGTCGATATCCTTGTGAAAGAGACCCAACGCGACCAATCCTTTTATGGTCGGGAAGTAATATTCGAGAGTCATATCATAATTATTGGAAATTCGTGGTTTCAAACCCGGATTTCCACCAGTTATGACGACCTCAGGCCCGCTATCGGAGACGATGGTCACGGGGCTGAGATTATCATAATTAGCGCGGCCTACCGATTTGCTGTAAGCAAGACGGAGGCGCAGGCTGTTCGTTATATCATAGGCCAGATCGGCACGCGGAAGCCATGTTCCATATTTGTTGTTGAAATAATCGGGGCCGAGTTTTGTGTCGGCATTCGGCGATGACGTCTCGATCTTTGTATGCTCATATCGCACACCAGCTGTGACGCGAAGGCTATCCGTCCTGAATACCCCCATAGCGTATCCGGCGAGAATATCTTCATTGATATCGTATTGAGTCAGCTTTGCACTTGCAGCTTGCAATTTGAACTTATCCTGGTTGCTGTCGAAGTAATCCAGAATTTTGTCCAGATCTATAAAGATCATGGGATCTGAAAACATTGGGGTCTGAAATGTATCTTCAAGTACATAGTCCTTGAGAGAAACGACTACGCCCGATTTGGCCCGGTATTCGCTATAGGATTGTGATCGCTCGCGCTCCGTCGATCGGGCGACGAAGCCTGCCTTGACGCCAAAGCCACGCGAATCCTTGTCCAGATTATAGCTATAGTCGAGATGCGCTTCCTTGACACGCTCGTCATTGCTGCGCGGTTCCAGGCTGATATAGTGAAAATTGTTGTACGCAGCTGGGTCCGAAAAGATTCCGGGATTGTCGAAAGTGTAATAATAACCCCCGTCATCGAGCCTATTATAAGTGTACGAAAGATCCTTGTTCTGCGTACGATAAAATCTCGCCTTTTGAACATCGAGGTCCAGATCGGCCTTCGAATAGCCGATCCTGGCTTCCAGGAGGTGCCTCTCGGCAAAACGGTAATTGAAGCCCGCGTTTACGCCCCTGGTTCTGTCTCTGAAGATATCATACGCGGATTCGACCAACGGCTCTACGCGCCCCAGGACGTGTCCACTCGTCGGCGTGATATCGGCCGGGATATTCTTATAGTCCTTATTGGATATACG
Organism: Sphingopyxis sp. MG; assembly: GCF_002953155.1. Taxonomy (NCBI): domain Bacteria; kingdom Pseudomonadati; phylum Pseudomonadota; class Alphaproteobacteria; order Sphingomonadales; family Sphingopyxidaceae; genus Sphingopyxis; species Sphingopyxis sp. MG. The sequence goes on from NZ_CP026381.1 coordinate 3,193,716, forward strand.
CGCGACGTCTCGCCGTTCCCAGTCGTCGCGATTGAACTGATACCCTTGCACATAAGCATAGAAATTGCGGTCGTCGGACTGATATTCCAGCTTTGCAAAGAGACCGGTTCGCTCACGCTTGTTGTAATACAGATACATATATGGGTCACGCGGGACCGGGTTGACGTCAGGCGTCTCGCCACCCACCCCATCCTGGGAAAACCAATAATATCCGGTGCTACCCGCGTTGGTCGGAGATTCTGTGTAGCTTTCCCGCTTCCAGTAACTGGCTCCTAGAACGATCCCGAAATTATGGTCGGCTCCAAAGGATTGGGAAAAGACGCCGTAGGCCTGGATGGACGGGTTGACCTTGATGGGCCCTTCGTCATTGTTCTCATAGAAGCCGATCGAGGCGTTGGCGGCAAGAAGCATCCCGTTTCGATCGAAGGCGCTCCGCGTCTTGAGATCGATGCGTCCTCCGATCGCTTGGCCATCCATATCGGCAGTGAAGGATTTATTTACGTCGACACGTTTGGCGACGGACGATGGAATCGTATCAAGCAGAACACCTCTCGACCCTTCATCCGTCGACGGCACCACCAGCCCATCGACCGTGGTGAAATTATATTCCTTGTTCATCCCACGGATCGTCAGGAAGCGCTCTTCGCCATTATCTTGATCCGTGTTGACGCCTGGAAGGCGTTGCAGCGCCTCTGCCAGATTGAAATCCGGCAGAGAAGCGATGTCGTCGGTCGTCACGCTATCACTAATCTGTAGATTGTCGCGCTTGGCTTCGACCGCTCGCTGCGCCTGCAATTTAAAGCCGGACACGATGATCTCGCCCTGCGCGGTGGAGTCCTCCGGGCCCGCCGGTTCGGCCTTCAACGAATCTGCAGCAGGCTCACTTTGAGCTAGTGCCGGTTGGACCGCGACAACCAGAGCAAAAAACGAAATTCCACATTTCCAAGCGTGCCGCATGGCCGTCCCTCTCCCCACTTTTGTAAATGCCATTGTCATTTTAGTTTCATATGCGGAATCGTATCACACATATGCAATTAATTTGCAAGGGCACAATATCAGCTCAAAGGTGGCGACTTCATCGATCCCCCTTTCGTCAAGGTCGCCGCGGGGCGCGCATAATGGTGTCAGGAACTACGCCTCGTCAGGCATCGACAAGATGCCGGTCGAAAGGACGAAGCGGAAGTCGGCCCAGCGAGGCGCGAACTCGCGCTTGATAAGCGACGAAATGCGCTCGGCTGCCTGGCAGAGCGCGCTCAAACACGCACCCGGCACGGTTCGTTCATGGCGTGAGTATGACGCGGTACTTTCGCACAAGTGGCCGTCATCCAAGTGGCCGGATCAAATCAGCGGGGTGATCTCCAACTCATTCCGGTCGCGAAACGAATGGGCCAAAATGCGATTTAATGGGCCGTTCCCGACTATGATCGTCGAGAATATAGACGTCGAACACGCTGCCGCCCGGTTGAACGCGAATTAGGACATGGCCTTTCATGCTTTGATAATTGCGCGTGAGCCACGGACCGATCGCGACTTTCGTTGCTTCTTGGATGTGCGTCGCGAAAATGTGTCTTTGCCCTTGCCAAAGATGCTTCGATGTCACCCGCGCCACAACCTCACCGCCGGGTTGATCCGAGGTCCAGGTTTGTTCGACCAGCACTTGAGGCTTCAAATTGCGAAGCCAATCTGCGTTCGTGGCGTCGCGGTTGCCGTGATGGTTCATCGTCATCACATCAACCTCGCCCACCACCGGCGCAATTTTGCTTTCCATATTGAACCAGGCGGGCTGATCGGGTTCGCTCACACCGGTGATGTCGCCACCGGTCACATAGTCGAAATCGCCATAATTGATCTTCAGGACCAAGGAGAGCGGGTTCTCATTGAACTTGCCGTTCCGATCAACGATTTCATCAGCCCTCAGCGTGGACTGCTTCTCCATACCTATGCCGGTCCATATCTCGCCATTCGCGGCAATATTGCGGATCGAAAAGGTCGGATAGCGCTTCCGGTCATGACGAAGCAGCACTTGATCGTCGTGTCCAACCGCGAACCCCTGCGTTTTCAACCGTCCAGAACGAACGCCCGCATCGATAAATCGCAGGTAATTGAGCAGACTTTCATCCTGCTGCTCTCGAAGAGGTCGGGGGAAACTATAGTCTGGATTGCCACGATCGATGAGGATCTTGATCGGCCAGACTTCTGCCACATCCATGATGCCAGTCAGCTTCCATGGACCATGAGCTGACACAGGGGATTCCGGTAACACGGTGCCGTAATGATCAGTGTGAAAATGTGAAACGAAAACATAGTCGATGGCCGTCATGCTCTTGGGCGCAAACTGTCTGATATAATCTGCAATCCACTGGCCGGGACGCAAGCTGCGATCGGGGACGGCGGGTCCGAGTTTCAAAGGGGCATATTTTTCCTCGAAGTCGTCTTCGATGTCTCCTGCGTCGAACAAGATGCTCGTCCCGTCGGGCAGCACGAAAAATGCCGCATTCCCCCGCCCTGTATTGATGTGATGAATGTCCAGCAGACCTTCGTGCCACGAAGGGAGTATCTCACGAGCAACGGGACTGCCGCGCCCTTCCACAGCCGGTTCGAACGCGAACGCCGATGAATGCGCTCCGATCACCGCGCCGGCGAGAATCCACCCCAGTAATCGTCTCGACGCCGCGCGTGCTTTGAACATTTGCCTGCCTTTCAATCGCGACTCGGCGACGGCTTGACTGCCCTGGACTTACGCTTGTCCGATCCACCGTCGATCAACCTTCTGGATCTTAAAGTCCGTGGTCATAGGTAGAATGTATTTTTACTGGTGACAATAAAATCGTAGCAACCAAAGCTCGCGATGCGGCCGCTTCCATCCCAGTCGGGATGGCAACGCGATGAAATGTCGGCCAGAGCCGACCGTTCCACACCCTTCCAAGAGGCGGTATTCTCTCTCACCAAATGCCGTTATCCGTTCCGGTCAGGTGGTGACACGCCTCGAAGAGGAGACCCGGATCGGCAAGGGCGGGACCCTGGCGGCGCAGCTGTCGCGGCTCGACCTGATCGTGCTCGACGAGCTCGGTTATCTGCCGTTCGCCCGCTCGGGAGGGCAGTTGCTGTTCCACCTCATCAGCAAGCTTTATGAGCGCACCAGCGTCATCATCACCACCAACCTCGCCTTCGGCGAGTGGCCTACCGTCTTCGGTGATCCCAAGATGACCACGGCGCTGCTCGACCGCGTCACCCACCACTGCGATATCATCGAGACGGGCAACGACAGCTGGCGCTTCAAAAACCGCAGCTGACCGCCACCTTCGGCGCCTTCAAAAATCTATCTTGCGCTGCGCGCGCCTCCGGTCGGGCTACGCCCGCCCTCCGCCGCACGCAGCGCAAGGCGACCTTCAACTAACCGGCATCATATCCGAAAAGGGGGTCCCTCTTCGGCTCTGACTCACTTTTGGTGCAATAAAGAGGGATGATCGAGAGGTGGCATCAGCCTCGCCCGCAGCAAATCGAGCTTGGCGCGCCCATACATCTGGCGTTTGACGAGCTTCAACTTCGTGATCTGCCCTTCCGTTTGCCCGTTGGACCAGGGCTCTACGATAGCGGCCTTCACCGCATTCCAGTCGTCGCTCAAGCCATTGGCAAACGAACGAAGCGGCGTTTTCCGGGCTTCGTCGATCCATGTGGCGAGCTCGAAGTCTTTCTGTTGCCTGATGATCCGGTGGAATCGGTCGGCAAGATTTCGAACGACGACGAGCGCCGGGACGGCGGCTTCAATCGTCGCGATAAGCGTGGCTTCTGATTGCGAGAGTTGATCGCGTGCCATCGTCATAAGCCGGGCAATCACACGGGCTGATGGAATGACGCGCGACACGTTGTTCGGAGCTGCCTCGTTGCGCCTCCGCCGCGTCGCCCATTCTGCAACGACACGCAGGCTTCCGTTAAAGCCGATGATTTTGAGCCGCCGCCAGAGTTCGGCACCATTTTGGCAACCGGAACGCCATTCGGCATCGAGCGTCCCGAGCCACGGGTCGAGAGAGCTAAGCCGGGTGCGGAACATATCGGATCGTCCGCCACGAGCGACCTGGCGTACGGTCTTGCGGGCATAGCCGGTCGCGCGAACGACCGCCTTGATGGACGCCCCTTTTCCAAGCAGCACACGGATCGCATCATCGGCATCCTGACGCCGCTTGAAGCCTTCGTATTGAAGCCGCTCAGCGCAGGTGAGGAGTTCTGGATCGGGTTCGGCGGATTGAAGTGCCTGGCGAATGGCGCGCATAGATTTACGGACAGCGTCGAGGAACGCCTGGCTGGCATTCTCCATCAAATGCCAGCGATCGGCAATCTGCAGGGCGTCAGGCAAGGCGCGCGCGGCCGCATGCCGGTACCCGCCACCGCGATCACGCGAGATAATGCAGATCTCCGGCCGGGCCTTGAGCCACGCTTCTACGGTGGCGACGCCACGATCGGGGAGGAGGTCGATAATCTGTCGGCGCTCCAGATCACAGACGATCGTGCCATATCGCTGTCCGCGCTTCCACGCCCAGTCGTCGATGCCGATGATCGTAGGCTTAACCTGAGCGCCCTTGAAGCGCCGACGCACAGTTCGAAGCAATGTGTCCTTGCTGACCGGCATCAGAAGGCGGCGCGCCAAGCTGGCCGCCGGACGCCCACCCAGCGCCAGCCCAAGGTGATGTACGATAGAATCCAGGCGGGTCGTACGCCGGGCAAATGTTGCAGTCACATCCGGAGGAAAGCGTTCAACGAAGATACGCGTGGTGCAGCGGGATGTGGCGCAACGAAAACGCCGGGCGACAAGAGTAATCCGAACCGGCCGGCCATGAGATGGTAGATCGGCGAGTGTACGGTGATATCGACTGTGGACACGCGCAGATGGGCGGCAGCAGTTCGGGCAGATCGAAACTCGAAATCGGGATCGCCCGGTGATCAGTATCTGATCGGCGGCATACTCGACCTTGTCGATCACCAATCCTATTGGCGCAATGGCTTCGCGAAAACCGCTCCCATGCATGGCGATATCCTCCTTCGGGGAAACTCGCCATTATCAACGCACTTGCACCAAAAGTGAGTCAGAGCCCCTCTTCGACGCCGATATGGAGTGGGCCCCTTGGGCCGGACAGGGAAGCATAGTTGGATTGACCGGTTGGCCGGGCTTTTGGAGAAGAGCCCATGGCAAGACACCGATCCCATAGCGTCGAGTTCAAGCGTCAGGTCGCGCAGGAGTTTCTGAGCGGCGAGACGCTTCACGCCCTTGCCAAGCGGCACGATATTTCCCGGCAGTTGATCCGCATCTGGGTGGAGAAGTATGAGGCCGGTGCTCTCGATGACGATGCGCGGGCGGCGGATCTGATCCAGGAATATGAGGCGCGGATTGCCGCACTCGAACGCCTTGTCGGCAAACAGGCGCTGGAACTGGAGTTTTTAAAGGGGGCTCTGCGCGACGCACCGCGGCCGAGAAGCGTCGATACATCCGTGATCACCGGCCCGGCGAGATACCGCGACCACCGACAGCGATCATGACCTGCCGGTCTTTCCGGATCGCTCAAAGGACATGATTCTTGATGGTCCCGATCAGCTCTGGGTAGCGGACCTGACCTACGTCGCCATCATTGGCGGCTTTGCCTATGTCGCGATCATCCTCGACGCCTGGTCGCGCCGCGTGGTCGGATATGCGATCGGAAGGTCGATCGATGCGCGGCTCGCCATGGCGGCGCTGAAGGTGGCGATCGAACGACGGCGCCCGCGATCAGGATGCGTGCATCATTCTGACCGTGGATCGCAATACGCATCCCGCATCTATCGAGCGATGCTTGCCGATCATGGGCTGATCGGCTCGATGAGCCGGCGGGGCAACCCCTATGACAATGCCAAGGCGGAAAGCTTCATGAAGACACTCAAGGTCGAGGCGGTTTACCCCATGGCGTTCGAAACCTTCGATGATGTCGCCGGCCAGCTTCCCAGGTTCATCGACGACATCTATAATCAACGCAGATTACATTCCGCGCTCGGCTATGTCAGCCCCGCGCAGTTCGAGCAGCAACACTCCCGGCCCATGGTCAAATCAGCTGCGTGACCCTGTCCGGCCCAAGGGGCCCACTCCAATAGGGGGTCCCTTTTGGGCTCTGACTCACTTTTGGTGCAGATAAGCGGGCTGATCGCAGGGTGGCATGAGTCGCGCTCGAAGAAGGTCGAGCTTTGCGCGTCCGTACATTTGCCGTTTGACGAGCTTTAGCTTGGTGATTTGTCCTTCCGTTTGTCCGTTGGACCAAGGGTCGGTGATGGCGGCTCTTACAGCATCCCAGTCGTCGCTGAGCCCATTGGCGAACGAACGGAACGGCGTTTCGCGGGCTTCTTCGATCCACGTGGCGAGGTCGCAGTCGGTTTGTTGCCTGATCATCCGATGGAAACGCTCGGCAAGATTGCGAACGGAGACGAGCGCCGGGACGGCGTCTTCGATCATGGTCACAAGCCTGGCTTCCGATATCGAGAGCTGATCGCGCGCCGCCGTCATGAGCCGGGCAACCACCCGCGCCGATGGAACGGCGCGTGGCCCGCGACCGGGCGCAGCTTCGTCGCGTCGACGCCGGGTCGCCCATTCGGTCACGACACGCAAGCCACCTTGGAAGCCGCGCCCTTTGAGGCGCCGCCAAAGCTCGGCCCCATTGTGGCAACCGCCATGCCATTCAGCGTCCAGCGTCACCAGCCAGGGGTCGAGAGAGCCGATACGCGTACGGAAAATATCAGATCGTCCGCCGCGCGCAACTTGCCGCACAGTCTTGCGGGCATAGCCAGTTGCGCGAACGATCGCCTTGATTGACGTGCCCTTCAGGAGCAGCGTGCGGATCATGTCGTCGGCGTTCTGACGCCGCTTGAAGCCTTCATATTGAAGCCGCTCAGCGCGGGTGAGAAGGTGCGGGTCAGGTTCAGCCCGCTGCAGCGCGTGGCGAATGGCGCGCATGGATTTACGGACGGCGTCGAGGAATGCCTGGCTGGCATTCTCCATCAAGTGCCAACGATCCGCAACCTGTCTGGCGTGTGGCAAGGCGCGGGCAGCGGCATGACGGTAACCGCCACCGCGATCGCGTGCGATAATAGTGATCTCCGGTCTTTTCTTGAGCCAGGCTTCGACTGTGGAAACACTGCGATCAGGAAGAAGGTCGATAACCCGCCGACGTTCCAGATCGCAGACGATCGTTCCATATCGCTGCCCGCGCTTCCATGCCCAGTCGTCGATGCCGACGATCGTCGGCTTCACCTGCGTCTTGTCGAAACGGCGGCGGACGGTGCGCAGCAATGTATCCTTGCTGACAGGCATTAGTAGCCGGCGAGCCAGGCTGGCCGCCGGACGCCCGCCCAGCGCCAGCCCGAGGTGATGCACGATGGAATCGAGGCGGGCCGTACGCCGGGAAAATGTCGCTGCGACATCTGCTCGAAAACGTTCGACGAAAATGCGTGTGCGGCAGCGCGACGTGGCGCAGCGAAAGCGGCGGGCCACAAGGCTGATCCGAACCGGACGGCCATGAGCTGGCAAATCGGCAAGGGTGCGGTGATATCGACTATGCACACGGGCCGATGGGCGATCACATCCTGGGCAGATAGACGTCCGAGATAGCGACCGCGCGGTGATCTGGAGCTGACTTCTGACGTTCTCGACCTTCTCGATCACCAGTCCTGTCGGCGCGATGGCATCGCGAAGCGCGCTGTCTCCCATGACGATATCCTCCTGCGGAAAATCTCGCCATTATCATCCCGCCTGCACCAAAAGTGAGTCAGAGCCCCTTTTGAACGCCGTTTGACACGTCCCTAATCTGCCCGATAGCTCAGACTTCGGGCGCAGCGCCATCGTCGGCTGCTACCGCTTCGGCGGCAGGAGCTACGGCATCCTCCGCCGGTGCAGGCTGTGGCTGGCGAGGCGGATTTGTGGGCCTGAACCGCTCCCGGAAAGCGGCTTGGTCGTTCAACCGGATCAGGACAGGGTTTTCGCAGGACGACGCCTTGCCGAAGATCACTGCATGGCGCGGTTGCAGCGAAGGCAGGACTTTGGCGTAATCGGAGCCGATGTAGTTGCCAAGGAACTCCTTGCCTGTGTCATCGAAGGTCCGCATGGCGAATATCGTGTTGCACTGGTTGAGGATCGTCTTGGTCACATTGGCCGTGCGCTGCGTGATGAGAAGACAGCCAAGGCCGTATTTGCGGCCTTGCAGGATGGCGCGTGCGCTTGTCGCCGTAGCCATGCGGTCGCCTTCAGCGGCGACCGAGTTCCATTCAGGCACAAGCGTATGAGCTTCCTCATAAATCAGGCAAAGCCGGGCTGTGTCGGTCATGCCCATCTCCTGACAGACATAAAGCGCCGCGTTAGAAAAGATCGCGGTGATCTCGGCGGCGGTCAGGTGGGCCAGGTCGGCATTGCCCTGAAACATGCCGGACACCTGCTTGGTCACGCGGAACTGCGCGGGATTGAGCACCCACAGATAATGGTCATCATCGGCGGCCATGAACTGCCGCATTTGATTGAGGACGGCGCGCTTGAAGGCGTTTCGGGAGCCGCCCTGCTCGCGGTTCTGATGCGCCGCCCCACCCTGCCCAGAGGCAACCAGAGCATCGCGTATGCGCTGCTCATGGGCGGGATCAAGAAAGTCAGCCAATAGCTGTTCGTACTGATTGGTCAGGTCGAGACAGAGAACCTTGATGCCCCGCGCGATCATGCGCTCGACCAACTCGATAGACAGATAGCTCTTGCCGACACCAAGGATGCCGAGGATCGCAGTGTTGTGCGTGACGCACTCGGACGGGTCGAGCCGCACGCCGTATGGGGTGGATGGGAAATGTCCCACGCAATCGTCATCCGGCGCGGCCTCTTCGTTGTCGAGCATGAACACCGGAGCATTGATGCGCGGCATCCACGGCACGGGACTGAACCTCCGCGCGTCGGCATCCCACGATCCGATCTTGCGCGCCTTGGCCCGCGCATAGCCGTATTTGTTTTTCTGCTGCACGATTTCTTCGCGCGTCAGGCCGTCAACGACCTGATAGATGACACGCCGCTCGTCGCCGATGCGGGCTTCGATGAGGCTGCCTTCGGCGAGGCCGGAGTCGTTAATGACCTCGAATTGCATATATTCAGTGCTGGTGTCGCTATCGACGATACCGCAAAGGCGACCGATCCATTGCAGCGAAGGAATTTGCGCGGCTGCTTCCTCGGGCACCGTGATCGAAAGCGCGATGGCGTCCTGAGATTTCGCGGGAAGCTGGTCGGCGTAAGATGCCAGCAATTTTGGCAGCGGCGCGGTCAGGACACGCAACAGGTTCCCTTCATCGCGCCCGACGTAGTTGAGGGCGACGCCAAGCTGTTCGGGGCCGTGTTGGTCGGCAACGACCATTGGGGTGCCACGTGTTACTGTCTTGGGTTCGATCTGCCGGACAAGGACGATGCCGGGCGATTGGTGGGCTGCCACCGTCCCTACGATGTCCTCGCGGCGCAGGGGCGCTTTGCGGTTCCAGAACGAAGCGACGTAGTCCACGATGGATTCGAGCGGTCGGATGATCGCGATGACCGCAAGCGTGGTCAGGATAGCGAATACCTCAACAGGCTGGTCACGGTGGAATAACCAGACAGCCACGATGATAAGGGCGGTGAAGACAATGTTGGGACTGCCAAGCCCCTTCACCGCCCGTTCGCACAGACGCCAGACCAGGCCCGGTTCGATCCCCTGCGAAGGCCGGAAGATCAGGACCAGCAAGGACGTGACAGACACAAGGGCGAACAGGCCAACAGCAAAGCCCAGCACCCAGGCATCGGGCGTCCAACTCACGATGACGGGCACGGCTGGCAGGATTGCGAGCAACGCGGCAACGGCGTTGGTTAGTGAATCCGCTGGCGGCGTGAAGTGCGGGTTGATGAGCCTGCTGCCAAAGAGAAGGCTGATGATTCCGCTCACCAGCCATATCGCCTTATTATCAAGAGCAAGGCCGGTGCTGATAAACTGTGCCTGGACCGCCATCAGTATCGCCAGATAGACGACAAGAAGGACCGCGCGGATTCTGGCGTCAGAAGTCATGTCGCCCCCCGATCCCCTTTATTCCTTCGCCACAACCGTGTCGTAGAGGCCGTAATGGGTCAGCCCCTCGTGGCTCTCGATGCCCGTGTATCTCAAGGATGCGTCCTCGTAGCGCCGGAAGGCAAAGACGGCTTCGTTCATCCGCTCGGTGTTGAACACCTTTAGCCGCACCAGAAGATGGAAGTCGGCAACGGTGAGGCCAGTGACGGAATGGAACAAGTCCGGCTCCAGCTTGGTGATTACATCCTGTAGCGTGTTTTCGCGAAAGTCTGTCAGATACATAAAGGCTGGGATGCGGGTAGCGAACTTAATCAGTTTTTCCTGAACCAGCTTGCGCTTGGACTTGTATTCCTTCTCCTCCTCCGTCAGCTCCTTCTTATCCTTCGCCGACAATTCTCCGCCATTGGCCTTGGCCTTGTCCTTCAGGTCTTTGACGACCTCTGACTTGTTGATGATGGTTTCGATGATGTTGTCGCCAAGGGAGCGCCAGCCCTCGATGCGCTCCACCGCCGCCATCGCCTCGGGGTTGTCCAGCACTCGGCGCAAGGTGTCGTTATCGACATTGACCAGCAGTGCGGATTCCCATTTGCGGGCTAGCAGCGTGGCCGACGTTCCGGCCATCGCAATGTCGAGGATGCCGCCCGCGTCAATCTGGGTCATGTTCGCGCCGTCATAGGCGAGAACTGGCAGGAACGAGACAAGCTCACGCACGGCGTTTTCGGGGTTCGCCTCGCCGGGTGACAGGCCAATGCCATATTCGGACAACTGTCGCAAAGCCCGCGTCGGCGCGAAGTCGAACACGAAACAAACGGGTTTGAGGATTTCTTCCTCGTTCGGGTTATCGCCGTTGGGGTTCTTGATCGACCAGGGCGATTGCACCCGGAACGCCGCCTGAAAATAGGTTTCGGGGGATTTGAGGTTGCGCAGCATCAGGATGGACGACCATTGCGCCACGGTGACGCCGGTGGTCAGCTTGCCGCATGACAGGGTGATGGTCTTGGTGTCAAAGCCGCTACCGACCGCCTGCCGGACGGGCGGCAATGCGTCCAGACCGATGCCCGCCGTGGCACCTGCCGACACGATCATGGTGTAATCGTGCCAGAATACATTATGCTTCTCGGCCAGCAAATTCGCCATAGCGTGACAAGCGGAGACGTTGGGCAGGAACCAGAAGGAATGTTGCAGGTATGCGCAAGCGCGCGCTCGATGGCGTCGGGGTTCCATTTGCCTGATTCGTTCAAAAGCGAAGATGCGGACGTGCGGAAACCGTGAGCGGTCATCTGGTCCTTGGGAAAGCCCATGCGGCGCAAGGCGGCGTTGATCGTATTCTCGCTGAGCGGCCTTTCGCGCGTCCTGACCGACGGGAACACATAAAGCCCGGAGCCGGACAGGGAGCGCATATCGGCGAGGATCGCGAGCGACTGCCGCGATAGCGGCACCGAATGGGGCTGGCGCATCTTCATTTTCCCTTCCGGGATGATCCAGACCGCCTTTTCAAAATCCACCTCCGTCCATTCCATATGCCGGATTTCGCCGGGACGCTGGAAAACGTGGGGCGTGAGTTTCAAGGCATACATGACGGCGGGATCGCCCTGATAATCCTCAATCGCGCGGAGCAATGCCCCGAAAGCCACCGGATCGGTGATTGCGGGGAAATGCTTGACCCTCGCTGTCGTCAGCGCGCCTATCAGCAGTTGGGCCGGATCGCGCTCGGCCCGCGCTGTCGCTACCCCATAGCGAAACACTCGGCTGGCGAACGCCCGGAGAAGATTCGCCGTTTCCAACCGGCCCCGCCGTTCATGCTTACGCAGTTCGTGCAACAGTTCCTGCGGCGTGATTTCCGCGATGGGGCGCTTGCCGAAATCGCTGCCGAGCAGCTTCACGAACCACCGCATCTTTTTCAGCGTCGGCTCTGCCAACCCCTCCCGCGTTTTCTTCTCAATCAGTTCCTCGGCCACGCTGGCGAAACTGTTGTTGGCGCGGATGCTCGCCTCAATACGCGCCTGACGCTTGGCGGCGTTAGGATCAATCGCATGGGCAAGTTGCCTTCGGGCCGCATCACGCGCCGAACGCGCCTCCGCCAGCGTGATTTCGGGATACGACCCCAAAGCCAGCTTTCGCTCCACGCCGTTGATCCGATATTTGACGCGCCAGAGTTTGCTACCGCTCGGATTGACCAGCAGGTAAAGCCCTTGCGCGTCCGTGATCTTGTAGGGCTTGCTCTTGGGCTTCGCTTTGCGGACTGCGGTGTCGGTCAGCGCCATTTGGGGGCCTCGCTTCTGTGGGGGGCCTTGCGAGGCCCCCAATCTTGCCCCCATCAGCCACATTTACAGGCAAACAGAGGCAATCGCCGACGATCAGCGAATGCCCATAAACTAGCTGAAATCTAAGGTTTTTTCAACCATCAGCACGCTTCTGCTGACAGGATTCTGGAGGCCCGAGCCGGAATCGAACCGGCGTATACGGATTTGCAGTCCGCTGCGTCACCACTCCGCCATCGGGCCTCAGGCGCTCAAAATGCGTGGAGAAGCGCCCCTAGCGATTTCGTCGCGCACTGGCAATCCGCTTGTTGCGCAATTTTCGGTAGCACGCCGCCGCTTCGGCCGCGACGAGGCTTGGCGCAGGGCGTCCGGACGGCTATGCGCGGCGGCAGCCGGACTTCGTTGCTGTATTATCATTGCAATACAGCGCGGCATGGGCTAGAAGCTCCCGGCGGAAACGAACGAAACAGCAGAATCGGAAACCGGCTGATGGCAACCAAATACAGCGAATTGAGCGCGGCGGCGATGCGGGCGGCGATGGTCGACAGCCAGCTTCGCACCAGCGATGTCATCGATCCCGCCATCGTCGCAGCGATGGGGGCCGTCCCGCGCGAGGCGCATGTGCCCGCGCAGTTGGCGAGCGTCGCCTATATCGACCGTGCGATCGCGCTCGGCGGCGACCGGATGCTTAACCCGCCGCTCGTCACCGGACGGATGCTCGTCGCCGCCGATATCCAGCCGGGGCAGAAGGTGCTGCTGATCGGCGGCGCGACCGGCTATGTGGCGCGGCTGCTCGCCATGCTGGGCGCCAAGGTTCATGCGGTCGAGGAATCGCCAGAGCTGATCGCGGTCGCCCGCGCCGCCGCGGCCGACACCGACATCCGCTGGATCGAGGGGCCCCTCACCGCCGGCGCGCCCGACGCCGCGCCCTTCGATCGCATCATCATCGACGGCGCGATCGAGCAGTTGCCCGACACGCTGGTCGGCCAGCTCGCACGGCGCGGCCGTCTGGTCGCAGCACGGCGCGACGGCACGGTTACGCGGCTGGTGCAGGGCATCAAGACCGACGGCACGCTGGCGCTGCGCCCATTTGCCGACATGGACGTCGCGCCGCTGCCGGGATTCGCGGCGCCCCGGGGCTTCCGCTTCTGATTCTCCCCTTCCCTCTGGTTCAGGCTGGCAACAGGATGCACGACTCCGACATGAAACCCGTTCGCCGGGGATATTGGCTTGCCGGCATCGCCGCCGGGGCGTTCCTGCTGACCGCGACGCCGGCCGCCGCCGAGACGCTGCAGGGCGCGCTCGCCAAGGCCTATGAGAACAACCCGACGCTGACCGCCGCGCGCGCCGGACAGCGGGCGAACGACGAGAATGTCCCGATCCAGCGGAGCCAGGGCCTGCCGTCGCTTGGCGCGCAGGGCGATTATAGCGAAAATCTGGTGAAGCCCGGCAACAGCTTTTCCTCACCGACGCGGCTGATCGACGCCGGCGGCCGGCTTTCTGTCCCCATCTATCAGGGCGGCGCGGTGCGCAACGCGGTGCGCGCCGCACAATATCGCGTCGAGGCCGGGCAGGCGGACCTGCGCGCGACCGAGGCGAGCGTCTTCGCGCAGGTCGTCGGCGCCTATATGGACGTGATCCGCGACACCGCGATCGTCCAGCTCAATCAAAAGAATGTGTCGGTGCTCCGCACCAATTTGCAGGCGACCAGCGACCGGTTCGAGATCGGCGACCTGACGCGCACCGACGTCGCCCAGTCGCAGGCGCGACTCGCGCTCGCCGAGGGCGACCTGCGCAGCGCCGAGGCGAATCTGATCGCCAGCCGCGAAACCTATATCCGCCTCGTCGGCGAGGCGCCGGTCGACCTCCAGCCGCCGCCGCCGCTGCCCGGCCTGCCCGCCAGCGCCGAGGACGCGGTCACGATCGCGCTGCGGGACAATCCCGACATCGACGCGGCGGACCAGCTCGTCCACGCCGCGCGCGCCGACATCGGCGTCGCGCGCGCCTCGCGCATGCCCAAGCTCGACGGCACCGTCAGCGGCAATTACACCAATTTCCTCGGCTCGGCGTCGAGCGGCGTTCCCGGCGTCGGCGTGTCGCAGAGCCAGACCAGCGCCGCCGCCGGCGTCACGCTGACGCTGCCGCTGTTCCAGGGCGGGCGGCCGTCGGCGCAGGTCCGTCAGGCGCAGGCGCGCACGAGCCAGGCGATCGAGACCTATGTCGCGACCGAGCGCGACGTGATCGCGCAGACGCGCGGCGCCTATGCCGCATGGCAGGCGAACGAGCGCGTCATCGCCGCGACCGAGCAGGCGGTCGGTGCCAACGCGCTGTCGCTGGAAGGGGTTCGCGCCGAGAACAGCGTCGGCACCCGCTCGATCCTCGACATATTGAATGCCGAGCAGGAATATCTGAACGCGCAGGTCCAGCTCGTCTCGGCGCGGCGCAACAGCTATGTCGCGGCCTTCTCGGTCCTCGCGGCGATGGGCAAGGCCGAGGCGCGCGACCTGGGGATCGAGGGCGGCCCGCTCTACGATCCGGCGGTCAATTACGAGCGCGTGCGCGGCCAGATCTGGGATTGGGCCGACGATCCCGCGCCGCAGCAGCAGGCGACCGATACGCGCGCGGTGCCCGCCGCCGATGCCGGCGTCCCGGCCGACGCCAGCAACCTGCCGCACCAATAGGGCGTTCCAGCAGGGCGAAAACGGCCGACGACCCCGAAAACGCGGCAAAACGCAAATCCGGGGCGCCGGGCGTGAAATCCGCAATCTGGGGCTTGGCAAGCCCCGCCCCGGACCTTTATGATCGTGGTTAACGCCCGCCGCGCGGGTTCACCGAAGGGGGCAAGGATGGGCGATCTGTCGCGAGAGCCGTCGATGGAAGATATCTTGTCGTCGATCCGGCGCGTCATCGCCCGTGACGAGGCGCCGGGCACGGCGCGCGCCACGCGCACCCCGGCCGACGACATCCTCGACCTGCAGGAGGAAGAAGCAGCGGTGGACGCGCCTCAGGATGCCGCGACAGCGGCGCCGGGCGGCGAGGAACTCGTGTCGGCCGCCAGCGCCGATGCCGCGCGCCAGTCGCTCGACGCGCTGACCGCCGCCGTCGCGCCCGGCACGGCCACATCGCCCGCACCGCCGACCGGCGGCCGCACGATGGAAGAGGTGGTGATCGACACGCTCCGCCCGATGCTGAAGGACTGGCTCGACGCCAACTTGCCGGCGATCGTCGAGACGATGGTCGCAAAGGAGATCAGCCGGATCACCGGCCACCGGCTCTAGGCGGTCTTCTCCGAACGCTGGGAAAGCGAAGGCGGACGCGACCTCGTCCGCCCGCTCTCAGGAGCGCTTAGCTGCGATATACCGCTCCACTTGATCTTCCAGCAGGTCAAGCGGCAATGCGCCTTCGCCCAGCACCGCCTCGTGAAATTCGCGGATATCGAAGCGGGGACCGAGTTCGCGTTCAGCGCGCGCGCGCAGTTCGGCGATCTTGAGCTGGCCGACCATGTAGCTCGTCGCCTGTCCCGGCCAGTTGAAATAGCGGTCGACCTCGCGCGCGATGTCGGTATCCGACACCGAACTGTTCGACCGGAAATATTCGATGGCCTGCTCGCGGGTCCAGCGCTTGGAATGGATGCCGGTATCGAGCACCAGCCGGATCGCGCGCCATACCTGCAGCGACAGCATCCCGAAGCGGTCATAGGGGTCCTTGTACAGCCCCATCTCGTTCGCCAGCCGCTCCGAATAGAGTCCCCAGCCTTCCATATAGGCGCCATAGCCGCCGAACCGGCGGAATTTGGGCAGTCCCGCCAGTTCCTGCTGGCGCGCGATCTGGAAATGATGCCCCGGCGCGCCTTCGTGCGCGGCGATGGCGGCAACCTGCACCTTCTGCGTCTGGTTCATGTCGATCAGGTTGACGTAATAGATGCCGGGACGCGAACCGTCGGCGGACGGCGAATTGTAGAAAGCGGTCGACGCGGTCGCCTCGCGCCACTTCTCCACCGCGCGCACCTCCAGCGCCGCCTTGGGCAGGACGGAGAAATAGCGCGGTGCCGCCGCCATCGCCGCGGCGATCACCCCGCGCGCATCGTGCAGATACGCTTCGCGGCCGGCCTCGCTGTTCGGATATTTGAACTGGGGGTCGGTGCGGATGTGGTCGAAGAACTGCTCGAGCGTGCCGTCGAAGCCGACTTCGCGCTTGATCGCCTCCATCTCCTGCCGGATCGCCGCCACCTGCGCGAGGCCCAGCCCGTGAATCTGGTCGGCGGTGAGGTCGGTGGTCGTCGAACGCTTCAGTCGGTCGGCGTAATAGGCCTCGCCATCGGGCAGGCTCCACACACCGAAATTGCCCTTCGATTGCGGCTCGATCTCGTCGAGCGCCGCGATCAGCGCGTCGTAGCCGCGTTGGAACGGCCCAGTCAGCGCGGCGCCGGCTTCCTGCAACAGCTTGTCCTTCGCCGCGGCCGGCGCGTCGAGCGCGGTCACCTTCTTGCGGAAATCCGCCATCAGCGTCGAATCGGCGCCGCCATCGAAGGGCGCGCCGGTGATGACCTTGCGCGCATCGGCGCGCGCGGGCGCGAAATTGACCTTGTTCGGCACGATTCCCGCCGCGGCCTGCTCGCGCATCGACGCCGCGACCTCGCGCATCACGCGCTCTGTATCGCGCAGGCGGGCGATATAGGCTTCGGCGTCCGCGACGCTGTCGATCTTGTGGTTGTTGATGAGCAGCACGGGAATCTGGCCCGCCGGGCTGCCATTCGTCGTGACCGGGAACCGCAGTTTGCGGAACCGGGCCGATTCGCGGCCGCGTTCGACCTCATATTCGAACAGCCGGTAGCTGACCCGGGCGCGCTCGCCGAGTTGTTCAGGCCGGAAGCGGGCGTGCAGGTCCTGAAGCTGTCGCTCGGCCAGTGCCTGTTCGCGCACCGCGGCGGCATCGGTATAATCGTCGAGCCGCTCATAGTCGGTCTTGAACCCCAGCCGCGTCTGCTCCTCGGGACTCAGCTTCACCCGCTCGTCATAGGCGCGGTCGAGAAATTCAAGCAGCGCTTCGTCCTGGGTGCCCGCCGGCGCCACCTGCGCCAGCGCGGGGGCGATCGCGGGGCCGAACGGCAGCGCGGGGAACAGCAACAGAGCAAGGGCCAGACGCATCATATTCTCCTGATCGAATGGTATCGCTTGTAACCGCGCTTCGGCCCGGCGCAATTGCCGCTCGTCGAATTTGGCGGCAGTTCCGTCGCGTGCGCTGGCTTCGTCGTTTATCATGATGGTGTAAGCGTGTAGGTCGTTCCTTCACTCTTCAACCTGACGGGAGCCGATATTGAGCGCGAGCATGGACGACCCCGGCCTGAGTTCCAGGCCGCTTCGGATCGGTGAGGTCGCGCCCGATTTTCAGGCGCGCACGACGATGGGCGAATTGCGCCTGTCCGACTATCGCGGCCGCTGGGTGCTGCTGTTCTCGCATCCGGGCGACTTCACGCCGGTGTGCACCAGCGAATTCGTCGCCCTCTCGCGCGCCGTCGATCGGTTCGATGCACTGAACTGCGCGCTCGTCGCGATATCGGTCGACAGCCTTTATGCGCATCTGGGCTGGATCCGTGCGATCCGCGACCATTTCGGCGTGACGGTCGGCTTTCCGATCGTCGAGGATCCGTCGATGGTGATCGGCCGCGCCTATGGGATGATCGCGGCGGACGCGATCGACGCGGCGACGCTGCGCGCGACTTTCTTCATCGACCCGGACGGCGTCGTCCGCTGCCGCATCTGCTATCCCGCCACCGTCGGACGGTCGGTCGAGGAACTGCTGCGCGTCGTCGCCGCGCTGCAACGGGTCGACCGCGACAATGTCGTGACGCCCGAAGGCTGGCGCCCGGGCGACGACGTGCTGCTGCCGCCCTGCCAGGACCAGGCGTCGGCGCTCAATGCGGCGGAAGGGCCCTGCTGGTTCCACCAGACGCGGGCCGACAGCGATGGAAAGGCAAGCCGGTGACGCGCTTCACGGAGACCGAACTCGGTACGATCGCGACGCTCCTGAAGGCGCTTGCGCATGACGTGCGGCTCAAGCTGGTGCACACGCTGCTCGAAAGAGGCGAAACGTCGGTGGGCGAACTGGAAGCCCTGACCGGCATCGGCCAGCCGGGCCTGTCGCAGCAGCTTGCGATTCTGCGAAAGGCGGAGCTGGTGCGGACGCGCCGCGACGCGAAGCTCGTTTTCTACAGCCTCGTCCCCGAAACGCTGCAAGGCACGGCAAAATTGCTCCGCGCCCTGTCAACCTCTCCGCACGAAGCGCCCGGGCCGGAGCAGGCGGGCGCACGATCGCGCGTGCGGAGTTCGGCAGCCAGCTTCGCCAAGATGGTTTGAGGTTTGTGGGGATTCGGATAGCGGCGGATCTTCTCGTCACCCTGAACCTGTTTGGCAATTATCCCCTTCCGACAGGTGAGCGTTCCCCGGCGAAAGCCGGGGTCCAGCTACGTGCGCCTGCCTCGCATGGACCCCGGCTTTCGCCGGGGATCACCAGCGTCCCTGTCTCAGGGGTATAAACGCCAACCTGTTTCAGAGCCTGCCCCGGACCCGATCCGGGGGTCCATGGCCTGCCCTCGACTGAAAGGCGGCGCAAAAGGGAAGGTCCGGCCATGGATGCTGAAACAAGTTCAGCATGACGAACGGATGAGGCGGCTCGCCGAAGCCCGAATCCCCAAAGGACGCAGAATCACCATGCACATGTGGGGCTTTTGTGGCTTTAAGCGACAACGACGGGACCGAAGCCTGCTCCAACGGCCTCAGTCGGGCGGCCCGAAGCGGTCGCACAGCATGTCGATCAGCTTGCGGACGCTGTCATCGGCGAGGCTGTAGTAGATGGTCGTGCCGCCGCGGCGGGTCTTGACCAGCCCGCCCTCGCGCAGCCGTCCCAGATGCTGCGACATGCTGGCCTGCGATTGTCCGCACAGCTCGACCAGCTGTCCGACCGCATATTCCCCCTCCATCAGCCGGCACAGGATCAGCAGACGCTGTTCGTGGGCGAGCAGCTTCAGCACGCTCGCGGCATGCGCGGCGTGCTGGGCGAGTTGGGCCAGGGGCGTGTCGAGCGGCATCATCTGGTCGCGGGCTTCCCGTCGTCTCGAAGAAGGATGTAGATCGCGGGAATAACCAGCACTGTCAGCAACGTCGAGGAGGCAAGGCCGAACAGCAGCGAAATCGCGAGACCCTGAAAGATCGGGTCGGTCAGGATCACCGCCGCGCCGATCATCGCCGCGAGCGCGGTGAGCAGGATCGGCTTGAACCGGATCGCCCCCGCTTCGAGCAGGACGTCGCGCAAGCCTTTGTCGGGCGTCGCGGCGTGGCGGATGAAATCGACCAGCAGGATCGAATTGCGCACGATGATGCCGGCCAGCGCGATGAAGCCGATCATCGACGTCGCCGTGAACGGCGCGCGGAACAGCATGTGGCCGATGACGATGCCGACCAGCGTCAGCGGCACCGGGGTCAGGATGACGAGCGGCAGGCGGAAGCTGCGGAACTGCGCGACGACGAGGATATAGATGCCCAGCAAGGCCACCATGAAGGCGCCGCCCATGTCGCGGAACGTGACCCAGGTGATCTCCCACTCGCCGTCCCACAGCAGCGCCGGGGCGCTTTCGTCGGCGGGCTGGCCGTTGAGGCGGATGGCGGGCTTCGTCAGCCCCTTCGCGGCCCAGTCATGGGCCTCCACCGCCCGATCGACCGCCAGCATGCCATAGATCGGCGCTTCATAGGTCCCCGCCAGTTCCGCCATCACCATGTCGGCATAGCGGCCGTCGCGCCGGAAGATGGCGGGGCTTCCCGCCTCGGCCCGCGCTTCGACCACGGCGCCCAGGTCGATGAGCTGGCCCCCCGGGGCCTGCGCGACGGGGGTGCTCGACAGCGCCTGCGTCCAGCTCCGGTCCTTCTGTTCGAGCGCGATAGTGATCGGAAGCGGCGTGCGCCCGTCGCCGCGCGGGGCATAGCCCACCGTCTGGCTGCCCATCAGCATGGCGATGCTATCGGTGACCTGCCGCTGCGACAGCCCGTAATAATCGACGCGGTCGCGCTGGATGTCGAGGCGGAGCCGGGGCCGCGGCGCGCCGAAGCTGTTGTCGACGTCGACGATGAAGGGGATGGATCGAAAGATCGCCTCCAGTTCGGTCGCCGTCTTTCGGCGCGTGGCGGCGTCCGGGCCGTAAACTTCGGCAAGCAGAGTCGCGAGCACGGGCGGCCCCGGCGGCGTTTCCACCACCTTGATCGAGGCGCTGTCCGGCAGCTTCAGCGCCTTCAACCGCTGACGCAGGTCCAGCGCGATTTCATGGCTCGACCGGCTGCGGTCGCCCTTTGGAAGCAGCGTCACCATCACGTCGCCCTGTTCGGGCTGCGCGCGCAGGAAATAATGGCGGACGAGGCCGTTGAAGTTGAACGGCGCCGATGTGCCCGCGTAAAGCTCCATCGCCATCGCCTCGGGCAGCGTGCGCGCGATCCCCGCGACGTCCTCCAGAACCCGGCCGGTGTTTTCGAGCGCCGTCCCCTCGGGCATGTCGACCACGACCTGAACCTCCGACTTGTTGTCGAAGGGGAGCAGTTTCACCGTAACCGCCTTGAAATAGAACATCGAGCAGGCGACGAGCGTCGCGACGCCGACCGCGATCAGGAAATTGCGCGCCGACCGCCGCGTGTCGATCACGCGATGCGCGACGCGGGCGTAAAGCTGCCCCAGCCTGCCGCCGCTTTCGTCATGGCCGTGGACCAGCGCCTTGCGGGCGAAGCGGATCATCAACCACGGCGCGATGACGACGGCGACGAAAAAGGAGAAGATCATCGCCGCCGAGGCGTTGACCGGGATCGGCGCCATATAGGGGCCCATCAGGCCGGAAACGAACAGCATGGGAAGCAGCGCCGCAACGACCGTCAGCGTCGCGACCACCGTCGGGTTGCCGACCTCCGCCACCGCCTCGATCGCTGCCTGGGCGCGGCTGCGACCATCATCCATCGCCCAGTGGCGCGCGATATTCTCGATCATCACGATCGCGTCGTCGACGAGGATGCCGATCGAGAAGATCAGCGCGAACAGGCTGACGCGGTTGATCGTATAGCCCATCAGGTTCGACGCGAACATGGTGAGCAGGATCGTCGTCGGAATGACCACGGCCGTCACCGCCGCCTCGCGCCAGCCGATGGCGAAGCCGATCAGCGCGACGATCGAAACGGTCGCCAGCGCCAGATGGAACAGCAGTTCGTTCGCCTTTTCGTTCGCCGTCTCGCCATAGTTGCGGGTGACGGCGACCTCGACGCCGTCGGGGATCAGCTTGCCTTTCAGGCCTTCGACGCGTTCGAGGATGGCGTCGGAGACGACAACGGCGTTGGCCCCCGCCCGCTTGGCGAAAGCGATGCTGACAGCGGGCGCGCTGTCCCACTTGCCGTCCCCGGTTCCATCGTCCGACTTCGCCCAGCGCCACGCCCGCGCCTGATCCTCACGCGGCCCCTGTGTGACGCTCGCGACGTCGCGAAGATAGACAGGAGCGCCGCCGGCGGACCGCACCGTCAGCAGCCCCACCTCTTGCGCCGACGCCAGCGTGCGGCCCGCAGTCACGCCGACCGCCTTGCCGTCCTCGCGGACGGTGCCGAGCGGAACGCTGCGGTTGGCCTGCGACGCCGCCTCGACCACGCTACCCAGCGGCACGCCATATTGGCGCAGCTTCGCGGGGTCGGGGGCGATGCGGATTTCCTCCGGACGGCCGCCGACGAGGAAGGTCAGCCCGACGTCGTCGACCTTGGCGACCTCGGTGCGCAGCTTCGCCGCCAGTTCGTAAAGGCTGCCGTCGTTCCATTGCCCCGCGGCGCCCGGCCTCGGCGACAGCGTCAGGACGACCGCGGGCACGTCGTTGATGCCGCGCACCGTCACCTTGGGATCGGGAACGCCGACGGGTTTCCGATCCCAATTGGCGCGCAGCTTCTCCTCGATGCGGATCGCGGCATCCTCGGGGTTCGACCCGACGAGGAAGCGCGCCGTCACCATCACTCCGTCGTCCTGCGCCTGCGTATAGACATGCTCGACACCGTCGACGCTCTTGACGATCGTCTCGAGCGGAATGCCGACCAGTTCGGTCGCATCGGCGGCGGAGAAGCCGGGGGCCATCACCTGGATGTCGACCATCGGTACGCTGATCTGCGGTTCCTCCTCGCGCGGGATGGAGAAGAGGGCGAGCAGGCCGACGGCGATCGCAGCGAGAAGGAACAGCGGCGTCAAAGGCGACGCGATCGTCGCCCTTGTCAGGCGGCCCGAGATGCCGAGGTTCATGGGCGCACGGCCTTGACGGGCTTTCCGGGAGCGAACAGCGTGTCGCCCGCCGCCACGCCGCTCAATATCTCGACCCGATCCGGATCGGTGGTGGGGGCGATCTGGACCGGGACCATGCTCAGCCGCTTGCCGCCGGTAACGAGCTGGACCTGATCCATGCCATAGCGCGTGGTGACGAAAGCACGCGGCACCACCAGCGCCCGACGCGTCCCGACCTCGACCGAGGCGCTCACGCGGCGGCCGATGAACCGGGTGTCGAGGCCGGGCAGCGTCGCATCGACGCGGACCCGCCCGCCGGTGATCGCGGGATAGACCTGCGTCACGCTGCCCTCGCGCGGCCCGGAAGGCGCGCCCGCATCGTTCGACCCCATATCGCCGACGATCACCCGAGCGCCGGGACGAACCTGCCCGGCGGCCGATTCGGGCAACATCAGGCGCAGCACCGGGGGGCCCGCGGTGACGGTCGCGATCGACATGCCCGGCGCGACGACCGAGCCCGCCGGAATATCGGCGCGAAGCACGCGACCGCTCGCGGGTGCGAGCACCGCGCCCTGCCCCGCGACGCTGGCGCTCGCGCCCTGCTGCGCGCGCGCCGCCGCGACCTGCGCATCGGCGGCGCGCGCCGCAGCCACCGCCTGATCGAGCCGCGCCTTTGCATAAACTCCGTGCCCGTAAAGGTCGCGGATGCGGGCAATATCGGCATTGGCGCGCGCGGCCTCGGCCTGGGCGGCGGCGACCTGCGCGCCATAAGCACTCGTTTCGTAACCGAGCCGCGAATCGACGATCATACCGATGCGCTGGCCCTTTTCGACCGTGTCGCCTTCGCGGACGGATAGGGTGACGAGCGTGCCGGCTATGCGCGCCAACGCCTCGGCCTGATCGCGCGTAGCAATCTCCGCGCCCACCGCCTTCATGTCGGCGATCTGGGCGTCCGCAAGGCGTAGGGTGGTACCGGCGGGAAGCGCCGCGGCCGCCGCGCCGCGCTCCGGTTCGCCGCCGCAGGCCGATAGCGCCAGAACGGCGCCCGCCAACCAATAGCCCTTGCCCATCCCGCTATATCCCTTCTCGCGGCGACATTCAGCCGCCGACCACCGGAAACCCGGCATTCCTCCACGCGGCGATGCCGCCTGCGAGATGCGTATCGATCGCGCTGCGCGCCCGCGCGCATTGATCGAGCGCCTGCCCGGAGCGCCGCCCGCCCGCGCATTGCAGCACGACCGTCCGCCCTTCGGGATCAGGGATATTACGAGGTGAAAAGCTCGACAGCGGCATGTTTACTGCGCCCGCGATATGGCCGGTCGCGAACTCGCCCGCCTCGCGCACGTCGATCAGGAGCGCCCGGCCGGCCTCCAGCATCGCGCGCAGCTCGGCGGGTCCGACCTCGCGGTGAGCGTCGCGCTTTCGCAACCCGAACATGGATTTTCCCCCTTTTGACTTGATAGTTGCATATAATATGTAAATCTTATATAGTCAACATATGGGACGGAGGGATTGCAGATGGACAAGCCGCTGATCGTGATATTGGGCGCCGGACTTGGCGGCACGCTCGCCGCATACGAGATCAGGGCGGCAGTCGGAAATCGCGCCGACGTGATGACGGTGTCCGACACGGATACATATAGTTTCGTGCCTTCCAACCCCTGGGTCGCGGTGCGCTGGCGCGAACCGGAGGCAATCCAGATCCATCTCCCGCCCGTGTTCGAAAGGAAGAAGATCGGCTTTTCCGCGGTGGGTGCCCGGCGGCTTCATGCCGAAGAGAAGCGACTCGAACTCAAGGACGGAACATCGGTCAATTACGACTATCTTGTAATCGCAACGGGTCCCGATCTCGCCTTCGACGAAATCGAGGGGCTGGGGCCGCAGGGCCATACCGTCTCGATCTGCCAGACCGCCCATGCCGCCGACGCGGCCGATGCGTTCGACGCCTTTGTCGCAAACCCCGGGCCGATCGTCGTCGGCGCGGTCCAGGGGGCTTCCTGCTACGGCCCGGCCTACGAATTCGCGCTGATCCTCGATACCGAACTCCGCCGCCGCAAGATTCGCGACAAGGTGCCGATGACCTTCGTCACCGCCGAACCCTATATCGGGCACCTCGGCCTCGACGGCGTGGGCGACACCAAGTCGCTGCTCGAAAGCGAACTGCGCGAGCGCCACATCAAATG
This sequence comes from Sphingopyxis sp. MG, assembly GCF_002953155.1. Lineage (NCBI taxonomy): Bacteria > Pseudomonadati > Pseudomonadota > Alphaproteobacteria > Sphingomonadales > Sphingopyxidaceae > Sphingopyxis > Sphingopyxis sp. MG. The sequence goes on from NZ_CP026381.1 coordinate 3,218,508, forward strand.
GATCACCAATGCGCGCGTGACCGGGGTCGAGCCCGATGTCATGCATGTCGAAGAAGTGGGTGAGGACGGCGCGGTCAGGAAAACGCACGACCTGCCCTTTGGCTATTCGATGCTGCTCCCTGCCTTCCGTGGCGTCCCCGCCATCCGCGACATCGCGGGGCTGACCAATCCGCGCGGCTTCGTCATCGTCGACAGTTGCCAGCGCAACCCCGCCTTTCCCGAAATCTTCGCGCTCGGCGTCTGCGTCGCCATTCCGCCGACGGGTCCGACCCCGGTGCCGGTCGGCGTTCCCAAGACCGGCTTCATGATCGAATCGATGGTGACGGCGATCGCCGCCAACATCGCGGCAATCCTCGACGGCAAGGAACCGGCGGCCGAGGCGACGTGGAACGCCGTGTGCCTCGCCGACTTCGGCGACGGCGGCGTCGCCTTCGTCGCCCAGCCGCAGATTCCGCCGCGCAACGTCAACTGGTCGGCAAGCGGCAAATGGGTCCATCTCGCCAAGATCGGCTTCGAAAAATATTTCCTGCGCAAGATCCGCCGGGGCGAGAGCGAACCCTTCTACGAGAAGCTGGCGCTTCACGTCATGGGTATCCGCAAGTTGCGTTTCTGACTGTCCGCAAAAGAAGGAGTGCAAAGATGACCCTCGACCGTGCCGTGATGGCGTTCGCCGGATGCGTCGTGCTGATCGGCGTCGCCCTGTCGCTCACCGTGCATCCGTGGTGGATCGCGCTGACGGCCTTCGCCGGCCTCAACATGCTCCAGGCGAGCCTTACCGGCTTCTGCCCTGCCGCCCGGCTGTTCAAGGCGTTCGGCGTGCGTCCGGGGGCCGCCTTCCGGTGATGTCCGTGCGGTCGATCGCCCTCCCCACGCTGGCCGGCCTGCTCGCGAGCGTCGCCATGCCTGCGCAGGCGACGACGCTGCAAGAAGCGATCGCGGCCGCCATGACCCACGCGCCCGAGATCGAGGCTGCGCGCGCCGATGCCGACGCCGCCGACGCGCGCATTGCCGAGGCCAAGGGTCACGGCCTGCCCAGCGCGGTGCTGAGCGGGACGATCGGCCAGGGGCGGCTCGACCCACAGGGCTATTTCGGCCTTCCGGCGGCGACCGTCACTCCGCGCGCCGCGCAGCTCGTCATCGAGCAGCCGCTGTTCACGGGCGGCCGGGTCGGCGCGGGGATCGCGCAGGCGAAGGCGGGCAGCGAGGCCGCGCGCGCCGGCGAGGCGATGACCCGCAGCCGGATCGTCGTCGATACGGTCCGCGCCTATGGCGACGTACTGACGGCGCGGCACATGATCGCGCTCTACGAACAGATGGTCGGGCAGATGGAGGAAATCCAGCGTCACGCCCGGCTTCGTTTCGCTGCCGGCGAAAGCCCCAACACCGACGTCGCCCAGGCCGCCGCGCGCCTCGCCGAGGCGCAGGCGGCGCTCGAACGCGCGCGCGGCCTTGCCGTCTCGGCGGACGCGCGCTTCGCCAACCTGACCGGTCTTGCGCCGCAGAACCTGCGGCCGCTTCCGGCGAATCCGGCGATGCCCGCGTCGCTCGACGAGACCCTCGACAGTGCGCGCGCGAACAACCCCGCCCTTATTCAGGCCGAGGCGGCGCTGGAGGCCGCGCGCGCGGCGGCGCGGGGTGCACGCGCCGAACGCTTGCCCACGGTCGGAGCCTTCGCCGAAGGATCGACGCTGCGCGACCAGTTCTTCCCCGACTACCGCGCCGACGGCGCCACGGTCGGCGTGCGCGCGCGCTGGCAATTGTTCGCCGGCGGGCGCGTCGCGGCGAAGATCGCCGAATCGGACGGCGCCGTCCGGGCGGCCGACGCCCGGGTCCGCGCGGCGCGGTCCGCCGTCGACGAACAGACGATCGGCGCGTTTCAGGATGTTCGGACCGCCGAACTGGTCGAAGCCGCCGCCGCCCGGCAGCGGCTCGCCGCCGACCAGGCGCGCGAAAGCGTCCGCCACGAGGTTCGGGTGGGCATGAAACCCCAGCTCGACTGGCTCGACGCCGAGCGCGAGGCAACCGCGGCGGCGGTTGGCGAGGCCGTGGCACAGGCCGACCGTATCGTCGCCGCCTACCGCCTCCTCGCGCTGATCGGACGCTGAGACGGGTCCGGGTCGATATTCCCGACCGCAATTGACGGATATCAATTCCTAAAGCGCGCGAAGGTGCAAGAGCGCCGCCATGATACAGAACCGATCCGCATCCTCATCCCTGATCTGGCGCCATGGACTGGCGATGGTCCTGATCGGATCGGTCACGCCATGGTCGAGCGCCGCGGCACAGGGCACGTCCGCGCCATCGGCGCCCGCGGTATCGCCCGCCTCGCCCGACCCGATCACCCCCTATCTGCACGCCCGCTATCGCCTCGAAACGGTCGATCAGGCGGACATCGCCCAGTCGGCCACAGCATCCACGCTGCGGCTGCGCGCCGGGCTGCGCACCGCGGTCTGGAACGGGCTGAGCGCGTTGGTCGAGGGCGAGGCGGTCGTGCGACTCGGCCCCAGGGATTATAACGACACGGTCAACGGCCGCACCGCCTATCCGGCCGTGCCCGACCCGACCGACGTCCTGCTCAACCAGGCCTATGTGCGCTGGCAGCCGGCGCGGGAACTCGACGTCGTCGCCGGACGGCAGACCGTCAATCTCGACAACCAGCGCTGGGTCGGCAGCGTCGACTGGCGCCAGAACGACCAGACGCTCGACGCGGTGCGGGTCGGGATCGCACCCGCGGCGGGCGCGCGGATCGACTATGTGCACAGCTGGCGGGTCAACCGCGTGTTCGGGCCCGATTCGCCGCAGGGAATCTGGCGCGATTCGAACATCCACCTGTTGCGCGGCTCGGCGACGGTGCCGACCGCCGGCACGTTGACCGCCTATGGCTATTGGCTCGACCTGCCCGCCGCGCCCGCCCTGTCGTCACGCACGCTGGGCGTCCGCTTCGCGGGCGATCATGCCATGGACGGCGGCGTCAAGCTGTATATGGCCGGCGAATATGCGCATCAGCGAAGCCATGGCGCCAATCCGCGCCGCATCGGCCACGACTATTGGCTGATCGAGCCGGGCCTCGGGGTCGGGCCGGTCGTCGCGCGCGTCGGCTATGAACGGCTGGAGGGCGACGGCACGACGGCGCTTCAGACCCCGCTCGCCACGCTGCATGCGTTCAACGGCTGGACCGACCGCTTCCTGACGACGCCCGCCGACGGTCTGCGCGACCTGTATGGCGATCTGCAATGGCGTCTGGGTCCGGTGTTCACCGATGCGCCGGCGACGCTGCGTTTGCAGTGGCACGATTTCAACGCGACGCACGGCGGCCGAAACTACGGTCGCGAAGCCGGGGCGTGGCTGACCGTGCCGGTGACGCGGCGGATCACGACCTCTTTCAAGCTGTCGCATTACGATGCGCAGCGATTCGCCAGCGACACCACCAAGGCGTGGCTGTCGATCGAGGCGCGTTATTAGAGACAGGCCCAGCCGGCACGATATTCCCCTTCCCCTTCAGGGGAGCGGGCGGGGTGGGGTCCTTCGGCCTATTGCGATCCCACCCCAATTCCTTCGCACCTTGCGCGACCCGATAGTCACTGGTCGTCGATGACCATGTCGGGCCGCGCAAGGGCGGTGAGCTTCGCGCGATCGACGATCCGCACCGTCGGTCCGTTGATCAGCGCCCCATGATCGGCCAGCGCGCCGCAGGCGCGCGACAGATTTTCCGGCGCCATGCCGAGCAGCGAGGCAATCACGCGCTTTTCGGCCGGCAGGGTGAATTGGGCCGCACCGCCCTGCGCCTTGCTTTCCAGCAACAGGAAATTGGCGAGGCGTTCGAGCGTCTGCCGGACCTTCATGTCGGTGAGGGCGCGAATCACGGTGCGATAGCGCAATGCGATTTCGGTCAGCGCGCTCTGCGCGAATGCGCTGTCGCGGACGATGGCGTCGCGCAGCAGCGAGGACGGGATCATCAATATGCGCGACGCCGACAACGTCCGCGCGGACATCAGATAGCGCTGATCGGTATAGGCCGCGGCCAGGATGAAGCTCGAAACCGGCCGCACCAGCTGAACCGTGACCTCGCGTCCCGCGCTCGCGGTATAGAGTTCCACCAGCCCGTCGACGAGGATATGCAGGAAATCGGCGCGCGCGCCAACCTCGAACAGACGAAGGGCGGGCGGAAACACCTGAAGGAAGGCGGCGGCAAAGACCGAATCGCGTAATTCGGGCTGCATCGCCGCAAACATCGGCAGGGTCGCGATTTCAGGGATTTCTTCGCTGCGCATCACCCTCGGCTACGTAGATGATTGCGCAATGTCAATCATTCGATTGACTATTATCACCCTATTTTCAGCTTTCGACGAAGTCTGGATTGCGCCGCATCAGGCGGGGGCGATTTTACCGCTGATGCCGACGAAGTTTGACGCAGGTCAACGGCGCTTTTCGGCCCCGTCGGCATGGGTACGGCCACCATATGCCCGAAGGGGAAAATAAAGTGGCATCGACAGCACAGGTGCAACCGACCCGAAGCCAGCAGAACGGCGCGCTGACGCTCAGCACCGTCGCCTTCACTGTGTGTTTCGCGGTGTGGACGATCTTCGCGATCGTCGGCATCGAGATCAAGAGGGAGCTCGGCCTCAGCGAGACCCAGTTCGGCCTGCTCATCGGCACGCCGATCCTGACCGGGTCGCTGGTGCGCGTCTTTCTGGGCGTGTGGACCGACCAGTTCGGCGGCCGGATCGTCTTTCCGCTGACCATGCTGGCATCGGCGGGGGCGACCTTCCTGTTGTCGCACGCCGCAACCTATCCGCTGATGCTGCTCGCCGCGCTGGGGATGGGTGTCGCGGGCGGCGGCTTCTCGGTCGGCGTCGCCTATGTGTCCAAATGGTATCCGCCCGAAAAACAGGGGTCGGCGCTCGGTATCTTCGGAATGGGGAACGTCGGGGCGGCAGTCACCAAATTCTTCGCGCCCTGGGTGATGGTCGCGCTCGGCTGGCAGGCTGTGGCGCAGTTCTGGGCGGCGGGGCTCGCCGCGGTCGCGGTGCTGTTCTTCCTGTTCGCGAAGGACGACCCGGCGCTCGCGGCCCGGCGACGCAGCGGCACTCCGCCGCGTTCGTTCCGGGAACAGCTCGCCCCGCTCAAGAATGAGCAGATCTGGCGCTTCTCGCTCTATTACTTCTTCGTCTTCGGCGCGTTCGTCGCGCTGGCGCTGTGGCTGCCCGAATATCTGATGGGAGTCTACGGCGTCGACGTGAAGGTCGCCGGCATGCTGGCGGCCGCCTTCTCGCTGTCCGCTTCGGTCTTCCGGGCCTATGGCGGCATGCTGTCCGATCGCTTCGGCGCCCGGCGCGTCATGTACATGACCTTCGGCATGTCGCTGGTGCTGCTGTTCATGCTCTCCTATCCGGCGACCGACTATACGGTTCACGGCATCCACGGCGACATCCGCTTCTCGACTTCGATGGGGCTCGTCCCCTTCGTGGTCGTGATCTTCATCCTCGGCTTCTTCATGTCGCTCGGCAAGGCGGCGGTCTACAAGCATATCCCCGTCTATTATCCCGACCATGTCGGCTCGGTCGGCGGTCTCGTCGGCATGATCGGCGGGCTGGGCGGGTTCGTGCTGCCGATCGTCTTCGGCGCCGTCAGCGACCTGACCGGCATCTGGACGAGCTGCTTCGTCGTGCTGTTCCTGCTGGTGGCGGTCGCCTTCATCTGGATGCACACGGCGGTCCGCCAGATGGAGCGCGAAGCCGCCGAAGCGACCACCCTGCCGCCTTTCCCCGAACTGGCGAAGGTCCATGCCGAGCGCGTCAAGGCGCAGCAGGCCGTTCACGCCGCGACCGGCTCGCCGCGTGTGCTCAAGGAGTGGCAGCCCGAAGACCCCGCCTTCTGGAAGGAGGTCGGCCAGAAAGTGGCGCACCGCAACCTATGGCTTTCCGTGCCCGCGCTGCTGCTGGCGTTCGCGGTGTGGATGGTCTGGTCGGTGGTCGTGGCAAAGCTGCCGCTGATCGGTTTCAACTACACCACCGACCAGCTCTTCTGGCTCGCGGCGCTTCCCGGCCTGTCGGGCGCGACCTTCCGCATCTTCTACAGCTTCATGGTGCCGATCTTCGGCGGCCGGCTGTGGACGACGCTGAGCACGGCATCGCTGCTGATCCCCGCGTTCGGGATCGGCTATGCGGTGCAGAATCCCGCGACGCCCTATTTCATCTTCCTGGTGCTGGCGCTGCTGTGCGGGTTCGGCGGGGGCAATTTCGCTTCTTCGATGGCGAATATCGGTTTCTTCTTTCCCAAGGCGCAGAAGGGCAGCGCGCTGGCCGTCAACGCGGGCCTCGGCAATCTGGGCGTGTCGGTGATGCAGTTCGGCGTCCCGCTCGTCATTACCGCGGGGGTGTTCGGCGCGCTCGGCGGCACGCCGCAGATCGCCACGGACGGCAGCCAGCTCTGGCTCCAGAACGCGGGCTTCATCTGGGTGCCCTTCATCATCGCCTCGACGATCCTCACCTGGCTGGGGATGAACGACATCGCCGACGCGAAGGCGAGCTTCGCCGAGCAGGCGGTGATCTTCCAGCGCAAGCACAACTGGCTGATGAGCTGGCTCTATACCGGCACGTTCGGGTCGTTCATCGGCTTTTCCGCAGGCCTTCCCCTGCTCGCCAAGCATCAGTTCCCCGATATCGACGTCCTGAAGTTCGTCTTCCTCGGCCCACTCGTCGGTGCGATCAGTCGTGCGGCGACCGGCTGGATTTCCGACCGCTGGGGCGGCGCACGGGTCACCTTGTGGGTGTTCCTGCTGATGATGGCCGGCGTCGTCGGCGTGATCTATGCGCTCGAAGCCGAAAGCTGGTGGGGTTTCCTCGGCATGTTCGTGTTCATGTTCGCTGTCACCGGGGTGGGCAACGCCTCCACCTTCCAGATGATCCCCAACATCATGCGGCTGGAGGTGCCGCGCCTGATGCCGCATCTGTCCGCAGCCGACCAACTGCGGCAGGCGGAGAAGGAATCGGCGGCGATCGTCGGCTTTACCTCCGCCATCGCGGCCTATGGCGCCTTCTTCATCCCCAAGAGCTTCGGCTCCTCCATTTCGGCGACGGGGTCGCCGCTGGCGGCGCTGATCGGCTTCCTCGCCTTCTATGCGAGTTGCGCCGCGCTGACCTGGTTCGTCTACACGCGGCGCGGCGGACTGCTGTATGATATCGAGCGGGGACGCGTTCCCGCCCCCGTCGCCCCATCCACCCTCACCCAGGGAGTTTCCGCATGAGCCAGCTGCTCGACCGCCTGACCTTCTTCCGCAAGACGAAGCAAAGCTTTGCCGACGGGCACGGCGTCACCACCAATCAGAGCCGCGACTGGGAGGACGGCTATCGCAAGCGCTGGCAGCACGACAAGATCGTGCGCTCGACGCACGGCGTGAACTGCACCGGCTCCTGTTCGTGGAAGATCTACGTCAAGGGCGGGATCATCACCTGGGAAACGCAGCAGACCGACTATCCGCGCACGCGGCCCGACCTGCCCAACCACGAACCGCGCGGCTGCCCGCGCGGGGCAAGTTACAGCTGGTACATCTATTCGGCGCAGCGCCTGAAATATCCGATGGTGCGCTCGCGCCTGCTCAAGCTGTGGCGCACGGCGCGCGCGATCCGCACGCCGGTCGCCGCCTGGGCGTCGATCGTCGAGGATCCGGCGAAGCGCAAGAGCTACACCGCGATCCGCGGCCATGGCGGCTTCGTCCGGTCGACCTGGGACGAGGTGAACGAGATCATCGCCGCCGCCAACGCCTATACGGTCAAGGCCCACGGTCCCGACCGCGTCGTCGGCTTTTCGCCGATCCCGGCGATGTCGATGGTCTCCTATGCCGCGGGCGCGCGCTATCTGTCGCTGCTCGGCGGCACCTGCCTCAGCTTCTACGACTGGTACTGCGACCTGCCGCCGTCCAGCCCACAGACCTGGGGCGAGCAGACTGACGTCCCCGAAAGCGCCGACTGGTACAACGCCGGTTTCCTGATGATGTGGGGCTCCAACGTGCCGCAGACACGCACGCCCGACGCCCATTTCATGACCGAGGCGCGCTACCGCGGCACCAAGGTCGCCGTCGTCTCCCCCGATTATGCCGAGGCGACCAAGTTCGCCGACCTCTGGCTCAATCCCAAGCAGGGCACCGACGCCGCGCTGGCGATGGCGATGGGGCATGTCATCCTGCGCGAATTCCACCTCGACCGGCAGGCCGAATATTTCGAGGACTACTGCCGCAAATATTCGGACATGCCGATGCTGGTCCGGCTTGTGCCCGGCAAGGGCGGGCTGGTCCCCGAACGGCTGGTGCGCGCATCCGATTTCGCCGATGCGCTCGGCGAGGCCAACAACCCCGAATGGAAGACGGTGGCGATCGACGCCAACACCGGCCGACCGGTGGCACCGCTCGGCTCGGCGGGCTTCCGCTGGGGTGAGCAGGGCAAGTGGAACCTCGAGGAAAAGGACGGACGGGGCGCGGACACGAACCTGCGCATGACCGCGATCCTCGATAGCGATCACGACGATGTCGTCGATGTCGCCTTTCCCTATTTCGGCAACCGCGAGCATGACCATTTCAAGGGCACCGAGCATTCAGACGTGCTGCCCCGCCGCGTGCCGGTGCGCGAAATGGCGCTGAAGGACGGCAAGGCCTATGTCGCCACGGTGTTCGACCTGTTTTGCGCGAATTATGGCCTCGACCGGGGGCTGGGCGGCGGGAATGTCGCGCGCGATTATGCGGAAAACATGCCCTACACGCCCGCGTGGGCGGAGCGGATCACCGGTGTGCCCGCCGACCAGATCATCACCATCGCGCGCGAATTCGCGCACAATGCGGAGATCACCAGGGGCAAGTCGATGGTGATCCTGGGGGCCGGCCTGAACCACTGGTACCACATGGACATGAACTATCGCGGCATCATCAACATGCTGGTGATGTGCGGGTGCGTCGGCCAGTCCGGCGGCGGCTGGTCGCACTATGTCGGGCAGGAGAAGCTGCGGCCGCAGACGGGCTGGACCGCGCTCGCCTTCGCGCTCGACTGGAACCGGCCGCCGCGCCACATGAACGGCACCAGCTTCTTCTATGCCCACACCGACCAGTGGCGTTACGAGACGCTGGACGTCGGGGAGATATTGTCCCCCACCGCGCCGGAGGGCGACTGGGACGCGAGCCTGATCGACTACAACGTCCGCGCCGAGCGCATGGGCTGGCTCCCGTCCGCGCCGCAGCTCAAGACCAATTCGCTGGACGTGGGCAAGGCGGTCAGGGCGTCGGGCAAGGAGGCGAAGGATTATGTCGCCGCGGCGCTGAAATCGGGCGAGCTGGAACTGTCCTGCCTCGACCCCGACAATCCGGCCAACTGGCCGCGCAACATGTTCGTCTGGCGCTCGAACCTGCTCGGCTCGTCGGGCAAGGGGCACGAATATTTCCTGAAGCATCTGCTTGGCACCGCGCACGGCGTCCAGGGCAAGGACCTGGGCGAGGCCGGCCGGCAGAAGCCCAAGGAAGTCGTGTGGCGCGACGAGGCGCCGCAGGGCAAGCTGGACCTGCTGGTCACGCTGGATTTCCGCATGTCGACGACCTGCGTCTATTCGGACATCGTGCTGCCGACCGCGAGCTGGTATGAAAAGGACGACCTCAACACGTCCGACATGCACCCGTTCATCCATCCGCTGTCCGCCGCGGTCGACCCGGTGTGGGAATCGCGCAGCGACTGGGAAATCTACAAGGGCATCGCCAAGCGATTCTCCGAGGTCGCGCCGGAGGTGCTGGGGGTCGAGCACGACGTGGTGCTGACCCCCATCCAGCACGACAGCCCCAACGAGATCGCGCAGCCCTTCGACGTCGCTGACTGGGGCAAGGGCGAAATCGAGCCCATCCCCGGCAAGACGATGGCGACCGTCGCGCTGGTCGAGCGCGACTATCCCAATCTCCACAAGCGCTTCACGTCGCTCGGCCCGCTGATGGAGAAGCTGGGCAACGGCGGCAAGGGCATCGGCTGGAACACCGACCACGAGGTCGAGAATCTGCGGGCGCTGAACGGCGCGGTGCTCGACGAAGGCGTGTCGAAGGGCCTGCCGCGGATCGACACCGCGATCGACGCGGCCGAGGTGATCCTGATGCTCGCGCCCGAAACCAACGGCGAGGTCGCGGTGAAGGCCTGGGGCGCGCTGTCGCAGAACACCGGGCGCGACCACACCCATCTGGCGCTGCCCAAGGAAGAGGAGAAGATCCGGTTCCGCGACATCCAGGCGCAACCGCGCAAGATCATCTCCTCCCCCACCTGGTCGGGGCTGGAGAGCGAGCATGTCTGCTACAACGCCGGCTATACCAACGTCCACGAACTGATCCCGTGGCGGACGCTGACCGGGCGGCAGCAGCTGTATCAGGATCACAAGTGGATGCGCGCCTTCGGCGAAGGCTTCTGCGTCTATCGCCCGCCCATCGACACCAAGGCGGTGAAGCCGATGATCGACGAGGCGAAGGATGCGCCGCACGTCATCCTCAACTTCATCACCCCGCACCAGAAATGGGGCATCCATTCGACCTACACCGACAATCTGCTGATGCTGACGCTGTCGCGCGGCGGGCCGATCGTGTGGATGAGCGAGGTCGACGCCGCCAAGGCGGGGCTGGTCGACAACGACTGGGTGGAGGTTTTCAACAGCAACGGGGCGCTCGTCGCGCGCGTCGTCGTCTCGCAGCGCATGAAGGAGGGCACGCTGTTCATGTATCACGCGCAGGAGAAGATCGTGAACGTCCCCGGATCGCCGCTGACCGGACAGCGCGGCGGCATCCATAATTCAGTGACGCGCGCGGTCCTGAAGCCCACGCACATGATCGGCGGCTATGCCCATCTGGCCTATGGCTTCAACTATTATGGAACGGTCGGGTCCAACCGCGACGAATATGTGATCGTCCGCAAATTGCAGAAGGTCGACTGGCTCGAAGGGGCCCTCGCCGAAGGGGAGACGGTAGCATGAAGATTCGCGCCCAGATCGGCAAGGTGCTCAACCTCGACAAGTGCATCGGCTGCCACACCTGTTCGGTGACGTGCAAGAATGTGTGGACCAGCCGCGAAGGCATGGAATATGCTTGGTTCAACAACGTCGAGACCAAGCCCGGCATCGGCTATCCCAAGGACTGGGAGAATCAGAAGCGCTGGAACGGCGGTTGGGTCCGCACCGCGGGCGGTTCGATCCGCCCGCGCATGGGCGGCAAATGGCGGTTGCTGGCCAAGATTTTCGCCAACCCGGACCTGCCCGAGATCGACGATTATTACGAGCCCTTCACCTTCGACTATGCCCACCTCCAGCAGGCGGGCGAAAGCAAGGCCTTCCCCACCGCGCGGCCGCGCAGCCTGATTTCGGGCGAACGGATGGAAAAGGTGAAATGGGGCCCAAACTGGGAAGAGATACTGGGCGGCGAATTCGCGAAGCGGTCGGAGGATTACAACTTCGAGGGCGTCCAGAAGGAAATCTACGGCCAGTTCGAGAACACCTTCATGATGTATCTGCCGCGATTGTGCGAGCACTGCCTCAACCCGACGTGCGTCGCGGCCTGCCCGTCGGGCGCGATCTACAAGCGCGAGGAGGACGGTATCGTCCTGATCGACCAGGAGGCATGCCGCGGCTGGCGCATGTGCGTGTCGGGCTGTCCCTACAAGAAAATCTATTACAACTGGAAAACCGGCAAGTCGGAGAAGTGCATCTTCTGCTATCCGCGCATCGAGGCGGGGCAGCCGACGGTCTGTTCCGAAACCTGCGTCGGGCGCATCCGCTATCTGGGCGTGATGCTCTATGACGCCGACCGCATCGAAGAAGCGGCGAGCGTCGAGGACGTCGAGGACCTCTATCAGGCGCAGCTCGACATCTTCCTCGATCCCCACGATCCGGCGGTGATCGAACAGGCGCGCAAGGACGGCGTCCCCGAAGCGTGGCTGGAGGCGGCGCGCCATTCGCCCGTCTACAAGATGGCGATGGAATGGAAGGTCGCCTTCCCGCTCCATCCCGAATATCGCACGCTGCCGATGGTCTGGTACGTGCCGCCGCTGTCGCCGATCAACTCGGCGGCGACCGCGGGGCAGATTTCGGTCAACAACGGCATGCCCGACGTCCGGTCGCTGCGCATCCCGCTCAAATATCTCGCCAACCTGCTGACCGCAGGCGACGAGGAGCCGATCGCGCGCTGCCTCGAACGGATGCTCGCCATGCGCGGCTACATGCGCGCGAAGACCGTCGAGGGCGTGCGGAACGAGGGCATTGCCTCGGCCGTCGGCCTGACCGGCGCGCAGATCGAGGAGATGTACAAGGTGATGGCGCTGGCGGACTATGAGGACCGCTTCGTCATCCCGACGGGCCACCGCGAGGATGCCGAGGACATGTTCGACGAGCGCGGATCGTGCGGCTTTTCGTTCGGCAACGGCTGTTCGAGCGGGACCAGCGAGACGAACCTGTTCGGCGCCCCGGCGCGCAAGAAGCTGCAAACGCCGACGGAGGTGTTCTGATGCGCGCGCTGCACCTCTTGTCGCTGCTGCTGCAATATCCGACGCCCGAACTGCAGGCCGTCTGCGGCGAGATTCGCGAGCGGCTGGCGGCCGACGCGGACCTGCCGCCGGACACCGTTCGCCGGCTTCACCCGCTGCTGACCCGGCTGGCCGCGAGCGACATCTATGCCGCGCAGGAAGCCTATGTCGAGCTGTTCGACCGCGGCCGGGCGCACAGCCTGCACCTGTTCGAGCATGTCCACGGCGAAAGCCGCGACCGCGGCCAGGCGATGGTCGACCTGCGCGAACGCTATCTGGGCGCGGGGCTGGAGCCGACGGGGAACGAGCTGCCCGACTATCTGCCGCTCTTCCTCGATTATTGCTCGACGCTGCCGCCCGAGGCGGCGCGCGAGGCGCTGGCCGAACCGGGCGTGGTGCTGGTCGCGCTGGCGGCGCGGCTGGCCGAGCGCGAGTCGGACTATGCGCCGCTGCTCGCGCTGCTCTGCGACATCGCCGGCGTCGAGCAGGACGAGGACGCGCAGAAGGCGCTGTCGCCCGTCGACGACCCCGCCGACCTGGAGGCGCTCGACCGGCAATGGGCCGAAGAGGAAATCCGCTTCACCGCCGACGCCGCGCCCGACCCCAATGCCCCCTGCCCGCAGGTGGGCGGCATGCTGGACCGCATGCTTTCGCCCGCCCCGACGCCAGCAAGGAATTGAGCCATGGAAGCCTTTCTCAACAATCTGTTTTACGGCATCTATCCCTATATCGCGCTGGCGGTGCTGGCGATCGGCTCGATCATCCGGTTCGACCGCGAGCCCTATAGCTGGCGGTCGGGGTCGAGCCAGCTGCTGCGGCGCAGGCAGCTGATGTGGGGATCGGTGCTGTTCCATATCGGGGTGCTGTTCATCTTCTTCGGCCATCTGGTCGGCCTGCTCACGCCGATCGTGCTGTTCGATGCGCTCGGTATCAGCCACGGCGCGAAGCAGTTGCTGGCGATCGTCGCCGGCGGTGTCGCAGGGGTGATGGCGATCGTCGGCGCGACGATGCTGATCCACCGCCGCTTCTTCGATCCGCGCGTGCGCAAGGCATCGAATTTCAGCGACAATATGGTCATCCTGCTGCTGTGGATCCAGCTGGCGCTCGGCCTCGCCACCATCCCGCTGTCGGCGGGGCACCTCGACGGCAGCGAGATGGTCAAGTTCATGAACTGGGCGCAGGGCATCTTCACCTTCCGCGCGGGCGCCGCCGACTACATCGCCGACGTGCACCCGATCTTCAAGGCGCACCTGTTCCTGGGGCTGACGATCCTGCTGATCTTCCCCTTCACGCGCCTCGTCCACATGCTCTCGGCCCCCGTGCGCTATCTGTGGCGCGGCGGCTATCAGATCGTCCGGTCGCGGCGGAGCATGAGCCATGGCTGACACACTAGAACGCGCCGCGGTGCGGGTCGGCGGGGTGGAAATCCCGGCCGCCGCGATCGCCGCCGAAGCGCAGAACCACCCGGCGCAGGACGCCGACAGCGCGTGGACGGCGGCCGCCGAAGCGCTCGTCATCCGCCAGCTGCTGCTCGACGAGGCCGACCGCCAGGGCATCGTGGCCGACGAGCGCACCGACGCCGACGGCCGCACGCTGGCCGAGGAGGACGCCCGCATCGACGCGCTGCTGGCCGGCGCGGTGCGCGTCCCCCAAGCGACCAGCGTGGAGGCGCGCCGCTATTACGACCGCCACCGCGACCGCTTCGCCAGCGAGACGCTGATCGAGGCGGAGCATATCCTGCTGTCGGCGGACCCCGCCGATTCCTTCGCCTATGGGCTGGCGGTCGGCGACGCCCGGATGCTGATCCGCAAGATCGAGGCCGATCCCGCCTGCTTCGCCGCGTTGGCGCGCGAGCATTCCGCCTGCCCGTCGAAGGCGCAGGGCGGCAACCTCGGCCAGATCGGGCGCGGCCAGACGGTGCCCGCGTTCGAGCAGGCGCTGTTCGGCCTTGGCGAAGGCGAGTTGTGCCGCGAGCCCGTGCGCTCCCCCTATGGCGTGCATGTGGTGCGGGCCGGGCGGCGGATCGACGGGCAGCAGCTTCCCTTCGATGCGGTCGAGGCGACGATCCGCGACTATCTGGAGGAAGCGAGCACGCGCCGCGCCATGGCGCAATATCTGTCCATCATCGCCAGCGAAACGACGGTCGAGGGCGTCGCGCTGCCGATGGCCGACGGGCCGCTGGTGCAGTGACGATCGAGCGCATCCGCGACCGGCTGACCACGGCGCCGGACGGCGACCGCGGCCTGACCGACGCCATCGGGCGACGGTTCGAATATCTGCGCCTGTCGCTGACCGACGTCTGCAACTTTCGCTGCACCTATTGCCTGCCCGACGGCTATCGCAAGCGGCACGGGCGCCCGGCCGACCTGTCGGTGGCGGAGATGCGGCGCGCGGTCGGCGCCTTCGCCCGGCTCGGGCTGTGGAAGGTGCGGCTGACCGGCGGCGAGCCGACGCTGCGCCCCGATTTCGAGGATGCGGCGCGCGCGATCGCGGCGGTGCCCGGCATCCGCCGGATCGCGATGACCACCAACGGCTATCGGCTCGCGGACCGCGCCGCCGCGTGGCGCGACGCGGGGGTGAGCGCGATCAACATCAGCGTCGACTCGCTCGATCCGGCCCGCTTCGCCGCGATCACCGGGCACGACCGGCTGGCCGAGGTGCTGCGCGGCATCGAGGCCGCGCGCGCGGCGGGGTTCGACAGCATCAAGATCAACGCGGTGCTGATGCGCGGGGTCAACGACGACGAACTGGCGGCGATGACCGACTTCATCGCCGAGCGCGACCTGTCGCTGCGCTTCATCGAGGTGATGCGCACCAACGACAACACCGCTTTCTTCAAGGCGCGCCACCTCGCCGGCCAGACGGTGATCGACCGGCTGGAGCAGGCCGGCTGGCGGCGGCTGCCGCGCGCGGCGGGCGCCGGGCCGGCGGTCGAATATGCGCACCCCGCCTCGCGCGGCCGGATCGGCATCATCGCGCCCTATGCCCGGGACTTCTGCGCCAGCTGCAACCGCCTGCGCATTGCGTCCGACGGCAAGCTGCATCTGTGCCTGTTCGGCGACGGGGGGCTCGACCTGCGGCCGCTTTTGCAGCAGGATGCCGACGCGGAGGCGCTGATCGAACGCATCCGCGCGCTCACCGCCACCAAGGCGCCGGCGCACCGGCTGCACCAGAACAACAGCGGCGCGACGCCGCACCTCGCATCCATCGGGGGCTGACATGACGGACGGAAAGGAAGCCCGGTTGCAGATTGAACTGTGCGGACGGCTGGCCGACCCCTGCGGGCGGGTCGTCGAGATCGCCGTTCCCGATGCGGGCCTGTCGGTGACGGCGATGCTCGCCGCGCTTGAGCAAACGCATCCCGCGCTGCGGCAGCCGCTGGCGCGCGGCCGCATCCGCGCCTGCATCAACGAGGTCGTGGCGCCGCGCGACGCATGGGTCGCGCCCGGCGACCTCGTGGCGCTCTTCCCGCCGGTGTCGGGCGGATGACCGGCGAGGTCGAACTGACGCCGGACGCGATCGACCCGGCGGCGCGGCTGGCGGCATTCACGGCCTCGCTCTCCGGCGAGGGCGCGGTCGTCAGCTTTACCGGCCACGCGCGCGCCGCGGCAAAGGACGGCGCGCCGCTCGCCTCGCTGGTGCTGGAAAGCTATCGCGGCGTGACGCTCGCCTCGATGCGGGCGATCGCGGCCGACGCGCGGGCGCGCTTTCGCATCACCCGCAGCCTCGTCGTGCACCGGGCGGGGCGCATCCTGCCCGGCGAGGCGATCGTCTTCGTCGCCACCGCCGCCGCGCACCGCCGCGCCGCCTTCGAGGCCGCGGACTATCTGATGGACCGGCTGAAGACCGAAGCGGTGTTCTGGAAGCGCGAGGAGGCGCCCGAGGGAAGCCGCTGGATCGAACCCACCGACGCCGACCGTTCGGCCGTCGCGCGCTGGGAAGCCGCAACATGGGAATGACGCATGCCCGGAATTGACGACAGCCTGACCTTCCACCCGCTGCATATCGCGGTGCTGACCGTGTCGGATACGCGCACGATGGAGACCGACACCTCCGGCGCGCTGCTCGCCGGGCGGCTGACGGCGGCCGGCCACAAGCTCGCCGCGCGCGCCATCGTCACCGACGAGGTGCAGGCGATCCGCGACCGGATGGCGGCGTGGATCGCCGACCCCGGCATCGACATCATCGTCAGCACCGGCGGCACCGGCTTCACGCCGCGCGACGTGACGCCCGAGGCGGTGATGCCGCTGCTGCGCCGGGTGATGGACGGGTTCAGCGTCGTCTTCCACCAGGCGAGCATGACAACCATCGGCGTATCGACGCTGCAATCGCGCGCCTTCGCGGGCCAGGCGGACGATACCTTCATCTTCTGCGTGCCCGGTTCGACCGGCGCCTGCCGCGATGCGTGGGACCTCGTGCTCGCCGCGGAGTTCGACAGCCGCCACCGTCCCTGTTCGATCGCCGGACAGGTGCCGCGCCTCGCCGGACTGTGCGCATGAACGACCTGTCGCACATCGATGCCGCCGGGCGCGCGCGCATGGTCGACGTCGGCGACAAGCCGGTGACGACGCGCCGGGCCGAGAGCCGGGGCGAACTCCTCTGCGCGCCGGCGACGCTCGACAAGGTGCGCGCCGGCGAAACGCCCAAGGGCAGCGTCATCGCCACCGCCGAACTGGCCGGGGTCATGGCCGCCAAGCGCACCGCCGAGCTGATCCCGCTGTGCCATCCGCTCGCGCTGTCGCAGGTGCTGGTGGAGATTGCCATCGACGACAGCCTGCCCGGCTTCAGCATCCGGGCGGAGGTGCGCACCAGCGGGCAGACCGGGGTGGAGATGGAAGCGCTGACCGCCGTTTCGGTCGCCGCGCTGACCCTGTTCGACATGCTGAAGGCGGTCGACAAGACGATGACGATCGAGGCGATCCGGGTGACGGCGAAGGATGGCGGGCGATCGGGCGCGATGCGCAAGCCATGACGGGTTTCGACGACGCGGTGGCGCGCATCGCGCGCGAGGTCCGGCCGCTCGCCGCCGAGCGGGTCGATCTGGCCGAAGCGGCGGGTCGCACGCTGGCCAAGCCGCTGCGCGCGCGCGCCGCCGCGCCGCGCCGGGCGGTCGCCGCGATGGACGGCTATGCGATCGTCGACGCGGGCATGCAGCCGGGGGCGCCGCTGCGCGTGATCGGCGAATCGCGTGCCGGGGCGGGGTTCGCGGGGCGCGTCGCGCCGGGCGAGGCGGTGCGCATCTTCACCGGCGCGCCGATGCCCGACGGCGCCGACCGCTGCATCATGCAGGAATATGCCGGGCGCGAAGGCGACAGCGTCATCTTCGCCGAAGGATACGGCCCCGGCTGGCACGTGCGCGCGGCGGGAAGCGATTTCGCGGCGGGGGTGCTGCTGCTCGACGCCGGCACGGAACTGACGCCGCGCGCGATGATCGCCGCCGCCGCGGCCGACACCGCGCAGGTGGCGGTGATCCGGCAGCCGCGCGTCGCGATCGTCGGCACCGGCGACGAACTGGCGCCGCCGGGCAGCGCGCTGGAGCGCGAGGATGCGATTCCCGAAAGCGTGACCTTCGGCGTCATGGCGATGGCGCAGGCACAGGGCGCGCTGGTCGTGAGCCGCGCGACGGGCGTCGACGACCTGCCGACGCTCGAGGCGCTGGCCGACCGCGCGCTCGATCAGGCCGACGTGGTGATCGTCACGGGCGGCGCATCGGTGGGCGAACGCGATTTCGCCAAACCGATGTTCGCGCCGCACGGGCTGGACCTGTTGTTCGCCAAGGTCGCGATCAAGCCCGGCAAGCCCGTGTGGCTGGGCCGGGCGCGCGGCCGATGGGTGCTGGGCCTGCCGGGCAATCCGACGTCGGCGATGGTCACGGCGCGGCTGTTCCTGGTGCCGCTGCTCGCGCAGTTGCAGGCGCGCGGCGTCGAGCGGGCGCTACGCTGGCGGACGCTTCCGCTCGCCGCCCCGCTCCCCGCGACGGGCTCGCGCGAAACCTTCGCGCGCGCGCGATGGGACGAGGCGGGCCTGACGCCGCTCGGCAATCAGGACAGCGGCGCGCAGGCGGCGCTCGCCGTCGCCGACTGCCTGATCCGCTGCCCGCCGGACCAGGCGGCGCTGGAGCCCGGCGCACCGGTCAGCGCGCTGGCGTTCTGATCCGCGCTTCGGCCGCCGCCAGTGCCGCCGCATCGTTGATGTTCGCGAAGGGATCGGGCCCGGCGGCGTCCCACGCCACTTCGGCCATCCCGACCTCTCCGGCAAAGCGCCGCAACGACTGGCCGCCGCGCGCGACATAGGCGTCGAGCGCGCCGCTGTCGGGTCGCCACAGCGCGGCGGTGGGATGCAGGCGCCCGCGGCTGACGGGAAGCGCGGCGCCGTGGCCGTCCAGCGCCGACGACAGGCGTTCAACCAGATCGTCGGGCAGGAAGGGCATGTCGCAGCCGATCATCAGCACGGCGGGGCGGCGCTGCGCGCGCGCATGATCGAACGCGCTCGCCAGCGCGCTGATCGGCCCGATATCGCGGTGACCGTCGAACAGGAGCGGACAGCCGGTGCCCCAATCGCCGTCGCCGGGCCGCACCGCCAGCGCGACCGCATCGCCGTGGCGGCGCGCCCACGCCACCGCATGGTCGATCAGCCGCAGCCCGCCGAGCATCCGCGCAGGCTTGCCGCCGCCGATGCGCGCGCCATCCCCGCCCGCCGCGATCACGATGGCGGGACGCTCAAAGGCCAAGGGACGGGACGGCGGCAAGAGGCATGGGAGCGGCGATCACCCTGCGATCCTTCCACGCCCGGTCGGAGCGGTCAACGGCGCGTGGGCCACGGTGGTGGGTTCAGTGGAATCCGTCGTCATTCCCCCATCCGTCACGCTGAACTTGTTTCAGCATCCACGGTCCGCCTTTTCGGTTTACGCGGTGCTTGTCGCGGGGTCAGATCAGGGATTCCGTCAGGCAAGTAAGGAGCTGTTCCCCGGCGAAAGCCGGGGTCCAGATGGCATAGTGCTGCGCCGCGTGGACCCCGGCTTTCGCCGGGGAACGGTTGCCTGTCGAAAAGGGATAATTGCCAAACAGGTTCAGCATGACGAGGGATAGCGGTGGCCCGCGCAAACCCGCTTCGCCGCCCGCCATATGCGAGCCGCTTGATCCATGTCACTCCGGGTGTCGCGCGGCGTGATAGGCGTGCCGCATGTTGATCGCGCCCACCCTTCCCCCGCGCCGGCGGTTCGAGCCGCTTCGGTCGCCTCCGCCCTCGCCGATACGGGTGATGATCCAGCCGATCCTGAACCGGATCGTCCGCGACGTCACGCGCACGCTTCCCGAACTGTTCGAGCGGCTCGGCCCGCATCGGCACAGCCGATTCCTGATCGACGCCCGCGACCTGCCCTTCGTGCTGCTGCTGCGGCCGGACCCCGACCGGCCGGAACTGGTCGCCTGGCCGCGCCGCGCCGAGCCGCCGCACGACACGCGCATATCGGGCCGCCTCCGCGACCTGTTGGGTCTGATCGACGCCCAGCGCGACGGCGACGCGCTCTTCTTCTCGCGCGACCTCGACATCGGCGGCGATCTGGAGGCGGTGGTGTGCCTGCGCAACGCGATCGACGATGTCGAGGGGTCGATCGCGGACCGGGTGGCCGACGCGCTGGGACCGGCCAGCCGGATCGCCTGGGCGTTGCTGCGCCGGCGCCACGCCCGGCCGAACCGCGGGGGCGGCCGATGACCGGCAGCCCGGAGCTCATCTGTCCGGCGGGAACCCCCGCGACGCTGCGCGCGGCGGTCGATGCCGGGGCGGACGCCGTCTATTGCGGCTTCCAGAATGCGACCAACGCGCGCAACTTCTCCGGCCTCAACTTCACGCCCGATGAGATGCAGGCGGCGGTCGGCTATGCCCATGCCAGGGGCGCGAAAGTGCTGCTCGCGCTCAACACCTTTCCCCCGGCGGGCCGGTTCGACCTGTGGAAGCAGGCGGCCGACGACGGGGCGGCGATGGGCATCGACGCCTTCATCGTCGCCGACATCGGGGTGGCGGCCTATCTGGCCGATCATCATCCCGGCTGCCGATTGCACCTGTCTGTGCAGGCGGCCGCCTCCAGCCCCGAGGCGATCCGTTATTATTGCGAGCGGTTCGGCGTCCGGCGCGTCGTGCTGCCCCGCATCCTGACGGTGCCCGAAATCCGCCAGCTCAAGTCCGAGATTCCGTGCGAGATAGAGACGTTCGTGTTCGGCAATCACGGCCTGATGGTCGAGGGCCGGTGCAGCCTCACCAACTATGCCGTCGGCCGCTCGACCAACATGGACGGGGTGTGTTCCCCGGCTTCGGAAGTCCACTATCAGCGGGCGGAGAACGGCGCCCTCACCGCGCAGCTGGGCTGTCACGTCATCGACCGCTTCGAGGCCGGGCAGCAGGCGGGTTATCCGACGATCTGCAAGGGGCGGTATCGCGCGCCGGTGCGCGACGATCCCTATTACGCCTTCGAGGAGCCCGTCAGCCTGAATCTGATGGACATGCTGCCCAGCCTGATCGGCGCGGGCGTCGATGCCTTCAAGATCGAGGGGCGGCAGCGGTCGCGCGCCTATGTCGGCGCGGTGGTCGGCGCCTTTCGCGCCGCGATCGACGCGGTGATGGCCGGGCAGACGCCGCCATCCGCCGACCTGATCGCGCTGACCGAGGGGCAGAAGCAGACCCACGGCGCCTTTGCGACCAAGAAATGGCGGTGACGGCGATGTCCACGGCGAAACTGACCCTCGGCCCGATCCTGTTCCACTGGGACGCGGACCGGAAGCGCGATTTCTATGCCCGGATCGCGGACGAGGCCCCGATCGACACCGTCTATCTGGGCGAAGTCGTCTGTTCGAAGCGCAGCCCCTTCTTCGACCGCCACTATCCCGAGGTGATCGAGCGGCTCGAACGCGCGGGCAAGCAGGTCGTGCTGTCGACGCTGGCGGAGGTGGTGCTGCCGCGCGAACGCCGGGCGATCACCGAATTGTGCGCGCAGACCGATTATCCGGTCGAGATCAACAACGCCGCCGGCCTGTCGGCAGCCAGCGGCCGGCCGCACCGCATCGGGCCGATGATGAACGTCTACAACGAACGCTCGATGGCGTATCTCGCGCGCGCCGGGGCGGCGCATTTCACCTTGCCCGCGGAATTGCCGCGCGGCGCGGCCGAGGGGCTGGCGCGGACCGCCGCCGACCTCGGCGCAGCGACCGAGGTGCAGGTGTTCGGACGCGCTTCGCTGGCGGTCTCGGCCCGCTGCTACCACGCGCGCGCGCACCGGCGCACCAAGGACGATTGCCAGTTCGTCTGCGGCGAAGACCCCGACGGCATGCCGCTGCGTACCCTCGACGGCCAGGACATGCTGGCGATCAACGGCATCCAGACCCTGTCGCACAGCTATGTCAACCTGATCGCCGAGCTGGACGAGATGCGGGCGATGGGCATCGACCATTATCGCCTGATGCCGCACGGCGTCGACATGGTGGCGGTGGCGACGATCTTCGCCGACCGCGCCGCCGGGCGCACCGATGCCGCGCAGGCGGCCGAGCGGATCGAGGCCCTCGATATCGGGGCGCCCTTTTCCAACGGATTCTGGCACGGAATCGCCGGGCATCGCTATTGGCCGGCCCGGCTGCACGCCGCCTCGACCTGACGAAAAGGCGGCGACGGGAAAGAGCGAAAACGACCGGCGCGCGGCGTCCGGGCGGCCGCGCATCCTGCACTTGATTCATATCAATCGGACGGCGATTTGCGATTGCGAAAGCCGCCCCGTTGGGCGAGCGGCAGGGAGAAACATGCCGCGGGAAAGCCGATCATGACGAAGCGCGCGATGCTGTCGAAGGACCACCCCTGCCGCAGTTGCGACGTCAGCGCCGAGGCCCTGTGCCGCGCGCTGGATGTCGAGACGCTGGCCGATTTCCGCAACCAGGGGGGCCGGCTGCACCTGACCGCCGGGCAGACGCTGTTCCACCAGGGCGACCCCGCCGACTGCGTGTTCAGCCTGACCAGCGGCGTCGTCAAGCTTTACGCGATCCTGTCGGACGGACGCAGGCAGATCGTCGCCTTTCTGTTCCCGGGCGATTTCGTCGGCTTCGAGACGCAGCAAAGCCACGGCTTCGCGGCCGAGGCGATCGGCGACACGACCCTGTGCCGCGTCCTGAAGCGGCGGTTCGAATGGTTCGTCGATCATTATCCGGCGCTGGCCGAGGCGCGCTATCGGCGCGCGGCCGCCGAACTGGCCATCGCGCAGGAAAGGATGGTGACGCTCGGCCGCCAGACCGCGGCGGAACGGCTCGCGGGCTTCCTGTCGGATATTCAGCGCCGCGCCGGATTCCGCGGCCGCGACGGGGCGAACCTGGTTCCGCTGCCGATGAGCCGGGGCGATATCGCCGACTATCTGGGGCTGACCAAGGAAACGGTGAGCCGCGAACTCACCAACCTGCGCAAGGCGCGGGTCATCCGCTCGCATTCGCTGACGCTGATCGAAATCCTCGACCCGCGCGGAATCGGCGCGCTGGCCTGCGGCCTCGCCGCCTGACCCCGGCCGCAGGCCCCGCGTGACGCTCCGCGCGGGGCGT
Organism: Sphingopyxis sp. MG; assembly: GCF_002953155.1. Taxonomy (NCBI): domain Bacteria; kingdom Pseudomonadati; phylum Pseudomonadota; class Alphaproteobacteria; order Sphingomonadales; family Sphingopyxidaceae; genus Sphingopyxis; species Sphingopyxis sp. MG. The sequence goes on from NZ_CP026381.1 coordinate 3,241,597, forward strand.
CAGGCCCGGCCGGTCAGCCGCATCGCGAATAGCCGCACTCGAGGCATTTGTCGCAGCCTTCGGTGCGCTGCACCGCCGCCGCGCTGCATTGCGGGCAGATCGCGGGAACCGCGACCCGCGCCTTGGCCGGGGTGCCGTCGACCGGATCGGGACGCGGCCCCTCACGGCCGCTGAGCGCCTCCAGATGCCGCTCGAACAGGTCGCCGATCGCCGCGAGGAGGGACGGAACGTAACGGCCCCCCATCCACGCTCCGCCCCGCGGATCGAACACCGCCTTCAGTTCCTCTGCGACGAAGGCGATGTCGCCGCCGCGGCGCAGCACCGCGGATATCATCCGGGTGAGCCCCAGCGTCCATGCATAATGCTCCATATTCTTGGAATTGATGAAGATCTCGAACGGGCGCCGCGTCCCGCCGCTATCGATGTCGTTGATCGTGACGTAGACGGCATGGGCGCTGTCGGGCCATTTGATCTTGTAGGTCGTGCCGTGGAGCGATTCGGGGCGCGGCTGCAATTCGGCCTCGGCCGCGGGCGCGGCGGGCGCCGCCGGGGCGACGCTCAGCACCGATCCGGTCGTGTCGTTCGGGCGATAGGTCGTCAGCCCCTTGCAGCCGAGCAGATAGCCCTCCGAATAGATGTCGACGAAGGCCTCGAAATCGATGTCCTCGGGGCAGTTGACGGTCTTGGAGATCGAGCTGTCGATGAAGGGCTGCGCCGCCGCCTGCATCGCCAGATGGTCCGACGGGTCGAGCGACTGCGCGCTGACGAACAGCGCGTCGGGCGGCGCCTCATCGCCCTTCACCTGCTTCCACACGCGATAGCCGTGGTCCTCCACCGCCTCCTCATGCGTCGAACCGTCGGCCTGGCGGACCTTGCGGCTGTAGCTGTAGGCGAAGACCGGCTCGATGCCCGACGAGACGTTGCCCGCGAGCAGCGACGTGGTGCCGGTGGGCGCGATCGAGGTCAGGCAGCCGTTGCGCAGGCCGTTTTCCGCGACCAGCGCGCGGGTCGCTTCGTCGAGCGAACGCAGGTTCGGCCGGTCGAGGATCGCCGGATCGTAGAGCGGGAACCGCCCCTTTTCCGCCGCCAGATGCGCGCTCGCGCGATAGGCGGCCTGCTTGATGGTGCCCAGCCAACGCTGCGTCAGCGCGATCGCGTCGGCCGAGCCATAAACGGTGTTGCAGAACAGCAGCGCATCGGCGAGCCCGGTGACGCCGAGCCCGATGCGACGCTTCGCCTTCGCCTCGGCCTCCTGCTGCGGCAGCGGATAGCGCGAGATGTCGATCACATTGTCGAGGAAGCGGACCGCGGTCGCGGTCAGCGCCGACAGTTCCTCCTCGTCGAGCGCGGCATGCGCCGAAAAGGGCTGCGGGACCAGCCGGGCGAGGTTGATCGAGCCGAGCAGGCAGGCGCCATAGGCGGGCAGCATCTGTTCGCCGCACGGGTTGCTCGCCAGGATATCCTCGCAATAGGCGAGATTGTTCTGCTGGTTCACCCGGTCGATGAAGATGACCCCCGGTTCGGCGACGTCGTAGGTCGCCTGCATCAGCCGCCGCCACAGGTCGCGCGCGCCGACCGTGCGATGCACCGCCCCGCCGAAGACGAGCGGCCATTCGCCGTCGCAGGCGAGCGCCTTCATGAAGGCGTCGCTGACCAGCACCGACAGGTTGAAATTGCGGAAGCGCGCCGGGTCGCGCTTGGCGTCGATGAACGCCTCTATGTCGGGATGGTCGATGCGCAGGCACCCCATCATCGCGCCGCGCCGCTGGCCCGCGGCCATTATGGTGCCGCACATCGCGTTCCAGCTGTCCATGAAGCTGAGCGGACCCGATGCCTGTGCGCCGACGCCGCGAACCGCCGCGCCGGCGGGGCGGATGGACGAGAAGTCCATGCCGACCCCCCCGCCCTGCTGCATCGTCACCGCCGCCTCGCGCAGATGCTCGAAGATGCCGTCGAGATCGTCGGGAATCGCCCCCATCACGAAACAGTTGAACAGCGTCACGTTGCGCGCCGTCCCCGCCCCCGCCAGGATACGGCCGGCGGGAATGAAACGGAAATCGCTCAGCGCCTCCAGAAACTCCCGCTCGCGGCGCGCCTGTTCGGCCGGCGCCTCGTTCGCGGCGATGGCGCGGGCAACGCGCGTCCATGTCGCCTGCACGCTGTCGTCGCCGCCGCCCTCGGTCGGCTGAAAGCGATATTTCTTGGTCCAGATCTGCTCTGCCAGTGATGTGTCGAACATGCCGCATTCGCCCCTTGGCTGTTGGAAGCAAAGAGTAGGGTGTTTCGCTCCGGCCGAAATTGATCCAGCGCACTTCCGACATAAAAAGCGGCGATCGCACCGTCGGCGCACAGTTTATTATTGCGAATCGTTCGCAAATATTATATCGGGAACGGACACCCCCGCAAAGGAAGGCAAGGCCATGGCTGCGCTTCGTCCGGTTTCCCCGATCGCCGACCTGTCCGACCCCGGAGCGACGCTCGTTCCGGCGGCGCTGCGATGCTGGCGGGCGGCGCGCGACGCCGGCGCGCCGGTGCAGCAGCGCCTGCACAAGCTGTTGGCGCCGGCGCGCGGCGCGATGCTCGCCCCGGCATTCGACAGCCTGCTGATGCTGTACGAACTGGCGCTCGGCCGCCGCCTCGTCGCCGGCCAGTCGGCGGCCTTGTCCGCCGACGAGCGGATGCTGCTCGGCCTGCTCGACGGGGCGGGTGTCCAAGGCGGGCGGTTCGCCGATACGGGGGCCGTGGCCGCAATGCTCGACAGCGCGGTGCGTTCGACCCGCGTGCTGCTGGCGCGGGCGCGCCGGGGTTTCGGCGGAGCCGCTCTTCCCTGCTGACCCCGGCTTGCGCACGGCTATCCGGGACCGAAACCCGGCGAATGGTAACGTCGATTGCGATAGGCGCCATTTCGAGCCTATCATGCGGCATGTCCGGAAAACCTCCCTTCAAGATCAAGATCCAGTTCCTGTGCGGCGACGAAATCGCGATGGGCCCCGGCAAGGCCGATCTGCTCGAAGCGATTCAGGACCATGGTTCGATTTCGGCGGCCGGCCGCGCGCTGGGCATGAGCTATCGGCGCACCTGGCTGCTCGTCGACGTCATGAATCGCTGCTGGAACGAGCGGCTGGTCCAGACGGTGGCGGGAGGGAGCCATAATCGGGGCGCCCGGCTGACCGATACCGGACAGCAGGTGCTTGCCGCCTATCGGGCCATACAGGCGTCGGCACGCGCCAGCATCACAGGGCCGTCGTGCGATCGCCTGGCCGGGATGATACGGTCCGAACCGCTTCCCGCGGCACATCAGACCGAGACCTCATAATCGCTTGCCGCAAGCCGTATCGGGCCGCGCAAGCCGCGGATCGGTGCGGAACCGTTCGTCGGTCAGGCCATGCAGGAAAGCGACGAGCGCCGCGATGTCCCGATCGGCCAGGGGGATCGGATGGCGCCGGATGGCGTCCTCCAGGCTGGTCGCCGTGCCGTCGTGCCACCACGGGCCGGTGATCGCGACGTTGCGCAGCGATGGCGTGCGAAAGCGCCCGCGATCCTCCTCCAGCCCCGTTTGCTCGACCAGCCCCGCGTCGGACGGAGCAGGATCGCCAAGCCGATGATAGGCGGCGTCGGTCAGGTGCGGACCCGCGTGGCACGAACTGCACCCGCTGGTCCGAAACAGGCGCTCGCCTTCCCGCTGCGGCCCGGTCAGCGCGGCGGCGTCACCGCGGCGGAAGCGGTCATAAGGCGCATCGGACGAAATCATCGTCCGCTGGAACGCGGCCAGCGCGGCGACGATGTTGGGAAGGGTGATTCGGGAATCGGGGAAGGCTTTGGCGAACGACCGGCGATAGCAGGCATCCGCCTTCAGCCGCCGCGCAAGCTCCGCCTCCCGTCCCTTCATCCCCATCTCGACGGGATTTTTGCCGAGCAGCGGGGTCAGCGCCTGGATTTCGAGGCTGGTCGCACCGGGGTCGGCATAAGTCAGCCGCGGCAGCCAGGCGACATTGGCGAGGCCCGGCGCGTTGCGCTTGCCCGCATGATCGCCGACGCCCGACCGCGTCGCGACGCTGTCCGCGAAGCCGTGCCGCTGCTCGTGACAGCTCGAACAGGCCAGCGTCCCGTCGCTCGACAGGTCCGCATCATAGAAGAGCCGTCGGCCGAGCTCGACCTTGGCGGCGCTCATCGCATTGTCGGCGGGCACCGGTGGCGGATCGAACCCGGTGTCCTGCGGCCATTGCCAGCCGGGCGCGACGGCCGCGACGAGCAGTAGCGCCGCCGCGGCCCACAACCGTCTCACGGTTGCGGCGTGACCAGCAGGGTCAGGCTGTCCGAACCGTTCGCCGCGACCTGAAGCGTATAGGTGCCGGGGGTCAGGCGATAGTCGACCATCTTGCGGACCCCCGAACAGGCCGGGCCGTGGCCGTGCGCGACCGACCGCATCGCTTTGCCGTCCCGGACCACATCGACCCAGGCCGCCGACCCGAGCGCGACGCGCCAGACGCCTTCGCGGGCGACCGTGAAGCGGAACAGCCCGCCATAGCTGACCGTTCCCCCCGGCTTTTCGGGGCGGACCGGATAGGCGACCTTCGGCGTCGGCAGCAGCGTCGCGCGGACCGCAGCCCCCGGCTTCAGCGCAGCCTTTGCCGCGGTCTTCGCATTCCCCGCCGCCTTCATCGCGTCGGGCGTCCGCCAATCGGCGAGCGAGGCGGGCAGCGCCGCCGGCGGCTTTCCGGCACAGGCCGGATCGGCGCCGGCCGAGGCCTGCGCCAGCGCGCTGCCGGCGGCCAGCGGGAGAGCCAGTGGGAGAGCAAGGGAAAATAAAAGCAGAGAAGGGCGCATCACATCTTTCCTCCGTGCGATATCACTATATATGGCCGTATATAGTGATTCGGTGAGAAAAAAAGGGGTAAATCATGCGGACCATACTCTCCCTCCTGCTGTCGGCAGGCTGCCTCGCGACCTCGCAGGCACAGGCCCAGGACCAGAATGCGCCGGATACCGGCGACGATCGCTTCGCCCTCGGGCAGATCGTCGTCACCGCGCCGCGAAGCGAAGGGATCGGCATCGACGGCGAAAGCCTGTCGCGCGAGGCGATCTACAAGTTCAACCGCACCGCGCTCGACGATGCGATCAACCTGATGCCCGGCGTCGTCGCGGGCAACAGCGGCGGCACGCGCAACGAACGGCTGGTGTTCGTCCGCGGTTTCGACCGGTTCCAGGTGCCGCTCTCGATCGACGGCATCCGCGTGTATCTGCCCGCCGACAACCGGCTCGACTATGGCCGCTTCCTGACCACCGACATCTCGGAGGTGCAGGTGGCGAAGGGCTATGCGTCGGTGCTCGACGGGCCGGGTGCGATGGGCGGCGCGATCAACCTCGTCACGCGGCGCCCGACCAAGGCGCTCGACATCGACGTGCGCGGCATGGTCACGTTCGACAACGACGCCGATTATGCCGGCTATTCGGCGTCGGCGCTGATCGGGACGCGGCACGAGCGCTGGTATGCGCAGGCCAGCTATGCGCGCAGCTTCACCGACCATTGGGATCTGCCGGACAGCTTCACGCCGATCGTCCCGACGCTCGAGGACGGCGGCGAGCGCGATTTTTCGCGGACCCGCGACTGGCGCGCCAATGTGAAGCTCGGCTTCACGCCGGACGAAAGCGACGAATATGCGATCAGCTACACGCGGCAGGACGGATCGAAGAACGCGCCGCTGCACGTCAGCGACCTCGTCAACACGCCGCGTTTCTGGACCTGGCCGAAGTGGGAAATCGAATCCATCTATTTCCTGTCGACCACGGCGCTCGGCGACCGCGCGACGCTCAAGACGCGCGCCTATTACAACCGCTTCGATTCGATGCTGCGCTCGTTCAACGACCGCACCCAATCCACGCAGAGCCGCCCCTTCGCATTCGACAGCCCCTATTTCGACAAGGCCTGGGGCGGGTCGGCGCAGCTCGATTTCCGGATGAGCGACGCCGACACGCTGCGGCTTGCCTTCCATTACCGTCACGACAAGCATGTCGAGGCGCAGACGAGCTTCTCGACGGCCGGCGTGCCGTCGACCGAGCCGCGGCAGACGCAGACCGAAAACACCTTCTCCATCGCGCTCGAAAACGAGCTTGCCCTGACGACGGCGCTCCGCTTCACGGTCGGCGGCAGCTTCGACTGGCGCGACCTCAAGCGTGCCGAGGAGTTCGGTTCGCCGCTCGGAACCTCGGGCACCCCGGCGGTCATCTATCAATATCCGCGCCGCGACGCCGACGCCTGGAACCTGCAGGGCCGGTTCGACTGGGATGCGGGCGACGCGTTGACGCTGCACGCCAGCCTGTCGTCGCGTGCGCGCTTCCCGACGATCTTCGAGCGCTTCAGCCAGCGGTTCAACACCGCCATCCCCAACCCCGAACTGAAGGCCGAACGCGCGACCAACGCCGAAATCGGCGGAAGCTGGACGGCCGGCGGCGTGCGGGTCGACGGCGCGCTCTTCTACAGCTGGGTCGACGAAGCGATCTTCGGCGTCCTGACGCCGGGCTACCCGTGCACCGCATCGACCACGCCGCCCGCGACGCCGACTCCCGGCTGCGTGCTCACCAACCTCAACCAGAGTCGGAACGTCGGCAGCGGCGAATATTATGGCGCCGAAGCGTCGCTGTCGGCGACGCTGGCGCCCGGACTCGACCTCGGGGCCAACTACACGGTCATCAAGCGCGACCTGTCCTATGCCGCCAATCCGGGGTTCCGGCCCACCGGGGTGCCGACGCACAAGGGCCTGATCTATGCCGACTGGGCGCCGCTGGCGGGCCTGCACGTCCAGCCGAGCGTCGAGATCGCATCGAGCCGCTGGACGCTGTTCACCGCAACGCCCGCATCGCAGCCGGCGCGCTATTACCGCACGGGTTCCTATGTGAACACGGCGCTGCGCATCGACTATGCCGTCACCGAGAAGATCGAGGTCGGCGTCGGCGCGCGCAACCTGTTCGACGAGGAATACAGCCTGACCGACGGCTTTCCTGAGCCGGGGCGTTCGCTCTATCTGACGCTGCGCGCCCGCTATTGATCGGGGTTCTCTCGCGCTCCTATCTATCGGGCGCGATGAAGAAGAGGGCGCCGAAAGGGCGGTCCGACGTGACGTCGGCGGCGGACCATTCGAATGTCGTCGGGGCGGTCTTTCGGGCCGCCGCGGGACAGAAGGCGACCATGTTGGCGGCGGCGCCCTTGTCGACCACCAGGCGATAGTGGGCGGCCCGGCCGTGCCGGCCGGCCGGTGCGGCCGCGCCGTGGGTGATCGTATAGAGTTCGTAGGCCGGATGGCGGAAATAGGCCCGGCGCAGCGCGTCGTCGATGCAATAGGTCCGCGTCGCCGGGCCGCCGGGCGCGATCTCGGGAAATTCGGCGGAATTGATGTCGCTCCAGTAATCGGCGACCGGGACATAGCGGATCTCGACCCGCGTATCCCCCGGCTCGAAGCGCTGATCCCATTCGAAATCCGCCTGATAGCTCCAGTCCGCGGTGTCGAGCACGAGCAGGCCGTCGGCGTCGAGCATCGCCTGGGTGCGGGCCGGAAGGCGACGCCACGGCGCCTCTTCGTCCAAATGGTAAAGCAGGGGCACGGCGGCATCGAGCAATTGCCGCGTCACGTCCCTGCCCCGATGCAGCGCGCGCCCGCGACCGGAGAGCGCCAGCGGCGCGCCGTTCACGCGCACCGACAGGTCCAGATAGTTGAGCGGGCGCCGGTCGGCGGCAAGCCCGGTGACCTCGCCCGTCCCGTCGAGCCCGATGGCGTCGGGGCTGGCATCGACCGGCATGGCGGGCAGCACGAAGCGGAAATGCACGGTCCGGCGCGTCGATGCATGGAAGACATAGACGAGCCGGATCGAATCGAGCGCGACGTGCGTTTCCTGCCGTTCGACACGCATGTCGGCCGGCAGGTCGAAGGCGGGTCCTTCGGCGGCATAGCCGACGCCGCGTCCGCCATCCTCCGCCCCGGCCGGCGCGGCGACCGCCGCCAGCGCGATCGCACCGCCGACCGCGATCCATCGGGCATGGGGCATTCGCTTTCCTCCGCATCGATCGGCGCCACGGGTTCATCGTAGCGCCTTCGCGGTCCGCCGTCGCGGACGGGGCGGAACCCGATGCGGACGCACCGGCACGGCCCCTCTCCCGTGAGGCGGAGGCCGCGAGTGCCGTAAAATCCCATGCCGGTTCCGCATGGTCCATGACAGCGGACGATCCCGCGCCCATGGTCGGCAGACGCGAGGCCAGAGTTTAGCGGGGGAATCGAGATGCATGGCAAGCCGCACCGAACGACGACGTGGTACAGCGCGGCGCTGGGAATCGCGGCCTGCGCGGGCCTGACCCTCTCCGGCTGCGGCGGCGCGCCCGACGTGCAACTGCCCGCCGACCGGACGGAAAGCGCCTCGCTCTGCTATGGCGCCACCATGGCGCTGGCGCAGGAAAAGATCGGCAAGGGGTCCGTCCCGCTCGACACCGCGAGCCAGGCGCTGCATTTCGCGCTGCTCGCCGGGACGGACGGCGACCTCGACGACCCGGCCAGGGTCGTCGCCAGGATCGAGCGCATCGGCACGCACGACAAGGGATTGCAGGACAGGTTCGTCGCCGACAAGAATGCCGCAAGCTACACCGACCCCTGCGCCAAGGCGTTCCCGGAAACGCAGGCGAACGCGTTCAAGGGCCTGCCGCCCGATACCCGCGACACGCGCATCCAATGCTATGTGCTGTCGACCGTGGTGCTTCAGATCTTCGCGCAAAGCGATATCGCGCCCGATACCCGCACCGCGACCTGGGTCAAGCTCAACGGCCAGCTCGAGCAATTGTCGAACAGCGAAGTCTATCCGGCGGAGGATGACGACCATATCGGCGAGATCGCGATGCGCGCGCTGGCCAAGGCGGTGCGGCTGGGGCCGCCGGTCGCCGTGATGGCGGCATGCGGCGACCGCTATCTGAAGGATTGAGGCGCGCGAACGGGGCGCGGCCATGACCTATACGACCGTCTATGACATTGCGAATGACAGCGTGGGCTTGCAGTTCCCGCTGATCGGGCTGGCATTCATCATTGCCGGCGCGGTGATGAAATGGGGTTTCGGCAAAGCGGGCTGGACCAGTTATCCGCTTATGGCGATCGGCGTCTTCACAGTCCTCGCGTCGGGTGCGGTGCCGTGGTGGGATTACCGCCGCGTCACGCAGGCGGTGGCGAACGGAGAGGCCCGGCAGGTCGAAGGGCCGATCCATGATTGGCGCCTGGAACGTGTGAGCAGGAAGCGCAAGAGTTCGGACGCCCATGCTTACAGCCATTACGAATATTTTTCCGTCGGCCCCGTCGCGTTCCGTATCAATTGGGGCGCGTTGGAAGCGGGCTTCGCCAATCGCGGCAGCACCGAGGAGAAACCGGCGGTCCGGCTGGCGAACGGGATGGCCGCGCGCATCCGGTATGTGCCGATCGACGGCCCCGACAAGCCGCCGCGCATCGTCCGCATCGACCTGGGCGCCAGCAGCCCCGCCGATGCCGTGCGACAAGGCGGAGGCGGCGTCGCCTTCCGCATCGTGCAGGGGCGCATCGCCGACGAAGCGAACATCCTGTCCGCCGACAGCAAGGCGCGGCTCGATGCGGTATTGACGGCCTTCGACCAGCAAAGCGGACATCCGCTGGTCATCGTCACCACGCCCTCGCTCGGCGGGATCGACATTGCCCGTTTTGCCGCGACAATCGCCGACCGCCGCGGCATGGCGGACAGCGGCATCCTGTTGCTCGTCGCGCCGAACGAACGGCAGGCGCGGATCATGGTCGGGCGCGAGCTGTCGGACCGCCTGCCCGACGCCGCCGCGCAGGCCATCATGGACAGCGTGATCCTGCCCCGCTTCCGGCGCGGCGACATCCCCGGCGGAATCGAGGCGGGCGCGGTTGCCATCACCGGCCGGGTGACGGGCGGCGAGACGCGATGAGCCGGCTGTCGAGCCCGCCGGTGATCGTCGCCGCGCTGCTGCTGCTCCTCGCGGGCGCGGGCGCGCTGGGCTGGCTGTGGCTGCGCGACGGCCGGATGACGCCGACCGCGATCGTCATCCTGTTCCTGCCGGTCGCGCTGCTGATCGCGGGTATGACCGCGTGGGGGACCGACCGTTCGCAGATCGGCATCACGGCCTGGGCGCTCACCATGTTCGGGGCGCTCGTCCCCGCTGTTTACGTGATGCAAAGCGGCCCCGATAACTGGTTCGCGCAATGGCGGTTCATGGTGGCCTTCGGCGTCGCCTATTTCGCGATCATGGCCGTTTTCATGCTGTGGCTCGCCGCCTGGACGGCGTGGGTGCCGCCCGCGCCCGGCGCCATGCCGCTGCCCGAGCATCGCCTGAAGCGGCGGATCGAATCGCTGGCAAATGCCGGGCTGAACCTGCGCGTCGAGCGCCCGGCGGACCAGCCGCAGCAATTGCTGGTGACGCGCGACTTTCGGGGCGGCAAGCGGACGATCGGGGTGCGGCTGACCTTCGTTTCCGCCGGTCATTGCGTGCGGGCGCGCGAGGTGTCGCTGGTCCGCGGCGACAAGCCGATGAACGCCGGCGAGGCGCGGATGAGCAGCAGCCTGCGCCCGCGCGACGGCACGCACCCCGACGCCGACCTGATCTATGACGCCAGCCTGACGCTGACCCCGCCGAGCGAAGTGATTCGGCGCCGCATCGCCCCGCGCATCGCCGACGATCGCGTCGAGATCGCGGGCGACGGCGAAGCCGCGGCAGACCCCGCCAATCTGGCGCATGTGCTGACCGAGGTGGTCCACCAGTCGGGATGGGGATGGCAAGGCGTGTTCTTCGACTGGCAGCGGAGCTGCCGTTAGGGCGTCGGGCCGTAAATCCGCCTATCGTTCCGTTCGTGTCGAGCGAAGTCGAGACACTTGTCGGCCTTGCGCCACGCTGATGGGTGTCTCGACTTCGCTCGACACGAACGGGAAATGGATGGCATTCAACCCGCGCCGCGCAGATCCGACGGGGTCATGCCGAAGCGGCGGCGGAAGGTGCGGTTGAAATAGGACAGGTCGCCGAAACCGCAGGCATAGGCGACCGCCGCGATCGTTCGCGGCGCCTGCCCCGGATGCAGCAGCAGACGATGGGCGCGGTCGAGACGCTCGCCCAGCACATGCGCCGAAAAGCTGCTTCCCTCATCCTGGAACAGGCGGCGGACATAGCGCGGGCTGATCCCGGCGCGCGTGGCCACGCCCACGATGTCGAGACGCGGATCGCACGAGCGCGTCGCGATGTCGGCCTTGATCGCCCGCAGCCGCGCGGCCTTGACGCCGGGCCGCTCCGGCGCGCCATCTTCGGCTGCCGTGGCGGCGACCGCGCCGATGAGGTCGCGGATATGCCCGGCCGTGAGCGCCGCCGCCACGCCCGACGCCGCGTCGGCGCGCAGGCGCAGCATGTCGACATAGGCGTGGAGCAGCCCCAGCAGATCGCTTTGCCGCGGGACGACGCGCATCGCCAGATCGTCCGCCCCCGACAGAAGCGCGCGCAGGTCGTCCTGCGCCACCGCGATGTTGGTGAAACGGCATCGCTTCCGACACTGGATGGTACTGACCTCTCCGCCGCGCACGAAGATCGAGTCGCCGACCGCCAGCACATGCTCGCGCCCGCGCTGGCGCAGTTCCAGCGGCGCGTCGGCGGTGATCAGATAGAGCATCTCGACCGGATCGGCGGCAATCAGGCGGTGCGTCCGCGTGACCTGCACCGGCGATGCGGAAACCGAGGCATAGGCGGCCCCCGGCAGCGCGCACAATGTCCCTTCGGCGTGAAAGGGCACGTTCCGGGCCGGTTCTATGTCGAGCCGGACCATCGCCTGCCCGAATAGCTCGCGCCACATCGGCAGCCGCTCGCGCTCCGGCACCGAGGCGGTGGACAATATCTGGGAAAAACCGGTCGCGTCCATGTCCCCCTCCCGTCCGGCGCACCGTATCGCCGAAGTGCCGTCTGGTCCACCTCGCGTTCCTTCTGGTCCGAGACAGGCTTTCGCTGTCCATGGCATCACGGTGGGACAGGGAGACTCCGATGCGCGAACATCCATTGCCTGATCCGACGCCCGCCGCCCCCTCGCAGGCGCCCGGACGCTGATGCGGGAACGGGTGCGTCGACAGCGACCCGTCGGCGTATCTGCTGGCCGGACAGGGGGACACTGCCGATCGGCTTCCCTCCACCCCGGTTCGGCCGCTCCCGTCGGGCCTGTCCGTGCCTTGTGCGGCACGGACAGGCCCCTGATCCGAACCGGCTGGAGACAGATACCATGACCCGCAAAGGGCGAACAAAGGCCGGATTTCCCAGATCGCCGACGCGGCGGTATCGGCGCATCCTGCTCGCTTCCGCGCTGGCTCTCGCGGCCGCACCCGCCGCAGCGCAGGACGAGCGGCCGCGCTGGTATGGCGTCGATCATGGCGCCCAGCAGGCGCGGCTCGTCTTTGGCGTGCCCGACGGCGGCATGACGTTGCTGAACTTCATCTGCGACAAGGGCGTTCCGGAGTTGTCGGCCTATATCACCCACCCGCCGGTGCGCCTCGCGGCCGGGACGAGCGTGCCGGTCCGCCTGAGCGACGGCAGCGCGACGCTGACCTTTCCCGCCACGGTTCAGCCGCCGGAGGCGGACGGCCTGCTGCGCCTGCGGGGGCAGGTGCCGCTCGACGCATCGTTCGAATCGATATTGGCGGCGGACGACCGGATGTCGGTCAGCGTCGCCGGATCATCGGCGCGCTATCCGCTGGACGGCGTTGCGGCAGCGGCGCGGCCGTTGATCGCGCTGTGCGGCACCGCCGCGCGGGCGGCGCCCGCCGCCGACCTGAAGGTCGCGGTCACGAACAGGAGCCGCCGCCGCCTCGAACAACTCGCGCTGCGCGAACCCGACGGCATCGAAAGCGATTCGGACGCCTTCGGCTATGACGGACTGGCCCCGGGCCGCACGCGGACCTTCACCATCCCCGGCGGCGCGGGCGTCTGCACCTATGAAATCTCCGTCCTGTTCGAGGAAAAGGAAGAGGATTGCTGCAGCGACCCCATCCCCATCGCCCAGCAGGATCTGTGCGACGACCCGCGCATCATCGTCCATGACTGAGCGGCACAAATCGGGCGCACGCCTCGGCGGCCCGTTTCTTTGCGCGCTGGCGCTGGGCGGCGCGGCCCCTTCGACCGCGCAGCCGGCGCCGTCCGTCACCGTTCCAGCGAGCTTCGATTGCGGCAAGGCGACGCGCGCGGTCGATCGCTTCATCTGCGCCAACGCCGCGCTGCGCTGGCAGGACCTCGCCCTGTCGCGCAGCTATCGCGCCGTGCTGGCGAAACTGGCCGGCCCGGCGCGCGCGGCGCTGGTGGCGGAGCAGCGCGACTGGGTGGGCGAGCGCGACCGCCGCTGTGCCGCCGACCGCAGCTTCGCCGAGTTGAACGATCCCGCGTCGTGGGTTCATGACCAGGCCTATGACTGCATGATGGTCGTTTATCTCGGCCGCCGCCAGGAATTGGGCGACCGCGCCGCCGCGCCGGTCGCGACGCGCGTGATCGGCGAGATCGACCTTCGCCCCATCGCCCGCGCGCGGCCCGAACTGGCCGAGAACGGGCGCGTGCCGGTCGCGGGGATGCGCCTGTCGCCCGACGGCAGCCATGTCGCGATCCTGCTGCCCAGTCAGGAACTCGACGGCCCCGACCAGTTGTGGCTCTATCGCGTGGCAGACCACAAGCTGGTGCCCGTGACGCCGCCTCCCGACACGCGCGCGAAACATCCCGCCGACGCCGTGGCCCTGATCACCGGCTTCGCCTGGCGCGGCGGGACGCTGTTCGCCATCGCCTCGCTGTGGGGTGACGGCAGCGACGGCCTCGACGGCCCACAGGCTTATTACGCCGCGACGGTCGCGGGCAGCCGACGCCTGCGCGACAAGCCGGCCGAAGCGGACAATCTGTGGGAATCGGTGACGGGCGGCCTCGTGTACCGCGAGGACGAATTTTCCGACGACCTCGACGCCGTGGACTCGCTGCGCGGCAATGCCGGCTGGCTGGTCTGGACGGCGGATCGGGGCCGCGGCACCGTCGACCTCCATATCCGCACGCGAAAGCCGCTGGGCGCGCCTTATCTGGTGGCGTGGGGTGGGTGGGAACTGGCATCCTTCCTGTTCGACGACGCGCGCTCGCGCCTGACCTATCCCGCCGACGTCGGCATCGTGCGCTTCGACATGGCGACCCGCACCGAGCGCCGCATCGCGGGCACATGGCGCGGCGACCTGCCCTATGCCGTGTCCGCCGATCAGGGCACGCTGCTGTGGGCGACGCGCAACGCCTGCGGCGAGGAGCATGAGCCCGACCCCGACGCGCCCGAACGCTTCTGCCTCGCCGCGATGACGGGCGGCGGGTGAGCCATGGGGTTTTTCGCGAACCTGTTCGATGCATTCTCGAAGCCGAGGCTTACCGACCCGGTGCAAGGCACGGCGCAGGTCGTGTCGTCCTCCATGCCGCCCTATCACAGCCGCGGCGGCGGCATGTGCGTGATGAACCTCGTCGTCACGGTGCCGGGGCAGCCCAGCGTGGCGGTCCGAAAGGCGAGCATCGTCAAGCTGTCGCAATGGCCGATGCCCGGCGCGGTTCTGCCCGTCCTCGCCGAGCGGACCGATCCGCGAAGATATGCGATCCTGTGGGATCGATTCTCGTCCGGCGCAGAGAGCGGCGCGGAACGGGCACGGCAGATCGCCGACCGGCTCAACGCCGGGGACCGGGCGGAGCCGGGCGCGAGCGGAAACCGATCCGGCATGTACGACAGCATCACCGTCAATGGACAGCCCGCGACGAGCGAAACCATCGCCGCATTGGAAGCCATGACGGGCATGGACCTGAACGGCGACGGACGGGTCGCCGGACGGGGCTCGGCGTCTGCGGGTCAGGAGGCCGCGCAGGATGCCGAGGACCGGCTGCGCCGCCTCCAGTCGCTGCGCGACGGCGGCCTGATCGATGAAGCGGAATATCAGGCCAAACGGGCAGACATCTTGTCCGGGCTGTGAGAGCGCGGCCCGGCGAGTGGGATGAGGCGACAGGCGATGAACGACGCGACCATATTCATGATGGGCATGATGCTATTGGGGCCGGCGATCATATTGGTCGTGGGCCTGATCGGGCGCATGACCGTGCGCGGCATAGCCAAGGGCGCCTTGCCCGGGCCCGCCGCGCGCTGGGGGTGCGGACTGTCGGTGCTGCTCGGCATCTGTGCCTTTTGCGGCCTGATGGTCGCGACGGCGGGCGGGGCGGTCCACCCGCCGCTGGTGATGACCGCCGCGCCCTATGCCTGCGACGGGGCGCTGGAGCTTCAGTCGCGGGACTACAGCTACAAGCCGGGGCAGCAGGGCGTCGCGCGCAATATCTATTGCATCGGCGCCGACGGCGAGCGGCGCGACATCACGCTGCGCGCGATCGGCGCGGCGACCATCTATTACACGTTGATCTGCTTCGCCGTCGCGCTGGTGCTGCTGTTTCTCTTTCGGCTGCTGAAGCCGCGCCGTCCCGCCGGCATCGACTCGCCGTCCCTCGCCGAGTTGCGGCAAAAAATGGCCGACAGGCTGCACACCGACGCCGACATCGTGCGCCGCCCCGCCGCGCCGCCCGACGCAGGCGGCGGGAGCGTCGAGGATCGGCTGCTCCACCTGCAATCGCTGCGCGAGGGCGGCCTGATCAGCGAAGCGGAATATCAGGCCAAGCGCGCCGAGATATTGGGCGGCCTGTGATACGCCGCCGGGTCCTCCTGTGTCTTGCGGTCCTGCTCCCGGCCGCCGTCGCGGGCTGCGCCAGCCGCGAGCGAGCGGCGCGCGATACGTTCGCGGAGCGGTTCACTTGCCCGATCGAACGCGTAACGGCGACCAAAGTCGACGGCGTGCGCCGGAGCGAAGTGCTCGAGCGTGCGACCCCCATTCCGGACCCGCCCGCCGAAATCCGCGCCGACCCCGCGCGGTTCGCCCAGTGGACCGACAGTCATCGGGTCTCGCCCGGCTTCGACGGCTATTATGAGGGATATCGCGCCGCCGGATGCGGGCACAGGGCCGAATATCTCTGCACCTGCCCGATCGAGGCCCCGATCGCGAAACAGGCCGCCTGCACGTGCGAGGCGCCGTCCGTCC
The DNA here is from genome assembly GCF_002953155.1 of Sphingopyxis sp. MG. Lineage (NCBI taxonomy): Bacteria > Pseudomonadati > Pseudomonadota > Alphaproteobacteria > Sphingomonadales > Sphingopyxidaceae > Sphingopyxis > Sphingopyxis sp. MG. The sequence continues at coordinate 3,257,716 of NZ_CP026381.1, forward strand.
CGCTGTTGCCGGATGGAATGCAAGGAGAGCGAGAATGATGCGCGCGCTGATCGGACCGGGGATCGTCGCCGCGATCTTCGGCCTGATCTTCCTGCTCGCCGGGCTGGAGGATTTTCGCAAGACGCATCGCTCGCGCCTGTTCCGGCCGCTCGACATCCTCCCCGCCGCGGCGGGCTGGGGCTTCCTCGCCATGATGTTCGCGGTCGCGGGCGGCGCCGTCTATCCGCCGATCGTGTCGACGGTCGCCGAACCCATCGTCTGCCCGGGCGGCCTCGACACGCTGTCGCGCGACTATAGCTATAGGCCGGGGCAGCAGGGCGTCACGCGCAACCTGCTGTGCGCGGGAGAGGATGGCGAGCCGCGCGACGTCACCATCCCCGCGATCGCCGTGGCGACATTGATCTATACCGCCGCCGGACTGCTGTTTTCGGCGTTGCGGTCGATGCTGCGCCGGCGCCGCCGCATATCCAGTGCCGATCCTGAAAGGCGAGACCATGATGTCGTTGAAAATTAATCCGCTCCCCGGCGTTCTGGCCGGCATCCTGCTCGCCTCGTCCGTTCCGGCGTCGGCGGAGGAGGAGCCTGTTGCATCCGCGGCCGTGCAGCAGGAATTCGACGCCTTCCTGACCCGATTCCGCGCCGCGCTCGCGGCCGATGATGCGACCGCGGTCGCGGGAATGACGCAGTTCCCGTTCATGCCATATCTCGATGAGGGCGGCAGCAGCGACGCCGCCGCGTTTCGCGCCGAAAGCTATCCGCGCTTCCTGGCCGCGAAGGCGCGCCGATGCCTTGCGCGCCGGAACGCCATCCACGATCGCGAGCCCGATGGCGGCGAGACCTTCGTGATCTTCTGCGGCGATCTGGGATATTATTTCCACAGGACGCAGGACGGATTCCGGTTCACCGAGGTCGGACCGAACGATTGAGGCGGGCGCGCGCCCTCGCCCGGTTCAATCGACCGGCTCAATCGACCGGCGCGCTTCGGGGGGCGAGCAGGGTCGCAAGGAACCGCCGGTCGGACCAGTCGCTCTTGCGGCCCGCGAGCAGCGCGGCGACGTCGAGGCGGGCCTGGCGGACGATGGTCAATCCCAGCGAGGGGATGACGTACAGCCGCTGGTCGCCGGCGCCCGCGGCAACGACGAGATCGGCGGGAAGCCCCGCGGCGGGATCGGTGATGTCGGTCGAGCGGGTGACCGGGTCGTCGGACGGCGTCGCGCGCGGGAGCCACCAGGTGAGGCCATAGGCCGGATTGGCCTCGCTCCCCTCGAACAGCTCGGCAAAGGTCGCCGCGTCGACGAGCGGCTTGCCGTCGACCTTGCCGCCCATGCGGACGAACTCGCCGATTTTCGCCCACTCGGTGGCGGCAAGGACGAGGCCCTGCGGCATCAGCGGATGCCCGTCGGGCCCGTTTCTCCACTCGCCGACCGTCACGCCGAGCGGCGTCAGCAACCGCCGCTCGATATAGCGCCGCGGATCGGCGTCGCGCCCCGCGGCCGCCAGCTTGCGCCGCATCACCTCGCCGAAGATCTGCAACGGCGTCGGGCCATATTGGAAGCGGGTGCCGGGCTCCGCGGTCAGCGCGACCCGCAGCGAATCGGCATAGCCCTGCGGGCGGCCGATCGCCGAGGGCTGGCCGCTGGTCATGGCGAGCAGCTGGCGCAGCGTGATCGCCGCCTTGCCGGGATCGTCCCGCCATTCGGCGATCGTGTCGGACGCCCGTTCGTCGAGCGCGAGCAGCCCGTCCTGCACCGCCGCCGCCGCCATCAGGCCGACGAGGCTCTTGGTGCCGGACCAGAGTTCGTGGGGCCGGGCGGTGTCCTGCGACGCACAGACGACCTCGCCATTCCGGATGACGAGGACGGCGAGCCCCTTGTGCGCATCCGAATAGGCGATCGCCGCGGCGCAGCCGGGCCGCGCGCCTTCGGCCGTGGGCACGGGAGCGGCGGGCGCGCTTCCGGCCGCCACGGGGGTCGCCGCCACGGCGACGGTCAGAAGAAGAAGACGCCCGATCATGGCCTGCCCTTTCCACATGCGCTGGGTTGTGTTCGCATTTATTATCGATAATAAGTGCGACTGCAATCGAAGATTGTCCTGTCGGGCGCGCAAGCTAGGATGGGGCGTTCAACAGAAACGATCGGGGATCATGGCCGTCACGACGAGCGACGAGGACAATGCACCGACGCAGGACCGCGTCATTGCGCGGCTGCTGATCGACGACATCGTCGCGTGGCGCATTCCGCCGGGCTCATGGCTCCGCGAGCGCGAGATCGCTGCCCGCTTCGGGGTCAGCCACGCCCCCGTTCGCGAGGCATTCCGCCATGTCGCGAGCATCGGCCTGATCAAGGTCGTGCCCTGGCGCGGCGCGTTCGCGATCGACGTCGACGATCATGGCGCGGACGAGATCTACGAGTTGTGGAAGGCGCTGTTCGGCGTCGTCTGCCGCCTCGCCTGCACGGCGATGAGCGACCGCGACGGGCGCGAGCTCATGCACCGGCTCGTCGAATATAAGGATGTGACCGAGCGGACGACGAACTCGGCCGAGCATCTGCGAGTGTCGAACCGGATCGGCCGCTTCATCGCCAAGCGCTCCAACGCGCCGCTGGCGCTCGAACTGCTCGACCGGCTGGCGCTGCTCGCCCGGTGGCAGCACAATGTCTACACCGACGAGTTCGTCGCGGCGCATGGCGAGGGAGAGGTCGGCCGGCGCTCGGCAGTGCTCTACGAACAGCTCTGCCGCCATATCGTCGCCCGCGAGCCCGATGACGCCGACCGGGTGGCGCGCGACCTGATCGCGACGTCGCAGCAGAATTTCGCCGAGGCGCTCGCAGAGTACAAGGCGCGGCGCGGCAAGCCGAAAACGGGCCGCCGCCGGGCGCGATCGTGAAGCGCGGCCGAACCGACCGCCGCACGCTGCTGAAGGCGGGGTTCGCGGCACCGATCGCGTGGCAGGCGCCGCCCGCCATGGCGACCCCGGCCGATGGCGCGCTGTTCGACCCCGACACCTTGTTCGCGGACGTTCGGGCCTATGCCGAAGCGGGCAACAAGCAGTCGGGCGGCGCGGGCGATCGCTGGACCGCGGACTGGACCGCGAGCCGGCTTGACGCGGCGGGCTTCGCGGTCGAGCGGCAGGCGTTCGAGGTGCCGTGGTTCGAGGCATCGCTTTGCACGCTGACGATCGGCGACCTCGCAATTGCGTCTACCGCGCAGCCGCTCGCGGTCCCCACGCCGCCGGACGGCCTGTCCGCGCCGTTGCGGCTGGCCGAGACGGCGGGGCGCCTCGACGGCGCGATCGCGCTCGTCCGGCTGCCGCACCGTCGCTGGTCCAGCCTCCTCGAACCGGCGGCGCGGGCGCCGATCGCCGACGCGATCGCGCGCGGGGCGGCCGCCGTCATCCTCGTCACGACCGGCCCGACGGGCGAGGCGCTGCTGCTCAATGCCCCCGCCGACAAGCCGCTCGCGGACAGGCCGATCGTCCTGCTGGCGCCGAAGCGCGCGGCACCCGCGATCGAGGCCGCGCGGTACGGGGGCCAGGCGACGCTGCGGTTGACCGGGCGCGGCGGCCGGCGGATCGCCGAGAATATCGTCGGACGGCGCCGGGTATCGGCGGGGCGCTGGATCATCGTGTCGACGCCGCGATCGGGCTGGACCGACTGCGCCGGCGAGCGTGGGCCGGGGATCGCAATCTGGCTCGCACTCGCCCGGTGGGCGCCGCGCGCCTTCCCGCGGCACAATCTGCTCTTCGTCTGCAACAGCGGTCACGAATATGAGAATCTGGGGGCCGTACACCTGGTCGAGACGATCGCACCGCCGCCGGGCGAGAGCGATTTCTGGCTGCACCTGGGCGCCAACGCCGCGACGCGCGACTGGCAGGAGATCCCGGGCCGCCTGCTGCCGCTGCCGAGTGCGGACAGCCATCGCTTCCTGATGACGTCGCCCGATCTGGTCGAACCCGCGCGGCGGATCTTCAAGGGGCAGCCGGGGATCGAAATGGCCTATCCCTCCGGCGAGGGCGCGGCGGGGGAACTGGCCGAGGTCGTCCGGGCGGGCTACCCCCGCCACGCCGGAATCTTCGGCGCCCATCGCCACCATCATGCCGCGACCGACGATTTGTCGACCGTCGCGGCCGAACCGCTTGCCGCTACGGCGCGCGGCTTTCGCGATCTTCTGACCGCCGCCATTCCCGCCGACCGCTGACCGCCACCGCCGGCATCGCGATGTTTCCGGCTTGACTCGCGCTTGCCGATTGCACAAAATTATCGATAATAATTGCACAATGCCTTTGGGAGGGATTCATGAAACGCAAGACGCATCTTCTTTTCTGCGCGACCGCGGTCTGGACCGCGATGGCCGGCCCATCCTTCGCGCAGGACGTCGCGCCCGCGGCGCTCCCGGCCGACGCGGCGTCCGAGGCGGGCGACGACGGCGCCATCGTCGTCACCGCGCGGCGCCGCGAAGAGCGTCTGTCGGACATTCCGACCGCGGCGTCGGTGATCGACGCCGCCGCGCTGACCGATCGCGGCGGCGCGCAGACGAGCGGCGAACTGCTCGCCGATCAGCCGAGCATCCGCTTCAACAACCTCAGTTCGTCGGTGACCTCGGAAATATCGATCCGCGCCTCCTCGACCGCGCGCGCGACCAACGGCGACCCCAGCGTCGGCCTCTATCGCAACGGGTCCTATATCGGCGGCGGTGCCGTCGGCGGGCGCAATTTCAGCCGCCTCGACATGCTCGACATCGGCCGGGTCGAGGTGCTGCGCGGCACGCAGGGGGCGCTCTATGGCCGCAACGCCGTCGGCGGCGCGATCAACATCATCTCGGCCGAGCCCGGATTCGACCTCTCCGGCTGGGCGAGCGCCCGCTACGGCTTCGAGACCAACAGCTTCCAGATGCAGGGCGCGGTCAACGTCCCGCTCGGCGAGGGCGCGGCCGTGCGCATCAGCGGCGACCTGGTCCAGCAGGACAAGGGCTTCTTCTACAACCCCGATAACGATGTCTATTTCGACCGGCAGAAGGGGCACGGCCTGCGCGGCCAGCTTCGCCTCGCGCGCGGCCCCGTCGACATCGTCCTGCTCGCCGAGACGCAGCGGCTGACGACCCCCGCGATCCATTATCAGATCTTCATTCCGGCCGGCACGCCGGGCTTTCCCGGCGGCTATATCCAGGATCGCTTCCGCTATCCCTGGAGCACCGCGCCGCGCGCCAGCCAGGACATCGACGGGCTGCAGGCGATCGTGCGCGTTGACCTTGGCGGCGCCCGGCTCAACGCGACGACCTTCTTCCGCAAGCGGCACAGCGAATATGATCTCGACAACGACGGCGTCAGCGCCGCGGAGCTGGCGCGCGCCCGCGCCGCCGGGCAGGTCGGGCCGGCGACGCCGATCGATCCTGGCAGCGCCTCCTATGTCGTCGACACGACCGACGTGCTGTCGCAGGATTTGCACGTCACCGGCGGCAGCGACCGCCTGACCTGGCTGTTCGGCGTCGAGGCGATGCTGCTCGACAGCGACTTCTCGGTGACGACGACCCGCACGCCGACGCTGGCCAATCCATCGCCGGGCAACGTCGCGCCCGCGCGGCTCCATTTCGAAAGCTATGCCGCCTATGGCTCGCTCGGCCTCGACCTCACCGACAGGCTCAACCTGACCGGCGAGCTGCGCTACACCCGCGACAGCCGCAGCATCAGCGCCCGGCTCTACGATCTGGGGACCGGGCTTCCGACCGGTGGACCGACCCGCGTCATCGACGACAGCATCGAAGCCGACAACCTCTCCTACAATGCGACGCTGTCCTACAAGCTCGCACCCCGCATCCTCGCCTATGCCAAGGCCGGAAGCAGCTATCGGGCCGGCGGGTTCAACACGCGCCTGTCCGACCCGCGCGCGCCGAGCCCGGTCGAGGTGCTGTTCGGCAACGAGAACAGCACGAGCTATGAGGTCGGGATCAAGGGGCAGCCCGCCCGCCGCGGCTATTTCGCGATCGCGGGCTATTACACCGATCTTCGCGACCTGATCGCGCAGGTCGACGACGGCTGCGCCCTGACCAATCCGACCTGCCCGGTGGCCGCGGTCAGCTATCTGACCAATGCCGGCAATGCGAAGAGCTGGGGCATCGAGGCCGAATACAGCCAGGGATTCGACATCGGCGCGGGAAGCGGGCGCCTCGCGCTCAGCGGTTCGCGTCAGGGCGGCGAGGTCAAAAGCGGACGCTACGCGGGTCTCGACCTGGCGCAGGTGCCCGACTGGCTGGCGTCGGCGAACCTCAATCTGCGCTATCCGATCGCGCGCGACGTGATGCTTACGGGGAATATCCTGGTGAGCGCGCAATGGGGCGGCAAACAGGAACTGACGCCGACCTCGGTCGACCTCGACGACTATCGGCTCGTCAACCTGCGCTTCGGCGTCGAATTCGGCGGGTTCGGCATCGCCGCCTTTGCCAACAACGTCTTCGACAAGGTCTATTATGTCGCGCAGGCGCCGACGATCAACCGCTACAGCCAGCCGCGCGTCGTCGGTCTCGAAGCCCGGTACAGCTTCTGAAAAACGGGCCGATGCTGGCCTGCACGGGCAGGCATGGCATCGGCCCAAGGTTTCCCCAGTGGTGGGGCGGAGAAGACCGGAACGCGATCGGTGGCGGCTATTCGAGCAGCGGCAGCAGTTCGTCGGTCAGATAGCCGAAGCGGCGCATCTGTCGGTGATGGGCGGTCACGACCGCGCGAACCTGACGCGGGGTCAGCCTGTCCCGCCACTGATCCGCACGCCCCTCGCGAAAGAAGCGTTCGGCGCTGTCGGGCTTTTCGCTGAACCCCGCCGCATCCTCCTGCTGTTTCAGCGCCGCGAAGGACGACCGCTCGATGGCGGTGGCGAGTTGTTCGGGCGAGGGCGCAAGCAGCAGGTGGCGGGCGAGCGCCCCGAACGCCGCGGCCGGATCGGCCAGCATGTCCTCGTAGCGCATGACGTGAATCGCGCGATGCGGCGAGCGGGTCCAGCTTTCGACATGCTGGCTCCACGATCCGTAGATCTCATAGACGCTCTTGTCCGAAACGCCGGTTTCCTTGTTGCGCAGCGCCATCTCCCCGATCGCATAGTCGATGTCGCTGCCCAGGTGGTGCGCATAGGATATGGCGACGTCGAGCGGATTGCGCACGATATAGACGGCGCCCGACGTCACCGCGAAGTTGATCGCGGGCACGCCGCGGTCGGCCACCAGCGCATGGTGGGTCTTGACCATCGCCAGCCCCTCGGTGCGCTCGGCGATCTCGGCCTGCACGGCGGGGCGGATGCGCGCGATCTCGTCGCGGTCGGCTTCGGTGACCGGCTTGCCCAGATGGCGCTCGTAGGGTTTGGCCGCGATGTCCCACAGCGTATATTCGGTCATCCGGTTGATGCTCTGCGGCGCGCCCGCTTCGTCGTCCTGCATGATCTTCAGCAGGTTGTTGAGGAACGCCCGCGTCCAGGTGTTGCCCGACTTGGGGTAGGAGGCGATCCACAGGATGCCGCTGGGCGCCGCCGCCGTCCCCGGCGCCTCGTCGCGGTCGCGGCGCTCGTCCCGCTCAATCGAGGCGGGCATGACGGAACCAGCCGACGCGCACCTGTTCGCCGCGCGGCGTATAGCCGATCAGCGTCAGGTCGATGCCATAGATCGGCCAGATCGGCTCGCGCTGCTTTTCGCGCAACTCCCCCGATTGCAGGATCGCGACCATGCCCAGCAGATTTTCCTGCACATGGTCGGCCGCCCAGGCTTCCAGCACCGTGCGGGTGTGGCCGATGATCCGCGCCGCGACATCCTTGCGCCGCGCGGCGGGCGACACCGCGCACCGCAGATGGGCGAACCGCCCCTTCAGCGGCGGGAAATCGCCCAGCCGCGCCGTCGAAACCCCCGCCAGCCGCCCGCCGAGATAGGCGACGACGCACAGTTCGGCGGCGCGTTCCGCCGCGACATCGTCGGGCATGCCGATCTCGCGCCAGAAGCTCTTGGCGTCGGCGACGCAACGCGGATCGTCGCGCCGCCATGCCTGAACGATTTCCAACGGTTCCATGTCAGCCATCCTATCCGCCGATCGGATCGCGCGACAAGCGAAAGGATCGGACGGCCGCCACGATCAGAAGCCGATGCCGAACTTCACATAGGCGCCGCGGATCGTCCGGTCGAAGGATTGCGCCTTGTCGATCCCGCCGTCGATGGCATCGAAGAAGCGTTCCCAGCGATAGCCGGCGGCGACCTTCACCCCGCCGACGCGATAGGACAGGCCCATGCTGGCGCCGAGGTTCGGCACGGTAACGCGCCGCGACCGGCTGCGGTCGATCTGCTCGTCGTAGAGGCTGTCCTTGAGCTGCGGCGGATTCGGTCTGTTGGGTTCAAAGTGATAATAGGTGCCGTCGCGTTCTTCACGACTGGCCATGGTCTGCTTTCCGAACAGCAGGCCGCCGTTGACCCGCCAATCGAGGGCGAGGCTGCCGTCCGTGTCGTTCCCGGCTAACCGCTTCGACGCTTCCCATGACAACGAGGGGCCAAAGCCTTCAAACTTGCGTTTGCTGGCCAGAGAAGAATTGTACAGGCTGCGGTGCTGGGTAGGATATTTGATTTCCGTGTAATCGGCGAAATAGCGATCGGGAACTCCGACCATGTCAATGTCGCTGGCGGACCGGAACTGGGCATAGGTCATCCCCAGACCAATAGCCGACGTGCCGCCCTCTCCCATCAGGCCGAGACCGACATCCTTCCCCACCATGAAATCGACGATGCTGTGATCTTCAAATTGGTCGACCTCAATGGTGCCAAAATTCTCAGCGGTAACATAGCGCGGCGGATCGGTGGGCAAGAAAGGTTGAGCATAGCCCCCCTTCGCCTGTTCAGAACTGATGCCCTTATGCCGCGCGTCGAACTTCCTGCCGCGATACGCTCCCCAAACGTGCCAGCCGTCGGGCATGTTAAAGGTGATCCTGGCGTCGCGGACATGGCTGATGCCCATATCAGCCCGCTGCGTCGCCGTCGCGGTATCGGCAAAGGGCAGGCTCTCGAGATAGCTGTCCAGAAAGCCTGGCTTATACAGGGCGTTTTTGGCCGTCATGCTGTTCGCACCCATGCCGAATTCCAGCTCGACCGGATAGCGTTCACCCGGCCCGCGCTGCCGCCAGCCGCTGCCCCAGGGCAGTGAGGCTTCGCCGAAGCTCTTGTTGATGCGCAGACCATAGAGACGCGGCTCGGTCAGGAAGACGTTAGTAGTCAGCCCGGTGTCATCGCTGTTGAGAAAAGCGCCGGTTAATGCCGTCTTGTTGAAGACATTCTTGACATAGGCCATGATCCGCCAGCTGTCGGCAATGTTCAGGATCGCCGCGACATTGACCGTCGAATAGCCGCGCAGCCGGTCATAGGGATTGTTGTTGATCACCCGCGCCCAGCTTTTCGACTGGTAATGATAGTCGCCGTGCAGCGTCAGGTCCCAGTCGGTGGCGAGCGGGATCGTATAATCCATCGTCACCGTCGCCGTGTAGCGCGGTGCGTTGGGCAATTCGTTGCCGCTCAAATCCTTGGAAATACCTTGGCCACCGTTGGGAACCGTGGAAGGATCAAACCCAATATAGCCCGCATATCTTGGATCCAGAGGCGCAGTGGTACCTGGCTGAAGCCCACGCTGCAACGTCGGATTGGCTACATAGGGCAAACCCGTGACGGGGTCCAACCCCGAATAATAGGCATCAACACAAATGCCGTTAGGGCTAACATTGCTATAGCCGGGACGGACATTGATTTCGCCTCCGGCCGTAACGACATAGGTTGGCAATATGCAGTTGGACGGGATCGTCGGGAACGGTCGCACTACGACATAATTGGGGTCGCCAGCAGTTCGATCCATCAGATCAATGGCGCTTGCCCCATCGGCGATGCGCGTCTTTTGATACCCTCCCTTGAAGCCCAAGCGCAAACGGTCCGTCGGTTTCCAATCGGCCTCGACTTCAAGCCCCCATATTTCAGCATCAAAGTTAGAGTTTACCGCCGACCGGTTGACGATTTCGGACGTCTGATAGTCTTTGTAATCATAATAGAAGGCGCCGAGGTTTAACGTTAAGGCGCCGTTAAACAATGTATTTTTGGTCCCGATTTCAAAGGCGTTGACATATTCGGCCTTGAAAGTTTCAGGTGCACCCTGAAGCTGTGCGATAGTGGAGGGATCAAAACCACCATAGGTTGCAATCACCGGCGGTGGCGGGTTAGCTCCGCCTGCCTTGTAGCCATGCGCGAAGGATCCATAGATCAGTGTGTGATCGGTGAACCCCAAATCTGGTTGCCAATCGATCGCGATACGCCCGGTGGGCTCACTCCATTTCTGCGCGATAATTTTCTTTGTGGGATATTCGCCGGTGACACTCGATGCCAGCAACCAGCTTGGAATCTGAGGCGCCTTTTTCTCGTCAACCGTGAAACGAAGACCACCGGTCAATTTCAGGTTGGGTGTGATATTATAATAAGCTTCACCAAATGCTGCATAAGAGTTCAGCGTATAGGGATTGCGGCTTAGGAAATAATTGCGCCCCTCGCCGTTCAGGCTATCGATCGGATTGGGATCGATATAGACGCAACTGGTGATTGCATATTGACCGCTCGGATCGGGCGGTGCGCCCGTGGGGGCGCCCTGGCACTCGCTGTTATCCGAAACCCCTGCTATGTATGGATTTCCAGCGGCATAGCTACCCCATTGCTGGGATGCGAAAAGAGTCAAGCTGTTGACGAAGACATAGTATCTATCTTCGGTCTTGTAGCGCAGATAATTGGCACCGAGACTAAAATTGAACGGTCCGTCAAAATCCGACGATAAACGTAATTCCTGGCTAAATTGTTTGGATTTGGCTGTCGACAGATCACCAAGCAATAATCGATCGGAGCAGCCGAGTTGTGGGTCGCAGAACATGCCGTTTTCATCAAATGTGCCAGGCCGAACTCCGATAGCGCCAACCCTGTTGTCGGGGTTAAACGCGCCGGGTTTGGTATTGAAGCGGTTATAATCCTGCGTGGAAAACAAGCTGTCCGTGCTATAGGCAGTTTCTGAGTTCAGTGTCAGCGTATCACCGATGTCCATGCCGAGTTGCAGTTCGAAGATATCTGTTTTCGCTCGATATCGCGGCTCAAGGGTTGATTCGATAACGCGTAGGTCGCGCGATTGAAATGTACTGGCATAGGGGTCGCGGTTTTGGTAAACGGGATTGCCCAGATTGCCCGTTGGTCCATAGAATGGCAGGGCATATCCGTTAGGCGTCTGAAAAGCTTCATCCGAATATAGCGATACGGGCAGACATCCTTGGCTAAGATACGTTCTGTTCCCGAATGTCCCGCCCAACTCCGACGATAATGATATACCATTTACTTCGTCCGGCCCCGGGTCCTTCTTGCACAATTGCTTGCCGCTACGCAGGCGGTCGTCATTTTCCTGGAAATGTTCGTAGACGAAATCGGCGCGCAGCCACGATGTCGGTTCAAGGCGCAACGAGGCGCGTAGCGACCACAGGTCACGTCCATCAATCTGCCTCCCAGTCAACTCATTCGTGGCATAGCCATCGCGCTTGGTCAGCGCGCCCGCGAGGCGGAAGGCGACCTTGTCGTCGACCAGCGGGATGTTGATCATCCCCTCGACCCGCCGGTTCTTGTAATTGCCGACATCGACCGACGCGAACGCGTCAGGGTGATATTCGGGCTTGGCCGAGATCAGGTTGACGACGCCCGCGGTGGCGTTGCGGCCGTAGAGCGTGCCCTGCGGGCCGCGCAGAATCTCGATCCGCTCGACATCATAGAATTCCTGCTCGAAGAAGCGGTTGCGGACAAAGGGGGTGTTGTTGAACGCGATCGCCACCGCCGGGTCGGTCGTCGCCGACACCGCCTGCGTGCCGATGCCGCGGATCTGGATCGTGTAGCCGGTGAAATTGGTCTTGCTGAAGGTGATGTTCGGCGCCTGGCTGATCAGGTCGGGACCGCCCGCGACCTGCCGCGTCGTCAGATCCTCCTGGCTGAGCGCCGTCATCGCGATCGGCACCTCCTGGATCGATTCCTGGCGCTTTTGCGCCGTGACCACGATGATGTCGTCGCGATAGGTGCCGGCGTCGGTCTCCGACGTTTCGGCGGGAGCCGCCTTCGGAACGACCGAATAGGTCTGCGGCCCCGTGCGCTGCGCGACCAGCCCGGTCCCGTTCAGCAGGACGGCCAGTGCGCGGTCGGCGGTCATGTCGCCGCGCACCGCGTTGGTCTTCTTGTTCTGCGTATAGCGCCGCGCGGCGACGATCTGGATATCCGCCTGTCGGCCGAGTTCCGCGATCCCCGTTGCCGCCGCCTGCGCCGGCACGTCGAAAGTCTTGCTCTGCGCCTGCGCCGGGCTCACCGTCGCGACGCAGACGATCGCGGTCGAAGCCATCAGCGCGGCGCGGCCGATTCCAATCCCCATCATGTCCCTCCCTTGTCGGGCGCTTCCCTGCGCCCCTGCCCCACAAGAGACACCGGCCCGGATTTTCCTTTTCCGGCGCGCCGATTCTTCAAAGACCGGGCCGGCCGATGCGAATCTGCGCGGGATCGGACAGGTCGACGGGTACCCCCAGGCTGACCTCGACCGCCTGCGCGAACCCTTCGGGGTCGTCGGTCCGGAACACGCCGTCGAACCGCTCCGCCGCGACGACGGGATCGGCGACGACCAGCTGGCGGCGGTTGTAACGGTTGAACTCGGCCACCGCGCTGTCGAGCCGGTCGCCGGCGAGGTCGACCTTGCCGTTGCGCCATGCGAGCGCGCGGTCGATCGCGGACGGCGCGGCGGGCGCCTGCTCGATCGCGGCATCGTCCGCGACGAAACCGCGCGACCCGGCCTTCAAGCGGACGCGATGGCCCTCCGCGCCCTCGGCCCAGACCTCGACCACGCCTTCGGTGACGAGCACGTCGGCGCCCCCGGCGCGACGGCGCACCGAAAAGGCCGTGCCGACCGCGCGGATGCGCGCGCGGCCCGCCGCGACGACGAAGGGGCGCCGCTTGTCGCGCGCGACCTGGAACCAGGCTTCGCCCCGATCGATCCGCACGTTGCGCGCCGCGTCATCGAGACTGACGTCGATGGCGCTGGCGGTGTTGATCGCGGCGATCGAGCCATCGGCTAGCGGCACGCGCCGGATTTCGCCCACCGCAGTCGCATAGCTGGTGCCGCCGAACAGCAGCACGCCGCCGCCGACCGCCGCGGCGACCGCCGCGCCGCCGCCCGCCAGCACGCGCCGGCGGCTCCATCCCGCCCGGACGCCCGCATCCTCGCGCACCGCCGATTGCGCCGGGAACGGCCGGTCGAGCGTCATCCAGGCGGCCTGGGCGCGCAGCAGCGCGCCGGCATGCCTGGGATCGCGCGCCAGCCAGCGTTCGAGTTCCCGCTCCTGCGCATCGGACCAGTCGTCGCCGTCCATCCGCGCGACATAGCGCGCGGCATCGGCATCGATGTCGCTGGCTCGCCGCCCGGTCATCGCGGCCGCTCCCCGCCTTCGAAGGCGGCGAGACGCGCCGCGCTCAGCGCTTCGCCGTCGCGCCACGCGCGCTGGACCGCCTGCACGCCCTGATAGATCTCATTCTCGACGATGCTTTCGCTGATGCCCAGCGCGGCCGCGATCTCGCGCTGCGACCAGCCTTCCAGCTTGCGCATGCGGACGATGCGGCGGCGACGCTCGGGCAAGGCGTCGATCAGCGCCAGCAGGCGCCGATAGTCGATCCGGCTTCCCGCCTCGCGCTCGGGCGACGGGCGCATGTCGTCCTGAAAGGCGTCGATCTCGGCGATCGCCTCGATCGGCACGACGCGGGCGCGCCGCAGACGGCGGACGAGAAGATTGCGGGCGATCGAAAAGAAATAGGCATCGGGACGGTCGATATGATCGACGCTCTCCAAGGCCGCCAGCCGCGAATAGGATTCCTGGATCAATTCGTCGATATCCTCCTGGGACGCGCGCGTGCGGGCCAGCCACGCGCGCACGGCCGCTTCGTGGGGAATGACGTGCTCGGTCACCCACGCGGCCATGCGGCGTCGCCGCTCGAACTTCACGCCCTTGGTCGTGGGCTTTGCCTCCCTCTCCCCGGGATTCTATCGTCTTGCGCCCATAAGAGCCACGAGCGCGAATTTTCCTTTCGCGGTCGGCGAAAATTGTCGGCGCGGACCTTCACGAAGGCGCGACGGCCACAGCAGCAGGGGCCGTGACGACCGCATAACACAGCGCGCAGCACGACGCCGCATCGGGCGCCGGTCTCATTCTGATCTGTCGGAAATCTGGAGCGGGCGAAGGGATTCGAACCCTCGACCCCAACCTTGGCAACTTCGATAAGCGGCTTTTCCATACTTTCCAAGGCTACGCCACACTACGATTTCTTTAATAGTTCTTGATACTTAGTCCTTCCTATCGTATCCTGCTGCTGGGCGCAATTGGGCGCCGCATGGAGACAATTTGGAGACAACGCCCCTTTCGCCGGGCTTTGTCTCCAACTGGAGGATCACGATGCCAACCAGCAAGCTGACCAAGCGCGCGGTCGATGCGCTCGTGCCGCCGGCGAAGAAGCAGACCGTCCTTTGGGATACCGAGCTGAAAGGCTTCGGCGTGCGCGTGCTGCCGTCCGGCCTCAAGACGTTCATCGTCCAGTATCGCAACGCCGAGGGCATCAAGCGCCGCATCAACATCGCGCGTTATGGCGTGCTGACGGTCGATCAGGCACGCGACCAGGCCAAGCTCAAGCTGGCGGCAGTCATCGGCGGCGAAGACCCCGCCGATGAGGTCCGCCAGGCGCGCAAGGGAATGGCGGTCGAGGAGATGTGCGACTGGTATCTGACCGAGGCTCGGGCGGGCAACATCCTCGGCCGCAAGAACCTGCCGATCAAGAAGTCGTCGCTCGACATGGATGAGAGCCGGATCAAGACGCATATCAAGCCGCTCCTGGGCAAGCGGATCGTCAAGCATCTGACCATCGCCGATGTCGAGCAGATGCAGACCGATGTGAAGGACGGGAAGACGGCGAAGCCGCGCAGCGGCGGCCGGGGCGGCATGGCGACCGGCGGCGCCGGTGTGGCGGCGCGCTGCGTCGGCACGCTCCAGGCCATCATCGGACATGCGAAGCATAAGGGCCTGCTGGATGCTCACCCGACGCAGGGAGCGAAGAAGCTGGCCGGGAAGAAGAAGACCCGGCGCCTGAGCGTCGCCGAGATCGTGCTGATGGGCAAGGCGATGGCCTATGCGGAGCGCAATGGCGAGAATCCTGTCGCCCTCGGTGTGCTGCGCACGCTCTTGCTGACCGGATACCGCCGCGAGGAAGGCCAGGCGATGCACCGCGCCTGGGTCAATGGAGCGGGCGGCTATGTGGCGTTCCCCGACACGAAGGGCGGCGCGCAGATTCGGGCGATCGGCCCTGCGGCCGTCAAGGCTGTCGAGAGCCAGCCGGTGATCGTGGGCAATCCGCACGCTTTCCCTTCGGAAGTCGGGCGGGGGGCGTTCACCGCAGTCAGCGCCTGCCTCCAGCGCGTTGCCAAGCTGGCCGGGATCGAGGGCATTACACCGCACACGCTGCGCCACACCTTCGGCAGCGTGGCGGGCGATCTCGGCTTCTCGGAGTTAACGATCCGCGCCATGCTTGGTCACGCCTCGCAGAACGTCACCCAAGACTACATCCACATCGACGAGGCGCTCAAGCTCGCCGTGCGGCGGACTTCCGATGAGATCGAACGGCTGCTTGCCGAGGGCGCCGCGAAGCTGGAAACACTGAGACTCGCCGCGTAATCGCGCAAAGTTGCAAGGGGCGGCCCGCTCGCAATTGCCTAACCGCCTCTAGTTGCGGGCTGCTGGCTAGCGGGTCACATGATCGTCATCATGGCGACACGCACCCTTTCCAGAAAGGAAGCGCGGCTGTCGTCGCCGGCCTTGATGGCGGCCTGCGCTTCATCGACAAGCACTTGTCCAGGTCGCGGCCCATGTGTTTCGAGCAACGTCTGCGCGGTAATGATTTCGTCGCTCAGGACCGCCTCATTGCCCGCGTCGCCCGCTTTCAGCCGCAGCGACAGTTTCTTTCTATCCATTATGTCGTCCTCCCCCAGATATGCCGATCACGCGCTGGCGCTCACCAGCCAAGCCTTGGCGCCCATGCGAACGCCGTCATCGTCGCGGTTGCGCTCGAACAGCGCGGCAAGATCCCGCTGAATGGCCTCACGCACCTCTGCGCCGCTCGGCCGAACGAGATCGCCGATGTGCATCCCGTCGAGCACGAAGCGCGCGGCGCTCTCGGCATCGCTACCGGGTCCGCCAATGCGCTGATCGCCGGTCCAGACGTCGAACTGGATTTCGGAGAATCCCGCGCTTTGCAGAAGGTCGATCACATAGTCCTGTTCGGCCAGCGCGAATGGCCCCGGCGCACGCGGCTGAGGCGTCGGCAAGTCGATATGCTCGCTGATAACCCCCATGATGCTGCGCTGCCAGGGATTCTCGGCGACCGGCGCCCAGACCGCAATGTCGAGCCGCCCGCCTTCGCGGAGCATCCGGCGCAGATTGGCGAAGGCAGGGTAGGGCTGAGGGAAGAACATCGAGCCGAAGCGCGAGAACAGCCGATCGAAGGGCGCTTCCTCCGGCATGGCTATCGCCGCATCGCCTTGCTCGAAGCGGATATTGGCGAGGCCTGCGCGCGTTGCCCGTTCGCTCGCAGCCGCCACGAGATCGGCCGATATGTCGAGGCCCAGCGCAAATCCGGTATTTCCGACGGCCGCGGCGATCTGCCGGGTCGTCCAGCCTCCGCCGCACCCGACGTCGACCACGGTTTCGCTGGCGGTATAGGCGGCCTGGGCTAGCAGCGCCTTGCCGATCGGCTCGATCATGCTTTCGAAACGGTCGAGCTGGGCGAGCCAGCGCGTGCCTGCCTGGCCTGCCCAATCATGCGCGGCAAGGCCGTCCAGATTCTCGCCAGCATCGTCCATCAAAGTCCTCCCATCATAGTTGCGAAAAATCAGTTCCAGATTGCGGCCGCGCTGCGCCAGAGCATGTAGGCCGCGACCACGAAGATCAGCACGGCGAAGATCGTATTGAGCGCGCCCTTGTGACCCGACAGCCGGTGCGAAAGAGCTGCGCCGACGATGCCGCCGACGATGCCGCCGCCGATGAACACGGCGGCAAGTCCCCAATCGACCAGCCCGGAAAAGGCGTAATTGAGCGCGGCCGTGAGGCCGAAGGCCGTTACCGCGACCAGCGACGATCCGACGGCATTGCGCATCGGCATACCCGTCGAAGCCATCAGCCCCGGCACGATCAGGAAGCCTCCGCCGATGCCGAAGAAACCGGAGAACAGGCCGGTGGCGCCGCCATAGCCGATGACCTTGGGCGCGTTCTCGCGGCGGCACTGGACGTCGGGATTGCCGGGATCGCCACGCTTTTTCAGCATCAGCGCGCCGACCAGGATCATCAGCAGCGCGAAGAGGAACAGCAGCTTCTGGCCGTCGAACGCCTTGCCAAGCGTCGATCCGGCATAGGCCCCCGCGACGCCTGCGGCCGCGAACATGCCCGCGCAGCGCCATTTGATCGTGCGCTGGCGGGCATGGGGAACAAGATTGGCGCCGGCGTTCGCCGCAACCGCGAGCGCGCTGGTGCCGATCGCGACATGGGGCGAGGCGACGCCGACCAGATAGACCATGAGGGGAACGGCGAGGATCGACCCGCCGCCCCCCACGAGGCCGAGCGTGAAGCCGACGAGCGAACCCGATCCGGCTCCGAGCAGATATTGGACAGATTCGAGTGTCATGGCCTTACAGCGTGTTGACCGGCAGCTTCAGATAGCTGGTGCCGTTGTCTTCCGGCTCCGGCATATGGCCGCCGCGCATGTTGACCTGAATGGACGGCAGGATCAGCCTCGGCATCCCGAGCGTCGCGTCCCGCGCCTCGCGCATGGCGACGAACTGGTCCTCGCTCACCCCGTCGCGCACATGGACATTATGCTCGCGCTCCTCGCCCACCGACGTCTCCCAGGCATAGGTGTCGCGCCCAGGGGCCTTGTAGTCGTGGCAAAGATGGAGGCCCGTCTGATCGGGCAGCGAGAGCAGGCGCCGGATGGACCGGAAAAGCGTGCGGGCGTCGCCGCCCGGGAAGTCCGCGCGGGCCGTGCCATAGTCGGGCATGAACAGCGTGTCGCCGATGAATGCCGCGTCGCCGATCACATAGGTCATGTCGGCGGGGGTATGTCCGGGGACATGCAGCGCGATCGCCTCGATAGACCCGACCCTGAAGCGGTCGCCGTCATCGAACAGGCGATCGAACTGCGAGCCGTCGCGGGCGAAGCGCGTGCCCTCGTTGAATATCTTGCCGAACACCTCCTGCACCGTGAGGATATGGCGGCCGATCGCCAGCGTACCGCCCAGCTTCTCCTGAAGATAGGGCGCAGCCGAGAGATGGTCGGCATGGGCGTGCGTCTCGAGCAGCCATTCGACCTCGAGGCCTTCGCTCTCGACATAGGCGATCACCTTGTCGGCGGACGCGAAGGACGTGCGCCCCGAAGCGGGATCGAAGTCGAGCACGCTGTCGATAATCGCAGCCTTGGCGGTCGCGGGATCGGAGATGACGTGGGTCACGGTGAACGTGTCCTCGTCGAAGAAGCTGCGGATGACCGCGGGCCGCGCATTGCTCGCGGCCTCGACGATCCGGGCGGCTTCACGGATTTGCGGATCGGTCATGGCCTTGTCCTTTCATTCGATAAGCGGATGTGCCGGCTTCGCGCTAAAGGGGAGGGGCGCGCGAAGCCGGCCCGACCGGCTCAGAGTGTCTTCTTGCTGAAATACCAGTCGGTGTAGTCGTAGCCCTCGTCCTTGCGCGCCTTGGCGGCCTCGGCGGTCGCGGGCGGCGGCACGATCACGGGTTCACCGGGCTGCCAGTTTTCGGGCGTCGCGACCTTGTTCGCATCGGACGTCTGAAGCGCGGTCAGCAGGCGGACGAACTCGTCGACCGAGCGACCGTTCGACATCGGGTAATAGACCATCGCCCGGATGACGCCTTCGGGGTCGATCAGGAAGGTCGCCCGCACGGCGGAGGTGTCCGACGCGCCGGGATGGATCATGCCGAAGGCCCTGGCGACGTTCATCGACAGGTCGTCGATGATCGGGAAGGTGATCTCGACGCCGAACTTCTCCTCGATGCTGCGCATCCAGGCGATGTGCGAATGCACGGAGTCGATGGAGAGGCCCAGCAGCTCGCAATTGAGCGCCTTGAAGCGGTCGGCCGCCTTCGCGAAGCCCATGAACTCGGTCGTGCAGACCGGGGTGAAGTCCGCGGGGTGGGAGAAGAGGACGAGCCACTTGCCCTTGTAATCGTCGAGCGAGCGTTCGCCGTGGGTGGTCTTTGCCTCGAAGGCCGGCGCCGGTTCGTTGATCCGGGGCATCGAGGGGGCGGCCACGTCTGTCATTTTATCGTCTCCTGTGAGTGAGTGGGTGACAGACATTAGATACACACTTCTATTAATCGTGAGAACACGATAAACCTAATTCCTCTGATCGGATTTTTCAATCTTTTCCGAAAGCGGCGGCAAAGGCCGGATTCGCGGCGCGCGAAAGCGGGCGCACAAGCGCTTCAAAGCATCATTTAACCTAATTATAGGGTGATCCTGGCCCGAATCAGGCGGCGGCGAGAGCCTGTCTTGCCCATGCGACGAGTCGCGCGCGGTCCATCGCGCCCGCCTGCCGCGCAATCTCGCGGCCGCCCTTGACGAGTATTAGCGTCGGGATCGACTGGATGTGGTAGCGCCCCGCAATACCCTGCTCGGCCTCGGTGTCGACCTTCAGCAGTCGGACATGCGGCTCCAGTTCGGCGGCGGCCGCCTTGAACGCGGGCGCCATAGCTCGGCACGGCCCGCACCAGCTCGCCCAGAAATCCACGAGAACAGGCAGACTTCCGCGCCTCACGTGGCGGTCGAACGCAGTCGCATCGACGTCGACAGGCTGGCCCTGGAACAGCGGCATCGAGCATCGCCCGCAATTGGGCGCGGCGCCGATCTTCGCAGCCGGAACCCGGTTGATGCTCGCACAGACCGGGCAAACCACTAGCTGGGACTCGGACATGCGGACATCTCCTATGGAACGCTATCGCTGCTTAATCGTTTACCCGCATGATGTAACCGTGTAAGAAAGGGGGTTCAAGACTTGCCTCCCTTCAGGAGTAGGAAATTTGAATCCCAGCGCAAATGAGAGTGGCGTCTGTTCGCCGGTCCAGATCGGCGACGCCGCGCCCAATTTTCAGGCGCGCACGACCATGGGCGAAATGAGCCTGTCCGACTATCGCGGCCGCTGGGTGTTGCTGTTCTCGCACCCTGCGGACTTCACGCCAGTCTGCACCAGTGAATTCGTCGCGCTCTCGCGCGCCGGGGAGCGGTTCAAAGCTCTCAACTGCGCGCTGGTCGCGATTTCGGTCGACAGCCTCTATTCCCATCTCGGTTGGATACGGGCGATCCATGAGCATTTCGGTGTGACGGTCGGTTTTCCGATCGTCGAAGATCCCTCGATGGTCATCGGCCGTGCTTACGGAATGATCGCCGACGATGCGCCCGACGCAGCGACGCTCCGTGCGACCTTCTTCATCGACCCTGACGGCATCGTTCGCGCCAAGCTCTGCTACCCGGCCACCATTGGCCGATCGGTGGAGGAGCTGCTGCGCGTCGTCGCCGCGCTGCAAATGGTCGACAGCGACAATGTGGTCACGCCCGAAGGCTGGCGCCCCGGCGATGACGTGCTGCTCCCGCCCTATCAGGATCAGGATTCCGCGCTCGATGCGGCAGGCGATGCCTGCTGGTTCCACCGGACGCGGCCCGACAAGCACAAAAAGGCAGGCAAGTGACGACATTCACCGATACCGAACTCGACGCGATCACCGACATTCTGAAGGCGCTCGGGCATGACGTGCGGCTGAAGCTCATGCGGACGCTGCTCGAGAATGGCGAGAAGTCGGTCGGTGAACTCGAAACCATGACCGGGATCGGCCAACCGGGCCTGTCGCAACAGCTTGCCATCCTGCGCAAAGCGGAGCTGGTGCAGACGCGCCGTGATGCTAAGCTGGTCTTCTACAGCCTCGCGCCGGATGCGCTGGAAAGCACGGCAAAACTCCTCTGCGCCTTGTCGGGGATTTCCGCCAACGATGTGCAGCCCGGGGTGAAAGGCGCCGTGTCGCGCGCACGGGGATCGGCTGCAACCTTCGCCCGGATCTTGTGATCGCGCGTCATTGATAGGCTGGGGGACATCGGATCGGCCGCTTCGTCCCGCGACACCGGCCATCATAGGAGACGCAGGATGACGCAGGATTCCGGCAACGGCGCAAAGCCTGACGATCCAAAAGAGAAACCGCCCAAAGCGGGCCGCAAGAAGCCCGGTGCGGGCAACACCGGGAAGAGCGGCAAACCCAATGAAGCCGCACCGCTCGATCCGGTCGAGGAAGCGGGCATAGAGTCTTTCCCGGCGAGCGACGCTCCAAGCTGGACGCCCTGAACCGTGGCTGGTCTGATACGGGCCACGGCCCTCGTATCGGCGGCAAGGCGGCTGTTCCGGTCCAGCGAAGCCAGCCTGATCCTGCTGGCGGTCGGCGTCGGTATCCTTGCCGGCCTGCTGGCGTCGCTTCTGGGTAAAGCCGCCTGGATCATGCAATCGCTGCTCTACGGCCTCGGCACGGGCCTCCGGTTGAGCGGCCTCGTCTCGATTTCGCCCGCTCGCCTGCTGGCGCTGCCGATCGGCGGCCTGGTGCTGGGCGCGCTGGTGCTGTTCACACGTCGCAAGAAACGCACCTCGATCGACGTCGTGGAAGCCAACGCGCTTCATGGCGGACGGATTCCCCTGCGCGATACCACGATGGTCTGCGGGCAAACGCTGATCTCCAACGGCTTTGGTGCATCGGTCGGCCTGGAAGCCGCCTATGCGCAGGCCGGGGGCGGCATCGCCTCGCTGATCGGACAATGGCTCAATCTACGGCGCGGCGATCTGCGCGTGCTGGTCGGCGCCGGATCGGGCGCAGCGATCGGGGCCGCCTTCGGCGCGCCGCTGACCGGCGCCTTCTATGCTTTCGAGATCGTTATCGGCGCCTATACCCCGGCAAGCATCGCCCCTGTCGTGGCTGCGACGATTTCCGCGGTCATCACCGCCAGGACGCTGGGCGCAACCCCCTATCTGATCGCGGCGCAAAGCAGCCAGCATCTCTCGGCCGCCAACTATATCCTCTACGCAGGGCTGGGGCTGATCGCGGCCCTGCTCGGCATCGCCATCATGCGGCTCGTCTCGCTCGCGGAAGCGGGGGTTCGGCGCACCGCGATTCCCGAATGGCTGCGACCCGCTCTGGGCGGCGCTATCCTGATCCCGCTCGCGCTCACGACACCGCATGTCCTGTCGGCAGGGCACGGCGCGCTGCACCTGACCATCGCCGGCAATATCGCGCTGGGCGCCTTGATCCTGATCTTCGCGCTCAAGTCGCTTGCGTCGATCGTCTCCCTCGGCTTCGGCTTTAGGGGCGGTCTGTTCTTCGCCTCGCTATTTCTCGGCGCGGTGCTGGGACAGATATTCGCGCGCCTGTGGGCGTTCGTCCCCGATGGCATTCCCCTGTCGCCGATGGATGCCTCGCTGGTCGGCATGGCCGCGCTGGCGGCCGCGGTCGTCGGCGGCCCGATGACCATGTCCTTCCTCGTCCTCGAAGCCACGCATGATTTCGAGATCACGGCGGTCGTGCTGACGGCCGCGCTCTGTTCGAGCACGCTGGTCCGCGAACGGTTCGGCTATTCCTTCTCGACATGGCGCCTGCATCTGCGCGGCGAGGTGGTTCGCAGCGCGCGCGACATTGGCTGGATGCGAACGCTAACCGCGTGGCGCATGATGCGGACCGCGCCCGCCACCGCGTCGCCGGCGATGCCGGTCAAGGCATTTCGTGAGCAATTTCCGCTCGGCTCGACAAGCCGCGTGCTGCTTCAGGAAGAACACGGTCGCTATGCAGGCCTCGTTCCCACGGCGGCGGCCTTCGCCGATCCGGGGCCGATCGAAAAGCCGGTGTCCGACTTCGCAATCCTCAAGGATGTCACGCTCTCACCGGATATGTCGATCGTGCCGATCATGGAGCTCTTCGACAGCAGCGCGGCCGACGATCTTGCCGTGGTCGACGCTCAGGGCCGGATCGTGGGAATGCTGACTGAACGCTATGTCCGCAAACGCTATGCCGACGAGTTGGACCGGGCGCAGCGCGAACTCTACGGTGAGGATTGACTTAGCGCACCGATCTCGAGGATCGACCCGCCATCCTTGCCGGCGAGCGCGAGGAGCGTCGGTCGATGGCTCACGACGACAAGGCCGGTTCCGGTATCGCGCAGCCAGGTGTCTAGCCGCCGTGCAAGCCGGGCTTCCGTTACTATGTCGAGGCCTTCGCTCGGCTCGTCGAGCAACAGCCACGGCTTCGCGGCGAGAACGGCGCGCGCGATCGACAGGCGTTTGCGTTGACCGCCTGACAGGCGCGCGCCGCCGTCGCCGACCCATTGGTCAAGCCCGTGCAGCATCGCGCGCACATCGACTGCGAGGCAGGCGACTTCCAACGCCGCCCATAGCTCCTCGTCGCTGAGGCCGGGACGGGCCACGCGCAGATTGTCACGCACCGTTCCCGACAGGAGTTGGGCATCCTGCGGCGAGAGCGCGAAGGCCGCTCGCACCATCTCAGGCGGAAGCGCCTCGATAGGCTGGCCATCAAGCCGAATGCCTGAATTCCGATCCGGCGGACGAATGCCTGCGAGCGTTTCGAGAAGGCTGGTCTTGCCGCTGCCGGATTGCCCCGCAATCCCCAGGCGCTCGCCAGCTTCGAGCCGCACATGCACACCACCTCGATCCAGGGCGATGCTCCGCCCGACCGGCCCGGATGCACTCTCTGCTCCGATGGCAGCATTATGCTGCCCCGCCATGTTCTCCAACCGCGCGAGGGCGGCCGTCACGAGCGCGCCCCGCGACACACCCCGAACATAGCCGGACAGGGCCTCGATCGCGCCCGCCGCTGCCAGCACGGCGAGCACCGTCATGGGCAAAGGGGCGTTGGAGATGGCAAGGACCGCGCCCATCGCGACGCCCCCGCCAAGGGTTAGCCCCGCGTCTATGATCGCTTCCCCGCGCGCAAAACGGCGCCGCGCCCTGTCCAGCTCGGCCGTCTCGACGGCAAGGCTTCGCTCGATCGCGGGGGCCAGGTCGTAGGTCAGGATTTCGGGCGAGGCCGACGCATAATCGACCATGCCTGCCTTCAACCGCGCCAGCGCCGCCGCAATGTCCGTGGCGGCGATCGTGAGAAAACGGGGCGTCGCCAGATGCGCCCACAAGGCGAGGCCGGCGATCAGCGCCAGCAAGGCAAGGCTGGCCCAGGGACTGGCAAGCCATGCGAGGACAAGCCCGATCACCGCGCCGGCAAGGGCGGCGGGAAGCGCGGGCCTGCGGACCAGGCTGTCTTCGAGCGCGCCAATGTCCTGAACGAGCCGCGTCACGGTATCGCCCGCCGACACGGCCCGCACATCGCGCACCGACAGGATGCGGTCGAACAGGCACGCGCGGACCGTGGCGAGCGCCATCAGGGCAGCGCGATGACCATAGAGGCGTTCGCCATAGCGCGCCGTCGTCCGGACGATCGCGAGTAGCCGGATCATTGCGCTCGGCACGAGATAGTTGAAGCCCTGTGCGGCGAGCACCCCGCCAAGACCGGCGAGCGCAGCGCCGGTGATGAACCATCCCGACAGGCCCAGCAGCAGGACCGCGGCGATCGTCGCGGCGGCGGCGAGCGCGCCCGCGATGCGGAAAGCGCGGCGCTCGGGGCCGATGGCCTCTGTCAGCAGCCGGTCGATATCCGCGCGGCTCATGCAAGCACCATTTCGCTGTCGGCGATCGCGGCCAGCTCGGCGCTGTGCGTCACCATGAGGACCGTGCGGCCTGTGGCGGTCGAAGCCAATATCCCGGCAATGTCGGCCGCCGATCTCGCATCGAGATCCGCCGTGGGTTCGTCGAGCAGCCAGAGCGGCGCGTCTTTCAAGAGCACCCTTGCGACGCCGACGCGGCGGCGCTCGCCTCCCGACAGGCCCGATCCGCGGTGGTCGAGCCTTAGCCCCAAGCCTTCCCCGCGCGCCTCGATCATCGGTCCAAGCCCGGCAGAACGCGCGGCTGCTTCAACTTCGGAGTCGTCGGCATCCGGGCGTGCAAGGCGGATGTTGTCGGCGAGCGTTCCGGGGATGAACGCGACCGATTGTCCCGCCCAGCCTATATGGCCGGGAAGCGCGACTGCCTTCGTGTCTCGGCCGTCGATGAGAATCCGTCCCCTGCCGATGGGCGCAAGCCCCAGCAGCGCGTGGAGCAGGCTGGACTTGCCGACGCCGGTCGCCCCGCGCAGCGCGAAAATAGTGCCCGCCGCGACGTCCAGCGTGAAAGGACCGATGGCCGTCTCGCCATAGTCGATGACCACGCCGTCGAAGCGCAGCGCAGGCGGAGCCTCGATCGCGCAGGGAGAGGAAGACGGGGACGGGGGAGCGATCTTTTCTAGGCGTTCGATCGCGGCCTCTCCGACCTGCTTGTCATGATAGGCGGCGGCAAGGCGGCGCATGGGGAGGTAGAATTCGGGCGCGAGGATGAGAACGAACAGGGCTTGGCCCAGGGTCAGCGTCTCAGGCGCGGGGAAAGGGAGGATGCCCAGCAGGTTGAAGCCGCAATAGAGCGCGACCAGCGCCACCGAGAGCGCGGCAAAGAATTCGATGATGGCGCTCGAGACGAAAGCGATCTTCAGCACGTCGACCGTGCGGGTCGCGACCTCGCCGGTGGCGTCGGCAAGATGGCGGCCGATGCGGTCCTGCGCGCCGAAACCGACGATCACGGGGAGCGCACGCACGCGGTCGACGAACAGGCCGGACAGGCGGCTCAATGCGTCGAGCTGGCGGGCAGCGGCGCGCGCGGCGGCGGTGCCGGCGAGCGCCATGCCAAGCGCGAACGGCACGAGCGTCGCAAGCATGATCGCACCGGCCACCCAGCTTCCGAAGGCGGCGGCAACCGCAATGACGAGGGGCGACAGGACCGCCGCGCGGCGGAGAGGCTGGAAGCGGGCATGGAAGCCGCCCAGGTCTTCGATCCGGTCGACAGCATCGGCCACCGCCTCACCCAGCATCCGGCGATCTCCCGGCGCCGCGACGAGGATGCGGGGATAGACCCGATTCCGCCAGCTTGTCTTGGCACGGACCGCCGCGGCCTCGCCGGCGTCGGTCGCACCGATCTGTATCGCCGCGCGCAGCACAGCGGCCACAATCAATCCGCTGACGTCGAGCAGCAAAGCGTCATGATCTCCACGCGCCGCCGCCGCCACGCCGGCAGCAAGCGCGCCCGCCACAAGGATTGCCGCGCCGCTATCGGCGGTCCAGAAAAGGGCCGCGCCCCGTCGATCAAATCGGTTGCTCATATACTCAGTTACGAGTAATGGCTAATCATAATCTTTTCAACCGACTCAAGGCAAGCATGACAAGCCGGGCCGGAATGCAAGGAGTCTTGCCATGGACATGGCCGTGATCGAACTCTCCCGGCTGCAATTCGCGCTGACGGCACTCTACCACTTTCTTTTCGTCCCCTTGACCCTCGGCCTCTCCTTCATGCTCGTCATCATGGAGAGCATCTATGTGATGACGGGCCGCGAGATCTGGCGCACCGTCACGCGCTTCTGGGGAAAGCTGTTCGGTATCAACTTCGTGCTCGGCGTCGCCACCGGCATCACCATGGAATTCCAGTTCGGCACCAACTGGTCATACTATTCCCACTATGTCGGCGACATCTTCGGCGCGCCGCTCGCCATCGAAGGGTTGATGGCCTTCTTCCTCGAGGCGACCTTCGTCGGCCTCATGTTCTTCGGGTGGGACAAATTGTCCAAGCAGGCCCACCTCTTCACCACCTTCATGGTCGCATTGGGATCGAACCTCTCGGCGCTGTGGATTCTGATCGCCAATGGCTGGATGCAACATCCGACCGGCGCCCGCTTCAATCCCGCGACGATGCGGATGGAAGTTTCGGACTTCATGGCGGTGCTGTTCAACCCCGTCGCGCAGGCGAAATTCGTGCATACGGTAAGCGCCGGCTATGTCTGCGCCTCGGTCTTCGTGCTCGGCATCTCGGCCTGGTATCTGCTCAAGGGCAAGTGGGTTGCCGTCGCAAAGCGCAGCTTCACCGTAGCGGCGGCCTTCGGCCTAGCCTCCTCGCTATCGGTCGTCGTGCTGGGCGACGAGAGCGGTTATGCGCTGACCGACAACCAGAAGATGAAACTCGCCTCGCTCGAAGCCATGTGGCACACCGAGCCGGCTCCTGCGGGTATCGCTATCTTCGGCATCCCAAGCCTGGAAGGGCGCGAAACCCGCTATGAAGTGAAGATCCCCTATGTGCTGGGCCTGATCTCCACGCGCAGCCTGACCGGCGAAGTCTCGGGCATTTTCGAGCTGGTCGCCAAGGCGCAGGATCGCATCGAACATGGGATCAAGGCCTATGACGCGGTTGAGCGGCTGAAGGTCAATCAGAACGACATGGCCGCCCGCGCTGAGTTCGAGGAAGCCAAGGCCGATCTCGGCTATGCGATGCTGCTCAAGCGCTTCGTTGCAGATCCGCGCCAGGCGACGCCCCAGGACATCGAGAAGGCGGCATGGTCGACTGTGCCGAACGTGCCCGTCATGTTCTGGGTCTTCCGCGTCATGGCGGGCCTCGGCTTCTTCTTCATCGCCTTCTTCGCTGCCGCCTTCTGGATGGCGTCGGTGCGGCGTTTCGGCTGCGACAACGGCTTTTGCCGCACCTTCATGCGCGCAGCGGTCTGGATCATTCCCTTGCCGTGGATCGCGATTGAATTTGGCTGGCTGCTCGCTGAAATCGGCCGCCAGCCCTGGGCGATCGAAGGCGTGCTGCCAACATTCCTTGCCGCCTCGAGCCTGACCGTCGCGCAGCTCTGGACGACGATCGTCGGCTTCACGCTGCTCTACGGCGCTCTCGCGGTGATCGAAGTGCGCCTGATGCTGGCGGCTATCCGCAAGGGGCCTGACGAGCATCGCGCGCCTGCGCCGGCACTAGCGTCGCCGAACGGCTACGCTCCCATTCCTGCCGAATAAGGAGAACAGGTCATGGCACCTCCCATCGACTATGAAACGCTCCGGCTGATCTGGTGGCTCCTGATGGGCGTCCTCCTGATCGGCTTCACCCTGACGGACGGCTTCGATCTTGGCACTGCCGCCCTTTTGCCGTTCGTCGCGAAGACCGATGCCGAACGCCGAATGGTCATCAACTCGATCGGCGCGACGTGGGAGGGGAACCAGGTCTGGTTCATCCTCGGAGGCGGCGCGATCTTCGCGGCATGGCCGTTCGTCTATGCGGTCAGCTTCTCGGGCTTCTACCTCGCGATGTTCCTCGTCCTCGCGGCGCTCATCCTGCGGCCCGTGGGGTTCAAATATCGCTCGAAGAAACCCGATGCCGCATGGCGCTCGCGCTGGGATTGGGCGCTGTTCATCGGCGGGTTCGTGCCCGCGCTGGTGTTCGGCGTCGCGGTCGGCAATGTGCTGACCGGCATTCCCTTCCGCCTCGATACCGATCTGCGCTCCTTCTATGAGGGGAGCCTGCTCGGCTTGTTCCACCCCTTTTCGCTGGTCGCCGGCCTGCTCTCGGTCGCGATGATCGTGCTGCACGGCGCGAGCTGGCTCGCGATCAAGATCGAGCGCGGCGCGGTCCACGATCGCGCCCGCACCTTCGGACAGGTCGCGGCGATCGCCTCGATCCTGCTGTTCGCTGTGGGCGGCGTGATGGTCGCGACCATGGGCTATGGCTTTCGCCTGACGCACGGCGCCGATCCGTTCGGCCCCTCTAACCCGCTGCTGTCGGGAACGGTCGCGGCACCGGGGGCCTGGCTCGACAATTACCGGGCATATCCGTGGATGCTGATCGCGCCCATTATCGGCTTCGTGGGGCCGCTGCTGGCATGGATCGGCATCCGCAAGGGCCGCGAGGCGCTGGCGTTCGGCGGCTCGTCGATCGGCGCCGTGGGTATCATCTCGACGGTGGGCCTCTCGATGTTCCCCTTCATCCTGCCCAGCTCGATCGATCCGGCCTCGAGCCTGACGGTGTGGAACGCCTCGTCCAGCCATGTGACGCTGTTCATCATGCTGGCGGTGACGGTCGTCTTCCTGCCGATCGTGCTCATCTACACGGCCTGGGTCTATAAGGTGCTGTTCGGCCGCATCACGCTGCGGGACGTCGACACCAACCCCGACTATTACTGAAAGGAACGACTTCGATGTGGTATTTCAGTTGGGTATTGGGTGTCGGCCTCGCCGTCGGTTTCGGCATCCTCAACGGCATGTGGCACGAATTTCATTCCGACCCCGATGACGACGCGGCCGCCTGAAGGCCGATCTGATGATTAGCGTCGGCCCTCTCGCGCTGGCGTTGGAGCGGCTGTTCGCGGCCCTCGGAATCATCGTCTTCATGGCGGCCGCGAACTGGATTGCCCGTCGCCACGGCAAGGACAGTGACAAAGCCGCATGGCGCGCTCTCCTCGTCGGCCTCATCGCCGCGCGCTTGGGATTCGTCGCGGAAAACTGGTCCGCCTTCGCGCTTGAACCTTTAAGCATTCTCTATGTCTGGCAAGGCGGCTTCTCGCCGCTGATCGGCCTGCTGGCCGCCGCGATCTCGCTGGTGCTTTCGCTGCGTCGGTCGCCCGCGCGGCTACCGATGGGCGCGGCCTTCGCCGGCAGCGCCGCCGCCGCGCTCACCGCCACGGCGCTGTTCCTCGCCTCGGCACAGCTTCCATTGCCGCAAGGCCTGGTCCTCCACTCGCTTGCAGGTGAAGCAAGCGCGCTCGACGATCGGAAGGGCAAGCCGTTCGTCATCAATCTCTGGGCGAGCTGGTGCCCGCCCTGCCGGCGCGAGATGCCGATGCTGATCGAAGAGGCCGCGCGCTCGCCCGTGCCGATCCTGCTCGCCAACCAGGGCGAGGACGCGGCGAAGGTGCGGACTTGGCTGGACGGCCAACGCCTGACCTCGACGCATATCCTCCTGGATCGCGATCAAAGCACCGCCGCCGCGATCGGGTCCGCGGGTCTTCCCGCGACGCTGTTCATCGACAGCAAGGGCGTCATCCGCTCGGCGCATGTCGGCGAAATCTCCCGCGCCGCGCTGCTCGCGGGATTGCGGGAACTGGATTAATTTTGACCAAGGAGAAACCCATGACCAGACAAGTGAATATCGGGATCGGCGAGGAAGATCGGGTTGCGATCTCCGAAGGCCTGAGCCGCCTTCTGGCGGACACCTACACCCTCTATCTGACCTCGCACAATTTCCACTGGAACGTGACGGGGACGATGTTCAACAGCCTCCACACGATGTTCATGACGCAATATACCGAGCTGTGGAACGCGATCGACCCGATCGCTGAACGTATCCGCTCGCTGGGGCAACCCGCGCCCGGTTCCTACGCGCAGTTCGCCAAGCTCAGCTCCCTGCCTGACGCGCCCGAATCGCCGCCCAAGGCGCTCGACATGGTGGACATTCTCGCCAAGGGCCACGAAGCGGCGGCCCGCACGGCGCGCGCGCTGTTCCCACTGGTCGAGAAGGCGAGTGACGAGCCGACCGCGGATCTACTTACCCAGAGAATCGCGCAGCATGAGCAAACCGCCTGGATGCTACGCGCCCTACTCGAAGACTGAGGCGGAATGGGCGACAGGGCATGACCGCGCCCAATCGCGGCCGCGCCGGATCACCCGCAATGATAAGGAGGAATTGGAATGTTCCGAAATGAAGGCACCATAGACCGACTGTTGAGGGTGATCGTCGGCCTTGTTCTGATCGCACTGGTCTTCGTCGGTCCGCGCTCTGCGTGGGGGTGGATCGGCGTCGTTCCGTTGCTGACCGGGCTTGTCGGTATG
This sequence comes from Sphingopyxis sp. MG, assembly GCF_002953155.1. NCBI lineage: Bacteria > Pseudomonadati > Pseudomonadota > Alphaproteobacteria > Sphingomonadales > Sphingopyxidaceae > Sphingopyxis > Sphingopyxis sp. MG. The sequence goes on from NZ_CP026381.1 coordinate 3,288,625, forward strand.
TGCCCCATCTATTCGTTGCTCGGCATCAACACTTGCCCGAGACGCTGACGAAATCGGTCGGATTGCATTGAAATGAAGCCCTGGCCGCCGCGATGCGAGCGGCCAGGGCGGTCGCTGGATCAGGAAACCGGGGCGGCGTGTTGCTCGGAGCCTTCGCCCATTCCCTGAGCTGGCGCAGGAGCCGCGCCAGCGCGCACGCATTCCTCGATGCGGCGGCCCACATCGGCGTCGACGCTTTTCCAATAGTCGATGGCGCGTTCCAGCACCGGCGAGCGGACACCGCCAAGCAAGCTGCCGGCGACCGTATCCACGAGCCGATCGCGCTGCGCGTCATTGAAGACTTCACGCACTAAGATGCCGGGCTGCGTGAAATCGTCATCATCGGCCCGAAGCGTGTAGGCCTGCCGCACCATGTCGCCATCGGTTTCCCAGCCATCGGCCACCGGCCCGGTTTCGTCGGCCCAGCTCCGTCCGCCGCTATTGGGCGCATAGACCGGGGCATTGCCGCTGTGCTGATAGGCCATCTGTCCGTCGAACATATAGCTGTTCACCGGCACCTTGGGCTGGTTGACGGGGAGCTGGTGGAAGTTCGTCCCGATCCGGTTGCGCTGCGCGTCATTGTAGGCGAACGCGCGGCCCAGCAGCATCTTGTCGGGCGAGAGGCCAATGCCCGGCACCGTGTTCCCCGGCGAGAAGGCCGCCTGCTCGATCTGCGCGAAGAAATTTTCGGGATTCCGGTTCAGGGTCATCGTGCCGACCTTGATGAGCGGATAGTCCTTGTGCGGCCAGGTCTTGGTGAGATCGAACGGATTGATACGGTAGGTCTTCGCTTCCACATAGGGCATGATCTGCACGAACAGCGTCCAGCTCGGATGGTCGCCGCGCGCGATCGCCTCGAACAAGTCGCGGCGGTGATAATCGGCATCGGCTCCCGCCATCGCCGCCGCTTCGGCATTGGTGAACTCGGCCGTGCCCTGATTGCTGTGGAAGTGATATTTGACCCAGAATTTCTCGCCCTGGGTGTTGATCCACATATAGGTGTGCGAGCCGTAGCCGTTCATGTTGCGCCAAGTCCGCGGCAAGCCGCGATCGCCCATGAGATAAGTGACTTGATGGGCCGATTCCGGGTTCAGCGTCCAGAAGTCCCATTGCATATGATTGTCGCGAAGGCCGCAATCGGGGAGCCGCTTCTGGCTGCGAATGAAATGCGGAAACTTCATCGTGTCGCGAATGAAGAAGACCGGCGTGTTGTTGCCGACGAGATCGTAATTGCCCTCGCTGGTGTAGAATTTGAGGCTGAAGCCGCGCACGTCGCGCCAGGTGTCGGGACTGCCCGCCTCGCCCGCGACGGTCGAAAAACGCGCGAGCATTTCGGTCGAAGCGCCCTTCTGGAACAAGGCCGCGCGCGTGTAGGCGGAAACGTCCTCGGTCGTCTCGAACACACCGAAAGCGCCCGATCCCTTCGCGTGGGGCTGGCGCTCGGGAACCTTCTCGCGATTGAAGTGCGCCATCTGCTCGAGGAAATGAACATCGTGCAGCAGGATAGGGCCATCGGCCCCGATGGTTAGCGAATTGCGGTCGCTCGGCGCCGGCGCGCCAGTGCTCATCGTCGATCCGGTAGCATTATTGGTATCTGGCATGGCTGCTCTCCCTCTCCGGCAGGGCGGCAGTCCGCCGACTCCCTGCGAACAGCCAATCATACGCTGAACTGGCTAAGCCTCAATACAAAGATAGGGTAATTCTGTAAGCATGCTAGACTGCCGTCCGAATCTCCAACGGTGTAAGGACAAGGCGATGGCTTCGATAGAGCTGGCGAAGATCCTGCTCGACGCGCTCGACGACGAGCGGAAGGCGGAGGCGACCTATGCGGCCGTGATCGCCAAGTTCGGCCCGGTCCGGCCCTTCTCCAACATAATCGAGGCCGAACAACGCCACGCTTCGGCGCTCGAACGCCAGCTCCGACGCCTGGGACTGACCGTGCCGCCCAATCCGTGGACCGGAAAGGTATCGGCACCGGCGACGTTGAAAGAGGCGTGCGAAAGCGCGGTCGAGGGCGAAATCGAAAATATCGCGCTCTACGATCGGCTGATTCCGATGATCGACGATCCTTCGGCACGACAGGTCATGGAAAATCTGCAAGCCGCCTCGCGCGAGCGCCACCTTCCGGCTTTCAAGCGATGCCTGGAACGCGAACAAGATCGAGGCCGCGTGTGATACATGGAAGCTGCTCGTAATATCGAAAGCGAGGGCTTGAAGGAATGAAGTGTGACCAAGTTTGTTTTTGATGCGTCGACCTTTGTGCGGCCCGGGCATGAGACAGACCCAGGCGAATATTCTGACGAAGCCCGCGCCGAAATCGCGAAGCTCCGTGCCCTTTATCCGGAACTGGCGCATTGGGGCGACCTGGCCCTTGGCGGTGCGTTTGGCGAAATGTCGGAAGACGTTCTGAGTATCAGTTGGGCACATTTCCTATTCGAGACGCGCGAAGAGTTTTTCCTTGGATACTGCTGCTGGCGTCAGACCCGTGGGGAGTGGCATGGCGGGATTGACTTTGACAGGCTCGAAGCACTTACCGACTGGAAGTGAGCCTCACTGGCGGGTGGCGACGTTGGATCGGTGCGATCAGGGAACGAGGATACTGCTCGCGTCGACGCCGGTCGCGCCGGTTTTGGTGTCGATGGCCGTCACGGTGACGGCATAGGCACCAGCCTTGTCAGCGGGGAATGCGCCGGTGAAATAGCCGGTTCGGCCACCATAGGACAGGCGGACTTCACCGGCGGGCCGACCGTCGCGTAGGATCGTGGCCCGCACGTCGTAGCGCGCCGCATCCCAGATACCGCCAGGCTCGATCGGGCAACCGCACATCAAGGCGACGTTGGCTGCGAGCCGCACGCTGGCGCCCGCGGCCCCGCGCTGGTGTGCAGCCGGTTCGACAAGATCGACGACGAGGCCGGGCAGCTCGAGAACCCAGCCATCGCCCTGCGCCGCTGGACGTCCCGGCACGATCCAGCGTTGGGCGGTGACGCGCACCGCTGCCTGCGGCTGTGCGAGCGGGCCATAGGCCTCGACCTCGACCAACCTCGGTTCGTCGATGTCGATCCGCGTCCTGAAGGCGGCCGATGCTTCATCGGCGAGAGGCGTGCCGCGCGGGCCTCCTGCCATGATCCGGGCCGTGTCGCCGGTTGATCCCGCCGTGCGGCCGCGTGCCAGCACTTCGCCGCTGCGCACGTCGCGCACGACGATCTCGGCCCCGCCCATCGACGTGCCGACAAATTTGCCGCCTTCGCTGATGACGCGAATGACAAGATCGGTCGGCTCGGCCGCGGCCGTCACGGGAAGGCCGGCAAGGATAAGCGCCGACAGACGGGCAAGAGCGCCTAACCTCATTGGCTTTCACCCCCATTCCTGATCGCGCGCGACAGGGCGGCATCATCCCACCGAATTGAGGAGGCTCCGCGAAGCTGGCCCGGTGCGAAGCCAGTCGCCTGATCTTCGGGATAATGCGTGCGGATAGCCGCCGTCACTTCGGGCGCGACGTTTTCGCCATGGCAGGCAAGGCACATAGGCATGGTGGGTATGGCGCGCATATAGCGATATTCGCCGCCCTCCCGTGCCGTCCAGCGCTTGGGTCGACCTTCATCGTCGAGCGGCGCGGCGGCCCAGCTCGCCATGATGCGCTGCTCCGTCGCATCGGCCTTGGCTGCGGGATTGCGGGTCTTGAGCGCCGTGCGCCGCACACTCGCGCCGCTTTCCTCCGAGAGCTGCGCCGCAAGTGCCGGGGCGATGCTCGAACAGACGCCGATAGCACCTTGCGGCCCCTCTGCCGCCATCGCGGCCGTAAGCGCGCTCAGCAATTCCTTCTGGAAACGATCGGCCAGGATCTCGGACCGTTCCCCCGCTTCCTCGGCCATCCTTGCCCGATCGTCCCCCAGCTCGTGCGACGCGCAGGCCGATAACGCCAGGCCAGAGAGCAACGGAAGGGCCACGCGGCGCATCGGGATTTCTCAGGACTGCCCAGCAGCCGGCCCGAAGCGATCGCACAGCATGTCGATCAGCTTGCGAACGTCGTCGTCGGCGAGGCTGTAGTAGATGGTCGTGCCATCACGGCGGGTCTTGACCAAGCCACCTTCGCGCAGCTTCCCAAGATGCTGCGATACGCTGGACTGCGATTGCTCGCACAGCTCCACCATCTGCCCGACGGCAAATTCACCCTGCGTCAACCGGCACAGAATCAGCAAGCGCTGTTCATTGGCAAGCAGCTTCAGCACACTCGCCGCTTGGGCGGCGTGCTGAGCGAGGAGCGCGAAGGGCGTATCGAGCGGCATCATCTGGTTGCGGGCTTCCCATCATCTCGGAGCACAATGTAAATGGCCGGAATAACCAGCACGGTCAGCAGCGTCGAGGACGCAAGGCCGAACAGCAGCGAAATAGCGAGGCCCTGAAAGATCGGGTCGGTCAGGATCACGGCCGCGCCGATCATCGCCGCGACGGCCGTGAGGACGATCGGCTTGAACCGGATCGTCCCCGCTTCGATCAGGACATCGCGCAGGGATTTGTCCGGAGTGGCCGAATGCCTGATGAAGTCGACCAGCAGGATAGAGTTTCGCACGATGATGCCGGCGAGTGCGATGAAGCCGATCATCGACGTCGCGGTGAACGGCGCGCGGAACAGCATGTGCCCGATGACGATACCGACAAGGGTAAGCGGCACCGGGGTCAGGATGACCAGCGGCAGGCGGAAGCTCCTGAACTGCGCGACGACAAGGATGTAGATCCCCAGCAAGGCGACCATGAAGGCCCCGCCCATGTCGCGGAACGTGACCCAGGTGATCTCCCATTCGCCGTCCCAGAGCATCGACGGCACGCTTTCGTCCTCGGGTTGCCCATTGAGGCGGATTTGCGGCTTCACCAGGCCTTTCGCGGCCCAATCATGGTCGTCCACGGCGCGATCGACGGCCAACATACCGTAGATCGGCGCTTCATAGGCCCCGGCAAGCTCGGCCGTCACCATGTCGGCATAGCGGCCGTCGCGACGGAATATGGCGGGGCTTCCCGTCTCGGTGCGAGCATCGACCACCGCGCCCAGGTCGATGAGCTGGCCGCCCGGCGTTTGCGCGACGGGCGTGCTCGACAAAGCCTGCGTCCAGCTCCGATCCTTCTGTTCGAGCGCGATGGTGATCGGAAGCGGCGTGCGGCCATCACCGCGCGGCGCATAGCCAACCGTCTGGCTTCCCATGAGCATCCCGATGCTGTCGGCGATCTGGCGCTGCGAGAGGCCATAATAGTCGATGCGGTCGCGCTGGATGTCGAGGCGCAGCTTGGGTCGCGGCGTTCCAAAACTGTTGTCGACGTCGACGATGAAGGGGACGGACTTGAAAATCTTCTCAAGCTCGGTCGCCGTCTTCTCGCGCGTGGCCGCATCGGGGCCATAGACCTCGGCGAGCAAGGTCGCGAGCACGGGCGGCCCCGGAGGCGTCTCGACCACCTTGATCGACGCGGTTTCAGGCAGCTTCAGCGCCTTCAATCTCTGGCGCAGGTCAAGCGCGATCTGGTGGCTGGACCGGCTGCGGTCGCCCTTGGGCAGCAGCGTAACCATGACGTCTCCCTGTTCGGGCTGCGAGCGCAGGAAGTAGTGCCGGACAAGGCCGTTGAAGTTGAACGGCGCCGATGTGCCGACATAGGCCTCCATCGACGTCGCCTCGGGCAGTCCGCGCACGATGCCGGCAACGTCTTCCAGCACGCGGCCCGTATTTTCGAGCGCGGTGCCCTCGGGCATGTCGACCACGACCTGAACCTCCGACTTGTTGTCGAAGGGGAGCAGCTTCACAGTCACAGCCTTGAAGTAGAACATCGAACAGGCGACCAGCGTCGCTACGCCGACGCCGATCAGGAAGTTGCGCGCCGACTTGCGGGTGTCGATCACGCGATGCGCGACGCGCGCATAGAGCTGCCCCAGCTTACCGCCGCTTTCATCGTGGCCGTGGCCCGCTGCCAGCGTTTTGCGGGCAAAGCGGATCATCAACCACGGCGCAATGACGACGGCGACGAAGAAGGAAAAAATCATCGCGGCCGAAGCGTTGACCGGGATCGGCGCCATATACGGCCCCATCAAACCCGACACGAACAGCATGGGCAGCAGCGCCGCGACAACGGTCAGGGTCGCGACCACGGTCGGATTGCCGACTTCCGCCACCGCCTCGATCGCCGCCTGGGTGCGGCTGCGATCATCGTCCATCGCCCAATGGCGGGCGATGTTCTCGATCATCACAATCGCGTCGTCCACGAGGATGCCGATGGAGAAGATGAGCGCGAACAGGCTGACGCGGTTGATCGTGTAGCCCATGAGGTTCGAAGCGAACATGGTCAGCAGGATCGTCGTCGGGATGACCACGGCGGTCACACCGGCCTCGCGCCAACCGATCGCGAAGCCGATCAGCACCACGATCGAAACGGTCGCCAGCGCCAGATGGAACAGCAGCTCGTTCGCCTTCTCGTTTGCCGTCTCGCCATAGTTGCGCGTGACCGCGACCGTGACATCATCGGGGATCAGCTTGCCTTTCAGGCTCTCGACGCGCTCAAGGATGGCGTCGGAGACGACAACGGCATTGGCCCCTGCACGCTTGGCGAAAGCGATGCTGACGGCAGGCGCCGAATTCCACTTTCCATTCTCGGACTTCGCCCAGCGCCACGCGCGGGCCTGATCCTCGCGCGGCCCCTGCGTGACGCTCGCGACATCACGCAGATAGACGGGCGCGCCGGTGCCGGACCGCACGGTGAGCAGTCCCACTTCCTGCGCCGACGACAGCGTGCGGCCCGCGGTCACGCCGACGGCTTTTCCATCCTCGCGGATGTTGCCCAGCGGGAAGCTCCGGTTGGCCTGGCTCGCCGCCTCGATCACGCTGCCCAGCGGCACGCCATATTGGCGCAGCTTCGCCGGGTCCGGCGCGATGCGGATTTCCTCGGGGCGTCCGCCAACGAGGAAGCTGATGCCGACATTATCGACCTTGGCGATCTCGGTGCGCAACTTCGAGGCCAGCTCGTAGAGGCTCGCGTCGTTCCATTGACCCGCCGCTCCGGGCTTGGGCGTCAGGGTCAGGACAACCGTGGGGACATCGTTGATGCCGCGCACCGTAACCTTGGGATCGGGGATGCCGACGGGCTTCCTGTCCCAATTGGCGCGCAGCTTTTCCTCGATGCGGATCGCCGCGTCCTCGGGGTTCGATCCGACGAGGAAGCGCGCCGTCACCAGCACGCCGTCATCCTGCGCCTGCGTATAGACATGCTCGACGCCATCGACGCTCTTGACGATCGTCTCGAGCGGGATGCCGACCAGTTCGGTCGCGTCCGCGGCGGAGAGGCCTGGGGCCATCACCTGAATGTCCACCATCGGCACGCTGATCTGCGGCTCCTCTTCCCGGGGGATGGAAAGAAGAGCCAGCAGACCAACGGCGATCGCCGCGAGAAGGAACAGCGGCGTCAAGGGCGAGGCAATGGTGGCCCTGGTGAGGCGACCGGAAATGCCGAGATTCATGGGCGCGCAGCCTTGGCAGACTTACCGGGGGCAAACAGCGTGTCGCCGGCAGACACGCCGCTCAATATCTCGACCATGGCGGGGTCGGCTGTGGGCGCGATCTGCACCGGCACCATGCTGAGCCTTTTGCCTTCGCTCACCACCTGGACCTGATCTATCCCATAGCTTGTCGTGACAAACGTGCGCGGCACCACCAGCGCCTTGCGCGTGCCGATCTCGACCGACGCGCTCACGCGGCGGCCGACAAATTGGGTTGAGAGGCCAGGCAGCGTCGCATCGACGCGAACCTGGCCTCCGGTGATCGCAGGATAGACCTGCGTCACGCTGCCCTGGTGCGACCCAGAAGGCACCCCTGCATTATTCAAGCCTGTATCATTTAGGGCTGTGTCGTTGACGATCACGCGCGCGCCGGGGCGGACCTTCCCCGCGACCGATTCCGGCAGCATCAGGCGCAGGACCGGGGGGCCTGCGGTGACGGTGGCGATCGACATGCCCGGCGCGACCGGCGCGCCTGCGGGAATATCGGCGCGCAAGACCCGCCCGCTTGCAGGTGCGATCACCGCCCCCTGCCCCGCGACGCTGGCGCTCGCGCCCTGCTGCGCGCGCGCGGCGGCAACCTGCGCGTCGGCTGCGCGAGCGGCGGCGACGGCCTGATCCAGACGCGCCTTCGCATAGACGCCATTGTTGTAGAGGTCGCGGATGCGCGCGAGGTCCGCATTGGCACGCGCGGCTTCGGCCTGAGCGGCGGCGGCCTGCGCACCATAGGCGCTCGTCTCATAGCCAAGCCGCGAGTCGACGATCATGCCGATGCGCTGGCCCTTCTGCACCGTGTCTCCGGCGCGCACCGAAAGGGAGGTCAATATGCCGGGGATGCGGGCGAGGACTTCGGCCTGGTCGCGGGTGGCGATCTCCGCGCCAACCGCCTTCATGTCCGCGATCTCCTTGGGGACGAGTCGCACCATGTCGCCTGCGGGCAATGTCGCCGCCGCCTGTTCCTGCTCCGGCTTGCTACCGCACGCCGACAGCGCCAGCGCGGCGCTTGCCAACCAGAGCCACTTGCCCCCGCCGCTCATCATGCCACTCATTCCCCTCTTTCGCGCTTAGCCGCCGACCACCGGCAAACCGGCGTCTTTCCATGCGCCGATGCCGCCGGCGAGATGCGTGTCGATCGCGCTCTGGGCCTGCACGCACTGGTCAAGCGCTTGTCCTGAACGCCGCCCGCCCGCGCATTGGAGCACGACCGTCCGGCCTTCGGGATCAGGGATGTTACGAGGTGAAAAGCCCGACAGCGGCATGTTTACTGCGCCTGCGATGTGGCCGGTCGCGAACTCGCCGGCCTCGCGCACGTCGATCAGCAGCGCCTTGCCGTCCTTCAGCATGGCGTCCAGCTCGGCGGGGCCGATCTCGCGGTGAGCATCACGTTTCTTGAATCCGAACATGGTTGCCTCTTTCAGTTTGTGGATTGCATATAACGTGTAATGATTATATTAGTCAATGTCATTGAGATGAGGAAGGATCGCAGATGGGCAAGCCGTTGATCGTGGTATTGGGCGCAGGTCTGGGAGGCACGATCGCCTCCTATGAGATCAAGGCCGCCGTCAAAGGTCGCGCCGACGTGATGACCGTATCCGACACCGATACATACAGTTTCATCCCCTCCAATCCGTGGGTCGCCGTGCGCTGGCGCGAGCCGGAAGCGATACAGGTCCATCTCCCCCCGGTGTTCGCGAAAAAGAAGATCGGCTTCACCTCGGTCGGCGCCAAGCGGCTCCATGCGAGCGAAAAGCGACTCGAACTCAATGACGGAACATCAATCAGTTACGACTATCTTGTAATCGCGACCGGACCCGATCTGGCGTTCGACGAGATCGAAGGCCTCGGGCCGGAAGGCCATACCGTCTCGGTCTGCCAGACCGCCCATGCCGCCGACGCGGCCGATGCCTTCGACGCCTTCGTGGAAAATCCCGGCCCGATCGTCGTCGGCGCGGTCCAGGGCGCGTCCTGCTACGGCCCTGCCTATGAATTCGCGCTGATCCTCGACACCGAGCTGCGCCGCCGCAAGATTCGCGACAAGGTGCCGATGACCTTCGTCACCGCCGAACCCTATATCGGACATCTCGGCCTCGATGGCGTCGGCGACACCAAGTCGCTGCTCGAAAGCGAGCTGCGCGACCGTCATATCAAGTGGATTACCAATGCCCGCGTCAACAAGGTCGACGCCGGCGTCATGCACGTCGAGGAAGTGAATGATGACGGCTCGGTCAAGAAGGCGCATGATCTGCCGTTCGGCTATTCGATGCTGCTTCCCGCCTTCCGCGGCGTCCCCGCCGTCCGCGACATCGAGGGCCTGACCAATCCGCGCGGTTTCATCATCGTCGACAAGCACCAGCGCAATCCCGCCTTCCCCGAAGTCTTCGCGCTCGGCGTCTGCGTCGCCATTCCCCCGACGGGTCCGACCCCGGTGCCGGTGGGCGTGCCCAAGACCGGCTTCATGATCGAATCCATGGTGACGGCGATCGCCGCCAACCTCGCCTCGGTCCTCGAAGGCAAGGAGCCGACCGCCGAAGCGACATGGAACGCGGTCTGCCTCGCCGATTTCGGCGATGGCGGCGTGGCCTTCGTCGCCCAGCCCCAGATTCCGCCGCGCAACGTCAACTGGTCCGCCAGTGGCAAATGGGTCCATTTGGCCAAGATCGGCTTCGAGAAATATTTCCTGCGCAAAGTCCGCAAGGGCGAGAGCGAGCCTTTCTACGAGAAGCTGGCGCTCCACGTCATGGGCATCCGCAAGCTGCGTTTCTGATCGTCGTTTAGCGAAGGAGTGCAAAGATGACTCTCGATCGTGCCGTGATGGCGTTCGCCGGATGTGTCGTGCTGCTGGGTGTGGTCCTGTCGCTGACCGTCCATCCATGGTGGATCGCGCTCACCGCTTTCGCCGGCCTCAACATGATCCAGGCGAGTTTCACCGGCTTCTGCCCCGCCGCGATGGTGTTCAAGGCGCTGGGCATCCGTCCGGGGACCGCCTTCAAATGATCCGCAAGCGGGCGATCCCCTTCCCCCTCTTGGCCTTCCTGCTCGCGAGCGTCGCCATGCCAGCCCAGGCGACGACGCTCGAAGAGGCGATCGCGGCCGCCATGAACCATGCGCCCGAAATCGAAGCGGCGCGTGCGGATGCGGATGCCGCCGATGCCCGGATCAAGGAAGCCAGAGGCCAGGGCCTCCCCAGCGCCACGCTGAGCGGGACGATCGGTTATGGCCGTCTCGATCCGCAGGGCTATTTCGGGCTTCCGGCTGCGAACGTCACCCCCCGCACCGCGCAGCTCACCATCGAGCAACCCTTGTTCATGGGCGGCAGGGTCAGCGCCGGGATCGCGCAGGCGAAAGCCGGGAGCGAGGCCGCGCACGCTGGCGAGAGCATGACGCGCAGCCAGATCGTCGTCGCGACGGTTCAAGCCTATGGCGACGTGCTGACCACGCACCGGATGGTCGCGCTTTACGAACAGATGGTCGGTCAGATGGAGGAGATCCAGCGCCAGGCCCGACTTCGGTTCAAGGCCGGCGAAAGCCCCAGCACCGACGTCGCCCAGGCCACCGCGCGTCTCGCCGAAGCCCAGGCCGCGCTTGAAGCGGCGCGCGGGATTGCCGTCTCGGCCGATGCGCGGTTCACCAACCTGACCGGCCTTGCGCCGCAGGATTTGCAGCCCCTTCCGGCAAACCCGGCCATGCCCGGATCGCTCGATGAAGCGCTCGATATTGCGCGGGCAAACAACCCGGCTCTCGCCCAGGCTGAAGCTGCATTGGAGGCCGCTCGCGCTGGTGCGAGAGGTGCGCGAGCGGAACGCCTCCCCACGGTCGGCGCGTTCGCCGAAGGCTCGACGATCCGCGATCAGTTCTTCCCCGACTATCGCGCCGATGGTGCTACGGTGGGCGTGCGGGCGCGCTGGCAATTGTTCTCGGGCGGGCGCGTCTCGGCGAAGATCACCGAGTCCGACAGCGCGGTCAGAGCCGCCGACGCCCGCGTGCGCGCGGCGCGGTCCGCCGTCGACGAACAGACGATCAGCGCCTTTCAGGGCGTGCGCTCCGCCATGCTGGTCGAAACCGCCGCAGGCCAGCAGGCCCTTGCCGCCGCGCAGGCCCGCGACAGCGTTCGCCATGAGGTCCGCGTCGGCATGAAGCCACAAATCGATCTGCTCGACGCCGAACGCGAAGCGACCGCGGCCGCCGTGAGCGAAACCAGGGCGCAGGGTGATCGTATCGTTGCCGCCTACCGGCTGCTCGCCCTGCTCGGGCGCTGAATTTTTCCAAGGGAGACATTATGCACAAGGATTGGCCTCAGATGGCCGCCGAACTGAACGGCGCCATCAAGGAAGTGCGGCTCGGCACCCCCGAAGTGATGACGGCCTTTTCCGCGATGGCGGAGGCGGCGACCAAGGCCGGCGCGCTCGATGTAAAGACCAAGGAGCTGAACGCCCTCGCCATCTCGGTGGCGATCCGCTGCGACGGTTGCGTGGCCTTTCATGCCAAGGCGGCGGTCAAGAAGGGCGCGACCCGCGCCGAGGTGATGGAGACGATGGGGATGGCCCTCTACATGGGCGCCGGTCCCAGCCTCATGTATGCCGCCCAGGCCGTGGAAGCCTTCGATCAATTCGCTGGGGATCGAACCTGAGATCGGTAGATGGAACCTACAGCCCGCTTACGATGTCCAGCAGCGGATGCCGTCGATGATCGAGCTGCGCCAACTCCGCTACCTGATCGCGGCGGCTGAGGCGGGCAGCTTCAGCCGAGCGGCGCGCAACCTCAACATCAAGCAGCCGACGCTGAGCCGTTACATCCTCAAAACCGAGAAGCGGCTGGGCATGGCGCTGTTCGACCGCAAGACGCGCGGCGCCACCCTGACGGCGGACGGGGCGACCTATCTGCGGGTCGCCAAGCGGATCATGAAGGAGTGGGACGAGCTGGACGCCTGGGTCAGCGCCACGACCAACGGCCATGCCGGCAAGCTGGCGGTGGGCTTCTACACCTCCTTCTCGGCCGGCAACCTGCGGGCCACGCTGAGCGAGTTCGGTGGGCGCCATCCCGAGGTGAAGCTGCGCGGGTTCGAACGCGACCGCGATATGCTGCTGGCCGGCATCGAGAGCGGGCTGCTCGACATCGCGATCATGATCGGCGAGGCGCCCCATCCGGGGCTGATGAGCCGCTCCTTCTGGAGCGAGCGCATCCTGGTGGCGATGCCGGAAGCGCACGCGCTTGCGACGCGCGAACGCATCCACTGGACCGACCTGACCGGCGAGCGGTTCTTGCTCACCGAGCAAGATCCCGGCCCGGAGACGCGCAACATGCTCCTGGGCAAGCTCGGGATGCCGGGCTACTCGCCGGAGATCGACATGGACGACATCAGGCGGGATACCGTGCTGAGCGTCATCGCGCTCGGCGGACATATCTCGATCGTCGCGGAATCCGCGCTCGGCATCCACGTCCCCGGCGTGGTCTTCCGCGAGGTCCACGAGACCAACGGGCACACGCGGATCGGCTTCTCCGGCTATTGGCGCGAGGACAATGAGAATCCGGTGCTGCGCCGGTTTCTTGAGTTCGTCACCGCCCGCTATTCGATGCCGTCCGTGCCTGGGCCGCAGCCATCTTCTCAGCAACCGGGAAAGGAGCCGTCATGACGCAAGGAAAGACACTCATCATCGTGCTGGTCACGCTCATCATCGGATTCGGAGCGGGCTTCGTTCTCCGTCCGGTGATCGTTCCCGTCGAACGGACGGCGATCGTCGCCGGCCCGCCTGCCGCCGCCCCGGCGCCGGCCGCGCCGCGCGGGACGCAGTATTTCGCGGCGCATGCCCGCCTGCACGATGTTGGGCGAGGCCGGCGCGGTCAGGCGCTCGACGCTCACGGTGCGCTGGCTGGACGCCTGCGCCATGAAGGCCCGCTTGGCGGCCTGGTCGCCCTGCGCAGCCTCGGCGAGCTGCGGAGCGGCAGCGTCGGGCGCCGCCATCGCGAGGTTCGGCAGAGACGGCATCGCAGACGCCCCGGCGCTGCTGCCGCCGAGAAACACGCCGCTCATGCGCGCCGCGTCGCGCTCCTGCTGCGCGCGCTGGCGGGCGGCTTCCTCAGCCTGCGCGCGCGGATCGGGCTGGGCGCCGACCGGCGGGACCGGGACATTCTCCCCGCGCTGCTGGGCCGAGACGATCGGGCGGCCGAGGTCGCCGGGAAGCGGCGGGCCGAGTTTCGGCGCCTGGCTATAGTCGCGCGGTCCCGACGTGATGGTCTCGGACGTGGCGCGGCTGTCGGTGTTGTAAAGCTCCTTGGCCTCCTTCTCGCCGGCCGGCTTGAGCGCATAGATCAGCGAGCCGCCGATCCCGAGGCCGGCGACGACGCCGAGGGCGGCCAGCGCCTTGCGCGACAGGCGCATGACCCGCGGCGGGTCGCCGCGAAGCTGGAAGGCTTGCGGATCGGGGCGCGGCGCTTGCGGTGCGGCCGCCTCGGGCGGGGAATTGTCGGCGGGATCGGTCACGGCCGCCCCCTGCGCCCTTCGTCGCGCACGATGCGGACGCGCTGCTCGCTGCGGCGGTCGCCCAGGCGCAGCTCGGCGGCGGCGAACAGCCGGTCCACCACCATGTAGCGGCCCTGCACGCGGTAATTAGGGTCAGGACCCATTGATGTGAGGCGCACAATCTGATTCAGGCTCCGTGAGGAGACCGAAGATGAGCGACCTGTATTGGCTGACGGACGAGCAAATGGCGCGTCTGCGGCCCTATTTTCCCAAGAGCCACGGCAAACCGCGCGTTGATGATAGGCGGGTGTTGAGCGGCATCGTTTTCGTCAATCGCAATGGGCTGCGCTGGCGGGATGCGCCCAAGGACTACGGTCCGCACAAGACACTGTACAACCGTTGGAAGCGCTGGGGTGAGATGGGTATCTTCCTCCGCATGATGGAAGGACTGGCTGTCGAGGGCGCCGATCCGAAGACAGTCATGATCGATGCGACCTATTTGAAGGCGCACCGCACGGCATCGAGCCTGCGGGTTAAAAAGGGGATCTCGGGAGGCTGATCGGCCGCACCAAGGGCGGCATGAACACGAAGCTCCACGCCGTCACCGACGCAAACGGCCGCCCGCTCAGCTTCTTCATGACCGCTGGTCAAGTCAGCGATTACACGGGTGCGGCGGCGCTGCTGGATGATCTGCCGAAGGCGCGATGGCTGCTGGGCGATCGTGGCTATGACGCCGACTGGTTCAGGGATGCCTTACAAGCAAAGGGTATAGAAGCTTGCATCCCAGGTCGAAAATCTCGACTCAAACCCGTCAAATACGACAAGCGCCGGTACAGACGCCGCAGCCGTATCGAGATCATGTTCGGGCGCCTGAAGGACTGGCGCCGCGTCGCTACCCGCTACGACCGCTGTCCAACGGTCTTCTTCTCCGCCATCGCCCTGGCAGCCACCGTCATCTTCTGGCTCTGATCAGTGAGTCCTGACCCTAACAACTTCAATAGTGCGGAGCATAAGCGTCTCATCGCGCAGCATTCTCGACATGGAGGCAATATCTGCATAGACGGTGCCTCGTGACTCGCGCCCGCAAATTCCTTGTTCGGCACCATTGGCTGTGCGCGCTTCTTTTGTGCGCCACACTGATCGTCAAGGCGTTGATGCCAGCGGGTTTCATGCCCGTTGTTTCCAATGGCGTGATCCTCGTTCAGCTTTGCTCGGGTCAGGGGCCGCAGACAATCGCCCTGGAGTTGCCGGGCAAGATCGGCGAGCATGAGGACGAGGGGAACGGGCACCAGAAAGCGGACGCGCCTTGTGCCTTTACCGGCCTGTCGTCGCCGACGCTGGCGGCGGCCGACCCTCTGCTGCTCGCGCTCGTCATCGCCTTCATTCTCGCCACGGGTTTCCGTCTTCCGCCGCGCATAGTCCTCTGGCGCGGCATCTACCTTCGTCCACCGGCGATCGGACCGCCTTCCACCTGATCCACTCAACATTTCCGCGTTGATTGGCGCCCTATCGGGCGTCCCATGTGATCAGGATTTCGACATGACGACTTTGCTTTATGCTGCGCGGCGCGCGGCCCCTATGGCGCGTGCTTCTACCGGCGCTAGCGCATGCAAGACCCGCCTGGCACTCAATATTGCTGCCCCCGCCTTCGTCGCCGCGCTAGCGTGCTGCCCGCTTTCGCCGGCCTATGCACAGGACAGCATTACGCTACCCGAGATCGACGTCGGTTCGGCCGACGACACGGCACCAACGATTTCGGGCGAACGGGTTTCCGCCTCTCGCCTGCGCGATCTTCAGACCGGATTGAGCGATACCGCCGCGATCCTGCGAACTGTGCCCGGCGTCAGCGGCTATGGAGCCGGGGGCTTCTCGACCTTGCCGGTGATCCGAGGCCTGGAATCGCAGCGATTGACCGTGCTGGTCGACGGCGTGGCGATCGCCTCGGCCTGTCCGAACGATATGAATCCGCCCCTGTCCTATACCGATCCTCAGACAGTGGGCGCGATAGACGTCATTACCGGCGTGTCGCCCGTCAGCTATGGCGGTGACAGCATCGGCGGCATCATCCGTGTCGAAAGCGCCCCGCCCCGGTTCGCACAGGAAGGCGAAACGCTGCTGACCGGCGAAGCATCGGCCTTCTACCGCAGCAATGGTGACGGCTTTGGCGGCTCGCTCTCGGTGACGGCGGCGAGCGACAGGATCAGCCTGACCTATAACGGATCCTATACCCAGGCCGACAATTTCAAGGGCGGCGATGCGCTGGGCATCGTGCGGTCGAGCGAATATGCAAAGACCGATCACAGCCTGAATCTCGCCGCACAGGTCGGCAGCGGGCTGATCGAGCTGAAAGGCGGTTATCACTTCGCGCCCTATGAGGGGTTCCCCAACCAATATATGGACATGACGTCCAACAAGTCCTGGTTCCTGAACGGGCACTATGCAGGCGTCTTCGATTGGGGCAATCTCGATCTGCGGGCGAACTGGCGCGACACCGATCACGTCATGAACTTCCTCGACGACAAGGGGGGGGCCGCGACCGGCGGGATGCCCATGAACACGGAGGTTCACAGCGCGGGCTATGCCGTGCAGGCGGACATATTGCTCGGCGCCGCCGGCACGCTGCGCGTCGGCAACGAATTCCAGCATCAATGGCTCAACGATTATTGGCCGCCCGTCGCGGGCAATATGATGATGGGGCCGAATGTGTTCATCAACATCAACGGCGCGAAGCGGGATCGCCTCGGCACTTTCCTCGAATGGGAAAAGAGTTGGGATCGCGGGTTCACGCTGATCGCCGGGATCCGCAACGATCAGCTCTGGATGAACACCGGCACGGTCGCGCCCTATGGCACGGGAATGATGCAGATGGCCGACGTCATGGCGGCGGCCGCGTTCAACGCGGCCGACCGCAAACGCCACGATAGCAACTGGAGCGGCAGCGTGCTGGCCCGCTATGCTCTTTCAGACAATGTGGAAATCGAGGCTGGCTATGCCCGCAAGGTACGCTCGCCCAATATCTACGAACGTTATAGCTGGGGCCGGGGCGGCATGGCGAGCCGGATGATCGGATGGTTCGGCGACGGCAACGGCTATGTCGGCAACCTCGCGCTTCGTCCGGAAAAGGCCGATACACTGAGCGCCGCCCTATCGATCTCCGGCGGCGGCAAGGATGGCTGGTCGTTCAAGATCGCGCCCTATTACACCCATGTCGACGACTATATCGATGCCGTGAAGCTAGCGAGCTTCACCGACATGATGGGTAATCCGACCGGATTCGATCAGCTGCAGTTCGTCAACCAGAAGGCGGAAATCTACGGCATCGACATATCGGGCGCCGTGCCGCTCTGGACGTCCTCTTCGGCGGGCACCGCGCGCCTAACCGGGCGCGCGAGCTGGCTGCGTGGGCAGAACCTCACCGATCATGGACCGCTCTATCACCAGATGCCGTTCAACGCCGCGCTGGGCCTCGAACATCGGATCGGCGGCCTCGAAACCCGGATTGACCTCGACATCGTGACAGAAAAGGATCGTGCCGATCCGACCCGCAACGAACCGCGGACGGGGAGCTATGCGCTGCTCAACGTCCAGTTTGCCTATCGTATCGACAATGTGCGACTGACGCTCGGCGCGGACAATCTGTTCGACAAGGCCTATTATGCTCCACTCGGGGGCATGTCGCTCGGGGATCTGAAGGCGACCGGCGTGGTTCGTCCGGTCCCGGGCCGTGGGCGGTCGGTCAACGCCGGCGTCACGGTCGCGTTCTAAAAACCGATGCGTCCGCGCTGGACCGGCAAGGATGATGGACGGAGGGCGGGCTATGGTCAGCCCTCCGCCTGGTCGCGACGTCTCGGCGCGGGCCTGGCGGCCGCGACCTGCTGCCTGCTGATGCTGGCGGTGCTCGATGCCAATCTCTCGGGACTTCTGCGGCCGACACAGCCGGCTGGGGTGAGCAGCTTCACGCTGTTCACTCCGTCGCCTCCGCAGCCGCCTTCAGCGGAGCCGCGCTTGCGGACAAGCGAGGCTCCGCGATCGCCGGAACCGCGTCCTTCTCGCCCGACCGAACCGGTCCCGACGAACGAAAAGGGCGGATCGATTGCGTCGCCTTTGCCCGTTCCTCCGGCAATCGTCCCTTTGCTCACCGTCACGACGGCAAGCAGACCCTCGACGCCGGAACCTCCTGTTGCGCCGCCACAGGCTCAAAACGATAAAAACCAAACCGCGCTCGCGGCCTATCAGCGGCAGCTCTGGGCACGGATAGCGGCGCGCAAGCCCGTAGGGATTCGCCTCGTCGGGGTCGCGGCGGTCCGCTTCACTGTCGGAGGTGACGGCGCGCTGGTTGCCGTCGAACTGGCCGCAAGCAGCGGAAACACAGCACTGGATCGTTTGGCGCTCCGAACGGTGCGCAATGCTAGCCCCTTTCCTCCGCCTCCTGCGACGGTAGAAGAGGAGCAGCTCGTTTTTACGATACCCTTCAGCTTTCATTGACGATGCGAGGCAGGCGACACATTCTCAATCGTCATCAACGTAACGCGCACCCTTTTGCCCAAGCCTACGTTTCCGATGTGGGAGTCATGGGCAGGAACCGGCTCCAATCAATTTGCATAAGTGGGATCAGCAGGAGGATCATGCCGACCTGAAGAGCGATCCCCGATGGGCTTTTCAGCGTGCCCGCAAAGGCGTCGCCGAAGCTCGTTCCACGTAGCCCCTTGGCGCTCGCCGCGTAGAGGGAATAGGAGACGAGGCGTCCCGCAAAGAAGGCTGCGGTAAAATGCAGCAGGCGCACACGCGCCAGCCCCGCCGCGGCAAACAATTGCGCAGAAGGCAGCGGCGAGAGTGCGAACAGTCCCGGACCAAGGATCACGTTGCTCTGCCGCGCCTCCAGAGCCTCGCCCGCAGCGGCAAGATTGCGCTTCTGCTTCTGGGGCAACCACCGCCCGAGAAACCGGAACCCGTAAGCGAGCAGCAAGCGTCCGGCTGCCGCAGCAAACGCGCTGACGACGACGATCAAGGCTAAGGGCAGATCGCTGTTGAGGCCATAAAAGACGATGATCGACCAGGTCGGAGGGCCGAACGCGGGCAAGAGATTGATACCCAGAACAACCAGAAACAGGATGAGGCAGGACGTCATAATCATCCAAATTGACCAATAGCTGAGCGATATAGGCGGAGATTTGTAAGAGCGAAGCAATATATTCGTCGTCAGGGTCTTGTCAGCAAAGGCTGGTGCGCTTGCTGTTTTCCATGAGGGGCATATGAGCCGATTGAGATCCCATCCCGAGCGCCATACGGTATCCCGCATCGGCTGGTTGCGCGCGGCGGTGCTGGGCGCCAATGACGGGATCGTCTCGACCGCGAGCCTGATCGTCGGTGTCGCGGCTTCCGGAGCTGACAAGACCAGCATCTATGTCGCTGGCGCCGCGGCGCTGGTAGCAGGGGCCATGTCGATGGCGGCCGGCGAATATGTTTCGGTCAGCTCTCAGGCCGACACGGAAAAAGCCGATATCGCGCGCGAGACGGGTGAACTTGCCGGTCTGCCCGATTCCGAACGCCAGGAACTGGCGGACATCTACATCGCGCGTGGGCTGGATGAGAGTCTGGCCGGGCAAGTCGCGGATCAACTTATGGCTCACGACGCGCTGGGTGCGCACGCGCGCGATGAGCTGGGCATTTCCGAAGTGGTGAGCGCCCGTCCGCTCCAGGCCGCCTTGACCTCGGCTCTGACCTTCAGCGCCGGCGCGCTCATGCCGCTGCTTCTCGTCACCATCGCGCCGCAAGCCAGCCTTGTGCCGATCGAGGTTGCGGCCACATTGCTGTTTCTGGCCATTCTCGGTGCGCTTGGGGCCTGGGCCGGTGGTGCCCCGCCTGTGCGATCAGTGCTGCGGGTCACCTTCTGGGGTGCGCTGGCGCTGGCGGTGACCGCAGGGATCGGGCGGCTGTTCGGAACGTGGTTTAGGAATCGCATCGGATTTCGTCAGGTTTCGGTCAGCCTATGTTCCTAGCCCTTCGCCTGGAAAGGCGAACATCATGACACATTTTGATCGCGCAGAGACATTCAAGGTTTGGGACGCGCCGCTGCGGCTGTTCCATTGGCTGCTGGTTGCGGCGATCACGATCGCCTTCCTGTCGTCCGAAGGCGATAGCCCGATCGCCGCCTGGCACATGGTCGCTGGATGGAGCGCGGCCGTGCTGATCGCTTTTCGCCTGGTCTGGGGATTGATCGGCGGCGAGCATGCCCGCTTCGCGGATTTCGTCAGGCCCTCGGCAATCGCCTCGCACGTCCGCGAACTGCTGGTGGGCCGGCCCGAGCGCGCCATCGGACATAATCCGTTGGGCGGGATCGCGGTGATCGCTCTTCTTGGGCTTACCGGGATCGTTTTGTGGAGCGGGATCACTGTCGCGGCAGGCCGCATGGACGAGGATCTCCACGAGGTCCTTGCCTATGGCCTGCTCGTCCTCGTCGGCATCCATGTCGGCGCGGTGCTGCTAATGTCGCTGCTTACCCGCGAAAACCTGGTTCGCGCCATGATCGGCGGCCGCAAGAAACGCGACCTCCATCCCGGCGCACGGGATGCACGGTCACCGGGTGTCTTCGCAATGCTGCTTGGCCTCGTGGCGATCGTCCTGACAAGCCTCGCGATCCTTCAGGTCGAGCCGATGGCATTTTCACCCCAGCACCGCGAGGCGCATCACGGCGCCCATGACGAACGGGACTAACGACTTATGGTCATGACTTGATAGAAGACGTCATGCCTGATCCTGATCATCCGTCCTTGAAAGCCCGCAAAGACATGCGCCTTCTCGTCGTCGAAGATAATGACCGGATGGCGGCGCTGATCGCCGATGGCCTCCAGCGCCGGGGTTTCGTCTGCGATGTGGCATTGAACCTTGCACAAGCTGACGATGCCATGGCCGGCGCGCAATATGACGCGATCGTGCTCGATCTCGGTCTGCCCGATGGTGACGGGATCGACTGGCTCGCCGGTCGCCGTAAATATCACCAGATGCCGCCCGCGATCATCCAGACGGCACGCGGGGCATTGGAAGATCGTATCACCGGGCTTGATGCGGGCGCGGACGATTATGTCGTCAAGCCGGTCGAAGTCGACGAACTCGCCGCGCGTATCCGCGCCCTCCTGCGCCGCCCCGGCGTCCGGACGCAGCCGATCATCAAGGTAGGCGCGCTTCGCTTCGATACGGCGAGCCGATCCGCAAGCATCGCGGATCGCAAGGTCGACCTCTCCCGCCGCGAAGCTGATCTGCTGGAGCTGTTGATGCGCCGGGCGGGAACAGTGGTCCGCCGCGACGTCATTGAAAACGCCCTCTACAGCTTCAACGACCCGGTAACCCCCAATGCAGTGGAAGCCGCTGTCTCGCGGCTGCGCCGCAAACTCGAAGAGGCGGGAGTGACCGGCACGCTCCAAACGGTTCGGGGCGTCGGCTATATGCTGAAGGACATTCCCGCATGACGCAGCGCCGATCGGTTTCCCGGCGTTTACGGCGCGGACTGGGCATCATAGGCCTGATCGGCACCGTCCTGCTGCTGGCGGCGGTCGCCTTCTTCTACAGCTTCACCTTCACCCATCTCGATCCGCAAGCCGCGATGATGCGAGCGATCAAGGAGATGCTGGAGCATGTCGCGCTGCCGCTGATCGTGTTGCTGGTGCCCGTGACGATCATGGTGCTGCGGGTGATCCGTCAGGCTTTCGTGCCACTGGCAGAAGCCGCCGCTGAGATCGAGGCGGCACGCGGACACGAACGGGGCTTTCGCATCGACGCCTCGCAGATGCCAGCTGAGGCAGTGCCCTTCACCGAAGCGGTCAACGACCTGCTCACGCGTCTCGATGAGTCCGCAATGCGGCAGGAGGCGTTCGCGGCCGATGTCGCGCACGAACTACGCACGCCATTGGCGTTGCTGTCACTCGAACTCGACCGGCTCCATCGTGACGATGCCGTCCGGCTCAAGACAGATGTCGCCGCGATGCGCCGACTGATCGACCAGCTTATGCTGCTGGCACAGATCGACGCCGAAGCGGCGGCACAGATCGCGCCAGAGCTGGTGTCGCTTGCCGATGTGGCGAGTGACGTGGTCGGCTCCATCGCACCGGGGATTATCGCCGAAGGTAAGATGATCTCGCTCGATGCCGATGAGCACGCGCCGATCGTGAATGTCCGGCGTGAGGCGGTCGCGGCGGCGCTACGCAACCTCATCGAAAATGCGATGCGCGTCACCCCCGCTGGCGGCACGATCCAGGTCCGGGTCGGCCCGGACGCAACCTTGGCGGTGCGCGATGAAGGGCCGGGACTAACGCCGGACCGGCTACGCGACCTGGTGCAGCGTCACCGCCGCGCCGACCATGCGAGCAAGACCGGCGCGGGGCTTGGTCTTGCCATCGTCGAGCGGATCATGAGCGCCCATGGTGGCAGACTCACAACAGATCCGGCCATCCGCGAACTCGCTTTACGCTTCCCCGCTCCCTGATCTTCCGGTCAGCACCTCGTCAGGCTTTGGTCAGGGACGCTCTCTAGTCTGGCAACATGTCCAGACGAACTATGCTGTTTTCGGGCGCCGCCACGCTTGCCCTGATCCTCACCGGCTTGTGGTGGCTGTCCTCGCAGCCAAGCGGATCAAGCTCCGCCGCGCCAGAAAGCGTTGCCCGGCCTGAACGCGGGATTCTGGCCGTGGATGCTCGCCGTGCGGCGCAAATGGGCATCCGCCTCGCACCAGCGGTAGCAGCCGATGAAGCGCCGCTCGCTACCATCCCCGCGATGATCCAGCCTCCCGCCAATGCCCGCGTAGCGGTTGCGGCGACGTTTCCCGGCACGGTCGTGCGGACCCTGGTTGTCGAAGGCGACAGCGTGCGGCGCGGTCAGCCGCTGGCTGTCATCGCGAGCCGTGACGTGCTTACGATCGGCGCCGATCTCAACCGCGCACGCGCGCGCAGCGGCGTGGCGCAGACCAATGCGGCGCGATTATCACAGCTCAGCCGGGAAGGCATTATCGCCGGCGCGCGTGCGGATGAAGCGAACGCGATCGCCGCTGAAGCGCGCGCCGACGTTTCCGAGAAATCCCGCATTTTGGCGATGGTCAATGGCCATGGCGGCAGCGGCTCCTACACGCTCACCGCTCCCATTGCCGGCCGGATCACCAGCGCTGCGATCCAGGCGGGCAATCCGGTCGATGGCACCACCGCGCCTTACGTGATCGATGCAGCGGATCGCTATGAAGTGGTAGGGCAATTGCCCGAGCGGCTGATCGGCCAGGTCCGCCCCGGCATGAGCGTGCGGCTGCTTCCCGATCTTACGGGCCGCATCGTTGCGGTAGGCTCTACCATCGACCCGGCGACCCGCTCGGCGAGCCTGAAGGCGGAGATTTCCGCCGGTCCAGGTGTCGTCGCGGGCCGCGCCACCAGCATCGTGATCGCCGGCCCGGCGCCAGCGGGTGCGGTGAGCGTGCCTGATGCGGCCGTCACCATGATCGACGGCAAGTCCATGGTATTTGTCGCCGAGCGCGGCGGCTTCGCGGTCCGGCCCGTAATAAGCGGCGGGAACAGCAATGGTCGCACCATATTGCTCTCCGGCGTCAGGCCGGGAGAACAGATCGTCGTTTCCGGCACGAGCGCGCTGAAAGCGCTCGCCACCGCGCAATAGGTCCGGCCCATGCTGCGTTCGCTTGTCGCTACGGCGCTTTCCTACCGCCTGCTTGTTCTCGTGCTCGCCACAATCACGGCGGGGCTTGGCGTCTGGGCCTTCACCACTTTGCCCGTCGATGCCTATCCCAACATCGCGCAGACGCAGGTGAAGCTGATCCTCAAGGCTCCCGGCATGACGCCGGAGGAGGTCGAAAGCCGCGTCATCACACCGATCGAGACGGAGATGCTCGGCATCCCCTATCAGGCGATCCTGCGCTCGACCGCCAAATATGCCATTGCCGACATCACGATCGACTTCACCGACGGCACGGACCTCTATTGGGCGCGGCAGCAGGTCACCGAACGTCTTTCGGGCGTCATGGGCGATCTACCGACATCCGTGAGCGGCGGCCTTGCCCCGATCTCGACACCGCTCTCCGACGTTTACATGTTCACCATCGAAGGGCCACTGTCGCTCCAGCAGAAGCGCGAGCTGCTCGACTGGACGATCCGGCCCGCGCTGCGCACCGTGCCCGGCGTCGCCGATGTCAACGCGCTGGGCGGCTATGTCCGCACGTTCGAGGTCAGGCCCGATCCGGTCGCGCTGGCGAGCGCGAAACTCTCCGTGACCGATCTGCGCACCGCAATCGAAAGCGGCAACCGCAATGACGGCGCGGGCCGCCTCGCGAGCGGCGAGGAAGCCCTGATTGTTCGCGTGGTGGGCGCGATCCGCACCGTCGAGGATCTGGGGTCGCTCGTCATCGCCAGCCGCGACGGACGGATCGTCCGGCTCGGCGATGTCGCCACCGTCGGCACCGGCAGTCTCACCCGCTATGGCGCGGTCACGCGCGGCGGCAAGGCCGAAGCCGTGCAGGGCCTCGTCATCGCGCTGCGCGGCGCGGATGCTCGCCAGGTGGTCGATGGCGTGCGGGCACGGCTCGCCGAGATGCAGAGTGGCCTGCCTGAAGGCACGGAGATCCACGTTTTCTATGATCGCTCCGATCTGATCGAGCGCGCGGTCGGCACGGTCGAGAAGGCGTTGCTGGAGGCGACCGTACTGGTCGTCGTGCTGCTGATCCTGTTTCTCGGCGACTGGCGAGCCGCCGCGATCGTCGCGGTGACCTTGCCGATGGCGGCGCTCATCACCTTCCTGTTCATGCGCGGCATGGGGCTGTCCGCCAATCTGATGAGCCTGGGCGGCCTCGCCATCGCGATCGGGCTGCTGGTCGATGGCGCGGTGGTCGTGGTCGAGAATGTCGTCGAGCGGCTGGGGCACGCGCATGGCGAGGATACGCCCCGGCTGAACCTTGTATTCCGCGCGACCAGCGAGGTGATCGCGCCGGTGTCGGCGGGCATCGTCATCATCGCGCTGGTGTTCCTGCCGCTGCTGTCGTTGCAGGGGCTGGAGGGCAAGCTGTTCGCGCCGGTCGCGCTCACTATCGTCTTTGCCCTGCTCGGGTCTTTGCTGCTCGCGCTGACGCTTGTGCCGGTGCTCGCCTCCTTCGGCCTCAGGAGCGGCCATCATGGCGATCCGTGGATCATGCGCCAGCTTGGCCCGCGCTATCGCGCGCTGTTGGACGGCGCGTTCGCGCGCAAGCGTCTGGTCTATGGCCTGTCCGCCGCCGGGCTGGTGCTGGCGGGTCTGGCATATGGCGCGGTCGGCAAGACGTTCATGCCGACGATGGACGAGGGTTCGGTGATCGTCCAGCTCACCAAGCTGCCGTCGATCAACCTTAGTCAGTCGGTCGCCGGTGACATGGCCGTGCAGCGCGCGCTCCTCACCGTGCCGGAGGTCGAGGATGTGATCGCGCGCGTCGGTTCCGACGAGATCGGGCTCGACCCCATGGGCCTCAATGAGACCGACAGTTTCGTCCAGTTGAAGCCGCGATCTGAGTGGCGGGGCAACAAGGACTTCGTGGTCGAGGAAATCCGCAAGGCGCTCGAGGGATTGCCCGGCATTGAGGCCAGCTTCACCCAACCGATCGAAATGCGCGTCTCGGAGATGCTGACCGGCGCGCGCGGCGATCTTGCGGTGAAGATATTTGGTCCAGATTCACAGATGCTCGCCGATCTGGCGGGCCAGGTCCAGCACACGCTGTCCGGCATCCAGGGCGCCTCGGAAGTGCTGACGGTCGCCAATGACAGCGTGGATTATCTCCAGCTCGATATCGATCGCGCGGCGACGGGACGGTTCGGAATGCCGGTCGACCAGATGCAGGATGCGCTCCGCGCGCAGGTTGAAGGTGTTCACGCCGGGATCGTCGCCGATGGGCAGAAGCGCGTGCCTATCGTGATCCGCGGCGATGATGCCATCCGCAATGACCCGGCCCGCTTCGCCGATCTGCAACTGCGCACGCCGGGCGGCACGCTGGCGCGGGTCAGTGACATGGCGCGGGTGGAACGGACACAGGGTCCGGTGAAGCTCGACCATGAGAACGGCTCGCGCTTCGCTCTGGTGCAGGCGTTCGTCTCGGGACGCGACCTGGTCGGCTATGTCGATGAGGCCAAGGCAGCCGTCGCTGCCAGGGTCAGGCTGCCTGCGGGTTACAGCATCGTCTGGGGCGGCCAGTTCGAGAACCAGCAGCGCGCGTCGGCGCGGCTTATGCTGGTGATCCCGATCGCGCTGGCACTGATCTTCTTCGTCCTGCTGGCAACGCTCCGATCGCTCAGGGCATCGTTGCTCATCCTCGCGAATATCCCGTTCGCGATGGTCGGCGGGCTGCTCTCGCTCTGGCTTTCGGGTGAATATCTCTCCGTTCCCGCATCGGTGGGGTTCATCGCGCTGCTCGGCATCGCCGTGCTCAACGGATTGGTGCTGGTCGCCTATTTTCGTCAGCTCCGCGCCGAGGGGCTGAGCATGGCCGAAACGGTGCGGCTGGGTGCGCAGCGGCGACTGCGGCCCGTCCTGATGACCGCCAGCATCACGGCTTTCGGCCTCGTACCCTTGCTGTTCGCCAGCGGACCGGGATCCGAAATCCAGCGGCCGCTGGCGATCGTAGTGATCGGCGGTCTCATCACCTCCACTTTGCTGACGTTGATCCTGCTGCCGATCCTGTTCGAGCGCTTCGGCGAAAGCGTTGAGGAAATCGCGAATGTCTGACCTTCTGTTCACCCTCCATTGCGCCGTCCGCGATACCGAAGCGGTGCTGGGCGCCATCCGCACCGTGTCTCCAGCGCCGATCCACATCCGCGCGGAATCGGTCCGCGGCCAGGACTATGGCGATGCCGGAACGGCGGAGAAAGTGTCCGGCGAGCTCAAGCGGACTACGCTCGAACTGATCTTCGGCGCGGACAGGATGCCCGATCTTCTTCAGGCCGTGGAGGAAGCCCGGCGTGACCTGCCGGTCCGCTGGCGAACCACCTGCCTGCTCGATCATGGAAGGATCGCCTGATGCGGGCCATGCTCCTCGCCTGCGGCCTGCTGCTGTCCGCATCGCCAGCCCTGGCACAGCGCACCGATCTGCCGCCCGCCGACAAGGTGAACGAGGCGTTGGACAATCATCCCAGCGTTGCCGCAGCCGCCGCCCGCGTCGAGGCAGCGCGGGCACGAGGCGATATGCTGCGCAGAGGATCGCATGAGGTGACTGTCAGCGGCAGCTATGTTCGCCGCACCGTCGATCGGGAAGGCGGGTTCAATGAGTTCGACACGACGATCAGCCGTCCCTTCCGCCTGCCCGGCAAGGCGGCGCTCGATCGTCAGGTGGGCGCGCTGGGCGTTGAGGTGGCTCAGAACCAGATGGAGGATGTCCGCCACCAGACGGCGCTCATCCTGTCCGGCCTGTGGCATGACTGGCTGACCGCCGGGAGCCATTATCGCAACGATCTCGACACCGTCCGGGGGCTGGAGGCATCGATGGCGGCCGTAGCGCGGCGCGTGGCGCTGCGGGATGCCGCGCAGCTTGACCTCGATCAGGCTGCCGCCGCGCTGGCACAGGCACGCGCGCAGGCGGCCTCGTCGCTCGCCTCACGCGAACAGGCGCGCGTTACGCTTGTGGCGACCTTTCCGGACATTCCACTTCCGCCCGAGCCGCCGGAGCTGGCGATACCCGTGCTGCCTGCCGATGGGCTGGAAGCCATGCGCGATCTGGTGATCGAACGCAGCCACGAAATCGGTGCCGCCGATAAGGAGGCGCAACGGCTGGACGTCACCGCACGCCGGGTTCGCGCCGACCGCGTCGCCGATCCTTCCTTCGGCGTCCGCCTGTTCAGCGAGCGCGGCGGTACGGAAACAGGGGCGGGTGTCGTCGCCTCGATCTCGCTGGGCGGCGGTTATCGCCGTGCGGCGGCCGACCAGGCCTCGGCCGAGGCCAATGCCGCGCGCATGGAACTGGCGGCCGTGACACGCACCGTCGAGGCGATGGCCAATGCTGGTCTTTCCAACGCCCGTACCCGGTTCAATGCCTGGTCCAACGCCGAAGCGTCCGCCCGCAGCGCCGGCGATGCCGCCGCAAGGACGGCTCGCGGCTATCAACTTGGCCAGATCGACCTGGCCGATCTCCTTTATGCGCAGCGGCAGACCAATGACGCGCGCCGCATGGAGATCGATGCCCGCTCCGAAGCAAACCGGGCGCTACTCAGGCTCGAAATCGACTCGCACAGCATCTGGGCGGCGGTCGACAGGGAGTGATCGAACCACGGTGGCTTCACCCTCTGTTGTCGGACGTCCGAGGATCACGAACCGGGAGCAGCGAAAGCTGTATCGGCCAGGTTCCAACCCCCTCCGATCGCCTTGTATAATGCGACCATCTGCACAGCGGCTGTCGTCCGCGCGCGCAGATTTGCGGTTTCGGCCTCATGAAGGAGGCGCTGGGCCGCAAGCAGCTCAATTCGCGTGATATCGCCTGCGGCAAAGCGCGCTTCAGCATGATCAAAGCTGCGGCGCGAGGCATCCAGCGCCGCTTGATGACGTGTCAATGTATCCAAGCTTGCATTATAATCGCCCAAGGTGCGCTCGGCATCTCCCAGTGCCGCCAGCACGGCCTGCTCATAACCCAGCGCGGCCTGCCGCTGGGCAGCCTCCCGGACACGTATCTCCGCGCGCACACGGCCGCCGTCGAACAATCGCCAAGAGATGAGCGGCAGGATGGAGTAGCGGGTGCTGGACGAATCGAACCAGTCGCCCGGACTGAGCGCCTGGAAGCCGCCGCCGGCACCAATGGACAGCTTGGGGAAAAGCTCCGCGGTGGCGACGCCGATATCAGCGGTGCTGGCAGCAAGCCGCCGTTCAGCAGCCAGAACATCGGGGCGGCGACGCAATATGTCGGCGCGTTCCCCTACGGGCAGTGCCGGCAGGACGCGCGCCGGCGCGGCGGTATCGAGCAGCTTCAGTTCCCGTTCCGGGGGTGCGCCGAGCAGGACGCCAAGACCGAGCACGGCTCCGCGCTGACGCGCCGCAATGCCCGGTAGCATGGCATTGGCGGCAGCCCACCGCTCATAGGCTGCGTCCACATCGGCGCGGGAAACATCGCCGAGAGCGGCACGGCTGCGCATGAGGTCCAGCGTCTGTTGCAACGTTGCGACCGTCGCCTGCTGCGTAAGCAATTCTTCCCCGGCGCCAGTCGCCTCGAACCATGTGCGAGCGACCTCCGCCGCGATCCGCATACGTACACCCTGCGCTTCGGCTTGGGTCGCCTGCAACCGCGCGCTGGCGCCTTCCAGCGCCCGGCGATTGGCGCCAAACAGGTCGACTTCCCACGCAGCATCGAAGCCGGCATCATAGATTGTCTGCGACGCATCTAGTCCCGGAATGGAACCAACCGGCAGTGGGCCATTCTCGCTTTGTCGGCGGCGGTTCACGCTGGCGCCTGCGGAAACAGCGGGCAGTTGCTGACCAGCGGCCCGATCGCGCAGAGCGCGCGCTTCATCGATCCGCGCCGCTGCCTGACGGATATCGAGATTTTGCGCCAGTGCAGTGTCGACCAGTCTCTCCAGTTCAGGGTCGCCCAGCGTTGACCACCAGCGGACAAGGTCGGCAGGGGCGGACGCCCCCGCCGCTGCCTGGGTCCAGCCGCTGCCCGTGTCCACGGAAGGCGGCGCGTGATAGTCGGGGCCGACGACACAGGCGGTCAACGAAATGCAGCTGAATAGCACCACCGCAAGACGCAACTGTCGATGAGGGGGAAATATCATTGCAGACGTCCTCGAACGAAGATGGTGGCCGTGGTGAGCGACACCAGGGCGATCAGCGCCAATGGCCAAAGGCTCGCAAGAATATCGCCGGGCGACATTGCTTTCAGAAAGCTGCCTTCCACGATGATCAGAAAATGGGTGAGGGGGATCGCCTGAGCCAGCCATTGCAGCAGCGTGGGCATATTCTCGACCGGGGTAGCGAAGCCCGACATCAGAACGGATGGCACGCCGATGGCGAAGGCGCCAAGGATGGCCTGCTGCTGGGTCGCGCTGATCGCGGATATCATCAGGCCGATGCCCACCACCGACAGGATGAACAGAACCAGGCTGACGAACAGCAGCCCAAACGAGCCGTTGAACGGAATCTGGAACGGACCCGCAGCGGCCGCCATCATCAGAAGACCGAGCATGGTGCCGATGACCAGAGCGGGCAGGGATTTGGATATAATGATTTCCGGCGTGGAGGTTGGTGACACCAGCAACTGGTCGAATGTTCCCAGTTCGCGCTCCCGCGCGATCGACAGCGAGGTGATGAGCAGCGCGCTGAAGAACGCCAGGATACCGGAGAGGCCGGGCACGATGAACCAGCGGTAGGTCAGGTTGGGATTGAACCAGTTGCGCACCGCCACCGCCGATGCGGGCGCACTGCCGGCGTTTGCTTCCGCGCCAACCTCGGCAGCGATGGCGGAGAGATAAGAAGCGGTGATCTGCCCTGAATTGCTGCGCCGGCCATCGATCAGCATCTGAACGCGACCATTGTCGCCGGTGGCGATTGCGCGCGAAAAGTCCGGCTGGATATCGAGCGCCGCGATCACCTTGCCCTGGTCGATAAGATCGCGCAGCTCTTGGCTGTCGTTCACGCGATAGACCTGCGTAATGAAGTCGGCCCGGTCGAGCCGCGTGATCAGTTCATAGGACCAGCGCCCCGAATCCTGATTGTGAACGGCGATATCGACATTGCGCACTTCCAGCGTCGCGGCGAAGGCGAACACCAGCAGTTGCAACAGCGGCGGCACAAGCACCACCATGCGGCTGCGCGGGTCGCGCAGGATGCTCAGCACTTCCTTGATGAACTGCGCCCGCAGCCGGGTGAAAGCGAAATGGCTATTGTGTTGCGCCATGGCTCCTCACTCCAGATTCTTGCGCGTGGCGCGTTTTGCCAGGACGAAAAACAGAAAGCCGATGGCAGCCATCGCCAGCAGGTTCGGCACAAAGACCACCCAGATGTCCCCGGCCAGAAACACGGTCTTCAAGGAAGAAACGAAATAGCGCGCCGGGATAAACCAGGTGATAGCCCGGATCGGCGCCGGCATGGCGTCGATCTCATACAGAAAGCCCGACAGCATGAATGCGGGCAGAAAGCCCGAGAACAAGGCAATCTGCGCGGCCAGAAACTGATTGCGGGTGATGGAGGAGATCAGCAGTCCCTGGCCCAGCGCAGGCACCATGAATGTCGCCGAAAGCAAAAGGAGTGCGGCCAGTGACCCGCGCAGCGGCACGCCGAACGCAAAGACCGCCAGCGCCGTGGCCCCAAGCGTGGCGAGCATCCCGAGCGCGAAATAAGGCAGGAGCTTACCGATCAGGATTTCCGCGACCGATGCGGGCGTGGAGAGTACCGCCTCCATCGTGCCGCGCTCCCACTCGCGCGCTACCACCAGTGCGGTCAACATGGTGCCGATGATGGTCATGACGATGGCGATGGCGCCGGGCACGAGCGAACGGCGGCTCTCCAGTTCGGCGTTGAACCAGTATCGCGGCTCCAGTGTTACGCCCGCCTGAGATGCCTCGATACCGAGGCCGCCCCGCCAAGTCTGGACGACGCCCTGTGCGTAGTTGGTGACATAGTTGGCGGTATTGGGCTGCGAGCCATCGGCGATGATCTGTACGAGGGGCCGCGCGCCGCGATCGGCCAGGCGCTGCTCGAAATCCTGCGGAATGACTACAAATCCGCGCAATTCGCCCGAAACGACCCGGTCGGACACCTCGCGCCGATCATGGGCGAAAGTCACGTCCAGATAACGGGTTCCGGCGAATGCGGCGGCCAGTGACTGCGCCGAGGCAGATTCGGATTCCTGCACGACGCCGATACGCACTGCCCGCACGTCCAGTGACACCGCATAGGAAAACAGAAGCAGCAGGACCACCGGAAGGACAAAGGCGATCAGCAGCGTGGACGGATCGCGGACCGCCTGCAGGCTCTCCTTGACCACCAGCGCCCAAAGGCGTTTCGGGTCGAAGCGGCGCATGGCCTCCGGCGGCATTCGGCGATCCCGGCGCGATCCATCCGCGTCGTTCATGCGGCGACCTCGCTACGGGCGACATCGGCGAGATCTTCGGCTTCGACCAGATGAATGAACGCGTCTTCCATGGTCGGGTCCGGCCGGGCATCGCTGGCGGCACCGCGTTTGAGAGCGTCCGGCGTGTCCAGCGCGATCAGCCGGGCGCGATAGAGCATCGCTACCCGGTCGCAATATTCCGCCTCGTCCATGAAATGGGTGGTGACCATCACAGTCACGCCCTTGCGGGCAAGGCCGTTGATGTGGGTCCAGAACTCCCGCCGCGTAATCGGATCGACGCCCGAAGTCGGCTCATCCAGAAACAGCACCGGCGGGCGATGCATCACCGCGCAGGCCAGCGCCAGGCGCTGCTTGTATCCGAGCGGCAGAGAGTCCGGCGCTGACGACAGCCAGGGCTGCAAGCCGAAGATTTCGATCATTTCCTCGATCCGCGCCCGCTGCGTCGCGCCGTCCAGACCATAGACGCCAGCGGAGAACTCCAGATTCTGTCGCACGGACAGCAAGCCATAGAGCGAGAACTTCTGCGCCATATAGCCAAGCTGACCTTTGACCGCGCCGGTCGCGCGGCGCAGATCAAGCCCCACCACATGCGCCTCACCGCTGGTAGGTTTGAGTAGGCCGCACAGCATCTTGAAGGTGGTTGATTTGCCAGCACCGTTCGGACCGAGCAGACCGAAGATTTCGCCCTTGCGCACCTCGAAGCTGACATTGTCGGTGGCCGTGAAATCGCCGAAGCGCTTGGTCAGGTCCCGGCAGGAAACGGCGATGTCCGACTCAAGCTGGACAGGCGGGAGCCCCTCGGCGAGAGCCGATGTACCGCCCGGGCCGCCGCCAAGCAGATCGATAAAAGCGTCCTCGAAACGGGCGGGCACCGCCCTTAGCTGCGCCGCGATCCGATCGGCAAGAGCGGTTATCTGGCCCGTTCCCGCGCCGGGGCGCAACACGATGCGAACACCGGCGCCCTGAACCACGCCATCGCCCACGCTGCTCAGGTCCAGCGCCTCGGCCAGCACGGTCCGACGTTCATCGCCAACTTGTTCCAGACGAAAGCTGCGGCCGGCAAGGCGCCCGGTCAGTTCTCCGGGCGACCCGTCATAGGCAAGCCGCCCTTCGTTGAGCAGCAGCACGCTGTCGCAACGCTCGGCCTCGTCGAGATAGGCGGTCGACCAGACCACGGCCATGCCCTCGTCGGTCAGCGCCTGTACCATGCGCCACAGATCCTGACGGCTGACGGGATCGACGCCGACACTTGGTTCATCCAGGAGCAGAACGGCAGGCCGCGCCATCAGGGCGCAGGCCAGGCCGAGTTTCTGTTTCATGCCGCCGGAGAGCTTGCCCGCGAGGCGTTGGGTAAAGGGAGCCAGGCGCGTGAAGTCGAGCAATTCGGAAAATAGTTCGACGTTCCGGTCAGCATCCATGCCGCGCAACTGCGCATAGAGCCGCATATTCTCCATGACCGACAAGTCTTCGTAGAGACCAAAGCGCTGCGGCATGTAACCGGTCGCGGCATGGATGGCATCATTGTCGTCCACCACGTCAAAGCCCGCCACCGTGGCGTGGCCGCTGTTCGGCGCCAGCAGACCGGTCAGAATGCGCATCAGGGTGGTCTTGCCCGCACCGTCCGGTCCAACCAGCCCGGTAAGGCGGCCGAACCGGATACGGGCGTTCAGGCCCTGCAATGCCTGCACGCTGCCGAAATGCTTGCTCACCCCGTCGATGACGACCGCGTTCGGATCAGATGGCGGGTGCGATGTTGCGCAAGCGGATGCCACGTCACCGACCTTTGGTGTGGGCGCTGGATACTTGCCCGGCATCCACGTCGATGGTCACCGGCATACCCTGGCGCAGCGCGGCATCTGCATTGGTGACCACAATCCGCAAGCGATAGACCAGATCCGTGCGCAGATCCGTGGTTTCTACCGTTTTTGGCGTGAACTCGGCGCGCGGTGAAATAAACCCGATCTGGCCTTGATAAACCTTGTCGGACGAGTCGCTACGGACGCGCACCCGCATCCCGGGCGCGATGCGCCCCAGATCCAGTTCTCCGATGTAGGCACGCACATAAACCGGCGCATTAAGGCTCACGTTGTAGATCGGGGTCTGGCTGATGACCATGCTGCCGGGTTCGCGCACGCGGGCAATCACAGTGCCGGGGCGCGGCGCAAGCAGCACGGTATCGGCAAGCGCAGTGGCGGCTTGCGCCCGTGCCGCTTGGGCGGCGGCCAGCCGGGCCTGCCCTGCGGCGACATCTTCCTTGCGAAAGCCTTCCGCCGCCTGCGAATGGGCGGCGCGGGCGGCACTGGCGCCAGCCGCGGCCTGATCGCGCGCGGCACGGGCGGCATCGACCGTTTTCTGGCTGGCCGCACCTGACGCGAGCAACTGGCTCTGGCGATCGAAGTTACGCTGAGTTTCCCGGACGCCCACCAGCGCCTGATTGAGCGCCTCGCGCGTTTGGGCGATTTCCTGCGGGCGTAGGCCGCGGTGCAATTTGTCGACATCTGCCTGCGCAACTGCGACGGCCGCGTCAGCCGCCGCCAACGCCTCGCGATAGGGTTGCGCATCAAGAGTGGCCATGTGGGCGCCCGTTTCGACGTGGTCCCCTTCATCGAAGTGCATCTGTGCCACACGGCCCGATTGCCGGAAGGCCAGTTGCACTTCGCGAATGTCGACATTGCCATAGAGGCGCAATGCTTCGTCGCTTCGGTCGCCACGCTGCATCCACAGCCATCCGGCAGTCGCGATCGCGACGACGATGGCAACAATGACAATCCACCTTGCAACGCCCGACAGACGGATGCGCTTCATTGCGAGGCTCCGATACCGCGCAGATAAATAGCGAACACGCCGGGGGCATCACCACGAATACGGGTTACATCGCCCGCCAGCATTGATTGCATGACGAGTCCCTGGATCGTGCCGATAAAAAGGGTGGCTGCGGCATCCGGATCGAGGTCCGCGCGCAACTCGCCTCGCGCCTTTCCCGCCTCAAGCAAGCTACGAAGCCGCTCTCCGTAGTGCCGGATCAGCGTTTGGACCATGCGCTTTGGAAGAGTCTCACCCGGTCGCTGCAACTCCCCGAAAAGCATTCGCGGGACACCGGGATGATCCGACACGAAATCGATATGCGTCATGAAGACCGCCTCAAGAGCGGCCTTCGGAGATGTGGCTCCATCCGCCGCCTCATCAACGCGGGCGAGTAAACGCGCGGCCACCCACGACATGACGGCCTCCAGAATGGCGTCTTTGCTCGGGAAATGGCGGAACAGCGCCCCTTGGGTCAGCCCCATTCGCTGCGCGATGGCCGTCGTGGTGATGTCGCTCGGGTTCTGTTCTGCTGCCAGATCGACCACCGCCTCCACGGTTGCCGCGCGTCGCTCATCTGCGGGGAGATGCTTGGGGCGTCCACTCATTGCTTGCCCTTTCAAAAGAAAGTAATCTATTACTATCTATCCGCGATGCATAGCAGTTGCAAGACGGAAGAGTGGGAAGCGAGGGGGGCAATTGTCGACAATGTATGGAAATCACCCGCGGTCGGCTGGGCTGCGCTGTTGGCCACGTTCCTGATTCACTGTGAGCGTGACCGAGCCTAAATGGCCATGACATTCTCATCTCGATCAGCGTCCAGACTGCAATATGCACACGCGGACGGCGCGGTGGCGCTGCAAGAGCCTACCATTAGCTTCGAGTCGATCGGCCGATCAGAAAACAGCGTAAACTGAAGCGAGATGATAGGTGATCGAGCTCCGGCAGCTTCGTTATCTGATGGCAGCTGCAGAAGCAGGGAGCTTCAGTCGCGCAGCGCGCAACATGAATATCAAACAAGCAACGCTCAGTCGACATATCCTCGAAATCGAGAAGCGGTTGGGCATGGCGCTGTTCGACCGCAAGACGCGTGGCGCTACGCTAACACCGAATGGCAAAACCTATCTCCGGACCGCGCAGCGCATCATCAAGGAGTTCGAGTAGTTGAATGCCTGGGTCCGCGCCACGAACAACGGCCATGTCGGTAAGCTGGCGGTGGGCTTTTACACGTCCTTCTCCGCCGGCAACTTGCGGGCAACGCTGAGTGAGTTCGGCGAACGCTATCCCGAGGTGAAAGTATCCGGCTTTGAACGCGATCGGGATATGCTGCTGGCCGGGATCGAAAATGGCCTGCTCGACATCGCGATCATGACCGGGGAGACGCCTTATCGGGGGTTGATGAGCCGTCCCTTCTGGAGCGAGCGCATGTTGGTAGCGATGCCCGCAGGCCATCCTCTTATCGCGCGCGAACGCATCCATTGGCCGGACCTGAGCGGTGAGCGCTTCCTGCTGACCAAGCGTGATCCCGGCCCTGAGACCCGCAACATGCTGCTGGGGAAGATCGGGATGCCGGGCTACACGCCCGAAATCGAAATGGACGACATCGGCCGCGATACAGTGCTAAGCGCCATCGCGCTGGGCGGCCATATCTCGATCGTCGCGGAATCGGCGCTCGGCATCCAGATTCCAGGCGTCGTGTTCCGCGAGGTCCATGAGACCGGCGGCCACATACGGACCGGGTTTTCGGGCTATTGGCGTGCCGACAACAACAATGCGGTCTTGCACCGGTTTCTCGATTTGGTGGGTGGTCGCTATTCGCTGCCGTCTATTCCGACGCCGCAACCGAAAAAGGAATAGCCATGGCAGAGGGCAAGACACTCATCATCGTGCTGGTCGCGCTGGTCATCGGATTTGGTGCGGGCTTCGTACTGCGGCCGGTGATCGTCCCCGTCGAAAGCGCGCCCGTACTCGCAACACCAGTTCCTATCGCTCCGATACCGGCCGAGGCGCGCGGCAAGCAGTATTTCGCGGCGCATCTCGATGACGCGCGACAAATCGTGACGCAATGCGCGGAAGGTTCTGTGCGCGGCGACGAGTGCGCCAACGCCGAGCAAGCGGTAATCGAGGTGGAAGGCCGTGACCGCTTCAAGAAGTTCATGGGCAACTGACGGCCCGCGGCGTGCGCTCACTTCCCTTGCGCGCGGTGCCGGCGAAAGGCGCGGTCGGTTTCCATAAACCGGGTGAGCATCGGCGCGATCAGCTTGTCGGGCGGGACCGGTGCTCCTCCGGTCTCGGCGGCGAGCGCGGCGGCATAGGCAACAAGATCGCGATGCACGGCGGCGGGCAGCTCCACGGAGAGTTTGACCGGCCGATCGTCAGCCAGCGGCCCAAGCTTCAATTTACTCATCGTACGCCTCCAACCGGCTCCAATATGAGGTCGCGTGTCAGGACCACCCGCAACGGGTGCCCCGGCCGGATGGTGAGCGTGGGCTGCACATTGAGCTGCCGCCGCACGATCTGCTGGCCGGTCTGATTGATGGTGTCCTGCGAGCCTCGCCGCACCGCGCGGGTGAGATCATCCTCACTGTCCGCGCCCAGCTCGGCTCCCAGGCCGAGCAGCGTCGAGACGGCGGCGGCCTTGAGCAGATTGCCCCAATGCTGATTGACGCGATCCTGCAGCCCCGCAAATCCTGCGGCGTCAGTTCCAGGCTGGCGTTCCAGAACGATCGAACGGCCGTCCGGCAATATCAGCCGGTCCCAGGCCAGCAGCACGCGGGTCTGCCCGGCGGCGACCTCGCTGTCATATTCACCGATCAGCCGGGCGCCCTGCGGAATGAGCAGGATGCGGCCGGTGATGCTGTCATAGACATTCTGCGTCACCTGGGCGGTGATCTGGCCGGGCAGATCCGAACGGATGCCGGTGATGAGCGCGGCCGGGATGATGCTGCCCGCCTGGATGGTGTTGGGCGATGCTGGCGCGGTCAGGCGCTCAACGCTGACAGTGCGCTGACTGGAGGCCTGCGCCATGAAAGCGCTCTTTGCACCCTGGTCGGTCTGTGCAGACACCGGCGCCCGCGGAGCCTCGATAACGCCTGCTCCTCCCGCTGCGAGATTCGGCAGCGCCGGGATGGAAGGCATCGCGGCAGCCCCGGCGCTGCTTCCTCCAAGGAACACGCCGCTCACACTCGGCGCAACGAGATCTGCTGGCCTGTTCCCGCCGCTGCTTCCCAACATAGGACGTTGTCCGACCTGATATGCGCCGGCGGCCCACGCGTGACGAACAGCTCGGAGAGTGCCGCCAGCACGTCATCGCTCCTGAGCTTGCGCGCGACCGGCAGCGCCAGGCACTCCCGGCTCGCCTCGTCGATGATCGACAGGATCCGATATTTGCGACCATCGTGGGTCCGCCCTTCGACGAAGTCGTAGGACCAGACATGGCCGGGATACTCGGGCCGAAGCCGGATGCACGATCCGTCGTTCAGCCACAGACGCCCGCGCTTCGGCTGCCTTTGCGGTACCTTCAGCCCTTCGCGGCGCCAGATACGCTCAACCCGCTTGCGGTTCACATGCCACCCCGCATCGCGCAGCAACGCCGTCACCCGGCGATAGCCATAACGACCATATTGCCGCGCCAGCGCGATGATATCCTCGGTGAGAGCGGCTTCGTCATCCGCCCCGCGAGGCGCCTTGCGCTGTGTCGATCGGTATTGCCCGAGCACGCGGCAGAGCCGCCGCTCGGACACCGGCATCATCCTTCTGATGTGGTCGATACAGCGCCTTCGGCGCGCGGGGCTCAGAAGTTTCCCCGGGCAGCTTCCTGCAGGATCAGCTTGTCCAGCGTCAGGTCGGATATCGCACGGCGAAGCCGCGCATTCTCTTTCTCCAGGTCTGTGGATCGGCGTGCAAAAAGGGCTCTGACTCACTTTTGGTGCAAGTGCGTTGATAATGGCGAGTTTCCCCGAAGGAGGATATCGCCATGCATGGGAGCGGTTTTCGCGAAGCCATTGCGCCAATAGGATTGGTGATCGACAAGGTCGAGTATGCCGCCGATCAGATACTGATCACCGGGCGATCCCGATTTCGAGTTTCGATCTGCCCGAACTGCTGCCGCCCATCTGCGCGTGTCCACAGTCGATATCACCGTACACTCGCCGATCTACCATCTCATGGCCGGCCGGTTCGGATTACTCTTGTCGCCCGGCGTTTTCGTTGCGCCACATCCCGCTGCACCACGCGTATCTTCGTTGAACGCTTTCCTCCGGATGTGACTGCAACATTTGCCCGGCGTACGACCCGCCTGGATTCTATCGTACATCACCTTGGGCTGGCGCTGGGTGGGCGTCCGGCGGCCAGCTTGGCGCGCCGCCTTCTGATGCCGGTCAGCAAGGACACATTGCTTCGAACTGTGCGTCGGCGCTTCAAGGGCGCTCAGGTTAAGCCTACGATCATCGGCATCGACGACTGGGCGTGGAAGCGCGGACAGCGATATGGCACGATCGTCTGTGATCTGGAGCGCCGACAGATTATCGACCTCCTCCCCGATCGTGGCGTCGCCACCGTAGAAGCGTGGCTCAAGGCCCGGCCGGAGATCTGCATTATCTCGCGTGATCGCGGTGGCGGGTACCGGCATGCGGCCGCGCGCGCCTTGCCTGACGCCCTGCAGATTGCCGATCGCTGGCATTTGATGGAGAATGCCAGCCAGGCGTTCCTCGACGCTGTCCGTAAATCTATGCGCGCCATTCGCCAGGCACTTCAATCCGCCGAACCCGATCCAGAACTCCTCACCTGCGCTGAGCGGCTTCAATACGAAGGCTTCAAGCGGCGTCAGGATGCCGATGATGCGATCCGTGTGCTGCTTGGAAAAGGGGCGTCCATCAAGGCGGTCGTTCGCGCGACCGGCTATGCCCGCAAGACCGTACGCCAGGTCGCTCGTGGCGGACGATCCGATATGTTCCGCACCCGGCTTAGCTCTCTCGACCCGTGGCTCGGGACGCTCGATGCCGAATGGCGTTCCGGTTGCCAAAATGGTGCCGAACTCTGGCGGCGGCTCAAAATCATCGGCTTTAACGGAAGCCTGCGTGTCGTTGCAGAATGGGCGACGCGGCGGAGGCGCAACGAGGCAGCTCCGAACAACGTGTCGCGCGTCATTCCATCAGCCCGTGTGATTGCCCGGCTTATGACGATGGCACGCGATCAACTCTCGCAATCAGAAGCCACGCTTAGCCGCACCAGCGGCCCGACAGCGAACACCGCTTGCCCATCAGCGCAGCGATGCGCGGACCGCCGCGGTGCGAGCTGCAAATGGCTACCCCACATCTAAACGCTTTCAATTACCCATAAGTCGAACGGATGGCGTTAGCGCCGATTTTGATATCCATAAGCCGGGACCATCCGCGCCAGATCACGATGTTGCCAGGCGGCGGATCATGGGCTCGGGCCAGGTAACCGCCGAGCCGCGCGATCTGGGTCAGGTAATCGGAGAGGGTTCTGCCCATGGGCGCCCTATTTCGAGAAGCCGCAAGGTGATCAATCAGGGCGATTTCATCATCAGTCAATGCGAGTTTGGGGGATGCGGCAGGCGCGGCGCGGTTGATCATGGTCACCCAGAACAGTCGCCAGGATAGGATGCAGAATATCGCGATCAGATTGGCAAGGCGATCGGCGGTCCGGAGCCGTGCATCCTCGGCGCGGCAGCCGGATTTGAGTATCTTGTGGAAGAGCTCGATCTTCCAACGCTGGGCGTACCAGTCGAGCTTTTCGATGGCCTGGTCAGGCGTCGTCACTGGTAGATCGGTGATAAGCCGCCAGTCGACAGGAGCCCGGCCTTCGGGGGCCCCACATTCACGGGCATGCAGGACGGTCAGACTGAGGGGCGGATAGCGCTTTTGCTTCCCGATCGGCGGCAAGACCTGGATACGCCGATAGCGTAGCTCGATGTCGGCATGATCATCCTTGCTGACGGCGACCCGATGTATCGCCTGTACGGACACTTCGCTCATTTCGTCGGCAATGGTGTGATCACCGTCGCCGGCCAGGCGATCGACACAGGTGCGGACAAGAAAATGCGTGCCGATCGCTTGGGCCTCGCAGAAGAATTCGTAAATATCGTTCTCGCGGTCGCCGATATGGACCAGGCGATCGGGCTCGCCCAGCAGGGCGGCCGACT
This sequence comes from Sphingopyxis sp. MG, assembly GCF_002953155.1. Lineage (NCBI taxonomy): Bacteria > Pseudomonadati > Pseudomonadota > Alphaproteobacteria > Sphingomonadales > Sphingopyxidaceae > Sphingopyxis > Sphingopyxis sp. MG. The sequence goes on from NZ_CP026381.1 coordinate 3,329,672, forward strand.
GGCGCATGTTTTCGAGCCAGCGGTAGCTCTCCTTTTCCTCGATCGGCACGCGGGTGGGATTGATCCGGCGCTTCAGCGCGTTGGTGCCCTTGAACTTGGTGCGGGTCCAGAATTTCGCCGCCGTCAGCCCAAGCGGTAATCCTTCGGGCGTGACCGCAAGGCTGGAGTGCATGAGCAGCCCGCAGACCGTATGAAGCCGCAGCCGACCATTTTCATCGCGTCGGCTGGGAACCAGGCTAATGGCACCGATTCTTTCGGGATCGCGCCGTTGATAGGAGAATTCAGTGGTGTCCTGCAGAACGAGGATAAGCCCATCAGTCGCGGCAACGCGGGCCCGCGTCGCCTGGAGATGGCCCGCGAGGATATTGCCTTCGTTTACCGAACTATTCGACAAAAAGCGGTACGCTGCCTTGGTATTTGCCCAGTCCTGACAGGCCATCGGGATCGGCGCGCCAATCGCTCCCGCCATCTGTCCCAGCATCGTGCGCAGCCGCTCGCCCAAGCGCTTATCGCGAAATGCGCCGAGATCGACTTCCTCATCGGCCCATTTGACCGCATCGAAAACAGAATTGCTCATTGTGCACCCCACCAACCGTTTCAGGTGCCAGGAAAGGAATCATGTCCGATTCCGGGCAAGCAACGGCCATGCGACCAACGGAATCACGCCAACGACGAGTTGTGGGTAATTGAAAGATCTAAACGACGTTTACGCGCGCGAAGTCGTGATGGCGCGCGTCGGCCATCTCATCCGGCGCAAGCAGCGAGAAATCGAACGGATCACCCGCATTTTGCGCGGGCTGTTCGATCCTTCGCAAGTCCAGGCACCCGAGCCGGGACGGATCAAGCGGATCATCCTCATCGGTCCCTATGCGCGGCGATCCTGGTACGAAGACAGCCGGACGATCGAATTTTCCGATTACGAATTCTGGGTCGTCGTCAATCATCCCCTCTTCACGGACGAACGCTGTTGGCGGCGGGCACGGGCGACGATCGACCGGGAACTCGGCAATCGCTGCGCCGTGGATATCGAGATCTATTTGAAGTCCGACATTCGCAACGCGAAGGCCGAGCGGGACACTTTCATTCTCGATCGGATCGAGGCCGGCATCACCCTTTACCGCGCTTCGCGCGATGCGCCGCTGCCCTCGCGCGACCAGCGGGAGGAACGGCCATGACCGCCCCCGGACCATTCACGTCGTTCGACGAATTTTACCGATCGCAGAATGTACGGCTGTTCCACTTCTTCAGACGCAAAGTCGGCCGCGAGGCGGCGCCAGACTTGGTGCAGGAAGCTTTCATGAGAATGCTCCGCTGTGGGGCGTTTGAGAGAGTCGAGAACCCTCAAGCATATCTGACCCGGACGGCCCGAAATTTGCTCATCGAAAGATACCGGACCTGGCGGAGGAAGGGGTGCGTTTTATATCCTTTGGATGAAGCGCGGGATGCTGCGGTCCGGCCTGACCAGGAATGTGGAATTCAGTCGGCGGAATTGCGTCGGGCGTATCGACGGGCGCTTCTCGCGATGCCGCGCAGAACGCGGCGGATATTCCTGATGCATCGGCTCAAGGACATGTCCTATCGGGAAATCGCGGAGGAAGTCGGCGTCGGCGAAAAAGGCGTTGAATATCATATGATGCGGGCTTTGAGTCGGTGTCGGCGGGCGGCTGCGCGTCTGGAATAAGCGATCGACCTTTCGACCGCTTAGCGCCTGAGATCAGCCGTTCAAGCCAGTGCTGCACAAAGCTTAAGATCGGTCGTTGGCTATCCTACATTGGGGCGTTCGGGAAGCGCCTAGGTAATGCTTCGACCGTGACTTGCTTTCCGCCGCGTTAGCCCGATCACACGCACGACTATTCCCTATTCGAATTTGTCGAAATGCGCGCGGCGGACGGCCTCTGCCATTACCGGATTGAGCGCCTTGATCGCGGCGGCTTTCTTTTCCCAGAAGACCGCGTCCGGGATCTGGACCCGCCCGCCCGGCGTGCCGCGTCCCGCACGGTGCATGGCGGCGGCCTGTTCGGCGCCATCGAGCTGGCTGTTGTTGGCGGCCTTTTCGAACAGCGCGAGTGCAAAGGCTTCGTTCTTTGCCACGCCGCGCCCTTCGCGGTAGGCGTAGGCGGCGGTCACCTGGGCGGGGCCGAATCCCGCCAGTGCAGCTTTGGCGGCATATTCAAAGCCCTGGACATGATCGGCCGGGATGGTGCGTCCCGAAAGCAGTTCGAAGCCGAGGCCATAGGCCGCCAATATGCTGCCTGCATCGACAGCGCGTTTCATGTAGAAGACATATTTCCCAGGGTCTTTGACGACCCTCCCGCCGCTGCCGATACGCCCGGTGAGATATATGTCGGCCAGCTTTCGGCTGGCCAGAATGTCGCCGCGACCGGACAGGTTGGAAAGAATGGTGACCGCCTGGTCGAGGTCAGGCTCGAGCAGCCATTGCGGCTTTCCGCGCTCGGCACTGTTCGCGGCGTAGTCGGAAAAGCTGAACGGCTTGTCTGCGCCCTGCTGTTCGCGGGCGAGTTGAGGGACGGCAATGCCGGTTTGCAAGGCGCCCGCCAGTAAATGGCTGGCTTCATCGCCGGGCCGCGGGCGCGCCACCAATGCAAACGCGACCGCTTTGACGATCATATCGCGCTTCTCTGTGCGGTAGAGCGCGAAGATCTCGGGCCGCTTCTTGCTCCCATGACCTAGTTTCATCAGCTTTTTATGATCGGTTTTGAGCTCGCCGCCATCTTCGCAAAAGCTGCAAAAGCCGGGCTTGAAGGCGAGGCGTACATAGCCGGCGACCGCGTCGCGATCGCCGGCCTCGGCCCCTTGCCGGTAATAATCGAGCGATTCATCGAGGTCGCGCATGCCATATTCGACCGACTCGGCGAGCAGCCCGACGCGCGCGAAGGCGGGCGCATATTTCTGGCCCATCGCCATCGCGTAATATTTCATCATATTTTCGCGAATCTTGTCGCGCGACCAGCTTTCGCCGAGCAGGTCATCGCGAATGCGGTCGGCGAACCGCACCTGCGGGGCGGCCTTTCCCGCGTCGGCTTCGGCCTTCAGCGCGAGAATATCGGGCTTGGCGTACCAGGCCTTGACCCGTGCCTCCGACGCTTTCAGCGCTTCGGGCGAAACGCTGCCTATGCCGATCCCGAGATCGCCCGACTGCGAATGCGCCGGGACGGCGACGATCGCTAACGCCAGACCGAGGGCCACGCGTCCGTTTAGAATAGCCATTGCCCGTTCACTCCCTGTTTGCGCCCGTTGCGCGTGTTTCCTGCGTCGCCGAAGCGCCGTTTGTGCTGCGGCACGATTGGTCATGGCCAAGGCTGCACGCCCTTGCGAATGCCGTTTTTGCGTCGCGCTGGATGTTGCACACTGCTGCATTGTCCGTCGCTTCAACCTTCTCCGCAGCGGTTGCTTCGGCGTTGGCACCAAAGCCGGCGACCAATAGCGACAATAGGATGGCGAGCCGTGCGATTGATACCGTCATTGCCGATCCTCCTTCGCCGGCATGGGGGCATTGGCCCACGCGAGGCTCGCCCTGATGTCGCCGATCTTCTGCTTTTGAACGCCAGGGTCGCGGCCGATGTCCAGGAACTCGGTCCACTCCTTGCCCCTAACGCGATAAGCCAGCGTGGCCGTGTGATCATCGGCTGCGCGGCCCAGTCGGGCCTGGTGGACGGCAGGCAGGGTGAATTCTGCCGCGCCAACCGCCGTGTTGCCGCTCCCGTTTTGCTTCGTAAACGGCAGGCGGCTGCCGTCGGACAGGCGCAGTTCAAGCTCGTCGATATTGCTCTTCATCCGCGCCACCCAGCGCCCGGTTCGGGTGATGTACATCATGCCGCGGGGGTCGAAGGTGCCGGGCCGCGACAGGTGAAAGAAGACGACGTCTTTGTCCGCCCGGTCGAGGATGCGATAGACGTTCAATCCCGCCGACAGCCGCGATCCCGTAAATCCACCCCGGCGCGACCGCCATACTCCCAGTTCGAGCGACAATGGCCGCAGCGCCACGCGCGTCCCGGCCGAGGTTAACACGCGCTTCGGTCCCGGCCCTTTCTGAAACATCAAAAGCAGGTCTTCGCTGTGCAAAAGCGATTCATATCCGGCCTGCATCAGCGCCGAATATTTCGTCCGTTTGCACTCGGCGTCGATCATTGCGGCAAAGTCTTTCGACAGCGCTTCGAACTCCGCCTTGCGCGGGGCATCGACATAGTGGCGCAGGACGGCGTTGGCGGGATAGGACCATTCTATTTTGCTGAGCGCGGCATATTCCCCGTCCACCTGGCAATCCTTCGGCTCGCCGCTGACCTTGCTCGGCGCCGCGATCAGGGCGTCGGCGACCAGTTTGGCACTGTCTATCAGCTTCCATGGGTCGGGTCGGGCCGCGCGCGCCAGGCATCCGCGCCATTCGGATTTGCCCTTATCGAAACTCGCGATCTTGGCCAATTGTTCGGGTTTCAGCGCGCGCCGCAAATCGGATTTCACCGTCAAGCGCAGTTGTGCGAGCGCGCGATATGCGCCCAGGGTGAACAGGTCGCAGCCTTCATTCGCGCCGAGCGCATAGTCGGTGAGGGCGTAAATATTGGCGAGTGACTGAACGTGCTGAGCATTGCCCGCCTGCGCGACAGCCGGTGGAGCTTGTCCGACGAGGGCGAGCGATGCGACGATCGCGGCAATTTTATTCACGATCTTTCCTTTGTCAGTCGGGCGTGGCGCGCGGAGGGCGCGACCGGTGCGTGTTGACCGGCTGCGTTTCCTCGAACCGGATGGATGCGACCTCCATCCAGTTGCCCCGCGGCATGTGGAAGTCGATGAACATGGTGCCGCCGGTCGCGCAGCAGCCGCCGTCGCTGGCCCGTTTCACCGGAACCGCAGCGAACATCTCGCGGAAATCGAACTGCACCCCGCCGCCCCGCGAAAAGCCGTCCGGAAGCAGCGCGGCGGCTTCGTCGAGCAGGTCGTTGACGTCGAAACTGGTCCAGCCCTGGTCATGGCGCGACAACAATATGTCGGCATTGCCCGACCCGCTGCCCGCCCGTCGGCCGGGTGCGTGGAGCAGCATCAACGCCTTGCTGTTCTCGACCAGCGCCGGCGGTGCGAACCAGCCATCGGTCTGGCGCGCGGCAAGGATCGTCCAGTCGAGCGCACCGGCGCCTTCGGCAATCACCAGCATTTCGACGCGCGGACCATCTTTCGGAAACAGGGCCATATGCTGCCATGTCAACGGCCGCCCCTGTTCGACCGACATGATGCCGCCGAACGCCATCGGGTAGCAACGTGCCTCGCTGCGATAGAGGCATTGGCTCTCGAGCTTAGCCACCATGTCCTGATCGATCCGGACAGCGCGCTCGACGTCTTCAGCGGTGCAGTCGCTCTGATATTTGCCGTCCGGACAAACATATATGGTCGGCTCGTTGAATTCCTGCGGGATATCGACCGCGTCGGCATCTCCCTGGGCGCTGGCGCTGACCGCCATGACGCTCAGCGCCACGGCGGCCAGCCTCACCCCCCTCAGAGCGATCATGCGGTGATCTGTCCGGCCAATGTGCAGCCGTCCTTGATGCCGAGCTTGCAACCCAGTCCGAAATAGCGCTTCGCGGCGGCCTTGTCGGCGGGGCCGCCCTGGCCGTCGCGCGACATGATCCCCGCGTTCATACACGCGCCGGCATTGCCCGTATTGCAGGCCTTGCCAAAGCTCGACCGCGCGCCCGTCAGATCTTTCGCGACACCGGCGCCATTATATTGCGCCACGCCATATTCGAGGCACCCGTCGGATTTCCCCGCCTTGCACGACAGGTCGAACGATTTCGCTGCGCCCGCTGCGTCGACTGGGCCGCCCTGTCCGTCCCGCTGCAGAAGCGCCACCGCATAGCAGCCGTCCGCGGAGTTGCCCGGGCAGGACCGGGCCAGATATTGCCGCGCCCTTGCCAAGTCGGGTCCGCCGCCGACCCGGCCATGGAAATAGGTCGTCCCAAGGTCGTAGCAGGCGTTGGCGAGCCTGGCGTTGCACGCCGCTGTCAGTGGTGCGATCGCGCCAGCCGGATCCGGTGCTCCGCCCGATCCGGATTTCAGCATCGATCCATAGACTTCGCAGGATTTGGCGATGCTTTTGGCACAGCCTTGCCGATAAGCGCGGCGCGCCAGCGGCAGGTCTTTGGCGCCGCCCTGGCCTTTGAATGCCATCGCGCCGAGATTGTTGCATCCTGCACCATTGCCATCGGTGAAGCAGCCGAGCTCATATTTCGTGCGAGCGGTAGCGAAATCGCCCGCATTAAAGGCTGCCTGCGCTTCCATGCTGGCGCCACTGCCTCCCGCTTCGACCGTCACCTTGTCGCTGGCCTGCGCGGTCGCCGTACCGGACGTCATCGTGGCCCCCGTCATCGCGGCCAATGCCACCAGCGCGATTGTAAATGCTCTCATGTCTTTAGTCCCCTGTTATTGGCAAACCGGGTGGCTGCTGCTCAGGCGGCGGCTTCCGGTGCAATTATATGATCGGTATCGATCGCGGGTTTGCTTCGCGATTTCGGCGCTGCTGGGGGTGCGAACGGGCTCGAAAGACGGCGACCGTCTGCCGGACGAATAATTGCCGCCCGCCGACCCGTTCTGAGCCTGCCAGCGCCGCGTGCTGGCGCCCGGCATGTTGGTACAATTGTAAATCCCGCAATCTTGCCCGCGTTTGCGTTTCGCGATCTCCGATGCGGCGATTCCGGCGACCGGCCCGGAGGGGAACCAATATTCCAGCACGTAAAGATGATCTTTGAATATGCCCGACATCGCGCCCGCGCGCGCGGCGGCCAGCGTGGCCGTTTCGGCCTGCGACTTCGACCGGCTGTAATAGAGTGCGTAATAGAGCGCGCTGTCATAATTGCGCTCGGCCATGAAGCTTTCGAATACCGCTTGCTTCTTTGCCTGTGCTTCCTGCGCCGCCCGGCGAGAGGCTTGCTGTCGCGCTTCGATGGCGTGCCTGCGATCGCGGAGTTGCGTGCCGAACTGGCAGCTCTCGCGGCTGGAAGGGTCGCCGGGTTTGCAGGCGTTCAACGCTATCTGCTCGGCGGGCAGGTAATCGTCCATATTGTAGAGGATGCGGGCCAGGTCGATGCACGACTGCCGATTTCCAAAGTCGCAATTCACCCGGCGATAGCGAAGCGCCTTTGCCGCGTCGAACTGCTCCGATGCGCCGTCGGTAAAGATGGCTTCGGCGACCTCGCAGCCGTCGCGGTCCTGCGACGAACAGGCGCGGACCGCGAAATTTCCGGCGCTGGCCAGGTTGCGTTCCACTTCGCCTTCGCCGGCGAAGAAAATCAGCGCCAGTCGCCCGCATGCCGCCGCTTCGTTGGCGGCGCAGGCCGTTTGCAGGTAGCGTAGGCTCAAAAACGGATCATAGTCGGCGTGCGCGGGATCGGACAAAGTGCGACCCGCCGTCCAACAGGCTGAGGCGTCGCCCGCATCGCAAAGTTGGCCGACGGCCGTCAGGTCCGGATTGAACGAGGCGGCGTTTGCCGGTCCGTTCCACAGCAGGACAGGAACAGCGACCGAAGTCAGGACGCAGGTCGCAATCCTCCACAATATGCTAAAAATCGCTCGCCCCCCCAGAATAGCTTGAAATTTGGCACCGACCAAGCTGGTCGAAGGCCGCCGCAAACCCGCAACCGACAGGATGCGACGATGGATGCTGGTGTTGAGACAGCGACGTCGTGGTCCGCATTGGTCACGACGTCGCCGACTGCCGGCTATGGGTCGCAGGTCGCCGTCAGCGATCGCAATTCAATCGAATTGCCCGTTCATTTCATCCTCCATATGGAGGAAGCCGAAGATTTATTCGCAGAATTTCAGTTCGGTGTCGTCGCGCCGATGCGGCCGACCAGGCCCGCGAGATCGGCCTGCCGCGACGCGCCGGTCTTTTCCAGCACCCGGCGAAGCTGGCTTCGCACCGTGCTGATCGCGACTCCGCCGGCAGCGGCGATGTCGTCGGGCGTGTCACCGCGGGCGATACCGCTGGCGACGCGGGCTTCCGATGGCGTCAAATCGAACAGCGATCGCATCAGCGTCGCCGACGGAACGCGGTCGGACGCCACGGGGACTAAAAACAGCAGGGCATAGCTGTCGCCGAACACGTCATGCGCGCTGCGGCGAACGGGAATCATATGTGCGACCTGCTGCGGCACGCCTAGGCTGTCGCGGATCGGAAATGATCGAACCCCGTCGTCCGATTGAGCGGCCAGCGCTTCCAGCGCTTCCCTCAAAATGCGGTCGGCTTGGCGGTCGGCAAGGCGCAGCCGCCCTTGCGCTCCCCATATCACATGCGGTTCCGCTGTGCTCGCTAGCGGGCTGCTTTCCGCCACTTCGCCCCCCATACCGAGCAGGAAGGCGGGGAGTTGCAGCGCCGCCAGCGCCTCGGCTGCGCCCTGCGCGCGCTTATATTGCAGGCGGGCGCTGATCAGCGCGCTGCGGACGAGATGCGGGCGAAGCATGTTGAGCTGGTCGATGGTTGCCGAATCGATAGGCCCATCGTCGAAGGCGCGCTCGACGCTGAATACGATATTGTCGCCGGTCGGGACCGACACGGCCGTTCCCGCCGACCACCCCAATCCGCGCGGCCGGAAAAAGTCGCGATAAATCGGGTCGGCGTCCAGCTCCTGATCGCTCCAGAAATCATGTTCGGAGAAAAAGGAGGGCGACTCCTGCCCCATCAGGCAGACGCGGCGGCTGCACTTGCCGAACCAGCCATCCTCAACATAGGCTGCAAAAACGTCGGCGACGCTTTCTGACGCAGTCCAGTTCAGCGCCTTGCGGGCGGAAAACAGCAGGCCACCCGCTGATCCGGAAAGCCCGGCGACCTCATCCAGAACCGCAGGCCATGCCTCCGGCATGACGGAACATTCATATATTCGATCAACAAGTTCATCTTGCATTTTTAACTCCCCACCATCGACAGCATTCTTCTATCTGGCGTGTGGATCGGCGTTGGAGCGGGCCCCTCCCATTTTGCGATCTATCATCTTGAATTGGCGTAACAAGCCGGTTTTGATTGGGGTTCCAAACGGCGCCTATCGGGACCCCTTTCATGCGCCAGTTTAGGATTAAAAATCAAAGTCATAGCCTCCGTGAGGGCGGGGTCCCACTCTGACGCTAATCCACACCTGAAGGCGCGCCTTATGTAGGTTTTCTGTTCCGTTGCTACTCAAACCCCTATATCGCCGACACCAAACCCAATTCTGTCCGAAGGCGCCGCACCGCTGTTCCCACGAAATGCGCTATTCGTCGTTTCCACCGTCACGCACGGCTGGCCTCTCCTTTTGGAACCCGTGCATGCCGAACCACCATTGCAGGGCGATGATCGCACCCTTCGCGGGCTGAAGGAAGGCGATCATCAGCGCGAGCATCAGCGGGACGATGATTGCGGCCAGCGCGGCTAGCGACAGCGCTGTTTCCTGAACGAGCGCGATAATGACCGGCGCCATGATGTGGCCGGTGAGGAAGATCGACACATAGGCCGGGAAATCGTCGGCTTGCTGGCGCGTCCAGTCTTGGGCGCAGTGGGGACAGTGCGCGACCGGCTTGAGGAAGCGGGTAAACAGCCTTGCCTCGTTGCAACGCGGGCAGCGGCCTCGAATGCCGCGGACGATCGCCTCGCGGCCCGTGGCAGGGAGTGCGGGGCACGCGTCTTCAGGGATATGGTCGGGTGCGGGGGGAGGCGTCTTCCTTACAATGGGCCGGTCGAAGGGCGTCTGCATGAAATTGGGCATCGGCTATGCCCGCTGCCCGCGTCTGGATGGCGCGCGATTTGATCGATTGCTTGGCATCATCCATATATACAGTATTAGATGATGGTGTTAAGATTGATAAATGATGTCTGAAACATCAAGGAGCTGATATGATCACGTCGCAGCAGATGCGCGCCGCGCGTGCCCTTCTCGGGATCGACCAGCGTGAGCTCGCCGAACTGGCAGGCCTTTCGCTTCCGACGATCCAACGGATGGAAGCATCAAACGGCCAGGTTCGCGGTGTCGTCGATACGCTGGTGAAGGTGATCGGCGCGCTCGAAAGCAACGGCATCGAACTGCTTGGTGAATATTCTTCGAGCGCCGGGACGGGACGCGGCGTGCGGTTGCGTGAAGCGGCTGATACCGATCCCAAGCGGCCCGGGCGCGGGCTTCTTTCTGCCAAATTTCCGAGCCGGCCCGAAATTCGGTGAAACCCGAGGCCTATACGCCGAAGCTCCTGACGGTCTTTCGCGAGGGTTATTCCGCCGCCGCCTTCCGCGCCGATGCGATCGCCGGCCTGACCGTCGCGATCGTCGCCTTGCCGCTCGCGATGGCGCTAGGTATCGCCAGCGGCGCATCGCCCGACAAGGGGCTGATCACCGCGGTCGTCGCCGGCTTCCTGATCTCGGCGTTTGGTGGATCGCGCGTCCAGGTCGGCGGCCCGACCGGCGCCTTCGTCGTCGTGATCTTCAATGTAATCGCCATCCATGGCTATGACGGGTTGCTCGTCGCCACTTTGCTCGCGGGGCTCATCCTGATCCTCGCCGGGGTGCTGCGCCTAGGACAGATGATCAAATATATCCCGCATCCGGTCGTGACCGGCTTCACCGCGGGGATCGCATTGATTATCGCCTCGAGCCAGGTCAAGGACTTCCTCGGTCTCGCCATCGACAAGGTGCCCGCCGACTTCCTGCCCAAATGGCAGGCCTATTGGGCGGCCTTGCCAAGTGCGAGCTGGGCCGCCATCGGCGTCGGCATCGGTGCCCTCGCGATCATCATTGGCCTTCGCAGGCTGGCGCCGCGACTTCCCGGCTTCCTGATTGCCGTGGTGGTCAGCGCGTTCGTCGTGGTGCTGCTGAAGCTTCCGGTCGAAACGGTCGGCTCGCGCTTTCCGGACATGCCGGCGGGCCTGCCGATGCCGTCTTTCCCGGAGATTTCATTCGCGAAGATCACGGCCGTCCTGCCGTCGGCCTTCACCATCGCCTTTCTCGCCGGGATCGAGGCGCTGCTGTCCGCGGTCGTCGCCGACGGCATGGCCGGGACGCGGCACCGATCGAACCAGGAACTGATCGGCCAAGGCGTCGCCAATCTCGGCTCGGCGCTGTTCGGTGGCCTCCCGGCGACGGGGGCGATCGCCCGCACCGCGACAAATATCCGTTCAGGCGCGAAGACCCCCGTCGCGGGCATCATGCACGCGGTCTTCCTGCTGCTATTCATCCTCTTCGGCACCGACCTGATGGCCTATGTGCCGATGGCGGCGCTCGCCGCGATCCTGTTCATGGTGGCCTGGGGCATGAGCGAGTATCAGCGCTTCCTCGCCTTGCTGCGCATGCCGAACAGCGACCGGGCCGTTCTTCTGCTCACCTTCGGGCTGACGGTGCTCGTCGACCTGACGGTCGCGATCGCTGTCGGCGTGACGCTCGCGTCGCTGCTCTTCATGGCGCGCATGGCCGAAACGGTTGAAGTGGATGGCAGCGGCAAGCGCGATCCCGAACTCGATGCCGAGGATCTCGACCAGCGCGACGATTTGCCGCCGGGAGTGGAAGTGTTCCGGATCGCCGGTCCCTTCTTCTTCGGCGTTGCGGGCGAATTGCTCGACACGCTGCGCCGGGTGGGGCAGTCGCCGCGCGTCATCATCCTGCGCATGCGGCTCGTGCCGCTTCTCGACGCGAGCGGGGCGCAGGCGCTCGAGGAGTTTGTCGAGCAGGCGCGGCTCGCCGGTGCCCAGATTATCCTTTCAGGCGTGCAGCCGCAGCCCCATTCGATGCTCGATCGCGTCGGACTTGGCGAAACGTCGACCAGGCTCTCGCACGCGGTCGATTATGCGCACGCGCAGTCGCTCGCCGTCGAGCTGCTCGAGCAGACATGAACGCGGTGGGTGCTCCGTTGAAGCGAGGACGGGAACATTGACCATGCCCATTGTTCAAGCGCTATCCCAGCGCGGCTTGCTACGGCTTGCTTTTGCCGCGACGGCGCTCGCCGGTTTTGCCGATGCCTTGGGTTTTCTCGCGTTCGGCGGTCTGTTTCTCGCCTCGCCCGATGCGAACAGCATTGTTGCCGCGGTTGCGTTGGCAGACGGCGGCCGCATCGCATTACATGCTGGCGGTGCGGTGCTGGCCCTGCTCGCGGGGGTCGTGCTGACCAGCTTGATGACCGGTCGTTCGACGCGCTTCCGCCGCAGCCTCGTGCTGCTGGTTGCCGGTCTGCTGTTAAGCTGCGGCTTCTTCCTCCTTTACGCCGGCCCGACATATGGGGCCATCCTCCTCATCGCCGCCGCGATGGGTGCGGCCCATTGCGTGTTCGAACGGGATGCGGAGCCGCTCCGCGACACCTTGCTGCCCTCGGTCCAGGCGGTGCGTCTGGGCGAGGCACTCGCCGCTGGCAGGCTGCGCGAGGCAAGGCGGCCGCTGTCGTTCTGGTTCGCTTTCGTCGTCGGCGGGATGCTTGGTGCCGGCGCCTGGTACCTGGCCGGGCGCTGGGCGCTTGCGCTGGCGGCGGGCCTCGCCTTTTGCGCGGCCATCGGCGCACAGCAAATCGAGCGGCTTCGATCGAACGACGGACCGTCCAACCCCAATGGAGCATGAAATGACCAACGATAATGATTATGTTTGTGGATCGGCGTTGGAGCGGGCCCCTCCCATTTTGCGATCTATCATCTTGAATTGGCGTAACAAGCCGGTTTTGATTGGGGTTCCAAACGGCGCCTATCGGGACCCCTTTCATGCGCCAGTTTAGGATTAAAAATCAAAGTCATAGCCTCCGTGAGGGCGGGGTCCCACTCTGACGCTAATCCACAGTGAGGATTGAGACTGCCGCAGATCGACCGGCATGGCGAGATTGGCGATACGGTGTGTCGAAGTCCGAAAGACAATCAGCACTGACGTGTCATTATGAGTCTTCACCCGCGATCGAGATCTGGCCGGCTTCGACCGCAGCGACTTGAGCTTCAACTTGAGCGGCAATCTGCGCATGGAGGTCCACGGCCTGTCCTGGCGCGGAAAGCGACAGCACCAGCGCATATCGCCCTTTGTCGTTCATCCGCTGTTGCCCGATGTGCGATTTCCACCACCCCCCTACCGGATAGACAGCGATCTCGTCATGGGACGCGAGATCGACGGCAGCGCCTCTCCAAAGGTCACAGTGCAACGAACCTGCCTGGAAGGCGTTGGGACCCAGTAGCCAGTGGCTGCCCTCGTTCGGCGCCGGTTCACTCCCTTCGCGCTTCTGGGTGAGCCGCCTGCGAAAGCTCACCGCGGTCTCGGTGCGTTTCTTCATTTCGAAGCGAAGGGCGAATGACCGGTAGGTGTCGGGGCGGGTCGCGGCCCGGCCGGAAAGATTGGGTTCGATGAAGTAGGACAACGTCACCTTCAGAGTGACGATCTCGTTCTCAAGTCCCTGCAGCAGCGCAGTGGGCCAGGGCAGGTCGTAGAAGTGCATCTCGTTGAACACTGGCCTGCTGCCGGTTTGGTGGACACCGAGATAGGGTGTTTCCACCTATCGGAGGTCCACAATGCAAAGAAGGAAGTTCAGCCGCGAGTTCAAGCTTGAGGCGGTGAGGATGATCCGCGAACGCGGGGTGACGATCGCCCAGGCATCGCGCGATCTGGATGTGCATGCGAACGTGCTGCGTAAATGGGTTCGGGAGCTTGCCGCCGATCCGGGTCATGCCTTTCCCGGTCACGGTCAGATGAAGCCGGAGCAGATGGAGATCGATCGCCTGCGGCGCGAGCTGGCCAAGCTGAAGGCGGAGCGCGACATCCTAAAAAAAGCCGCCGCCTACTTCGCGAGGGACTCGATATGAAGTTCCAGTTCATCGCGAAGCACCGAGGGATCTGGCCGGTGGCATGGATGTGCGGGGCGCTCGGTGTCTCGCGAAGCGGCTTCCATGCCTGGCTGATCCGCCCGCCGTCGCAGCGTGCCCGCGACGACGAGGTGATCGGTGCGAAGGTCCGCGCCAGCCATGTAGGAAGCTATCGCACCTATGGTGCGCGCCGTGTCTGGCACGACCTGCTGGCCGACGGGATATCCTGCGGCCTGCACCGGATCGAACGGCTCATGCGGGCACAGGGTCTGCGAGCCAGGCCGCGGCGACGCGGGCTTCCCAAGGATCATGGCGATCGCTCGGTCATCGCCGGCAACGTGCTCGATCGCCAGTTCACGGCCGACAGGCCGAACCAGAAGTGGGTGGCCGACTTCACCTATATCTGGACAGCCGAGGGATGGCTCTATGTCGCCGCGGTGATCGACCTGTTCTCGCGCCGGGTGGTCGGATGGTCGATGAGCGTCAACATGACGGCACAGCTCGTCACCGACGCGCTGATCATGGCGATCTGGCGGCGCGGCAAGCCCGACGCGCTGCTGCATCACTCGGATCAGGGAAGCCAATATACCAGCGAGCAGTTCCAGCGGCTCATGGCCGATAATGGGGTCACCTGCTCGATGAGCCGGTCCGGCAATGTATGGGATAATGCCGCCATGGAGAGCTTCTTCTCCTCGCTCAAGACCGAGCGGATCGGGAAGAAGGTCTACCGCACGAGGGCGCAGGCGAAGGCCGACGTGTTCGATTATATCGAATGCTTCTACAACCCGACCCGGCGTCACTCGACCCTGGGTTACCTCAGTCCTATCGACTTCGAACGCGAAGCTGGGGTAGCCTGAATGAACCTATCTCGGTGTCCATCAAACCGGCAGCAGGCCACGGACACTCGGCGCTGCGCGTCACTCCCGCAAGGTGGGGTCACGCCTCCGCTTACAACAGGATGTATGGTCTGGTAGGATCATTGGCGGAGCAGGCGTGGCAGGCAAATCTAGGCAAGCTCAACCATGGAGTGATCAGTCTGCATGTATAGGGTATTATTACTTGTAATCCTGGTGCTTACGGGCGGCACGGTGACGGCATGTGACCCCGTGAGCGAGGGGAATACGGAGCTGTTCGATCTTTCCCAACCGGCGGGGGATATTGTCCTGGAGGTTTCCGGTGCCATCGCCGTTCGCAACGGCGAGAATGGCGCGCAGTTTGACATGGCCATGCTGCGCGGGCTGTCGACCGTCAGTCTTTCCACAGGCACTTCGGTTACGGACGGAAGCAGCGATTTCGAAGGCTTCCTGCTGCGTGACTTCCTGTCCGGGCTGGGCGCCACGGGCACGATCGTCCGCGCAAGTGCCCTGAACGACTATGTCGTCGACATCCCCATGTCAGACATTGAACGCTTCGATGTCATTGTCGCGCACAGCATGGATGGAGAGCCGCTGTCCCTCCAGGACAAGGGGCCTCTCTGGATCGTCTACCCGCGAGATGCCCATCCGGAGTTGCAGGATATTCGTTACGACTACCGGTGGGTCTGGCAATTGAATGCTCTGGAAGTCCAATGATCATCCGCAAGGGCGCACTCGGTATAGTGCTCCCGTCGGTTACGATCGGGATATTTGCCGTCCTGATCGCTTTTTCGCTCGTGCGCCTCTCGGCGACCGAAGAAGACATGCGGATCGAGGCGACGCAGAACATGCTGTGGGTCATCGCGCGATCGCAGGTTGCCAGCCTGAAATTGCAGACAGCAGCCTCAACACATGTCAGGGGCATGGACACGCCTGTTGAGGTAGAACGCCGCCTCAACAATTTCCTCAGTCATCACAATATTCTCAACCATGGACCGCAACGGCGGCAGATGGTCGAAATGGGATTTGCCGATGCATTGGATACAATAGAGGCGCAACAGGCAGAGCTACGGCAGATCGTGTCGGAGCTTGAAACTGGCGATGAAACTTCGCTGTCCCGGCTTCATGCGATCCTGTCGCCCTATGACGCAGATCTAGCGCGTGCCGCGAACAAGGCCATGACCGCCGAGTGGGATAGCCTTGGAAGCAAGCTGGACAATTCGCGGCAGGAAGTTTCGCACATCATCCTGTCGCTGATCGTGATCGCGCTGACCGGCGCGGGCATGACGTTTTATCTGGTTAGGGCCACACGATCTGCCCGGTCGAGGGCGCAGCTGCTGGAAAGCGAAAAGGCATTGTCGCAGTTGCTCGTAACATCGAGCGGAGAGGCAATCATCGCCGTGGACCGAGAGCGGCGCTCAACGCTTCTGAACGACGCGGCAGCGACACTGTTTGCCATCACCGCAGAGAAAACATTGCATCGCCGCCTGACCGCTATATCCGGGATTTTCAGCGAGGAAAGGGTCGAATCCGTTATCAACCGGGCGCTGGATGGCCATTCAGTAGTGCTGAGAGACCTGCCATTTTCCCGTAAGGCCGATGTCAGCGCGATCTATCTCGAACTCCGCTGTTTTCCTCTGCGGGATGGGACCGGAGTTATCGGGGCGATCATGTTCTTTTCGGACGTTACGGAACAGTATTATGCTAGGCGCGATCTGAGCGAGCGGCGCGACTATCTGGAAGAACAGGTTGCGCTCAGGACGAAGGAACTGCACGCTGCGCTTGAACGGGAACGTTCCGCTACCGCGATCTATCGCAATTTCGCGGCGATGATCTCGCACCAGTTCCGCACTCCGCTTGCGATTGTGGATTCCTCTTTGCAGCGGCTGATGAGGCGGTCGAACCGTCTTGAGCCGGACGAAGTGCTGGAACGGGGTGGACAGGCGCGGTCGGCGATCCGCAACCTTGTGCAGCTTGTCGACAGCACGCTCGATATCGCCCGGCTTGAGGCCGGACAGATTGAGCAGAACAGCGTGGCCTGGGATCTCGACAGGCTGATTGCGGACGTGGTCGATCGGCAGGCGAACGAAATGCCTGACCGGACAGTTCGCTATGTGAGTGGTGGCCCAAGCCTTGTCCTTTGCGATCCGGTATATACCGAACACATCGTCGTGAACCTGCTGTCGAACGCAGCAAAATATGCCCCTCCAGGAACGGCTGTCGATGTGGAGATGGTGTCGGTTGATGGCTACGCCGGTTGCCGGATCATCAACGAGGGGCATATCGATCCCGATGATCGGGAACATCTTTTTGAACGCTTTTTCCGGGGGAAGAATGCCAGTGATAAGAAAGGCGTGGGAATTGGCTTGTATATGGCGCACAGCCTTGCGCAATTGCAGTATGGCAAGCTTTCTTTCGAGATTTTACCCGATAGCCGGATCGCGTTCACGCTTGTCCTGCCGCTGGCGGAAGCAGCCTGCCCGGCCGGCCTGTAAAGGCCCGGTATTGCGATGAACGAGCTTGCCACTGCCCACCCGCTTATCTTGTGTGTCGAGGATGAAGATACGCTGAGACGAGATATTGCCGAGGAACTGGTCGAAGCCGGCTATCGCGTTATCGAGGCGGCAGATGGCAGGGATGCGCTGGCCCAGTTGGAGGCGGTGCGGCCCGACCTTATCCTGTGCGATATCTGCATGCCCGACATGGACGGTTACGATCTTCTGCGCGCGACGCAGGAAAGGCCGGACGATTATGCGGGAATCCCGTTCCTGTTCATGTCCGCGCTGGCAGATCGTCGTGACGTGGTGAAAGGCAAATTGCGCGGCGCCGACGATTATCTGACCAAGCCCATCGATTTCGACCTTCTGCTGGCCACGGTTCAGGCCCGCCTGCGCCAGATACGGCGGATGAAGGCACACCCGATGCCGGCGGGCGACAGGGTGGAGCGGCAGCTTGCCGTGCTCTCAGGGACTGATATCTCTCCTTCATCAGGGTTCGGAGCTGTGCTCGACCTGATCTCGACAGCGATCGTGCTGATAGACCCCCATGCGGTGCCGGTTTTCCTCAATCGCGCTGCACGTGAGATGAAAGACAGTTGCATCGAACTTTCTTCCGCTCTTTCCAATTGTGCGGGAACGGTGTCTGCGAAACACGGGTTCGCGGCATGGGTGGATGCCTTGCTTCAACAAGGTGATGAGGACAATGTCTCCACCTTCACAATGCATTGCCACACAGGCGATGAGGACTTCAGGATGGTCGGGTGCCGTCTGGGAAGCGATGGAGAGGAGGGGCTGCAACTGGCCCTGTTCATCGCCAAGGCGAACAAATCGGCCATGTTGGCGACGGGCATATTGTCCGAAATGTTCGGCTTTACGGCGACGGAAAGCCTCATCGCCGTGGAACTGGCGCGGGGGCAGCGCCCGGTCGATATTGCCGCTTCGCTGGATATCGCCCAGACGACCGTTGCCTTTCATATGCGCAACATTTTTCAGAAAACGGGCGTCAACCGGCAGGCGCAGCTGGTTGCCCTGTTGCTGACGTCACCGGCGAGTATTCTGTAAACCGTCTGTTCACGTCTCCCTGCGCTTGCGGTCTACTCTGCGGTGTCGGGCGATTGCGATACGGTAATGTCGATGCCGGGGATCGGATCGCCTGCCCTACGGGCTGGTTCGCGCTCCACAGTGCGGCTCGTTTGCGGGCTTGCTGCCCCGCTGCCACCGGGCTGTTCGGGACTTGCAGGCTGGTCTCTATGATGCTTGACCGTATCGGCGAGCGCCTTGCCCCCCTTGAATTTCGCCCGCGATGCGTGACCGTCGCCATCGGCGTCGCTGTCGTGCGCCTGCCTTGTCGCACTGGCATTGGCGGCTGCATTTTCGGGTTCGCCCTGATGGGCCGTGGCCGGACTGCTGGCTGAAAATGCCAGTAAAGATGCGATAGCCACAAGTGGCCGCACCGAAAGGCCGAGGCGTGGGTAAAGGATATTTGCCAAGAGAGCCTCCCTCATCAAGATTTTTCCGTGATCTGCTTTCTACTCTTAGTCCGGACATCTTAATCCCATGTGTATGGCGATGCGAAAGGGCGAGTCCCCGCCTGTTTCCCTGATGCGGGACGGCTGGCGTTTCAATATGACGCTGACCTTTGAGGGGCAGAAATTGTCCATCCCCTTCAAACGAACGGGGCGCGCCAGTCCGGCGCGATGTATCGCTGTTTGGACCAATGCCTGTCAGCAGGCGTGTCTTGGGGGACGATCGCATGACCAGTCTGAAACTTGCCGTCATTGGCCTTTCGGTCCTTGCCCTGGCGGCGCCGGGTGCCGCCTTGGCGCAGCGGACCGCCGATCCCGCCCGTGCGGACCGGTCCGCGACTTCAACGAAGGACCCCGCCCCTGCGGCGACCGGCAGAACGTCGCGCACCAGAACGACGCGGGGGCAACCATCGTCCGACAGGCCGCCAGCCGGCGAACAGGCGGAAATGCCTGTCCCCCGGCTGGATGACCCGCGCATTCGGCAGGGCGGGCGAACGCTGCCGGGCGACATGTACGAGCCGCGCCCCGCGAACCCCTCTGCCCTGCCGGGCGACATGTATGACGGGCCGCCGCGCGGCAACAGGCCCGACTGAAAACCGACAGGCGCACCAGCCTTTGGCACGATTGCATCATGGGACGTGAAGATATGGGGAAGTTTGTGAAGCAGGTAAGCAGGCAGCATGGCGCAGCGGCATGTCGGGCGCGCAAGGGGCGTTCCGTCCGGTCACACCTGATGACAAGCGCAGCCGCTCTTGTCGCCGCG
Source organism: Sphingopyxis sp. MG (assembly GCF_002953155.1). NCBI lineage: Bacteria > Pseudomonadati > Pseudomonadota > Alphaproteobacteria > Sphingomonadales > Sphingopyxidaceae > Sphingopyxis > Sphingopyxis sp. MG. Next base: position 3,349,092 of record NZ_CP026381.1, read on the forward strand.
GCTTCCTTCCATCCTTCCACCGCCTGGGCGCAAGAGAATGTCTGGCAGGGCGATGCGGACCAAGACTGGTATAAGGATGAAAACTGGTCGGAGGGCGTGCACCCCCACAATGGCCCAACCGGCGACGGCTTTCACGTGATTATCGATGCCGAAGGCCCGCAATCGCCGGTGATCGAATTCTTCAGCAATCCCGACCGCCTGGCAGAGTCCGCCCGTATCACCATCGGCTCGACGGGAAATGGCGAACTGACCGTTCGTAACGGCGGCTCTTATTCGGGAGGTGGTTCGGGTAGAGGTCGGCTGAGGATAGGTGAACAGGCTGGATCGCGCGGCTTGCTCACCGTCAGCGGCGACGGGTCGAACTTTCGATTGGACAATGGGGGATCGCCGGTCGAAATCGGTAGATATGGTGAAGGCTCGCTTGTCATTGACGGAGGGGCGACCTTTGAAAGCACGGATACCCTGATCGGCAGCTATGCCGGGAGCGAGGGGCATGTTACGGTCAGCGGGTCGAATTCGACCTGGGCAATGCTGCAAGATGACCCAGCTTACGGCTCCGTAATGATAGTCGGCAGCGCTGGCAACGGCTCTCTGACGATCGAGAATGGGGGTTCCGTTCTCGGCGCAGGTCCATCCACTGTCTATGTCGGCAGGGAGGGAGGCGGTGAGGGCACCGTCACCGTTACCGGCGCGAATTCATATCTGAGGTCCGGCACCTTTTTCATCGGTGGAGACGGTGCAATCCGTCGAAGCGGGACCGGCACTCTCGCCATCAGTGACGGCGGCAAGGTGGACAGCCTGTCAACCAATATCGGGATGTGGGGTATTGGCGCCGCATCGGTCAGCGGGGTGGGAACAAGTTGGAACATCGACGGGATGATCCGTGTCGGGATATACAACGCCGGAACGCTTGCCATAACCGATGGCGCGGTGGTGACGGCGACGACGGGACTTCTGGGGGAAAGCGCCGGAGGAACTGGCACGGCGCTGGTTGACGGCGCGCAGTCGCAATGGAATATCTCTGGCGATCTGAAAGTTGGAGGACGGAGTTCGTCGTTCACAGAGGCGAGCGAAGGCTCGCTGACAGTGAGCGACGGTGGTCATGTGGCTGTCGGCCGAACCCTCCAAATCGCTGAACTGGGCGTCAGCACCGGCACAGTCTATATCGGCGGCGATACGGCACCTGCCGCGGCCGGAACGGTGAGTGCAGACGAAATCCTGTTTGGACAGGGCGACGGCACGCTGGTCTTCAATCACACCGGCACCGCGCATCTGTTCGATACGTCGCTTCGCAGTGTGGCCGACGGACAAGGCAGCCTGTCCCATCGCGCTGGCACCACCGTCCTGACCGGCGACAGTTCGGGATTTTCCGGCGCGACACAGGTATCGGGTGGAACCGTCTTGCTGACAGGGGTGCTGGGCGGCTCCGTTTCGCTGGACAGCCTTGGTCCCGATCTTGCGGGGCTGGGCGGAACCGGCAGGCTGACCGGCGATCTGACCGTTACGAGCGGGTTGCTGCGGCCCGGTCTCGAGCAAGGCACACTGACGATAGACGGCAACCTCACGCTGGGAAGCGGGGCGACGCTGCGCTATGATCTGGGCGCCCCGTCCGGCACGCCGGGCGTGGACAGCGATCTTCTGGTGGTAGGGGGCGATCTTGTCCTCGACGGCACGCTGGAAGTCACCGATGTCGGCGGCTTTGGCGAAGGGCTGTATCGCCTGATCGATTATGGCGGCGCGCTGACCGATAACGGGCTGGCCATCGGCAGCCGTCTGCCCACAGGCTATGATGACACCAACCTCACCGTCCAGACGGCCATTGCCGGGGAAATCAACCTGCTTGTCGGCGAAAGCAATGATCCGGGTGGCGATCCGGGCGCATTTCAGTTCTGGAACGGGACACAGACGACCCCGAACGGCAGCATCGCGGGCGGAGCGGGCACATGGTCCGCCACCGGAACCAACTGGACCAATGCGGATGGCTCGCAGTCCGGCGTGTATGACCCTGATGCGATGCTGATCTTCGCCGGGACGCCTGGCTACACCGTGACCGTGGATGGCAGCGAAGGCCCGATCACGACAAGCGGGATGCAGTTCGCCGTGCCGGACTATACCATCGCAGGCGATGCAATCGCGCTGGATGGCGCTGTCACGATCCGGGTCGGTGACGGCACAGCGGCAGGCGCCGCCTATACCGCGCACATCGACAGCGACCTGACCGGCTGGGGCATGCTGATAAAGGACGATCTCGGCACGCTCGTCCTGACGGGCGAAGGCAATAGCTATCGCGGCGGAACCAGGGTTATTGCCGGTGTGCTGGTGGGCAATGGAAACAGCCTGCCAGGCGATATCGTCAACCAGAGCATCGTCGAATTCAGCGAGGATACCGCCTCGGTATACATGGGTAACATGATCGGCACCGGGGCCGTCACGAAGACCGGCGCCGGCGAGACCACCTTCGCAGGTGCCAACAGCTATACCGGCGGCACCTTCATTCAGGATGGCGCCTTGATAGGCCATACGGTCAGCCTTCAGGGTGAAATCGAGATTGGCACTCATGGCAAGATGATTTTCGATCAGGATGCCGATGGCGTCTTTTCCGGCAACATCACGGGACAAGGCAGGCTGGAGAAACATGGTTCCGGCCTCGTGCATCTTGACGGGGTTACCAGCCACACTGGCGGCACCGAGTTGACCGAGGGCGCGCTGTCGGGCACGACCGACAGCCTTCAGGGCGAGATCGTGATGATGGATGGCACGATGCTGGTGTTTGACCAGGAGGCCGACGGAAGATTCGCGGGCATACTGGGAGGAAACCGAGCTATCCTGGTGAAAACCGGCCTCGGAACCGTTACCATGACAGGGGATAACAGCTTCTTTACAGGCGATGTCCAGGTCCTCAACGGCAGGCTGGTGACAGAAACGGTGATCAGCCCGCGCAGCTTTGTCATCGGTTCTCCCGGACATCTGAAAGGTACGGCGAACACGCTTGGCGGCGATATCGCTGCCAACGGCACGCTGACGATCACGGAAGATAACGATGCAACCTATGCGGGCCGTCTGTCCGGGAACGGCGGCGGTCTGTTCATCAAGGATGGGGATGGCATCCTGCGCCTGACGGGCGATAACAGTTTTGCCGGGCGGACCGATATCCGCGAAGGCGCGCTGCACGGCAACACGCAGAGCCTGACAGGCAGCGTATATAACATGTCGGAAGATACCGCGCTGATCTTCAACCAGAGCGGGGATGGCACTTTCGCTGGCGAGATTCTGGGCTTCGGAACGCTGCACAAGGCTGGCGCAGGCGAACTACATCTGACGGGCGCCAACTATTATACCGGCAGCACCGTTATCCATGAGGGCTTCTTGCGCGGTGATACGAACAGCCTTCGAGGCGATATCGAAACCGAATTCTCCTCGGATATCATCGTGATCTTTGATCAGGACAGCAACGGCACCTATTTCGGCGACATCAGTGGAGGCGGACGTCTCCGCAAGGAAGGGGAAGGTCTGGTCCAGCTGGTGGGCACCAACACCTATGATGGCGGAACGCAGGTCATTGCAGGGACATTGTCGGGGACGACCGATAGCCTCCAAGGCGGTATCGGGATCTCTGGCAACGCCACGCTCCTGTTCGATCAGGACAGCAACGGCAGCTTCGATGGCGAGCTGGCGGGAAGCGGCAATCTGGCGAAGGCGGGCGAAGGCGTGCTGACCGTGACGGGTCAGGCAAATTCCTACGATAGCTTCCTGGGCGAAGTGCAGGTTCGCAATGGCACGCTAGTGGCGGAGGCGGCGATTGGCCGGGGCGGCTTTGTCGTCAGATCACCCGGACATCTGAAAGGCACGGCGGATACGCTTGTCGGCGATATCGCTGCCAACGGCACGCTGACGATCACGGGAAATGACGATGCGACCTATGCGGGGCGTCTGTCCGGGAATGGCGGCGGTCTGTTCATCAAGGAAGGGGATGGCATCCTGCGCCTGACGGGCGTGAACAGTTTTGCCGGGCGGACCGATATCCGCGAAGGTGCGCTGCACGGCAACACGCAGAGCCTGACAGGCAGCATGATTACCATGCTGGAAGATACCGCGCTGATCTTCAGTCAGAGCGGGAACGGTAGCTTTTCCGGCCAGATCCTTGGCTTCGGAATGCTGCACAAGGTCGGCACCGGCGAACTGCATCTGACCGGCTCCAACAATTATACCGGCGGCACCGTCATCCACGAGGGCGGTTTGCGCGGCGACACGGATAGCCTGCATGGGAATATCGATACGGGCTTGTCCGCTTCCAACAACCTGATCTTCGATCAGGACAGCAATGGCACCTTTGCAGGCAGCGTCAGCGGGGACGGAAGGTTGATAAAGGATGGCACTGGTGAGGTGTACCTTGCCGGGACCACCAGCCACACAGGTGGCACGCATATTCTCGGAGGCACCCTGTCGGGCACGACTGACAACCTGCGGGACTTTATCGTGGTCTATGACAATGGCAGGCTGGAGTTCGATCAGGATAGCAACGGCAGCTTCGATGGCGAATTGCGGGGAACCGGCAGCCTGATCAAGGATGGCACCGGGGCCGTCACGCTGACGGGGGATGCGTCGAACTTCACCGGGCAGACCGACATTCTGGCCGGTGTGCTGGCCGTCAATGGCAGCCTTGGCGGAAACATCACCGTGTCTGGCGGGGCCTTGAAGGGAACGGGAACCTTCGGGAACGTCACGACCGGGCAAGGCGGCACCTTCGCGCCGGGCAATTCGATCGGCCAGAGCAATGCGGCCAGCGTGACGTTCGAGGCCGGATCGGTCTTCGAAGTGGAACTGAACGATGGCGGCTTCGTGCCCGGCGTCAACCATGACGCGATCCACGTCACGGGCAGCGCGACCCTGATTGGCGGGACCGTGCATGTCACCCCGGATAACGGAACCGATACGGGCGAAACCTATCTGCCGGGCACATATACGATATTGGCGGCGGATGGCGGCGTTAGCGGAGCCTTCGACGGGGTGACGGACGATTACGTCTTCCTCGATTTCGCCCTCGATTACGACCTCTCGGCCGTCTATCTGATCTCGAACAGGATCGCTCATTTCTCCGATGTTGCGCTGACGGCCAACCAGGCGGGCATCGCGGCGACGCTCGACGCGCTCGATGGCGGCAATGACATCGTCAGCGCCCTGCTCGGTCAGACTGACGAGGGCGCGGCCCGCCATGCATTAGACAGCCTGACCGGCGAGCTTCATGCCTCGCTAACCGCCACGCTGGTGGAGCAAAGCCGCGTCACCCGCGATGCTGCCTTTGCAAGAGGCAACCGGATCTCGCGCCGGGAAGGCGTGGAACTGTGGATCGAAGGGCTTGCCGGCAACCAGCGGACCGATGGAACGGCCAACACCGCGGCATTGAAAAACAACCGCTATGGCTTCCTGCTGGGCGCAGATACGAATATCGGGAGCAATCTGCGTGTTGGCGCCTTTGCCGGCTATACCGATTCCGACGTCCGAGCTACCGACAGGGGTTCAACCGCATCTTTGGGCAGCACCCATCTGGGGGCATATGGGGCCGGCCAGTGGGGCGGCTTCGGCCTGCAAGTCGGTGCCGACATAAGCTGGCACGATATCGACGCCAGCAGGCAGGTGAATTTCCCGGGTTATTCGGACAGTCTGGAAAGCGCCTATTCGGCGCGCACGGGCCAACTCTACGGCAGAATGTCCTATGCCTTAAGCGCCGGTTCCGTGACCTTCACGCCGTTCGGCGAGATCGCCCATGTCTGGCACTCGTCGGAACGCTTTGCGGAAACGGGCGGCCCGGCGGCGCTGGATGCGGAAAAGGTAGATACCAGCGTGACGTTCTCCACGCTCGGCCTGCGGATGGGAACAGAGATCGATCTTGGCCAGTCCCGCGCGGAATTCGGCGCAGAGATCGGCTGGCGGCACGCTTTCGATCAGCCGGAAGCATCGGTCCAAGCGCTGCGTGCAGGCGGCGCCCCCTTCGCCGTGGCGGGCGCTCCGATCGCGGAGAATGCCCTGTCGCTGGGTCTTGGCGGCAGGTTGGCGTTGTCCGACCGGGCGAGCCTGTCATTCGGCTACAATGCCGATCTCGCGAACCAATATGAAAACCACGCCTTCAGGGCTGGCATATCCTTTGCCTTCTGACCGGGAGAACTCCGAATTGTCCGGCAGGAAAGGCAAGACGTGAAAGGCAGAAAGGCGACACTGGCTACCGGGCTTCTCGCGCTTGTTTTAGCGGCCTGTTCCGACGGTAATAACTCGCAATCCGCCCTGGCGGATTCCGCAAGCGATACCGAGGTGTCGCCAACTCCCCCACAAGCGGCACAGGGTGACTGCGATCTACTCGATCTCGATGCCCTCGCGCAGACTTTCGCAGGCAAGCTGACTTTCACGGGGATGAGCGGTCGGGGCGCGCGTGGAGGCGGATGCACCGTGTCCGTTGCACAGGGCGAAGAAAGCCAGGTCATCCTTCAGGTCGGTGATGCCGCAGATTACGCGGTCCGGAAGGATGCCTACCACTCGCAGGGCTTGAAATTGGTGCCTGTGAACCTGGGCAGGGAAGCCTTCGTGGTCAACGATGCGCAACTCATCGCCATCGACGATCAGAACCGCTCCATCTCACTCGGCCTGTCGCTTGTCGTCTTTGGCGGAGAACCGCCCCTTTCTAGCGAGGAGATTGCGGCCGGCATCGAAAGAGCTGGCGGTGAGGTTCTGGCAAACATGCAGGCGTCACCGCAAGCGTGACGGGTTCGAAAATCGACTATTCCTGAACAGGGGTTCTTACGATCATGAGCAGATATCATCACCTGAAAACCATCCTTGCGGCTGCCGCGATCATGCCGCTCACCATCTCCTGTTCCGGGGATAGCCAGGGCGATACCATAGCCGCAGAGGATGCTGGCGCCGTCGCCAGCGAAGAATGCGGCGGCCTGCTCGGCAGCGCCGATGTCGCGGAAGCCTTCGGCGGCCTCCTGACCGTGAAGGATACGACCGTAGCGGCTATGGGAGATGAGGTGGCCGGTTGCATGCTCTTTCTGGACGAGGGCGCAAACAACCGGATCAACTTCAACATCGGCGATGCCGAGGACTTCGCCTCGCGCAAGGATTCTCAAATGCGCCAGACTGGCGGAACGCATGAAGCGTTCGATGCCGGAACGGAAGCGCATGTATTTAATGGCATCCATGTCATCGCGCTGAACGCGGGCGGGAAGTCACTGTCCCTGGGTCTGTCGCCGGCTGCGATCGAAGAGGAAAACCTGCTGACGCGTGAGCAGGGCACGACCGGGCTGAAGCTGCTCGCCCAGCGGATCATGAGCCGCCTCTAGGACGATCGCCCAATTGTCACACGAAAGATACATGGAGGAGGCAATATGCGAATTTTCATGACTCTTGTTCCGGTCTGCCTGCTGATTGCCGGTTGCTCCAGCGAACAAGGCAATGCCGAAGAAAACAATAGCGATACCCGGATGACTGCGGCTGCCCGATCAGGTGTGCCCGCCGTCGCCGAAACCTATCGGTCATCGCTTGACGAGGCGTGGCGGAAGGCAGGCGAAGGGACGTCCCCCTCAGGAGCTTGCGCGGGTGTTGTGGGGCAAGCAACCACCGTCCTGAACAATGCGGATGTCGCAGCACACGATCGCGCGGATGCGATTGCGGCACTCGATGCCTGTTATGTGCGTTCGATGGCCCGCTTTGTCGATACGACCTTATCCATCGAAAATCCCGGCCCGCAGCAATGCATCAGTTTGCTGAGGGCTTTGCCTGTTCACCGCAGTTCGCTTGGATCCTTTTTCGAAGGCACCGGGGAAGATGTGGCCGACTATGACAAGCGAATTACCGATCTGGTCGGGGAGAAAGTGCGTTCGGCGTGCCCTGACAATGCAAACACCATTCTGGGCGGGTGACTGGCGAAAGCTGGCCCCGGATTTTACTGAGGAGATTTCTGTGAAACAGCTTCCCTTGGCGAAAATCGCTTCGGTCGCCGCCTTGCTCCTGCTGTCGGCCTGCGGGACGGACACCGATACCAATGGCATTGTCGACGATGACAATGGAAGCGCGATTGCCGGTGGTTCCCAAGACATCGACTGGCTTCCGGCGGGCCTTGCCTTGCCTGAGCCGCATACCGTGCTTCAGAACAGCAGTATCGGGACAAGGACGCAACTCCTGCAAGTCAGCGTTCCCGACGATCCATCGGCGCAAGTTCCGGGCTGGAAGGCGGCCCTCGAAACAGCTGGCTATTCCGTCACCGAGAGTGCTTCCAATGGCGGCCTGCTCTTCAATGGTCTCGATGTGGAAAGCGGCCAGATCGCCATATCCAGACCTCAAGGGGCGGATGATTATATGATCCAGATCGACATCAGCCGGCAGGTGCAGTGAGTGCGCTGCGCCTCGCCAGCATTGCCTTGATTGCCGGGGTTATGGCGAGCGAAGGACGGGCGCAGGCTGATACGGACATTGCCGCCGGAAAGATTCGAAACTGGATTCACGGGGCGCAGGCCCTGGCGATCATGGATTTCGAGGACAGCAGCGCTTTGAGGAACATCGGGACCATCGATGCCGAGGGCCAGATTGTCATGGAGCCGATCGTTCCCCCGCCATCGCAACAGACCGTTTCCCAAACCTTCGATACATGCCGCGCGAATACGGTTCAGATCGTCAATGGAAGCACCGGGATAACACCGATTGTGCCCCTCGCCCTGTCGGGGGACGGAAACGAGCGCGCATTGGCAATCGCGGATTCCGAGGAGATGGCCGTGTGGAGATTGAACCACGGACAGGCGCCCATGACCAAAGGCACGTATCTCCAGCTTGTCTATGCCGAGGGAGAGGCCGAGGTTCAGGGAATCTGCTCATGGGAAATCCTTGTTCCGTCCGGAGATGCAGAGGTGACGGTTGAATATGCCATCCGTTTCAGACCCGGCTGGAATCTCATCCGCAACCGTATCGTCGATTTCATCGAATCCTGGTCCGGCGCCGATCAGGAAACCTACATGATTATCGACACTGTCGACGTGCTGCCGGAAGATGTCGCCTGGTTCTCGCAATAATTCGCGGCTGAAGGGAGAGAGACATGGGAACCCCCGGATTCGGATACTCATCGAATAGGATTCGATTAAAGGAGCTGCCAATGTATCGTTTGACCCTGCTTGTCATCTCCGCCCTCATGACCGTAGGCTTCGTCTATCCCGCGCAGGCGCAATCGGCCGAACAGTCGTATAATCAGGGCGCGCGTGCCTATCGTGCTCAGGACATGACTACCGCGCGTGACCATTTCCGCCGCGCCTGCGATCTCGGACATGGCCGGGGATGCTACAATTACGGAGTGATATCCTATCAAGGACTGGTCGGGGGCGAGCCGGATCTGGAACATGCGCGCTGGCTCTACGACAAGGCCTGCCAGTTCGACCATGTGGCAGGATGTTTCAATCTTGCCCGTATGGCCTTTAATGGCCAAGGGGGCGCGGTCGATTTCGCTGTCGCCCGAACGGGGTTCGAGGCGTCATGCAATGCGGGAATCGCGAATGGCTGTAACGGCTTTGCCGTCATGCTGGAACAAGCGCAGGGCGGCCCGGCGGACAAGCCGCGTGCCCGCTCGCTCTATCAGCAGGCCTGCAATGCGGGTGAAGCGCCGGCGTGCGAAAACCTCGCCAAGTTCGATGCCGGGCCGGTCACGGCCGAAAGCTTGCGTGCCGGGCTGGAGGCCTTTGACGCTGACCGCTTTGGCGAGGCGATGCGTCTCCTGCGCCCCCATGCGGAAGGTGGCGAGTCGGCGGCGCAATATGCGGTGGGTTTCATGTACGCCTATGGGCAGAGCGTCTCGCGCGATTATCTGGCGGCGGCTGACTGGCTCACGCGTTCGGCCGAACAGGGATATGAGCATGCGCAGGATCTGATTGTCCTTATCACGCCGAATATCGCCCAGGCCCGCTATATCGATCACATCGACCGCTACGGGCCGGATGCGTCGAGCCTGCAAAGCTTTTCTTTCGATGTCGCCCAATACTGCACCCTGCGCGGGCCGAACTGCACCGCCCTGCGGGCGCGCGAGAACCAGTGGCGGCGTGATCACAATGCGCGTGCGGAAGCGGCGAATATGGCCCGGATCTGGAGCCTCTACGGCAGCGGCCAGAACGATGAGCAATTCTGGTCGCAAGCGCGCGCGCGAAGTGAATGCCTGCGCCGTGTTGCGCGATCAACCGAGGCGCAAACACGCGGTCGCCAACAATGGCGCTACGTGAATAATTGCTAGCTGGGGGACTGACCGTGATCGCATGGATACTTCAGACCATCGTCGTCAATCGCTACCTTGGTCCGCCCATCGGCACACACATCCGCACAAGAGTTCCGGCGTCTAGCTGAGATAGCGGTGGTTAGCGTCCGCGCTCGTGGTGTAATTTCCGGTGTAGGCGATGGTGTATTCCGGGGTGGGGCATGCCCCACCCCGGAATACGGCGTCGCTGGTGGCCACCGGGCTCATCGTTATGGTGGAGTTTGCACACTTCAACCGTGACGAAGAGGAGTTCCCGATGACCGAGGTGTCAAACGGCGTTCAAAAGGGACCCCCGATTGGAGTGGGCCCCTTGTGCCGGACAGGGGAGCATAGTTGGATTGACCGGTTGGCCGGGCTTTTGGAGAAGAGCCCATGGCAAGACACCGATCCCATAGCGTCGAGTTCAAGCGTCAGGTCGCGCAGGAGTTTCTCAGCGGAGAGACGCTTCACGGCCTTGCCAAGCGCCATGACATTTCCCGGCAGCTGATCCGCATCTGGGTGGAGAAGTACGAGGCCGGTGCTCTCGATGAAGATGCGCGGGCGGCAGATCTGATCCAGGAATATGAGGCGCGGATTGCCGCATGATCTGCCCCCTTCTGAGTGGTCCAAAATTGATGATATTTTGGACGACGAAGGAGATACGGAATGCCGAGCAAGAAGCATCGCCCGGAAGAGATTATTGGCAAGCTGCGTGAAGCGGAGGTTGTGCTGGCGCAGGGCGCCACGACCGCCGAGGCGTGCCGTCGGATCGCGATCAGCGAGCAGACCTACTATCGTTGGCGCAAGGAATACGGCGGCCTGAAGACCGATCAGGCGCGCCGGATGAAGGACCTGGAGTGTCAATCGGCGTGCAAACGGGACCCCCTATCGGCGCGCAAAAGGGGCTCTGACTCACTTTTGGTGCAATAAAGAGGGATGATCGAGAGGTGGCATCAGCCTCGCCCGCAGCAAATCGAGCTTGGCGCGCCCATACATCTGGCGTTTGACGAGCTTCAACTTCGTGATCTGCCCTTCCGTTTGCCCGTTGGACCAGGGCTCTACGATAGCGGCCTTCACCGCATTCCAGTCGTCGCTCAAGCCATTGGCAAACGAACGAAGCGGCGTTTTCCGGGCTTCGTCGATCCATGTGGCGAGCTCGAAGTCTTTCTGTTGCCTGATGATCCGGTGGAATCGGTCGGCAAGATTTCGAACGACGACGAGCGCCGGGACGGCGGCTTCAATCGTCGCGATAAGCGTGGCTTCTGATTGCGAGAGTTGATCGCGTGCCATCGTCATAAGCCGGGCAATCACACGGGCTGATGGAATGACGCGCGACACGTTGTTCGGAGCTGCCTCGTTGCGCCTCCGCCGCGTCGCCCATTCTGCAACGACACGCAGGCTTCCGTTAAAGCCGATGATTTTGAGCCGCCGCCAGAGTTCGGCACCATTTTGGCAACCGGAACGCCATTCGGCATCGAGCGTCCCGAGCCACGGGTCGAGAGAGCTAAGCCGGGTGCGGAACATATCGGATCGTCCGCCACGAGCGACCTGGCGTACGGTCTTGCGGGCATAGCCGGTCGCGCGAACGACCGCCTTGATGGACGCCCCTTTTCCAAGCAGCACACGGATCGCATCATCGGCATCCTGACGCCGCTTGAAGCCTTCGTATTGAAGCCGCTCAGCGCAGGTGAGGAGTTCTGGATCGGGTTCGGCGGATTGAAGTGCCTGGCGAATGGCGCGCATAGATTTACGGACAGCGTCGAGGAACGCCTGGCTGGCATTCTCCATCAAATGCCAGCGATCGGCAATCTGCAGGGCGTCAGGCAAGGCGCGCGCGGCCGCATGCCGGTACCCGCCACCGCGATCACGCGAGATAATGCAGATCTCCGGCCGGGCCTTGAGCCACGCTTCTACGGTGGCGACGCCACGATCGGGGAGGAGGTCGATAATCTGTCGGCGCTCCAGATCACAGACGATCGTGCCATATCGCTGTCCGCGCTTCCACGCCCAGTCGTCGATGCCGATGATCGTAGGCTTAACCTGAGCGCCCTTGAAGCGCCGACGCACAGTTCGAAGCAATGTGTCCTTGCTGACCGGCATCAGAAGGCGGCGCGCCAAGCTGGCCGCCGGACGCCCACCCAGCGCCAGCCCAAGGTGATGTACGATAGAATCCAGGCGGGTCGTACGCCGGGCAAATGTTGCAGTCACATCCGGAGGAAAGCGTTCAACGAAGATACGCGTGGTGCAGCGGGATGTGGCGCAACGAAAACGCCGGGCGACAAGAGTAATCCGAACCGGCCGGCCATGAGATGGTAGATCGGCGAGTGTACGGTGATATCGACTGTGGACACGCGCAGATGGGCGGCAGCAGTTCGGGCAGATCGAAACTCGAAATCGGGATCGCCCGGTGATCAGTATCTGATCGGCGGCATACTCGACCTTGTCGATCACCAATCCTATTGGCGCAATGGCTTCGCGAAAACCGCTCCCATGCATGGCGATATCCTCCTTCGGGGAAACTCGCCATTATCAACGCACTTGCACCAAAAGTGAGTCAGAGCCCTTTTTGCACGCCGATCCACATCCTCGGGCAAGAGATAATACTGCCGTGAAGATGAGCCAATTACAAACAGTTGCTCGGCCACCAAAACACAACGCGAGACAGCGGTGAACGGCCCGCCGCCGTGGTAGCCCGGTGGTAGCCCGATGAAATACGCATCAAACAGCGCCGGACGCCGCGCTGCCTAAATGGCTGATATTATATGGAAAACTGGAGCGGGCGAAGGGATTCGAACCCTCGACCCCAACCTTGGCAACGTTAGGGTCAGCCTTTTCCGCAGTATCCGGCGGTTGTAGATATTACTATAAAACAACGGTTTATGAGTTTTTACGCCGAAGCGCATTTCCGTCTCTTGGCCTCGAAACGATAAAATCCTATTACGTTACTGTTACTTTTGCCCTCCGGCAGGGTCCGCGTAATATGATTTGGAGGTCTGAATGGCACTGGCGAAGCTAAACAAGCGGAATATCGACGCTTTATCGATTCCGGCATCCGGACAGAGCTTCCTTTGGGACACCGAGATCAAAGGGTTCGGAATTAGGGTTGGAGCGAGCGGCGTGAAGTCGTTCGTCATCCAATATGTGAACCAGGAAGGGCGTATTCGCCGGGTCAAGATCGGGCGTTTTGGTTTGATCACCGTCGAGCAGGCCCGCGATCTGGCCAAGATCAAACTGGGTGAAGTTGCGGCGGGCCTGGACCCAGCAGAAGAGGTGATCGCGGCGCGCGCAGAGATGACGGTCACGGCGATGTGCGACTGGTATCTGAAGGAGGCTCGCGCCGGAAATCTGCTTGGCCGCCGGAACCGTCCGATCAAGACGTCTTCCCTGAACATGGATGAGAGCCGCATTGAGACGCACATCAAGCCGCTGCTCGGTAACCGCAAAGCGCGGCACCTGACGATTGCCGATGTCGAGAAGATGCAGACCGACGTTCTGCACGGCAAAACCGCGAAGCTGCGATCTGGCGGCCGCGGTGGGAAAGCCACCGGTGGCCCCGGCGTAGCAGGCCGCTGCGTCGGCACATTGCAGGCGATCCTTGGCCACGCCAAGCACAAGGGCCTGATTGATCAGCATCCTACCAAGGGCGCTAAAAAGCTTGCGACCCAGAAGCGGACCCGGCGCCTGAGCTCGAAAGAGATCGAAATGCTTGGCAAGGGCTTAGCCTACGCCGAACGCAGAGGAGACAGTCCGACAGGCCTTGCGGTCATCCGCACCCTTATTCTTACCGGCTACCGGCGAGAGGAGGCGCAGGCGATGCAGCGCGCCTGGGTCAATGCACATGGCCTTTATGTGGCCTTCCCTGACACGAAAAGCGATGCGCAGATCCGCGCGCTAGGACCCGAAGCCGCCAAAGTCGTTATGACGCAGCCAGAGGTGGCGGGCAGCCCTTATGTGTTCCCGTCCATGTCATCAGACGGACCGTTTACCGCCGTCGGCTCGGTGCTCCAGCGTGTTTGTCAGCTCGTCGAATTGAAAGGCGTTACGCCTCATACATTGCGGCACACATTCGGCAGTATGGCCGGCGAACTCGGGTTCTCCGAACTGACGATCCGCGCCATGTTGGGCCATGCCTCGCAGAATGTGACGCAGGATTACATCCACATTGACGACGCACTCAAGCTTGCCGTCCAGCGGACATCCGATGAAATCGCCCGGTTGCTCGAAATGGGTGCAAAGCGATTGGAAAAGCTGCCTCAAGCCTAATCCATAGCGAAAGCTAGCGGATATGCCCGCGGCGCTGGCGTGATGATCTTATAACCAATGCTGCGCCGCCGTCACCCATATGGGACCGCATGACCACGACAGGTCCGCAAAGCTATTTGTCCATCATATGTGAATTATAGTGGCATTTTATCTTTCAAATATGGCGTTATAGTGTGAGTGCTGTTGCCATCTGATCGTTTGCAAAGGCTGGTTCATACGCCCGTGCAAGAGCCCCAGAAACACCTTCCTCTCGTAAGGCAACGCGCCAACTTTGCGATATCTGCTCTGCTGTTTGCCGAATAATCGTTCGAGCAACAGGTTCTTCGATTTCGAAAAATGCGCAGGCTTCGAGCGCCATTGCGATTGAGCGCTCGTGCGTACCGCCTTCCAGGATGGCAGTTTCAAGATGCGGGTTCCGGTCCGGCGCCGGGTTCACGTCAAACATTGGCGACAGGCGCCAACGGTTGTTGCCCACGTACAGAAACCCATGATTTTTTAGGTGGTCATCTTTGTTGGATACGAGGATCGTGAATACCAAGCGGAGGAAAAGTTCGCGGAAGTCAGCGGCAGGATCCGCCGAGTTGGCGCGCATGAAGTCTATGATTTCAGTGTATGACCCAAGTTCGGTTCCAGTCTTGCCCAAAGCAGTGCGCGCCGAAATGTAGGGTATACGGGCTGTGCCTCGGCGATCGAAGCGCTTGACCAAGGCGACCGGAAAAGGGGTGTCTCCTAGTTCCAGCCGCACATCAGGCGTTCTGATACCGCAGGCCTTCGCCAGTCTGATTGTTGCCACCTCCACCCGTTCGATCGGCTGCTGGTCGTGGACTGAGGTGAATTTCGCCAGCCAGAGATCTTCTCCATCCCTCACATTTGCCTTGGGCCTCGCTCCCCCTGACCCGCCAGCTCCGGCCAGCGCCCGCATTTCCTCGTGGCTGATATCATGGCCTTGCTCATAGGCGCGGGCAATGGTGGTGATCGTTTCAAGATCGATGACCCTGGGTACGGCATCAACAGCGGCTCCGCGAATGATGGCACCATTGTCACCCAGAAAACGAAGCGCGCCCTGGCGGCAGTGATCATCGGTTAGCGTCAGATACTCAAACTCGGACAAGCCCTTGCCATAGGCCAATTCAAGAAGGCGTCGTCCCCAACTATCGGGTGCAGCATCCGCAAAAACGCCAGCAAGGGCGTCGCGGGACAAACCCGCCTGCCCGGAAGTGTGGAATGGCCCGCTATCAAGCGAGTAGCCGGGTTGGATTTCAAAAGCTCGTGGATCGTCGACCCATGATTTGTCATACATGAATGCTGAAAATTGACGCGGACCTGCTTGGGTAAAGCGCAATTGGCCGACGGGCGCCAACGACTCGCCAAGTGCGACGTGGGCATGAAACTGAGCCATCAAAACCCAATGCCTTCGGGATCAGAGTCCGTGTTGCCATTGCCATCGCTCTGCGACTTCTGCTTGCGCATTGAAGACGCAAAGGTCTTGCCCCGTTTGGGCAGTTGCTGCGTTGCCAGCGCCAAGCCCAAATCGTCTTTGCGGATATCCACGAGATCGCTGAGCCTTTCGATGAGGCCAAGTGCCACAAGAACGTCGGCCAGTGTGCCGATCCCGACACCTGAATCCCCCTTTTCCAAGCGCGCGATGGAACTCGGCGATGTTCCGGACCTTACGGCGAGATCGGCAATGGCTATGCCGCGTCTGAGACGAGCGCCACGAATGTCCTGTCCCAGCCGCTCCAAGGCCAACTTCGATTTCGGAGAACCCATAAAACACCCATATATGAACTTCTAAAAGATTTTAATATCCATATATGACATACTGTAATCTGTCGCAAGTCGGGATGCCATGGTGCAAACTGAGGCAACACGGCACTTCGATTTCCAATGGCCGAAACAACCTTGAAGGTGTATTCGTGACCTATGGCCCAAACGCGAATTCACCCTGATACCGGCAAACTCCTGCGCCGCGATGCCCGCGCACAAACGGTTTGCGTGGGATCTTTGTCGCGAGATGTCGATGTCCACGGCTGGTATCCGGAGGACGATAGCGATTCGGTCCACTCCGGCGAAGATTTGCAAGCTGTAGATTGCGCCTATCGCGAACTGCGCGTGGCTTATGCGGCGCGGATCAAGGCCGTTCGTAAGAAGCTGGGTCTGACCCAGGAGGAAGCTGGCCGGATCATTGGAGGCGGACGGCGAGCGTTCCAAAAGTATGAGCGTGGTACAATGCAGCCCAGCGAAGCTGCGGTCGGCTTGATTGAGATTCTTGATCGCCATCCGGAAGAGGTGACAACTCTCCGCAATATCCGACGGTAGGCCAGTAAGAGGCGCTTCCAGGGCGCTGTCCGAAAAACGCACACGTATTTCGGACATGCAGCGGGACCAAGCACAGATGGTCTCGCCCGAAGGCGGGGCCGATGCCCCAGCTCGGCGCGCTCCAGATTTCGGAATTATCGCGCATGTGAGATGCGAGATAATTCCGCGACCATACATCTGGCTGGCAAGGCGATCGATGCCAAGCGCGCGCAAGCCGACGATCTCGTCCAATTCGCGCGAGACCTATATGTCGATGCAGACGCCGTCATAGTCGCCATTCGCTCTGCATCGCCCATTATTTCCAGGCAATGCGCGTGGCGTCGAACATGCTGCTTTTCTTGCATTGGCGTTAGCTCGGCCCCGCACGAAGGCGGGGCCGACGCTGGCGCCTTAGCTCGGCGGGTTCCAGATGATGACCTTCTTCGAAGGGTCATCGCCGGGAGCGTTGGCGATGTTGCCATAGATGGTGCCGAATTCAGGAGCTGAGAGCGAGACCGAGACATATTCGGCGCCGGTGTTCTGCGAGAAGCGCTTCCAGCCTGCGCCCAGCTCGAAGCCGTTCTTGCGGCTGACGATGCGGTAGTCGGGTTCGCTGTCCTTGGTCTTGCGGTTGTTGGGGATGATGGCGATCGGTGCGGAGACGGTCAGCGTTGCGAGGTTGCCTTCGAAGCTGTCGTCGGACTTCACGGTGAGGTTTGCGATGGTAGCCATGTTGTTTCTCCTAAAGGTGGTCGGGGACCATCCCCGATGGCGCCAAAAGAAGGGGCCGGGAGCCGCCGTCACCGCAGCGTCAGCGAAGGGCGAACCCCGCACGGGGTTGACGGTATTAGGCGAGACGAGACCCGCAGGCAGGCGACAAGGAGGGGTGGTTTTCGCTCCGCCCGAGAACGAATGTCAGTGGGCAATCGCCGTTTTCATCGACCAAAAGTCGGAGGCTTCCTCTCCTCCGGATCATTGCATGGAGCGCAGCAGCAATCATCCCTCACACGCAGCCAATGGCTGATCGAGAGGCGTCGTTGCCTTGGGCAGCGGACGAGCAACAGCGGAAAGTTTTCGCTGCAGCACACAGGTTGTAATGTGCAATATCAGCCCTCATATTGACTTTTGTGCAGAATATAAGCATATGGAGCCATGAAAGGACGTGCCGCCATGGGTATCCAAGCTGCAGCCAAACCGCCTGCAAAGGGACTTGCCAAGAGCCTCGACCGCAAGGATCTGACGGGACCAGCCCTGCGGACGTTCTTCCGCATTGCCGATGCCTGGGGCCTGAAAGAGCAAGAGCAAATGCGTTTGCTCGGCCTGGAAAGCCGCTCGACCTTCCAGTCATGGAAACGCGGTGTGGTCGCGGCGCTGCCCAAGGATGCGCTGGAGCGGATTTCTTATGTCATGGGCATCTACAAAGGCCTCCAAATCCTGCTGCCCAAGACAGCCGATGAGTGGGTGCGCAAACCCAACAAAGCGCAGGTTTTCGGCGGCGCCTCGGCGCTTGACCGGATGATGTCGGGCAATGTCGCCGACCTCTATGTCGTGCGCCAGTATGTTGACGGGCAGCGCGGCTGACCCGTGGACATTCCCACGTCTGAAGTCCGTTGGACGCCCTGCTACCGCATCATCCCGAGCCGATTTCCGCCGATCTCGCTGTTTGAGGCGGTTGCCGATCCTGCAGATCTTGAAGCGGTCTACGCCATCGAGGCGATGACCAATGACCGCCTGCGCGACGAGGCAGGCGAATTGTCCCTAGTGCCGCCCGAGGACCGCGTCTCAGGCCCCGGCTCCTCGCCGATTATGGCGGCATTCACCCATCTCAATCCAGTCGGCGACCGCTTCACCGACGGTAGCTACGGTGTCTTCTATGCTGGACTGACACTGGCAACCGCAATTGCCGAAACCAGGCATCACCGCACGCAGTTCCTTGAGGCGACCGACGAACCGGCGCAGGAACTGGACATGCGGGTTTATGCCGTCGATCTCGACGCGAGCCTTCATGACATCCGCGGGCAGCGAGAGGCGTTGCCCGCGCTGTACCATCCGAGCAGTTATGCCCTGTCGCAGGAAACCGCGCGGACCTTGCGCGATGCAGGGTCGGACGGGATTGTCTATGAAAGCGTCCGCGATCCCGGCGGCGAATGTGCCGCTGTGTTCGGGCCTCGGTTGTTATCGAACTGCCGCCAGGAACGGCATTTGTGCTATGTGTGGGACGGTAGCGAGATCAGGACGGTCTATGAAAAGCGTTTGCTGGAGAGCTGATGCGTGGACAAGATCGCGCCTAGCGTCGGCCGCTCTTACTCAACTCAAGCCGCCTGACTGGTGCCGGTGCTAGCTGCCCTCTGCCTGATTGTTGAAATGAGAACCACGATAGCGATGATCAAAACTGCCGATGCGCTCACTCGGCTCAGCTCCAAGCCGCCTTTGGCGATCGGCTTGTCGAGAAAATCGCCAACAACTGCACCGAGCGGACGGGTAAGGATGAACGCTGCCCAGAAAAGCGCGACATGGCTGATGCTCGTGCGCCAATAAGCCAAAGCGAGCAACGCGAGCAAAGAACTGAAAATCAAGGCTGATCCGAGATAGCCGAGTGGCCCATCGGCAATCCAATCCCCGAGCGCGGTGCCGAGCGTTTGCGAGAAGGTTATCGTCAGCCAGTAGTAGAGTTCGGCCCTAGGTTCATGCACCGAGCTGACCGAGATCGTGCCGAGCGCACGGTGCCAGACGAACAGGGAAAGCAGTACGAGTGAGAGCAGCAAGATCGAACCGCCGGGATAGCCAATGCCCAGCGATCTGGTGGCGAAGTCGGCCAGAGTCGTCCCGGCTGTTGTCGAAGCTATAATCGTTGCCCAGTAGAGCCAGGGATTGAAGCGGCTTGCGCGGATTTGCAGGATAACCAGCACCGCCAGCACTGACGCGAAAATCGCGGTGCCAATCAGATAGCCACCTTGCCAGAAGGAAGTTGCTGCATTGGCGGTGGTTTCGCCCAGCCACGACATCGAGACGGTATCTCCGGCGGTTTCGCCGAAGGTCGTCGCCAGAATCTTGATAATCCAGAAGCCCAGCGTCAGTGCAGGGACTTTGGTCAATGCAGTTTTCAAATCTTCAGTCATGGTTTCGTACCTGCCTCGAACGATAGTCGCGTTCGCGGCTAGGCCGTCGCGAGGCATCTGCCTATAAGCAGGCGCTTATATCCCCACCATCAACGAATGCCCGATGCCCCAACGCAAAACAACCATACCCGAAAAGGTCCGAAAACTAACAGATCGCCGGGCTTTCCCGGTGGCGATCACTGTTTTGCAAATTGTTGCGGCCGCCTTCTTCGCGGTGGACGCTATCGAGGACTATCTCGTTGAGGCAAAGCATGGTTTCAGTCTCGCGACGGCGATCGAATTTTTCATCGCCGTGGCCTTGCTCGGCGGTATTTTCCTGAGTTCGCGCTACGTCGTTCATTTGACCAGAGAGTTGCGCTGGAACGAGCATTCGCTCGCCCGCGCGAAGGGCGCGCTCATGGACCATATGGCCGTGCGTTTTCAGGAATGGGGATTGACGCCGGGGGAAGGCGATGTTGCCCTTTTTGCCTTGAAAGGGTGCGATGTCGCACAAATTGCAGAGCTGAGAGGAGTCGCTACAGGCACCGTGCGCTCGCAATTAAGTCAGATTTACTCGAAGGCTGGAGTTACCAGCCAGGCGATGCTGGTATCACTCTTCATCGAAGACCTTCTGGACGCTCCAACCAGGCCCTAGAATGTTGAACTGCGAATGGCTTTAGACCGGCGTCCAAGCGGCGCTTATCCTGACCGACGCTCCCGGAAATCCCAGAGCGGAATGCCCATCTTGCGCGCCTTGTCAGCCAGATTGTCCTGGATGCCGGTGCCCGGAAATACGACCAGACCTACTGGCAGAGCTTCAAGAATCCGGTCGTTGCGCTTGAACGGCGCGGCCTTCTTGTGTCGGTTCCAGTCAGGCCGGAAGGCGACCTGCGGCACGCGGCGCGTATCAGCCCAACAAGCGGCGGCGCGTTCGGCACCGGTGGGTGTGGCACCGTGGAGCAAGACCATGTCGGCATGACGCGCATGAACTCGGTCGAGGACATCCCAGATGGCCGAGTGATCGTTGCAATCGGGGCCACCGGTGAAGGCGATACGCGTGCCTTCGGGCAATAGTACACGCGCATTTTCTCTGGCACGCTTGTCGAGAAAGTCGCGGCTGTCGATGATGGCTGAGGTCATGGCCTTCCGGTTGACGCGGGATCCGGTGCGGGGCGTCCAGGCCTTGCGGGCGTGGATGCGGAATTGATCGGCGGCGGCTTCGCGGAAGAATTCCATCGTGTCTCGGCGTTCGATGAGTGAGATGCCTTCGGCGATCTGGCGCTCAAGTTCGACAGAGCGCACTTCGCTGCCATCCTGTTCGCGTTGAAGGCGTTTTTGCGCCTGTTCATTGTCGTCAAGATCGCGTTCGATCCGCTCGCCGGCGCGGTGGAAGATGTTGACGACGTTCCAGAGCAGGTCTTCGAGATCGGGTTCAATGCGGGTGTCGATCAAAGCCGAGACAAGCCCGTCGAACATGTCGGCGACCGCGCCACCTGCAAGGCGGGCATCGGGGAGCGGCCTGCCATCAGGTTCGTCTTCGAAGGGTCGATAGCCGTAGAGTTGCATTTCCTGGAGGAGATAGGCGGTTGAGCCGAGTTCGGGGGTGGTGTCTTCAAGGGGAAGATCTGGGGCGCTTGCCATGATGGTCTCCGTGTCCTGAGCCGCGCCTCTCGCGGCCTTCGTGGCGACGACCAGCGGCGGCGGGCACGGGTCTGCACCGCGCGGAAACGCGCGGCCGGAGCGCCAGCGGAGGATGGCGAAGCAAGGCAATTTTGTTTCGCGATGCAAAGGGGCGCAGCCCCGGCGGAAAATAGCCGCAGCGCAGCCATTGCGGTGCCCGTGTTCGCTGCCGCAGTCGCCCCCTCCCGAAGGCCGAGGGCGTGGCGACCTTCAAGGACCGGGAGAGGTAGCCATGCGCCCCACTGCCCCGGAAAATCCCCCGCTTACCGGCCAGCTTCGCTCACTCTTTGAGAAACCGCACGGCATCGGCGGCGCAGAGCTGCACCCGAATGGCCGCTGCCAACCGCTCGTGGCCGTAGGCGGTAAGGTCGCTGTTGAAATCGTCGAGCCGGGGTTCAAGCGGTATGACCGCAATGCCCAACGGCTCGCATCGCTCGGTCAAGGTCGACAATGCCGTTGCCCCGGCTGGATCATCATCGCGCGCGACATAGAGGCAGCGCAGCGCGGCAGGGAACTGGATGGCAGCGAGGTGGGCGGCCGATAGCCCTGCGATCATCGCCATGGATGGCATCACCTGTCGCAGTGACAGCAGGGTTTCGAGGCCTTCACCGGCAACCATGACACCATCCGCTTTGCCGAACCGGACGCCCGAGCCGAGCAAGTGCCCCATGGCGCGTCGTGGATATGCGACAGCGGCTTTGTCGTGGGATTGTGGATCAAGCCAAGTGCGGTGAACCCCCGTGATAGTGCCCTCATTGTCGGTGACTGCAGCGATCATGGCGGGCCATGCCTCCCGCACACCAGGGACATCATCTTCAGCAGGCCGATAGTAGCAGCGCGGATGGAAACGCAGCTGATCTATGCCGGACAGATTGATCTGCCCCCACCGAGTGGACCGGTTGTTGTGTTAGTGGATTATGTTCACCGCCGCCATATCCGGGTGGAGGTGGAGCGAAGCGGAACCGGAGGCCGGATATGGCGGTGAAGCCGTTTCTGGCGCCGGTGGCCGGTAGCCCAGACTGCTGTGTGGACGGACGGTGTTGTAATGACGCCGCCATGCTTCGATGAGCACTTTTGCCTCGGCAAGGCTGTAAAAGATCTCGCCATTGAGCAGTTCGTCGCGAAGCGACCCGTTGAAGCTTTCATTATAGCCATTCTCCCATGGTGATCCCGGTGCGATGTAGAGCGTCTTCACACCGATCTGGCCGAGCCATTTCTGGACGGCATTGGCGATAAATTCGGCGCCGTTGTCCGAGCGTATGTGCGCGGGCGGGCCACGCATGATGAACAACTCCGCCAAGGCGGCCAGCACATCCTCATGACGCAGCTGACGTGCCACGATGAGCGCCAGGCATTCTCGGCTGGCCTCGTCGATGATTGTCAGGATGCGGAACTTGCGGCCATCATGCGTACGACCCTCGACGAAGTCGTAGGCCCATACATGCCCCGGATACTCCGGGCGCAGGCGGATGCATGATCCGTCATTGAGCCACAGCCTGCCACGCTTTGGTTGGCGCTGCGGGACCTTGAGCCCCTCACGTCGCCAGATCCGCTCGACCCGTTTATGGTTCACCGTCCATCCCGCATGGCACAGCAACGCCGTTACCCGGCGATAGCCGTAGCGACCATATTGCTTCGCCAACGCGATGATGTCCTGGGTCAGCGCCTGTTCGTCATCCGCCCCGCGTGGCACTTTGCGCTGCGTCGATCGATGCTGACCCAGCACCCGGCAGATCCGTCGCTCGGACACCGGAAGCTCTCGTCGCACATGATCGATGCAGCGCCGTCGCCGCGCGGGGCTCAGAAGTTTCCCCGTGCAGCTTCCTGAAGGATCAACTTGTCCAATGTCAGATCGGAGATCGCCCGGCGAAGCCGCTGATTCTCTTTCTCCAAGTCCTTCATACGGCGCGCCTGATCGGTCTTCAGGCCGCCATATTCCTTGCGCCAGCGATAATAGGTCTGCTCGCTGACCGCAATCCGCCGGCAGGCTTCTGCTGTCGATGCACCCTGCGCCAGCACAATCTCAACTTCACGCAGCTTGCCGATAATCTCTTCCGGCTTGTGCTTCTTGCTTGGCATTCATCGTCCCTTTCGTGGTCCTGACTATCATAGTCTCTGGGCCACTCAGCAGGGGGCAGGTCAAACGCTACATCGGCAATCGCCGTTGCGAACACTTCCAACGACAAGGCACCCACCATGATCGTGATACGTCGGTCGTGAAGAAGAGGAAGATACTCGGAAAGTAGGGTTGGTGGGGTAGTAGAAGATTCGGAGGGAGGACTTATACGCCGCGACAGCCCACTGCCCCGGACGACTAGTGCCAGAACAATGAAGCTCGCGGCATCAAGCAGCAACGCGTTTGAGCTTCCTCCCCAAGCCACCAACAGTCCGCCGAGCACAGGGCCTATCAGCATCCCACTGCTCCTCACGATCTCCAGAGCCGCATTTGCTCGGGCAAGAGGCATGCCCAATCTTTGAGCCAGGACAGGGATGAGGGCGAATGTCGCCGTACCGCTGACGGCGAACAACAGGCCAAGGGCGGCCGCCCCGAGAATGGTGGCGACGAGGCCTGGACTGAAAGCAATCCATGCGATCACCACCGACTGCAGAAGCGAGGCAACAATTAGCAGCAGCCCAGCGTCCCGACGATCGGTCAGCCTTCCGATGTAGGGCGCGGCAATGAGCCCCGGAACAAGCTGTGCGATCAGCAATAGCGGCACTGCGAGTGAAGCTTGGTCACCAGCAGTCCGAAACATCAACGTGATCAGCGTGACCTCATCGCCGACCGTTGAAACAGCCAACGCCGCAAGGAGCAGCCATCCCCAACCTCTCCGAATCTCAAATTCCATCACCGCTCCTGACCTCGCGTCCAGCGCGGTATCACCTTAATTATCTGGAGTAGAATCGATGTCTTCATCTCGCAATTCTGCGCCTGCGCGCGAACCGCTCGACATAAATCTCGACTGCAAAGAATATGTGTTATCCGGATCTCCGGATAACATCGTTTCACGCGGCGTGATGTCCACGGAAACGTCGTCCCATTCGTCGGTCGGGATTTCGGCAAGCCGCCGCTCCTGCAGAGCTTCGCCCGTCGAGACGATCTGAACAACGCAGGCATGGCCGGCCTCAAGATCGCGCTGCATCGTCTGAATGGTGCTTGGCGTCTGCATTGCGGTGATCAGGTGATTGAAGAAGCGTTGCTTGGCGCTTTCGAACGCTGATCGCGCTGCCGACCGGGCCTGTGCGTTCAAGGTCCCATGGGATGCACTGGTAACGCCCGATGCTTCGAGCGCCGCATCGAGATGGGTGTGAATGACCTGTTATCGCGAGGAAGCGGTAATGCGGAGGAGCGCGGCGTAACCGGCGAATTCCCATGATAGTGTGCGCAGTTGCTGCGCATTATATTGGTTGCGAACCTCGGCGGTCCCTGGACCAGCTGAGGAGGCAATCATGTTGAAGTTGCATGACGAGTTGATCACCGAACTCTCGAATTCGCTCACCACACAGAATTACAATCCCGTGGTCGTGGCGAACCACCGTCTCTACGCCCGCGCGTTTCTCGATTATCTGGCCGAGTGCGATATACAGGTCGAGACTGTGACGCCGCAGCAGGTCGATCAGTATTTTGGCTATGCGGTTCAGGATTTTGAGATCCAGTACGGTCGGCCTCCCAGTGCGCGTTGGCACATGTTGCCCCGCACCGCGATCGCCAAGCTCCTCCGGCTTGCTCAAGGCAATTGGCCCCCGGACGCAGAAATGATCGGTCCCGATGACGAGCATCGACATGAAATTTGCCGCGAATACGAGGCATGGCTGCGCGAGGAGCGCGGTTTGGCAAGCGCGTCCATTGCGGCGCTGATGTGGGAGGCGCGAAACTTCCTGCGATGGCAGTTCGACCGGGCCGGTGCCGCCAGCCTCGAAACGTTGAGCATCGTGGACATCGATCTCTACATGGACATGCGCGCGCCTGGTTTACGGCGCAAATCATTGGCCGATGTCGCTGAGCGTCTCCGTTCGGTGGTTCGCCATCTGCATCGGACGGGTCGCATCCCGACCGATCTGACGCCACACATCATCGGCCCCATGCTCTATGCCTACGAAGATGTGCCGTCGACGCTGGAAAGGAGCCAAATCGCCGCGGTTCTGGCGACAACGCAGGAGGACAGATCGCCACGCGGACTACGCGATTATGCGATACTTCAGCTGCTTGCCACGTATGGGCTGCGCGAAGGTGAGATATGCCGCCTTCGGCTCGATGACGTGGACTGGCGCGCAGAATCCCT
This sequence comes from Sphingopyxis sp. MG, assembly GCF_002953155.1. Lineage (NCBI taxonomy): Bacteria > Pseudomonadati > Pseudomonadota > Alphaproteobacteria > Sphingomonadales > Sphingopyxidaceae > Sphingopyxis > Sphingopyxis sp. MG. Next base: position 3,374,972 of record NZ_CP026381.1, read on the forward strand.
CCGGATCTGCCACACCAAGACCAACGCGTACTCGTACATGCCGCTAATGGTGACTGTTGGTGAAGCGCTGCTGGATTATCTGCGCCTTGGGCGGCCCCAGGTTGAAGTGCGGGAAATCTTCGTCCGATCCTGCGCACCCTATATCGCAATGACGAACCTGTACGGCATGATCCGCGGTCGGTTGGCCGCCGCAGGCGTAGTGCCAGCAGGAAAGCGGGGGCCGCATGTCTTCCGCCACGCACGTGCGGTCGAAATGCTGCGGGCATCGGTCCCGCAAAAGATCATCGGCGACGTGCTCGGGCATCGATCCACCGAATCCACCAATACTTATCTCAAACTGGCAACAGATGATCTCCGAGCCGTGGCACTCGAGGTGCCTGGAATGGAGGTGCTGTCATGAGCGCCTGGCACGATCCCGATCGCACCGTCGTCGACGCCTTCCTGGTAAAATCGCAGTTCCGGCCGGGAAGCGTACCGACATATCGCTGGTTCCTTTGCACCTTCGAAGATGTTGCCCGCCGGCATCCGGCGGTGGACCGGCAGATGCTCGACGCCTGGCTGAAGGAGATGCAAAAACGTTGGCGATTGTCGACGCTGCTCAATCAGGTCTGCATTGTCGACCGCTTCCTCGACCACCTCGTCGAAATCGGGCTGATCGCCGACAACCCTGTTGCTGCACTTCGCCGTCGGTACAACGTCAAGCAAAGCAAGCCGATCTGGCGGGCCTTGGCTTCCCCGAATCCCGACGAATCCTTGGCCGCGTTACGACGGCCTGCGCCCTTCGGCAGCGTGCTGGGTGACTTCATGCAAGACCATGTCATGCTGATGCGCAGCCGGGGATATCAATATGAAGCGCAGGCTCACTGGCTGCTGCGGTTCGATCGGTTCCTTCAGGCCCGTCCCGACCTCGCGGAGCAACCACTTGAGGCAATGATTGCGAGCTGGGCGGCTGCCAAGCCGACCCGCAACCACGCGGCTGAATGCCAGAAGCTGGCGCGCATCCTGACCAAGGCGCGGTTCCGCCTCGATCCGACTATCCCGCCAAAGCGCTTCAATCCCCGGCCAGAGCGGGAAGTAGCGCGGGAGCATCGGCAACCGCATATCTTCAGCCCGGCTGACGTTCGGCGTATGCTCGATACCGCACGGACTTATCCGTCGCCGGACGCTCCGCTGCGGCCGTTGACCCTCTACACCATGATCATGCTGGCCTATTGTGCCGGGCTACGGCGAAGCGAGCTGGCATGGCTCGATCTTGGTGACGTGGACCTGCAATCAAGCACGATCACGATCCGGGAAACGAAGTTCTACAAGACCAGGATCTTGCCTCTATCCGACAGTGTCGCGGTCGAACTGCGCGCGTACATCGATGCGAGGCGGCGCGCTGGCGGCCCACAGAACCCGAAATCAGGGCTGTTCTGGCATGCCCACTTAAATGACCGCTACAGGCCCGAGGCGGTTACGACAATGATTACCAACGTCATGCGCCGTGCTGGGCTCAAGCCCGCTTCGGGCCGGACCGGGCCGCGGGTCCATGACCTTCGTCACTCGATGGTGGTGAACCGCATCCTCCAGTGGTACCGGTCCGGCATTAACCCTCAGGAAAAACTGCACTTCCTCTCGACCTACATGGGGCACCGGGATCTCCACTCCACGCTGGTCTACATCACCGTCACGCAGGATCTGTTGCAGGAAGCCAGTGAACGGTTCCGCGCGCTCGGCGCCCCGTGCCTTGTCACGGAGGCGCGGCCATGAGGAAAGGCAATCCATTGCCCGCGTTGTTGCGGGCGTTCTTCCAGGAGTGGCTGGCCGAGCAGCGCAGCGCGTCAATCCACACGATCCGCTCTTATCGCGACACCTGGCGGCTGCTGCTTCGGTTCGTCGCGGAGCGAAAAGGCTGCGGGGTCGCGCGGCTGACGCTCACCGACGTCTCGGCCGGCGAGGTGCGCGCGTTCCTTCATCATACCGAGCATGGCCGCAAGACCACGATCGGCACGCGGAACTGCCGACTGGCCGCCATCCGCAGCTTCTTCAGCTTCGTGGCGGACAAGAATCCGGAATACATCGCGCAGTGCTCAGAGGTCCTGGCTGTTCCGTTGAAGCGGGAGCCCACCTCCGCGCCGTGCTACCTCGAGCCCGAGGAGGTCGAGGCCATCCTCGCCCAGCCCAACCGATCGACACTCGAAGGGCTGCGCGACCATGTACTGCTCTCGTTCCTCTATAACAGTGGCGCGCGAATCCAAGAGGCGCTTGACCTCTGTCCCGAAGCAATCCGGTTCGATGCACCGAACTTCGTGCGTCTTTACGGCAAGGGGCGCAAGGAACGCATCTGCCCGCTCTGGCCAGAAACCGTGGCATTGCTCAGGAAGCTACTGGAGCGACAGCCGCGTGCGCCCGATGAGCGGATCTTCGTCAATCGATACGGTGAACCGCTAGGGGCGTCAGGGGTGCGGTTCAAGCTCAACGCCTACGTGGAACAAGCCGCGAAATCGACGCTGACCCTCCAGTCAAAACACGTTACGCCTCACAGCTTCCGGCACGCGACCGCCGTCCACCTCGTTGCCGCCGGGGTCGATATCACCGTCATCCGCAGTTGGCTCGGGCACGTCAGTCTCGATACGACCAATCACTATGCTCAGGCCAATCTGGAGACCAAACGAAAGGCGCTGGAACAGGTTGGCGCCCCGGCGGCGAGCAACGTGCCACCTTCGTGGAAGCGAGATGCCAATCTGATGGGATGGCTCGACACCCTATAGAATAATGTGAAGGACGTGGCGAAATGTTCCGCAGCTTTGCAGGACTACGCCGCGTTCCTCCGCATTACCGCTTCCTCGCGATAAGGCATCTTATGGCGAGCTGCGCATAAGACCTGAAATGCCCCGGCATAGGAGTCGTAGATCCGCACCTGCTCAGGGGTCAGTTGGTGCTCGAGCAGGTCATATTCGACGCCGTCGAATGACAAAGAGCGGGCAGCGTAGAGGCCGAGCGCCTTCAGATCGCGGGCCAGCACCTCCATAGCAGCAACGCCGCCATCCTCAATCGCGGCCACGAAGTCGGCGCGTGAGGCGAAAGGGAAGTCTTCGCCGCCCCACAGCCCGAGCCGCTGGGCATAGGCAAGGTTCTGTACCGTCGTGGCACCGGTGGCCGAGACATAGACGATGCGGGCATTGGGCAGGGCATGTTGCAGCCGCAGGCCCGCCCGGCCCTGCTGCGAAGCTGAGACATCGCCGCGCGCGCCCTTGCCGCCTGCGGCATTGGCCATGGCGTGCGCCTCGTCAAAGATGATGACACCGTCAAAGTCACGGCCAAGCCATTCGACAATCTGCTGGACCCGGCTCGCCTTGCCACCCCGCTCCTGCGAACGCAGGGTCGCATAGGTCGTGAACAAGATGCCTTCCGCCAGCTTGATGGGTGAACCCTGCCGGTAGCGTGACAAGGGCGTCACCAGCAGACGTTCCTGCCCCAAAGCCGACCAGTCGCGCTGAGCATCCTCAAGCAGGCGGTCCGATACCGAAACCCAGAGCGAACGGCGGCGGCCTTTGAGCCAGTTGTCGAGAATGATGCCTGCGACCTGACGGCCTTTGCCCGCGCCCGTGCCGTCACCCAGAAACCAGCCCCGGCGAAAGCGGACGGCAGCATCGTTTTCCTCAGCTGCCGCCGAGACCAGATCCCATGTGCCGTCAACGGTCCATGCGCCTGCCAGATGCCCGGTATGGGCCTCGCCAGCGTAGATTACGGATTCCAGCTGCGCGTCGGACAACACGCCGTCACCCAACAGGTGCTCGGGCAGGTGCGGGCGATAGGTTGGTTTTGGCGGGGCCACCGAGGCCATTGACGCGGATTGAACCAGCGGCGTCGGGTGCGGCAATGCGTCGGGAATGACGACCGATTGAAGTCCATATCGTTCGTAGATGCTGTCACCGAGTTGCCCCTCGGGCGGAGCCCAGTCAGCAGTCGAATAAGTGAGTTCGGGCGCATCGGCATCGACCACGGGATTGATCGGGGCAGTTCGAGCAACCGCGGGGCTCGCGGGCGACGGCGAAGAAGCGCAATGCAGTCCTGCACCGGGCAATGGGGCAATCGGTCCGCGCGGTGGCACTTGCGCTTCGACCCATTTGAGCAAGGTCGCGGTATCAGAAGCAGTCCCTGCACTCGGAATGAAAGTCGTGGGATCGGAAGCGGGCAACTTGTCGATCACTGTCAATCTGGTGTCGATCGTTGTGCCGTGCTTGCGATAGACCTTGCCGTCGATGGCGGCGGTGAAGACCACACGTCCGGCCCCTTGCAACCGGATGAAAGCATTGCGCCATGCTGGAGCATCAGGAGAACAGCCAGCGCCGGTAATGACCACCAGACGGCCCCCATGTTCGAGCCGGGCCAGGGCGGAAGCGATGTGGCGAAGCGCAGCGTCCTTCATCGTCCGTTCAACATGCGCGACTGCCGAAAATGGCGGGTTCATGAGGATAACGCTGGGGCGTGCCGAAATGGGCAAACGATCATCAATCGACGCGGCGTCATGTCTGCTGACGGCCACGCCTGAGAACAAGTGCGACAGCAGCGCTGCCCTGCCTTCAGCGAGTTCATTCAGCACGAGCTGTGCACCGGCCAGTTCGGCCTGAATCGCCAACATGCCTGTGCCAGCAGAAGGTTCGAGCACAGTTTCACCTGCGCTAATCGAAGCAGCGACAACGGCCACGAAGGACAGGCCAGCGGGCGTCGAATACTGTTGCAAGGCCTGGCTGGTTTCAGAGCGCCGGGTGTGGGTCGGCATGAGAGCCGATACCCGCTCAATCAGCGCAAGGGAGCGAGATCGGGAGCCATTGCGCGCCAAGATTGCCGGGCCAAAACGGCGCAGGAAAAGGGTTTGTGCAACCTCACAGGCATCGTAGGCGCTCTTCCAATCCCATGCGCCTTCAGCATCGGTGCCGCCAAAGGTTACCGACATCGCATCGCGCAAATGTGCGGATTCAACGGGCCGCCCGATTTCGAGCAGGGGTAGAAGCGAGGTTGCTGCGGTCAGCAGCGCACGCGCACGCTCATCAAATGCGCAATGCGGGGCGAGCGGCGCAGCGCCAAGCGCTGCGTCCGTAAGGATGTGGGCCATTGGTGGGATCTCCGGGAGAGAAGAAAGGGCGGATCACGCCCGGACACTCTCTCTCAAACCCGGGCGGTTCGCCCGCTCCCGGCAAGGCTCTGGCTCTAATTTGACGATCCTACTCCGTCGGGTTGGCGAAAATTGTGTGTGGCCAACAAGAGGGGATTAGCATTTTGCGGAAGGATTCGCTGACAGAGCAGACGTTCGTGGCAGTAGATCATGCCGTCCAAACCGGTCGTTGGTTGAAATGGCCGGTTGGTCGTCATCCAGTTCCAGTCAGATTCTATCTTTGCCGGATTCGTCGCATTCTCACGGGAAGCATTTTAGGAACAGGGTTATCAGGACTGCCTAATCAATCCATCGCATCTTGGTTAAGCCGCAAGAACTTGGTCCATCCCGCACAAGTCCTTCGGGGAATATTGGACGCCGGAACCAAACGAGTAGACTGTGCTAACGCGGCTACCATCCCAAACAAATTTGAAGTGATCGCGCTGAACGGCGCGCTCCAAAACATGCCCCTTAAGCACGCTTACGCATAATCCTGACGGTCGTTCCACAGGTCTGAAGACTACCCCATCAAAGCCTGCGTCGGCAATCAGGCGCCCGCGACGACGGCGTTCGTCAAAGTCAAGTTGGGGATCCCAATCAAGGCCGTTCGCAAACCGTCCCTTCACGCGTCGCGAGAGCTCACGCATTTCCAAGCCTATTGGCGCTTCACCTGTCTTGCTGAGGAATGTCTCGCGCCTTCTTATCGAGATCGCCAAGGCTGTCTGCATGTCTGCAGCTAGCTCAAGTGCGGGACGATCTGCGTCGAAAAAACGCGTCCCGTCCGGGTTAGGATAAGTAAATGGCGCGTGGTTCCAGTTTTGCAGAAGGGAGCCGTTGTCGTCCACCACCTGAGCACCGTTCATTATACGGTCGCGTTCCCGTAGGCGCGGATTGGTGAGCGACTCAATCTCAGCCAGCTCACTGCTGCGATCATTTGCGACGCGCGCGAACACGTCGATCGTCGGAAAGCGCGATGGAATGAGAGTGAAGAAGAGCTTCTCGATATCTTCGGCTACAAATTCATCCGCCACGTTGCGCATCCACATATTGCCTCACGCGATAGATATCTATCACCTGGCCGCCCCGCATGACATCAAGGGCGCTTTGCCCATTGAACTGTGCGTTGGGTCGCCGAATCCAACCATCGGCGGCGCGGGTTTCGGGCAACAAAATCTCGAGCGCCTTATGAATCGCTAGAAGGTGAGAAATCCGTTCAACCGTGTCGCGCGGGAGCGATCCGCCATCCTTCTTCCATTTGAAAAAGGTCGATCGGCCGGGTGATCCAAGCAGTAGCAACTGGTCCTCAGTCGACAGCTGCCACAAATCCGCCAGCCCCTGAAATGCCTCCATTGCCGCCGGAATCACAGATTGCCCCTCGCCCGCTTGGGCGGTGGGTTTGAGCTTAACCACGCATAATTCTCCCTCTCATCCAAATTTGGACTTGAAACCAAAAATAGTCCCGATATAGATAGTCCACATCGGGACTCGAGGACGATCCTGATCTGCCCCCACCGAGTGGACCGGTTGTTGTGTTAGTGGATTATGTTCACCGCCGCCATATCCGGGTGGAGGTGGAGCGAAGCGGAACCGGAGGCCGGATATGGCGGTGAAGCCGTTTCTGGCGCCGGTGGCCGGTAGCCCAGACTGCTGTGTGGACGGACGGTGTTGTAATGACGCCGCCATGCTTCGATGAGCACTTTTGCCTCGGCAAGGCTGTAAAAGATCTCGCCATTGAGCAGTTCGTCGCGAAGCGACCCGTTGAAGCTTTCATTATAGCCATTCTCCCATGGTGATCCCGGTGCGATGTAGAGCGTCTTCACACCGATCTGGCCGAGCCATTTCTGGACGGCATTGGCGATAAATTCGGCGCCGTTGTCCGAGCGTATGTGCGCGGGCGGGCCACGCATGATGAACAACTCCGCCAAGGCGGCCAGCACATCCTCATGACGCAGCTGACGTGCCACGATGAGCGCCAGGCATTCTCGGCTGGCCTCGTCGATGATTGTCAGGATGCGGAACTTGCGGCCATCATGCGTACGACCCTCGACGAAGTCGTAGGCCCATACATGCCCCGGATACTCCGGGCGCAGGCGGATGCATGATCCGTCATTGAGCCACAGCCTGCCACGCTTTGGTTGGCGCTGCGGGACCTTGAGCCCCTCACGTCGCCAGATCCGCTCGACCCGTTTATGGTTCACCGTCCATCCCGCATGGCACAGCAACGCCGTTACCCGGCGATAGCCGTAGCGACCATATTGCTTCGCCAACGCGATGATGTCCTGGGTCAGCGCCTGTTCGTCATCCGCCCCGCGTGGCACTTTGCGCGTAAGCGTGGGCTGGAGGCCGCAGATCAGGCGGCTTCGGCGATCGGTTGCTGATCTGGCTGCCAGTTCCAAGGCATGAGTTCATCCCAGCGCGCGGCAGGCCAGTCGCCAGCGATCTTGGCGATGACATCGGCGATGTAGGCCTGCGGTTCGAGGCCATTGAGCTTGGCAGTCTCGATGATGGAGTAGATGGCAGCGGCCTGATCACCGCCCGCCTTTGATCCTGCAAACAGCCAGTTTTTGCGGCCCAGGGCCACGCAGCGCATGGCGCGCTCCGCAATGTTGTTATCAATCTCCAGTCGGCCATCGTCGAGGAAGCGCGTGAGCGCGACCCAGCGCTTGCGGCCATAAGCGATCGCCTTGGCCATCTCCGACTTGGGCGAAAGACGGCGCAGCGCATCGTCGAGCGCCTCGTGCAGTTCGTCGATCAATGGCTTGGTGCGGTCCTGTCGGCTTCGTCGTCGGATATCAGGCTGATGGCCGCGAACCTCTGCTTCGATCTCATAGAGTTGGCCGATGCGTTCCAGCAGATCAGTGGTGAGCGGTGTCGGCTTGGTCGCGTGGATGTCGAATATCTTGCGGCGGAAATGCGCCCAGCAGGCGACCTCGGTGACGCGGTTGGTGTCGTAGAGCTTGTCGTATCCGGCATAGCCGTCCGCCTGAAGATAGCCGGTGAAACTGGCCAGCTGCCGTTGGGGATGTGCGCCTGTCCGGTCGGTGGTGAACTCATACCAGACCAACGGCGGTGAGGTCGCACCAGAACCGCGATCGTCGACGGCATAGGCCCAGAGCCTGCCGGTTGCCGTCTTGCCACGTCCCGGATCGAGCATAGGGACCGGCGTATCGTCGGTGTGAATCTTTGAAGCCGTCAGTCCGACCTCGCGGATGCGACTGACGATCGGGTCGAGCAGCACGGATGCTTGCCCGACCCACCCTGCCAGCGTCGAGCGGTCGATCTCGATGCCTTGGGCGGCCATTATCTCGGCCTGACGGTAAAGCGGCAGATGATGGTCGAACTTGGAGACGACGACATGGGCCAGCGTGCCGAAGGTCGCCTTGCCCCGCGCTATCGCCTTTACCGGCGCGGGCGCCTGCACGATCTTCTCGCAGGACCGGCAGCTATACTTGGGGCGGATGGTCCGAACGACGCGCCACTGCACCGGCACGGCATCGAGCATCTCGTCGCTATCCTGCCCCAGCGGCCGCAACGCGCCGCCGCAGTCGGGACAGGTGCAGTTACCCTGATCGGGCTCGATCCGCTGCTCCTCGCGCGGCAAATGAGCTGGCAGCGTCCGAACCGGTGATGGCCGATCGACGGCTACCGGATCGCCTCGACGCGCGGCGGCGACGATGGCCTCGCCTTCGAGCTCTTCAAGGGCCAGCTCAAGCTGAGCAATCTGGGTATCGAGCTTCTCAGACGACTTGCCGAACTGCATCCGCTTGAGGCGCGCGATCTGCACGCGCAGCGTGTCGAACAGGATGTCGCGGGCGGAAATATCGGCATGGGCGGCGGCCAATGCGGCTTCAAGCTCGGCGATCCGAGCGTCTTTATCAGGGGTGGAAAGGCCTGGGTCCGACACTGCATTTACATAGCAGATCAGCAGCAAAAATGCTAATAAAAGTGCCAGAAAATGGGCGCTTTACCCCGCCAATGAAGGGGTGAAAGTGCGTTCCGGTCGCCGCCAGTCGATGCCTTCCAATAGCATCGAAAGCTGGGCTGCGGTCATCACCACCGACCCCATCTTCGTCGACGGCCACACAAAGCGCCCTCGGTCCATCCGCTTGGAGAACAGGCACATGCCCTGGCCGTCATACCAGAGCAGCTTCACCAGATCGCCGCGCTTGCCGCGAAAGACGAATAGCGCGCCGGAATGCGGGCTTTGCTCCAGGACCTGCTGCGTCATCACGGCAAGGCCGTCAAAACCCTTGCGCATATCTGTCGCGCCGCAGGCCAGGAATATCCGCGTCGATGGTGGCAGCGGGATCATCGTGTCAGGACACCGATCACCCGCGACAGGGCATCGGCATCGACGGTGGCATCCACGCTCACCCTGATACCTGACGGCAGCTCGATGCCAATCACGCTGCCGCTGCGCGCCGCGAGCGTTGGGGCGGGCAAGGCTGGCTGCTCGCTGATCTGCACCTCCGCAAAAACGGGCTCGATCGGCTTGCGTACCCCGGCCAGTTCACCGGACATCGCCTGTCGCCGCCACGTGTAGATCGATCCGCTGCCGACATCATGGCGTTCACAGGCCGCGCGCACGCAGCCCTCCGGGCCAAATGCATCCCGCAGCACGGCCAGCTTCTGATCCACCGTCCAGCGCCGCCGGCCCGACACCCGGCTAACGACTTCTATCCGACTACTCATACGACCGCTCGTATGAGTAGTCGCTGCACAGCTCGCTGAATCCCCGATCTCGTCCGACACCCGCCACCCCGCTCAAAGAGCGGCAATCATCCCGGCGAATGCCCGGCATGCAAGGCGGCCGTCAGACCCCGCTTACCTTTGCGCTGCGTCGATCGATGCTGACCCAGCACCCGGCAGATCCGTCGCTCGGACACCGGAAGCTCTCGTCGCACATGATCGATGCAGCGCCGTCGCCGCGCGGGGCTCAGAAGTTTCCCCGTGCAGCTTCCTGAAGGATCAACTTGTCCAATGTCAGATCGGAGATCGCCCGGCGAAGCCGCTGATTCTCTTTCTCCAAGTCCTTCATACGGCGCGCCTGATCGGTCTTCAGGCCGCCATATTCCTTGCGCCAGCGATAATAGGTCTGCTCGCTGACCGCAATCCGCCGGCAGGCTTCTGCTGTCGATGCACCCTGCGCCAGCACAATCTCAACTTCACGCAGCTTGCCGATAATCTCTTCCGGCTTGTGCTTCTTGCTTGGCATTCATCGTCCCTTTCGTGGTCCTGACTATCATAGTCTCTGGGCCACTCAGCAGGGGGCAGGTCAGTCCCGACGAACGATAATCCGACGACCGCTACGATGAGCGTGAAGCGGCGCCAGGAATTGGCGGACGTCGCTCAGCGGCACGGACTGATGGTGATTGAGGACGACGCTTACGGCCTGTTGCCCGAGCAGCCGTTACCGCCAATTGCATCCTTTGCCGGCGAACTGACCTGGCACATCGCGAGCGTTTCCAAAATTCTGTCGCCGGGTCTTCGTGTGGCGTGGTTACGGGCTCCATCCCTTGCAAAGGCGTGGCGACTTGCTGCCGATATGCATGAAACGGCGATAATGGCACCGCCGTTGAATGCCGCAATTGTCGCGGACTGGGTCCGGAGCGGTGTGTTTCGACAGCTGACCGATGCCGTCCGTGCCGAAGCCGTCGCCCGACAGTCCATCGCGGCCCGCTTTCTGGATGCCGCGAGCTTCACGGCTCAGCCCGAAGGTTACCATCTTTGGATGCCGCTGCATCACGACGCCAATCCGGGAGAGATCGTGAACACGCTGCGTCCACATGGACTAGCCATCGTGAGCGGCGACGTCTTCGCCGTCGATCGATCAATAGCAACGCCCGCTTTGCGCGTATCGATCGGCGGCGCAATTTCGCGCGACCGGCTGGAACGCGGCTTGCGCTTACTGGGTGCGCTGACTGCGTCCGACGCTTCCAGAAGAATTTCGCTGGTTTAATTCAGTATCTCGATCCTGGACAGTTCAGCTGTGAACCGCCGTTTCAACCGGTATCTTGGCAGGCGGATAATCAGGCAATGACTTCCCGTCACAATCGCCAGCCCGACGATTGCTAGGGTCCATAAGTACTCCCAGTTCCACACAAATCGTTTGCCCATATGTCGCCAATCCTTGGGGCAGGTCAGCAAGGCAAATACACGGTTCATGCCCGCCGGTCGGGCCGCGGACTTCGACGATGGTGGTACGGGTTCGACCATTGGGCAGCGACAAGAGCGCCGAATATGTACCGGGCATGGGCGAAAGATATTCCGCCAGGCTGACGACCGGGACGTTGCGAGCGCCAGTGCGGCATCGTTCCATAGCCCCTTGAATAACATAGGGTCGCCCCATCAGCGCCGACCCGCGCTCGATTTCGCCTGCCATCAAATGCTGCCGCACGCGCGTGGAGGATGCAGCCCCACCACACGCCTCGAACGTGTCTACTACATCGGCCATGATACCGCGCTCGGCGCAGAGCTTTCTCAATTCTGTCGTGTTGCCGGAGCGATGGCAACCAAACTTGAAATTTGCGCCTGTTACCACGGCCCGAGCATTCAGCCTGCTGGACAGCCATTCCTCAACAAAGGCATCCGGCGACAAAGCGGCGAGCTTTTCATCGAACGGAATAGCCACCGTACTATCTGCGCCGAAGGCAGAGAAAAGCATCGATCTTTGGGGAATCGTCGTTAGCAGGAAGCCTGGCATTTCCGGCCTGAAATAGCGGACCGGATGCGGATCGAACGTCGCCACCACCAGTTGCGCGCCGGTCGCGCGGGCTAGGGTCATGGCGCGTTCAAGCACCGCCTGATGCCCCCGGTGGAAGCCGTCGAAGTTGCCCAGCGCTACCACCGGCTTACTTCCGCTGACGGGCACCGGAGCCGCCATGCACATTCAAGCGGCTGCCGGAGCCAAGGCACTCGCCACAGACGCAGCGACGCTGCCGGCGGCTGGCTTCAGTCCGAACGCATAGTTCAGCGCATGCCAGCTTCCGTCCATCGCCTTGCCATCTGGCGCAGTACCGGAACTTTTGTGCTCGAAAGGAACAATCAGCGAGTCCTTCACGCCGAAGACCGTATCGTTGTCGAGATAAAGGCTTTCGGCGTCGAACAAATGGGTCACCAAAGGTTCATAACCGTCATGCCTGATCATAAAGTGGATATGAGCCGGACGATTGGGATGGCGCGATGTCGCCTTGAGCATGTCGCCGACCGTACCGTCATAGGGGATAGGATAGAATGACGGCCTCACCGACCAGAAATGGAAGCGTCCGTCAGCATCAGCGGAGAATTGCGCGCGCAAAGCCATGTTGTCCCGCTCCGGCATCTGGACATCATAAAAACCTTCGCCGTCGGACTGCCAGACGTCGATCGTTGCCCCTGCAAGCGGGATACCGCTCGCCGAAACCACTTTTCCTTCGACGTAGAGCGGCTCTCCGCTCATGCCGTCCGAAATGTCAGCTCCCAGCGGCAGCGCCGGTGCGCCGACAACGAAAAACGGCCCAAGCACAGTCGTTTCGGTCGTACCCTCTGGCATGCGATGATTGATTGCATCGACCAGCATGCTGATGCCGAGCGTGTCCGACAGCAGGATGAATTCCTGCCGCTTTTCGTCACAAATCTGGCCGGTACGCGTCAAAAAATCAACGCAGTCGCGCCACTCGGCGAATGACGGCTCGATGTCGCGAACGAAATCATGAATGTGACGCGTCAGGCTCGTCAATATCTGCCGCAGCCGCGGATCCGGGGTGTTCTCAAAGCTCGTGAGGACTGCCTGGGTGATCGTCTGTTCGTCGAAGTCGCGCATTTATTCCTCCTGTGTGTCAAGCTGCAGCGGGCGGCTGGCCGTCGAAAGCTCGTGCCAGCAAGCCCCGCAGACCGATCTCTGTCAGTGGTTCCGGGTTTGGATAAGAATTCTCGACCGCGAGTTTTGCGGCCAGATCGATACCGTCTGACGGCATGCCGATGTCCTTGAGTGCACGGGGAGCACCAAGGCGATCCAGCAAACGCACCAATCCTGCGACCGGATCAGCGGTGCCCAATGCCCTGCTTATTCGCATCATCGCGTCGGGTGCCGCCGCCGCGTTGTAAGCGAGTGCGTGGGGCAGGAGTATTGTATGCATTTCTGCGTGCGGCAGATTAAACGCCCCGCCGAGGATGTGGCAGAGCTTGTGGTGCAGAGCCATGTCGGTGCTGCCCAGACAAACGCCGCATGCCCATCCACCAAACTGCGCTTCAGTACGGGCCGTCCGGTCACCGGGATCTTTCTGGAGGGCGGGCAATGCCGTCGCAAATGCTGCTATTCCACGTTCGGCCAAAAAGTCTACGACCGGGTTTCCATTTCGGGCATAAAGGGCTTCCACCGCGTGGGCGATTGCGTTGAACCCGGATGTGACGCTCAGCGCATAAGGCAGCGCCAAAGTCAGCTCTACATCGTAAAGAATGACCTCCGGCTGAACTTTGGGTGATCGCTGAGTTGTCTTCTTGCGCGCAACTGTTTCGCCCAGGATAGGTGTCGCTTCAGATCCCGAATAGGTCGTTGGGATCGCGATCTGTGGAAGATCGGTGCGTAACGCGATCGCCTTGCCAAGTCCGATCGTTGATCCGCCGCCAATGGCGATGACGATGTCTGCACCGAGCGCGGTTACTCGCTCAAGCGCCTGTAAGGTTGTCTCGATGGGCGTATGCATGACGGCGCCATCGAAAATGCCGACGCAGCGCGCGCCAATCTGCGCGGCGACTTTTAGCGCGAGATCGCGACGCCCCGGCGTCGAGAGGACGATAGCCCGCGTTGCACCCAGTTCACCGAGCAGCTCGTCCAGCCGGGTGAGGGTTCCAGAACCGAATATGACCCGGCTGGGGAGAGGCGAGTATTCAAATGGGCGCATATCTGCCTCGCATATGGTCAGGCCATCACTGGTAAATCAGAAAGATGGCAGGAACACGGATCAGCTAGCTTCGCGGCTCATCGCATTGCTATAAGAAAAATGAGAACAAGGCCTCCGAAGGGATTTTCCTTCGGAGGCCCTGGACTTTATTCGGCCGCGATTTCGTCGTGATCATCCCCGATATAGCCATCTCGCACGTCCTGCGCACGGGCATATTCAGGCTGGAAGCGAACGCTCGCATAATGCGATGCCAGCTCCGCTTCCTTGGCGCGCTTGCCGAGATCAGCGGTATCGCCAAATCCGAGGACGTCCCGTGCCAGCTGGGTAAGCGGACCATCGACCTGATACTCGGTGCGCTGCATCGTCAGAAGGTTGACCAGATAGAGAGGTGTTCCGTTAAACTTTTCGAACATCTCGTGGCGGGTGCCCCACTCGGTGAGGAAACGCTCGCTGATCTGACGGAAAATCTTGATCCGATCCCGTGCGCTGATTTCCGACCCCCGCAGCGCCTCGGCCAACTTCGGACCGATATAAGGGTCGTCCAATTCACGTTTCGTCGGCTGGATCACCGCGCTGCGACCACAGAAGTCGATCAGCGTGTTCACCATCTTGTGCTGATTTTCCAGATAATGTGCACGGCCGAAGTCGATATAGATATTGTTCGGCTTAAACAGGCCGCCCGGCGTCGCGAAACCGGTTTCTTCGGCTGCAATCATGAATGCGCGGCACGTCTCGCGGAAACGGATCAGTTCGGCGAGTTGGACCTGGACAACCGGGTTCGTGCTGGTGCCGAGCGACTGCGTCAACAGGAGGCCCAGGCCGACCATGAGTTCGGCGTGGACGCAATGACGTATCTGCGTCTCAAGATGCACCCAGTCGAACTGACGCTGCGGATACCATTTCGCATGGTCGGGATTGCCGACATGCTGCACCTGCGCCCATGGGATGAAAACATCATCAAAATATGCCATTGCGTCGAGCTCGTCGCCAATGGTCGCGAGCGGCCGGTCATAGGGATCGGCGTCCGGCTGTGCGTTCGATTTCCGGGCAACGATGACGACACCGGGTGTAGCAACCGGCACCAGCGCATAGACCGTCTGCTCCGGGGTTTGGCCCGGGCGCCACAGATTGCCGATCAGGAGATGGTTGACGAAGGGAACGGACGTGCCGATGGCCTTCCAGCCGCGTACAACGATGCCGTCCTCACGCTCCTCAAGAATGCTCAGCATCGGCGTCTCGGCCATCGCATCGTCGCGCCCGCGATCATACTGAACGTCGAGGAACATTGGCGAAATCGCATGGTCCTTCGACGTCACCTCGTCCCACTGGCGCTGGATGTTGCCTGACAAGTTACGCTGACCGTTCTTGAAGCGCGAATTCTGTGCCCATGGTTCCTGATCGTCGACCTGCGTGATCATTACCACATTCATGCCGGCGGGCGGACGGGTGAAAATGCCTCCCTTAAAATGGCGGCAGAGGAACTCGGTATATTTCCGACGCTTGATAACGTCTTCTTTCGACCGCGGAATGAACCAGTGCATCGACTGCTTCTGACCTTTTTCATCGACGAAAGTGCAGATTTCCTCGTTTTCGGGCGCGAGATGGAGATCGTAATACTCGGCGATCGCGTGAGCATAGCCCTTTGTCATCGGGTGCGTGGTGATATCTTCAATGATCTCGCCACCGACATAAACCTTGCGACCGTCGCGCAGGGATTCGAGATATTCCTTACCAGTCCTCATGATTATTCCTCCGACCTTTAAACCGTGTTGAGCTGACGCTTGAAAGTTTCCCCATCCCAATAATCTTCGCTGCGACGGATCAATCCGTCGGTCACTCGGAGGATGTTGACGCCTCGCAAGGAG
Organism: Sphingopyxis sp. MG; assembly: GCF_002953155.1. NCBI lineage: Bacteria > Pseudomonadati > Pseudomonadota > Alphaproteobacteria > Sphingomonadales > Sphingopyxidaceae > Sphingopyxis > Sphingopyxis sp. MG. The sequence continues at coordinate 3,390,859 of NZ_CP026381.1, forward strand.
ATGTGCTGGCCGCGCGCTTCATAGGGGCCCATGTTCGCGGTCAAGGTAGCGGTGAGCAGATAGCTCACCGCCACTTCGCCGTGGGCACCATGCAATACGAGCTCGGGGGCCCAGTGAGCGTCCGCGAACCAGCTGAAGAATTTCTGTAGGCCTGCCGAAATGGCCTGGGGGCCGATCCGCCCATGGGCCTGCGCAATATCCTGATGAGAGGCATCAGCAGCGTAGAGCCCGCCGACGGCATCGACATCATGGCGATTATAGGCTTCGTATAACGAAGCAGCGATGCCCTCGAGCATCATGCCCCGGGGCTCCGCATCACTGTAGTATCCAGTGCGATACCGTGAAGATACGCGCCCTGACCATATAGCAGGGGCGGCAGGAGGCGGGGCGCGAGGATCGCCTCGATGGCTCCGATGACTACATGGTGCGTACCGACAACGGACATGTTCGCGACACGACATTGAAATGTGACGATCGAATCCCTCAGGACCGGAACCGATACATGTTCCGGCAGCTCGCCATCGTCGACAAGATGCCCGTGAAGATACTTGTCTTCGCCCGGCCGCGAACAGAACTGCGAGACGTGGAGCTGCGACTGGCTGAGAAGGTTCACCCCAAAACGTCCATCTTCGGCAATATCATTTGCCGTCACCGTGTTCTCGTTGACGCACACCAGAAGGGTCGGGGGCGTCATGCAAACCGGTGTGAAGGCGCTGACCGTCATACCCCACGGCTTGCCGTCATGCACCGTCGTAATCACCGTGACACCGGTTATGACCCGGCGCATGGCTTCCCGAAACGCATCCGTATCCTGCCCGCTGTCCACGTGCCAATAGGGTTCGGCCTCGTCGGCCGCGGGGGCGATGACCTGGACTGGGGATTGGTGTTCCTTCAGCATTGGCGCCATCCTCACGTCTGTTGTTGATGCAACTGCACGCGCTTTTGTTGAGCGGTTGACGTCGAGCTTGCCGACGTTGGCTGCGGGCTCTCCTCCCGCTGCATGAGTGACGATATGGGGCGACCAACCATCCGTCTAATCGATATTTAAAATTTCAACTATGATTCTGATGGATAGTGAATTACCGTGTTTCCGTCGGCCAGATTGTGATGTGCGCCCAAGCTGTCCGCCGGTTTTGCAGGGCTTTGGTGCAGGCCTGCGAACGTGGTTCCGTCCGCCTCATGCAGAGGCGCAGGCGCAGTTTCGCAAATCAGGAGATTGGGAATGAACCTGCGCAATGTAGACCTTAACTTGCTGGTGATCCTCGATGCCCTGCTTGCCGAGCAGAACGTCAGTCGCGCCGGCGAGCGAATCGGGTTGAGCCAGTCAGCGATGAGCGCCGCCCTCGCACGATTGCGGGATCTGTTTAACGATCCTCTGTTGGTAAGGGTGGGGCGCGGTCTGATCCTCACACAGAATGCCGAGGCGCTGATCATCCCGCTACGCGAGGCCTTGGCGGCGATAGAACATACGTTACTGCTCAATCGGGAGTTTGATCCCAAATCCGATGCGCGATCCTTTTCGATTGCCGCTTCCGATTATGCTATTCTCGTGCTGCTTTCGCCCTTGGTGCGAGCGCTCTCGGAAGAGGCGCCGAACATCACGATCCATCTCTTGCCGCGATCGCGCGATGCGCCCGGAATGTTGAGAGCCAACCAAGCCGATATCGTGATCGAACCTGATGTTCTCTTCGGCGAGACTGACTTTCCTTCGCAACCACTGATGAAGGACCGTTGGCTCTGCGCGGTCGCGGCAGGGAATCCGCTGGCAGCACAGAAGCGCATTTCCAAGGCTCAGTTCCTGGACGCCCCTCATGCGGTCTATGGCATCGGTGCCGACCGACAATTGAGCCTGGCCGACCAATATCTGCTGCAGATCGGCGTGCGGCGCAGGATCGAAGTGACTGTGGAAAGTTTTCTGCTGGTCCCGATGCTGATCCAGGGGACTCAGCTTATGGCACTCGCTCTTGAACGGGTCGCCCAGCTTTTTCCGGGCTTGGCGAAGATACAAACAATAGAGCCGCCATACCCGTTGCCCGAAATTTTGGAGACGATGTACTGGCATTCCCGCCACACGAGCGATGCCGGTCATCGCTGGCTTCGAGAGCGCCTCGCGGCTGTTGCCGCCGATGTCGTCGCTGGCTGACCGTCCGGGTTTTGTGCAAACACACAACCGGACACCGCGCCTGGGGTTTGGCACGATGTCCGGCTGCGCGACCCGATCAGTATTTAAACGCTAACCTGGCGTACCATTCGGCCGGGCGATTATACGTTCCGTAGACGACACCCGCCGCAAGGTTGCTGGCCCCGGACACCAGATACCGTTGGTTGGTCAGGTTCGTGCCGCCGATCGTGAGGGTAATGCGGTCGCCGGGGAGACTGTACATCACGCTTGCATTGATTTGGTCGAGGGCTTGGCGTCTCAACAAGTAGGTCAAAGCGACATCATTGCCCAGCGTTGACGTGTGAGTATAGTCGCCGGTTAGAACCAGCCGAGAGCCGTTGGCCAACAGGAGTTCATAACGGGGACTGAAATTCGCCTTGAAATGCGGCGTCTTTGGTAAGTCACCGCCCACCGCGGCGCCTTCCTGATACGGATTTGCACCGCTGACGGCGAGAACGGCCGGCGTCAAAGAGGTGTAATGCGCATCGATGTAGCCAACCGATCCCGTCAGAGTCAGCGAGCGGAACGGCCGCAAGACCGTTTCGATCTCGAAGCCGCGTATCTTGGCATCGCCCGCATTGCCGATGGTAGGCGATGTGCCCACCTGGAAATTGAGCTGGATATCCTTGAACGTCGTGCTGAAGGCAGCCGCATTGATCTGCAATCGGCGATCGAGGAAGGTTGACTTGACACCCACCTCCCAAGTCTCGGCCTTTTCGGGCTTAAAGCTGCTCACCGTGGTCTGTGGGGCGGTATAGCGCGTTGTCCACCCCCCCGTCTTGTACCCCTTGGACCATGATCCATAGAGCATGATGGCTTCTTCAGGATGGATCTGGACACCCAGTTTAGGGGAAAAGTTGTTGAACGTCAGATAGTTAACCCCACCCGGATACATTTGGAGCGGGTTGTTTGGATTCGGATAATGGAGCGCCTGCTGGCAGGTAACGCCCGGCGGTGCGAAGGAAGCCTGAGCGCCTGGCGTAATGTTGCCCTGTGCATCGACGCAGTTAAACGCCTTATACAACAGGCCATTTAGATCCTGCTGGCCCGCTTCGAACTGCTTTGATTCATGGGTGTAGCGCCCTCCCGCTGTAAAGCCGAGCCACTCCACCGGTTTGAAATCGATTTGGCCGAACACGGCATAGTTTTCCGTTTCGAGCTTGTTTGGCCCGTCCACCTGCAGCAGCCCTTCGCCAAAGGTGACCAAATCGTGGATACCGCCCTTTTCCTTGAAATAATATCCGCCCAGAACGTAGTTCAGCTTGTCATCGACAGCCGTACCAACCAACTGAAGTTCTTGACTGAATTGCCACTGGTTCTGCCGGAAACTGAGTTGAAGGATATTGAGGGGTGATCCATCGGCATCAATGCCGCTCGACCATTTTTGCTTGCGATAGGCCGTGATTGACTTGAGTGACGCGTTCGCCCCGAACTCATAATTGACAGTGGCGTTCAGCCCCCAATTTTCGAGGCGCGAGAAGCTGTTGCCCGTGGCATAGCTCTTGTCGATATCATTGGTGATGAAGCGCGCGTCATACGGCAGGCGAGCCGCCAGCGGATTACCCGAGTTGGCAGCCCCGAACCCGGGCAGGTTGTTTACCGGCGTCGAGCTTCCGAAATTGAGCGAAGGATATTGGGTGCCTGTCCGGCCGCAGAGAGCCTGCGCATTCCGGCCAGCAATCTGTGCGGACGTAGCGGAGATGCAGAAGTTGTAAAGACCGGCAAACAGGAACCCGTTTTGCTGCGTCGGATCAAATGCAGTACCCGGGATGGCACCACTTGATGGCGCGAAAGGTCCGGGAAGGTTTTCTGCCGTGCCAAGAAGCGTATTCGGCGCCCCGCCAGTGCTATAGGTGTAGTCACCCGACAGGGTCGCCGTCAGCCGCCCGCCATTGTCGTAGTTCAACTTGATGCGGACGTTGCGATTATCTTCGTCGCCCTCGCGATCCGGAGAATGGTACCCGGCCGCCGCAAAAGACGTATAGGGCGGTGTATTGCCTGTCAGTGCGCTGGGATAGGGTACACGATGGACAAAGCCATCGCGTGATTTCAGCCCGAACGTCACCGATGAGAAAAGCGAGTCGGAAAGCGGGATATCGACTGATCCCCGTGCCTGTAGCAGATGATAGCTGCCAACGGTCACATCTCCGCGGGCAGCAAAGACGCGGCCGGGGTTGCGGGTGACGATTGAAACCGCGCCGCCAATTGTATTGCGGCCGAACAGGGTGCCCTGAGGCCCTTTCAATATCTCAATTCGTTCGACGTCGAGGAGATCCTGATTTGCGCCCACCGAACGGGCGAGATAGACGCCGTCGACATAAATGCCGACTCCCGGGTCGATATTAAAAGCAAAGTCGTCCGCGCCAATACCGCGAATAAAGGCAGATAGTACAGCGGTTGAACCGGAGAAGGGGGCACTGGAATCAAGTGTGACGTTGGGCGAGATTGCAGATAGCTGACCGACATTGTTGACCCCGCGCTCCTGAAGCGCCTTGTCGCCGAAAGCGGAGATGGCGATAGGTACCTGCTGTACGCTCTGTTCGCGCTTCTGGGCGGTGACGACTATTTCATCAATGCCGCCGGCCTCCTGCGCCAGCGCCGCGGATGCTCCCATCACCCCGAGTCCAAAAATGCTCACGCTTCTCAGCAATATGTGTTTGATCAACATTGTTTCCCCTTTCGCTTTTAATTGCGCCTGATCACGTTCCTCTTGTTTTTGAGTCCACAGCAAGATGCACGCCGTTCTGTCGGGAACGGTGCATTACTGGCTGAATTCGATAATTAAAGTACACATCGCGACGATCACTCCAAAGACGAGTGAAAGTCTAGACTTGAGTTTACTACCCCGAAGGCCTAGTTGCTGGATCCGTTGAAAAAGGACCAACTAGTCGGCCGATCGCTTTACTTATGAACGGCGCGAACCTCCTGTCCAACCAATATTAATCATGGAAGCTATCGACATCATCGATACCTTATCTGGTCGACAATGATAACCAGATACCCGAATTTGCACCGCGTTTTCCGATATCGCCGATGCTGATCGACAGAATATCCGCGCCAAAGGCAGTCCTGTTATGGTCGGGGCGCCCGAAGCCTTATCCACTCATTTTTCTGGCGGCATCGAGAAGCGCAGGCAAGATGCGCTCATGGATATCGGCAAGGGATATGCGGGCCGCCGCCGTTCCGACATTGAGTGCGGCGACGACCTTTCCGCGAACCGTCACCGATACGGCCACCGAGCGAAGTCCGATCTCCAACTCCTGATCGACGATGGTATAGCCTTGCGCTCCGGCGGTTCGGATAGAGAAACTCAGCGCCTCGCGATTTACGACCGTCATCGGCGTTTGCGCGATCAGCTCAACCCGATCAAGATATGCCCTTTGCTCTTCTTCAGAGCGACCGGCGAGGAGGATACGCCCCATCGACGTCGGGTAAGCCGGCAATCGACTGCCCACCTTGAGGCCGACCGACATGATCCGCGATGCCTCCGCCCGCGCCACATAATAAAGGTGGTCGTCCTCCAGCACCCCAAGGGAACAGGATTCTCCGAGCGCGTCCCGAAGCTGATCGAGCATCGGCTGCGCGCGGGCAGCGAGCGCGGTCAGCGACAAATAGGGGTGGCCCAGGGCCAATGCCTGTCGGCGCACGGAATAACCGCGCTTTTCCTGACCGACATATCCCAGGACGATCAACGTGTAGAGGCAACGTCGCGTCGCGGCACGACTGATCCCCGTGCGGCGGCTTGCCTCGGCGATTGTTACCGGTCGTTCGGCCTCTGCCACGCAACGCATGACCGCCAGTCCCCGTGCCAGAGACGTCATAAACTCCGGGTCATCCGGGCGCTCAAGTTTTTCGGGTTCAATCATAGCATACCTTTTTATAACCGATTATCGGATAGTAGATCGATAATCGGTTGACTCCAAGTCGTGAAATTTCGATTGCGTCAATACGTCAACGGAGACGCGCGATGATCGATAAAGAAGTCGGATCGGCCAAAGCAGCCATTGCGGACATCCCCCATGGCGCGTCAGTGATGGTTGGTGGGTTCGGAACAGCCGGCATGCCTGACGAACTGATTGAAGCGCTCATCGCTCGGCAGGTCGGTGATCTCACAATTATCAGCAATAATGCAGGAAACGGCGAAGGCGGTCTTGCCGCGCTTGTAAAAGCAGGCCGCGTCCGCAAAATCATCTGCTCCTTTCCCAGACAGTCAGATTCGCACCATTTCGATGCGCGGTACCGCGCCGGTGAAATTGAGCTGGAACTCGTGCCGCAAGGAAATCTTGCGGCGCGCATTCATGCCGCTGGTGCAGGCCTTGGCGCGATCTTCACGCCGACAGGCTTTGGAACTGAACTTTCCGCAGGAAAGGAAACCCGGGAAATCGGCGGTAAACACTATGTGCTTGAGCTTCCTATCCGCGCTGATTTTGCCCTGATTAAGGCGCATAAGGGGGACCGCTGGGGTAATCTGGTTTACCGCAAGACCGCCCGCAATTTCGGCCCGATCATGGCGATGGCCGCCAACTGCACCATCGCTCAGGTGTCACAGGTAGTACCGCTCGGCACACTTGACCCGGAAGCAATCGTTACGCCCGGCATCTTTGTTCAACGGCTGGTTGAAATAGCATCCGCCACCACTCTGGCCGCCGCGGCATGAACGCGATGAGCCGCATGAAACGCCTCAGCCGCGACCAGATAGCGGCCCGCGTCGCCCAGGATATTCCCGAAGGAGCCTATGTCAATTTGGGCATCGGCTTACCGACTAAGGTCGCCAATTATCTGCCGACAGATCGGGACATCTTTCTTCAAAGCGAGAATGGCCTTCTCGGGATGGGGCCAGCACCCGCGCCGGGCGATGAAGACTGGGAGCTGATAAATGCCGGGAAACAGGCCGTAACGCTACTGGCGGGCGGATGCTTTTTTCATCATGCTGACAGCTTTGCCATGATGCGCGGGGGCCATATCGACATCTGCGTGCTTGGCGCTTTCCAGGTTTCGGTAAAGGGCGATCTTGCGAATTGGCACACTGGTGAAGCTGGCGCCATTCCCGCTGTCGGCGGTGCCATGGACCTCGCAATTGGTGCAAAACAGACCTTCGTCATGATGGACCTGCTCACCAAGCAGGGTGAAAGCAAATTGGTCGACCTATGCACATATCCGCTGACGGGTCTGGGATGTGTATCCCGGATCTACTCTGATCTGGCGGTTATCGATGTTGGCCCATTTGGTGCCCGGGTCGTCGAAATGGTCGACGGACTGGCTATCGATGAACTTCGCAGGCTGACCGGCGTCGCTATCGACAGCGCGGCATAACGCACGGGCACCAGACAGAATGGACAAGGAAGCCTGATGACGGAAGCATTCATCTGTGACGCCATACGCACTCCGATTGGCCGGTTTGGCGGTAGCCTCGCCGAAATGCGCGCCGACGATCTGGGGGCAGTCCCGATAGAGGCGCTCCTGAAGCGCAATCCTGACCTCGATCCGGCCGCTGTCGAGGAATTCTTTTGCGGCTGCGCCAATCAGGCGGGTGAGGACAATCGGAACGTCGCCCGCATGAGCCTCCTGCTCGCAGGGCTACCGCCAACGGTGCCGGGTGTGACGCTAAATCGCCTATGCGCTTCCGGGTTGGAAGCGGTCGGTGCTGCTGCGCGCTCGATCCGCTCAGGGGAAATGGCGCTCGCGCTCGCTGGGGGTGTAGAGAGCATGACGCGCGCGCCTTATGTCATGGGTAAGGCATCGACATCCTTTGCACGCAGCCAGGTGATCGAAGACACGACAATGGGGTGGCGCTTCGTCAATCCTGCCCTCGATGCGCTCTATGGCACCGATTCGATGCCGCGCACCGCCGATAACGTGGCAGCCCAATATGGCATCAGCCGAGAGGATCAGGATGCATTCGCACTGCGTAGCCAGCAGCGTGCCGCTGCGGCCGACGCATCGGGCTTTCTCGCCAAGGAGATTGTGCCGGTCAGACTCCCGGCCAAAGCAAAATCCACCGAAGAAAGGCAATTCAGCGCCGATGAGCACATCCGCGCCGGTGCCACGTTAGAGCATCTTCAGAAGTTGAAGCCTCTGTTCGGGGAAGCAGGCAGTGTAACCGCTGGCAATGCTTCCGGTATCAATGACGGCGCAGCGGCGATGTTCATCGCGAGCGAAGCGGCGGCAAGGGCACAGGGTCTGACGCCTCGTGCCAGGATCCTGGGTCTGGCTTCCGCTGGGGTGGAGCCGCGGATCATGGGCGTCGGTCCAATCCCCGCCACTGAAAAGCTACTGGCACGACTGGGGCTGAAGATTGAGGATTTTGACGCCATCGAACTCAATGAAGCATTCGCCAGTCAGTCACTGGCCGTTCTTCGCGGTCTGGGGATTCCAGACGATGCCCCTCATGTGAACGCCAATGGGGGCGCCATCGCCCTTGGCCATCCGTTGGGAATGTCAGGGGCCAGAATAGCAATGACACTGGTCCGCCAGCTCGAGCGCACCGGTGGGCGGCTGGGCCTCGCGACCTTATGCGTCGGGGTTGGGATGGGTCTATCACTTGCCGTTCAACGAGTATGATATCCGCAGCTGGGATAGTGTCGGCATATTCGTAAGCTACGACATCGGCGACCACCACGACGGAGAGGGAGGCCGCGTGGACTTGTAACGGTTTGTGCCGGTCACCTATCTCATTATGCGCTGTTCATATCCCGCCATGTGATAAAGCTGGACCTTGCGCGGCTCCCTTTGTGTTCGGCGTGCACCCGCTTTGATGCTTCCTCGAACGTTGGGACGACCCGCTCGGACTTGGCATTGTTGCGCGCCTCGAGCGGATCGACGCCCGTGCGCGCCACCTTGCGTTTTCGGCCACCGCTTCACGCGCCTCGCGCAGTGAGACATTCTCCACGCTGCCAAGGCCTATATCCCCGCGCCGGCCGTTGATCTGCACTCGCAAGACCCAATTCTTGTTGGCAGTGGGGCCGACGTTGAGAATCAATCCGTTGCCATCGGAACAGCGCCCCCCAATGATCTGCCCCCACCGAGTGGACCGGTTGTTGTGTTAGTGGATTATGTTCACCGCCGCCATATCCGGGTGGAGGTGGAGCGAAGCGGAACCGGAGGCCGGATATGGCGGTGAAGCCGTTTCTGGCGCCGGTGGCCGGTAGCCCAGACTGCTGTGTGGACGGACGGTGTTGTAATGACGCCGCCATGCTTCGATGAGCACTTTTGCCTCGGCAAGGCTGTAAAAGATCTCGCCATTGAGCAGTTCGTCGCGAAGCGACCCGTTGAAGCTTTCATTATAGCCATTCTCCCATGGTGATCCCGGTGCGATGTAGAGCGTCTTCACACCGATCTGGCCGAGCCATTTCTGGACGGCATTGGCGATAAATTCGGCGCCGTTGTCCGAGCGTATGTGCGCGGGCGGGCCACGCATGATGAACAACTCCGCCAAGGCGGCCAGCACATCCTCATGACGCAGCTGACGTGCCACGATGAGCGCCAGGCATTCTCGGCTGGCCTCGTCGATGATTGTCAGGATGCGGAACTTGCGGCCATCATGCGTACGACCCTCGACGAAGTCGTAGGCCCATACATGCCCCGGATACTCCGGGCGCAGGCGGATGCATGATCCGTCATTGAGCCACAGCCTGCCACGCTTTGGTTGGCGCTGCGGGACCTTGAGCCCCTCACGTCGCCAGATCCGCTCGACCCGTTTATGGTTCACCGTCCATCCCGCATGGCACAGCAACGCCGTTACCCGGCGATAGCCGTAGCGACCATATTGCTTCGCCAACGCGATGATGTCCTGGGTCAGCGCCTGTTCGTCATCCGCCCCGCGTGGCACTTTGCGCTGCGTCGATCGATGCTGACCCAGCACCCGGCAGATCCGTCGCTCGGACACCGGAAGCTCTCGTCGCACATGATCGATGCAGCGCCGTCGCCGCGCGGGGCTCAGAAGTTTCCCCGTGCAGCTTCCTGAAGGATCAACTTGTCCAATGTCAGATCGGAGATCGCCCGGCGAAGCCGCTGATTCTCTTTCTCCAAGTCCTTCATACGGCGCGCCTGATCGGTCTTCAGGCCGCCATATTCCTTGCGCCAGCGATAATAGGTCTGCTCGCTGACCGCAATCCGCCGGCAGGCTTCTGCTGTCGATGCACCCTGCGCCAGCACAATCTCAACTTCACGCAGCTTGCCGATAATCTCTTCCGGCTTGTGCTTCTTGCTTGGCATTCATCGTCCCTTTCGTGGTCCTGACTATCATAGTCTCTGGGCCACTCAGCAGGGGGCAGGTCACTCCGCAGTTCGTGTAACACCTTGAGCATCAAGCCCCGTTGACCACTTCCGCGCAGTGCTACCGCTTGTTCGATTGCGCGAGAGTAGCGGTCCGCCTGGGCGGGCGGCATATAGATCTGATGCTTGACGATCCGCTTCTGGGGCAGACCGTCAAGGACTTCGCTCTTCATGCGCCGAAGCATTACGGGTGACCGCCAATCCTGGGCATTGAAGCGCAGGCGACCAGCAACCGGAGTTACGCGGGCAGCCAGACCACCTGGTCGAACCCATCGTGTTTCCAGTCGGAATCCTGGACGACCAAACACGCCTGATGTTTCGATCTCCAACTGAATGCGAATTGCAGGTGGGAGTGCGAGAGCTGCTGCTTCCTGCTCCGAAAATGCCGCAACAACGGAACCGTGGAGGAGCACAGAGCCATCATCTGTTGGGGTGATCAAAGGCGCCCCGTCAACGCCGCGAGCATCATTGGCCCAACGATCGAGCAAGTCAGCAGCGATGCCGCGCGAATGCGCTGGTGCTTTGAGTGTCCAATCGTCGAATGGCACAGTTTCGCCAGTATGGCCGATCAGTGTGAGCAGTTCGCCTTCAGGAACCGCCTTCGACGAAAATCCTACCATCCCCATAGCGATACTGGCCTTGGTCCTTTGTAAGGTATGCGTGTTGTGGTCGCGATGTGATCTGCAAACTTTCTGTACCATTTGCCTTGGTGAGCGATCGCTTCAAACCCCGTTCCACCACTCATCGAACGCAGCGTCTGGCCTTCATAGTATTTGCTGTTGAATTTTGGCAAAAATCTCGAGTTCTCTGCCGCATCGACCCAGAAGCGCGCGCGGCCGTTGTCGCTCCATTCGGCAACAATAAGGTCGCCGATTTTCATGAGCAGAACGGACTGGCTGGATGCTGCACCGCTGCCGCCTACCCGACCGAATAGCAGTCCATGCGATGACTTTGCGATCTGGGCCAGACCTCGCGCATCTTGGCCGAGAGCGAACCAGGCACGTTCGACAAACTTATTGTCGAGATAAGCCTCCCAGAATGCGCGCCTCTCTTTCCACTGATCGGGGCGATCCGTCGTCCGAGCAATGAGATCAAAAAAGAGTCGGACTGTTTTCTCGGTGATCCACTGATGCAGCACCCTTAGAACTTCGGCCGCATCACGAAGGCCTTGGATGCGTGACAGCCTTTCAGCCAAGGTATCCCAATTGTTTTGGGACGTCCGGGGGTCGCCAAGCCTGTCCAGGAGTAGCGCCATGACTTTGTCCCGATAGGCATCGTCGGGATCCATCGCTATCCAGGGCTTTAGCAGAACATATGCGAGTAACTCGGCATTCGCCTTGATCGTGCTTTCACCGAGTGATGCACCCAGGCTCAGAATGCCCTCTCCCTCGACCTGACCGACCGACCGCGACTGTGGGACATTCTGCTTTGCAGCGAGAGACTTTAGGAGGGCACCGAACGCGGCGTCGACAAAGCCGCCGCTGAGGTCTTGGACGCGTAGATTTGCCATTGCCAGGAATGCTTCGCGATCCTCGGCTCGCAAAAGTCTGTCGCCCAGTCGAGCAGGACCGAGTTCGGAATCCCAAATTGGAATAGTGTGTGAGAGTTCGCTCCATGGAGAACCCAACTGCTTTTGCCGACTTTTGCAGTACAATCCGAGTTCTACAAATAATGGAACGCCGACTTTGAATCGATTCCAATATGCGCGGGCAAGCCGTCGATCCAGTGTCCGTTTCGCGATTGCAGAACAGTGTCTAAGAAGGTCGGGAACACAGTCTTCTAAGTCTGGGTGGTCCCAAATTTCGCTGGCCAAGCGCCTGAGATCTCTTCGAGCCAGTTCGGACGGCTTGTACGGATTTACCCGCAGAACAAATTGATGCCATGGCTCTGCGTCGACGCGCTCGTCAATGCCCATCGCGCCCCATTCACGTGTCAGCTTTGCCAGAGCCCGGATCTGCGGCGGGCGGGGCATTGCCCAATCGCTAGTGATTTTCGCACTAACAGCGAGCAAGCCAGCCATTATTTGGACCTCAGCATTTGGGCAGCTTCCTGGGCAGCATCGCTCTTAGGCGTTACCATGATAAAGCGAAGGTCAATGCGGCGATGACGTGCCTTCTCCGTTTCCGGCAAAGGTCGCCCCCCTGCTCCCAAAACTGGTCGATATGGACCATAGCCTGCAACGCCGAGAACTGGCGTGGGATAAACATCATCGCCGTTTGTCAGTATCGCCAAACCGGGCTGGGCTTGGGTCAGGGCAAGATAGGTCCGTGTAGCTCGTCGGGCAGAAAGATCGAGATTGCCCAGTCCAGTCGTGTCCCCCCGGATGGGGTCGCGGTCAGTGTGCCCTTCGACAAGAAGTGTATCGATCTTGTGCTCTTCTTCTCGGCCGTTACACCGAATCAGCGCTGAGTTTGTGGATCTTGTGTAGCAAGGTAAGCGCATGGCGAGTACTTGCGCCACGAGGCTAACTGCCTCGCGTCCGCGGTCACTAAGCTCAAACTCGTTAGAATTGAAAAGTACCTCTTCAGGCAGTCTTAGAATGCCTGTCTCTGTATTAATCGATATATCCACGCCTGGAAGCTTTTGCTCGATGTCCTTTTCAAGCTGCTCCAATAGCCGTCGTCGGGCTTCTCCAGCACCAACTAAGTAATCTTCTTTTTGCTTGAATGTAACTGCAAAATAAACAAGCAAAATTATGAATACAAAAAGGAGGCCTACCAACATGTCGGACATGGAGATGAAGTAGCTCTCTTCTTCTGGCTCTCCTTGCCTGCGTCGGAACGAAGTGTCGCTCATGTCAGGACTTCAGCTTTTCAAGGAGGGCTGAAATTTCGTCGGCAAGCTCCTCGAGCGGCTCAAGTGCGTCCCTGAGATTACTTACTGCCTTCGCCAGCTCGCTATCTAGCTCACCGATTTGTTGGTTGACGGCTGTGGCATGTTCGGCAGTTGCAGACACCAGTCCATCGAGCGTCTTGCCCAACGCATCGTCGACGCCGGCAAAACGGCCTTCGTAGTTTTCCCAAGCCTTCTCCGCGGAACTCGCTGTAGCGATCAACTGACCAGTGAGCTCTTCAGTAGCGGACTCGTGCGATTTCAAAGCCGAAGAAATCGAGGTAGCGGCTTCGCTGACAGAGCGGGTTGCCGAGGCCACTGGTGCCAGAGCTGCGTTCAGCTCAGTTATTGCCGCTGACAGTTTGGTCCCGGCCTCTTCAGTAGATCGTCCGGCAATCTCCAGTCTTTGTGCCTGCTGATTTGTGGAATCCGCTGCGCGCGCCATGGCTTCGCTGAGGGGCCCTGCGTTGTTTGCAAGAAGGGCCAAGCGATTAACCAGTTCATCTGCGGACTGCGACATTTGCTCCCCGAACTTCGCAAATGCGCCTGAAAGAGCTGCGCCACTGGTATCGGCTGCTGTCTCGATGGTATTTTTGAGCTTTCCCGCCAGATCTTCGGAGAACTGACCCGTGACGCCTTCCAGTTTTGCGGCAACCTGCTCCAGCTGACCAGCCATTTGCTCGCCTGCCTCGCGCTGGCGACGGCGCGTTTCCTCCTGTTCTGTCTCGAACGACTGACGAATGTCACGAAGGCTTGTTTCCAGAGACTGTGGCACACTGGCAAGCCCGCTCGACAGCGTCTCAAACTTGCTTGTCATGCCCGTCAGCGATTGCGCCAACGCCTGCATCTCTTGTCCAGCGTGCTCGCGCAGAGCTGATCCCAGGTCCTGACTGATGCGATCAAACCCACCGCTGCGAAACTGCTCGATGTTGGTGCTGATGTCACCGAGGACTTGCACGACTGGTGACATGCGATTGTTCAGCGCATTATCGATAGCTGTGGCCAGATCTGTACCCAGAACCTGGAACGCTTCAGTTTGGCGCTTCATTTCACGGAGCTGATCAACTGCGATCCGTTGCGGCGGTGTATACAGGGTCGCCCTGTCCAGCAGTTGGCAAATATTTTCAAGACGATGCTGAAGCTTCTCGTGCCAACTCCGGTCAGTCCGCCTCAAAACGATTGAACAGATAATGCCGGTAACCGAAGTCCAAAATTTGGCAGCAGTTATCTGTAGGAGGCCTTGAAGAGCTTGGGTCGTCTCGGTGCCGTTCGTAGCACCTGAAAGTGTCCCCATCGCCGAGGTGAGGGCGGCGATTAGACCCAAGAAAGTGGCTGTTAGCCCTATGGCAACGGCGATATTAGCTCCCCAAGCGAGCACCCGTGTGTCATCCGCGAGATGCAGAAAATAGGACTCTGCTCTGGCCGTCGTCCGAATGGTCGGTTCGCTCTCGTCGATGAATGTTTCACGGAATTGCTCCCATGCGAGCGCCAGTTCCCGTCGATCTGGTCGCGCCATGACCTCAGCGATGCTGTCGAAATCTTCTGAAAACCAGACTTGGGCCTCAACAGGATCCTGTGCGGTGCTTATCTTCGATAAGGCCTCCTCCCGGCTCTGCAGCGCAGCCATTGCCTCGTCATAATGCAATTTTTTATTGCGGTTGATGAAACGCCAGCACCAGAAGGCCCCCAAGGCACACAAAACGAAAACGCTGGCGTCATAGCGCAGAAAGAATAGAAGCGCCTGACTGGCCCAGTGAATAGGTGCCCCAACACCAGCCAAGACGTTTTCAAGCAAGCCATCCATTCCATTCACCTGTCTAATGATCCGCTCGCTTGCATGAAAATGCAGCCAACAAAGAGGTGCGATAAGTGTCGCACTTTATTATGAAACCTCTTTGAGAAGTACTTCTGCTTGGGCAAGCACAGTCTGCACTGCCTCGTCAGCAAGATCGGGTGGGTAACCATACCGTTTGAGAATGCGCTTCACTAGAACCCGCATTCGGGCACGGGCACTTTCCCTATGGTGCCAGTCGACTGTCACGTTTTGTCGGAGCTGTTCCAGCAGCTCATGAGCAATCAGGCGTAGCTGTTCGCTACCCATAGCCTCGACAGCACTCTCGTTCTCGGCAAGCGCGTCATAGAAGGCAATTTCTTCAGGCGAGAGACCCTGGTCCTCGCCGCGTCGCTGCGCAGCTTTCATGTCCTTGGCTAACGCGATTAACTCATTGATCATCTCAGCGGCCGACAAAGCACCCGCATGGTAGCGGGCCACAGCATCCTCAAGCCGTCTGGAGAATGCGCGGCTCTCAACGACGTTGGTCCGCATGCGGCTGGTGATTTCTCCGGCCAACAGCTTCTTGAGCGCTTCCAAGGCGAGGTTCTTTTTCTCCATGCCCTGGATTTCCAGCAGGAACTCTTCGGACAGAATGGAGATGTCTGGGGAGTCGATGCCTGCAACTTTAAGGATATCGACAATTTCCGCCGAAGCGACGGCGCGGTCAATGAGCTGCTGGACAGCGAACGTCTTGTCCGCCTGGCTAAGTTTGCCGGTGGCCGTGCTTTTGGCGATCGCAGCACGGACAGCTTGAAAGAACCCTATCTCGTCTCGGATTTCTCGGGCCTCGTCACTGGCCGAAGCGAGAGCATAGGCCTTGGTCAGCTCCAGCACGAGATCGAGATAGCGGCGATGAGCCTTCTTCTTGTCCTCCGGTGACTGGGCCTTGCCCGCCTCGATTTCAGCCCACTTGAGCACCCAGTCGATGGCGCCGGCGAGGCACTGCAGGCGCTCCATCGGTGCGCCGTGGATGCCTGGCAGGTAATCGAAGCCATGGAAGATGCCGCTGACGATCTCGTATCGCTCCAGCAAGGCGGCGACGGCATCAGCCTCATCGATACCGGTCTTCTCCTGGTCGGAGTCGGTATAGTCGCTGAGCGCCTTCTTCAGGTTCTGCGCGATGCCAATGTAGTCGACGATCAGCCCGCCGGGCTTGTCACGAAACACCCGGTTCACACGCGCGATCGCCTGCATCAGGCCATGGCCCCGCATCGGCTTGTCGACATACATCGTGTTCATGCACGGCGCGTCAAAGCCGGTCAGCCACATGTCTCGCACCAGCACAAGTCGCAGCGGGTCTTTCGGGTCCCGGGCTCGTTTGGCCAGACCGTCACGCCTACGCTTGTTGCCGATGTGCTGCTGCCAGGAGAGCGGGTCAGATGCCGCACCCGTCATGACAATCTTGATCAGACCGGTCGCATCGTCATCGGAATGCCAGTCCGGACGAAGGGCGATGATCTCGTTGTAGAGGGCGACGCAGATCCGCCGGCTCATGCAGACAGCCATGCCCTTGTATTCGGTGCCGTCAGTGCGCGCCTCAAGGTGGGTCACCATGTCGGCGGCGATTTGCTTCAAGCGCTTGTCCGAGCCGACCAGGGCCTCGACCGTTGACCATTTGGCCTTGGCCTTCTCCGCTTCGGTCAGGGTGTCATCCTCGACCAGAGCTTCGATCTCGGCGTCGATGAGCGGTTTCTCGTCCTCGTCCAGTTCGATCCGGGCAAGACGGCTCTCGTAATAGATGGGCACCGTCGCGCCGTCTTCGACCGCACGGCTGATGTCGTAGATGTCGATGTACTGGCCGAAAATCGCCGGGGTGTTGACGTCCGCCGCCTCGATCGGCGTGCCGGTAAAGCCGATGAACGAGGCGTTCGGCATTGCCTGGCGGATGTAGTGCGCATAGCCGTAACGTCTCGCGCCCGTCTTGGCGTCCAGCTTGGCGTCGAAGCCGTACTGGCTCCGGTGCGCCTCGTCGGCCATGACGATCACGTTGCGGCGATCGGTCAGCATCGGGAAGCTCTCTTCCCCGCGTTCGGGCGAGAACTTCTGGATCGTCGTGAAGATGACCCCGCCAGAGGCCCGCGCCAGCAGACGCTGCAGATCTTCGCGGCTCTCGGCCTGTTCGGGGTTTTGGCGGAGAAGGTCCTTGCAGAGGCTGAATGTAGAGGCGAGCTGGTCGTCCAGGTCGTTGCGGTCGGTCAGCACGACGATCGTCGGGTTCGAAAGCTCCGGCGACTTAACCGCCAGCCCGGCGAAGAACGCCATCAGGAAGCTCTTTCCCGATCCCTGCGTGTGCCAGATCACGCCGATCTTGCGGTCGCCGTCCGGACCGCTCGCATCGATCGCCTCGCGGATGGCTTTGCGCGCGCCATGGAACTGGTGGTAGCCGGCGATGATCTTGAACGGCCCCGCGCCCGCATCGCCAAACACGACAAAGTCACGGATCAGGGCCAGGAAGTTTGCGCGGTTGAACACCCCGCGCAGCAAGGTCTCCAGCTCCGGCTGGCCGCGGTGGGCGAAGTCCTCGCCGGTCACCGTTCGCCAAGGCATGAAACGCTCCTGGTTGGCAGTCAGAGAACCAATTCGTGCTTCGATCCCATCTGAGGTCACCAGCACGGCATTAGAGCGGAACAGGCTGGAAACCTGAGTCTTGTAGGTCTGCAGCTGGTTGAAGGCATCCGCGATCGTGGCGTTCTCTGCTGCCGCGTTTTTGAGCTCGAGCACCGCCAAGGGCAGTCCATTGACGAACAGGACCACGTCGGGCCGGCGGTTCTGGTTGCCTTCAACCACGGTGAACTGGTTGACAACCAGCCAATCGTTGGCCTCGACCTTGTCCAGATCGAGCAGCCAGACCTTGTCTCCGACGATGCGGCCGTCCGGAGCCCGATATTCGACCGCGACGCCATCGGTCAGCAGCCGGTGGATGCGGCGGTTTTCCTCCACCAATGACCCGGTGTCGCTGGTCAGCAGCCGCCGGATGGCTTCTGACTTGGCCGTTTCAGGAAGAGTTGGGTTCAGGTCTGCAACGGCCTTTTCCAGGCGCGACAGCAGGATCACATCCGAAAACGCCTGCCGCTCGGGATTCGCGCCGTCGGGCGCAATCACCATTCCGTGCAGATACTCCCAACCGAGGTCCTTGAGGATCTCGATCCCGGCATATTCGACTATGTCCTCGGAGATGCCGGCCATGCTCAATTGGCCTTGGGTTCGGGGATGGTAGGTACATCCCAGACTTGGCAAGCGAGCTTCGTCAGGAAGGACTGACGAACCTCAACACCTGCAGCAGACCAACTCGGCCAATGGTCGAGCGCCTGCACCGCTTTGGTGATCTTGTCGGCGACGCCAACCATCTGGGCATCCGTGTCGGCCTGGCACCGTGTCAGTAGGAACTTGGACTGCCCGTAGCTCTTGATCTTCTCGGAGTACGGCCGGTTTGAGATCGACCTGTTGATGGACTTCTCAATGAGCAGCAAGTTGCCTAGGCTCTGGATCACCTCCTGATCCTGCCCGCGATCGCCGAACTCCTCGACCGCGTCCGCATCGGCGCTGCCTGCCAGGATATGTTCAATATCGTTGCCGCCTGCCGTGTAGTCCGCCAGCCGATCGCGTGACTCACTCGAACCGTAGGCTTGCAGATCAATGTGTTGGGTGATCTTGGCAATCAGGTATCGCAGGCGGAACTGACGCACCGAATAGGTCCGCAGCCCTTTCATCGCCCGATCGAACCTGTGCGCGAGATCGGCTCGCTCCTTGGCGAAGGTCTCATCGACGAAGGCATCGAAGTTGTCCGGACCCACCGCCCGGAGTTTGCGGGCGGCATCGACGATGCTGCGCTCATAATCTTTCGCCGGCGTACCCGTGATCAGCCAGACGAACATCGTCTTTTCGATTTCGGTCGCAAGCCGAGCGAACAGCGCCGCTGGCAAATGACGTGCCGCCAGCAGCAATACGAAGTGCTGCTTTATTGATTGCCCGCCCAGAAGCCGGGTGTTCTCGATGCCCGGCTCCGCGGTGCCAGCGGGATTCTGCCCCTTGGAAAGATGCGCATAGGCTTTGGCCGCTTCGCGCAGTCGTTTTGCGAAAGCCACCGGCGCAGTGGTGTGGCCGGTCAGGCCAGCGTTCTTCTGGAACCAGTCGTAGATCCCGTCTTCGCGAATCTTGCTGTCTAGATCGAAGGTGGAGAGCAGGTAATAGCGCAAAAAACGAAGAGGCTTTTCCCCGACCGCGTAAATCTCGTCGGTCAGCGCTTTCCAGACGCTCTTGAGCTCGGCGAACTCCTGGTCCTTAGCGTTCATGAACAGCAGGTTCTTGAGCAGGTCCATAGCATCGAGCCCGACCCCGCGATCGTTGATCGTCTCGAAGATCTTGAGCGCCTTGGCGATGGTCGGCGTCTCAATCCGGATGACCTTCACCTTGTTGGTCAGGTAACCGTAGAACCGCAGGATCGATGCACGATCACCTTCAAAGGTGGCCGCGAGAAACTCGCGGATCGTGTCATAGGCGCCGCCCAGATTGCGGATCGATCGTGACCCATCCCGGACAGTCTGAGCTGCGTTGCCATTGGCGTATTCAGCCAACACGCCGCCGGCGTCGTCATACTGCACGTCCAGCCGGAACCGGTGCGTCGTCACGCCCTGCCAATCGGTGGAGCTGGCCGCGATCTGGCTGGCCAGATCATCGGGCAAGGCGCCGCCAATTTCCTGCAGAGCGTCGCGGATTGCGCAAAGCGTCAGATAG
Organism: Sphingopyxis sp. MG; assembly: GCF_002953155.1. Classification (NCBI taxonomy): domain Bacteria; kingdom Pseudomonadati; phylum Pseudomonadota; class Alphaproteobacteria; order Sphingomonadales; family Sphingopyxidaceae; genus Sphingopyxis; species Sphingopyxis sp. MG. The sequence continues at coordinate 3,410,694 of NZ_CP026381.1, forward strand.
GATGTGGTCGTCCGCTGCTGCCCATCGATCAGCTCGAAGACCTGATCATCGCCGGCACAGACAACGATGGTGCCGATGAAATACTCCGGGGCAAAATGCTGGGTCGCGGCTTCGAACTCGGCGTGGATGTCGGCCAGGAACTGATTGACCTGATCGCCGCCTTCACCCCGGGCGTCGCTTTCACCCCAGACATACTCCCGCTGATAATCGGGGACGCGATAGAAGTCCTGAAACAGGCGCTTGAGCGTCATGTCCTGGGAGACGATGCTCGGCTCGGTCATGCGGCGGTCTCCGATTGAACGTCACCCACCCGGACTTCGCCGGACATCAGGCGGGGCAGCAGGTAGTCGCGGGTTTCGGCGAGGGTGCGGTTTTCGAGGTCATTATGGATCGTGCGTTCCCAAAGCGGCCCGATGACTTGAGACATCTTGTTGAGCAGCGCCTCCGGAGGACATACCGTTGCGGCCGAGCTTAGATGCCCGCGTTGAATATGACCCATAGTCGTTGCCTTCGACGCGGCGATGCTCTGGAACTCTGGCATGTGGTGGAGCACCCATCGCGCGAAGAACCACTGCGGGTAGGCTGTCGACGTCACCTTGAAGAGGTGCTGGTTCAGAGCCCCGGCGCCTTCGGTCCAGACCTTCGCCATCAGGCTTCCTGACCAAGAAAAAATGAAGTCGCCATCGCGCACGATGAACCGCTCTGGGAGGTCTGTCGCTGCACGGTTTGATTTTTCGGTGAGCCCGCCCCGGAGCTCGGCGATCTTGATGACCGGAAGGCTTGGCTCTCCGGGCCGAGCGGGGAATTTCTGTAGGGCAAGGCCGTTTAAGAACTCGGCGATCTGATCCAGCGGACGTTCGCTCCACCCCACCGGAAGCTCATCTTTACCGAACCCATCCGGAAACAACTCCGCTAGGTCAGCCGCGCGTGCGGGATCAGGCACCAGCCCGCCCATGATCGCGACCGGGTCTGTGGTGCCTTCCAGTTTGCGGCGGACGGGGCCGAAGTCGACGAACCAGTCGCGGAAGATCGCCTGGGCCATCGCCTCCAGCGTCTCGTTCATCCGCCGGTTCAGCTCGATCTTGTCGTCAAGGGCCTTCAAAGTATCGACGATTGCCCGTTGCTCATGGATTGGGGGCAGCGCGATGTGGAATGACTTCACCTCGGGGAAATAGATGGTTTGGTGAACGCTTCCGCTGGCAAATCGCAGCAACGCGTCTCCTTCGGCGATCAGCACGTACTTGAGAAATTGATGGTCTAGCTGATCAGAGCAAACCCAATTCACGAAGTCTTGGCTGGTAGCCATGGGCCTTCCCATGACGACTACGTATCCTACAGACGCAGTTCGCGAGAGACAGACAGTGTTTGTCGGCAGCACCCGCGCCGCTGAATTAGCAATGCCGAGCTCATTTGTATTTTCATTTGTTTCGGCGAGCGTTAGTCCGTGGTTTCCAGTGGCGTCTCTAATGCCAATCCATGGAATATCGCCGCCCCAATAGTCCGGCCGCCGCCGGCTCGGCGTGTGTCCGCTTTCCAGCCGGGCTAGGTCTGTCAGGAGCCGCCACTTCCAACCTTCGGGCGCAGGCAATTCTGGCATGCCTACAGCGAGAGCATAGGCCCCTTCAATACGCGCAGAGGTGGCTTCGCGTCCACCAAGGCGGCGACCTTCGCGCTCCGTTTGCGTCACCGGAACACCCCAGAAAGCAATTCACTGATCCTGATTTCGAGGTCGCGTCCTGCCACGAAGCCGGACAACAGTTGCTCCCTCAGACCTGCAATCCTCTCAGGAAAGGATATTCCGTCATCTTCGACGTCCGCCGTGCCCACAAATCGGCCGGGCGTCAGCACGTGGCCCCTCGAACGCACCTCCTCCAGCGTCGCCAAGCGGCAGAAGCCGGGTTCGTCGGCGTAGGGCTCCAGGCCCGCCGCCGCTAACGCATCCGGCGTTCCCCGCCAGCGGTGGTAGGTATCCGAGATCAGGGCAATGTCGGCATCGGAAAATTCCCGCCGCGTGCGATCAACAAGATGACCCAGCTTGCTGGCGTCGATGAAAAGGATTTCACCTCGGCGGTCACGGTGGCCGTTGGCGCTCTTGTCTCGCGCCAAGAACCACAGGCAGGCGGAGATCTGAGTCGAGTAGAACAACTGGCCCGGCAGCGCGACCATGCAGTCAATGTGATCAGCCTCAATTAGGGCCTTGCGCATTTCGCCTTCGCCGGACTGCTGCGACGACATCGAGCCGTTAGCCAGCACCACCCCGGCCATGCCGCGCGGAGCAAGGTGGTGAAGGATGTGTTGCAGCCAGGCGAAGTTCGCATTGCCCTGCGGCGGCGTGCCGAAAGTCCAGCGGGCGTCGCCCTCCAGCTGCGGCTGCCACCAGTCGGAGATGTTGAACGGCGGGTTGGCCATGACGAAATCGAACTTGGTCTGGGCGAACTCGTCACGCAGGAAACTGCCTTCATTGTTCCAGCGAATGTCGGCGTCGATGCCGCGAACCGCCAGGTTCATCCGACACAGGCGCCAAGTGGTGTGGTTCCGCTCTTGCCCATAGATGGCGATGTCGGAGCGCCGACCCTGGTGGTCCTCGATGAACCGCTCGGACTGCACGAACATGCCGCCCGACCCGCAGCAGGGATCGTAGACGCGCCCCTGACCGGGCTCCAACATTTCGACAATGGTCTGAACGACCGAACGGGGCGTGTAGAACTCGCCGCCACGCCTGCCTTCGGCACCCGCAAACTGCGAGATGAAATACTCATAGGCCCGACCCAGGCGGTCGCGGGCCTGACCGTGATCGCCGCGCATGTCGACGTTGGAGAACAGGTCGATCAGCTCGCCCAGCATGGTCTTGTCCAGCTGGGGCCGTGAATAGCTCTTTGGGAGGACGTCCTTCAGGACCTTGATGTTGGCTTGTTCGATCGCTTCCATGGCGTTGTCGATCAGCCCGCCGATGTCGCCCTTCTTCTCGCGCCCTGTGGTAACATCAACAAAGGTGATCTCGGGCCGCTTGGCATTGGCCTGCAGGTGCGCCCAGCGCGCCTCTGGGGGCACCCAGAAGACATTGGCGGCGAGGTATTCCTCGGGGTCTTCCGGGTCGGCGTAGTCTTCGCCCGAGAGCCTGGTGTGCTGAGCTTCGAAGGCCTCAGAAATGTATTTCAGGAAGATCAGTCCAAGCGCGATATGCTTGTATTCTGACGGTTCCAGATTGCCACGCAGCTTGTCCGCCGCCTTGAACAGATCCGCCTCGAAGCCAAGATCGCCGCCGGAATTGCTGCTTGCGTTAGCCGCCTTGGCCTTCTGGGGCTTAGGTACGGACGGGGAGCGTGCCTGAACCTCACTGCTGTCTATGATTGCTAATGAAACGGACCCACCGCGTCCCCGCCCGGTCAGGATCGTGCCAGATTCGATCAGTGCGTCTTTGACGTTGGAGTAGACTTCTTCGTCCCATTGCAGAGTGTCACGCAGGCGCACATTCCCGGCTGAGCCGCCAAGCTGCGTCAACGCCTCCAGAAACCCGTCCTTGTTCGCCTGATCAACCATTCTGCCCCACTTCAATTGCCTTCAAGCGTTCATATTCTTCGACCGCCAGTACAACAACCACAGCCCGACCATGCTTCTCGACAGTAACGGGTTCAGCCCGCGCCATGTCGATCAGCTTGCCGAAGTTATACTTCGCATCCTTGGCAGATAGAATTTGCATGGTTTAACGCCCGCGCTCGATGCGCCACTTTTGGCCAAAGTGGCCATAAATGCAAAGGCATTTTGCCTTGCTGACAAAATCAAATGGCAACAGTCCTTGCCGCCGTTTCAAAGCGGCAGATCTCTGTCCTTAGATTGTGCTTGCTATCTGGGAGGCGTAGCTTTTGATTTGCCGCCCGACACCTTCAAGCGAATTTGGACGTGGCCCGATTCAGTGCGGCGCGATTCAAACACACCCGCCTTGTCGACGAGATCACTGAGCTTGGCCTGACCATAGGTGCGCGGATCGAAATCCGACGCGAGTTCAGCGAGACGCTGGCCCACTCGGCCCAAGGGAACCCAGCCACCGTCATCGTCCAGCTGCGCGATGGCCTTGCGAATAAGCGGGGCGGCCGCGCTTGGGGCTTGTTTGGCTGCCGCGGGACGCAGGTCGGCGCGTTCTGGCTCTTCCGAGGTTGGAGCCTCAGGAAGAAGATTTTCCGTGTAGATGAAGCGTCGGCAAGCCTGGCGGAAGCTCTCGGGAGTTTTCTGCTCGCCGAAGCCATAGACATCGATGCCTTGCTCGCGGATTCGTGCCGCCAGCCCTGTGAAATCACTGTCAGACGATACCAGACAGAAGGCGTCGAAGCGCCCGGTATGCAACAGGTCCATGGCGTCGATCACGAGCGCAATGTCAGACGCATTCTTGCCGGTGGTGTAGGCGAAATTTTGCTGCGCCCGGATTGCGTGGGTTGAAAGCACCTCTGCCCAGGATTTGAGGCGGGTTCCAGAAAAGTCGCCATAAATCCGGCGCACACTGGCTTCACCGATCTTGGCGATCTCTTCGAACAGACGGGTAGCGATACGGGAGGAGGCATTGTCAGCGTCGATGAGGACAGCAAGACGCGGAGCACGGGGTTCATTCGACATGTCGAATCCTTACCACGCCGCCGTTAAGATTTGTCTCCAAAATAGATCAAACAGATTTGAAGTTAAATTCCGGCATCCGCCTGACTGGGCAAGTAAATTTACGGATCGATCTCTGACCTCATTCCATTATCGCGAATTTATATTGCGATTTCAGTCTGATTGCGCCTCAATGTCGTCAAGAAAGAGAATGGGGAGCATTGGCAGCATGACGATCGAGGTCCGGCAACTCCGATACGCCGTTCTGACCGCAGATACCCGCAGCTTTTCCCGTGCTGCCACGGCGCTCAACATGAAGCAGGCAACGCTGAGCCTGCGGGTTACGCAACTTGAGGACAAACTCGGCATCAAGTTGTTTACGCGTTCGACGCGGGGAGCTGAGCCGACCGAGATGGGCCAGGTCTTCCTGGAGTCCGCGCGGCGCATCATCACCGACATCGACAATCTGCAAACCACCGCTCGAGCGGTCAGCTACGGTGAACAAGGACGTCTCGCCGTCGGTTACAGCTCCTCGCTGATGGCAGGCAATCTGAAGCAGACCTTCTCCGAGTATCTGACCCGATTTCCTGACGTCCAGTTCGATGGCGAGGAAGCCGCTCCCGAAAAGCTGCTGAATGCCTTGCAGTCGCGGACCATCGATGTCGCGGTGGCACCGGCGGGAATGGAAGAGAGCGGCATTCTGGCGCGCTCGGTCTGGTCTGACAGGCTGATGGTCGCCTTGCAGTCGGGCCACCGGCTTCTCGAAAGCGACCGGATCTACTGGAGTGATCTGCGCCGCGAAGTGTTCGTGGTGCCGGGCGGCGGCATTGGTCCGACTCTAGCCAATCTGCTTGCTGCGCGGCTGACCGGGCAAGGCGGGCGGCCGAACATCATCGTGCAGAATACCAGCCTCGAGAGCGTGCTGAGCATTGTGTCGGTCGGCCGCTTTATATCAATCGCAACCGAAGCCTCGCAGGGGGTGACATGGCCGGATCTCCATTTCCGCGATATCCACGATCAGAACGGCACGACGCGCCTCGAATTTTCGGTTTACTGGCGCGAAGACAATGACAATCCGGCGCTGCAACGCTTCTTCACCCTGATCAACGAGCGTTACCCCGTCTGAGGTGTCTTGCGCGCTTTGGCAAAAGCCCGGTCGGTTGCGATAAACCGCTCAAGCATGGGCGGAATGAGCCGCTCGGCGGTCGGCGCACCTTTGGCATCCCCGCCGTTTACCGCGAGCGCATAAGCTACCAGATCGCGGTGAAGTCGTGCAGAGAGCTCCAAGGTCAGCCGCACTGGCTTTTCATCGGCCAGATCAGCCAGTTTGAGACGGGTCATCGAGTTCCTCCCGCAGGCATCGGTTCGAGCACCAGATCGCGCGTCACGATGATGCGCAGCGAAAATCCGGGGCGCACGGTCAGTGTCGGCGGCACGTTCAATTGCCGCTGCACGACCTGCCTGCCAGTCTGGCTTATGGTGTCCTGCGTGCCGAAACGCAGCGCCCGAATGAGATCGCTATCACCGTTCGAGATGAGCTCTGTACCAGCGCCCAGCAATGTCGAAATGAGCGCGGCCTTGAGCATGTTGCCCCAATGATAGTTGGTCTGGTCTTCAAGGCCGGCCATACCAGCAGCATCAGCGCCGGGCAGGCGATCAAGCAGGATCGATTGACCTCCGGGAAGGATGAGGCGGTCCCACGCCAGCAGCACGCGGTTCTGTCCGGCGGCTACCTCGCTGTCATATTCACCGATCAGCCTTGAGCCTTGGGGGATCAGGAGGATCCTGCCGGTGGGGCTGTCATAGACATTTTGCGTAACCTGCGCCGTGATCTGGCCTGGAAGGTCTGACCGGATGCCGGTTATGAGTGCCGCCGGTATGACGCTGCCGGCCTGCACAACGTAAGGCGATGCAAGGCGCATGATGCGCTCAGGGCTTTCCGTGCTGCGGTTGCCGCGCTGATCGAGAAAGGCGCGGCGACTGGACGTGGCTGTTGGTGCAGACGGTAGAGCCGGATCGGCACCCGGTATCGAAGCTGATGGCGCTGGCCCTACTGCGGTTGCAGACCGACTGTCGGTCGTTCCGGTCTCTCCGGCAAGAAACAGGCGACTGGTCCGGGCGCTGTCACGCTCCTGCGCGGCGCGCTCACGCGCTTGCTCGGCGGCGGCAATCCGCGGATCGGGCTGTCCTGCGGCCGGGGCGGCACCAATAGGCGGGATCGGGACATTCTGTCCGCCACGCTGTGCGGCAACGATCGGGCCGCCGAGGTCGCCGGGCAGTGCAGGCCCCAACTTGGGCACGTCGCCGTAATTGGCGGGTGCGCCGTTGACCGAGTCCGCGCGGTTGCGGCTGTTCGTGTCGTAGAGATTCTCTGCTGGCAGGTGGTTCTGGGGCTGCAGTGCGTAGATCAGCGCACCGCCAATCCCGACGCTGGCGAGGAGACCAAGAGTCGCTAATGCCTTGCGCGACAAGCGCATGACGCGCGGCGGCTCCCCGCCAAGGCGAAACCCGTCGGGGTTGGCCGGTGCAACCGGGCGCTCGCCGTCAGGCTCGTCGCCTTCGGCATCGACCTCAACGTCTGTTTCAACGTCAGTCTCGACTTCAGCCTCAACAATCCGGTTGGAGACCGGTCGCACGCCATCATCCTGCGGTCTCGTGTTCATGAGCGGCTCCGGCGGCGTGCGCGTTCACGCTCAATGCGAACCTGCTTGGCGCTGTTGCCTGCGCCAAGCCGCAATTCCGCACGCTCAAACAGCCGGTCGACAACCATATAGCGGCCTTGCACACGGTAGTTCACCAGCTCAGCTGCCTGGTCCGCGCCGATCACGAACAGCGGCGGCATATCGCCGCTCGCAATGTCGCCCGGAAACTCGATGAACACCTGCCGGCCATCATCGAACACCCGCACTGGTCGCCATCCGGGATGATCGCCCCCGATGCGGTAGCGAAAGTTCAGGCTTGAGAAGTCGATACCCGAGGCCACCGGTGCCGTGCGTTCACGCTCGGCCTCGGCAGTACGCAGGGCGATCAAGGCGTCCTGCGGATAGGTCCAGGAGACTGCGGCCATATAGGTCGAGTTCGTCGCACTGAGTTCGAGATGATAGGTGCGCCGATTGGTATTGATAATGAGGTTGGTGCGAATGTCGGCCCGCGTCGGCTTGACGAGGATGTGAACCCGGCGCGCTGCTCCGGCACCGCTCACCGTGTCGCCGATTATCCAGCGGACCGTATCGCCCGATGCGACCGGCCCCGGTCCAACGAGTTCTTCGCCTTCCTGGAGCATGATGTCGGTAATCTGCCCCGGTGCGGTGTAAATCTGGAACAGGGCTCCATCGGAGTAGGCATATTGCTGGATGGCATTGAAATAGCTGGTGCGCTCCGGTTCCACCCGCGCTGCGGCGTTGGCTCTACCAACACGGGTGCGCGGGTCGGCAGGCTCAACGGTCTGCGCCGATGTAGCAGGAATTGGATGGGGCTGAGCGCGCTGTTCGCGCGCCATGGCTTGGGCAGGTATGCAGATCAGTGTTACCGCTGAGAGCATAATCGATGTGCGCAGGGCGCGCGTCGGGCGGATCATTGGCTAAGCTCCTTTGACCAGTTGATGGCGTTGATGAACAGGCCGAGCGGATTCTTGCGCAGGGCATCGGGAGTGCGAGGTGGCTGCACGACGGTGGTCAGGATCGCTGACCACCGCGAAGTCTCGAGAAGGGCGCCATCCTGGTAACGCCGCTCGGTCCAGCCGACGCGAAAGCTGTCGTTCGACGCACGAACGACACTCGACACATCGACCGCGACCTGCACCTTGCCGACTTGGGCAAAGGGATCGTTGTTGCGCGCGTAGTCATTGAGCGCCTGCGCGCCGCGGTCGGTGGTAAAGTCGTAAGCCCTGAGCCAGTCTTGCCGCAGCACGATCGGATCGGCGGGAATGGCGCGCACCTGTTCGATGAAGCGAGCAAGGTGGAACGCCATCTGCGGGTCGGTCGGGCGATAATCGACATCGGCAGGCGCGATGGCCTGTGCCTGGCCAAGCTTGTCGACCTCGACCACCCAGGGCGTGATCGTGCCGCGCGCCGATTGCCAGACGAGACCGCCTGCCAGCCCTCCCGAAAGCGCAAGGCAACCAAAGAAGGCGAGCCGCCAGTTTTTCGCCTGCACCCGTGCTGAACCGATGCGGTCGTCCCAGACCTGGGCCGCGCGTTGATAGGGCGTGACGGGCTCGGGACTGGTCCCGTAGCGGATAGAGGGGCGTCGAAACATGTCGGATCCTTTTCGGAAGTTTCAGCTTTTGTCGGAGATGTCGGGGCCAGAGCCGCCGCCGTGGCTGTCGCCGCCCTTGAGGGTATGCGAGGCCATGTTGGCGCCCTGCGTCATCGCCTGACGCCGCCTCATCGCGGTGGCCCATGCAGGAGGGCCATCGGCGGCGCCGGTCGCTGCCGAATTGGTGGGCGTCCCGGCCTTGCCAGCGGCATAGTTCGCTTTGAGGCTGTCCGCGGCCCGGCGAAGCGGTGACGCCGCGCTGCTTGCGGCTGATTTTGCGACGTTGGCGAGACCCGAAGCAGCCGCAGCCCGTCCGGTTTTGCCAGCGGCTCCGGCTGCATAGGCACCCGACGCGCCGCCTGCCGCGCGGGCACCGCTCGTGGCCGTGCCCGCCATAGCCGAGCCAGCGGCACCTGCGGCGAGCTTGGCACCTGCGATACCGCCCGCAATCGTCGCGCCAGCGGCGATCGCCGTACCTGCTGCCGCGCCTGCGCCGAGCTGCGGGCCGCCCGAGACAATGCCGTTGGCGATGCTGGGACCAAAGATACCGAGGCCGAGCAAGGTCAGGGCAGCAAGCGCAATCGCCATCACCTGCTGGATGTCTGGCTCAACCCCGATCCCGGCGTTGATGAATTGCGAGAACAGGGTCGTGCCAATGCCAGTGATGACGGCCAACACGAGCACTTTGATGCCGGAGGAAATGATGTGGCCAAGGACGCGCTCGGCCATGAAGGCGGTGCGCCCGAAAAAGGCGAACGGCAGCAGCACGAAGCCTGCAAGCGTCACCAGCTTGAACTCGATTATGGTGACGAAGACCTGGATCGCCAGCACGAAGAAGGCGATGACGACGATCAGCCAGGAAATCAGCAGGATCAGGATCTGCACGAAATTGGTGAATAGGCCCACCGGCCCGACAAGATCGGCGGTCGCATCGAGCAGTGGCTGCCCGGCATCAAGACCGGTCGCGGCCACAACGCCGGGGCGCATGAAATCGCCAATGGCCATGCCGCTGCCACTGGCCTGCAGGCCAAGCCCGGCAAAGCTCTGGAGCATGATGCCAGCGAGATTCGAGAAGTTGCCGATGATGAAGGCGAAAGTGCCGATGTAGAGCGTCTTCTTGATCAGGCGCTGCAGCACATCCTCATCGGTGCCCCAGGCCCAGAACAAGGCAGCTATGGTCACGTCGATGACGATGAGAGTGGTCGACAGGAAGCCGACCTCGCCGCCGAGCAGGCCGAAGCCGCTGTCGATATACTGGGTGAAGACCGTCAGAAACTGGTCGATGACGCCGGTATCATTCATGGCTGCCGGTCCCTTCCATGGAAAAATCGGCGGCGCTCAGCTTCCCAGACCGTATCGCATCCCGATTCCGGCATGGTGATCGTGCTGCAGCGCTTGAGTTCTGCGGCGTGAGGGTTCGGAGATCCTGACTCGTCCGCGACATAGGTCGTTGTGTCGTGCCGAGCCGGCGGCCGCGTTGCCGAAACAACCGCGACCGCGATCAGCAATCCGCCAAAAGCAGCGGCTGCCGCCAGCTTGACCGACCGGCTCATGTCAGTTCCGGGTCCGGAAGCGGCGGAAACGCTCGCGGCCCTCGGCCTCGGTCGCGGCATTGCGCGCGGCCTCGATCGACTGCGCGCGGCCCTGCGCCGCAATGGCGGCGGTCAGATCGGCCAGTTGCTGGGTTTGCAAAGCCAGTAGCTGATTGCCGGCCTGTGCCGCCTGCAAAGCCCCGGTCGCTGACTGGCTGGCACCGACCAATGTCGTGATCGAGCTGCGGGTCGCACCCAGATTGCCGACGATCCCGGCCTGCACCTTCATGGCATCTTCGAAGGCGCCGACGCTGTCCTGCCAGCGCGCATTGGCGTTGGCGACCATCTGGGCTTGCCCGCCGGTCAGTGCCGCCCCCTTGTAACGGCCGTTGAACACCTGCTGCACGTCGGTCACGTCATACGCGATGCGTTGGGCCTGGTTCAGCAACTGGCGGGTCTGGTCGACCTGTTGCTGCAGCGTCTGGATCGTCGAGACCGGCAGACTGGCAAGATTGCGGGCCTCGTTGATGAGGCTGGTCGCCTGGTTCTGGATCTGCTGGATCTGATTGTTGATCTGCTGCAGCGTCCGGGCGGCGGTCAGCACGTTCTGCGCGTAGTTGCTGGGATCATAGACGATCCCGCCAAACTGGGCCTGCGCTGGCGCGGCGATCATGGTGCCTGATACCAGCGAAGTGGCGATCGCCGTCGCCATGATAGCGCGGCGGAGGAAGGGCATTTTCATGGGCGGTTTTCCTTGTCCGTTAGTGCGGGCGGCGGGGGAGGAAGCAGCTCGGCCGCCCATCCGAGGCTGCGGTTCTGGAGCCAGGCCGCTGCAAATCCTTCGCGGCCATGGGCTGCGACAATCTCGGCGATGCGGATCTGGTCGGTTTTGGAAGAGGCGGCGCTGAAGGCGAGTGCGACATCGCCGAGTCCCAGCTCGAACAACCGGTTGCCGCGCCGCGATTGACAATAATAATCGCGTTTCGGGGTAGCCCGGCTCAGGATTTCGATCTGGCGATCATTGAGGCCGAACCGCTCATAGACCCGTGCGATCTGCGGTTCGGCCGCGCGCTCGTTGGGCAGAAAGATGCGCGTCGGGCAGCTTTCGATGATGGCAGGCGCGATGGCCGACGTCTCGATGTCGGCAAGGCTCTGGGTCGCGAAGATGACGCTCGCATTCTTCTTGCGCAGCGTCTTCAGCCATTCGCGTAGCTGCGCGGCGAAGGCCGGGCTGTCGAGCACGAGCCAGCCTTCATCGATGATGATCATGGTCGGCGAGCCGTCGAGCCGCCCCTCGATTCGGTGGAACAGATAGGCGAGCACAGCTGCGGCCGATGACGCGCCGATCAGACCTTCGGTTTCGAAGGCCTGCACGGACGCCTCACCCAGACGTTCCTGTTCAGCATCGAGCAGCCGTCCCCATGGACCGCCGATGAGATATGGGGCGAGGGCCTGCTTCAATTCCTGGGATTGCAGCAGGACCGCGAGACCGGTGAGTGTACGCTCGGCAGGTGGTGCGGACGCAAGCGATGTCAGGGCCGACCAGAGATGTTCTTTAGAAGCAGGGTCAATCACCACGCCTTCGCCGGCCAGCATCGCCGCCAGCCATTCGGCGGCCCAGGCGCGTTCGCCGGCGTTGTCGATCCGAGCAAGCGGCTGCAGGGCGACGGCAGCGCTGTCGCCTTCTTCGGCATACAGCGCGCCGCCGAGATCCTGCCAGTCACCGCCCATGCCAAGCGCGGCAGCGCGGATCGATCCACCAAAATCGAAGGCGAAGATCTGGCTGCCTTTGTAGCGCCGGAACTGCAGCGCCATCAGCGCCAGCAGTACGGATTTGCCTGCCCCTGTCGGGCCGACGATCAGACTGTGGCCCACATCGCCGACATGAAGGGAAAGGCGGAACGGGGTCGAGCCTTCGGTCTTGCCGTAAAGCAAGGGGGCGTCACCGAAATGCTCGTCCCGTTCCGCTCCCGCCCATACCGCTGACAGGGGGATCAGGTGGGCGAGATTGAGTGTGGAAATGGGCGGGTGCCGGACGTTGGCGTAGACATGGCCGGGGAGCGATCCGAGCCATGCCTCGATCGCATTCATGCCTTCGATCGTGCAGGTGAAGTCGCGGCCCTGGATGACCTTTTCGACCAGCCTTAGTTTCTCCGCCGCCAGCGCCGGGTCGCGGTCCCAGACCGTGACCGTCGCAGTGACATAAGCAATGCCGGCATGATCTGCGCCGAGTTCCTGCAGCGCCATGTCGGCATCAGCCGCCTTGTTCGAGGCGTCCGAATCCATCAGCACCGACTGCTCGTTGGTCATCACCTCCTTGAGGATGGCAGCAACCGATTTGCGCTTGGCGAACCATTGCCGCCGAATCTTCGCGAGCAGCTTGGTGGCATCGGTCTTGTCGAGCATGATTGCCCGCGTCGACCAGCGGTATGGGAAGGCCTGCCGGTTGAGCTCATCAAGCAGCCCGGGAAAGGTCGCCGTCGGAAAGCCGGTGATGGTGAGTGTGCGCAAATGATGGGCGCCAAGCATGGGCTCGAGACCGCCGGTCAGCGGCTCATCGGCCAGCAGCGCGTCGAGATAGACCGGCGTTTCGGGCACGCGGACGCGCTGCGTCCTGGTCGATACCGTGCTGTGGAGATAGGTCAGCGTGGCGGCGTCATCGAGCCACGCTGCCTCGGGCATGAAACCCTCAACCAGATGCAGCACGCGGTCGGTACGATCGGCGAAGGATTTGACGAGTTCCTTGGGATCGACCCCGGTCGACGCCTTGCCTTCGTAGAGCCAGCCTTCGGCGCGCGCCGCTTCCTCGGGCGGCGGCATCCACAGCAGAGTCAGATAATAGCCGCTTTCGAAATGCGCGCCTTCCTCACGAAACTGTTCGCGGCGTTCCCTGTCGACCAGCGCCGATACGGGGTCGGGAAAGCGGGATTGCGGATAGGCTTGCGCCGCGGTGCGCTGCGCTTCGACGAAAACCGCCCATCCCGAGCCCAACCGCCGCAGGGCATTATTGAGCCGGGAGGTGACGGCCACGAGTTCGGCGGGCGTGGCACTGTCGAGATCGGGACCGCGAAAGCGCGCTGTCCGCTGGAACGATCCGTCCTTGTTGAGCACCACACCCGGCCCCACCAGTGCGACCCAGGGGAGGAAGTCTGCGAGACTGGCGGATTTGGTCCGATATTCCTGAAGCGACATCATGGCCGCACCCAGGTCGGATATTTGAGATGGCGGCGCGCGACATCGACAAACTGCGGATCGCGGCGTGCAGCCCAGACCGAAAGCACATGGCCGATTGCCCAGATGGCAAGGCCAGCGAGCCAGAGCCGCAAGCCGAGGCCAATCGCGCCCGCCAGCGTGCCATTGACGATAGCGAGTGCACGCGGCGCACCGCCGAGCAGGATCGGCTCGGCCAGTGCGCGGTGGACCGGGGCATAGAAGCCAGGGATGTCGTCTGCTGATGTCATCAGATCAGCGCTCCGCCGCCGAAGCTGAAGAAGCTCAGGAAGAAGCTCGATGCGGCAAAGGCGATGGAGAGGCCGAACACGATCTGGATCAGCCGGCGAAAGCCGCCCGACGTGTCCCCAAAGGCAAGGCTGAGGCCGGTGACGATGATGATGATCACCGCCACGATCTTGGCGACTGGCCCCTCGATGCTCTCGAGGATCGACTGCAGCGGAGCTTCCCACGGCATCGACGAACCGCCGGCATGCGCTGGAGTGGCAGTGGCCACCATCACGAAAGCAGCAGTCGCAGCGAGCGCAACACGATTGGTGCCGCGCCGGAGGGCATGGATCATAGGGAGTCTCCTTGGGTTTGGTTGGCGGAAATCAGGCGATAGTCGCCGGTGACCGGGTCCAGCCCGTCGACGCGGGCCAGTTCAGTGAGGCGCCGCCCGGTGCCATCGCGCACCAGCACGGCAATGAGGTTGATGGTCTCGGCGATCAGGGCGCGCGGGACGGTGACGACCGCTTCCTGGATCAGCTGCTCCATCCGCCGCAGGGCACCAATCGCGCTTCCGGCGTGGATCGTCCCGATTCCTCCGGGGTGGCCGGTGCCCCAGGCCTTGAGGAGATCGAGCGCCTCGGCGCCGCGCACTTCGCCAATCGGAATCCGGTCAGGGCGAAGTCGAAGGCTCGAGCGGACCAAATCGGATAGCGAGGCAACGCCATCCTTGGTCCGCATCGCCACAAGGTTTGGCGCGCGGCATTGAAGCTCGCGGGTATCTTCGATCAGAACGACCCGGTCGGTGGTTTTGGCGACCTCGGCGAGCAGGGCGTTCGTGAGCGTCGTTTTGCCGGTGCCAGTGCCCCCAGCGACAAGAATGTTCAGCCGCTCTGCAACGCCCGAACGAAGCCTGTCCGCTGCAGAGGCGCACATGATTCCTGCACTGACATAGTCCTCGAGCAGGAATACCGCGACGGCGGGCTTGCGGATGGCAAAGGTGGGAGCCGCCACCACCGGTGGCAGGAGGCCTTCGAACCGTTCTCCGCTTTCCGGCAGCTCCGCTGACACGCGCGGTGCATCGCCGTGAACTTCGGCACCCACATGATGGGCAACCAATCGGATGATGCGTTCACCATCGGCTGCGGTCAGGCGTTCACCGCTGTCGGACAGTCCGATGCCCAACCGGTCGACCCAAAGGCGTCCATCAGGATTGAGCATGATCTCGATGACCTTGGGGTCAGCCAGCCAGGTCGCGATCGATGCGCCCATCGCCGTGCGCAGCATGCGAGCGCCGCGTGAACGTGCTTCAATTCGGACTGGCTCAGCGCCCATCGGATACCCCGCTTCGGGAGCGGGACAGGTTCGTCCGGCTCGACGGGGACGAGTAAGAGACGCAGAAAAGGGGCTAGTTCAACAAGGATTTAGCGTCGTAGCAGTGGGGGATAGAAAAACAGGGAGGAGCGTAGTTCGCAGTGCTTTGACGATGGCCTGTGCGCCGCCGACGCACGCCTGAGGGAGTCAATTGCAGCGCGAACGGTGCGCAAAGGCGGAGATAGAGAAATTCTTGAAACTTTCACTATTAGGAAGTATTGAGAATTTTATGTCCAGCCTAGCGCAACAGGTATCCGCAAGCGCGCTGCGCGATCGGGTCTTCAATGAACGCCAGCTCAGCGAACTGCTGGGGGGAGGCGATGCGCGGCGTTATGGCCTCGTCAACCGCGCCCTCAAGGACGGGTCGCTCATTCGCTTGAAGCGCGGGGTTTATACGCTTGCCAAGGCGTATCGGGGCGCTCCTGTGCATCCCTTCGCGGTGGCGCAGGCTTTGCTTCCCGGGAGCTATATTTCCTTTGAAAGCGCGCTGGCTTACCATGGCTGGATTCCTGAAGCCGTGCTTGTCACTGCCAGCGTGACGCCGGGGCGTAAAACGCTGGGGATCCCGGCTACCGAATTCGGCTCCTTCAAATATCATCCGCTCGCCATTGCCGATTATTGCTTCCTTGGCGGCGTCGAACGGGTGACCTTCGACAAGCTCACCGCCTTTGTCGCTAGGCCGCTGCGCGCCCTTATGGATCTTGTCGCCCTGCGCAAGGTGGAATGGTCTAGCCTCGATTGGCTGACCAGTGGCATGCGGATCGATGACGAGGCGCTTCTGGCATTGACGCAAAAAGACTTTGCCGCAGTGAAGTCGGTCTACAAGCACAAGGCAGTCAACGCCTTCCTTTCCGAGCTTGAAGATGTGGTTCTGACGACAAAACGGGCTCAAGGCAGGGGATCGCTGCATGATTGACATCATCAAGGAAAAGCTCGGCCGCTATGGCGCCACCAATGCGCTTGAAGAGGACAACGCGCTCAAGGAGATCCTCCAGGAGATTGCGTTATACGCGCTGTGGCGCGCCGATTTCTTCGATTGTGCCTTGTTCCAGGGCGGCACCAGCCTGCGCATTCTGCACGGCCTGCCACGCTTTTCCGAGGACTTGGACTTTCTCCTGCGCGTGCCGAACATGGACTTCGACTGGTCCCCTTACCTCGAGGGGATGACCGAGGTGTTCGGCCAGTTCGGGCTGGCACTGGAAGCTCAGCCCAAGCCGCGTATGGATACGGCCATTCGCCAAGCGCTGCTCAAGGACGATTCCATCGCCAGCCAGCTCGACTTGTCATTCGCAGGCACCGGCCATCGCAAGGCGATCAAGATCAAGCTGGAAATTGATGTGAACCCGCCCGCAGGATCGGCCGAGGTGACCACGTATCTTGATTTTCCAGCAGATTATGAGGTGCGCCATCAGGATCTGGCATCCAATTTCGCGCTGAAGATTCATGCCCTTCTATGCCGAGGCTTCCTCAAAGGTCGCGACTGGTTCGACTTCTCCTGGTATGTTTCGCGCGGGCTCGAACCCAATTTCGTCCTTTTGCAAAACGCGCTCGTTCAGGCAGGACCATGGGCCGGTGACGGGTCGCTCCACGTCGACATGTCATGGTTGAATGCTGCGCTTTCTGGCGCAATCACTCGGATCGAGTGGAAGGAAGCGGCAAAGGATGTCGAGCGCTTCCTGCGTCCTGCCGATCTCAAATCGGTTGATCTGTGGAGTGAGCGCTTTTTCCTCGCCAAGGTCGATAAGCTGGCCAGGATTGCCGACGGTTAAGGCAAAGCTCGCTCATGCGCAAAATGCTAACGGATACGGCAGTATTGGCTGTCAAAATCCGGTGCGTCCTTCAAGCGAACGGTCTAGTTGGCAGCTTCCGCTGACATTCTGGACGTTCAGGGCTCAGGATGGAGCGTTCAGAATTTGCCATACGATCATCGGGCAGAGGGTCGGCCTGAGGGACTTGGTCTGGGACAATTCTGCCGTTCCGACGCGAGGTGTCCTGCGGCAGGGACATTGCCAATACCCGACACCCAGCGTTCGATTTGCGGGCTAAGCACGGCCGCGGCAGCCGGGCGGGAGCCGACTTTCCGATTACAACGGCGATCAAGCAGTCGATCTGCTGCCGACCCGGTCTGATCTCGGCAGCAAGCCGGGGTTCCCCGCGGCCTAGTCCCTAGCGCCCCAAGCCACCGTCAGGACAGGATGGTTCCATGCCTGTCCCGAGACGCGGCACAGGATGGCGGTCAGTTGGCTTACGCGAGCGCTACAGCATCTGGCCCCGCAGGAAACCGAAGCCGATCAGTTACATCATGCGCAGCGTTCCAAACGCCTTCGGCCACATCACTCTCACGAGTGGTCAGCTTCGGCGCGGCGAAGCCTTCCATGATTGGCTTTGCGAAATCGGCGTACTCGCCCGGGAGCAACTGGTCGAACGGAATGATGGCGTTCGCGCCGAAGTTGGTGGTTGGGGCGTAACCGGGCTCGACCAGCTTCACCGAGATATCGAAGTAGGCGAGCTCATGCGCAAGCGAGCCTGTGAAGCCCTGAATCGCCTGTTTGCTCGCGGTATAGGCGGCTGCCAGCGGGAAGGAGCCGAGCGTGACGCTCGATGTTACATTGACGATGATGCCTGAGCGGCGCGCACGCATTTGTGGGATGACCGCCTGGCACATCGCCATCACGCCGATCGTGTTGGTCTCGAACAGCTGACGCACCAGCGACATTGGCGTCACTTCAAAGGCCCCGACCGCGCCGATGCCAGCATTGTTCACCAGCACATTGATGGGACCAGCGGTCTCAATCAGCACCGCAATGCTCGCTTCGTCAGTGACGTCGAGCGGCAGAACACGCAAACGGCTGGTGTCGCCATCAAAATTGGCCGCCTCAGGCCGCCGCATCGTGGCGATCACATTCCAGCCCTGCGCTAGGAAATGTTCGGTGATCGCCTTGCCATAGCCCGACGAGGTTCCGGTGATGAGGATGGTCTTGGTCATATCAGTCTCCTTCTGTTCGTTGATCAGAAGTAGACGAGGTGATCCGCATGATCTATAATCGATGATCTGTATTTGTTTATGAATCGTCCAGGAATATGGATCCTCTCAGCGACATGATCGCCTTGTTGCGCCCGAGCGCTGCAGTGTCGAAGCCGATCTCCGGAAAGGGGCGCTGGGCTGTTCATTATGACGCGCATGACGCGCCTGGCTTTACGATCGTCCTCTCGGGCGAGGCGTGGCTGACCCTCGATGGCAAGGAACCGCTTCGCCTGAGTGAAGGAGATTTTCTCTTGCTGCCGACCACGCCGCCCTTCTCGCTGGCAAGCGAACGTCATATTCCCGGCACACGCGTCACGCCGCGTGACGAAGCCGTCCGGCATGGCGACCCTGATGGTGCGCCTGACTTCATGGCGTTGGGCGGGAGCTTCGCTTTCGAGCGAGTGAATGCTCCTCTTCTGCTCTCACTTCTGCCCGAGCGTATCCACATTCCGGCATCTGAAGGCCGTTCGACACGGTTCGGGCGTTTTGTCGACCTGATGGCGGAGGAATGCGCCACCGATTACCCTGGCAAAGAGCTGATCATTCAGCGAATGTTGGAGGCGTTGCTTGTCGAGGCGCTTCGCTGGCGCAGCCTTGGCAACGAGGCTACGCCAGCGAGCTTGTTGAACGGGATGCAGGACCCGGCGATCACCCGCGTATTGCAGGCGATCCATGCCGATGTCCGCTCCAACTGGACAGTGGCAGAACTCGCAAGCGTGGCGGGCATGTCGCGCTCTGTCTTCTCGGCCAAGTTCAGTGAACTGATCGGATGCGCGCCAATCGAGTATCTTCTGCGCTGGCGCATGGCGATCGCGAAGGACGCGCTGGTTCGCGGCAAAATGACGCTCAGTCAGATCGCAGAAGATATAGGCTATGAGTCAGCAAGCGCCTTCAGCACTGCGTTTCGCAAGCGACTCGGATGCCCGCCCGGCAAGTTCGCACGTGCCGAGGCTTGAGCCCATCCGCTCGAGATAGAAAAACGGGACTGCCGAACGGTGCGGGACGGTATGGCGAGCGGCCGCATTGTCGGATCCGGCGGTTGACCTTCGTGCAGTCCAGATACTGCCAGGTCATAGCAAGATCGAAAATACGGTGCGCTATCTCGGGATCGACGTGGAAGACGCGCTTGCCCGTGGCGAAAATGCAGAAATTTGACCCGCTGGCTCCTCGCCTCCGGGCGGGGGCCAACTTCACGGCGAATTACGGCCATCGCCCGATCATCCCAGGCTGCCGGCAAATCGCTCCGCCAGTCGGCGCTGTTTGAAGGCATCGACCACATAGTCGACGAATACGCGTGTTTTACCAGGTAGCAGGGTCCGCGAGGCAAAATAGATCGAGATCGCTCCCGCGTCGGCGTACCAACGCGGCAAAAGACGAATGAGGGCGCCGCTTTCGAGATCATCGATGATATCTGCCACTACCAACATTGTGACGCCCAGGCCCAGCAAAGCCGAACGGCGCATTGCTGCCGGGTCGTTGACCACGAACGCCTCCTTGAGCGGTGCCGGAATTTGCTCTCCCGCTGCGTCACGCATTGTCCAGTGCCGTATCCGCCCTGACTGGAGCGAGCGCATGACGATGCCGTCCAACTGCGCCAGATCAGTCGGACCCGCGGGCATTCTGCGGCCTTCCATATATGCGGGCGATGCCACCGCGATGATGTGGGCGGGCCCCAGATTGCGCGCCACGACGCCAGGCGACAGGTCAAAGCCGCCGCCGATTGCCGCATCATAGCCCTCGGCGATGATGTCGACCGGCCGGTTTTCGAAATGCCATTCGGGACGGATGGCGGGATAGCGCGCGATGAAGCCGGGCAGGAGCGGCAGGATGTGCATGGTGCCAAAGGTCGGCGCCATACTCACCTTGAGCACGCCCGATGGCTCGCCATTGGCGGTGGCGATGCCTGCAATTGCCGCCTGTATGTCGGCCAGGTTCCCTGAAATCGCCTGCCGGAATGCTTCGCCTGCTTCCGTCATCGTCAGCTTGCGCGTCGATCGGTGGAAGAGGCGAACGCCCAGATTGCGTTCCAGTATCGCGACATTGCGGCTGACCGCTGCCGGGGTCAGCGAGAGTCGACGCGCCGCTTCCGAAAAGCTGCCAAGGTCGGCACTGCGCACGAAGGACTCGAGGTTGGCAAGCGTCTCCATAATCCCATCTTCAACCATTCATTGAAGATAATGCAAGCCATATACGGCTAATCCTTGATTATAACATGGGTCATATTGGCTTCACCAACACAGATGGAGTGAAGACAATGACAGCTTATTCCCAACCCCTCATCGGCAAGGTCGCCCTGGTCACCGGCGGCACGCGCGGTATTGGCGCAGCCATTGTCCGCCGCCTTGCTCGCGATGGCGCTGACGTGGTGTTCAGCTATGCCGCTTCGGCGAATCAGGCCACCGCTCTCGTGCAGGAAATCGAGGCGCTCGGTCGTCGCGCTCTGGCCATCCGCGCCGATCAGGCAGTCGCCGCTGAGGTCACTGCGCTTGTGCAGGCTGCCCATGCCGCATTTGGCCAGCTCGACATTCTCATCAATTCTGCAGGCATCTTTGTGACCGGAATGGTCGACGATGCCGAGGCTGACCTTGCGGCGTTCGACCGTCAGATCGCGGTCAATGTCAAAGGCGTCGCGACCGCCGTGCGGGCGGCCGTGCCACTCCTCAGCGATGGCGGACGTATCGTGTCGATCGGCACGACCGGGGCGGTCCATATCCCGTTCCCCGGCGCGGCGGATTACATCGCAACCAAGGCGGCGGTCGCAGCCTATAGCCGTGGCTGGGCACGCGATCTTGGTCCGCGTGGCATCACCGTCAACGTGGTCCAGCCCGGCGCAATCAACACCGACATGAATCCGGAAACCGGCGACTTTGCGGCCATGCTGAGCAGCCTTGCTGCGCTGGGCCGCTATGGGCAGCCAGAAGATATTGCCAACGCCATCGCGTTCCTGGTCGGACCGGACGCCAGCTATATCACCGGTGCCACGCTCAACGTCGATGGCGGTCAGATCGCCTGATTGCGCGCTCCCCCTCCGTTTACGCAAATTGAAGGATAAGAAGTATGACAAGCATCGGAATCATCGGCGCGGGGCAGATCGGCAGCGCCATCGCCTGTGCGCTGGCCAACAAGGGCATTCCCGCAACCATCGCCAACAGCCGGGGACCCGAAAGCCTTCGGGATTTTCTGTCCGAGGTCGGACCTGCTATCACAGCCGGCACCGTCGCAGAGGCCGCCACGAAGGACATCGTCTTCGTCGCGGTGAACTGGTCGCGCTTACCCGAATTGTTCGCCACCCTGCCCGATTTTGGCGGGCGGGTCGTGGTGGACGCCAACAATCCCATTGAGGCACCGCTGTTCAAGCCATTCGATCTGGGCGGGGTCGCCTCATCGGAGGTGGTAGCCGGGCTGGCGCGTGGCGCCAGACTGGTCAAAGCATTCAACCATCTGCAGCCTCAACTGCTGTCCGCCGATCCGCAGAGCGAAGGCGGCAAGCGCGTGCTGTTCTACTCGGGCGACGATGTGGCAGCCAAGGGAGAAGTCGGCGCACTCATCGACCGGCTTGGCTTTGCTGGAATCGATCTGGGTTCGCTCGCAATCGGTGCCCGCCTCGTGCAGTTTCCGGGTGGTCCCTTGCCCGCCCTCAACCTTGTCAAGTTTGGCTGACCTCTAGGCCACCTAGAAAGAAAGGAATGCGCCATGACCGAAACCACAGCCACCAACCCCGACGCAGTGCCGGACTATGACGCCCTGCTTCGCGCCAATCTTCAGCGTGTTTTTAACGAGCGGGACCCGGTGCGGCGCGACGCGGCGATCGCAGACCTCTATGTGGCCGATCCCGTGATGTACGAGCCGGACGCCATCGTGACCGGACGTCACGCGATCTCGGACATCGCCGGGAAGCTGCTTGAAAACTTCGGCCCGGAATTCACCTTTGTGCCCGAAGGCAAGGGTCTGGGCCATCACGGGATGGCAATGCTGCGCTGGCACGCCGGCACCCCCGCCAATCCCGCAACGGTCATGGGGGCTGACACCGCCGAGATCATCGACGGCCGTATTGCCCGGCTCTGGGTGCTGCTTGATCTCGCCCCGAACAGCTGAAACACACTTTCCATAAAGGACGTTTGTCATGACCGATGTTTTCTCCTCCTATCGCCTCGGCCGACTTGAGCTTTCCAATCGCCTCGTCATGGCCCCGATGACGCGCAGCCGTGCGCAAAGCGACGGCACCCCCGGCGCCAGCGCCGCGCTCTATTATGGCCAGCGCGCCAGCATTGGCCTCATCATCAGCGAAGGCACGCAGCCGTCCGACGATGGGCAGGGCTATCTGACCACGCCCGGCATCTACACGCCTGCCCATGTTGCCGGATGGCGCAAAGTTGCCGATGCCGTGCATGCCCGGGGCAGTCACCTGTTCATCCAGCTCATGCATGTCGGCCGGATGTCGCATCCTGACAACACGCCGCATCACCGTCAGGCGCTGGCCCCAAGCTCCATCGCGCCGGGTACGCCCATGTTCACTGCAAAGGGCATGTTGGACATTCCCGTGCCGCGCGCCATGACGCAGACCGACATCGACCAGATTATTGCCGAATTCCGCCACGCCGCGCGCAGCGCCATCGAAGCAGGAGCCGACGGGGTCGAGATCCACGGTGCCAATGCATATCTGATCCATCAGTTTCTGGCACCCAGCGCCAATGCCCGGACCGACCGTTACGGCGGATCGATCGAAAGCCGCGCTAGGTTCGCCATCGAAGTTGCAGCGGCAGTGGCGGACGAAATCGGCGCCGATCGCACGGGCATTCGCCTGTCACCCGGCATGGCGATGTGGGGCATTGATGAGGGACCGGACAGCGCCGACCTCTATCGCCATCTGGTGGCGGAACTCGACAACCTTGGCCTCGCCTATCTGCACATTACGCATGATGTACCCGATGACCTGCTGCGGGAATTGCGGACGGCATGGCACCAGACCTTCATCCTCAATCGCCCCGGACGGGCGCGCGATACGATTGGTTCCGACGTCGCCTCAGGCCTGGCCGACCTCGAATCCTACGGCGTCATGGTGCTAGCGAACCCCGATCTCGTTGAACGCATCAAGGCCGATGCACCTCTCAATGAAGGCGACCGCGCGAGCTTCTTTGGCGGCAGCGATGCCGGTTATGTCGATTATCCTTCCCTAGAAAATGCCGCCAAAGATCAGCGCCGCTGACAACCCGGATCATCAATCTTGAATCAGGAGAACCATCATGACCAACTTCATCACCACGTCTGACGGCACGGAAATCTTCTACAAAGACTGGGGTCCGAAAGATGCGCAGCCTATTGTCTTCCACCATGGCTGGCCGCTGTCATCCGACGACTGGGACACACAGATGCTGTTCTTCCTGGCGCAAGGCTATCGAGTGATCGCTCATGACCGGCGCGGGCACGGCAGGTCTGCACAAGTCGATTTCGGCCACGACATGGACCACTATGCAGCCGATGCCGCTGCGCTGGCCGAACAACTCGATCTTCGCGATGCGATCCATATCGGCCACTCAACCGGCGGCGGTGAAGCTGCAGCCTACGTCGCCCGCTATGGTATACCGCAGGGCCGGGTAGCCAAGGCGATTCTGGTAAGCGCTGTGCCGCCGATCATGCTGAAGACTGATCGCTACCCCGGCGGCCTTCCGATCGAGGTCTTTGACGGCCTGCGTGCCGGCCTCGCCGCCAACCGGGCGCAATTTTTCCGCGATGTTGCTTCGGGGCCATTCTATGGGTTCAATCGCAACGGGACTGAAATACAGCCTGCTGTCGTCGATAACTGGTGGCGCCAGGGCATGATGGGCAGCGCGCTCGCCCACTATCATGGCATCAAGGCGTTCTCGGAGACGGACCAGACCGACGATCTCAAGGCCGTGAGCGTCCCAACAATGGTGCTCCACGGCGATGAGGATCAAGTCGTGCCCTATCGCAATGCCGGCGTGCTGCAGGCAGAACTTCTCCTCGATTCCACCCTGCGGATCTATGAAGGCTATTCGCACGGCATGCTGACGGTGAATGCTGATATCTTGAATGCCGACATGCTGGAATTCGTGAAGCGCTGATCAAAAATTTGCTGTTGGCCAATTTGCGTGTCGAGACAAAGTGCAATGGCCACAGGAAGTCCGCCCACGGGGTGATGCGGCACCATCCCGACCAACAAAGTGGAGGCGCGCCCCTGCATATCCTGTCAAAGCTTCCCAATGACTGCTTCCAACGGAAGCGGTCAATCGCCAGCCTTCGGGTGAATGGCCGGAGGTAGTCGCCAGCTGACCCCGTCATTTGGCCTCTGAAACGTCAGTTTGCGCGCCTCCGCATTTCGGCACCTGCCGTTTCGGAGTGTCCAACAGATCAGGCTGTTTCCTGATCCACGCGCCCGACTTCATCCCGCAGCTTCGGCCCCGCCTCCATCCGCCGCGAAAGTGATTCCACAAACCCTTGCCACCTTTTCTTCCCGGTCGCCTGCGCCGCCTTCATTGCTGCGTCGGGCAACGGCGGATTGCTGGTGAGCCAGAAGCGCACGAACAGGGCAATCGCTTCGTTCGTCAATTCCACATGCCATTCGAGCCGATCCAGTTGCCGCGACAGGCGATCGAGCCGCCTCGCCAGAGCGGCTTCCATCCGCTCATCCTGATCGGACTGCAGCAGGGACATCAACGCCGCCTCCACCACTTCGGTGCGCGAGACGCCGCGGGCAAGAGCGCGTTCCTCCAGCAATTTGGCCAGTTCGATATCGAGCCGGAAGGTTTGTTTGCTGTGGGGCTTCTTCCTCACAGGTCGATGCCGTCATCGGGGTCAAGCGATGCATTGCGGGCATTGCGGTTCATAGTGCGATCAGCTTCCCGTTTCGCCCTGGCTGCGTCATCCTCGGGCGCATCGCGATCAAGATCGAACTCGTTGACCGGTGGCTTGGGGGCGGGAGCGACATCCTCATGTTCCCCCAGTTCGGGCTCTCGCCTGATCCCGGAGTTCGCCGTATCATTTTCGGATTCGGCCCCATCTGCATCTGACGGCACATCCGGCTTTGGCTGAGGGGCTGACGGCTGTTCGGAGCTTTTCACTTCTGCCTTGGCTGGTTTGGTCGGCAGCGGTGCCGCAATGGGTGCGAGCGCAGACCAGTCGTCCTTTGGCCGTTTTTTCGGGTGCAGCGGTTTCGGGGTGGGTGCGGGTAGAAGACGCGCGCGAAACCGTGGGTCGAGAAAGTATTTTGCCTTTTCCGCGCGGATCGGCGGCGTGCTGGCC
This sequence comes from Sphingopyxis sp. MG, assembly GCF_002953155.1. Taxonomy (NCBI): domain Bacteria; kingdom Pseudomonadati; phylum Pseudomonadota; class Alphaproteobacteria; order Sphingomonadales; family Sphingopyxidaceae; genus Sphingopyxis; species Sphingopyxis sp. MG. Next base: position 3,436,164 of record NZ_CP026381.1, read on the forward strand.
ACCAGAACAATCTCCTCGTGCTCCGAAAATTGCTGAACTTCGCCTGGCGTCAGCAACGGCCTCGCGGTCTCGGTCCGTGAGACCATGATATGGCCGAGCCATGGCGAGAGCCGATGTCCGGCATAATTCTTCATCGCCCGCATCTGAGTGGCGGTGCCGAGCGCATTTGAGACGCGGCTGGCGGTGTTGTCATCATTGGCCGCAAACGCGACGCGGACATGGCAGTTGTCGAGAATGGCGTTGTTCGATCCGTAGGCTTTTTCAATCTGGTTGAGCGACTGCGCGATCAGGAATGCCTTGATCCCGTAGCCTGCAACAAAGGCCAGTGCGCTTTCGAAGAAGTCTAGCCGCCCCAGAGCCGGGAATTCGTCGAGCATGAACATCACGCGCTGTCGGCGACCCTTGACTCTCAGTTCTTCGGTCAAGCGGCGACCGATCTGATTGAGCATCAGGCGCACGAGCGGCTTGGTCCGGCTGATATCGGAAGGAGGTATGACCAGATAGAGCGACACAGGTGCCGCTGAATCGACAAGATCGGTGATGCGCCAGTCAGAGGCTCCGGTCACCTGCGCAATCACAGGGTCGCGGTAGAGGCCGAGGAACGACATGGCCGTCGACAGGACGCCAGACCTCTCATTGTCGGACTTGTTCAGCAGTTCCTGCGCGGCGGCTGCTACAACGGGGTGGACACCGTCCTTACCGAGGTGCGGGGTCGTCTTCATGCGGTGCAGCGTGGTCTCGATCGAACGGCGCGGATCGGAAAGGAAGCCAGCGACCCCGGCCAGCGACTTGTCCTTCTCGGCATAGAGGACGTGCAGGATGGTGCCGACGAGTAGCGAGTGGCTGGTCTTCTCCCAATGCGTGCGCTTTTCCAGTGATCCTTCGGGGTCGATCAATATGTCTGCGATGTTCTGGGCGTCACGCACCTCCCAATCGCCCTTCCGGACTTCGAGCAGCGGATTGTAGGGGTTGGATGCGGGGTTGGTCGGATCGAACAGCAGGACGCGGCCATGCCGGGCGCGAAAGCCCGCCGTCAGATCCCAGTTCTCGCCTTTGATATCGTGGACGATGCAACTGCCCGGCCAGGCGAGCAGCGACGGGATGACGAGACCAACGCCTTTGCCGGAACGGGTCGGCGCAAAGCAGAGAATATGCTCGGGGCCATTGTGCCGCAGATACCGGTTCTTGTGCGAGCCGATCACCACGCCGTCCTGTTTCAGAAGGCCAGCCTTGCGGATTTCCCTGTCGGTCGCCCAGCGCGCGGAACCGTAGGTCTCTGACTGCTTCTCCTCCCGCGCGCGCCACACCGACATTGCGATCGCGATGACTATGGCGGCCATGGCACCCGAGACCGCGATGAATGCCCCGGTCTGGAAGATCTTTGGCGCATAGGCGTCGAACGAGAACCACCACCAGAAGAAGGCATAAGGCGGGTAGATTGGCCAAGGTCCAAGCCAGAACCACGGCTCGCCGAGCTCGGGTTGATGCGCAAGGGCGTGGGCCGTCCATTGGGTGGCAGACCAGATGCCAAGCAAGGTGACGCTGATGACGGCGATGACCTGACCCCAGAGAATACGGGTGGCGTTCATTGAAGGTTGCTCCTGATGAGGGGGTGAATGAGGGTCAAAGGCTGATCCCGCGTCCGCGGCCCAAGGCCCAGTCGACAGAACCGCCCGGCGACATGGTGCCGGTGATGTGTTGGCCGAGGTGCTGATCGAGCGCCGGGCGCCAGGGCACGAGCTGGAAGCCCAGCCCTTCGTCGATCATCGCGAAGCGGCCCGTCGAAAGCGTCACGCGCTCCCGGTAGATGCCGCTGACATATTCGCCTGCGCTCGAAGGTTTGTGCTCAAGCCCCGTGCGCGCGGCGATGGCCTGAGTGGCGGCCGTCAGTTCCTGATTCTTCAGCGTCCCAACGAGATCCTGAGCAAGGATGACCCGCTGGCCCTGCCGACGGGCAAGCCCCTGCGATTCGAGATGGCTGGCGCGGGCATCGAGTGCATCGCGCACCTCGCGCCCGAAACCATTGCCCGTTGCTATGGGATCGCGGGCCACAAGTTGGCGATCAAGCCACGTCGCGCCAGGTGCTTTAATCTGTGCCTCAAGGGGTGTGTCTGATCGTGTGGCGAGCGACAGCCTGTCATGCCCTTTGGCATCCTCCCATGAGCGCAGTTCGACAATAGATCCGGCTCTGGCATCGCCGGTCATCTCCATGTCCTTGAACTGCAGATGGTGCGTTCGACCATCGACACCGTCGACGATGGCATAGGCGCTGCCCGTTAGCTCGTCGTGGAGGCCACGTTCGACCAGGCGTCCGATGACCGGTTCGCTTGGAACGTCCTGATGCAGGGCCAATACCGATACATCAAACCGCCCGCCGTCGCGGCTTATGGCATTGTGCATCGTCTTGATGATGTCGTTGCGCACCGAAAGGTCGCGCAATGTGGTTTCTGCACCGGGCTCCAGAGCCCACACCGCAGGCCCTTCGCGCGCGGCCAGTCCCAGCTGTTCTAGTTTGGCGGCGCGGCTCAGCAGCAGCCGGCGCATTTCGGGATCGGCGTCGCCGCCTGGACGCAGATCGACAAGGCCTGCGGTATCCTGACCCAAGCGTTCAAGCTGCCGGTCAAGACTGGTCCAGCGCTCTGCATCGACCTCGCGTTCGAGCGCGGTGCGGATGTCCAGCTCGGTGCGCGGCCCCAGTTCGAGCGTCACCCGCTCTTCCGCCCGGAACCGCAGACCTTCGCTGATATAGCCCCGGTCAATGACAAGATCGGTGCCGTCACTGGCAACGCCGCGCACCAGCACATGGATGTGCGGATTGTCGGTGTTCCAATGGTCAACGGCGACCCAGTCCAGTTCGGTGCCCAGATCCTTGGCCGCGTCAGCCATCAATTCGCGGGTGAAGCTGCGCAGGTCTTCCATGTCCCCTGCATCTTCGGGCGAGACGATGAAACGAAAGTGGTGCCGGTCATCTTCGCAACGCCCTGCAAAGGCATCCCGATCAGCCCTGTCGGTCTGGGCATCGAACATCGAGGCATCGCGCCCGTCGCGGGACACGCCGTCACGCTCAAGATACTTGATGTGCTTTGCCAGCGGTGCGGCGCGGTAATGCGCACCTTTATGGCGAGCGATGCGCGCCATAACAGTAACGCGGCGTCGGCCAGGTGTGCGGCGCATCGCGGCAACCGTCCGACGCCCGCGCGCGGCTTTGCCGCTACCACTGCCGCGTTTCAGACCCGCTCGCCGTGAACCCGCATGGCCCGCCTTGTTGGCGGCACGCTGGACCTGAGCCGCCAGCTTCTGGCTTCGCCGTCCAGAGGCTGCACCGCTGTCCCTGCTTCTTCCCGGCCGCACCCGAAATTCATTGTCGTCGCGGCTCATTTTGAAGGTGCCAGACGATTACGCGGCAGATTTCCGGGCGCGTGGGAAACATTGTATGGCCGGTTATGTCCGGTGCCATACGAAATTCTCGCGCTACAACAACCACATGAGGGCCAGGTGCTGGCACTCCTTTTATCTTGCCCTCCAAAATTGCCATCTCGCTTAAACACATGCTTCCCCGCCGTACCTTTCCGACACGACGCCCGAACCGTCAGAGATGCGCTGGTGTAACCCATCACGGATTTCGCGGTGAAAGCGAGACGAACAGGGGGTGCGGCGCGGGGTTCGGTGACGGCAAAGAGGCCGACGGCGACGTAAGCTGGGTGCGCTGTGGCTGCACATCGGCAGCACCGTCATTGCTGCTCGTTTCTCCATCGCCGCGCGGTGTGAACAATGTAGCCTGACGCCAGGGATGAGCATTGGCAGGTGGCATGGCAGCAGGCGAAGCGATGCTAGCCATTCCAAGACTTGGCGCGATCTGGGCGACGTAGTTGACGGTTTCTGCCGGAAGACTGCGACGACCGGCAGCATAGTCATCGGCACGGCCTGGTCCCGCATTGTAGGCCGCCAGCATCAAGCTGACATTGCGATACCGATCCCACATGGCGCGCAGATAGGCCGCACCTCCAAGGATGTTCGCACGCACATTGAACGGGTCAGAGCCAAGGCCATGCTGCGCGCTCAGCATCGACCAAGTGCCGGGCATGATCTGCATCAGCCCGATGGCTCCTGCAGGAGAAACCGCACGCGAATTGCCGCGACTTTCCGCCCGCATCACCGCCCATATCCAGAGCTCGGGAATGCCGAAGCGCTGCGATGCCTCTGCGACATGCGGCGCATAGGGATGCGCTGCAAACTGGTCAGGCACCGTCGCAACTGCGGCAACCGGAGAAGTCGCCGCTGCCAGACCGAGAGCGAAACAAGTGCCGGGAAGGAGAAGGTGAAGGCGCAGCCGAACGGCAATCCGGACTACGGAACACCTGCGACGGCGAAGCGAAGCAACGGTCATGGCCTATTTCCGATCGCGATTGGTCGGACGCGACCAGAGCAGGTGATGCTCGTCGTCACGGGACATGGAGCGAAGCAGGTTGGCGCGCAGGGGTTGGGCAAAGGCTGGGTCGTCGATCTGCACCGCGACAAAGGCACCGGCGCGCTCGCCTGTGCGGTTCCAGCCAGCACCAATTTCAGTGCCGGTTTCGGCATCGCCGAGCAGCACGCGCCAGTCGGGTGCATTGTCGCTGTCGTTCGATGGAGCCGGGACGAGCGCCACGACAGCATCGAGCGTGAGGGTCCGGATTTGCCCGGTGAAACTGTCCTGCGCGGAATGAAAGACGCCGATCATCATGGCCTGTGCTCCTGGTTGGTGGTTGGGGAAGCGGCGGATGCACCAAAGCCTCGCCAGCGCAGGGGCTGGTCAGGTGCATCACGGGTAAGGATGGGGTGTGCCGTGCCGATAAGACCGGCTGCTGGCAGAGCGCCGAAATAGCGCCCATCAAGGCTGTCGGGCGCCGGGTTCAACAGGAACAATTCGTCTGTCCGAACGCGGCGACAGCCCTGCCAGCTTGGCAAAGGCCGACCCATTCTGTCGTGCGATTTGGCTATGGCGACACGCTTGCCGTCCACCGAGACGACAGCGCCGGCGCGGCACGCCCATTGCCCGGGCAGAGCCGCGACATGTTTCATGAGCGGTACGCCGATCGGCAGATAGTGGCGATCGGCCATCATCCGCGCGGTCGCAGTCGGCGGCGCAATGGCGACCAGTTCGCCGAGCCTTGGGCGTGTGTCGCTCACGAGGCGATAGAGGCCGACGGGCGCACTGGCGCTCGCGTTCCACATCAGTCTCGGTCGCGGCGACAGCATGGCGACTGCTGCGAACCCGGCGCTGAACAAACCTGCCCACAGTATCGTGGCGCGAACATAGCGGCGGCGACTCATGCTTCGAGCGCCTTGCGCCGGAGCCAGGCTGCGTGCCGTTCAGCTGTGTAAGCCCGGAACGGCATTCCGGCGTTCAGCCGGTTGCCGACGTGGCGCCAGTGATCGGGCGATGCGTCGCACGGATCAACCCCGGCGGCTTCGACCGCATCGATGGCTTGCAACACCTGTGCGACCTTGGGCCAGCCCTCGATGTGCAGCAGAATGTCAGCGCCGGGACGGACAAAAGGCAACGTCGTGTAGGCCTCGCCCGGTGCCACTGCCGTCACGATGTCGATGCATGAATGGATGGTGCCATAGTCGTTCGAGGACCAGCGCACGAAGGCGAAGACCGCGCCGGGACGGAAGGCGATGACGCGCGTGCGGCGGTTGATGATCGTGTCAGCCGCGATGCGCCCGAAGCGGATCCATTGTTCGTAGCGCTTCTCGATCCAGGTCACTTCGACCTCGGTCAGGGCGCTGGCTGTTGCTGACCTGATGGCGTGCGAGGAGCTGTGCCGCTGCGCAGTTGGCTCGCTCATGGCCGCGCTCTTGCCACCGCGAACCCGACAAGCTTGACGCGGACGTTGAGCAGGCCCGTCGCACCGAGATTATCCACAGGCTGAAAAAGGGTTAGCAAGAATCCGAAGGATTCTTTTCTATTAGCATCGTTAGAGGAGCGCCGATTTGCCGCAGAATTCTGCGGGTTTCCGCATGGTCCCGGTTTTCGATAGGCCGAGGATCGGGTTTCCGATGGGCCGAGTCCGACGGTTTTTAATAGGCCGAATGTCATGCCAACTTCTCCACAGGGAAACCGACGCGCCGGGCAGCGGCAACGAACGGGTCGACGGGGATGGGTTTGAAGATCAGCCGCTCGCGGCCGAAGCTGTGCTCGAGGCTCAGATGGTAGCCCGGGAGAGACTGCCGCCGGACGATGGTCCGCAGCTCGAATGCGAATTGCTTGAGAGGCGAAAGCGCACCTGATTTGAGATGAAGGTGCGGAACGTCGAAGCTCCAGCCACCGCGCTGATGTCCACCATGCTTGCGCACGATACGGTAGAGCCAGCGCTCGACGCCGCCAGTCAGCGCAAAGTAGGCGCGGTCGATTGTCAGGATCAGGCCGCGATCGAGCACACCCGCATAGAACCAATCGGGCAGGATGAGCTCGATGCCAACGGCTCGGCCACGGTCGTCGAGTGTCTCCCGCCATTCGTTGATCCAGGAGAAGCGGTGGCGTCGGCGCTGGTGTTGCTGGCGGATCGACGTGGCAACGGTCGTCGATTGCAAGCGGTCGAGCGCTGCGCGCAGCCGCTCATAATGGTCCTTGCCAGTCCCACGCCCGATGAAGGTCAGAATCTCGTGCGGACGGGCGGCGATGTACCGAGATGTCGGGCAGCCTGCGTCGCGCGCTTCGACGAGCTGACTCGCCGCCCAAATCAGAATGTCGGCATCCCAGATGGTCGCCATGCCGTGTTCGGCTACGGCTTCGACCGAGATCCATGTGGCCCCCATTGCGAAGTCGATCGGTGCGGAGCGCCGCGACTTGGCAAGGCTGAAGAAGGGCCAGGACATCAGATCCTGAGCATCGCGCGCGGCAATGTCACCGGGCATCGTGTAGAACAGGTCGAGCTGCGCACATTTTTCATGCGCGGAAGAGGCAGCAGAACTTCGCATCAGCGCCGCACCGGACGCGCGGGGAGGCAAACACCTGTGCCGGGATCTGACGTCGAATTTCGTCGGCCGATTTCGGCCCAGGCGTTGAGGTCAGCAATCGCGTAAACGATACGCCCACCCAGTTTTCGGTAGACGGGGCCGGTTCCGTAACAGCGATGTTTCTCGAGCGTTCGGGCGGACAGGCCAAGATGGATAGCTGCGTCGGGCGTCTTGAGAAACCGCTGGACCGCAGATGTGGCAATTTCGATCATCGAGAACCTCCTGATGGTATGCCGGACACTGGCGACAGGTCAGGCGGGCGGGAGGTGAGATTTGGATGCTTGCAGCTTGTCGGTGAACGGACATAGGGCAGCCCTGCCGAATGTCCCGATCAGTGGCCGCTCAACAGGGCGAGATAGCCGCCGTCGCGCATAGCGAGCGCCTGTCGCTGCCAGCGCGCAATCCGCTTACGCTCGCTCGACGTGTCCCATTCGGCGGCCGAATATCGACGGGCATCGCGGGCGATAAGTTCGATGGCCAATTCGCGTGTGGTTGCACCGCTGGACAGCGCATCGAGCAACCGAAGCCATTGGACCAGACGCCAGTGCTCTGACGGACCGGGCGCAAGGCAGAACGGGAGCTTCTTCACATGTCCGAGATGGCGATGCTCATGAAAGTCGGAAACAGCGGCCTGCCGTGTTTCCCAAAATGCGTCGCCCGGAAGAACATAGGCGAGCGGTTCGGTCTCTGTTGTCTCGCCGCAAATATTCAGGCGGTAGCGGCGCTTCGCCGTCGAGAGGACGAGATGCCGCCCTTCATCATCGCGGTGCTCGGCCGCGATATCCATGCTCCCGACAATTTCGGCTTGGCTGCAACCGTCACAAGGGAATGGTGCCGGGCGCAGAAGGATGACGCTGGCCGCTGTAGATGGGTGCCAGATGATCGGGAGATGGTGGGCCGGGAGGTCAGGGTCCGCAGCGAAAGACCAACCCCCAGTGCCGGGCCAGACGACTCAGCGCGAGAGGCGCAGCGTCAACGGCTTCAGCATATTGGTCGCGGTATTCAGGATTGCGGCGCAGGAATTCCTGCGCGAAATCCGTGCGGTCATAGTTTTCATACGCTTTGGCGTAATTCTCCGAACGCCAGTCGGGCGGCTTCTCCATCGCACCTCTCCTATGAGGTTTTTTTGGAGTCGAACGATCACGTCGGAGCCGTGACGAGAGAAGTGCTCGAGTCAGTTCCGGGCTCCCCCGCGGCAAGGCACAATCGATTGCGCCAGATTGGTGCTAAATGCCCAGTTTTATTGGGTTCGCGGGACCATCAGGTGCTTGTAGCCGTGTTGCGTCATCCACCTGGCGCGGGCGAGATGGGTATCATAGACCCTTCGCGCGCGATCCGGCTCACTGGCAGGATCGATGGCGAAGATGATCGAAACCACCTCTTCCCATGATGCCTCGTCCTTTTCGGCATCCAGCAGGCGAAGATAGGTGACAAGGTGGCGCTCATCATAAGCGCTCAATCGGTCTGACTGCGGTGGTTCATCGGCAAACTCAGGAGCCGACATGGGTCTCTCCTTGTAGCAAAACCTGTTTAGTGACTGCGCCCCTGCAACACGCGCAGAGAAGCAGGGTGAACTTATCCCCAATCAGGCAGTGCGCTATCCCCAGCACGGGATAATGCCGAGCCCAGATTGCCGGGACAAAACATTCCCAGAGGCAATGATCTGCCTGTTGTAGTTCAGAAATTGTAAAATTGCTGCTGAGATTCGGTGGATGGCGGTGGGTTTGCGTTCAACGACCGCCAGGTTTCTCGAAAAATCGCACGGGATCGACGGCAAGTTCTTCTGCGAGTCGCTCGATAGTGTCGAGCGTCGGCGAATTGGCTGCGCGTTCGAGAAGGCCGACATAGTTTCGGTTGATTCCGGCACGATGCGCCAATTCCTCCTGCGAAAGCCCACTGGCGTGTCGCAATCGCCTTAAATTCGTCCCAAAAATCTCCCGAAGCCTCATGCTTCGTGGGTCGGCGTAACCCTAATATACTGCCACCCAATATACTAGGGATTCGTCATCGCCCGGAGTGGCCCGGGCGATGACTTGGCCGATTCAATGGTCGTTGCGGCGGCTCGGGCGGTTCCAGACCAGATCGTGACTGCCGTCTTCGGCTTCGAACAGCTGGGCGAAAATGGGCGCCATGAAGCTGGGGTCGTCGAGCTTCACCGAGAGGTACGGCCGGTCGTCCTGGGTGTGCTTTTTCCAGGCTGCGCCGATTTCGACTTCGCCGATGAGGACCCGGTGGGTCGGGGCATTGCCGCTGGTGTTTTCTTCCGCGACGATCCTGACCGATTTGGCCTGAAGGGCGAGAGTGACGATCTGGCCCCGGAGTTCGCCCGAAACCATCTTGAAGTTGCCGATCTTTGCCATGGGTATTTCCTTTCCGTTGGACGGGACCGCGCCAGTGCGGCCTCGATGCGCGGATAAGGGGCAGCCAGTGGCAGGCGCCGCAGCGTCAGCCCGCAGCGTTAGCGAAGGACGGTGTGGCCGGGCTTTCTTGTCTCGCGAGGAACGGCGGAACGCCGGGGGAAGAAAGTTCGGCAAGCACCGTTGCGGCAAGCCTGCCAAGCGAAGCGTCTTGCTGACATGGGCGCGGATCGAAAGAGGCCGCACTGGTCGGTTCTGCCGGGAAGGACGCCATTTGCTGATCGCATGCACTGGCTCGGGTGAATGCTGGCCCTGAACCCTCGGTTCAAAATCGGCCAAGCAAAGGAAGCGTCTGGACCGCCGGTATTGCCCCCTCACGCCATCACTCGGCCGACATGGATTGGCCTGTAGAGGCTTGCCCAGCCACGGGACCGGCAAACTGTGAGGTGACGTGCGTATCACGCTCCGACATCGTCACGCTTCGCCATGCCGAGAGGGATGTCGCCATAGCAGCGATGGAGCCAAGGATCGCCAGCAGCATGCTGTTGTCCGTTGCCAGTGATCCAAGCGCGTGCGCGGCCTGAAAACCGGCGAAGCCCGCGGGTATGGCAAAGAGGCACGCGATCCCGACACGGATCATGGGAGAGCGGATGAAGGCAATGAGGCCCTGCCCAATCAGAAGCGTGGCAATGCCTGCCGCCAGTCCGCCTAGGATTGCTCCGAGATGGCCAACATTGTGGCCGAGCAGCAGGAAAGCACAAGTGAGCCCGGCATAGACAGGCAGCGCGTAGCTGGCGAGGCGGAAGAGCAGCGCGAGCACATAAAGGCCAGCAACGGCCCCGAGGATGAGAAAAATGGTCATAAGCGTCCCTTGTCTGGACGCGCTCGCCACCACCTCCTCAGCGCAATCTGCGGTGCAAGAATAGCACGGCAGGGCGCAGGCCGAAAAGCCGAAATGTGCCTGAGATTAGCGGCTGAAGGGGTCATATTCGCGAACTACTTGTTCGGGGTCACCGTCAAATTCGTCAGCGGGGATGACGAAGTAGCCCTGATTGGTTTCGATGAGGACGATGACCGTCATCAGCGTCCGGGAGAGGTTCCAGCCAAGCGATTGTGCGGTTGCCAGTGGCATGTTGCGGCTCCTGCCTAGGAGCGGGACCACCCCGCTCGACAGTCGCCCCACAGGCCGGGGGCTGGCCGCAATCACCGCAGCAAAGCTGCGGCCGCACGCGCACGCGTAGCGGACCCTTTACGGGTTGATTGAAGGAGGACAGGCTTCGAGCCCAGGGATCAGCGGCTATTGCGAGCGAGTGGTTCTGCGGCGGTTCGAGCTATGCCAATTGCGACCAGCTAATTTCGCGGTTCTCTCCGATGCTGATCTAGGCATCACTTCAAAACGATGATGACCGGTATCGCAGTCGCGAAGCCATTGCATGACCGTCATATCCGGCATTGAGGTTCATATGATCGAGCATCCCAGCACCTATGCCGATTGAGCGCCGCAGCTTTGCGTGGAAGCATGGCGGGAAGATGCAACCTGCCTGTGGTCAGCAAGCGCTCAGCTCCTATCGAGTCGCATCCGCGCTGGGGACAGAGTGACCTTCCAACAGCAGCGTCCAGAACCGAAACCGTTGCGGGCGGCGATTGAAAACCCAGACCGCTATCAGGCGATGGGGTTCGAGAATGAGTGGGAGAGTTTTGGTCACGCCGAAACGGCTGTCCGAACCTGCGCTACGGCCATCCGGCCATTTCTTCCCGGCATATTACGTCACTGTTACGCGGGGCCAAATTTGAGGCGCGTAATAAGAAAATCAATCTCGGCTTGCGCCGTTAAGTATTGATTTTGCTTGGAAAAACTGGAGCGGGCGAAGGGATTCGAACCCTCGACCCCAACCTTGGCAAGGTTGTGCTCTACCCCTGAGCTACGCCCGCTCTGGCGGCTGGCGACCGGGTGGTGCCAGCGGGTGAGGCGCGCGATTAGCATCGGCTCGGAGAGTCGGCAAGCCCTGTTTGCGCTTTTTCGCGCAAGGGTTGGCAAGCCGCCTCCAATTCCCACATAAGCGGATCGACACAGTCCGGCCCGGCGCTGCATCAGCCGCACCGGGCCCGGCAGAACGACAAAAGCAGGAGCAATCATCCGTGGCCACGCTCGGTCTCAATGCGCAGGACAAGGAAGCCGTCGAAGCCTTCCGCCGCGACGTCGTCGATCCCTCGATGAGCAAGCTCGTCATCCTCGATTTCTGGGCCGAATGGTGCGGGCCCTGCAAGCAGCTCGCCCCCGTGCTCGAAAAGGTCGCCGCCGACTATGCCGACAAGGGCGTCGTGCTGGCGAAGGTCGACGTCGACGCGAACCGCTTCATCGCCAGCCAGTTCCAGGTCCAGTCGATCCCCACCGTCTATGCGATCTTCCAGGGCCAGCCGGTCGCCAACCTGACCAATGCGCGCAGCGAGAGCCAGCTCAAGGCCATGCTCGACCAGCTCCTTGCGCAGCTTCCGATCGAAAGCGATGCGGGCGCCCGCGCGGTCGAGATCGCGCCGCTGCTCGAAATGGGCGAGGCGGTGCTTGCCGAGGGCGACGGCCAGCGCGCCGTCGGCATCTTCGGCCAGATCGTCGAGATCGCGCCCGACAACGCCGCCGCGCACGGCGGGCTGATCCGCGCCATGCTGCTCGCGGGCGACCGCGAGGGCGCGCAGGGCGTGCTCGACGCGCTGCCCGCCGAAATCGCCGGCGACCCCGCGATTGCGCAGGCGCGCAGCGCGCTGGCGCTCGCCGCCGATGCGCCCGACGCGGGCGAGCTCGGCGCGCGCGAAGCCGCGGTCGCCGCCGACCCCGCCGACCATCAGGCGCGCTTCGATCTCGCGGTGGCGCAGATCGGCGCCGGACAGCGCGACGCGGCCGCCGACAATCTGCTCCACATCATCGCCGCCGACCGCGAATGGAACGAGGGCGCGGCGCGCGCGAAGCTGCTGTCGCTGTTCGAGGCGGTGGGGCTCGAAGACGCGTGGGTCGCGGCGCAGCGCCGCCGCCTGTCGCTGATCCTGTTCGGTTAGGCCGGGCATGGACGAGACCGCGCCCCTCACCATCCAGCGGATCGCGATCTTTCCGCTGCCCGGTGCGGTGCTGTTCCCGGGGCTGCACCTGCCGCTCCACATCTTCGAGCCGCGCTACAAGGCGATGGTGCAGGAGGTGCTGGCGCGCGACCGGCAGATCGGGATGATCCAGCCGCGCCAGATCCCGGGCGAGGAGGATCGCGAGCCCCCCGCGCTCTATGACATCGGCTGCGTCGGCCGCATCGTCGATGTCGAAGCGCTCGACGAGGGGCGCTTCAACCTCGTCCTCGAGGGCGTGGCGCGCTTTCGCATCCGCCGCGAGCTCGACGTCACCACCCCCTTTCGTCAGGTCGAAGCCGAGATCGAGGCCGAAGGCGAGGAGGAGGCGGTGCTGTCCAGCGTCGAGCGCGCCAGCCTCGAGCGCGAGGCGAAGCGCTTCGCGCAGCGCCAGGGCTATGTCGTCGACTGGGATTCGGTCGGCCAGCTCGACGATGCGACGCTGGTCAACGGCATCGCGCAGGTCGCCCCCTTCGACGCCGCGGCAAAGCAGGCGCTGCTCGAGGTGACGCCGGTCGGCGCGCGCGCCGAACTCGTCATCCAGTTCATGCAATTCTTCGGCCGCTTCGACAGCGACGACGGCCGCGCGACGCTGCAATAGAGTGTTTTCAAGTCAGGCGGAACCGCCTGACGACTCGGAAAACGCGGTAAAAAACAATCTGGAGTGCCCGGTTTTGATTGAATCAAAACCGGTACTCTAGCGGCTCAGCCCGCCGCCGCGTGGCGCGCGATGTCGGCGAGCGCGCGGCGCACGATGTGGCGGTCGCTTTCGCAGAGCCGCGGCCCCGCCTCGACAGGCAGGAGATAACGGCGGACGAGCACCTCCTCGGCGGCGAGGCGAGTGTCGGTCCGGTGCGGGGCCCGCGCGCCGGGCGCCAGCCGCCGCCGCGCGGACCACGCCGCGACGAGGCGGTCGGCGGCGGCATCGGCGAGGCGGTCGGCCGCCGCCCGTTCGGTCGCCGCCTCAGCCCGCGGGTCGACGAGCCAGCCGTCGGCCCCCTCCCCCGCCAATGTATCGAGCGAGAGCGGGACGCCCGCTCGTGCCGACCCGCCGCGCAGCCGCTGGCGCAGCGCCTGCAACTCGGCGCGGATCGGCCACGCCATATAGGTGGCGAAGCGCGCGCGCCGCGGATCGTAGCGCTCGATGGCGCAGTGTAGCGCAATCGCGCACGCCTGTTCGGCATCCTCCGCGACGTCGGAAAGGCCATGGGCGCGGATGAAATAGCGGATGCGCGGCGCCGCGAGCACCATCAACCGGGCGAAGGCGCGGTCGACCCCGGCGCGCGTCCGCGATCCGGGCGCCGCCTCCTGTTTGGCGCGCGCCGCGATCAGCGCCTCCGCCGCCGCCTCGATCGCCTCGCTCTTCGCCGACATGCGCCCCTCCCGGCAACGACTGCGTTACCGGTGGGGATAGACCATCATGCTGAATCGCGGCCTGCCATGCGACCAAGGGATAATACGTAGAACCGGATGACCTGACTTAAACCCATTCGTGTCGAGCGGATGGACAGGAGTCCGTCCAAAACCATCGCGCGCCAGCTTCCGCCCAGCCCGCTAAATCTCCGCCCCCGCGAGCAGGCGCGGCAGGTCGCCCGCCTCGCCGCGCGCCTCGTCCATGAAGAAGCGCTTGAGCAGCGGCATGCGCTGCACCGCGCCCAGCCCGGCGCGGCGGACGAGCGAGGCGGGGCGGCCGGGAATGCCGAACAGGCGGGTCAGCCCGTCGGTCGCGAGGCTGACCATCAGATTGTCGAGCCCGCGCCAGCGCTGGTAGCGCGCGAGCAGCGCCGCATCGCCGAGGTCGAGCCCGATCCGCGCCCCCTCGACCAGCACCTCGGTCAGCGCCGCGACGTCGCGCAGCCCGAGGTTGAGCCCCTGCCCCGCGATCGGGTGGATGCCGTGCGCGGCGTCGCCGACGAGCGCGATCCGGTCGGCGACGATCCGTGCACTGTGGTGAAAACCGAGCGGATAGGTCATGCGCGGCGCGACCAGATCCATGTCGCCGAGAATGCCGCCGGCGCGCTTGCCCAGTTCGGCAAGGAAGCCGCGGTCGCCCAGCTTCGCAAAGGCGGGGCCGTCCTTTTCGGACACGGTCCACACGAAGGCCGAGCGATGGCGGCCCTGCTCGTCGTCGACGAGCGGCAGCAGCGCGAACGGACCCGAGGGAAAGAATATCTCGTGCGCGACCCGATCGTGCGGCTTCGTGTGCGCGACCGCGCCGATCATCGCGTGATGATGATAGGACCAATTGGCGATAGTGAAGCCCGCCGCGTCGCGCGTCGGCGAGCGGCGTCCCTCGGCGACGATCAGCAGCGGTGCCGTCAGCCGCGTGCCGTCGGCGAGCGTCAGCGTCACGCCGTGCGCGTCGACCGCGCGGTCGACGACCTTCGCCGGCATGAACAGCCGCACCAGCGGCGCATCGGCGAGCGCCGCCGCGAGCGCGAGGCGAAGCTGGCGATTCTCGACCATCGTGCCGAGCGCGGGGGCATCCTCGGCGGCGACGAAATCGAGTTCGCCCGCCTGCCCGCCGTCGCTGACCTTGATCGCGCGGATCGGACAGCCGTGCGCCGCCAGCCGGTCGGCGACGCCGATCACCCCGAACATCTGCCACACCGCGCTCGCGATCGCCGAGGCGCGCCCGTCGAAGCCCGGCGCGATCGTCGCGACCGGGTCGGCGGGGTCGACGATCTGCGACGACAGGCCGTGATGGGCGAGGGCGAGGGCAAGGGCCTGGCCGACGAGGCCGCCGCCCGAGATCAGGACATCGCTGCGCAGGGGTTCGCTCATGCCTTTGCCCTAGACCGCAACGGCGCGATTGGGAAGCGGGCGCATTGTCCCCTTTTGCATCCCCTCCCGCTTGCGGGAGGGGGCGGGGGTGGGTAGCGGCGGCGCAGAGGCCCACCCCGCTGCGAGTAGCGAGCAAGCTCGCAACTCTCGCTGCCCCTCCCGCAGGCGGGAGGGGAAACCAGTGGATGACACGAACGACGGCTTCCTACTTTCAAAAGCAGCCGCTTCAGCGATCCCTGTCCGTTCCGGACTGACACTCGGCACTCGCCCCGCCCGGCGACACGCTCCGATTCCGCGCCGCGACCCCGCGCACCTCGCCGTGGGCTGCTTGACGGCGAGTCCGGCGCATGCGCATATCGCCGGAATTCACTCTGATGGGGACCGAAACCAGCATGGCCAGCCGCAAGCCCGTCGCCGCAAAGGCCGATTGGCGCACCCTTTTCAAGCAGAGCATCGCACGATCGCTGGTGATCGCCGCCGCCGCGGCGCTCGCGCTGTTCACCCTGTTCCTCGCGCTCGCGCTCCTCACCTACGACAGCACCGACGCAGCGCTCAACACCGCCGCGGGCGGCCACGCCGCCAACTGGATGGGCAGCACCGGCGCCTGGTTCGCCGACCTCGGCCTGTCGGTCGGCGGCGCACCGATCGCGCTGCTCGTCCCGCTGTTCGGGCTGATCGCGTGGCGGCTGTGGATCGGCGAGCCGCAGCCCTATTGGCCGCGCCAACTCGCCTACGCCTTCGCGGGCGTGCTGCTCGTCGGGCTGGGGATCGAGCTGTGGGCGCCCGCTTCGGGTGCGGCGCTTCCCGCCGGCTGGGGCGGGCTGCTCGCGCTGGTCGTCGGCGGCGCCATCGCGCCGCTGTTCGATCAGGCGGGCGAGCCGGCGGCGGCGCTGATCCGCTTCGGCACCATCCTGCTGCTCGTTGTGCTCGGCCTGTGGCTCGCATGGCGCGCGCTGCGGCTCGAAAAGGGCTGGCACCAGCGCTTCCGCCTGCCCGCGCCCGAAGGCGGCCGCATCCTCGAACCGGCGCGAGTGAAGGAGCCCGAGGCGAAGGCGCCGAACCTCGTCGAGCGCGTTATCCGTCCGCGCCCGCGCGCCGAGCCGAGCGACCGCGCGCCGCCCGAGATCGCCGATCCCGCGCAGCGCTCGGCACCGTCGAAGCCCAAGCCCAAGCCGCAGACCGAGCTGTTCACCCACTACCAGCTCCCCTCGATCGACCTGCTTGCCCCGGCGCCCGAGGGCCCGACCGGCCAGGTCGACAAGGCGGGGCTCGAACGCAATGCGCGCCTGCTCGAATCGGTGCTCGAGGATTTTCAGGTCAAGGGCGTGATCACCGCAGTCCGCCCCGGCCCCGTCGTCACCATGTACGAGCTGGAGCCGGCGCCGGGTACCAAGGCGAGCCGCGTCTCGAACCTCGCCGACGACATCGCGCGCAACATGTCGGCGCTGTCGGCGCGCATCGCGCCGATCCCGGGGCGCACCGTGATCGGCATCGAACTGCCCAACGCGCACCGCGAATCGGTCGTGCTGTCAGAGATGATCGGCAGCGCGCTGTTTCAGGAACAGACGGGGTCGCTGCCGATCATCCTCGGCAAGAACATCAGCGGCGATCCCGTGATCGCCGACCTCGCGCCGATGCCGCACCTGCTGATCGCCGGCACCACCGGCTCGGGCAAGTCGGTCGGGCTGAACGCGATGATCCTGTCGCTGCTCTACCGGCTCGGCCCCGATCAGGTGAAGCTGATCATGATCGACCCGAAGATGCTGGAACTCAGCGTCTACGACGGCATCCCGCACCTGCTCGCACCGGTGGTCACCGAGCCCAAGAAGGCGATCCGCGCGCTCAAATGGGCGGTCGAGCAGATGGAGGACCGCTATCGGATGATGTCGTCGCTGTCGGTCCGCAACCTCGCGGGCTACAACGACAAGGTCCGCGCTGCGCTCGCCAAGGGCAAATCGCTCGGGCGCCGCGTCCAGACCGGCTACGATCCCGACACCGGCCAGCCGGTCTATGAGGAGGAGACGCTCGACTATCAGCCGCTGCCGCAGATCGTCGTGGTGGTGGACGAACTCGCCGACCTGATGATGACCGCGGGCAAGGAGGTCGAGTTCCTGATCCAGCGCCTCGCGCAAAAGGCGCGCGCGGCGGGCATCCACCTGATCCTTGCGACGCAGCGCCCGTCGGTCGACGTCATCACCGGCGTCATCAAGGCGAACCTGCCGACGCGCATCAGCTTCAACGTCACCTCGAAGATCGACAGCCGCACCATCCTGGGCGAAGGTGGCGCCGAGCAACTGCTTGGCAAGGGCGACATGCTGTACGTCCCCGGCGGCAAGCAGATCACCCGTATCCACGGCCCCTTCGTCTCCGACGACGAGGTGCGCGCGGTCGCCGATCACTGGCGCGGCCAGGGCGCGCCCGACTATGTCGAGAGCGTCACCGAGGAACCCGAGGACGGCGGCTTCGCGATGGAGGGCGCCCCGGCGGGCGGCGACAGCGCCGAGGACCGCATGTACGCGAAGGCGTGCCAGATCGTCGCCGAGAGCCAGAAGGCCTCGACGAGCTGGCTGCAACGACAATTGCGCATCGGCTACAACAGCGCGGCGCGGCTGATCGAGCGGATGGAGGAGGAAGGGCTGGTGAGCCCGCCCAACCATGTCGGGCGGCGCGACGTGCTGACCGATCAATATGGCCAGCCGCGATAGCGGAACGCGGGAACCGAAGCGCCCGCCCGCGATTTGAACGACAGGTAAAACCGGGGTTCAGGACGGGTTCAAGGCCCGTCGTCCAATGAAGGCCCGGATTCCACAATGACGAGAGCCCGATGACCGAACAGACCTTCCGCCGCCGCCTGACCCGCCTCGCCGCCTGGACGCTCGCGCCCGCGGCGGTCGTCGGCCTTGCCGCCGGCGCCCCGGCGCTTGCGCAGGCGTCGAGCACGCTGGCGGCGGTGCAGGCGCACCTCAAGTCGACCAGCTCGATGACCGCCGATTTCGTGCAGACCGACCGCAACGGCCAGCGGCTGTCCGGCGCGCTGACCCTCAAGCGCCCCGGCAAGATCCGCTTCCAGTATCAGAAGGGCGTGCCGATGCTGATCGTCGGCGACGGCAGCGCGCTGACGATGATCGATTACGAGGTGAAGCAGGTGCAGCGCTGGCCGGTGAAGAATTCGCCGCTCGGCGCGCTGCTCGACCCCGACCGCGACCTGTCGAAATATGCGAAGGTCCTGCCGACCGACAGCAGCGACGTGCTGAGCGTCGAGGTGCACGATCCGAAGCGCCCCGAATATGGCACGATCACGATGGTGTTCATCCGCGACGCGGCGGCGCCGGCGGGGCTGCGCCTGCGCGGCTGGGTCGCGCTCGATTCGCAGAACAACCGCACCCGCATCGACCTCAGCAACCAGAAGTTCAACGTCGCGGTGGCCGATTCGGCCTTCCGCTGGACCGACCCGCGCCCGAAGAAGCGCGGCGGCCGCTGACGCGCACTCTTTCCGGCCCATCCCGCCCCCCCATCTGCCCATCGTCGCGCGGCACCGGCCCGCTTTCCTCACGGGAAGGCGGGCCGATGTTCGACGAGCGGCGTTCTGGCGCCGACGAACGGAAGGCACGGGCTTGCGGCGCACCGTTTCGTTCAGCTTGGCGACAGGGAAAAGCGGCTATTCCAACCCTCGAAGGCGCCAACACGGCTCCCGGTTTTGGGTTTCCCCCTGTTGCCCCATCCGGATGGCCCGGCACCTTCTTTCAAGAGCGTGACGAACGCTGACCTTGAGCCCCCGTCCCACCGCCCCTGGGACGGGGGTTTATGTTTTTCCGGGCCATGGCTCTCGCTCTTCTTCGGGCTGCCCGGCATTGCGAACCGCATCCGCCCCCGATAGAGCCGCCGCATGACAAGCATCGCCTCCTGGAACATCAACAGCGTCCGCGCCCGCATCGGCATCGTCGAGAAGCTGCTGCGCGAAGAAGCGCCCGATGTCCTCTGCCTTCAGGAAACCAAGGTCGAATGCGGCCTCTTCCCCGCCGACATGTTCCACCGGCTCGGCTACACCCACATCGTCACCAACGGCCAGCGCATGCACCACGGCGTCGCGATCGTCAGCCGCCTGCCGCTGACCGACGTGCGCAAATATGACTGGCAGGCGAATGGCGAGGCGCGGCACGTCGGCGTGACGCTGCCGTCGGGCGTGCGGGTCGACAATGTCTACATTCCCGCGGGCGGCGACATTCCCGACCGGACGCTCAACCCCAAGTTCGGGCAAAAACTCGACTTCTTCGGCCGCATGACCGACTGGGCGGGCGCGCTCGACCAGCCGACCGTGCTCACCGGCGACTTCAACGTCGCGCCGCTCGAAAGCGACGTGTGGAACCACAAGGCGCTGCTCGACGTGGTCAGCCACACCCCGATCGAGGTCGAGACGCTGGCGCGGCTGCAGGCGGCGTCGGACTGGGTCGATCTCGGCCGCCGCTTCATCGCCGCCCCGACCCCGCTCTACACCTGGTGGAGTTACCGCGCGAAGGACTGGGCGGCGTCGAACCGCGGCCGCCGGCTCGACCATATGTGGGTGACGCCCGACCTCGGCGACCGCGCGCAGGCGCATCGCGTCGTCCAGCCGGCGCGAAGCTGGGAGCGGCCGTCGGACCATATTCCGCTGATCACGGAGTTCGCCTTTTGAACGACGCCGCCGCCGCGGGCGCGCGCCGCGCGGCGCGTGCGATCGACGCGCTGCGCCGCGGCTGGCCGCTGCGCGTCGGCGGCGCCGACGGGACGCTCGATCTGCTCGCGGTCGAAAGCGCATCCGATGCGGCGCTGGCCGAATTCGGCGGGACCGACATGCTGCTGTCGGGCGAGCGCGCGGTGACGCTCAAGCTCACCAACCAGCGCGCGGCCGCGACGCCGGGGCCGGTACGGCTCGCCGGGGCGGGCGACAGCGTCGCCGCCGCGCTCGCCGTCGCCGATCCCGCGCTCGACCTCGCGCATCCGCTCAAGGGGCCGTTCCGCACCGTCGCGACCGGCGGCGAAGCGGCCGCCGCCGCGGCGATGACGATGGCGCGCCACGCCGGCCTGCTTCCCGCCTTCTTCGTGCGCCCGGCCGCCGGCGACGTCGAGGCCGAATGCACCGACGGCGACGTCGCCGCGTTGCTCGACCCCGCGCGTCTCGCGATCGCGGCGCGCGCGCGCCTGCCCGTCGCGGCGAGCGAGACCGCCGAGATCGTCGCCTTCCGCAGCCCGGAGGAGGCGTCGGACCATGTCGCGCTCGTCATCGGCAAGCGCGACGCCAACCCGCCGGTCGTCCGCCTGCACAGCGAATGCCTGACCGGCGACGTGCTCGGCAGCCTCAAATGCGATTGCGGGCCGCAGCTTCACGCCGCGCTCCACGCGATGGCCGACGCGCCGTGGGGGGTGCTGCTCTACCTCAGGCAGGAAGGGCGCGGCATCGGCCTCGTCAACAAGCTGCGCGCCTATGCGTTGCAGGATCAGGGCTACGACACGGTCGACGCCAACCTGCGGCTAGGCTTTCCGGTCGAGGCGCGCGACTTCGCGATCGCCGGGCGGATGCTCGACCTGCTGGGCATCGCGCGCATCCGGCTGATGACCAACAACCCCGAAAAGGTCGCGCGGCTGGAAAAGGAAGGCGTCGAGGTGGTCGAACGCATCCCGCTCGCGCTGCCGACCAATCCGCACAACGAACACTATCTCGCGACCAAGCGCGACCGGACGGGGCATCAACTTTAACGCGGCCCCTCGTGCCACATGGGTCGCGCGAAGACACGAAGGGATTTCCCTCGACCCGTTTGTGCTGAGCTTGTCGAAGCACCGTCCTTCTTGCGGCGCCCAAAAGAAAGAACGGCCCTTCGACAAGCTCAGGGCGATCGGTGTCCAGTCTTGGTGTCTTCGTGTCTTCGTGCGAGCCGATTCAATGCACGAACCGCGCCACCACGTCGCGATAGCTGCGGCTGACCTTCACCTGCGCGCCCGACCCCAGGATCAGGAAGCATTCGCCGTTGGTGTGCGGCCTGACCTGCTTGACCTGGCTGAGGTTGACGATCGTCGAGCGATGCACGCGCTGGAAATTCCGCGGGTCGAGCCGCTTTTCCAGATCCTTCATCGTCTCGCGCAGGATCAGGCTGTTGTCGGCGGTATAGATGCACATGTAATCGCCCGCGGCATCGATCCGCTCGATGCTGTCGACGTCGACGCGGAAAATCTGGCCGCGATCCTTGATGTTGATCATCTTTTCATAGCGGTCGGCGGCGGGCGCCTCGGCCGCCGTCTCGCCCTCGAATTCCTCCGCCGCCTCGGGCGCGACCTCGGCGAGCACGGTCTTCAGCCGTTCGACCTCGGCGGCGCCGCGCTTCTCGGTCAGCCGCTGGCGGACGCGGTCGAGCGCGTCGGCGAGCCGTTCGGGTTCGACCGGCTTGACCAGATAGTCGACCGCCTGCGCCTCGAAGGCGCGGATCGCATGGTCCGAATAGGCGGTGACGAACACCACCAGCGGAGGTTCGACCTCCATCAGCCCCTGGATCACCGAAAAGCCGTCGAACCCCGGCATCTGGATGTCGAGGAAGACGAGGTCGGGCTTGTGGGTCTTGATCTTTCGGATGGCCTCGCGGCCGTTCAGGGCGGTGTCGACAACCTCGACATCCGGGTGCGCTTCGAGCCTGAGTTGCAGGCCCTGGGTCGCCAGTTTTTCATCATCCACCAGGATGGTTCTGATCGTCATGTCGCTTCGGTTCCAATCCTTGCCTGTCCATCGGGCTGAAACGGAAACTCGATCGTCACCGTAAAACCGCCGTCATCGCCCGACTGCGCATCGAACCTGTGCTGGTCGCCGAACGCCTGGGCCAGCCGGTCCCTGATGTTCGCTAAACCCACGCCCGTCGATTCCGTTGCAATGCCCGTCGTGGGGTTCGCGCCGTCGGCTGACAATCCCGCGCCGGTGTCGGACACGGTAATCCGAACCTTTTGACCGGCAAGCTGTGCGGAAATGGTGATATCGGCGCCCTCTTCCTGCGGCGTCACCGCATATTTGATCGCATTCTCGATCAGCGGCTGGAGCAGCAGCGAGGGCAATCGCGCCCGCGCGACGCCGGGATCGATGTGGAAATGCGGGCGCAGCCGGTCCTCGAAGCGCATCTTCTCGATATCGAGATACAGCTTCAGCGTCTCGATCTCCTGCGCCAGCGTCACCTGCGCCGTCGGTTCGTTGGCGAGCGTGTAGCGCAGGAAGGCCGACAGGCGCGACAGCATCGCATTCGCCGGTTCGGACTGCTTGAGCAGCACCAGCGTCGAAATGCTGTTCAGCGTATTGAACAGGAAATGCGGATTGAGCTGATAGCGCAGCATCGCGAGCTGCGCCGACGCCGCCTGCGCCTCCAGCCGCAGCACGCGGTCGCTCTGCTCCTCGAGCTGGAGGAAATAGTTGATCGCGAAATAAAGCGCCGACCAGGCGGCCAGCGTCGTCGCGTCGATATAGATGGCGACCAGCAGCAGGCCGGTGAAGCTCGTGTCGCTGTCGGGCTTCAATATCTGGAGGAACCAGGCGTCGATGAAGGCCCAGATCGCGGTCGCGATCGCCAGCACCCCGAAGCACGCCCCCCACATCAGGATGGTGCGGCGATTGATCAGCGCGCGATAGCAGACCGACAGCAGCAGCGTCAGCGAAAAGCCCGTGACCGCCGAAACGACGACGAGGACAAGGAAATCGAAGGTCTGCCCGCCCGCAAACCCCGACATCGCGCGCAGCCCGAACCAGGCGAGCCAGCCCAGAATCTGGAGGTTCCAGAAGGCGCGAATCTTGTTGCCGAAAAAGGGCCCCGGCGAGGTCAGTCCGAACAGCGGCATGAGAGAGGCGGAGTCCGGACGATCAGCGGGCGGCGCGTGCGCGGCTCATTCGGCCGCGACCGGATCGACGCGCGCGTCGGCCCGCACCCGCGCCTGGCCGAGCGGTTGCAGTTCGGACCGGTGCTTCCACAGCAGCTCCTTGTACCCCAGCGGCCTGCCGTCGTGCGCGGTGATCGTCACCGGGCCGATCGGCTGTTCGTCGCGCACGTCGACGAGCACCGGGGTCGAAGGCACGCCGGCGCCCCATTTTTCGCCCCATTGCCGCAGCGCGATCATCGCGGGCAGCAGTTCCAGACCCTTTTCGGTAAGCTCGTAGCGGACCTTGCGGCGATCCTCGGCCATCACCTCGCGCGCCATGATGCCATGGTCGACCAGCCGCGACAGCCGGTTGGACAATATGTTGCGCGCGATGTTCAGTTCGTGCTGGAATTCCTCGAAATGATGCACGCCGTTGAAGGCGGCGCGCAGGATCATGAACGACCATCTCTCGCCCATCGCTTCGAGCGCCAGCGGCAACGCGCATTGCCCCCCGACCAGATCGTTCAACGGTTCGCGCAGCTTTTCCATGGACCCAGCACTTTTTCCCATGACTCGGCACTAACGCATTATCCGTGCCAACGCCAAAAGTTTATGGCGCGCGCCGCCGCCCGACCGATACCCCGTTCGAACGCCGCGACGCATTTTCGCATTGCAATTGGCGGCGCTTGCACGACATTGACGGCAATGCTCAGGCAATATGAACTTGTCGAACGCGTGCGCGCCTACGATCCCGACGTCGACGAGGCGCTGCTCAACCGCGCCTATGTCTTCACCGTCCAGAAGCACGGCAGCCAGAAGCGCGCGTCGGGCGACCCCTATTTCAGCCACCCGGTCGAGGTCGCGGGCATATTGACCGACCTGCATCTCGACAGCGAGACGATCGTCACGGCGCTGCTCCACGACACGCTCGAGGACACGCTGACCACCCCCGAAGAGATCGAGCGGCTGTTCGGCCCCGACGTGACGCGGCTGGTCGACGGCGTCACCAAGCTCAGCAAGATCGAGGCGCAGACCGAGAATGAGCGCGCGGCCGAGAATCTGCGCAAGTTCCTGCTCGCCATGTCGGACGACATCCGCGTGCTGCTGGTCAAGCTGGCCGACCGGCTGCACAACATGCGCACGCTGCATTTCATCCAGAAGCCCGAAAAGCGCCGCCGCATCGCCCGGGAGACGATGGACATCTATGCCCCGCTCGCCGAGCGGATCGGCATGTACGAATATATGCGCGAGATGCAGCTGCTCGCCTTTCGCGAGCTGGAGCCGGAGGCCTATGCGACGATCACCGGCCGCCTCGCCAAGCTGACCGCCGGCGGCAAGGACAAGGTCGCCGCGATCAGCCGCGAATTCAAGGACCTGCTGGCAAAGAACGGCATAGAGGCCGACGTGTCGGGGCGCGAGAAGCATCCCTATTCGATCTGGCGCAAGATGCAGGAACGCCACGTCAGCTTCGAACAGGTGACCGATATCATCGCCTTTCGCGTCATCACCCCGACCGACGCCGACTGCTATGCCGCGCTCGGCCTCTTCCACCGCAAGTGGAAGATGGTCCCCGGCCGCTTCAAGGACTATATCTCGACGCCGAAGCGCAACGGCTACAAGTCGCTGCACACGACGATCATGCACCAGCAGAACATGCGGATCGAAATCCAGATCCGCAGCCGCGAAATGCATCAGCAGTCCGAATATGGCCTCGCGGCGCACTGGGCCTACAAGCAGGGCGGCAGCGGCCCCGACGGGCAGGCGGGCTGGATTCGCGACCTGCTCGAAATCCTCGAACAGACGCACGATCCGGACGAGTTTCTCGAAAACACCCGCATCGCCATGTATCAGGACCGCATCTTCGCCTTCACGCCGAAGGGCAGCCTGTTCCAGCTTCCCAAGGGCGCGACGCCGGTCGATTTCGCCTATGCGGTGCACACCGGGCTCGGCGACCGGACGGTGGGGGCCAAGGTCAACGGCCGCCTCGTCCCGCTGCGCACCCAGCTCGTCAACGGCGACACGGTCGAAATCCTGACGTCGGACAAGCAGACGCCGCAGCCCGCGTGGCTGGGCTTCGCCGTCACCGGCAAGGCGCGTGCGGCGATCCGCCGCCATGTGCGGTCGAAGGAGCGCGTCGAGCTCGCGGCGCTGGGACGCAAGATCTACGAGGAGATCGTCCAGCGCCTGCCCGGCCGCATCGGCGACAAGGCGCGCGCCGCCGCGGTCGAGCGGCTGAAGCTCGACGACGACACCGCGCTCTATGTCGCGATCGGCAAGCGCCAGCTATCGGACAACGCCGTCATGGAGGCGCTGGTGCCCGGCATCACCGCCGAGATGAAGACCAAGCCCGGCAAGCTGCGACAGGGCGCCGCCGTGTCGATCGCGGGGCTGACGCCGGGGGTCGCCTACAAGCTCGCCGCCTGCTGCCATCCGGTTCCCGGCGACCGCATCGTCGGCCTCGCGCGGCCCGGCGAGGGGATCGAGGTGCATGTCATCGACTGCCCCAGCCTCGCCGACGGGATCGACGCCGACTGGATCGACCTGCGCTGGCAGGAGAATAGCGAGGGCGGCAACGCGCGGCTGTGCGTCGTCATCATGAACGAGCCGGGGACGCTCGCCGAAATGTCGGGCATCCTCGCCGCCAATTCGGCGAACATCACCAATTTGCGGCTATCGAACCGCGAGGGCGGCTTTCACACCTACGACGTCGTCGTCGAGGTGCGCGACGTCCATCATGTGATGCGCATCCTGTCGGCGCTGCGCGCCTCGGACACGGTGGTGCAGGCGGAGCGGCTTTAGCAGCGCGATCATGTTGGATGAACCACGCCGTGTCCCCGCGCAGGCGGGGACCCAGAGCGACATGGCGCCGACCTTGGCTCTTCGAAGCTCCGGGCTCCCGCCTTCGCGGGAGCACGTGGCCTTGCAAGCCAAGATGATCAGGCTCTAACGGCGCCGCCCTCAGCCCGCATCGTCATCGCGAGCGAAGCGAAGCAATCTCCAGCCATCCTCCGGCCCTGCCGGGACCGGAGATTGCCGCGCTCGCACCACGAAGAAGAGGGGCGCCCCGGGGCTCAATAACCCTCGGTCGCCTTGAGGAACCAGATGCGCTGCTGCGTCTCGTCGGCCCAGCCGTCGACAAGCCCGCTGGTCGCGATGTCGCCTTCGGCCTCCGCCGCGTCCTTGGCTTCGTGGAGCCGTTCGAGCAGCGTCTCATTGTCCTTGGCGAGGGTGCGGACCATCGTGTCGGCGTCGACCCCGGCCTTGTCGTCGTCCTTGATCGACTGGTGCCGCCCGATATCGCCGATCGAGCGCAGCGTCGTGACGCCATTCTTGCGCACCCGCTCCGCGATCAGGTCGGTGGTCGCCAGAATCTGGGCCGCCTGTTCGTCGAACAGCAGGTGCAGGCTGCGGAAATGCGGGCCCTGAACGTGCCAGTGATAATTCTTGGTCTTGAGATAGAGGGCAAAGCTGTCGGCGAGGAGCGCATTGAGCGCGTCGGCGATCGCGGGCTGGTTCTTCTGGGGCATATATCGTCCTTTCGTCTGCTTTTCCTTCATATAGCCGAAGCCGGTCAAAAGTTCCCATGGAACCTCTTGGCCGCTGTCATCGAAAAATTCGATGACCGACGGAAAAACGGGAGAAACCTACAAGCCGAAGGCGGTCATCGCCGCGCGCGCGCCCCACAGCAGCAGGATCGCGGCGGCGCCCCATCGGATGACCGATGCGGAGCGATGCGCGGTGAGCCCGGGACCGAAAGCCAGCACGGGCAGCAGCGCCAGCACCCAGCCGATGAAGCCGCCCGCAGCGGCCCAGACGCCCGCGCCGCTCGTCGCCGCGAGCGCGCCGATCAGGACGTGGCTGCGATCGCCGAACTGGACCAGCAACAGCCGCGCCGCCAGCAGCGGCGCCGGCAGTTCCGCCTCGCGCTCCGCCGGAGATGCCGCCGCGCCGCGCCAGGCGAGCGCGCCCGCTGCGGTCAGCAGGGCAAGGGCCAGCAGCAGCGCGACGACGCCCTGTCCGACCATGCGGTTGGCGATGCTCCCCGCGACCGCGGCGATCAGCGCGTTGGCGCCGAAGGCCCCGAAAGCGATGGCGACGGTGCGGCGCCGGTCGGCACGCCGGGCCAGCAGGTCCGACAGGAAACGCCCCGCGCGCCCGTCGGCATTGGCGAGCGCCACCGCGACGAGGGCGAGCATGATGGCATCCATGACAGGCGATGTGCGGCGTCAGCGGCGCGGCGTCAATGCCCGAGCCGGGTCGCCACCGAAGCGAGCCACGCCTCCTGCGCCGCGGCGGGAAGCGGTCCCGGCGGCGCGCCGGCGGCGTCGCTCATCGCGTCGAGATAGGTGCGGATCGCGGCCTGGAAGCCGCCCGCCGCCACCGCCGATTCGAGCCGGCTCGCCAGCGTTTCGACCATCGCGAAACCATGGTCGCGCGCGAGGCGCCGGATATCGTCGACGCCTTCGACGAACTGCGACAGCGCGCAATGCGGCAGCGCGTCGGCGAGCGCGCCGATCTGGCCGGTGATCCGGCGCTGGATGTGATGAACCGGGTCGCTATGGCCGTGCATGACGCATCCCCTCCCCCTCGGGCGGATCATGCGCGCTTTTGGTTAACAGGCGGTTGAGGCGGCCGCTCCGCGAGACGGTTCAGCGGTGTCCCATGGCGCTGCCGAGCGCCAGCTTGCAGCTGTACATGTCGCGGTCAGCGGCGGCCAGTATGTCCGATTCGGTCATCCCGGTCCGCAGCATCGCGACCCCGAAACAGGCCGACAGGGTGATCGCATGCCCATCGTAGACGGCGGGCGTCGCCGCCAGCACATGCTGCAGCCGTTCGACCTGCGCGCGCGCGCCGGCCTCGCTCGACTGGTCGAGGATCAGCCCGAACTCGTCGCCGCCGATCCGCGCCGCGACGTCGGTCGATCGGATCGATTCCTGCATCCGCTTCGCCACTTCGAGCAGCGCGAAATCGCCCGCGGCGTGGCCGAGGCTGTCGTTGATCCGCTTGAGCTGGTTGAGGTCGGCGAAGACGATCGCCGCGCTCTCCGCATGGCGCTCGAAACGGGCGATGCGCTGGTGGATCGCGGTCAGGAAATAGCGGCGATTGAACAGCGGGGTCAGCGTATCGCGTTCCGACACGCGTTCGAGCTCGGCGACGGCGATCTTCAAGATGCGGTTCTCGCGGCGCAGCGCGTCGCGTTCGCGACGCATGTCGCGGAGCTGATCTTCGATGGAGTCGACGGATATGACGCCGGTCCGGTCGACCGCGATCCGTGCCCCCCCCATGCTGTCCATCCATCGTCCCCGAAGCGAACCCCCGCCCCCCCGGCCGGGCGCCGGCGGGCTGCGTGGATCGACGATAGCCGCCACTTGATACCAATCGGTAAACGGGGTCCCAAGCCGGCGTTGCTCCCGCCTTCCCGACCCGCTAGGGGGACCGGACGGCGGTGAATCGCCGCGGCAGGGAGATTGGGGTGATGGGCGAAGCGGCGCCGGACACCGGCATCAGCGTCGGCGTGATCATGGGCAGCCAGTCGGACTGGCCGACCATGGCGCATGCCGTGCAGGTCCTCGAGGAACTGGGAATCGCGCACGAGGTGCGGATCGTCTCCGCGCACCGCACCCCCGACCGGCTCGTCGCCTATGCCCGCGAAGCGGCGGACCGCGGGCTGAAGGCAATCATCGCCGGCGCCGGCGGCGCCGCGCACCTGCCCGGCATGATCGCATCGATGACGCGCGTCCCGGTGCTGGGCGTCCCCGTCCAGTCGGCGGCGCTGAACGGCATGGACAGCCTGCTGTCGATCGTCCAGATGCCCGGCGGGGTGCCGGTGGCGACCTTCGCGATCGGCAAGGCGGGCGCGACCAACGCCGGCCTGTTCGCCGCCGCGCTGCTTGCGAACGCCGACGCCGGCCTTGCGCAAAGGCTCGACGCCTGGCGCGCCGCGCAAACCGGGGGCGTCGCCCCGGTTCCGGTGCGCGAGGGCTGATCGCGGATGCTGCCGCCCGGCTCGACCATCGGCATATTGGGCGGCGGCCAGCTCGGCCGCATGCTCGCCGCCGCCGCCGCCCGGCTCGGCTATCGCACCCATGTCTATGCCCCCGACCGCGAAAGCGTCGCAGCGGAAGTCGCGGCGATGCATACGCGCGCGGCGTGGGACGACGAGCAACGGCTGGCCGCCTTCGCCGCCGCCTGCGACGTCGTGACCTTCGAGTTCGAGAATGTTCCCGTCGACACGGTGCGCTTCCTGTCGGGACATGTCGCGGTGCGCCCCGGCGCGAAAAGCCTGGAGGTCGCGCAGGACCGGCTCGCCGAAAAGGCGTTCGTCGCCGGTCTCGGCGGCCGCACCGCGCCCTTCGCCGCGGTGCCCGACCGCGCCGTGCTCGACGCCGCGCTCGCGGCGATCGGCGCGCCCGCGATCCTCAAGACGGTGCGCATGGGCTATGACGGCAAGGGGCAGGCGCGGATCGCCTCGTCCGACCCGGCCGACGCCGATGCGGCGTGGCAGGCGATCGGCGCGCGCGCCGCGATCCTCGAAGGCTTCGTCGCCTTCGCGCACGAATTCTCGGTGATCCTGGTGCGCGGCCTCGACGGCGAGACGCGCGTCTGGGACAGCCCGCTCAACGTCCACGAAGCCGGCATCCTGCGCGCCTCGACGCTGCCGCCGCCGCCGATCGTCCTCGACCAGCAGGCGGAGGCGCGCGCGTTGCTGGCGCAGGTCGCCGACGCGCTCGATTATGTCGGAGTGCTCGCCGGCGAATTCTTCGCGACCGACGCCGGGCCGCTGTTCAACGAGATGGCGCCGCGCGTCCACAACAGCGGCCACTGGACGATCGAGGGCGCGGTGGCGAGCCAGTTCGAAAATCATGTCCGCGCCGTCGCCGGCCTGCCGCTCGGCAGCACCGCCGTGCCGCGGCTGCCGGTGACGATGCACAATCTGATCGGCGCCGACATCGACCGCGTCCCCGACCTGCTGGCCGACGGCGCCGCGCACGTCCACCATTATGGCAAGACCGAGGTGCGCCCGGGGCGCAAGCTCGGTCACGTCACGTGGGTCGGCCCGGGGGTCGGTCCGGAGGCCGCGCCCCGATGAAGCGTCCCGACATCACGCTGATCCTCGCCCGCGCCGCCAACGGCGTCATCGGCGCGGACGGAAAGATGCCGTGGCACCTGCCCGCCGACCTGCGCCGCTTCAAGCAGCTCACCATGGGCCGTCCGATGATCATGGGGCGCAAGACCTTCGACAGCCTGCCCGCGGTGCTCGACGGGCGGCGCCACATCGTCCTCACCCGCGATCCCGACTGGCACGAGGAGGGCGCCGAGCCCGCCGGGTCGGTCGAAGAGGCGCTGCGCCTCGCCAACGCGCCGCAGGCGATGGTGATCGGCGGCGCCGACATCTATCGCCTGTTCCTGCCGCTTGCGACGCGCATCGAGCTGACCGAGGTGGTGCTGGAACCCGCGGGCGACGCGACCATCGCCTATCCCGACGCCCGCGAATGGCAGGAAATCGCGCGCGAGGATCACCCGGGCGAAGCCGGACGGCCGGCCTACAGCTTTGTCACCTTCACCCGCAGGACCGGATAAGGGAGAAGAAGAATGCGCCGCTGGCTGATCGGACTTCTCGCGCTGCTGCTCGTCGCGGCGGCGGCCTTCTTCCTCTTCGCGCCGGGCATGATCGAGCGCGGCACGAACAAGATCGACGGCAAGCCGCTGCTTCAGGTCGACGAGCACGCGAAGGCGCTGCACAAGACGCTGACGATCGTCGACCTGCACAGCGACAGCCTGCTGTGGAGCCGCGATTTCCTGAAGCGGGCGGATCGCGGCCACATGGACCTGCCGCGCCTCGAAGAAGGGAACGTCGCGCTCCAGATCCTGTCGAGCACGACAAAGGCGCCCAAGGGGCAGAATTACGACGCCAACGGCGACGACACCGACATCGTCACCAGTCTCGTCATCGCGCAGCTTCAACCGGTGCGGACGTGGAACTCGCTGCTCGAACGCTCGCTGTGGCACGCCGAGAAACTGCACCGCGCCGTCGCCGCGTCGCAGGGCCGGCTGATGGCGGTCGCGACGCAGCCGCAGCTCGACGCGCTGCTCGCGGCGCGGCGCACCAAGGCGCCGCCGCCGGTCGGCGCGATGCTCAGCGTCGAGGGGCTCCACGATCTCGAAGGCGACATCGACAATTTGGGCAAGCTCTACACCGCCGGCATCCGAATGGCGGGGATCACCCATTTCTTCGACAATATCTTCGCCGGGTCGATGCACGGCCTGAAAAAGGGCGGCCTCACCCCGCTCGGCCGACAGGTCGTGCAGCGGATGGAGGCCAAGGGAATGATCGTCGACATCGCGCATTGCAGCCACGCCTGCGTCGCCGACATATTGACGATGGCGCGCCGCCCCGTCGTCTCCAGCCACGGCGGGGTGCAGGCGACGTGCGGGGTCAACCGCAACCTTTCCGACGACGAGATTCGCGGGGTCGCCGCGACCGGCGGCGTGATCGGCATCGGCTATTGGGACGCCGCGGTCTGCGACACCTCGCCCACGAGCGTCGCGAAGGCGATGAAACACGTCCGCGACCTCGTCGGCATCGACCATGTCGCGCTCGGCAGCGACTATGACGGCGCGACGACGGTGCGCTTCGACACGTCGAAGCTGGTGCAGGTGACGCAGGCGCTGATCGACGCGGGCTTCACCGACGACGAAATCCGCGCCGCGATGGGCGGCAACGCGATCCGCGTCATCCGCGCGGGGCTGGTCCCGCTGGCCGCCGCGAAATGACCCCGCCTTCTCAGTCCGTTCGTGCTGAGCTTGTCGAAGCACTGCTCTTTCCTTCACCGTGGCAAGAAAGAGCGGCCCTTCGACACGCTCAGGGCAAACGGAGAGAGGAAAGCGCGTGATCCGCCTCGACGGCCACGACCGCATCGCCGCCCCCCTGCGCGGCGGCGTCATTGCACTCGGCAATTTCGACGGCTTCCACGCCGGGCATCAGGCGGTGGTCGGCCGCGCCGTCCATCATGCGAAGGATGACGGCCGCCCGGCGATCGTCGCAACCTTCGATCCGCACCCGGTGCGCTTCTTCAAGCCCGACGCGCCGCCCTTCCGCCTGACCACGCTCGACCAGCGGCAGGAACTGTTCGCCGCCGCGGGCGCCGACGCGATGCTCGTCCTCCCCTTCGATGCCGGGCTGGCGAACACCAGCGCACAGGATTTCATCACCGAACTGCTGCTCGATCGCTACGGCGCGGCGGGGGTGGTGACCGGGGCCGATTTCGTCTTCGGCAAGGGGCGCGGCGGCAATGTCGTGACGCTCGCCGACCACGCCCGCCGCCTCGGCTTCTTCACCGAGATGGTGGCGCCGGTCGACGACGCCGCCGAAGCCGTCTCGTCGAGCCGCATCCGCGATGCGCTGCGCGCCGGGGACTGCGCCACCGCCGCGCGGCTGCTCACCCGCCCCTTCACCGTGCGCGGCATCGTCCAGCACGGCGACAAGAACGGCCGCCTGCTGGGTTTCCCGACCGCGAACATCGACATGGGCAGCTATCTGCGCCCGCGCTACGGCATCTATGCCGTCACCAGCACGCTGTCCGATGGCCGCGTGCTGAAAGGCGCCGCCAACCTCGGCATCCGCCCCAGCTTCGACCCGCCCAGGGAACTGCTCGAACCGCATTTCTTCGATTTCTCGGGCGACCTCTACGGCCAGCCGATCGACGTCGCCTTCCACGCCTTCCTCCGCCCGGAGGCGAAATTCGACACGATGGACGCGCTGATGGCCCAGATCGCGGCGGACTGCGATCAGGCGAAGACGCTGCTGGCCCATGTCTGAAACCTGTTCCCCGACGAAAGTCGGGGTCCAGTAGCGACACCGCGTCCATGAAGTCCGGCTGGGTCTATATCCTGACCGACAAGCGGAACGGCACGCTTTATATCGGCGTCACCAGCAACCTTGGCCAGCGCATCTGGCAACATCGCGAAGGTCTGATCGAAGGCTTTACAAAGCGATACGGCCTCAAGACGCTCGTCTGGTATCACCATTTCGACGATCTCCAAGATGCGAGGCGCCGCGAGGTGCAGATGAAGGAATGGAAACGCGCCTGGAAGGTCGAGGCGATCGAAGCCCTGAATCCCACATGGCGCGATCTTTATCCGGACGTGATGCGTTAGAGCTCTGGACCCCGGCTTTCGCCGGGGAACGTAATCCTTTAGGCGTGAGCTGTTCCCCGGTGAAAGCCGGGGTCCAGCGTCCGAAAGCGAAGTTCGGCAGGATAGCACTGACAAGAGATCGGGGCTCCGCCGCCTTCATTCTTCCTTTTCTCTGCGCCTCTGCGCGAATCTTTTCCAAAAGCAGCCGCTCGCCCTTCTTTGCGCGCCCGCAAAACTGCGCTAAGCGCCCGGGCCATGACCGACGCTCCTGACTATCGCGACACCGTCTTCCTGCCCAAGACCGACTTCCCGATGAAGGCCGGCCTGCCGCAGAAGGAGCCGGCAATTCTCGCCAAATGGCTCGAAGGCAATCTCGAGGGGCAGATTCGCGAAAGCCGCAAGGGTCGCGACCAGTTCATCCTCCACGACGGCCCGCCCTATGCCAATGGCGACATGCACATCGGTCATGCGCTCAACCATATCCTCAAGGACATGGTCGTCCGCACCCAGACGCTGAAGGGCAAGGACGCGCCCTACGTCCCCGGCTGGGACTGCCACGGCCTGCCGATCGAGTGGAAGGTCGAGGAACAGTATCGCAAGAAGAAGCTCAACAAAGACGAGGTTCCGGTCGAGGAATTCCGCGCCGAATGCCGCGCCTATGCCCAGCATTGGGTCGATACCCAGCGCGAGCAGCTCAAGCGCCTCGGCATCGGCGGCGACTGGGACCACCCCTATCTGACGATGGATTACGAGGCCGAGGCGACCATCGTCCGCGAGCTGCTCAAATTCGCTGCCAACGACATGCTCTATCGCGGCGCCAAGCCCGTGATGTGGTCCCCGGTCGAAAAGACCGCCCTCGCCGAGGCCGAGATTGAGTATGAGGACATCGTCTCGACCCAAATCGACGTGGCGTTCGAAGTAACCAAAGGCAATGGAAAGATCTTTCCCGGTCAGAAGCTGCTGATCTGGACGACCACCCCCTGGACGATCCCGGTCAACCAGGCCGTCGCCTACAATCCTGAGCTGCAATATATCCTCATCGATTACGGATGGACCGATGACGCCGGCCATGTCCAGCGGGTCGAATATCTCGTGGCGCGCGATCTTGCCGCGTCAGTCATGCAGCGCCTCGGCGATCTTGACGGAACCGGCGGCAAGTGGAACGTCGGCGCGGGCCTCTACAGCGGTGCCGATTTCGAAGGCATCGAACTGCGCCATCCGATGCACCATCTCGGCGGCTTTTTCGCGCGGCCCCGTCCCCTGCTCACGGGCGATTTCGTCACCGCCGACAGCGGCACCGGCTTCGTTCACATGGCGCCAGACCATGGCGAGGACGATTTCGACCTGTGCAAGGCGAACGGCATCGAACCGCAATTCGCGGTCGAGGGCGACGGCAAGTATCGCGCCGACTGGGCGTGGCTCGGCGGCCAGGGCAGCGTCATCAACCCGAAGTTCAACGCCCCCGACGGCCCGATCTGCTCCGACCTGCGCGAAGCCGGCGCGCTGCTCGCGGCGTCGGCCGACTACCGGCACAGCTATCCGCACAGCTGGCGCTCGAAGGCGAAGGTCATCTATCGCTGCACCCCGCAATGGTTCGTGCCGATGGACAAGGTGATGGCCCACATCTCGCCCAAGTCCCCCGGCGAAAAGCGCTGGGAAAATGAGGGCGGCGCGATCAACCCGGCCGAGGAAGGGCGGTGCGACGCGCCGACGCTGCGGCAGGCGGCGATGCAGGCGATCGAGGATACGCGCTTCGTCCCCGCCAAGGGCCGCAACCGCATCGGCAGCATGGTCGAAACGCGCCCCGACTGGGTGCTGTCGCGCCAGCGCGCATGGGGCGTGCCGATCACGCTGTTCGTCGACCGCAAGACCGGCCAGTATCTGAACGATCCGCTGGTGGGCGACCGCATCGTCGCGGCGATCCGCGAATCGGGGGTCGATGCGTGGAGCGACGCGCGCGCGCAGGAGTATCTCGGCCCCGATCGCGATGCCGCCGATTACGAGCGCATCACCGACATTCTCGACGTCTGGTTCGATTCGGGATCGACTCACGCCTTCGTGCTCGAAAGCGGCCGCTGGCCCGCGCTCGTCCGCCACGACGGCTCGCCCTTCCCCGCCGACCTCTATCTGGAGGGATCGGACCAGCATCGCGGCTGGTTCCAGTCGTCGCTGCTCGAAAGCTGCGGCACGCGCGGCCACGCCCCCTATCGCGCGGTGCTGACCCACGGCTTCACCATGGATGCCAAGGGCATGAAGATGTCCAAGTCGCTCGGCAACACAATCAGCCCGATCGACCTGATGCGCGACTATGGCGCCGACATCCTCCGCCTGTGGGCGCTGTCGGTCGATTTCACCGAGGATCACCGCATCGGCAAGGAGATCCTGACCGGGGTCGCCGACCAGTATCGCAAGCTGCGCAATACGTTCCGCTACCTGCTCGGCGCACTCGACGGGTTCAGCGAGGCGGAGCGCGTCACCGACGTCGCCGCGATGCCCGAGCTCGAACGCTACATGCTGTCGCTGCTCGCCGAACTCGATGCGAAGCTGGCGCAGGCGGTCGATGATTTCGACTTCAACAGCTACACGCGCAGCCTCGCCGATTTCTGCAACGAGGATCTGTCGGCCTTCTATTTCGACATCCGCAAGGACGTCCTCTACTGCGACCTCGGCCCCGCCGCACCGCTCGGCACCGACAGCCGCCGCGCCTATCGCAGCGTGCTCGACACGCTGTTCCACGCGCTCGTCCGCTACGCCGCGCCGGTGCTGGTGTTCACCAGCGAAGAGGTGTGGAGCACGCGCTATCCCGACGCGGGCAGCGTGCATCTGCTCGAATGGCCCGCGCTTCCCGCCCTGCCGCAGAGCGACGTCGGCTCGCGAGACATGGACGGCCTCAACAATATCGAACGGAAGTGGGCGCGCATCCGCAACGCACGGACCAAGGTGACCGAAGCAATCGAACCGCTTCGGCGCGAGAAGATCATCCGCTCCAGTCTCGAAGCCGAGGTCGTCATGGGCGGCGGCTTCGTGGCGCCGGATGACGGCAGCGATGCCCAGCTCGCCGAAATTTTCATCACAGGCGCGGTCCGGCGGGACGGACCGGACGGGCAGATCGAAATCGTCCCCACCACCGACCACAAATGCGGCCGCTGCTGGCGCCACCTGCCGGAGGTCGCGCAGGACGGCGGCTTGTGCAATCGCTGCGAGACGGTATTGGACGGGGGATGACCGGAAAACGCTCCCCCTATCTGCGCTTCGGCCTGCTCGTCGCCGCGACGGCCTTCCTGCTCGACCAGGTCAGCAAGTGGGTCGTCATCGGCCCGATGTCGCTCGAGGCGAAGCGCGTCATCGGCGTGCTGCCGATCTTCAACCTGACCTGGGCGGAGAATTGCGGCATCTCGCTGTCGATGTTCTCCGACTGCAACGACACGACGCGCTGGACATTGGTCGCCGTCACTGCGTTCGTCGCCGCCGCGGTCGCCTTCTGGATGACGCGCGAGCAGGCGAAGGGCGACGTCGTCGCGCTCGCGCTGATCCTCGGTGGCGCGCTCGGCAACATCGTCGACCGGGTCCGCCACGGCTTCGTCGTCGATTTCGCCGACCTGCATTTCGGGGATTTCCGGCCGTTCCTGATCTTCAACGTCGCCGATGCCTGCATCACCATCGGCGTGCTTTTGCTGGTTGCGCGCGCGCTGCTCTTGCGCGAAAAGGCGCCTTCGGCCGCCGACCGTTCGGCGAACGGCACGGCCGCGGATTAAACGGGGCGCATCAGGAGAGTTTTTCACGTGAACCGGACCACCGTCATCCTCGCCGCCTCGCTCCTCGCGACGACGCTTTCGGCCTGCGGGTCGAACAGCCTGTTCAGCCGCGACCGGCCCGACGAATTCGCGGTGTCGCGCCAGGCGCCGCTCGTCGTGCCGCCCGATTTCGCGCTGACCCCGCCCGCCCCCGGCGCCGCGCGCCCCGGCAACGAAACCACCGCGGAGCAGACGCTGCGCGCGCTGTTCGGCGGCGATTCGCCGCGCAGCGCGACCGAATCGGCGATCATCGGCAGCGCCGACGGCCCGCGCGCCGACGCCGGCATCCGCAGCCAGATCGGCAGCCCCGACACGCAGGTGGTCGACAAGGGCCTCGTCACCCGCGACATCATCGCCGCCCCCGAAGGCGACGGCCGCGACGCCAGCGCCGCGATCCCAGGGGCGTAGCCGCGGTTTTCACACCGTCGGATTGCAGAATTGGCAACTTTGCTATACATGTATAGCAAAGGAGCTTTGCCATGCTGGCCATCCGCCTCGACAAGGAATTGGAAGAACGGCTCGCCGCCGCCGCCAGGCGGTCGGGCCGGACCAAGACCGCCCTCGCGCGCAAGGCGATCGAGGAATATATCGAGGACCTCGAAGATATCGCGCTTCTCGAAGAAGCGTTGAATCAGCCCGACGCAGGCAAGACCGTTTCGATCGAACAGATGCGACGCGAGCTTGGCCTGGACGCTTGAGTTCGACGCGGCGGCCCGGCGGCAACTCCGCAAGCTGCCGCGCAGCGCCGGCGAGCGCATCCTTGCCGGGCTGGAGCAGGTCGCCGCACTCGAAAACCCGCGCCAGCGCGGCAAGGCGCTAGTCGGCGAACGCACCGGCTATTGGCGCTATCGCATCGGCGATTATCGCGTGATCGCAAAGATAGAGGACGGCCGAATGGTGATCCTCGTCGTCGCGATCGGCCACCGGCGCGAGATTTATCGACGCGCTTGAGATGGAAAGCGGGCCGGACTAAGCCCGCGCGCCCGCTTCCTCCACGCCCGCGCTGTTGTGGCGCAGCGCCTTCAGCACCGTATCGATGATCTGCGGCGCGTTGAGCCCCGCCGCGTCATATTGCGCGTGCGGCGCGTCCTGATCCTGAAAGCTGTCGGGCAGCCGCATCGTGCGCAGCTTCAGCCCCGCGTCGATCAGCCCGGCGTCGCTCGCCAGCGTCAGCACGTGCGCGCCCAGCCCGCCGATGCTGCCTTCCTCGATCGTCACGCACACCTCGTGGCTCGCCAGCGTGCGGCGGATCAGCTCCTCGTCGAGCGGCTTGGCGAAGCGCAGGTCGATCACGCTGGTCGACAGCCCGCGCGCCTCCAGCGTGTCGGCGGCCTTCAGCGCCTCGGCAAGCCTAGTGCCGAGCGACAGGATCGCGACCGTCTTGCCGCTGCGCACGACGCGCCCCTTGCCGATCGCCAGTCTCTCCGGCACCGCGGGCAGCGGCACGCCGACGCCGTTGCCGCGCGGATAGCGGAAAGCGATCGGGCCGTCGTCATATTCGGCCGCCGTATAGGTCATGTGGACGAGTTCGGCCTCGTCGGCCGCCGCCATCACCACCATGTTGGGCAGCGTCGCCAGATAAGTGACGTCGAAGCTGCCCGCGTGCGTCGATCCGTCGGCGCCGACCAGCCCGGCGCGGTCGATCGCGAAGCGCACCGGCAGGTTCTGGATCGCGACGTCGTGCACGACCTGGTCATAGGCGCGCTGGAGGAAGGTCGAATAGATCGCCGCGAACGGCCGCATTCCCTGCGCCGCGAGGCCCGCCGCAAAGGTCACCGCATGCTGTTCGGCGATCCCGACATCGAAGGCGCGGTCCGGGTGCGCGCGCGCGAACTTGTCGACCCCGGTGCCCGACGGCATCGCGGCGGTGATCGCGACGATGCGCGGGTCGCTGTCGGCCAGCTTCGCCAGCGTCTCGCCGAACACATTCTGATAGGCGGGCGGCCCCGGCGGCGCCTTCGCCTGCTCGCCGGTGATAACGTCGAATTTCTGCACGCCGTGATATTTGTCGGCCGCCGCCTCGGCGGGGGCATAGCCCTTGCCCTTCTGCGTCACCGCGTGGATCAGCACCGGGCCATGGTCGCTGTCGCGGACATTCTCCAGCACCGGGATCAGATGCTCCAGATTATGCCCGTCGATCGGCCCGACATAGTAGAAGCCCAGTTCCTCGAATAGCGTCCCGCCCATCGCCAGCCCGCGCGCGAACTCGTCGGTCTTGCGCGCCGCCTTGTGCAGCGGCTGCGGCAGCCGGCGCGCGAAGCGCCGCGCGACCTCGCGCAGTTCCAGGAACGGCCGCGACGACACCAGCCGCGCCAGATAGGCCGACAGCCCGCCGACCGGCGGCGCGATCGACATGTCGTTGTCGTTGAGGATGACGATCAGCCGGTTGCCCGCCTGCTTGGCATTGTTCATCGCCTCATAGGCCATGCCCGCCGACATCGACCCGTCGCCGATCACCGCGATCGCGCGGCCGGGCTCGTCCTTCAGCTTGTTCGCGATCGCGAAGCCCAGCGCGGCGCTGATCGAGGTCGAGCTGTGCGCGGCGCCGAACGGGTCATATTCGCTCTCGCTGCGCTTGGTGAAGCCCGAAAGCCCGCCGCCCTGGCGCAGTGTGCGGATGCGATCGCGGCGACCGGTGACGATCTTGTGCGGATAGCATTGGTGCCCGACGTCCCACACGATCTTGTCGCGCGGCGTGTCGAACACATAGTGGAGCGCGATGGTCAGTTCGACGACGCCCAGCCCCGAGCCGAGATGCCCGCCGGTCGCGCCGACGGCGCTGATCGTCTCGGCGCGCAGTTCGTCGGCGAACTGGCGGAGTTGTTCGGGCTTCAGCTTGCGGAGGTCGGCGGGGACATCCACCGTGTCGAGCAGCGGCGTATGCGGACGGTCGGTCATTTGCCGCCTCATACCGCCAAGCACCGAAACTGTCGAACGAAAAGCCGGTCCCGCTCTCCCCCTAAAGAGGCGGAGCCTTTTCGTCGGTCTCCACGTCCGTGCCGCGCTTGACCGCGTCGATCTGCGCATAGAGGCCGCGCACCATCAGGTCGGTGAACACCAGCATCACACCGATCATTCCGGCGAACAGCGCGACCGCGACGGCGGGAAACGGCCCGACCGCCTCCAGCCCCGCGCGTCGCATCGCCAGCGCGAGCAGCGCCGCCGCCGCCATCAGCGCATAGCCGGCAAGGCGCGGCGCCCGGCTCATGCCGCACCGGCGCCGCGGACGCGACATGGAAAAGCGAAGGCGCGACGATCGGACATGCCGCCATGGTGGAACGAAAAGCCCGCCATCGCAAGGCGAAGCCTTGGCAGCCGGCGGGGCGGCTTGCACCTGCTCTGGACTGACGCGCGGCTTCGCCTCTCGCAATGACGTCCGATGCACGCGGATGCGGAGATCGGCGGCCCGATTCCAGTCACCGCTACCCCATTGCATTGCGGCGTCAATGACTTACACATTGCGCCGAGAGGGGCACCACGACAGGAAGATAAACCGTCCATGGTCGCGCCCGCCCTTCGCTTGTTTTGCCTGCCGTTCCTCGCCCTCCTCGCCGCCGCGATCGGGACGACGTCGCCCGCCGCCGCGGACGAAGCCGCGCTGCCCTACGACCTGCCGCCCGCGGACCGCAGCTTGAGCACTGGGCGCGATCCCGCCCCCGCCCACTATGCGCAGGATCGCGGCGACATCGACGACTCGATCCTGCTACCCGCAGCGCGCGACCGCGACGAGGACGGCGACCGCCGATGGGCGCGCGACCATTTCGCTGTCGCCGCCGGAGTGATCAGCGTGCCGAGCTACAACGGCTCCGACGAGCGCACCGTCCTGCCCGCCTTCTATCTGCGCGGGCGCGTCAGCGGCTTCGCCTTTTCGACCCGCGGCACCAATTTCCAGGTCGACCTGATCCGGCAGAAGCGCGGCCAGCGCACCGATTTCAAGTTCGGCCCGATCATCGGCCTGCGCAGCGACCGCACCGGCCGCATCAAGGATGCGCAGGTCGAGGCGCTCGGCGAACGCAAGCTGGCGGTCGAGGCGGGATTGGCGATGGGCGTCACCCGCCAGGGCATCTTCACCAGCCGCTACGACCAGCTCGGCGTCCGCGTCGTCGGGCTCGCCGATGTTTCGGGGCGGCACGGAAGCTGGTTCGTCTCGCCGACGATCGACTATGGCACTCCGCTGTCGAAGCGCGCCTATGTCGGCGTCTCGGCGTCGCTGAACATCTATGGCAAGGGCTTCGGCCGTTATTATTACGACGTCGATCCGCTCGGCAGCGCCGCGAGCGGCCTGCCCGTCTACGACCGCGCCGGGCGCAAGGCGACCGCGGGCAAATATACGATCGGCCTCGCCGGCGCCTGGGCGCTGTCGGGCGATCTGCGGAAGGGATTCGTGCTGCTCGGCGGCGCACAATACGGCCGCATGACCGGCCGTTTCGCCGCTTCGCCGATCGTCCGCGACGCCGGCAGCGCCGACCAGTGGGTCGGCGGCGTCGGCATCGCCTATCAATTCTAGGACGGATCGACATTCAGAAGATGGCGAGCCGGAGTCGAAGACGACCACAGGTCAAAATGGTGGATTTTCGGGACCCGGAGCGCAGCGTGCTGACGGCACGTGAGCAGCGGAAGCGCGAAAAGCCGCCATTTGCAGGCCGCCAGAGCTGAATGTCGATCCGTCCTAGGGAAAGACCCGACCCGAACCCGTTCGTGTCGAGCGAAGTCGAGACACCCATCAGTGTGGCGCCAGGCTGTGATGACTCTATTTCCGTCACCCTGAACTTGTTTGGCGTTTATACCCTTGAGACAGGAACGCTGGTGATCCCCGGCGAAAGCCGGGGTCCATGCGATGCAGCGCTGTGTCATCTGGACCCCGGCTTTCGCCGGGGAACGCTCACCCGTCGAAAGGGGATAATTGCCAACTTGTTTCAGAGCCTGCCCCGGACCCGATCCGGGGGTCCATGGTCTGCCCTCCAATAAAAAGGCGACGCAAAAAGGAAGGCCTGGCCATGGATGCTGAAACGAGTTCAGCATGACGAAGGAACGGGTCAGCCTACGGAAGGCTGAACCTCACCCCGGCTTTGACCTCGATCAATGCACAGACGTGACTCGCGCGACAGATTAGGGCATAAACCCTAGCCAGATAATATGGGAGCGGAACAGACCATGACGACAGCGATCGGGGCGGCGTCGGCCGCCGCCACCTCCACCCCCGGCACGGCCGCCGAACCGACTCACGTCGACGTGCTGATCGTCGGCGCGGGCATTTCGGGCATCGGATCGGCCTGGCACCTGCAACAGCAATGCCCGGGCAAAAGCTATGCGATCCTCGAGATGAAGGACAGTTTCGGCGGCACGTGGGAGACGCATAAATATCCCGGCGTGCGGTCCGATTCGGACCTCTACACCTTCGGTTATCGCTTCAAGCCGTGGGTCGGCGCGCCGATCGCCAGCGGTGCCGAGATCCTCAAATATCTGGGCGAGGTGATCGAGGAAAACGGCATCGGCGATCATATCCGCTACGGCCACCGCATCACCGCCTGCCGCTGGTCGAGCGACGAGAATCGCTGGACGGTCGAGGCGGTGCGCAAGGCGGACGGCGTCGCCGTCACATTCACCGCCGATTTCCTGTGGATGTGCCAGGGATATTACGACCATGAAAAGCCCTATGTTCCCGACTGGCCGGGCCTGTCGGACTATAAGGGCCAGTTCGTCCACGCCCAGCTGTGGGACCCGGACACCGATTATGCGGGCAAGCGCATCCTCGTCATCGGGTCGGGCGCGACCGCCGCGACCGTCGTTCCCGCCTTCGCCGAAAAGGCCGCGCATGTGACGATGCTCCAGCGCTCGCCGACCTATTTCTTCTGTTCCGAGAACAAGAACGAGCTCGCCGACCGGCTGCGCGAGGTCGGGATCGACGAACCGACGATCCACCGCGTCGTGCGCGCGCAGATCATGTACGATCAGGACCAGCTCACCCGCCGCGCCCAGACCGAACCCGATGCCGTGTTCGAGGATCTGAAAGAGCTGATCCGCCTTTTTTCGGGCAACCCGGACTTCCAGTTCGAACCGCACTTCACCCCGCGCTACCGCGTGTGGCAGCAGCGGCTGGCCTTCTGCCCCGAAGGTGACATCTTCCGCGCGGCGACCGAGGGCAAGCTGACCGTCGTCACCGACACCATCGACCGCTTCACCGAAACGGGCGTCCGCACGTCGGACGGAACCGAGATCGAGGCCGACATCATCGTCGCCGCGACCGGCTTCAACCTGTCGGTGATGGGCGGCATTCCCTTCAGCGTCGACGGGCGGACGGTCGATTGGGGGGAGACCGTCACCTATCGCGGCATGATGATGACCGGGGTGCCCAATCTGGCGTGGGTGATGGGTTACTTCCGCGCGAGCTGGACGCTGCGCGTCGATATGATGGGCGACTTCGTCTGCAACCTGCTGGGTCACATGGACGACATCGGCGCAAAGAAGGTCGAGGTCGCGCTGCGTCCCGAGGATCAGGGCATGGACATCCTGCCGTGGATCGAGGAGGATAATTTCAACCCCGGCTATCTGATGCGCGGCCTGTCGAAGATGCCGAAGCGCGGCGACAAGTCCGAATGGCGCCACAACCAGGATTATTGGGCCGAAAAGGACGCCTTCCCGCACATCGACCTGACGGACCCCGCCTTCGTCTACGACGGCCAGCGGGCGACGAAGCGCGAGGCGGTGGCGGCGGAGTAACCCGGAACCGCCCGATGGACAGCGCGCGCCCGCGCGGCTAAGGTGATGCCATCCCCGGGGAGCCTGGCGCGCAAACGCAGGTTGAGAGCGGAATAGACCGCGACCCGTCGAACCTGATCCCGGTAACTCGGGCGGAGGGAGGGTTGGCGTTCCGCGCGGAATCCCAGGCCTTGCTCCGTAGCAATGGAGCGACTGCCATGGCCGATATCGATTCCCGCCTCGACAAGACGACCGCCGCCCGCATCGGCGTCACCACCGGCCCGATCCGCGGCAGCCGCAAGGTCCATGTCGCGTGCCCCACCGGCAGCGGCATCCGGGTCGCGATGCGCGAGATCGACCTCGACCCGCACAGCGGCGAGCCCAGCGTCCGCGTCTACGACACCAGCGGCCCCTACACCGACCCGAACGCCCGCATCGACATCGCGCAGGGCCTTCCCGAACTGCGCAGCGCCTGGATCCGCTCGCGCGGCGACGTCGAGGAGGTGGCGCAGCGCGAGGTGCGGCCGGAGGACAACGGCCAGCTCGGCCCCGACCGTTCGGGCGGCGTCCCCGCCTTCCCCAACGTCCGCAAGACCGTGCTGCGCGCCA
The DNA here is from genome assembly GCF_002953155.1 of Sphingopyxis sp. MG. Lineage (NCBI taxonomy): Bacteria > Pseudomonadati > Pseudomonadota > Alphaproteobacteria > Sphingomonadales > Sphingopyxidaceae > Sphingopyxis > Sphingopyxis sp. MG. The sequence continues at coordinate 3,480,514 of NZ_CP026381.1, forward strand.
GGCCGGGCGCGAACGTCAGCCAGATGCACTATGCCCGCCGCGGTATCGTCACGCCCGAGATGGAATATGTCGCGACGCGGGAGAATCTCGGTCGCGAGCGACTCGCCGAATATGTCCGCGACGGGCAGGACTGGGGCGCCAGCATCCCCGATTATGTCACCCCCGAATTCGTCCGCGAAGAGGTCGCGCGCGGCCGCGCGATCATCCCCAGCAACATCAACCACCCCGAAAGCGAGCCGATGGCGATCGGCCGCAACTTCCTGGTCAAGATCAACGCCAATATCGGCAACAGCGCGGTCGCGAGCGACGTCGCGACCGAGGTCGACAAGATGGTCTGGTCGATCCGCTGGGGCGCCGATACCGTCATGGACCTGTCGACGGGGCGCAACATCCACGACACGCGCGAATGGATCATCCGCAACAGCCCGGTGCCGATCGGCACCGTCCCCATCTATCAGGCGCTGGAGAAGGTCGGCGGCATCGCCGAGGAGCTGACGTGGGAGATTTTCCGCGACACGCTGATCGAGCAGGCCGAGCAGGGCGTCGACTATTTCACCATCCACGCCGGCGTCCGCCTGCCCTACGTCCCGCTCGCCGCGAAGCGCGTCACCGGCATTGTCAGCCGCGGCGGCAGCATCATGGCCAAATGGTGCCTCGCGCATCACAAGGAGAGCTTCCTCTACGACCATTTCGACGAGATCACCGAGATCATGAAGGCCTATGACATCGCCTACAGCCTCGGCGACGGCCTGCGCCCCGGCAGCATCGCCGACGCAAACGACGAGGCGCAGTTCGCCGAACTCTACACGCTCGGCGAACTCACCAAGCGCGCGTGGGAGCAGGATGTGCAGGTGATGATCGAGGGGCCGGGCCATGTCCCGATGCACAAGATCAAGGAGAATATGGACAAGCAGCTGGAGGCGTGCGGCGAGGCGCCCTTCTACACGCTTGGGCCGCTGACCACCGACATCGCGCCGGGCTACGACCATATCACCAGCGGCATCGGCGCCGCGATGATCGGCTGGTACGGCACCGCGATGCTCTGTTACGTCACGCCCAAGGAGCATCTCGGCCTGCCCGACCGCGACGATGTGAAGGTCGGCGTCGTCACCTACAAGCTCGCCGCCCACGCCGCCGACCTCGCCAAGGGCCACCCCGCCGCCAAGGTCCGCGACGACGCGCTGTCGAAGGCACGCTTCGAATTCCGCTGGCGCGACCAGTTCAACCTGAGCCTCGACCCCGACACGGCCGAGCAATACCACGACCAGACCCTCCCCGCGGAAGGCGCCAAGTCGGCGCATTTCTGCAGCATGTGCGGCCCCAAATTCTGCTCGATGAAGATCAGCCAGGAAGTGCGCGAGTTCGCGAAGCTGCAAAATCAGGACAGCGCGGGTTTCCTTGCGGCGGAAGAGGCCGAGAAGGGCATGGCGCAGATGAGCGAGGTTTATGAGGAAACGGGAAGGGAGTTGTACATGGGCGCGGGTGGTCGGGAGCATGATTGAACGACGTCAACCCATGGAAGCGATAATTGGTCTGGCAAGGCTAAACCGGCCCAATGCTACCATTATTTGTCGCTATCCGCCTGACCTGCCGGACTGATCGGCAGATCCTGGTGCAAGAAGGAAGCCGATCGACGAAGTGGTACGTGATATCCGCCCCTCCCGGTAGCGGACGTCGATGATCTTCGGCCTGCACCGCATCGCGCTCGACGGATTGTCGAGCCATGCCGGTAATTTCCGGCCACCGAACGTGTCGATTGGGCAAAGCAAGCATACGCGCCCGCCTGCCTATCTCCTGCCCTCGCTGATACAGGATTACTGAACCGTCACTGCCACCCCCGTTTCGGCGACAGTTTACCCCACCGCGCCAACCCGCCCCACCAGCTTTCGCACCATCGTCCGCACTTCTGCTGGGGTATCGCCGCTGACCACCTCGACATAACCGACGCCCGCACGGCGCAGCGCCTCGCGTTTCACCGCATCGCGCGCAGCAGTTGTGCTGCCCTTGTGATGCCCTTCACCTTGCATCTCGACCGCATGAAGCGGACGGAATTCGGCATCGACGATCAACAGGTCGACACGCTTCGAATTGATCGCAAAAAAGGCCGCCTCATGTGGGCTTGCCAATATCTCGCCCAGCGAGACCTGCCCCATCGCGCGCCAGCCGGGGCTTTCCTCGGCCAGCACCTTGTCGAGCACGGTGAGCAAGCGGCGTTCGCCACGATTGAGTAACGGCCGCGCCGTGAAATCGGCTTCCATCACGACGCGCAATTGTTCGGTGGCAACCGCGACCGGGTTCCTTGCCCCCGGCGTCGGGGCGATCGACACCGCATTCGACTTACCGCCCGTCAGATGGCCTCGCTTCCCGCGCTTCTGCCATCGCTCGCGTCGTTCGGCGCGCTTCCAGCCCTCGACAACCCGCTCGGCGCCGACACCGATGGCTGACCCGACGGCCAGCACCATGGCCAGCAATATCGGCTCATCGATCAGGGCTGCGATCTCGGGCGGCATGATCGCCGTATAGCGCGACGATGGTTACCATCGCGTAAGGTCCCAAATCCTATTTTACACATCGCTGACAGAAATCCCTTTCCTACATTACTTCGCTCTGGTTCACCCTGTCGGATGAAGCAGGAAACCGTACCCCCGACGCCTGAGGGCGTCCGGACCCACGCCCTGACCCATGCGAAAAAGCCGCGCGGGCCGATCCGCATCACCAAGGCGCGCCGGCCGCCACCCGACGACAGCCGCAAGATCGGGTCGGCCCCCGCCTTCATCCCCGCCTCGCCGCGCGAACGGCACGACGGCTGGACGCCTGAAAAGCAGGTCGCGTTCATCGAGGCGCTGGCCGAATGCGCCTGCGTGACAGAGGCGTGCGAGCGCGTCGGCCTGTCGCCCTCCACCGCCTATCGCCTGCGCCGCCGCGTCGATGCCTACAGCTTTCGCGCGGCGTGGGACGCGGCGCTCGACTATGCGGTTCGCCGCCTGTCCGACGCTGCTTTTTCGCGCGCTTTGTACGGCGTCACCCGCCCTGTCTTCTTTCAGGGCGAACAGGTGGGCGAGCGGCAATATTATGATGAACGGCTGACGATGTTCCTGCTTCGCTATCGCGACCCCGACACCTATGGCGCATGGCGAGACCGGCGCGAACCGCGCCGCCGCCCCGATGCACGGGCGATCGCCCTCGACAGCTGGACGAACCATGTCGCAGAGGATGCATGGGACACGAGCTTCGGGGCGATCGTCGATCGAGAGCGCGAGGAGGACGGCGTCCGCTGGCTGACCGATGCAGAGGCCGATCTGGTCGACCGCGCCGCCGCCTTGCCGCCGCCCGCGACACAGGAGGAGACCGATGCCCGCCTGCTTGCCTCCATCGCGGTGCTGGGCTGGCTGAAGGGGCTGGGGATCGATCCCGCCGGAGTATCGGAGGCGGAATTCAACCGCCTTGCCGACCACGAACAGGCACGCCGCGCCGCCTCCGGCCCCGATAACCTTCCCTCGGCAGAGAGAGCCGAAAGAGATACCACGTAGCGTGACCTTAGTGACCTTTCGCCGTGACCTTTCGGACCGCCTACCCATCGACCTCCGCGGTCGCGGCGCGCTCGATCGCCGCGCGCCAGTGCGGCCGCACCGCCAGGCCGAACAGCTCGGCGAGCGCGGCCTCGATCGCGTCGGCGGTCAGATAGCGCCGCTCGCTCGCCCCGTCGGCGTGGCGGATCGTCAGCCGGTTGTCGCGCAGCGCATAGCGCGCGCGGGCGGTGGTGCGCGCGGCGATCAGCTGGTGGCGGAAATGCGAATCGGGGTGGGTCGACGTGTACCAGTTGGCGACCTCGTAATCGATCGCGGGCGCGGGCGCGTCGTCGATGTCGTAGAGCGGCGCCCAGTCGTCGCCGATCGCGATCGACACCGCCCAGATGCCGGGCCCCGCATCGCCGCGCGCGACGCGATAGGTCTCGTGCGCGGTCGGCTGCGGCGCCGCGCCGTCCATCGCCAGCGGCGCGGGCGGCACCGCCGACCCGAAACCGACATCGGCCAGCCAGGCGCGACCGTCGACGCGGACGTGCACCACCATATGGCTGCGCGGGGCGGGCGGCGCGGCCGGGTCGCGCAGCCAGCGCACGCGGCCGAGCAGGCCCTCTGCCTCGAAGCCGATCGCGCGCAGCACGCGCAGGAACAGGCCGTTCTGCTCGAAGCAATAGCCGCCGCGCCCGCCTTCGATCAGCTTCGCGGCCACCGCTTCGGCGCCGATGTCGACATGGCCCTCGACCAGCGCGTCGATCGCTTCGAACGGAATCGCCGCGATATGCGCGGCGTGCAGCGCGCGCAGCACCGCCAGCGTCGGCTCGGCCGGCCCGTCGTAGCCGATGCGGGCGAAATAGCGCGGCAACAGGTCGCCGCCCGGCGTCGGGCGCGCGGCGGCGGGGCCGTCGGAGGCTTCGAATGTCGGGCGGTACAGCATGGCAGATCTCCGTCTCGCGAATCGTCTGCCCCCCTGATGCAAGCTCAACCGCGCTTGAGGTCAAGCGATAAGGGCGCGGGGCGAAAAGCGGCCGCCGCCGGAACTTCGGGCCGCCCCCGCGTGTCTATCAGGCAGAAAGTCCGCCGTCCCGCGGCCCACCTGCAAAGGAATGTCCCATGAACAAGCTTCTGCTCGCCCCGCTCGTCGCCGCGACCGCGCTCGTCGGCGGCTGCGCCTCGACCGGCTATGGCTATGACGACGGACCGCGCCGCGGCGGCGGCTGGTATGCCGACGACCATTATCGCGACGGCGATTACCGCGAGCGCCGCCTCGGCAAGGGCGACCGCATCTATCGCGGGCGCGACGGACGCTATTATTGCAAGCGCTCCGACGGCACGACCGGGCTGATCATCGGCGGCATCGCCGGCGGCGCGCTGGGCAACGTCATCGCGCCGGGCGATTCGAAGACGCTCGGCACCGTGCTCGGCGCGATCGGCGGCGCGGTCGCGGGCCGTGCGATCGACAAGAGCGGCGATGACGACGTGCGCTGTCGCTGACGCACCGCCGCCGGTGGAAAAGAGTATCGGCGGCCGCCGGGCCGTGGCATGATCGCCCGCGAAAGGGGACCTGCCATGACGCCATTCCGCCGCCTTCCGCTCTTTCCCGTGCTCGCCGGGGCCGCCTTGCTTGCGCTTGCCGCCTGCGGCTCGGGCGACGATGCCGCTCCGCCGTCCCCCGCCGATGCGCAAGGTGCGGACGCGCAAGCCGCTGCCGACCGACCGGCGGCGCCGTCGGAAGCTGCCGCGTTGCCCGCGCCGACTGACGCGGCGCCCGCCGCGAAAGCCGGCGACGCGAAGGGCCTCGCCGCCTATGTCGGCAATTATCCGTTCGACAAGGTCGACGGTGTCGCATGGAACGATCATCCCGCGGTCAAGGCGGGGCTCGCCGCGACGGTGAAGGACGCGAAGGTGCTGAAGGCCATCCAGACGCTGGAGGGTCCGGCGGCGCCGATCGAGATGCACGACGGCAAGGTCATGGCCTGGGCGTGCCAGCAGCATAATTGCGGACCGCACCAATGGGCGGTGCTGGTCGATCCCGCGACCGGCGCGACCGACGTCTGCTATTATGACGAAGCCGCGTCGGCGAGCGATGCGCGCTGGTTCCTCGCCGGCGGCAAGGAGGAAAGGCGCAAGGGCAACTGCCAGTTCGGCGCCGGCTGAACCGCGGCGCTCACCCGCCTTCGAGGCTGTGCTCGAGCGTGATCTCGCAGTTCAGCAGCTTCGAGATCGGGCAATTGGCCTTGGCATCGGCCGCGATCGCGGCAAAGGCGTCGGCGTCGATCCCGGGCACCTTCGCGGTCAGGGTCAGCGCCGATTTCGTCACCGCGAAGCCATCGCCGTCCTTGCCCAGCGTGACGTCGGCGCGCGTGTCGAGCTGACCGTCGCTATGGCCGGCGCGCGCCAGCGCAAAGGACAGCGCCATGGTGAAGCAGGCGGCATGCGCCGCGGCGATCAGTTCCTCGGGGTTGGTGCCCGGCCCGTCCTCGAAGCGCGAGACGAACCCGTAGGGCGCGCCGTCGAGCGTGCCGCGCTTGGTCCAGATATGGCCCTTGCCGTCCTTGCCCAGCCCTTCGTAGCGGGCGCTTGCGCTGTTCACCGTCATGCTTCTTCTCCTTCATCGACACAGCAGTGCAACGGCGCCGGGGCGGCCGGGGTTCCCGCGCGGCCGGGCGGGCACGGCGATTCGTATCGCATCGGCGCGGTGCCACGCCTTCTCATGGAAGAAGAAGGCGACGGCGTTGATGCACGGCTCGATCAGTGCGATCCCGCCCGCCACCCGGACCGATCCCGTCAGCGCATAGGCAACGCCGAAGCCGATCGCGAGGTGCAGCGACAAATAGGTCAGCGTCTTCATCAGGTCGGTCGGCATCGGCGCGTCTCCAGCGGGGCAAGGGCATGGGATAGACCCGATGCACGGCGCCGCGCCAACGCACGCTTTCGCTCACTCTGATCGATTCGTCCGCGCGGCGCGGCGGTCAGCCGACGGCGACCTCCGCCGTCTCGGGCAGGCGCCAGTCGATGGTACCGCGGCCGTGCTCCGCCAGGAAGGCGTTCGCCTGGCTGAACGGCCGCGATCCGAAAAAGCCGTTCGACGCCGACAGCGGCGACGGGTGCGGCGCGCGCAGGATCAGGTGCGGCGTGCCCGGTCCCAGCCCCGGCACGTTCGCGGCCTTGCGCTGCGCGTGGCTGCCCCACAGGATGAAGACCTTGGGCGCCGGATCGGCGGCGACCGCGGCGACCGCGGCGTCGGTGAAACGCTCCCACCCCTTGCCCTGATGCGAGGCGGCCTGCCCCGCCTCGACGGTCAGGCAATTGTTGAGCAGCAGCACGCCCTGTTCGGCCCAGTGCTTCAGATAGCCGTGGCGCGCCGGCGGGATGCCGAGGTCGCTCTGCATCTCCTTGTAGATGTTGACGAGGCTCGGCGGCACGCGGACCCCCGGCTGGACCGAGAAGCACAGGCCATGCGCCTGCCCGGGGCCGTGATAGGGGTCCTGCCCAAGGATGACGACGCGCACGTCCTGCGGCGGCGTCGCGTAGAGCGCCGCAAACCAGTCGCGCGGCCGCGGATAAATGCGCTTGCCCTTCGCCCGCTGGTCGGCGAGGAACTGCTTGAGCGCGCCCATATAGGGCTGATCGAACTCGCCGCCGATCCGTGCGAGCCAGTCGGGATGAAGCTTGACGTCCGCCATGCGCGCCGTTCGACCAGAGCCGGCGCCGCTTGTCCAGCATGCTTCGCCCGCCGCGGGCATAAAAAGGGCGGCGGGATCGCTCCCGCCGCCCGATGCTTTCGTGTCGGCGCGCGTCAGAAGCGGCCGCTGGCGCGCAGGAACACCCGGCGGCCGAGATAATCATATTGCGAACCGAACACCGGCGCCTGACCGAGGGCCGAAACGCTGGTGTAGATCGTCGACGCCCGCGGCGGGGCGGTGTCGAAGATGTTCGCCACGCCGACCGTGATCTCGAAACGGTCGGTGACATCGCGCGTCACCGACATCGAATGATAGAAGGTCGGCGCCAGCCGCGTGTCGGGGCAGAAGGTGCCGCCGGGGCGGAAGATCGAGGTACGGCATGCGCTGCCCTGCTCGTCGAGCAGGTCCTGCTGGTTCGATGTGCCGCCGATCACGTCGAGACCGTAGAAGAGCGTCCACGGCCCCTTTTCCCACGCGAGGTTGAAATCGCCGACCCATTTCGGATCGCCGGCCTCGCCATTGTCGTCGATCACGAAGCCGTCGAACAGCGCGACCTTGTCCTCGATCTGCCACGTCATCTGGGCGCGGAACGCCAGCGAGCCGAGGTTGCCGAGGTCCTGATCGAGCAGCAGCGTCACGTCGATGCCGCGGTTGCGCTGGCGGTTGATGTTCACATAGGTGTCGCGCACATCGGTGATATTATGCTCCTCGGGACCCGACGGCGCGCGCGTGATCAGGTCGCAGAGCGGATCGTCGAGCCCGAACTCGGAATTGTAGCAGCCGCTGATGATGCTCGCGGCGCCAAGCGTGGTGATCTCGTCCTTCACCTTGATGTCGAAATAATCGACCGCGAGGCTGGTCTTGAGGCCGCTCCACAGCACGCCCGACAGGTCGGGCGTCAGGACGACGCTCGCCGTCTTGGCGGTCGAGGTTTCGGGCTTGAGCTGCCCGATGCCACCGCCCGACACCACGGTCGCCGATCCCGTCGCGCCGGTGAAATTGGCTGGAACACCCGCCGCGATGCAATTGTCGTAGACTCGCTGGCTCATCGTACCCGCGGCAAGCTTGGTCGCGGCGTTGAGGCAGATGTCGATGTCCTGCTGATCGCGGAAGCCCGTCTGGTTCTCGAGGAACAGCTCGAACAGCGCAGGCGCGCGGAACGAGGTGCCCCAGGTGCCGCGGAAGCGCAGCCAGTCGGTGACCTCCCAGTCGAGCCCGGCTTTCCAGGTCGCGTCGCTGAAGCTGTCCTTCACCCCGTCGCGGCGCGTGGCGTCGACGCTGGTATAGCGGCCGGCGCCCGACAGCGTCAGGCGCTGGATCAGCGGCGTGTCGTGGATCAGCGGAATCTGGAGTTCGCCGAAGACTTCCTTGCTGACCGTCTTGCCGGCGGTGATCCCCGACGAGGTGCGCAGCGCGGCATTGCCCGCCAGCGTCACCTCGCCCGGCGTATCGTTGATCTTGTCCTGCCGGATCTGCGCGCCGAACGCCGCGCCGACCTTGCCCGCGGGCAGTTCGAACAGATCGCCCGCCAAGGTGGCTTCGGCCGATGTCTGGGTGAACAGCGTGCGGCCGGTTTCCTTGCCGAACAGGAAGGCGCGTTCCTGCGGCGTGAAATCGCCGTTCAGGACCCTGGGATCGGTGAAGTCGATGTCGATGCACGGCACGCCGCGGATCGCCGTCGTCAGCCCGACGCACGACCGGGTGCGGAAGGTCTGCGAATCGAGCGAATCCTGATAGACGACGTCCTGCGTATATTTGGCGTCCGACCGGCTGTACTGGCCGTAGACGTCCCAGTTCCAGCCCGACAGCAAGCCGCCGAAGTCGCCGCGCAGACCCAGCACGCCGCGATAATAGTCGACGTCGGTGCTGAAGTCCGATTTGGTCAGAACCAGCGGGCGGAGCAGGAAAGCCCCGGTAAATTCGGTGTTGAAAGGATCGCCGAGGTCGCCGGGCGTGCAGTTATACACCGACGGGTCGCAGAACAGCAGGGTGATGGGAACCGGCAGGGCCCCGGTTCGGGTCGAATCGCCCGTGAACTGGAACACACTGACCTGCTGAAAACTGTTGTTGTAGGACTTGCGGTTGTTGAACAGCAGTTCGGTGTAGATTTCGACATTATCGGTCAGTTCGTAGGACGCGTCGAGATAACCGGTGAGACGCGTGACCTTCGAGAACACGTCCGACATCTGCTCGAGCGGCAGATACTGATTCGTCGCGCCGGTCGACGGACCGTCGAAGTTCAGCCCAAAGAAATCGGTCGGGGCGGATATGCCGAACGCCCCGTAATCGTTGAACGAAATGCCGACCTGACCGAATTGCGATCCATATTGCCCGATGAACAATTGCTGGCCGTTGGGGGCCAGCAGCGTCGGCTGGAACCCCACAAGGTCGCCGTCATCGTTGACGATCGGGTCGCCGCTGAAATCATTGTTGGTCAGGATCAGGTTGCCGATGATGCCGTTGCACGCCGGCTTGCCGGTGCGGAAATCGACGATGTCGGCGCGCGTCCCGTCCTCGCGCGTCAGATATTCCTCCTGACAGCCCAGGAACTTGCGGTCGTTCCGGCGCAGATTCTGCTGCTGGTAATAATCGACCGTCGCCAGCACATGCCCGCGGTCGAAGCGCTTGCCCCAGGTGACGTTGAAATCATAGGTCTCGCCGCCGCCGTGCACCGGAACCGAGGTGAAGCCGCCGACCTCGAAGCCGTCGGTGTCGGTCTTGGTCAGGATGTTCACCACGCCCGCGACCGCGTCGGAGCCATAGATGGAGGAGGCGCCGGTCTTCAGCACCTCAACCTGCTTGACGACCGACAGCGGCAGCACGTTGAGGTCGAACGACGACACCGCGCCGCGGACGCCCGCGGGGCCGGCGCGGCGACCGTTGAGCAGCACCAGCGTGCGCTCGGCGCCGAGACCGCGCAGCGAGACGGTCTGCGCATCGGCGCCGCCATTGGTGACGAAACTGTTCGAAATCGCCGACGTGATCTGGATCGAGCCCGCCGCGACCGGCGACGACTGGAGGATATCGGCAAGCTGGTTCTGGCCCTGCTTCTGCCCCAGGTCGGGGTTGATGATCTGGATCGGGTCGGGACTGTTGAACTCGCTCTTGCGGATGCGCGAGCCCGTGACGATGATGGCCCCGTCGTCGCTGCTGACGCTGTCCGGCCTCGCAACGGTCGTGTTGACGCGATCGGCGCAGGCATCACGCTCGGCCTGCGTGTCATAGGCCGCGCAATCCTCGACCTGCTGCGCCTGTGCCGGCGCGGCCGACATGGTGATCGCGATCAGCGATGCCGTTGCGGTCAGGATCGCCGACGTCCTTGTTCCAATTTTCATACTGCATCCCCGGTTGTCTGAATCGCATGCGCGATCCCGTGTTTTGCCCCACGACTTCGGTATAAATGCCTAACGCGGGTTGACTATCCGTTTCGCCGGAAAAAAAGTGGCGGGTGTGGCCGAAATGCGACACCTGCTTTCCTGGCGTCGATCCAGCCGCCTTGCTGTGTCGCGACGGCGCCGCTAACGGTCGCACCATGAGCAGCGCGACCACAAGCCTGAGAACCGACACGCCGCTGATCGGCGCCGCGCTGTCGCGTCTGGAGGCGACCGTGCGCGAGCGGCTCGATTCGGGCACCGCCGACACCTCCTATGTCGCCAGCCTCGCCGCCAAAGGTCCGGCGAAGATCGCGCAAAAGCTGGGGGAAGAGGCGGTCGAGACCGTCATCGCGGCGCTGGCCGAGGACCGGACGGCGCTGGCCGGAGAGGCGACCGACCTCGTCTTTCACCTGACGGTCCTGCTCGCCGAGCGGGGCCTCGGCTGGGATGCGATCGCCGCCGAGCTCGACCGGCGCGACGGCGTCTCGGGCCACGCCGAAAAAGCCGCCCGACAATCATAGGAGCCCCCGACATGGCGATCGACGCGACGCTGCCCTACGACGACGGTAACATCTTCGCCCGCATCCTGCGCGGCGAACTGCCCGCGAAGACCGTCTACGAGGACGAGCATGCACTCGCCTTTCACGACATCAACCCGCAGGCGCCGACGCATATCCTGGTGATTCCCAAGGGCGCCTATGTCAGCTGGGACGATTTCTCGGCGCGCGCGAGCGACGTCGAAATCGCGGGCTTCGTTCGCGCGGTGGGAAAGATCGCGCGCGACCTCGGCCTCGTCGAACCCGGCTATCGCCTGCTCGCCAATGTCGGTCCCGACAGCGGGCAGGAGGTGCCGCACCTGCACGTCCACCTGTTCGGCGGACATGGGCTCGGCCCGATGCTCGTCCGCTAGGGCCTGTGGGGATTCGGGCGCTTGCGGACGCATAGGGGCGTGTCCCCGCGAAGGCGGGGACCCAGTGCGGTGGGACGCAAACCCTGATTTCCTCCACTCTGGGCTCCCGCCTTCGCGGGAGAACCTGGTTTTGTTTTGCGGAAAAACTGAATCTCCACAGGCCATAGCGCGGCGTGCCATAAACCTGCAACGACCCTTATCCGGCAGATTTAAGGCTCAATGCTCTAAACTCTGATGATTTTGGATTGACCCCCTTCGTCATTGCGAGCGGAGCGAAGCAATCCAGAGCGGTTTATGCCTGCTCTGGATTGCCGCGCGGCTTCGCCGCTCGCAATGACGATTCCATTCGATGTCATCTCCATTCGATGTCATCACGCTCCAGGACAGCACCCCCACCGCCTCGCAATGATCGCGATCACAGCGATGACGCCGCGCGTGGCGGATCCTGTGCACCGCGCGGCAGCGGGTGGACTCCTGCCCCTGTTTCCAGCAGGATAGATACGCCAGCCGGCGCAGGAGAGTTGAGGCGATGATGCAGCGATGGCAGGGCCTGGGCACACGCCTGGCCGGAAAGATGCGGCTGGCCCTGCTGGTTCCGCTCGGTCTCGCGCTCGCGGCGGCGGGCGGCGACACGGTGCCGCAGGTCACGCTCGCGACGCCGGGCAGCGCCAGCGGCGGTGACGGCGCGATCAGCCGCTTCACACTGCGTTTCTCCGAAGACATGGTGCCGCTCGGCGATCCGCGCGCGAAGGCGCCCGCCACCCATGACTGCAAGGTACCCGGCACCGGACGCTGGGTCGATACGCGGACGTGGGTGCTCGAATTCGACGCGCCGCTGCCCGGCGGCAAGCGTTGCCACGTCGAACTGCGCTCCGACCTCGTCACCGCGCGCGGCGTTTCGGTCGTCGGCAACGGCCGCTTCGCGATCGACACCGGCGGTCCGTCGGCGCGCGCCGTGCTCGCCGGGGGGACCTATGACGGGATCGAGGAGGATCAGCTCTTCCTCGTCGCCACCAACGTCGCCGCCGACCGCGCTTCGGTCGGCCGCTTCGCCTATTGCGCGGTCGACGGGATCGGAGAGAAGATTCCGGTCGACGTGCTGCCGCGCGATACCGCAGAGCGGATTCTGACCGGGCTTGGCGATGGCGACTGGTCGCGCCAGTCCTTCGCCTATGACGCCGGCCTGCCGCTGCGCCTGCCCGCGGCCGGCGCCGATCGTGACGCCGCGCTCGATCGCATCGTGCCGGTCAAGTGCCGCCGGCCGCTGCCGCCGGGCCGCGAGATGGCGCTCGTCTGGGATGCCCGCATCCAGCAGGCCGGCGTCCCCGGCCGTACCGCCGGTCGCGACCAGCGCTTCGACTATAATGTGCGCCCGGCCTTCACCGCCAAGATGGCGTGCAGCCGCGTCAATCCGCAGGCGGGCTGCAACCCGATCAAGGACGTCGTGGTCAAGTTCGCCTCGCCGGTGGCGCGCGAGACCGCACTCGCCGCGACGCTCGCCACCGCCGATGGCAAGCGCCTGACCGCGAAAGCCGACGCCGACGATGCCAATGATCGGTGGCTGACCCAGGTCCGCTTCGCCGGGCCGCTGCCGCAGAATGTCGACGCGACGCTGACCCTGCCCGCCGACGTCGTCGACCAGAGCGGCCGCAAGCTCGCCAACGCGTCGAACTTCCCGCTGAAATTCCACATCGACCGCGCCCCGCCGCTGGTCAAGTTCGCCGCGAGCTTCGGCATATTGGAGGCGAAGGAGGGCGGCGTGCTGCCCGTCACGGTGCGCGGGGTCGAATCGTCGCTCGTCCAGGCGAACCTCAGGATACCGGCGACCGCGCTGAAGGTCGGCGACGACGATGCGGCGGTCGCGCGCTGGCTGAAGCGCGTCGACGACGCCGACGACACCGACTATCGCGAGGAAAAGAACGCGCGCGGCGAAGAGGTCACCGTCAATTACACCGGCACGACATCGGTGTTCGACGGCGCGCCGGCGGGCGGCGAGCGCCGCGACCTGACGCTGTCGCCCCCCGGCGGCGGCAAGGACTTCGAGGTCGTCGGCATCCCCCTGACCGAAAAGGGCTTTCACGTCGTCGAGATCGCGAGCCCCGAACTCGGCGCCGCGCTGCTCGGGCGCAAGGCGACGCGCTATGTCGCGACCGCCGCGCTCGTCACCAACATGGCGGTGCATTTCAAATGGGGCCGCGAAAGCTCGCTCGCCTGGGTGACGGCGCTTGACACCGGCCTGCCCGTCGCGGGTGCGGAAATTCGCGTCAGCGACAGCTGCACCGGCCGCCTGCTCGCACGCGGCACCGCCGACAAGGCGGGCCGCCTCGCCTTCCCGAACGGCCTGCCGCAGCCCGAAACCTGGTCGAGCTGCGACACGGACGCCGACCCGTCGAACAGCGAAGGTCATGCGCTGATGGTCACCGCGCGCGCGGGCGACGATTTCAGCTTCACCCTCACCGACTGGGGCAGCGGCATCCGCCCCTATGATTTCGACCTGCCCTATGGCTGGTCCGAACGCGGCGACATCCTCCACACCCTGTTCGACCGTGCGCTCGTCAAGGCGGGCGAGACGGTCAACATGAAGCATGTCCTGCGCCGCCCCGTGGGCACGGGCTTCGCGGTTCCGCAGCCGATGGCGGGCCGGCTCCGCCTCGTCCATCGCGGCTCCGACACCGAGTTCGAAATGCCCTTTGCCATCGACGCGAGCGGCAGCGGCGACACGATATGGAACGTCCCCGCCTCGGCGCCGATGGGCGACTATGACCTCGTCTTCGTCACCAAGGACAAGGATGGCGAGGACAAGACGATCTGGAGCGACGCGTCGATCCGCGTCGACGAATATCGCCTGCCGACGATGAAGGCGACGGTCACCGGGCCCAAATCGGCGCTCGTCCGCCCGACCGCGGTCCCGCTCGCGCTGTTCGTCGGCTATCTGTCGGGCGGCCCCGCCGGGAACCTGCCCGTCGAGGTGCGCACCGCCTTCACCCCGCGCTGGTCGCCGCCGGAGGATTATCGCGACTGGGATTTCGACGGCCAGCCGGTCCGCGAAGGGGTGGTCCAGCTCGACGACAGCGGCGAGGAACCCGAAGCCGACATGCCACTCGCGCGGTCGGTGCCGATCACCCTCGGCGCCGACGGCACCGCATCGACGAACGTGATCGTCGACCAGCCGATCGTCCGGCCGACCCAGATGGCGGTCGAGATGGATTATCAGGACGCGAACGGCGAGACGCTGACCAGCAGCCGGCGCATCACCCTCTATCCGTCGGCGGTGCGGCTGGGGGTCAGGACCGACGGCTGGCTGATGCGCGACAACGACCTGCGCCTGAAATTCATCGCGCTCGATCTGGACGGCAAGCCGATCCGCGGCCAGCGCGTCGCGGTGACCCTCTACAATCGCGAGATCATCACCGCGCGGCGGCGGCTGATCGGCGGTTTCTACGCCTATGACAACCAGATGCGTACGACGAAGCTCGATGCCACGTGCAGCACGACGACCGACAGCCTCGGCCGCGCGAGCTGCGCGATGGCGCCCGGCGTCTCGGGCGAGGTCACGGTGGTCGCGACGACGACCGACGCCGACGGCAACGAAGCGCGCGCGGTTCGCTCGGTCTGGCTCGCGGGCGACGACGACTGGTGGTTCGGCGGCGACAATGGCGACCGCATGGACGTGATCGCCGAACAGCCGCGCTACGCCGCGGGCGACACCGCGACCTTCCAGGTCCGCATGCCGTTCCGCGAGGCGACCGCGCTGGTCACTGTCGAGCGCGAGGGCGTGCTGTCGAGCTTCGTCACGCCGCTGAAGGGCACCGACCCGGTGGTGAAGGTCAAGCTGCCCGCGACCTATGCCCCCGACGTCTATGTCTCGGTGATGGCGGTGCGCGGGCGCGTGACCGGCGGCGAAAGCTGGTTCCGCAAGATGAAGCGCGCGGTCGGCTTCCGCATCGAAAACAGCGAGGGCGCGCCGCCGACCGCGCTCGTCGATCTCGCCAAGCCCGCCTATCGCATGGGAATCGCGCGGATCAAGGTCGGCTGGGAAGGCCACCGGCTCGGCGTCAAGGTGAAGGCCGACAAGGAGAAATATGCGGTGCGCGAAACCGCGAAGGTGGCGATCGAGGTCAGGACCCCGAACGGCAAGCCCGCCGCGGGCGCCGACGTCGCCTTCGCCGCGGTCGACGAGGCGCTGCTCCAGCTCGCGCCGAACGACAGCTGGGCGCTGCTCGACGCGATGATGGGCGACCGCACGCTCGACGTGCTGACCTCGACCGCGCAGATGCAGGTGGTCGGCAAACGCCACTATGGCCGCAAAACACTCGCCCCCGGCGGAGGCGGCGGCGACCTCAGCGGCCTGACGCGCGAGGATTTCCGTCCCGTCCTGCTGTGGAAGGGGCATGTCCCGCTCGACGCAAAGGGCCGTGCGACGGTCGAGGTGCCCATGTCCGACAATCTGTCGGGCTTCCGCCTCGTCGCGATCGCCACCGACGGCGCGCAATATTTCGGCACCGGCGAAACGAGCGTGCGCACCGTGCAGGACCTCGCGGTCTTTGCCGGGCTTCCCGAGCTGGTGCGCACCGGCGACACCTATGACGCGCGCTTCACGCTGCGCAACGGCACCGACCGACCGATGGAGGTCGTTGCGACCCCGACGCTGTCGCCCGCGGTGGCGACCGGCCAGTCGCTGACCGTCACCATCCCGGCGGGCGGCGCGGTGCCGATCAGCTGGTCGATGACCGCCCCCGCCGAATCGGGACCGCTTGAATGGACGATCGAGGCGGTGTCGAAGAACGGCCGGCAACGCGACCGGCTGGTTTTCGCGCAGCAGGTCGAACCCGCCGTGCCGGTCGAGACATGGGCCGCCAGCCTGTTGCGCGTCGGGTCGGACACGTCATTGCCGATCGCCATTCCGGCGGGGGCTCTGCCCGGCGGCACCGTCGACATCGCGCTGGCGGGCACGCTCGCGCCGCCGCTTGCCGGGGTGCGCGACTATATGGCGATCTACCCCTACGACTGTTTCGAGCAATCGACTTCGCGCGCGGTCGCGCTCGGCGACCTCGGCCGCTGGCAAGCGCTCGCGGGCGCGATGCCGACCTATCTCGATGACGACGGCCTGCTGCGCTATTGGCCGAGCAGCCGGCTGGAAGGCTCGCCCGAGCTGACCGCCTATGTCCTCGCGATTACCGCAGCGAACGGCTTCGCGATCCCCGAGGCATCGAAGACAAAGATGGTCAAGGCGCTGCAGGCGGTCGTCGAGGGACGGCTGACCCGGAAGGGATATGGTCCCTACGACATCCGGCCGGTGCGCGTTGCCGCGCTGGCGGCGCTCGCGCGCAATAATGCGGCCAGCCCCGCGCTGGTGGCCGCGATCGACATGGCGCCCGCCGACATGGCGACCGGCACGCTCGCCGACTGGCTCGTCGCGATCGAGCGGACGCCGGGCGTCCGGGGCGCGGCCGCGCTGCGCACCGCCGCCGAGGCCGAACTGCGCAAGCGGCTCGTCTACGAAGGCATGCGTCTCGACCTCGTCGACGACGCGAAGGCGCCATGGTGGATGATGACGAGCGGCGACGAGATGGCGATCAAGACGCTCGAAGCCGTGCTCGGCCGCAAGGGCTGGGAAGACGACGCGGGCCGGCTGATGGTCGGCGTCGCGCAGCGCCAGCGCAAGGGCCATTGGGACACCACTCCCGCCAACGCCTGGGGCGCAGTGACGGTGCGCCGCTTCGCCGATCTCTATCCGGCGAGCGCGATCACCGGCACCACCACCGTCGGCCTCGCGGGCGCCAGCGCGTCGCAAGGCTGGCCGCTGCCCGCCGACGCCGCGCCGCTGCGCCTTCCGCTCGCCGCCGCGCCGATGACGCTCGCCCACCAGGGCAGCGGAGCGCCATGGGCGACCGTCCGCGTCCGGGCGGCAGTGCCGCTCAAGGAACCGCTCAACGCCGGCTATCGCATCAAGCGGTCGATGCACATCGTCAAGGCGGCGAACAAGGACCGGCTGACGCGCGGCGACGTCGTCAAGGTGCGGATCGAGATCACCGCGGCCGCGGGCCGGACATGGGTGATCGTCAACGATCCGATCCCGCCCGGCGCGACGATCGTCGGCAATCTCGGCGGCCAGTCCGAAATGCTTGCCGATCAGGCCAGCGGGACAGACTGGCAGCCAAGCTATGTCGAGCGCGGGCGCGACAGCTGGCGCGGCTATTTCGGCTGGATGCCCGCGGGCACGCACGCGGTCGAATATGTCGTGCGTCTCAACGGCTCGGGCCGCTTCACCCTGCCCGCGACGCGGGTCGAGGCGATGTATTCGCCCGCGATCCGCGGCCAGTGGCCGAACGCGCCGCTGACGGTGGCGGCGAAGTGATGGAGCCGGAACACATCCTTCAATCGCCGTGATGATGGCACGCATCGCAAGCTCGCAGTCTGGCAATGGCTGAGCACGTCCCCCGCAAACGCCGCTGGCGCAACGCCCTGCTGTGGACCGCGCTCGCCACGCTCGTCCTCGTCACGATCGCGCACCTTCTCACCCGCCCGCCCGCGATGCCCGATTACGAAACGGTGCGCGCCGGCTGGAAGCCGAGCGAGGCGTGGCTCTACGACCGTGACGGCCGCCTCCTCGACAGTGAGCGCGTCGATTTCGAGCGGCGGCGGACGGCGTGGGTGCCGCTGGCGGCGATCAATCCCGCGCTGCGCGACACGGTGGTCGCGGCAGAGGACAAACGCTTCTGGTCGCACGGCGGCGTCGACTGGCTCGCGATAGCAAGCGCGGCCCGCGCGCGCTGGAGTGGCGGCCGGTCGCGCGGTGCCTCGACGCTGCCGATGCAGCTCGCCGCCTTCCTCGCGCCCGAGCTTGCGCAGCCGGGGCAGCGCGGCTGGCGCGCGAAGCTTCGCCAGATGCGCGCCGGGCAGGCGCTCGCATCGCATTGGACCCGCGAACAGATGCTCGAGGCCTATTTCAACCTCGTGCCGCTGCGCGGCGAGGTCCAAGGGGTCGGCGCCGGCGCGCGCAGCCTGTTCGGCAAGCCGCCGGCGCAGATGACGCGCACCGACGCCGTGCTGTTCGCGGCGTTGCTCCCCAATCCGGCGGCGGACGCCGGGGCGCTCGGGCGGCGCGCGTGCCGCCTCGCGCGCACCGCCGACTGCGCCCCGCTGCGCGCCGCCGCCGCGACTTTGGTGTCGGGCGAGCGCGCCGCGCGCTTCGACCCCGCGCTCGCGCCGCACCTCGCCGTGCGCCTGCTCGACGCGCCGGGCAAGCGCGTGACGACGACGATCGACCGCCGCATCCAGGGCGCGGCGATTGTCGCGATGCGCCGTCAGCTCGCCGGGCTCGGCGCCGATCGGGTGCGCGACGGTGCGGTGGTCGTCCTCGACAACGCCACCGGCGACGTGCTCGCCTATGTCGGCGGGGTTGGGCTGAAATCGACCGCCGCCGCGGTCGACGGCGCCAACGCCCGGCGGCAGGCGGGCTCGACGCTCAAACCGCACCTCTATGCGCAGGTGATCGAAAAGGGCTGGCTCACCGCCGCCTCGATCCTCGACGACAGCCCGGTGCAGCTCGACACCGCCTCGGGCCTCTATGTCCCCAAGAATTACGACCGCAGCTTCAAGGGGCCGGTCAGCGTGCGTCACGCGCTCGCGGCGTCGCTCAACGTCCCCGCGGTGCGCGCGCTTGTGATCGACGACGTTCAGCAGTTCCGCGACCGGCTGTGGGCGCTCGGCTATCGCGGGCTGGTCGAGGATGGCGATTATTACGGCTTCAGCCTCGCGCTCGGGTCGGCCGAGGTCAGCCTCGTCGAACAGGCGAACGCCTTCCGCACCCTCGCCAACCAGGGCCGCTGGTCGCCGGTCCGTTTCGTGAAGGGCACGGCACGGGGGGAGGAGCGCCTGATCGTGGATCCCGGCGCCGCCTTCATCGTCGCCGACATCATGGCCGACGCCTCGGCGCGCGCCGACGCCTTCGGCGCCGACAGCGCGCTGCGCCTGCCCTTCTGGGCCGCGGCGAAGACGGGGACGTCGAAGGGGATGCGCGACAATTGGTGCGTCGGCTTTTCGGACCGCTACACGGTCGCGGTCTGGGTCGGCAATCTGGAGGGAGATTCGATGCGCGCGGTGTCGGGCACGTCGGGCGCGGCGCCGGTGTGGCGCGACGTGATGCTCGCGCTCCACGCCGGCCGCCCCGGCAGGCCGCCCGCGCCGCCCGCCGATGTCGAGGCGCGCCGGGTCAGCCTGCCGGGCACGCGCGAGCCGCCGCGCCGCGAATATTTCCTGCGCGGCACCGCGCAGGCCGAGATGGCGGCCGCCCCAGCCGCCGCGCGCCGCCCGCGCATCACCAGCCCGGTCAGCGGCAGCGTCTATGCGCTCGACCCCGACATCCCGGCGGGCCGCCAGCAACTCGCGGTCATGGTCAGCGGCGAGGTCACGGGTTTCCGCCTGATTCTCGACAAGCAGGTGCTCGGCG
Organism: Sphingopyxis sp. MG; assembly: GCF_002953155.1. Classification (NCBI taxonomy): domain Bacteria; kingdom Pseudomonadati; phylum Pseudomonadota; class Alphaproteobacteria; order Sphingomonadales; family Sphingopyxidaceae; genus Sphingopyxis; species Sphingopyxis sp. MG. The sequence continues at coordinate 3,500,457 of NZ_CP026381.1, forward strand.
ACGCCGACGCGGGACAGCAGATCGTGCCGCGCCCCGGCAGCCATATATTGACCCTCACCGATCCCGGCGGGCGGACGATCGACCGCGTGCGCTTCACGGTGCGATAGGACAGGCCGGCCACCGAACCCCGCCCGGAGCCGCCGAATTCACGGCGGAGCGATGGAAGCGAAGTTAAGCCATTCCCCATGAAATTATGTTGCGCTGACCGGCGGAGCGGTTAGTCTGCGCCGCCAGGAGACGGGCGGCGGCCCTTGCCGCCCGACAAGGGGACACTCGCATGATATTTGGTCGTGTCAAACCGCTGGACGCCATATTGGCGACGGCGGAAAAGAAATCGTTGCACCGTTCGCTAGGCGCCTTCCAGCTCACCATGCTGGGGATCGGCGCGGTGATCGGCACCGGCATTTTCGTGCTGACCGCCGAGGCGGCGCAAAAGGCCGGGCCGGGCATGATGGTCAGCTTCATCATCGCCGGCTTCGTCTGCGCCTTTGCCGCGCTCTGCTATGCCGAAATGGCGGCGATGGTGCCGGTTTCGGGATCGGCCTATACCTATAGTTACGCGGTGATGGGCGAACTGATCGCCTGGATGGTCGGCTGGGCGCTGATCCTCGAATATGCGGTGGCCGCGGGCGCGGTCTCGGTCGGCTGGTCGGGCTATGTCGTCGGGCTGGCGGAGAATGCGCTGGGGATCGACATACCCTCCACATGGGTGCTCGGGCCGTTCGATGGCGGGATGATCAACCTGCCGGCGATGGCCATCGCGGGGCTGGTCACCTGGCTGCTGGTGATCGGCACGCGCGAATCCGCAACCGTCAACGCGATCCTCGTCGTCATCAAGGTGGCGGCGCTAACGCTGTTCATCGCGCTTGCGGTGCCGGTGATGAACATGGAGAATTTCGAGCCCTTCGCACCGCTCGGCATCGGGGGGATCGGCGCCGCCGCCGCCTCCATCTTCTTCGCCTATGTCGGGTTCGACGCCGTGTCGACCGCGGCGGAGGAAACCAAGAACCCGCAACGCAACATGCCGATCGGCCTGATCGGCAGCCTCGCGATCTGCACCATCTTCTACCTCCTCGTCGCCGCGGGCGTCATCGGCACCGTCGGCGCGCAGCCGGTCGGCATCGACGCCGCCACCGGGCAAGCGCTCGAACCCGGAAGCCGCGCGCTGGCGTCGGCATGCGGCGCGATCGGCGACCAGGCGGTCGTCTGTTCGAAGGAGGCGCTGGCCTGGACGATGCGCGAGATCGGCTGGCCGCAGATCGGCAACCTGATCGGCCTCGCCGCCGGGCTCGCCCTGCCGTCGGTCATCCTGATGATGATGTTCGGCCAGACACGCATTTTCTTCGTGATGAGCCGCGACGGGCTGCTGCCGCAGGCCTTCTCGCGGATTCACCCGAAGTTCCACACCCCGCATGTCATCACGATCATCACGGGCATTGCCGTGGCGCTGTTCGCCGCCTTCTTCCCGGTCGGACAGCTCGCCAACATCTCCAACTCGGGCACGCTGTTCGCCTTCGCCGCCGTGTCGATCGCGGTGATGACGATCCGCCGCACCGATCCGACCCGGCACCGGCCGTTCAAGACGCCGATGATCTTCGTCACGGCGCCGATCGCGGTCCTCGGCTGCATCTATCTGTTCTTCAACCTCGATCACAAGAGCATCACGCTGTTCCTGATCTGGGCGGCGGTCGGCCTCGTCGTCTATTTCATGTACAGCCGCTCGCGCAGCTATGTCGGCCGCGGGATCATCGACGTGCACGAAGACGACCCCGACGCACCGCCGCAGCCGGTGCCCCCGATCCCCTGAGCCGGCGATCGGAACTCGAAAGACGAAAGGGGGCCTCGCGCCCCCTTTCTCTTGCGTGTCCTATTCTGTTGTGCGGGGGCGCCGTCCGGCGCATCAGAAGGGGGTTTTGGCCGCCGTCCCCGGCCGGGTGAACAGCTTGCCGCGCTCGGCCCACAGGACCAGCGCCAGGCCGATCACGGCGCAGGCGCAGAAGGCATAGGCGAGCGGCAGCGTCGTCCCGTCGTACAATTGCCCGATCAGCGCCCCCGCCCCCGCGGCGAGCAGCGTCTTCGCAAAGCTCTGATAGGAGGAGGCGACGCCCGCCATATGGCCGAAATCCTCCATCGCGATCGAACCGAAATTGCTGCCGATGAACCCGATCAGGCCGACGTTGATCATCATCAGAACCGTGAACATCCACAGCGTCTCGCCGCCGCTCAGCGCGACGAGGATCTGTGCGATCGACGTCGCCATGAAGGCGAAGACGGCGCTTTGCGACACGCGCCGTGCACCGAAGCGCTCGACGATCGCCGCGTTCGAGAAATTCGCCGCCGCGATGCCGATGGCGACGCAGGCGAAGACCAACGGAAACAGGCTTCGCGCGTCGAAGACGTCGGCGATGATCTGCTCGCTACTATTGAGATAGCCATAGAGCGCGGCCTGCATCATGCCCGAGGCGATCATGTAGCCCGCGGCGCGGCGGTGCCGCGTCACCGTCGCCCAGCCCGCAACCATCGTGCGCCAGTCGAGCGGGCGCACGTCGGCGTGAGCGAGCGTTTCGGGCAGCCGGCGCAGCCAGAGGATCATCACCACCCCCATCACCGCGAGGACGATGAAGATCGCACGCCAGCCGGCGACCGCCTCGACCCCCGCGCCCATCGTCGGGGCGATGATCGGCACGACCATGAAGACGAGGAAGATCAGCGACAGGCGCTTCGCCATCGCATCGCCCGAAAAGAGATCGCGGATCACCGCGACGACGATCACGCCCAGCGCAGCGCTGACCAGCCCATGCCCGAAACGCAGCGCGAGCAGCATCGGAAAGCTCATCGCGAGCCCGCAGCCGATCGACAGGATCACATAGCCGACCAGCGCCGGCACCAGCACCCCCTTGCGCCCGAAGCGGTCGGCGAGCGGGCCATAGACGAGCGAACCGATCCCGATGCCGAGCAGATAGACCGAGATCACATATTGGCGGTGGTTCGCCACCGCGACCTCCAGCCCGCGGCCGATCGCGGGCAGCGCGGGCAGCATCGAATCGATGGCGAGCGCGTTCAGCGCCATAACCATCGCCATCATGATCACCATTTCACGATCGCCGGGGAGGCTCAACCGCGGCGAAGGCTCTGTCATTTTGTGCATTGCAACAATGTATGCACATGCCGCCGCTTTGGATAGCCCCTATCCACGTGCCGGCCGGCGAAAGACTGGACGGCCCCATAAGCAAAGGGCCGCCCCGATCGCCCGGGACGGCCCCTTCGCCGGAAATATGGTCCGGACCGGACGGTCAGGCCTGGCGGGTGCCAGTCATCGCCATCGAACCGAAGGGACCGGCCTTGATCGTGCCGGTCAGCGTGTCGCCGTCGATGGTCGCTTCGCATTCGAGCGTCATCGGCATCGGCACCTTCATGTTCATCGTCCAGTTCAGCTTGTTGCCGTCGACCTTGCCGTTCTCGACGTCGAGCGATCCCATCGTGCCGGCGTTCTGGCCGGTGAAGCTGTCGCCCTCGCTCTTCACGGTGAAGACCGACTTCTGGTCGCCCATCGGCGACTTGGTCACGCAATCATAGCTGCCGTCGACTTGAGACATCGAAACCCTCCTACTGAAACTAATGTCAATTAGCTGGAGCCACTGTTTCGACGTTCAAACCCAGTCCGTCAAGCTGTGGTTTCACGATCGAGGCGTCGCCGACGACGACATAGACGAGATCGTCGACGCTCAGCGCCTCGCGCGCCACGGCGTCGACGGCGGGCATGGACATCGCCTCGTATTTCGCGGCGATCGTCTCGTAATAATCGTCGGGGCGATCGAACTTGACGATCGAGCGCAGCCCGCCGAGCACGTCGCCCGACGTCTCGAAGCTGCCGGGCAATTCGCGGACGCTGCCGTTGACCGTCCGCTCCAGCTCCGCCGCCGTCACCCCCTTGTCGCCGAGGAAGGTCTGGAGGTCGCTGCGGAACTCGCGGATCGAATCGCCGGTGCGGTCGGCCTGCACCGGCGCGACCACGACCCAGGTCAGCCGATCCTTGTCGGCGGAGACCGCCGAACGCACGCCATAGGACCAGCCCTTGGTCTCGCGCAGGTTCATGTTGAAGCGCGACAGGAAGTCGCCGCCGAAAATGTCGTTCGCGGCGCGCAGCACCTCGAGGCTGTCGGAGCCCTTTGCGGCGAGCACCTTGCCCGCCATGATGACCGATTGCGGCGATTTGGGCCGGTCGACCAGCAGGATGCGCGGCTGCGGCGCGGGGATGGCGATGTCGAAATGCTTCTCGCCCTTCGGCGCCGCGGGCGGCTTCCACTGACCGAGCGTCGCGTCGAGCTGCCGCCGCACTTCGGCGAGCGTGGTATCGCCGACGACGAAGATGCGGGCGTTGTCGGGGCGGATCCACGCCGAATGGAAGGCGACGAGCTGGTCGCGCGTCGCCGCCGCGACCGCCTTGGCATTCCCGAGGCCCGAGGGCGGGATACCATAGGGATGGTCGGCGCCATAAAGCGCCGGCCGCAGCACGCGCGAGGCGATCGCGTTCGGGTTGTTGAGTTCGGCCTTCAGGCGGTTGAGCTGCTGCGCGCGCACCCGCTCTAGCTCGTGCGCGTCGAAGGCCGGGTGGCGGATATAGTCGGCGAGCAGGCCGAGCGAGGCGCTGAGGTTGGGCTTGAGCGCGAACAGGCTGAACACGGTCTCGTCGGCGTTGGCGGTGCCGTCGATCTGCGCGCCGAGCCGCTCCTTCGCCTCGGCGAAGGCGATCGAATCGAGGCTGGTCGTCCCCTCGTCCATCAGGCTGAGCATCAGCGACTGGGTGCCCAGCGCATCGTGCGGGTCGGCGGCATAGCCGGCGTCGAAGCTGACCGCGACCTGCACCGTCGGCACCGCGGTCCGCCGCGCGAAGACGACCTCGATCCCGTTGCGCAGCGTCGTGCGCTCGATTGCCGGGAAGTCGAGCGCGGTGAGCCCGCTCACCGCCGGCAGCTGCGACCGGTCGGCGATCGCCGTCGCGCCCATCGCGCCCGTGTCGGGTCCGACGTCGCCGAGCGCCGCGTTCCAGTAGCGGTCGGGCGCGACAGCCACCGCGGCCTTGCCCGCCGTCACCGCGCCGCCGCGATTCTCGCCGCCCTCGGTCCGCTCGCCGGGCGTGTAGGTGAGCGAAAAGGCCGGTCGCGCCATCCATTTGCGCGCCACCGCCGCCGCCTGCTCGGGGGTCGTCTTCGCCAGCCGGTCGAGCTCGGTCCGGTAATGATCCGGATCGTTCGAATAGAGCGCGCCCTCGGCCAGCGTCACCGCCTTGCCGCCGAAGCCGCCGACCGATTCGAGCCCGGCGATCGTGCCGCCCAGATAGCTCGCCGCCGCGCGTTGCAGTTCGTCGGCGGTCGGCCCGGTTTCGAGGAATCTGGCGATCTCGGCATCGAGCCGCTGACCGACCAGCGCCGGATCGACGCCTTCCTTCACATCGGCCTGGACGATCAATATGCCGGCATCCTCAAAGGTCTGGGCAAAGGCGGCGACCGCGACCGCGACCGGGTCCTTGCGGACCATCGCATTGTCGAGCCGCGAAGAGGACAGACCGCCGAGCACGGTCGCCGCCATCTGCAGCGGTACCGCCTCGGGATCGTTGAGGCCGGGGATCGCCCACATGCGATAGAGGCGCGTCGTCGGGATCAGGTCGCGGACCTCCCTGGCGAGCGGCGCGGGCAGCGTCGGCACCGACACCGGCGGCGCGGTCACCGCGGGGCCCTGCGCAATGTCGCCGAACCATTCGGTCACCTTCGCCTTCGCGGTCGCGACATCGATGTCGCCCGCGAGCACGAGCACCGCGTTGTTCGGCCCGTAATGGTCGGTGAACCAGCGCTTCACATCGTCGAGCGACGCCGAATCGAGGTCGACCATCGAACCGATGGTGCTGTGATGATAGGGATGACCGGTGGGAAAGAGATTCTCGAAAATCTCGTAGCGCAGCAGGCCGAAGGGATTGTTGTCGCCCTGCCGCTTCTCGTTCTGGACGACACCGCGCTGGTTGTCGAGTTTGTCCTGCGTCACCGCGCCGAGCAGATGCCCCATGCGGTCGCTTTCGAGGAACAGCGCGCGGTCGAGCGCGCCGGTCGGCACCGTCTCGAAATAATTGGTGCGGTCCATGCTGGTGGTGCCGTTGAAATCGGTCGCGCCAACCTGTTGCAGCGGCTCGAAGAAATCGCCGGGCGCATTCTCCGATCCGTTGAACATCAGATGCTCGAACAGGTGCGCGAAGCCCGTCTTGCCCTTCGGCTCATGCTTCGACCCGACGCGATACCACACCGACACCGCGACCACCGGCGCCTTGCGATCCTCGTGCACGATCACGCGCAGGCCGTTGTCGAGCGTGAAAGCCTGCCACGGAATGTCGACCGCCTTCACCAGTTCGGCGACCGGCGCAGGCTGCGCCGCCTTGCTTTTGGCGAGCGCGGGACCGGCGGCGACCAGCGCGGTCGACAGGGCAAGGGCGGCGGCGAGACGGGAAAGACGCGGCATGGACATCCTCTCGAACGGGGAGAAACCGGCCGGCCTGCGGACCGGCCGTGCCGAACGGCAGTGTATCAATGGTGTAGGACGGCCGTGCGGGGCTTTCAAGGCCGATAGAAACGCGCCCCGCTGGCGCGCAGCGCCGCCGGGTCGAACAGCACCGGCTTCAACCTGTGCGCCACGAACAGCGGCGCCTGGTCGTTATAGTGCGGACTGTCCGGCCGCGTCGTCGCGGCCCCGAAGGGCTGGATCGATTCCGAATGCACCCGCCCGTCGCGGTCCCACGTCACGAACAGGATGAAGCTGTCGCCGTGGCGCACTTTCAGCCGTCCGTCGGGCTCGACGTCCCACAGCGTCGAGGCGCGGATCGTGTCGTTGCCGCCGTCGAGCGGCAGGTCGACACGGTGCGGTCCCTCACCGTGCCGCAGCCGCAGCACCGTGCCCAGCTTCGGATCGAGCGTCGCGAAATGGTCCTGCAGATGCACGACCGTCTGCTTGAGCACGGTCAGCGGGTCGGGCGGCGGGCGTCGCTGGTAATGGCGCCCGCCCGCGGGGCGCAGCAGCATCAGCGCCAGCGCATCGCCATGCCCCTTGCCGTCGAGGTTCCAGTCCCACTTGCGCAGCAGCTGCTGCGCCTCGGCCAGCGCCGGGTCGCCGCTGACGTCGAGCGCGAGCAGCCGGTCGATCCACGCCTTGGCATAGCCGGTCTTCGCATAGCTGGTGTCGTATTTGATCGCCTTCAGCCGCGCCTCGTCGATCAGCCCCGACGCCTCGAACAGCTCGATCAGCCGAGCCGCGCGGTTGGTCATGTCGTCCTCGATCCCCAGCAAGGGCGAAAAGGCCGCAGCGTCGAGCTCGTCGCCCGGCCCCGCCGCGACCCACGGCGTGTTGTTCGCGTTCATCACATAGCCCGAGCGCGGATTGACCAGCGCCGGCACCCGGTCGAAGGGCAGCGCCTTCGTCCACAAATTCGCCGATGTGTCGCCCGGCAGGACGCCGCGCCAATTATAGCCGGCGGGCCGGTCGGGGAACATCGCATTATAGAAGAAGCCGATATTGCCCCTGGCATCGGCATAGACGAAATTGGTCGCCGGCACGCCCTGCCCCGCCATCGCCGCACGCCACTCGGCGAAATCGCGCGCCTTGTTCAGCCGGTAATATTGCGTGACCATGTTCGCCTGGTCGATCCCGGCATAGCGGATGGCGAAGGCGCCCTTGGCACCGACGATCACCGGCCCGTGCACCGAGCGATGGACGGTGCGCGGCACCGGCAGCACGAAGGGACCATATTTGACGCGCAGCCAGACCCGCTTCGTTTCCAGCGGCACCCACTTCCCGTCGAAGCGGTAATTCTCGCCGCTGTCATCGAGTGCCAGCTGGTAGACGTCGATCAGGTCGGGCCGGTTCACCGTGTTGGTCCAGCCGAGATACTTGTTGTGACCGAGGAAAGGATAGGGCGACCCCGGAAAATTCGCCCCGGCGAAATCCCAGCCCTCGCCCGAATGGACGACCAGTTCGTACCAGGCGACGCCGCCCGTCCACGGCTGGTGCGAGTTGGAGACGAGCCGCGTCGCGCCGTCGGTCGAGCGCGACGGTGCGACCGCCATCGCGTTCGAGCCATTGTAGTCGGGATCGCGCCCGACCGGGGTCAGGTCGCGCGCGACCGGCTGCCCCTTGGGGTCGAGCGCCGGCCCGCCCTCTCGCGCCAGCGGCGTGCCCTCGGCGAGCGAGCCGATCGTCGAATCGAGCCCGAAGAAGAAGGGCGACCGCAGCACGAAGCCTGCGACGACATCTTCGCCGGTGACGGGGAACAGCCCCGACAGGCGGACCTCGCCCGGATGCTTGTCGGCATAATGATTGAGCCCGGCGGCATAGGCGGTGAACAGCGCCCGCACGTCCGCAGGCAGGCGCGGCCAGTCGCGCGCGGTGGTCGCGCGCACGCCGAGCAGTTCGGCGACATAGTCGATCTTCGCCCCATCCTCGCCCAGCATCGCCCCGGCGCGCCCGCGGGTCATCGCAAGCACCTCCTGCAGGGTCGAGAAATCATCCTCGGCATGGGCATAGGCGACGCCATAGGCGACGTCGGCATCGGTCTTGCCGAAGATGTGCGGCACCCCGAATTTGTCGCGCGCGATCTGGACGTCGGTCGGTCGGAAGGCGGGCGCGGCGGGCGCTTGCGCCGTCAGCGGCTCCCACAAGGCCAGCCCCAGCGCGGCGGCCGCCAGCAGCAGGAGCAATCCCAGCAAAGCCCGTCGCAGCATGTCCGCCATCCTTCCTGTCTTCGGCCGCGATGGTGTGGCGGGCGAACGGTGCGAAGGCAAGCGGCTGTGTCGCCTGGGGGCTTCGGAAACGATTCGCGCAGAGGCGCAGAGATCGCAGAGATCATGTTCACGCGGAGCCGCGGAGGCGCGGAGATATGGTTAGGGCCGACAGGCCCCATATTTTCCCGATCTCGGCGCCTGACGACAAGGTGGGCGAGAAGAAGCCGCTTCGCGGCAAGCGCGATTTCTCCGCGTCTCCGCGGCTCCGCGTGAACCCGATTCAAACTCTCTGCGATCTCTGCGCCTCTGCGCGAATCTTCCCCAACCCTGCGCTCCTCCCGGCCGATTTTCGCCGCACCTCCCCCTCTCCACGCGAATCTCGAAACGCGCTCTTGTGTTGCATAACGGCAACACTATCTCTGTCGGCAAGAAAGGGGATCCTTTACATGAACCTCGAAAAATTCACCGACCGCGCCAAGGGTTTCCTCCAGTCGGCGCAGACGATCGCGATCCGCATGAACCACCAGCGGATCGGCCCCGAGCACATCGCCAAGGCGCTGCTCGAGGACAAGGACGGCATGGCCGCCGGCCTGATCCAGCGCGCCGGCGGCGACGCCGCGCGCGCCGTGCAGGGCATCGACGCCCTGCTCGCCAAGGTGCCCGCCGTGTCGGGATCGGGCGCGCAGGCCACGCCGGGGCTCGACAATGACGCGGTGCGCCTGCTCGATCAGGCCGAACAGGTCGCCACCAAGGCCGGTGACGGCTTCGTCACCGTCGAGCGGCTGCTGCTCGCCATGGTGCTCGCCGCGACGACCCCGCTCGGCAAGGCCTTCGCCGACGCCGGCGTGAAGGCCGACGCGCTGAACGCCGTCATCAACGAGCTTCGCCGCGGCCGCACCGCCGACACCGCGGGCGCCGAGGACAGCTTCGAAGCGCTCAAGAAATATGCCCGCGACCTCACCGAAGTCGCGCGCGAGGGCAAGCTCGACCCGGTCATCGGCCGCGACGAGGAAATCCGCCGCACCGTGCAGATTCTCGCGCGCCGCACCAAGAACAACCCCGTCCTCATCGGCGAACCCGGCGTCGGCAAGACCGCGATCGCCGAAGGGCTCGCGCTGCGCATCGCCAACGGCGACGTCCCCGACAGCCTCAAGGACCGCCGCCTGCTCGCGCTCGACATGGGCGCGCTGATCGCGGGCGCCAAATATCGCGGCGAGTTCGAGGAGCGCCTCAAGGGCGTGCTCGACGAGGTCAAGTCGGCCGAGGGCGAGATCATCCTGTTCATCGACGAGATGCACACGCTGGTCGGCGCCGGCAAGGGCGAGGGCGCGATGGACGCCTCTAACCTGCTCAAGCCCGCGCTCGCGCGCGGCGAACTCCACTGCATCGGCGCGACGACGCTCGACGAATATCGCAAATATGTCGAGAAGGACCCCGCGCTCCAGCGGCGGTTCCAGCCGGTGTTCGTCGGCGAGCCGACAGTCGAGGATTCGATCAGCATCCTGCGCGGGCTCAAGGAGAAATACGAGCTGCACCACGGCGTGCGGATCACCGACGGCGCGATCGTCGCCGCGGCGACGCTGTCGAACCGCTATATCACCGACCGCTTCCTGCCCGACAAGGCGATCGACCTGATGGACGAGGCCGCGAGCCGCATCCGCATGGAGGTCGAATCGAAGCCCGAGGAGATCGAGACGCTCGACCGCCGCATCATCCAGATGAAGATCGAGGAAGCCGCGCTCGGCAAGGAAAGCGACGACGCGTCGCGCGACCGGCTTGCGAATCTGCAGGCCGAACTCGCCAACCTCGAACAGCAGTCGGCCGAACTCACTCAGAAGTGGCAGGCCGAAAAGGAGAAGATCCACGCCGAGGCGAAGATCAAGGAACAGCTCGACGCCGCGCGCGTCGCGCTCGACCAGGCGCAGCGTGCGGGCGACCTCGGCAAGGCGGGCGAACTCAGCTACGGCACCATCCCCGCGCTCGAAAAGCAGCTAGAGGAAGCGCAGGCCGTCGCGGGCAATGCGATGCTGCGCGAGGAGGTCACCGCCGACGACATCGCCGCGGTGGTCAGCCGCTGGACCGGCATCCCGGTCGACCGGATGCTGGAGGGCGAGCGCGAGAAGCTGCTCGGCATGGAGGCGCATCTCGGCCAGCGCGTGATCGGGCAGGACGAGGCGGTGCGCGCGGTCTCGACCGCGGTGCGCCGCGCGCGCGCCGGGCTGCAGGACCCGAACCGCCCGCTCGGCAGCTTCCTGTTCCTCGGTCCGACGGGTGTCGGCAAGACCGAACTGACCAAGGCGCTCGCGCGCTTCCTGTTCGACGACGACAATGCGATGGTCCGCATCGACATGTCCGAATTCATGGAAAAGCACAGCGTCGCGCGGCTGATCGGCGCGCCCCCCGGCTATGTCGGTTACGAGGAAGGCGGGGTGCTCACCGAAGCGGTGCGCCGCCGCCCCTATCAGGTCGTGCTGTTCGACGAGGTCGAGAAAGCGCATGGCGACGTGTTCAACATCCTGCTCCAGGTGCTCGACGACGGGCGGCTGACTGATGGGCAGGGCCGCACGGTCGATTTCACCAACACGCTGATCATCCTGACCTCGAACCTCGGCAGCCAGGCGATCGCCGCGCTTCCCGACGACGCGCCGGTCGAACAGGCCGAACCCGCGGTGATGGAGGTCGTCCGCGCCCATTTCCGGCCCGAGTTCCTGAACCGGCTCGACGAGATCGTGCTGTTCCACCGCCTGGGCCAGCAGCATATGGGCGGCATCGTCGACATCCAGGTCGCGCGCGTGCAGAAACTGCTCGCCGACCGCAAGGTGACGCTCGACCTCACCGACGCGGCGCGCAGCTGGCTCGGCCGCGTCGGTTACGACCCCGTCTACGGCGCCCGCCCGCTGAAGCGCGCGGTGCAGAAATATCTGCAGGACCCGCTCGCCGACCTGATCCTGAAAGGCGAGATCAGGGACGGCGCGACGGTGAAAGTGGACGAAGGCGACGGCGCGCTGGTGCTGGCCCCGGAATAGCCGGGGCCGGCAGGCGGCTTATTGGCCGCTTGGGCGCCCGCGGCTCGCGTCGATGATGTCGCGGGCGCCGTCATTGCCCTCTGCGTCGAGGCGGCGCCATTCGGCGCGCGACTTGCAGACGCGCGCCTTGCGCACGAGCGATCCCGTAATGGCGATGCGCCGACATTCCTTGTCGTCGTCCGACACGGCTGTCGCCGCAACGGGTTTCGCCTCGGCGTCGGACTTGCCGCCCGATGCGGCCTGCGCCGCCGTTGCCGGGGAAAGGGCCAGAACAGCGGCCATCAGAAACAAGCGCATAATATCTCCATCCGACAAGCTGTCGTCATAGCGCGACTTTATCGCGACCGGCAGGGCGGCGCAAATCTATTCCACCGCCGCCCCGCCTGCCGTCAGCCGGTCGGTCGCCGCATAATAGCGCGCGATGACGTCCTGCTCCTCACGCGTCAGATGCGGGTTCCAGACGTCGAAGATCAGGACGGTGCGCGGCAGGTCGCTGTCGTTCCACGCTTCATGCTCGATCGTGTCGTCGAAGGCGAAGGGCACGCCTTCCACCCATTGCCGGGTTTCGCCGCCGACGCGAAAGCCGCAGCCGGGCGGCACGACCAGCGGCAAGTGGACCACCGCGCGCGTGTTGCTGACGCCGGTGTGCGGCGGGATGCGCGTATGCGGCTTGAGCAGCGAGAACATCGCGCTGGGCGCACGTGCGGGAATCCGCGCCCGGACGGACGGAATCGCATCGAGCGCCGCCGCCGTGCGCGGGCAGCGGTCGAGAACCGGCTGGTTCGGAACCCCGAACTCCCACAGGAAAATCGCGCTCCAGTCGAGATTATGGTCGAGCGACGTCCATTTATTTTCCGGCGTCCCCTTGTCCTGCCGCACATAGGCCTTGATCAGGTCGCCGGGGTCGGCGAGCAGCGCCTCCAGCTCTGCCCTGATGTCCGGGGCGGCCGCGGCCATGTCGGCGAACCACGGGAAATGCCGATCGTCGAAAAATTCGTCGGCAGGCAGGAAGGGATAATAGAGGCCCAGGCATTCGTTGCGATAGATGGGCCGCCCGCCCACGGCATGTTCGATGAACGCCCGCGCGCGCCGCCGCGCCGTCTGGTCGAGACCGTCGACGGCATCGCCCAGTTCCACCTCGATACCGGCGGCGATGCGGTCCCGCTCCGCGCTGCAATAGGCGATCGCATGGTCCAGCACCGGCTTCAGATTGTCGGGAATGGGCGTCATGGCGCGGATCATGTGCAGCACGCCTTCCCACGAGACGATGGCGTCGCGAGTCTCCTTCGTCCGTTCGAGCAGCTCCGCCATGCGGATCAGCGCCGACAGGTCGTGCAGGTCGAGGTCGAGCGCCGATTGCAGCGCCGCGCGCTCCCCCGCGTCATCGCCCTGCTCCCGCCGCGCATGGGCGAGGTTGCGCCACAGCCCGCCGCCCTTGGGATCGAGCGCCACGGCCTGCTCGAACAATTGCTCGGCCGCCTTGAAATCGCCGGCGCGCATCGCGGCGATGCCGCGGCTGTTAATGTCCCGGACATCGGGTGTGGCAATGCTGGTCATGCGAGCAGGACTAGGCAGGTTCGGTACCCGCGACAAGAGGCAAGCTTGCGGGCGAAGCGGGCTTGGGGCATGGAATCGCCATGGCCGCCGCCCCGCCCCCCGATCTCCACTTCGACCCCGCGGACCCCGCATGGTTGGCGCATCGCTATGACCGCGCCGGGGACGCCGTCCGCTATCGCCATGTGCCGCGCGCGCGGCATGGCGAAGGGCCGTTCCTGACCGACGAGCTGGTCGGCGCCGCGCCCGAAGTGGACTGGCCGCGCGCGCGGGCCGTCGCGGCGGCGCGGCTGGCGAGCGGGCCGATCCATTTCCTGTTCCATTCCGCCTTCTGCGCCTCGACGCTGTTGACGCGAGCGCTGGATATAGAGGGCGTTTCGATGGGATTGTCGGAGCCCGTGCTGCTGAACGATGTCGTCGGCATCCGCCGCCGGGGCGAGATGCCGCCGCCCGAAGTCGCGCGGCTGATGGACGATGCGCTGCACTTGCTGGCGCGGCCCTGGGACAAGGACGGGGAGGAAAAGGGCGGGGCCGTGGTCGTCAAGCCGTCGAGTATTCTCAATCCGCTGGCGCATCTGATGCTGTCCTTGCGGCCCGATGCCGGGGCGATCCTGCTCTATTCGCCGCTGCGGCCCTTTCTGGTCGGGGTGGCGCGCAAGGGGCTGTCGTGCCGCCTGTGGGTCCGCAAGCTGCTGGAAGGGCAGATTACCGATCAGGTGATCGACATGGGGTTCGACGCGCGCGATTATTTCGGCCTGACCGACTTGCAGGTCGCCGCCGTCGGCTGGCTGGTGCAGCATCGCATCTTTGCCCAGTTGATCGCCACGCACGGCAAGCGCGTGCGGATCATCGACAGCGAAAAGCTGCTCGACCGCCCGGCCGAGGCGCTGGCGGCGGCGGGAGCCCTGTTCCGCCTGCCGATCGACGCGGACGCCGCCGCCCGCATCGCGAGCGGCCCCGCCTTCACGCGGCACAGCAAGTCCGGCGACCGCTATGACGCGCAGGACCGGCTGGCCGAACGCGCCGCCGCCGAAAAAGCCTATGGCGAGGAAGTCGATGCGGTCATGCCATGGGCGGCCGCCGTAGCGGATAATGCGGGGATCATGTTCGACTTTCCGGCGCAGGGGCTGTTGTTGCGCTGACGCCGGGCGGCGGGCAGGACACATCGCTCCTCCCCGGAACGGGGAGGTGGCAGCCCGCAGGGCTGACGGAGGGGTCGAAACCTCTCGTTCTGATGCACCGTCCCGACCCCTCCACCGCTTCGCGGTCCCCCTCCCCGTTCCGGGGAGGAATTTTTTGGCAAAAAAAGGGGCGGACCCGAAGGTCCGCCCCCGATTTTTCAGTCTGTCCGTCCGATCAGAAGCGGAGGCGGGCAGAAACCGTGTAACGGCGACCCAGCGCGTCGTAAGTCGACGGGAAGGTGTTGCCGCTGTTGTAAGCGGTCGAACCGGCTTCACCACCAACCAGCGGCGGCTTCTTGTCGAACAGGTTGTTGACAGCGAGGACGAGCGTCACCGTGTCACCGATCGACCAGCGGGTCGTCAGGTCGAAATAATCATGCGCCTTGATGCGGCCGAAATCGACCTGCTTGCCAGCAAGCGTGCCGACGTCTTCGTCCAGCGTGCCCGCGAACATGCCGGTGCCGTCATATTTGGTGCCGCCGATGTGGCGCCACAGCACCGAAACATCGACCGCATCGAACGCCAGCGTCGTGCGCAGCGACCAGTTCCATTCCGGAATCGGCTGGCCACAGTCGGCCGAGTAATAGCCGACGCAATCGAGCGGGACGGACATCGGATTCGACTGGAACACCGACTTTTCAGTCCAGTTCAACATGCCGCTGAAACGCAGATCGGCAAAGCCGATGTCATGCGCATAGTTCAGCGACACGTCGATACCGCTCGCTTTGATCTTGCCGAGGTTCGAGCTGTAGAGCGGCAGGCCCTTGGTTTCCGAATATTCGCCGCTGAGAGCGCCCGCGCTGTCGCTGCGGTCGATCGACGTACAAGCCTCCGACTGGGCGGCACCGGCCGCCGGAGTATAGGTCAGACGACCATAGGCATTCGTTCCCGTCGGATCGCCGAAGCAGGCCGTGATGGCGTCGCCCGGCACCGGCGCGGAAATCGCCTTGGTGATCTTGATGTTGTAATAGTCGACCGTCAGCGCGAGCCGCGGAATGAACGACGGCTCGATCACGGCGCCGACCGTCCAGGTCGTGCCCACTTCCGGCTTGAGCGCGGGGTTGCCGCCGCCGGTATAGTTGGCCTGGCCCGACGTCGGAACCATGATGGTGTCGACCGTGGCGGCCGTCGCGCCCTGCGCAAGGCAGACCTCGCGCAGCGTCCCGGTCGGCACGTCACGGATGACGTTGAAGTTGCCGTCGCGCGAGGCGCAGGGATCGTCCGCCAGGTTGGTCAGGTTCGTGTTGATCGGCGAGAACAGCTCTTTGATGTTCGGCGCGCGAACCGCACGGGCATAGTTGCCGCGGAACTTGATGTCGCGAACCGGCGTCCAGCTGCCGCCGACTTTCCACGTCGTCGTGTTGAAGCCCGGCTTGCCGGCCGTGTCGACCGTGTAGCTCGAATAGCGGATGCCGCCTTCGATGGTCAGGTCTTCGAAGAAGGGCTTGTCCTGAATCAGCGGAACGATGAGTTCGCCGAACGCTTCATAGACGTCATAGCCGCCGCTGATGTTCGGAGACGCACCGCCGGAACCGCCCAGATCGCCCGCCGCAGCGAGCGTATCGGACTGCTGCGAAGCGGTGTAACGACGATATTCGCCGCCGACCGCGAAGGCGATCGGTTCGCTGCCGAGCGGGCTGGTGAAGCCGACGTCGCCGCTGAGCGTGCCGCGAACTTGCGCCATCGACACCTTGGTGCGAACCGTCGAATTGTCGCTGAGGAAGTCGATCGCCTCCGGCGTCCAGGTCGCATTGCCGGTCGGACCGAACCAGTCGACAGGAACGCAGCCGGCAGCCGTGCCGCTGAAGCAGCTGTCGGTGGTGTTGGCCATCAGGCTGTCCTGAACGCGCGAGTTCAGCGTGTAGCCCTGAATCGTCTGGATATTTTCCGATTGGCCGTAGCTACCGAAAACGTCCCAGCTGAGCGAGCTGCTGAGGTCGCCGCGGAAGCCGAGACGATAGTCGAACAGCGTCGTGTCATAATCGCTGATACGCGGACCGACTTCGACCGCGCGGCGCGAAATAGCCGTGCGGACCGTCTGATAGCCGGGCCGATAAGCGGGGTTGGCAATGGTCGCTTCCGGGTCATCCGGATCGGGGATGCGTGCAGGCACCGACGGATCGGACGCATTGGCCGCCAAAGCACAGGCAGCCGCCGAGATGCCGTTGGCGGCGCAGAAGCTGTTACGGACCGAATCCGACAGGAACGGATTGTTGAGCGGCAGATTGACCGGCAGGCCGAACGCGCCCGACGGCGCGATGATGGTCGAAACCGTCTGCTTCGAGAAGATACCGCGCGTATAGACTTCGACGCTGTCCGAAACCTCGTAATTCGCGGCGGCATACATGTTGAAACGCTGGAACGGCGTCTGATAGACGTTCAGCGGGTTATAGTTATAGGGAATGACCCCGCCGCCGATGTTGAACGACTGACCGTCGGGATTGAGCTGCGGCGAGCCCAGGCCGGGCAGCGAGAAACGCGTCGGAACCGACGTGCCCGAACCGCCGGCGCCGCCGTCGTCGGAAAAGATCGCGACTTCGCCCCAGGGACGCGAGCCCTGATAGACGGCGTCCGATTCCTGATAACCGATACTCAGCACGGCGTTGCCGCGACCGTCATCGAAATTGGCGCCGATCGTCACGTCGGCACGGAAGCTATGCCCATCGCCGCGTTCGGTGATGCCGGTCGACAGATTAGCTTCGACACCGGCGAAATTCTTGCGCGTGATGAAGTTGACCACGCCCGCGACCGCGTCGGCGCCATAAGTCGTCGAAGCGCCGCCCGTCAGGACGTCGACGCGCTCGATCAGCGCGAGCGGAACGTTGTTAAGGTCGAAACGGCCGCCGAGTTCGGCGGGAACGATGCGAACACCGTCCAGCAGGACGACGTTGCGGTTCGAGCCCATGTTGCGCAGGTTGACGAACGACGCACCGCCGTTGCCGTTGTTGACCGCCGAGCCGATCGACGGGGTGACGCCCGGAAGCTCGCGCAGCAGCTCTTCGGCGACCGAGGCCTGACGCAGTTCCATCGCGTCGGCACCGATGACCGACACCGGCATGGCCTGTTCGAGGTTGGGGTTGCGGATCAGCGTGCCGGTCACGACGATTTCCGAGCTGCTGGTCGCGCCTTCGTCCTGCGCATAGGCAGGAGCCGAAACGAGGGCGACGCCGAGCACCAGCGGCGCAGCGCCCAGCTTCAGCTTCGAATATTGGGTTTTCTTCACAGTGCAGTCCCTTGCTCTGATGGATCGAGATACCCGGGCATACACGGCGTGGACGATTCAACGCCCCCGCATAGACACCCCGATAGCGTGCGGGATGGCCGGTCATTCATCTGGAGTAAAGGAAATTCCCGGCGCTTTCTGCCGTTTCGCCAGCGATTGTGACGTATTTGCAACAACCCGGAGACGCCGCGAAACACTATGCGCCGGGGCGGCCGCTTTGCGTTATTTTGTTTCAACGGTTACGATTTTGCGGCCCGGCTCCCGTTGGTCAGCGCTGCATCGGACCCGCGAGCGTGCCGGGGTCGAGCCGCGCGCCGCGCCACATCAGGCCCCAGTGCAGATGCGGCCCCGTCGCGCGGCCGGTCCGGCCCACCGTTCCCAGCACCTGCCCCTGCGCCACCCGGTCGCCGACCGCCACGTCGAGCCGCTCGCAATGCAGGAAGGCACTGTTGAGGCCCATGCCGTGGTCGACGATGAGCAGATGCCCTTCGAGCGTGAAGGGGACCGCGGCCGCCAGCACAACGATGCCGGCGGCGGGGGCGTGGAAGGGGGTGCCGGTGGGCACCGCGACGTCGGTGCCGCTGTGATAGCTCCCCGGCTTGCCCTGATAGACGCGCTGCGATCCGAAGAAACCCGACAGGCGGCCGGTCGCCGGCCAGCGGAACGTCTGGCGCCAGCCGTCCGAATCGGCCTGCACCGCGCGCGCCGCGCGAATCTGCGCCAGCTCGTCGGGGCGCCGCCGCTCGAACTCCGCGTCGCTCGCCGCGCTGCCGCGCCAGGGTGCGTTGACATGCTCGATCCGCCACTGCCCCGCAGCGACCGCCAGCGTCCGTTCGACCCGGCGCCCGTCGGACAGCGTCGCGACGAGGCGCTGGGTCGCGGGCGCGTCGCGGTCGAAGGCGACCAGGAATGCCCCGTCGGCGGCGAGCTCCACCGCTTCGCCATCGAGCGCCAGCGCGCGCGTGCCGCCGGGCGCTTGCCCGATCAGCGCACCGCCCTGGATGGCGGTACCGCGAAAATGGAAATCGGCGGGCCCGGCGACGGAAGGCGGTGGGGCGGGTGTCGTCGGGACGGGCGCTTCAGGCGCAGGCGGTCGCGGAGATGGGGCCGGCGGCGCGTCCTCCGCCACCGGAACGCAGCCGGCGACGGCGATCACGCCAAGCAGCGACAGGAAGACCGGGCCCCGGGGCCGCGCCCCGCGTGCCGTCATGCGCCGGGCACCGCGTCCAGCATCGCCCGCGTCGCGATTGCGGCGCTCGCATAGGGTTCCTGCCGCGCCACCGACCAATAGCGCAGTTCGTCGAGCCCGATCGGCGCGCCGCTGACCGCGCACAGCACATGGTCGCCGGGCGACAGGGTGCGAAAGCCGTTCGGGCCGTATTGCAGGCGGGCGAGGCGGTTGCGGCTGGCGATCAGCATGATTCGATGTCCGTTCGAGCGTAAATCATGGCAGAGCTTATAGCAGCTCCGGCCCCGGCGGCCACCCCCGCCGCCGTCAGAACAGCTCGCCCTGCCCGCGTCCGGGCGCAGCGGGCGGCGGCTTGCGGGCGGGTTTCGGCGCGGGAGGCGGCGGCGCTCCGTCGGCCGCCGCCTGCACCGGCACCTCGCCATCGGCGAACTGGAGCCGCAGATGCCCTGCCGCGCGCGCGCCGGCCGCGGTCGTCACGATCGTCCCGCCGGCATCGCGCACCATCGCATAGCCGCGCGACAGCAGCGCGCGCGGGTCGAGCGAGGCGAGCAGCCGCGCCAGCCCCGACAGCCGCGCCCGGTCGCGATCCCATGCCCGCGCCAGCAGCGCCGGACGCAGCGCCGCCGACCGGCTCGCCAGCCGCTCGCCGACGACCGCGAGCCGGTGGCGCTGACAGCGGTCGAGCCTGTCCCCGGCATCGTCGAGCCGCTGACGCTGCGGCGCATAGAGCGCCTCGCGCCGCGGCAGGTGCCGCGCCAGCGCAGTCAGCCGCTCGCCTGCCAGCCCCTGATGGCGATTCGCCGCGCCGAGCATCCGACCGCGCCACGTCGCCAGCTGCGCCATCAGCTCGGCACGCACCGGCACCGCCATCTCGGCCGCTGCGGTCGGGGTCGGGGCGCGCACGTCGGCGGCATAGTCGGCGAGCGTCACGTCGGTCTCGTGCCCCACCGCGCTGATCGTCGGGATGCGGCAATCGGCGATCGCGCGCACCACGACCTCCTCGTTGAACGCCCACAAATCCTCGATCGAGCCGCCGCCGCGCGCGACGATGACGAGATCGGGGCGCGGTATCGGACCGCCGGGTTCCAGCGCGTCGAAGCCGCGGATCGCGGCCGCAACCTGCGCCGCCGCGCCCTCGCCCTGCACCAGCACCGGCCAGACGATCACATGCGTCGGGCAGCGGTCGGCGAGGCGATGGAGGATGTCGCGGATCACCGCGCCGGTCGGCGATGTCACGACCCCGATCGTGCGCGGCAGGAAGGGCAGCCGGTCATATTTGCGCTCGCGGTCGAACAGCCCCTCGGCGCCGAGCCGCGCCTTCAGCTTCTCGAACAGCAGCATCAGCGCACCCTCGCCCGCGACCTCGAGCGATTCGACGACGAGCTGATATTTGGAGCGGCCGGGATAGGTGGTGAGCTTGCCGGTCGCGATCACCTCGATCCCGTCCTCGGGCCGGAAGGCGAGGCGGCCCGCCTGCCCCTTCCACATCACCATGTCGATCAGCGCATTGTCGTCCTTCAGGCAGGCATAGAAATGCCCCGACGCCGCGCGCTTGGTGCCCGACAGCTCGCCGCGAACGCGGACGCGGCCGAATCCATCCTCGACCGCGCGCTTGATCGCCGCCGACAACTGGCTGACCGTCATCGCGGGCGCGCCAGATGCCCCGGATGCCGCGGACGCATTGTCGCGCGCGCCTGCCTCGGCTAACAGCCGCGCGGGCGCTTCGCTGTCGGACGCCGGATCGGGAAAAGGGACTGCCATGAATATCCTGCTCATCGGGTCGGGGGGCCGCGAACATGCGCTGAGCTGGCAACTGGCACAATCGCCAAGCTGCGCCAAGCTCTATGCCGCCCCCGGCAACCCGGGGATAGAGGCGCACGCCGAATGCGTGCCGATTCCCGCCGACGACCTCGACGGCCTCGTCGCCTTCGTCCGGACGCACGCCGTCGACTTCGTCGTCGTCGGACCGGAAGCGCCGCTCGTCGCCGGCCTCGCCGACCGGTTGCGCGCGATCGGCGTCGCGGTCTTCGGCCCCTCGGCCGCCGCGGCGCGGCTCGAAGGGTCGAAGGGCTTCACCAAGGATTTGTGTGCGCGCGCCGGCATCCCCACTGCCGCCTACGCCCGCGCCACCTCGGCCGAGGAGGCGCTGGCGCTGCTCGACGGCTTTTCGATTCCCGTCGTCATCAAGGCCGACGGCCTCGCCGCGGGCAAGGGCGTGATCATCGCCGCGACGCGCGCCGAGGCAGAGGCGGCGATCGAGGACATGTTCGCCGGGGCTTTCGGCGGCGCGGGGGCGGAGGTCGTCCTCGAAGACTATCTGACCGGTGAGGAGGCGAGCTTCTTCGCGCTGTCCGACGGCACCGACGTCATCGCCTTCGGCAGCGCGCAGGACCACAAGCGCGTCGGCAACGGCGACACCGGCCCCAACACCGGCGGCATGGGCGCCTACAGCCCCGCGCCGGTGCTGACCCCCGATCTCGAGGCGCAGGTGATGGACCGCATCGTCCGCCCGACAGTCGCGGCGCTCGCCGCCGACGGCACCCCCTATGTCGGCGTGCTGTTCGCCGGGCTGATGCTGACCGACACGGGGCCGCAGCTCATCGAATATAACTGCCGCTTCGGCGACCCCGAATGCCAGGTGCTGATGATGCGCTTTCTCGGCGATTTCGCCGGATTGCTCCACGCCGCCGCGACCGGCGGCCTCGCCGACGCGCCGCCGCCGGCCTTTTCGGGCGACTATGCGCTGACGGTGATCATGGCCGCGAACGGCTATCCGGGCACCCCCGAAAAGGGCGGCGCCATCCGCGGCATCGCCGATGCGGAGGCGGGCGGCGTGCGCGTCTTTCACGCCGGCACCGCACGCACCGACGGCGCGATCGTCGCCGCCGGCGGCCGCGTGCTCAGCGTCACCGCGACCGGCCACAGCGTCACGGAGGCGCAGGCGCGCGCCTATGCCGCGGTCGACCGGCTCGATTTCCCGAGCGGCTTCTGCCGCCGCGACATCGGCTGGCGCGAGGTCGCGCGCGAGGCACGCTAAGGGGCTGTGCGTGCACCTCAGAGACAATTGTCATTGCGAGGAGCCGCAGGCGACGAAGCAATCTCCAGCCATCGGCAAGCCCCCTCCCGGACTGGACGCGCCGCGCGCCGCCGCATAAACTGACGGCGAAGCAGGGAGATCATCATGACGTGGCTACAGGAAAACTGGATCATCGCGGTCGTCGGGCTCGTCGTCGCGATCGCGCTCCTCTGGTGGCTGTTCGGGCGATCGAAAGCCGAAGAGGCCGCGCCGCCGACCGTCGCGCCCGCCGAGCCGCGCAAGCCGCTCGAACCGGCGAAGCCCGACATCGTCGCCGCCGAGCCCGCGCGTTTCAAGCCCGTCGAGCCGGCCCCGGCCCCCATCCCCCCCGCACCGCCCCCGCCGCCCGCCCCGACCGCCGAAGCGCCGCTCCCGGCTCCGGCTCCAGTCGAAGCCCCGCCGCCGCCCGCCCAGCCGGCGGCGACCAGCGACAATCTGCGGCTGCTGAAGGGCGTCGGCCCGAAACTCGCCGCGCTGCTCGGCGGCCTCGGCATCACCCGCTTCCAGCAGATCGCCGACTGGAGCGACGCCGACATCGCCGCGATCGACGCGCAGCTTGGTGCATTTCAGGGCCGCATCGCGCGCGACAATCTGGTCGATCAGGCAAGTTATCTGGCGCGCGGCGACAAAGCCGGGTTCGAGGCGAAATATGGCGCGCTGGGCGGGGAGCTTTGACCATCCTCTTCCCGCAATGAAAGGGGCGCGTGATGTTCGGCCTGTTTGACCGGCTCTATCGATGGGAAGGCGCAAGCCGCCGCTGGGCCCTCTCGCGGCCGCTGGCGGTCTACGCGGCCTTGCTGGCACCCGGCATGATGGCGCTGATGCTGCTGCTGCTCATCGGAAACAGGCCGATATGGCAAGCGATCCTGTGGCCCATATTCTGGCTGTCGATCGGCATGATGTTCGCGCGGATGACCTATTCCACCCTCCGCACGTTGCGCGCGGTCTGGAAAGCCATTCGCGCCCAGCCCCATGAACTGCAACATTGGCGGGAGCCGTAGCGCCGCTGCGGCGCATCACTCCTCCCTGTCGTCCTCCCGCGCCCGCGCTTCGCTGACCAGCAGCTTGTCGATCTTGCGCCCGTCCATGTCGACGATCTCGAAACGCCAGCCCCTGTCGGTGAAATGCTCGCCCTCCTCGGGCAGGCGCTTGAGCACCGCGAGCGCATGACCGGCGGCGGTCGCATAATCGCGGTCGTCGTCGAGTTCGATCCCCAGCCGCTCGGCCATCTGGTCGGCGGGCATCGATCCGGCGATCAGCAGGCTGCCGTCGTCACGCTCGACGACGAAGGGCTCGCTGCCGATATCCTGGTCGGACGCGAATTCGCCGGCGATCGCCGACAGCAGGTCGGCGGGGGTCACCAGCCCCTCGAAATGCCCATATTCGTCGTGGACGAGCAGCATCGGCACGTCGGCCGCACGCAGGCCTTCCAGCGCGTCCATCGCGTCGATCTGATCATGGATGACGCTCGCATGGCGGGTCAGCGTCTCGAGCGCGAGCGTTTCGCCGCGGAACAGCGCGGCGGCGATGTCGCGCGCCTGCACGACGCCGACGATGTCGTCGACCGATCCGCGCGCCACCGGCAGCCGCGTGTGCGGCGTTTCGAGCAGCTTGGCGCGCACCGCCGCGGCGTCGGCGGCGACGTCGATCCAGTCGACGTCCTTGCGCGGCGTCATCACCTCGCGCACCGGCCGGTCGGCCAGCCGCACGACGCCCGAGATGATCGCGCGCTCGCTTTCCTCGATCACCCCCGATTTCGACGCCTCAGCGACGATCAGGTGCAATTCCTCCGCCGTCACCCGGTCCTCCGATTCGCGGTTGAGGCCGAGCAGGCGAAAGACGAGACTCGAACTGGTGTCGAGCAGCCAGACCAGCGGCGCGGCGATGCGCGACAGCCAGTACATGAAGGGCGCGACGATGATCGCGACGCGCTCGGGCGAGCGCAGCGCGAACTGCTTGGGCACCAGTTCGCCGGCGATCAGCGAGGCATAGGTGGTCAGCGCGATGACGATGGCAAAGGCCGCGCTCAACGCCGTCTGCGGGTCGATTCCGAACAGCGCCGCCAGCCGGTCGGCGACCGGCTGGCCCAGGCTGGCGCCCGAATAGGCGCCAGTCAGAACGCCGATCAGCGTGATGCCGACCTGCACCGTCGACAGGAAGCGGCCCGGATCGGCGGCGAGCTGACGCGCGATCCGCGCGCCGTTGCTCCCTCTTTTCTCGGCTGCTTGCAGCCGCGGGTCGCGCGACGACACGATGGCCAGTTCGGACATGGCGAAAACGCCGTTGAGCAGGACGAGGATCGCGATGATGGCGACGTCCGACCAGGGGAAGGGCGTCATGGGACGGGCAACGGGCGCTCCGGCGCCTGGCCCCTGCAAGGATCGGTCATGGCGCCCCTATACGGCAAAGCCGCCGCGTTGCACAACAATATGCTCCACCGGCCGGCTCAGCCGCCGTTCAGCAAGATTCTGGAACCAGATGCGCGGCCATATGTTATCGCCATGGAGGGCGGCCGCCGCAAGACCAGCCGGCGGCGCCCATGAAAGGGAGCGACCCATGAAGAACAGGACGATCAAGCTCACCATGTTTACCGCCGTCGGCGCGCTGATGCTCACCGGCTGCGTGACCGATCCGGAGACCGGACAGCAGCGCATTTCCAAGGCCGCGATCGGCGGCGTCGGCGGCGCGCTCGGCGGCTATCTGCTCGGCGACCTCATCGGCGGCAAGCGCGACCGCACCGAAAAGATCGTCGGCGCCGGCATCGGCGCCGTGGCGGGCGCGGGCGCAGGCTATTACATGGACCAGCAGGAAAAGAAGCTGCGCGAACGCACCGCCGGCACCGGCATCGACGTCGAGCGCCAGGGCGACCAGCTCGTCCTCAACATGCCCGGCGACGTGACCTTCGACTATAACAGCGCGGTCGTGAAATCGCAGTTCCGCAGCGCGCTCGACAGCGTCGCCTCGACGCTCTCCGAATATCCCAGCACCTATGTCGACGTCTACGGCCACACCGATTCGACCGGCAGCGACAGCTATAACCAGGGCCTGTCCGAACGGCGTGCCTCGTCGGTCGCCGACTATCTCGCTGGCCGGGGCGTCAACCGCGCGCGCATGGCGACGATCGGCTATGGCGAATCGCAGCTCAAATGTGCGCCCGAACGCAGCGAGGCCGATTATCAGTGCAACCGCCGCGTCGAAATCCGCATCGCGCCGGTGACGCAGAACGACGTCAACGCCGCGCGGTAAGCCTTGCTCCCCCGTCCGGCCTCCCGCGCTTCGGGATGCCGGGCGGGGCCTGCGTCAGGCCAGCGTCGGGAAGCTCGCCTTCAGCCCGTCGATCACGAACTGCGCGGCAAGCGCGGCGAGCAGCACGCCGAGCAGGCGCGTAATCACCGCTTCGCCCTTGTTGCCGATCAGCCGCATCATCGGCCCCGCCATCAGCAGCGCCGCCAGCGTCAGCAGCAGCACGAGCAGCAGCGCGGCAAAGATCACCAGCGCGCGGTCGAGCCCGTTGTTCTGCGCGACGAGCAGCATCACCGACGCGATCGAGCCGGGACCCGCAAGCATCGGCATCGCCATCGGGAACACCGACACATCGTCGACCTCGGCGGCGGCCTTGACCTTTTCGGCGCGTTGTTCGCGTCGTTCGGTGCGTTTCTCGAACACCATGTCGATGGCGATGATGAACAGCATGATCCCGCCGGCGATGCGGAAACTGTCGAGGTCGATGTGCAGGAAGCTGAGCAGCGCCTCGCCGAACATCGCGAAGAAGATCAGGATGCAGCCCGCGATCGCGACCGCGCGGAACGCCATCGAGCGCCGCTGCGCCGCGCCCGCGCCGGTCGTCAGGCTGGCATAGATCGGCGCGCAGCCGGGCGGGTCGATCACCACGAACAGCGTGACGAAGGCGGAGATGAAGAGGTCGATCATGCCGCCGCGCCGGGCGCCGCGACCACGTCGTCGACGACGGGCACCATCGCCTCGCCGTCCCAGAGGCGGATGGTGACGCGCCGCGACTTGTCCGGCCGGACGGTCGAGGTCCAGCTCATCGTCTGGTCGCGCGAGAGGCCGACCGCGGTATCGTCGCCCTCACCGCCGGCTTCGATTCCCACCGCCGGGCGGGCGCCGCACGCCGCCTGCTTCGATGCGATGAACTCGGGCGCTTCGCGCGGCGACGCCAGCCCGTCGCCATGGTCGAGCACCCAGCGCAGTTCGCCCTTCAATGGGTCGCGCAGCCAGACGGTGGTGTAATAGCCGGTGCTGCCGCCGGGCTGCTGCCACGCCCCGGTCGTCGCGCCTGCGCTGCCGTCGCAGCTCGAAAAGATCGCGTGCGGCTGCCAGCGGACCGACGCCGGCGGGTCGGCGCGCCCCTTGAGCCAGGCCTTCGCATTGACCCGCGCCGGCACGAACATCACCGCATCGGGCGCCGAGGTCTCACGGAACGCCGTCCATTGCCCCTTGTCCTGCGCAAGCCGCGCGAAGGCGAGTTCGGCGGCGACGAAGCCGCTCGGATTGGGCGCGAGCGGCCGGTTCCGCATGTCGGACCCCGGCCCGGCGCAGCCGCCGAGCAGCGCGAGCGCGGCGCCCGCGACCCAGAGCCGCCGCATCAGAATCCCTCCGGGTCGGCGAGGCCGGCGCGGCGGTGCGCCGCGACCAGCGTGTTGCGGAGCAGGCAGGCGATGGTCATCGGACCGACGCCGCCCGGCACCGGGGTGATCGCGTCGGCGACGGCGGCCGCCTCGGCATAGGCGACGTCGCCGACCAGCCGGCCCTTCGCCGCGCCGTCGGTGGGCGGCAGGCGGTTGATGCCGACATCGATGACCACCGCGCCGGGCTTGATCCAGTCGCCGCGCACCATTTCCGGCCGCCCGACCGCCGCGACCACGATGTCGGCGCGGCGGACGAGCGCGGGCAGGTCCTTCGTGCGGCTGTGCGCGACGGTGACGGTGCAGTTGGCGCCGAGCAGCAGCGCCGCCATCGGCTTGCCGACCAGGATCGAGCGGCCGACGACGACCGCATCCTTGCCGCTGAGGTCGCCGAGCCGGTCCTGCAGCAGCAGCAGACAGCCATAGGGCGTGCACGGCACCATGCCGGCTATGCCGAGCGCGAGGCGCCCGGCGCTGACCGGGGTCAGCCCGTCGACATCCTTGTCGGGATCGATCGTCGCCACCGCGCGCTGCTCGTCGAGATGGCCGGGCAGCGGAAGCTGGAGCAGGATGCCGTCGACCGCGTCGTCGGCGTTGAGCGAGGCGAGCAGCGCCTCGACCTCTTCCTGCGTCGCATCGGCGGGCAGGCGGTGCTCGAAGCTTTCCATGCCCGCGGCGACCGTCGCCTTGCCCTTCGAGCCGACATAGACCGCGCTCGCCGGATCGTCGCCGACGAGCACGACCGCCAGTCCGGGCGCGCGCCCGGTCGCGGCGCGGAACGCCGGCACCGCTTCTGCGATCCGGGCCCGCAGGCCCGCCGCGAACGCCTTGCCGTCGATGATGTGCGCCCCCGCCCCCATCACGCGAGCCCGTTGGTGTAGGCGAAGCGCGCGAGATAGCCGAGCACCGGTCCCTGCAGGATGATGATCAGGATCAGCACCAGCATCGGCGTCAGGTCGATGCCCCCGAAATCGGGCATGATGCGGCGGAAAGGCCGGTAGAGCGGTTCGGTGATCCGGTCGAGCACCATCCACAGCTGGCCGACGAAATCATTGTGCGTGTTGATCACATTGAAGGCGATCAGCCACGACATCACCGCCTGCGCGATGATGAACCACCACAGGACCGTCAGCAGGATGTCGACGATCTGGAGGAGCATGAGAAGCAAGGCAGGGTCTCCGTCTAGAGGCGTTGGTCCGCTTTCTTAGCGGTGAATGAGCGTGCCCGCACCCCTTGCGGTGAAAATTTCGAGCAGCATCGCGTGCGGGATGCGACCGTCGAGGATGACCGCCGCCTCGACCCCCGCGTCGACCGCCGCCAGGCAGGTGTCGACCTTCGGGATCATGCCGCCGGTGATCGTCGCGTCGGCCTTGAGTGCCTCGACCCCGCCGCGGTCGAGATCGGTGAGCAGCGCGCCGTCCTTGCCCAGCACTCCCGCGACATCGGTGAGCAGGAAGAAGCGTTTCGCACCGAGCGCGCCGGCGATCGCCCCCGCCATGGTGTCGGCGTTGATGTTGTAGGTCGCACCGTCGGCGCCGAGCGCGACCGGCGCCACCACCGGAATGAAATTGTCGTTCGCCAGATTGGTCAGGATCGTCGGATCGACCGCCACCGGCTCGCCGACGAAGCCCAGGTCGACATGGCGCTCGATCCCCGAATTGGGGTCGGGTTCGGTCCGGCGCACCTTTTCGGCGAGGACGAGGTTGGCGTCCTTGCCCGACAGGCCGACCGCGCGGCCGCCGAGCCCGGCGATCCAACCGACGATCTCCTTGTTGATCTTGCCCGCGAGTACCATTTCCGCGACCTCCGCGGTCGCGGCGTCGGTGACGCGCAGTCCGCCGACGAAGGTCGATTCGATCCCGAGCTGTTTCAGCATCCGGCCGATCTGCGGGCCGCCGCCATGGACGACCACCGGGTTGATCCCCACGGCTTTCAGCAGCACGACATCCTCGGCGAAGTCGCGCTGCGCCTCCGGATCGCCCATCGCATGGCCGCCATATTTGATGACGAAGGTCTGGCCTGCATAGCGTTGCAGATAGGGCAGCGCCTCGACGAGCGTTTCAGCCTTGGCAAGCAGGTCGGGCATTTTCGAAGGGTCGGTCATCGATATCATCCAGCGGTCTTTGCATCGAGGTTGCGGCCGAGAGCGACAAGGCCGGTAATCACGAACGGGATGACGAGCACCGACAGCGCGACCTTGGCGAGCATCTGGCCGCCCATCAGGTTCGCGATCGGAAACACGCCGTAAAAGGCAATGGTGACGAACAGCAGCGTGTCGACGATCTGACTGAGCGCGCTGGCGATCGCGCCGCGGATCGCCAGCCATGTCGACGTGCCTGTCCCGACGCTGCCGCGCAGCCGGGAAAAGATGGTGACGTTCAGGAATTGCGACGTCCCGTAGGCGACGATGCCCGCCGCCATCAGGCGCGGGCTCTGCCCCAGGATCATGTCGAACGCCGCCAGCCGTTCGGGCTGCATTTCGGGCGACGCGGGCAGCGCGAGCACCAGCGCCGTCAGCATGATCGACAGCACCAGCGGGACGAACCCCCACAGCACCAGCCGATTGGCGACCGATTGTCCGTGCAGTTCGGACACCGCGCTCGACAGGGCGACCAGCAGCAGGAAGGCGAATATTCCGGCCTCGACCGCCAGCCAGCTTCCCAGCGCCACCTGCTTGTTCCCGAGCACGCCCGCCAGCACCACCATCCCGCCGTAGAGGATCGAGAACAGGAACAGCGATGGGGAAAGCGTGCGCGGCAACGCCGTCGATGTGGTGTCGGTCATGCCGCCCGATAGTCGGTTTTGCCAGGACAGGGAAGGCCGAGAAACACGGCTCGGCGCGCGCCCCTTGCCCCGCCGCCAAAGCCCGCTAGACAGGCGAAACAACCTTGCGGGGGACGCACTCTATCCATGGAACGCCTGATCGGTCTGCTCGGCATCGTCGCATTGCTCGCGATCGCCGTGCTCTTTTCCTCGAACCGCCGCTGGATCCGCCTGCGCGTCGTCGTCCCCGCCTTCCTGCTGCAGGCGGGGTTCGCGCTGCTGGTGATCGGCACGCCGTGGGGGCGCGCGGTGATCCAGGCGATGTCGAACGGCGTTTCCAACCTGCTCGGCTATGCGAAGGCGGGCACCGACTTCATCTTCGGGCCGCTCGCCTCGCCCGAAATGGGCGCGAACAGTTTCGCCATCGCCGCGCTGCCGGTGATCATCTTCTTCGCCTCGCTGATCTCGATCCTCTATTATCTCGGCATCATGCAGCTCGTGATCAAATGGGTCGGCGGCGCAATCCAGAAGGTGACGGGCATCACCAAGGTCGAGAGCCTGGGCGCCGCCGCGAACATCTTCGTCGGGCAGAGCGAAAGCCCGCTGGTCATCCGCCCCTATCTGGCCGGGCTGACGCCGTCGCAGCTCTTCACGGTGATGACCGTGGGGATGGCGGGGGTCGCGGGGACGATCCTCGGCGCCTATGCGAGCATGATCGGCGAGCAGCTGCTGCCCTATCTGCTCGCCGCGAGCTTCATGTCGGCGCCCGGCGGCATCCTGATGGCGAAGATCATGATGCCCGACGACCCCAGGGACATCGGCATCGAACCCGTGATCATGCCCGAGGCGAGCCATGACGAGGAGAAGCCCGCGAACATCATCATGGCGGCGGCGCAGGGCGCGCAGACCGGCGTCCGGCTGGCGGTCGCGGTCGGCGCGATGGTGCTCGCCTTCGTCGCGCTGGTCGCGCTGGCGAACGGGCTGCTCGCGGGGGTCGGCGGCTGGTTCGGCCAACCCGACCTGTCGTTCCAGGCGATCATCGGCGCGATCTTTCGCCCGGTAATGTGGCTGATGGGGGTGCCGTGGGACGAGAGCGCGTCGGTGGGCGGGCTGTTCGGCACCAAGGTCGTGCTCAACGAATTCGTCGCCTTCATCGACCTCGGCAAGATACAGGGCGGGCTGTCGGCGACCTCGGTGGCGATCGCGACCTTCGCGCTGTGCGGCTTCGCCAATTTCAGCTCGATCGCGATCCAGATGGCGGTGACTGGCGGCCTCGCCCCGAACCAGCGCCCGATGATCGCGCGGCTGGGCCTGAAGGCGCTGCTCGCGGGCAGCCTGTCGAACCTGATGTCGGCGGCGCTCGCCGGGCTGATGCTGTCCTTCACCGCGCCGCTGTAGCCGCCGCCGCGGCGCTCCACCGCCCCTCAAAGCATCGTGCGTTAAATCTGAACCGTTTGCCCCCCGCTTTCGCGGGGGCAGGCTCTGAGCTTGTCGAAGCCTGTCCTGAGCGCCTGCAAGGCAGTCGAAGGAGGCCGTCCTTTCTTTCGGGGACGCCAGAAGAAGGACGGTGCTTCGACAAGCTCAGCACGAACGGCAGAAAGGGTGATGCCTCTTCCGAAAGGCGCGTCAGAGCGTCATCAGGGCGAAGGCGGCGCGAAGCTCGGCGACGAACAGGCCCGGCTGTTCCCACGCCGCGAAATGGCCGCCGCGGTCGAGTTCGTTCCAGTAGACGATGTTGCGATAACGCCCCTCGGCCCAGCGGCGCGACAGGCGCATGATCTCGTTCGGGAACAGGCTGCACCCGGTCGGCACGTCGATCGCGCCCGCCGCGAAGCTGCGGAAGCTGTGCCAATAGAGCCGCGCCGAAGAGGCCGCGCTCGCGGTGAACCAATAGAGGCTGACCGTGTCGAGCATCGCTTCGCGCGACAGCGCCTTTTCGGGATGGCCGCCGACCGACTGCTCGCCCGGCCGGTGCCCGCAATCGGTCCAGCCGTGGAATTTCTCGACGATCCACGCCATCTGGCCGACGGGCGAATCGGTGAGCGCGTAGCCGATCGTCTGCGGCCGCGTCCCCTGCTGGGTCGCATAGCCATTGTCCTTGTCGCGATACCAGCCGAAGCGCGCGAGATAGCGTTTCTCCGCATCGGTGAGGTCGGCCATCGTCGCGGGATCGGGCTGGCCGACGACCATGTTGACGTGGATGCCGGCGCAATGATCCGCATGATGCATGCCGAGCGCGCAGGTCACCGCGCTGCCCCAGTCGCCGCCCTGCGCGAAATAGCGGTCGTAGCCGAGGGCGCGCATCAGCGCGTCCCACGCGGCGGCGATCCGCTCGACATCCCATTTCGCGACATCGGGCTTGCCCGAAAAGCCGTAGCCGGGCAGCGACGGGATCACGAGATGATAGTCGGCCGACAGCGGTTCGACGACGTCGAGGAATTCGAGCACCGACCCCGGCCAGCCGTGCGTCAGGACCAGCGGCCGCGCGGCGGGATTGGCCGACCGGACATGCAGGAAATGAATGTCGAGCCCGTCGATCGTCGCGAGGAAATTGGGCAACGCGTTGAGCCGCGCCTCGACCCCGCGCCAGTCGTGACGATCGCGCCACCAGGCGGCAAGCTCCTGCGCATAGGCGAGCGGAACGCCCTGGTCCCAATCGGCGACGGTCTCCTTCTCCGGCCAGCGCGTATGCGCGAGCCGGTCCCGCAGGTCGTCGATCGCGGCCTGCGGCACCGCGACGCGGAACGGACGGATATCCTCGACGTTCATGTTCCCCCGTTCCCCCGATCCTAGGGCCGCGCCGGCGCCTTGCAACCGCGCTGAAGCCCGACGCCTTTCAGGAAGCCGCGCCGGACGGTGCCGGCATAGACCGCCTCGGCATAGCGCCGCCGTTCGGCATTGGCGCCCGTCACCTCGCCGATCAGTCCGCCGAAGGGGATGACCGAGCCGGCGACGGTGCCCGCGACGCGGCCGGCGGTTTCCTCGCGCTTCTTCGCCAGGCTCTTGTCGACGCGCTCGTTGACGTCGGGGCCGAGGACGGCGTTCAGTTCCTGAACCTCGCGGATGATCGCCGCGCATTTGCCCAGACCGGCGAGCGAATAGGGATCGTCCTGAATCGCCTTCAATTTCTCCGGTGCTTCCTTGCCGTCGAAGGGTTCGGTGACCGAATCGCCGGTCTTCTTGAGCGTCGGTTCGTCGGGCGCGCCCTGTTGCGCGAGCGCCGACGCGGCGGATAGCGACAGCGCGGCGGCGGCGAATGCGAAAACCCCGGCCTTGAGCATGACATGATCTCCCTGATGACTCGGCCGATCAACGCACGAAGGCGCGATTCGGCTCCCTAACCGCGCGCTCGCAGCGCCCGCTCGGCCATCCGCGCGGCGGTTTCGCGTTCGGCCATCACGACATGATCGGCGCCGCGGCGCACGAGATCATCGACCTCTTCGTCCGAATGCGCGCGCGCGACGATCAGCAGCTTCGGGTTGATCGCGCGCGCGCGCCGCACGATCGCGCCCGATTCGACCCCCTCGGGGATCGCGATCAGCAGCGTCGCGGCACTGTCGATCCGCGCCTGGCGCAGCACGGCCTCGCTCGCGGCGTTGCCGACGATCACGATCGCCCCCGCCTCGCCGGCCGCCGCCGCGCGGTCCTTCTGGTCCTCGATCACCGTCAGCGCCTCGCCGCGCCCGCACAGCAGCGTGCCGATATGGCTGCCGACGCGGCCGTAGCCGATCAGCACCGTGCGCGCCGCCTCGCGTTCGGGCGGGGGCGAATCGGGGGCATCGGGCGGCGCCTCCGCTTCCTCGCCGCGCGTCCACCGGATCGCGAGCGTGAAGACGAGCGGGTTGAAGAGGATCGAGAGGATCGACCCCGCGAGGATCAGGTCGCGCGCCGCGTCGGGCATGACTTTCAGCCCGACGCCGAGCGAGGCGAGGATGAAGGAGAATTCGCCGATCTGCGCGAGGCTGGCGGCGATGGTCAGCGCGGTCTGGTTCGAATGGCCGAAGGCGCGCACGATCCCCCACGCCGCCGCCGACTTGCCGACCATGATGATCGCGACGGTGGCGATCAGCGGCCCCGGCTGTTCGAAGATCACGCGGGGGTCGAACAGCATGCCCACCGACACGAAGAACAGCACCGCGAATGCGTCGCGCAGCGGCAGCGTCTCCTCCGCCGCGCGGCGCGAAAGCTGCGTCTCGCCCAGGATCATCCCGGCGAAGAAGGCGCCGAGCGCGAAGGACACGTCGAAGATCACCGCGGCGCCGAAGGCGACGCCCAGCGCGATCGCCAGCACCGACAGCCGGAACAGCTCGCGCGATCCCGAATGCGCGACCCAGTGCAGCACCGCGGGCAGCACCCGCCGCCCGAACACGAGCATCAGCGCGACGAAGCCCGTCACTTTGAGCAGCACGATCGCGGTCGAGCGCAGCAGCCCCATCGCGTTCGCCTCGTCGCCGCGCGAACCGAGCATCGCGGGGAGCAGCACCAGCGCCAGCACCATCGCCAGATCCTCGACGATCAGCCAGCCGACCGCGATCCGCCCCCTTTCGGTCTCGATCAGGTCCTGCGCCTGCATCGCGCGCAGCAGCACCACGGTGCTCGCGACCGACAGCGCGAGGCCGAAGATCGCGCTGCCGGCGAACGGCCAGCCGAGCCACAGGCCCAGCGCGATGCCGAGCGCGCTGGCGACCGAGATCTGGACGATCGCCCCGGGCACCGCGATCCCGCGCACCGCGAGCAGGTCCTTGAGCGAGAAATGCAGCCCGACCCCGAACATCAGCAGGATCACGCCGATCTCGGCCAATTGAAGCGCCAGTCCGGTGTCGGCGACGATTCCCGGCGTGAACGGCCCGACGATCACCCCGGCGAGCAGATAACCGACGATCGGCGCGACGCGCAGCCGATGCGCGAGCGCGCCCATCAGGAACGCCACGCCGAGCCCGGCGACGATGGTTCCGATCAGGCTGGTGTCGTGCGGCATGGCCCAGCCTAAAGGGCGGCGCGGCGGCCGGTCAAGCAACTCAAGTGATTCCGTTGCGATTGGGCAGAAAGCCCGCGGCAAGGCATCAATGTCGCTTCGGATATCGGCCCTAGACCGTCCCCTCTTCCTTCTCCGCCTGCTGGCGGGCCCACATGTCGGCGTAAAGGCCGCGCATCGCCAGCAGCTGGTCGTGCGTCCCGGTTTCCGCCACCCGCCCCTTTTCGAGCACGATGATGCGGTCGGCGCCCGTCACCGTCGACAGGCGGTGCGCGATGACCAGCGTCGTGCGCCGTTCGGCGATGCGGTCGAGCGTCGCCTGGATCGCCGCTTCGGTCCGGCTGTCGAGCGCGCTCGTCGCCTCGTCGAGGATCAGCACCGGGGGGTTCTTGAGCAGGGTGCGCGCGATCGCGACGCGCTGCTTTTCGCCGCCTGACAGCTTGAGCCCGCGCTCGCCCACCTCGGTGTCATAGCCTTGCGGCAGCAGCGCGATGAAGCCGTCGATCGCCGCACCCTCGGCCGCCGCCGCGATCGCCCCGGCGCTCGCACCCTCGCGGCCGTAGGCGATATTGTAGCCGATGCTGTCGTTGAACAGCACCGTATCCTGCGGGACGATGCCGATCGCAGCGCGCAGGCTGGCCTGCGTGACCTGCGCGATATCCTGTTCGTCGATCAGGACGCGCCCCTGCTGCGGATCGTAGAAGCGGAACAGCAGCCGCGCGATCGTCGACTTGCCCGCCCCCGACGGCCCGACGATCGCCAGCGTCTCGCCCGCCCCGACCGCAAAGCTGACCCCGTTCAGGATCGTGCGGTCGGGTTCGTAGCCGAAGACGACATTGTCGAACGTCACCGCGCCGCCGGCCACCACCAGCGGCCAGGCATCGGGGGCATCGGCGATCTCCGGCGGGGTGTCGATCAGGCGGAACATCGCCTCCATGTCGATCAGCCCCTGGCGGATGACGCGATAGACCATGCCGAGCATGTCGAGCGGGCGAAAGAGCTGCGCAAGCAGCGTGTTCACTAGCACCACGTCGCCGACCGCGAACTGCCCCTTCGACCAGCCCCACACCGTATAGGCCATCGCCCCCGCCATCGCCGCGTTGGTGATCAGGCTCTGCCCGACGTTGAGCCAGGCGAGGCTGTTCTCGCTCTTCACCGCGGCGCGTGCATATTGGTCGGCGACGTCGCGATAGCGCGCCGCCTCGCGCGCCTCGGCGCCGAAATATTTGACCGTCTCGTAATTGAGCAGGCTGTCGACGCTGCGCCCGACGGTCAGCGTGTCGAGATCGTTCATCCGGGTCCGTAGCGCGTTGCGCCAGTCGGTGACGCGGCGGGTGAAGACGATATAGACGACGACCATCAGCGCGGTCGCGCCCGCGAGGCCGAAGCTGAACTTGCTCCAGAAGATGACGAGCACCGCGACCAGCTCGATCAGCGTCGGCGCGATGTTGAACAGCAGGAAATAGAGCATCGTATCGATGCTCTTGGTCCCGCGCTCGATCACCTTCGTCACCTCGCCGGTGCGCCGCGCGAGGTGGAAGCGCAGTGACAGCGCGTGAAGATGGGTGAAGGTCGCGGTCGCCAGTTCGCGCGTCGCGTCCTGCCCGACGCGCTCGAAGACGACGTTGCGCAGATTGTCGAACAGCACGCCCGCGAAGCGCGCGCCGGCATAGGCGAGCACCAGCCCGATCGCGAGCGCCACGCCTTCCTCCATCCCCGGCGCCATGCGGTCGATCGCGGCGCCGTAGAGGAAGCCCATCGAAAGCTGCACCCCCTTCGACGCGAGCACGATCAGCGCGGCGAGGACGATGCGCACCTTGTGCCCGCGATGCCCTACCGGCCACAGATAGGGCAGGAAGCGCTTCAGCGTCGCAAGAACGGGCGGTTCGCGTGCCGCATCGGCAGAGGAGATCGTGTCGGGCGGCATGAATGCCCCATGTAGGGGCGCGGGGCGCGAACGCCAAGGCACGGATAAACCGCCCTCCCCTACCGGAAGGGGGCTCCGCCGGCCTGCCCGGTTACTGCCCCTTGCGCTCCGGCACGGTGAAGGTACCGGTCACGCGGCCGCCAGTGCCGCCCTGCACCGCGGTGCCGTCGGGGCCGCGCGCGGCACCACGGCCGTCGACGGTCGCGCGCCCCGAATTGAGGTCGATCAGCAGCCGCCCGCCCGACAGGCGGTTGCCACGCTGGCGCAACTCGACATTGCCGACCATCGTGATCAGCCGCCGGTCGAGGTCGTAGATGGCAACATTGCCCTTCGCGGTTTCGTCGCCCTTGGTCACGGTGACGCCGCCGGTCGCGTCGAGCCGGTTGACGTCGGTGCCGCCCTGCCGCGTGTAGGCGACGGTCATGCGCGGCGCGGTGACGGTCAGCCCGGCCTGCGTCACGCGGACATTGCCGGCGAGGACGACGCGGTCGGCGCGATCCTGCACCTCGATGCTGCCGGCCGAGAAATCGACGGGGGCGCCGCTGTTGTGATTCGCGAGCGCCTGCGCATGCGCGGCGCCGCCGCCCTGCCCCGCGGCGAGGATGGCAAGGCTGGTCAGCGCGAAGCTCGCGCCGCCGAGCGCGAAACCCTTCCAGCCGGATGACGGACGGTTCATTTGAGCACTCCCTGGTTGATCCTCAGCCGCGCGTTGCCCGACAGGCGCACGATCCGCCGGTCCAGATCGGCATAGAGTTCATCGGCGGAGAAATGACCGATGTTGAGCGTCCCGTCGACCCCCGATCCGCCGGCGAGGCTGCGGTTCTTGAGGTCGATCGCGACGCCCTGCGCATCGATCCGATAGCCGTCGGCGCTCTTGACCTGCACGAGGCCGGGCACCGACACCTTTTCGCTGTCCATGTCGTATTGCGCCTGCCGCGCGGCGATCGTCGCGGGCCCGTCGGCGAGGCGGATCGCACCCGACAGGTCGGTCATCCGCACGATCGGCTCGGCGCTCGACTTCTGCACCGCGCTGCCCGCGACCAGCGCGAAAGGCTGTCCCTTCGCATCCTGTCCGCGATATTCGGCGCGCGTCACGCGCATCCGTTCCTGCGCCACCTCGACCTTGTCCTTGGCGAGCAGGAAGCTCACCTCGGCGCGCTGGGTGAAGGGAGAGAAGACGAGCACCGCGGCGATGACGCCGATGACGACCGGCAGCGCGAAGCGCAGCAGGCGCACGACGCGGTCGTGGTTCGACCCGCGCGCCGCCCACATGCGGCGCATCGTGCGATCAAGGTCGGCGCGTTCGGACATGGCTCAGCCGGCTCGCTCGCTCATCGTCATCACGTATGCGCGAAGATGTCGACCTCGGGCCAGCCCGCGAGGTCGAGCGCCGCGCGCGCCGGCAGGAAGTCGAAACAGGCCTGCGCCAGTTCGGTACGCCCCTCACGCGCGAGCCGCGCGTCGAGCACGGTCTTCATCGCGTGGAGAAAGCGCACGTCGCTCGCGGCATAGTCGCGCTGCGCCTCGGTCAGTTCGGCGGCGCCCCAGTCGCTCGACTGCTGCTGCTTCGACACTTCCTGCCCCAGCAGTTCGCGCACCAGTTCCTTGAGCCCGTGGCGGTCGGTGTAGGTGCGCACCAGCTTCGAGGCGATCTTGGTGCAATAGACGGGCGCGGTGACGACCCCCAGCGCATGCTGCAGCGCGGCGATGTCGAAACGCGCGAAATGAAAGAGCTTCAGGCGGCCGGGGTCGGTCAGTATCGCCTTCAGCACCGGCGCGTCATAGGCGCTGCCGGGGCCGAAGCGGACGAGATGCTCGTCGCCCGAACCGTCGCTGATCTGGACGAGGCACAGCCGGTCGCGCAGCGGGTTGAGCCCCATCGTTTCGGTATCGATCGCGACGGCGCCGGGCCCCAGCACGCCTTCGGGCAGGTCTTCTTCGTGGAAATATACGCTCATGCGCCCGCCTTAGGCGAAGCGGCCGCGTCGCTCAATGACTGGTTTGCGCGGCCGCGCCGGGCTTTCCGCGTCGCGCGGCAAAGCGTGCGAAACCGGGCACCGACGCCGTGCATTTTCTGTTCGCAGAAGCCATTCATATAGGCTATATATTGCGCCGCAAGCGGCACGGGACGAGTCTGTGCTCATGGTGAACTGCGTCCCCGTCCGGCGCAATGAGCCGGTAAATGGGGTGTGGACGAACCGAAAGCGACTACTAAGCAATGAGTTTCAACAAGGATCGCCGCGGCCATCGGGGACGCGGCAAGCGCGATGACTTCGGCAATTTCGACAGTTTCGAACCGGCGCCCTACAGCGGCGACAGCTATGGCGGCGGCCGTGGCGGGTTCGGCGATCGGGATCGCGGTGGTTTCGGCGGTGGTGACCGCGGCGGATTCGGCGGCGGCGATCGCGGCGGCTTCGGCGGCGGACGCGGTGGCGGCATGCCCGCGCAGGTCGTCGGCGAGGGCCAGGGCCAGGTGAAATTCTTCAACCCGGCAAAGGGATTCGGATTCATCGCACGCGACGACGGCGGCGAGGACGTGTTCGTCCACATCAGCGCGGTCGAGCAGGCGGGGCTGCAAGGGCTCGCCTCGGGCCAGCCGCTCGGCTTCACGCTCGTCGAGCGCAACGGCAAGGTGTCGGCGATCGACCTCAAGATCGAGGGCGAACCGATGCCGGTCGAGGAATTCGCGCCGCGGCGCGACGATCGCGGCGGCGAGCGCCCCGGCGGCGCGCGCGGTCGGCGCCAGCTTACCGGCGAGCGCACGTCGGGCACGGTCAAGTTCTTCAACACGACCAAGGGATTCGGCTTCATCGCGCGCGATGATGGACAGGCCGACGCCTTCGTCCACATCAGCGCGGTACAGCGCGCCGGCATGGCCGGCCTCGAAGAGGGCGACCGCGTCGCCTTCGACATCGAGGTCGACGATCGCGGCAAGTTCGCGGCGGTCAACCTCCAGCCCGCAAGCGAATAAGCCTTCGCCACAGCGAAACGACGAAAGGGCGGCCTGCGGGCCGCCCTTTTGCGTTTCGGGGCTCCTCGCTGGCGGGTCTTGCGCGGAGCATATAGAGCGATGACTTTGGATTGACCCGCTTCGTCATTGCGAGCGGAGCGAAGCAATCCAGGGCGGTTTACGCGACTCTGGATTGCCGCGCGGCTTCGCCGCTCGCAATGACGAACTCAACCGATGTCATCATGCTCTAAATCTGCGCCGTTTCGATCGGGTGAGTCAGATATAGGGCTCGACGCTCCAGCTCGGACCCCGGCCCTAATCGCCCCAGCGCAGCGGCGGGCGCCAGCCCGCTTCGTCGACCGCGTCGCTGACCTTGTAGACCAGGCCCTTGCCGTTGAGGAACAGCTTCTCCATCTCGGGCCGGGTGAAGGGGCGCGAGCCGATGCGGCCGAAGATCGCGATCTGACCGCCGCTTTCATCGACCGCGCGGTCGCGGTCGAGCCCCTTCGACAGCGCGAGCGCGGGCGCCGGCGTCTTCGCCCACGCGATCAGCTCGGGCGTCGGCTTCGGCGAGAAGCCGTAGAGGCCCGGATTGTCGGGGCTGGTGAGCTGGAGCACCTTGATGCCGTTCCGCCCGTCGGCGACATAGGCGAAGAGTGAGGCGTTGGTCGATCCGACGATGACGTCCTCGGCATCGCTCATCGCGCCGCCGAAGGTCAGCCCCGGCCACGCGACCGGCGCCGCAGGCCGCGTCACGTCGACGATCACCAGCCCGTCCTGCTTCGCCGCGACATACAGATAGGTGCGCGCGACATAGAGCTTGCGCGCATCGGCGAGCCGCACCGTCCCTTCGGGCACCGGCACCGGCCGGTCCATGCGGGTGATGTCGAACAGCTTCACCCCCTCGGCATCGCTCACCCACAGATAGCGGAACTGCGCCGCGCTGGCGCGCGCGCCGGTCAGCGGCAGCCGCGCCGTCACCTTCGGTTCGAGCGGCGTCGACAGGTCGACCACGACGAGCCCGCTGTCGGCGGCGATATAGGCGTGGTCGCCCGCCAGCGTCACGTGCCGCGCCCCTGCAAGCAGATTGTCGGGGTTCCAGGTCAGCGCCCGCGACAGCTTGTTGTTGCGGAACTCGCCGTCGGCCAGCGTGTCGATGTCGACGAGGATCAGCCCCTCGACGCTGTCGGTGACGACCGCATAGCGATAGAGCGGGTGCAGCGCCTGCTCGTGATTCTGCGGGAAGTGCTTCCGGATGAAATCGTTGCGTTCCATGCTGATCGGCTGGTTGGTGCCGATCGCCATGCAGGTCGCATTGCGGGTCTTCACATGCGTGTCGTGGCCGAGCGGCGAGAAGGGCGCGCGCGTGATGCGTTCGGAAAAGCCCTTGTTGCCGATCGAGGCGACGTCATAGACGCGGAAACCGCCCTTGCCCTCTGCCACGAACATATATTCGCCGCGCTGCTGGAGGCAGTTCACCCGGCCGCTCGTCCCCTGCACGATATTGCGGAATTCCTCGAGTGCGCGGGATTCGCCCGACCCCTTGCTGTCGAAGGTCTTGCCGCGCACCCAGTTCTTCAGTTCGCGCCCGTTCCGTTCGACGTGCAGGCGCCAATAGTCGGGATAGGCGTATTTCTGCAGATAGCTGCCGATCACCGCCTGCGGCTCGTCCCATTCGGTGACGCGCGTCGCCTGGAAACCGTCCTCCAGCCCCGACCAGACGTTGAGCCCGACGAAGTTGACGAAATTGGTGCCCATCAGCAGCAGCTGCGACATGATCGCATTATTGTCGTCGGCCGCAGACAGGTGGCAGTCGGTGCATTGCTTGGTTTCCTGGCGGCGGACCGTGTGCGGGAAGTGCGGCGCGAAGGCCTGGCTGGAGAAGCCCGCGGCCGAGATCGGCGGCTGCTGCACATAGATGCGCTCGCGGTTGACGTTGGTCGACGACAGGATCAGCGCCGACGACGAGCGCACCGGCGCGATGATACCGCGCGGGTTGCCGTCGGTGTCGGGCTCGCCCGGCTTGGTGAGCTGGTGCCGGCCGAGCTGGAACATCTCGTCGCGCGCCACCTGCGGGTTGTAGGTGGCGAAGTTCCGCGATTCCTCCCCTTCGAAATGGTGCGAGCTGGTCTTCCAGTTCGCCTCGATCGGCAAGTGGCAGCCGCCGCAGCTCGTCGTCCACGACAGGTGGCAGGTGAAACAGGTCATGCGGTCGTCGCCATGCGCGCGATCCGCCTTTGCCACCCCCGGCCCCCAGGCGAAGCTGCCGTCGTCGGCGCCCGACCGCGACATCAGCTTGGCGCGCGCCGCCTTCGCGTTGAAATGCGGCCCCGGCGTCACCGCCTGCTTGACGAGGCTGACCTGCCATTCGAGCTTCGGATCGACGATCGAGCGCTGGATCAGGCCCGTGACCTCGCCGTCGTCGTCATAGCGGAATTCGAAGCGGCGCCGGCCATCGGGGTTGCGGAGCAGCGCAAGGTTGGTGCCCTGCGGCCGCGCCGCGACATTCGAGGTCAGCAGGTTGGGCAGCGCGTCGGCGGTGCCGTGGCAATCCTTGCAACCGATCTCGATCGCATTGGCGACCTCGCCCTGGATATAGCCGTTGCCGTGCGAATCCTGCGCGAAATGGCAGTCGGCGCACTGCATGCCCTTTTCGGCGTGGATGTCCATCATGTGGACCGTCTTGCCGGGGTTGAGGCCGGGGGGCACGAACTTGCCTTCGACCCCCGGCCGGCCCAGATCGGCGCTCGCCAGGCAGAGGTCGCGCTGCTTCGCATCGCTGTAGCTCGCGCAGTTCTTGCGCCATTTCTCGGGATCGTTCGGGTCGACGATATGCGCCGTGTCGGTGCCGTAGGTCGCCATATTGCCCTCGGCATCGAGCAGATTGCCGTTGCGGTCGCGCTTGAAGACGCCGCGGAAGTTCCAGCCGTGGCCGTGATAGTCGGCGAACTGCGTCACCCTGTTCGTGTCGTTGACGTCATAAACGTCGCGCAGGAACTCGACGTCGGACCACAGCCCGCGCGGTCCCGCCCCTTCCGGGTTGCGTTCGAGCGTCCGGTGCACCTCGGCCGCGGTCGGATAATGCTGTTGCTTGTAGAGGCGCTGATAGTCGGCGTCGCTCATCCCCGGCGGGCGCGGCGCGGTATTGTCCGGGCCGGGCCACAACTGCGGCGCGTCCGATTCATAGTCCCACATCGTGTAGCCGAGATAGGAATTCAGGAAGATGTTCGGCTGGTGCATGTGGCAGGTCATGCACTGCGAGGTCGGGATCGCGCGCGTGAAGGCGTGGGTCAGCGGATGCCCCGATTCGCCCCGCTCGCGCGCCGGGGCCGCCGGGTCGATCAGCGCGCCGTGGCCGCTATCATGGCCGTCGCCTTCGGGCTTCGCCTTCTTGCCGGCGATCGTCGGGTCGATCGTCGCACTCTCTCCGTCGCGGCCATATTGGGCATAGATCAGGCTGTGCCGCGGCTCGCGGTCGTTGGCATAGACGACATGGCACCCCGCGCAGCCCGAATGGCGGTAGTCGCCGGGTTGGTCGTTTGTGCCCATGAACCACATATAGGGGTCGTTGAGGCGCGTCTTGTGGATGTTGAGCACCGCGATCGCGACGCGCAGCCCGGTGCCCGGCCCGCGGTTCGACTGTTTGAGGTCGGGGCGCCCCGGCTCCTCGAGCCGCTGGATCTGCCCCGTCGGGTTGGGTAGCCCGACCTCGGCGAACTGGGTGCTGACGTTGCGCCCGCCGCGCTCGAAGACGCGGAACACGTCGCTGGGCGGCATGACGTTCCAGCGCGGCAGCGGATAGATTTTGGCGAGCGCGCCGCGCTTCTTTTCCGCGTCGGTCAATATCTTGTCGAAGCCGAAGTTCGGCTTGCAAGCCTCCTTATACTCTTCAGCGGTCAGCAGCGAAGAGGGCGACAATAGGCAGGCCGCCACGCCCTCGCGCGTATAGGCTTCCCCGAACAGCGAGTTCTTGAACGGCAGGATGCCGTTGTTGTAGGCGCCGCCCGCCCAGAACATCGCCGCCGTCGCCATCAGCGACCGCTCGGCCGCCTCGATCGTCTCCTGATGGCAGGCGCCGCACGCCTCGCGCGCGACGCGATAGTCGCTGGGGTTGACGAAGCGGATGAATTCGGGCGCCTCCTTGTTGAGCAGCGTGTAGCTGCGCTTCGGGTTCGCCGAGGTGTCGCCCCACGCGCCCGGCAGCGTCGGCTGCGGGTGGGCGCGCGCCATCACCGCCCGGTTGCGCGGATCGTCGTAGCCAAGGCGCGGGTCGCCGACCTGAGCCGCGTCGCCGCCGTGGCAGTCGGTGCAGCCGAGCCGCACCGCGGGGCTCGCGTGCATCGTCGGCCGGTCGGTGCGGACGTGGCAGCTGTAGCAGCCCTCCGACTTCGCAATCATCTCCGCCTCGCTCTGTTCGCGCGGGGCGGGCGGGGTAAAGCGATACTCGACCTTGACCGGCTTTTCTCCCTCGGACGCGCGCGCGGCATGCGGGCCGACCGCGAGCATCGTCAGCACGAAGGCGAAGAGGGCGAGGAGCGTGCGGATCATCGGCTAGAAACTCAGCACCAGATTGGCGAGGATCGACACATAGGCATCGTCCCGCGCCTTATTTTCGAACAGGTCCCTGAACCCCTTGCCGGGGAGCAGGACCGCGGCGCTCAGACGCCCGACGATATTCTGCGTCGCCCTGGGCCGCCAGATGCCGGCGACCGACAGGTCCCAGCCGATGTCGGTCGGGATCGACCCTTCGCTGCGCAGCACCTGCAGCGTCGCGGTATCCTGGAACCACAGATGGTTGAAATTGGTGCTGACCCGCATCTCGGGCGACAGGTCGAAATCGCCCCCCGCGCCGACCAGGATCGTGCCGGGGTTGTTGAAATTCGACTGCCCCTCTTCCTTCGACGAGCGCAGCGAATTGAGGATGCCGTTGCGGCCGTTGATCGAGATCGCGCGCCCGCCGCCCGCGAACGGAATCGTCTGGCGGATCCAGTAGCTGGTATCGGCGCCGGCGAAGACCGGGTTTTCGAAGATCGCGTCGAAGCCGCCTTCGACGTCGTCATAGGGATCGCCGTCGCCGGTCGCATAGAGGCCCGAGAGGCGGAACCGCATCCAATCCTGATCGTAGCTGAGCTCGGCCGCCCCAAACCCCGCGCGAATCCGCGCCGGGCGGCTGGTGAAGATGCTGTTGCGATCCCGTCCCAGCGCGGCATAGAGGCTGGCGGTCAGGTTGAGGCGCCCGATACGCCCGTCGGCGCCATAGCCCAAATAGACGACGTCGTAGGATCGCCCGCGCAGA
The DNA here is from genome assembly GCF_002953155.1 of Sphingopyxis sp. MG. Classification (NCBI taxonomy): domain Bacteria; kingdom Pseudomonadati; phylum Pseudomonadota; class Alphaproteobacteria; order Sphingomonadales; family Sphingopyxidaceae; genus Sphingopyxis; species Sphingopyxis sp. MG. The sequence goes on from NZ_CP026381.1 coordinate 3,545,022, forward strand.
TCGCCGAGCAGCGCCGGTCGCACGGGAAAGCCGTTATGGTCGATCTGGATGTCGTCGCGTTCGCGGTTGATGTTCCACGTCGCGCTGATCTGGCTGGTCAGGCCGACAAACGGGAAATCCTGCCGATAGAGATTGGCGGTGAGGACGAAATCGTCGCGCGGCGTCTGGGTGACGTCGTTGAGGCCGCTGTTGGTATCCTTTTCCAGCCGCCAGAAGGCCGCGAGATTATATTGGAAGCGGTTGTTGTCGCGGTTGCCGAACAGCCGGATGCCGAGCTGGCTGTCGTTGAACAGGAAGCCGCGAAAATCGCTCTGGAACGGCTGGATGCCGACGCGAATCGAATGGAAGTCGTAGCGATCGCTGTCGTTGCCCAGATGCTTGTCGACGAAGGCTTCCTGCACCCCCAGGAACGCGTCGGTGCGATGGCTGGGCCGCGACGGACGCACGTCGAGCACGCGCCGTTCGGGCACGTCGACATGGTTGACATTATAGGCGAGCGTCAGGCGATATTCGACGTCGGGCGGCTTGAATGCGGTGTTGCCCTTGATCAGCGCGAAGCCGCCGATCAGCGTCTGCGACAGCACGACGCTGCGGTTCTTGCCGAACACATCGAGGCTGCCCGGGCGCGCCGACGTCTGGATGCCGTTCGGGATCGGGAAGGTGCGCGGTTCGACTACCGCGTCCGAAATCAGGTTGGCGACGAAGAACCAGTCGTCGCCCCGGATCGGCAGCCACTTCACCTTGTCACGGTCGATCGGCCGGTCGCCCTTCAGCGTGTTCTGGTGATAGGGGTCGAACCAGCGTTCCTTGACCACCCCCAGCGTCTCGATCAGCCGCCAGCGGTCGGGGATCGGAAGCTGATCCTCGATCCCCGGAAAGGCCTGCGGCGGCGGCGGCCGCAGCGCGCCGACATTGTCCTGGCTGGATCGTTCGGGAAGGTCGGGGCGATACCCCGGCCGGCGACGCCCGTCGAGAATCCGGGTGACGAAATCGTCGTCGAGCATTTCCTTCCACTCGACCGGCGGCGGGGGCGGCACCGGTTCGTCGGCTTGCGGCGCTGCGGCGGCGGGCGGGGCCGAGGGGGGCTCGCCGGCGGGCGCGCCCTGTGCGGCCAGGCTGGCGACGATCGGCCAAAGGCTTGCCCCCGCGCTCATCGCCTACAGCCCGTCGCAGACATTCTGCTGCGCCGTGTCGAGGAAGGGCGCGAACGGACAGGCGATGTAGCGCAGGCGCACCGTCTTGCCGTCGGCGAGGCGCACGACGACCCGGTCGGCGCGCATCGCGGCGGGCGCATTGCCGATGCCGCCGGCGCGCGCGCCGCCGTTGTGCGCACCGAGGAAGCTGATCATGTCGTCCTGGTCGATGCCGTCGCCCGACACCCCGATCGCCCCGACGAGCCGGTCGCCGCGATAGATGGGGACCGAACCCGGAAAGATCTGGATGCCGTTCTGCAGACGGTTCATGCCCGGCGCGACATCGGGCAGCGTCGTGCAGCGCTGCGGCGTGTCGGTCGCGCTCGCCCCCGACACGAAGCCGAGGTGCTGGCCGAGATTGCCGATGATCAGCGCCGACTGGAGCCCGGTGGAAAAGGGATTGAACTGCGCGATCGGGCGCGACAGCGGCCCGTTCGGCCGCCCGACCTCGCCATCGGGGAAATAGGGGCGCGACAGATTGCCGTTCGCGCGGTCGGGGAAGGCGATGGTGCCGGTCAGCGCCGCCGGATCGTTCAGGAAGCTGCGTAGCGCGGGAACGAACTGGCGCACGTCGGCGCTGGCGTTGGCGCTGAGTTCCGCGCCCGCCTGCGCCCCGGAAAAGAAGGCGGCGGTGCGCGCCTTCTGCAAGCTGACGTCGGTGCCGAAGATCGGCGCGTCGGGCGAGCGCACGATGCCGAGCGGCGCGCCGTGCGTGTCGACGACGCTGATCGACACCTGTGCACGGCTGTCGAGCGGACGGCGAATCTGCGCGCGCGCGCGGCTCATCACCGCGAACGCCTCTTCCAGCACCGCGCGCACCTCGGCCTCGGTGAGCGGCGCGCCGTTGGTCGCGCCGTCGGTGCCGGCGCGGATCGGGTAACGGTTAGCGCCGCTGCCGTCCGACAGCACGAACGCGTCGCGGTTCGAAAATTCGGCGCCGGTCGATGGTCGGATGCCCGACGCCTCGCTGCCATAGGCGGTCCCGGCGACGACCGCCGCGCCGGCATAGCCGATGACCGCGACGAGATTGCCGGCGGTGCCGTTCAGGCTCGCGAAGCTCGCGCCGCCGCCCGCCTTCAGCCCCGCATAGCTGGCGTCGGAAAAGCGCAGGGTCGTGCCGTCGATGCTGATCCGGTCGGCAAGGATGCCGGCCGGCACCTCGAACCCGCGCGTGCCGGCGAGCGCGATCGCCTCCTCGGCATCGTCGTCGATGTCGAGGATGTCGGGATCGCTGCCGTAGACGCCGTCGCCCATCACGCCGATGCCGCCGACGAGCACGCCATTCTTGTAGAGCGGAAAGCCGCCCGGATCGGCGGCGAGGCCGAGCGGCGAGCGCTTCGGCCCGATCAGCGCCGCGCCGCCCGCCGCGCCGAAGCGCGCCGACAGGTCGCTGCACGGCAACTGGCTGAACTGCACCCCGAACAGCGGCCCGCTTTCCAGCCCCACGGTGGTCGGCGCGGGCGGGAAATGCTGCTGGACGATCTGGCTCGCGGTGCGGGTCGAAAAGGCGTTGCCGCCGCTCGACAGATAGGCGCCGGTGATCGCCTTGGCGATCGCGCCGCCTTCAGCGGGGAAGGTGACGTTCTGCGCGTCGATGCTGTCGCCGTTCGGCGCCGGCGAGGTCGTCGCGGTCGCGCGCGCGCCGGTCATGCGAAAGACGCCCAGGACATTGCCGACGCGGTCGGTCACCGCAATCACCGACGGCAGGCCGCGCGCCTGTGCCTCTGCAATCGCCTGCGCGAGGATCGTCTGCACGTCGGCGACGCTCAGCGCTTCGGCGGCGGGCGGAACATAGACGCCGGTCGGCGTCGGCGTGGGGGCCGGGGTCGGAGCGGGCGACGGGGTCGGCGTCGAACTGCCGCCACCACCCCCGCACGAAGCGAGCAGCAGCGAGGCCATGACCGCCTGCGCGGAGGCGCGGAACAGGCGCGCGCGGATCGTCATCGCCCTCACCGCAGCGCCCGGATCGCTTGCACCGCGCGGCCCAGCGCCGCATGGAATTCGGACGGCTTGTAGCTGTTGGGGTCGGCGACCGCGGTATAGGCGCGGTCGATGTCGCTGCGGATGCCCGCCGCCGCGCCGACCGTGACGCGCCCCGAAGAGACCATCGCGCCGAGCAGCGTGTCGACCCCCATCACCGCCTGCTGCGACCCCGCATAGTCGGTGAAGCGGTCGCTGACCGCCTTCGCGGCGATCGCGTCGACCATCGTGAACGTATCGGTGCCGGCGAAACGGCGCGCGGCGAAGGCGCCCTTGAGCGCCGCGACCGTCTGCGCGAGCTGCGCCGCCGCGGCGACGGCGCTCGGCCGGTCGGTCGCCATCGCCCGGTGGAACGCCGCGCTGCGCACCGCGAGCTGGTCGGCCAGCGCCGGCGCCGCGACGCGCGCCGCCGCCGCCAGCATGATCAGATTCTCGTCATTATAGGGCGGCATGCCCTCGGGAATGCCGGGGCGGCCCGGATTGTCGAGGCCCGTCTTCACCGGCTTCGCCTGGTCGTAGATGCGGCGGTGGCAGCTGTGGCAGTCGAGGAAAAAGAATTCGGGAAAAATCCCTTCGGTCCCGCGCTTCGACTGGAACAGCGCGAGGCTGCGTTCGAGTGCGGTCGCCTGCCCCACCGCCCACATCTGGACATGGTCGGTGCGCGCCGACGGCGCCCCGAACTTGCGCCAGCCATAGTCCTCATCCTCCTGATGATGCGCCTGGAGCGAGGAAAAGAGGTCGAGTTCGAACGCGATGCGCGGATGCCCCGCGGCCATGATGCGGTGAGTGACGAACTGCCCCTCGCCCGCCGCGCCGAAATGGCAATCGACGCATACGCCGGCGCGCACCACCGGGTCCTCCAGCTTGCGCAAGCCAGCACGCAGATTCGCCAGATGCTTCTCGCGCATCTCCGCCCCCGGATTGGCGTTGGTGCCGACGCCGGCATAATGGCTCGCGATCCAGCCGCCCGCCGGACCGTGGCACGATTCGCAGCTCACCCCGTCGGCGAGCGGCGCGGTGCCGCGGCTGACGGCAGCGTCGCTGTGACAGCCGAGGCACATCGGCGCCCGCGCCGGATCCCCGATGCCGAGGTTGCGCGCGATGAACTGGCTGCGGCCATTGCCGAGCACCGCCCAAGCGCGGCTGTGCGCGCCGCCGGGGGTGGAGGGGTCCTGCCAGCGCATCAGCTCGTCCTGGCGAACGACGGTGCCGTCGCCTTCCATCCGGCCATGGCAGGTCGAGCCCGCGCAGGACGCGACGCCCAGGAAGCGCCCGCCGCTTTCGCCCTGCGACCGCGCGGGCGGCGCGGCGATCAGGGCTGCCGCCGTCAGCGCGAGCAGCAGCGCCGCAAGGGCCGCCATCGCGGCCCACGGCCGGGCGCTGCGCCCCGTGCCAGCGTGCATCCTCATTCCCGCCATCCCCCGTTGCCCCGTTCGTGCCCTAGGGTCTGGACCGGCGCCGCGCAAGCGACCGGGTCGCGGAGTCGCCCTCCGTCACCGTCGATCGATCGACGTGGTCTGAAACTGCCATGGCACCTGCCCCCTGCAAATCGGGAAATCCGGTGCGACCCCTTGTTTTGCGATTTTATCGTTGACCGACCTTGATCCTCAAAGGCTACACCATCGCCGCGCAAAGGCAATATGCCTGCGATCACAGCCGGGATTTTCGAGGGGCAAAAATGAACGAGAGCAAGAAGATGACGGCCACCAATCGTGCGATCCTGATCGCCGCCTTCCTGCTGCTCGCGGGCGCCGTCGGCTATGCGCTGTGGCGCGATGCGCGGTCCGCGGCCGGCGTCCCGGCGGGAATGACCGCCGCCGACGCGCCGCCATCCGACCGCCTCGTCGCGCTCGAGGCGCGGACCCGAAGCAACCCCGGCGACGCCGAGGCATGGACCGCGCTTGGCGCGGCGCGCTTCGACCTCGAGGATTATCCGGGGGCCGCCGAAGCCTATGAACGGGCCGTCGCCCTCGCGCCGAAATCGGCGGGGTTGTGGTCGGCGCTCGGCGAGGCGCGCGCCTATGCGAGCAAGCGCGACCCGTTGCCCCCTGCGGCACTCGAAGCGTTCGAAAAGGCGATCGCGCTCGATGCGCAGGACCCGCGCGCGCGCTATTTCATGGCGGTGAAAAAGGATCTGGCGGGCGACCACCGGGGCGCGATCGACGCCTGGTTCGCGCTGCTCGCCGACACGCCGCAGGGCGCACCGTGGGAAGCCGATCTGCGCCGCACGATCGAGCAGGTCGGCGCGATCCACAAGATCGACGTCGCGCCGCGCCTTGCCGCGACGCGGGCGCGCCCGCTGAAAGCCGAGGAGATGCCCGTCGCCGCGCGCGCGATCCCCGGCCCCAGCCGCGCCGACATGGAAGCCGCCTCGCAGCTTCCCAAGGGCCAGCAGGACGCGATGATCGAGGGCATGGTCGCCAGCCTCGAAGCGAAGCTGAAGGCCGACCCGTCCGACGTCGACCGCTGGATCATGCTGATGCGCAGCCGCATGACGCTGGGCGAGACGGCGAAGGCGGCGCAGGCGCTGAAGGACGGCGTCGCCGCCAACCCCGCGGCGGCGGCGCGGATCAAGGCGCAGGCCCGAATGCTGGGCGTGCCGGGGGCCTAGAAGATGATGACATGAGTTGGAATCGTCATTGCGAGGAGCGAAGCGAAGCGGCAATCCAGAGTGTGCGCAAACCGCTCTGGATTGCTTCGCTCCGCTCGCAATGACGAAGGGGGTCAATCTAAAGTCATCAGAGTCTAGCCAGCCACGTCATCCCAGCGAAAGCCGGGATCGCTGGCGTCGTAGCAGGCCGATAGCGGCCCCAGCTTTCGCCGGGGCGCCGTATATTACCCCGCCATCAGCGCCGCATTGCCGCCTGCGGCGGTGATGTCGGTCGAGATCGACTTTTCCTCCGCGAAACGGTGCAGATAGTGCGGGCCGCCGGCTTTCGGACCGGTGCCCGACAGACCGCGGCCGCCGAAGGGCTGCGAGCCGACGATCGCGCCGATCTGGTTGCGGTTGACATAGACGTTGCCGACCTGCGCGCGCGCCGCGACATGCGCCGCGACCGCGTCGATGCGGGTGTGGATGCCGAGCGTCAGGCCGTAGCCCGAGGCGTTGATCGCATCGATCAGCGCGTCGAGTTCGCCGCCCTTCCACGTCGCGACATGCAGCACGGGGCCGAAAATCTCGCGCTTGAGGTCGGTGACATGGTCGAGCCGGATCATCACCGGCGGCACGAAGGTTCCGCCATCGGGCAGCACCGTCCGCGCGGCTTCGGCGATCACGCGGCCGGCGCTGCGCGCCTCGGCGACATAGGCGGCGATATTCGTCTGCGCCTCAGCATCGATGATCGGGCCGACGTCGGTCGAGAGGATCGCCGGGTCGCCGACGTTCAGTTCGGCCATCGCGCCCGCGACGATCGCGATCATCGTTTCCGCCACATCCTCCTGCACGCACAGCAGGCGCAGCGCCGAGCAGCGCTGCCCTGCCGACTGGAAGGCCGACGCCACCGCGTCGCGCGCCACCTGTTCGGGCAGCGCGGTCGAATCGACGATCATCGCGTTGGCGCCGCCGGTCTCGGCAATCAGCGTCGCGATCGGGCCGTCGCGCCCGGCAAGGCCGCGGTTGATCATCCGCGCGACCTCGGTCGACCCGGTGAAGGCGACGCCGATCAGGTCCGGGTGCCCGGTCAGCGCCGTGCCGACCGTTTCGCCGCGTCCGGGCAGATAATGGAGCACGTCGCCCGGCACGCCGGCTTCGAGCAGCAGCGCCACCGCGGCATGCGCGATCAGGGGGGTCTGTTCGGCGGGCTTGGCGAGCACCGCATTGCCCGCGGCGAGCGCCGCCGACACCTGGCCGAGGAAGATGGCGAGCGGGAAGTTCCACGGGCTGATGCAGGCAAAGACGCCCTTGCCTTCGAGCATCAGTTCGTTGCGCTCGCCCGTCGGGCCGGGAAGCGCGACGGGATGGGCGAAATCGGCGCGCGCCTGCGCCGCGTAATAGCGCAGGAAATCGGTCGCCTCGCGTACCTCGGCGATCGCGTCGGCGAGCGTCTTGCCCGCCTCGTCCATCGCAAGGCCGAGGAAGAAGGCGTCGCGCTCCTCCAACAGGTCGGCGGCGCGTTCGAGCCGTTCGGCGCGGAAGGCGCCGCCGGCGAGGCTCCAGTCGCGTTGCGCAGCGCGCGCCGTCGCGACCGCTGCGTCGACCGCCGCGGCATCGGCCTCGATCACCTGGCCGACGGTCGCGCCGGTCGCGGGATTGCGCACCGGCTCGGGCCGGCCATCCCGCACCGCGCCGCCAACAATCGGCGCGGCGACCACGTCGCCACGCCGCGCCCCGGCGATCGCGGCCATCAGCGCCTCGGGCACCCCCGGATCGCCGAGGTCGTAGCCGCGCGAATTGCGCCGCGCCGGGTCGAACAGGTGCAGCCCGGTGGGGATGGTCGTCGGGACGCTCGCGATGCTGCGCGGGTCGACCGCAAGGTCTTCCGCGGTCACCTCAGGATCGGAGAACTGGTGCACGAAGCTGGAGTTGGCGCCGTTTTCGAGCAGGCGGCGGACGAGATAGGCGAGCAGGTCGCGGTGCGTGCCCACCGGCGCATAGACGCGCACCGGGCGCGGCGGCGGCGACAGCGCGAGGATCGCGTCGTGGGCGCCCTCGCCCATGCCGTGCAGGCGCTGCAATTCATAATCGGCGCCGTCGAACAGTTCGGCGACGAAGGCCAGCGTCATCGCATTGTGGCTGGCGAAGGCGGGGAACAGGCAGTCCTGGCATTCGCGCAGGATCTGCGCGCAGACCATATAGTTGAGATCGGTGTGATTCTTCGCGGTGAACACCGGGAAATCATCGAGGCCCAGCGTCTGCGCGCGCTTGATCTCGGTATCCCAATAGGCCCCCTTGACGAGCCGCATCGACAGCTTGACGCCGCGCGCCCGCGCCTTGGCGGCGACCCAGCGGATCACTTCGGGCGCGCGCGGCTGATAGGCCTGGATGACGATGCCGAGCCCGGCCCAGTCGTCGGCCAGCCCCGCGTCGATCAGCGCGGCATAAACGTCCATATGCGGTTCGAGCCGGTCGCTTTCCTCGGCGTCGATCATCAGCGGGATGTTGACCGCGCGCGCGGCGCGCGCGAGTTCGACGACATTGGGGACCAGCTCGTCGCGGACGCGATCGCCCTGCAGATATTCGTAGCGCGGGTGGAGCGCCGACAGCTTGATCGATATGCCGTGGTTGGCGAAGGGATCGCCCGGTCGGGCGTCGCGGCCGATGCGCGCGATCGCCGCGGCATAGCTGTCGTAATAGCGTCGCGCATCCTCCGCGGTGCGCGCCGCCTCGCCCAGCATGTCGAAGCTCGCGAGCTCCGTCTTCGCCTTGTCGGCGCGCTTGACCGCGGCATCGATCGTCTGGCCCATCACGAACTGCTGGCCGAGCAGTTTCATCGCCGCGAGTGCCGCCTGCCGGATCACCGGCTCGCCCGAGCGCCTGACCATCGCCTTGAGCAGGGTCAGCGGGTTCGCCTTGCTGCCGAGCGCGTCGAGCATCAGCGTCGCAGAACCGAGCGACAGGCCGCGCGCCGACAGCGCGACGATCAGCGGGCTGTCCTCGTCCTCGCCCTCGTTCCAGCGGCGTCCGGCGATCTTGTCGCGAATCAGCGCATTGGCGGTCGCGCTGTCGGGAACGCGCAGCAGCGCCTCGGCGAGGCACATCAGCACGACGCCTTCCTCGGTCGAAAGACGGTAGCGATTCATCAGCTGCGCGACGAGCGTCTCGCGCTCGCCCTCGGCCTTCGCCTTGCGAATCAGCGCGAGACCACGCCGCGTCGTCGCCTCGACAGTCGCGGGCGAATCCGCCAGCGCACGCCGCAGATCGGTGACGATTTCGGTTTCGGGACGGCGAGCGAGGGCGCGAAGAGCCGCGCGGTCGGGGGCGATGGTCATGGCCCGTCATAACAGAAAGCCATTGGTCGATCTGCCCTGATATGAAGCAATTATTTTACGGTTTGACCAAAATATGGACAGAAGTTAGGCAAAATGGATGAAGAAAGACGGCATCATAGTGGAATTGGATGAGTTCGACCGCAAGATCATCGCGATCCTGGGGCGCGACGGACGCATCACCTATACCGAGCTCGCGCAGCGCGTCGGCCTGTCGAAGACGCCCTGTCAGCAGCGGGTCAAGCGCCTGGTCGACAGCGGGCTGATCATCGGTTTCCGGGCGATCGTCGATCCCGCCAAGGTCGGCCTCGACCATGTCGCCTTCGCGGAGGTCAAGCTTTCCGACACGCGCGAGGAGGCGTTGCGCGAATTCAACGCGGCGGTACGCCGGATTCCCGAGGTCGAGGAATGCCACATGATCGCGAGCGGCTTCGACTATCTGCTCAAGGTCCGCACGCCCGACATCCGCCGCTATCGCATCGTGCTGGGCGAGAAGATTTCGAGCCTGCCGCACGTCGCGAGCACATCGACCTTCGTCGCGATGGAGACGATCTGCGAATCGGCGCGCTAGGACGGATCGTCCTGGCTTGCAGAGCCGCGTGCTCCCGCGCAGGCGGGAGCCCAGAGCTTCGAAGAGCCGGGGCCGGCATCACATCGCTCTGGGTCCCCACCTTCGCGGGGACACGGCGTGGTTCATCCAGACATGATGACGCCGCCAGACTCTGTCCTGTCTGGCTTGAAATCGAACCCATCCCCTGAAGGGGAGGGGCTTATCAGGCCGCCTCAACCTGGACAGGACAGATCATAAGATACCGGTTTTGATTCACGCGCTCCGACGCGCATCGGAGGCCGCAGCGAAAGGCGTCAGGGCGCCGCAGGGGTAAGCGGCTTGACCATGCGCAGCAGCGGGATGTCGACGCTTCCGACGCGGTCGAGCACCGCCTCCTTCGGCCGATAGCCGCAGGCACGATAGAGCGGCTCGCCCGCCATCGTCGCCATCAGCTCCGCCGCGCGGAAACCCGCCGCGGCCGCCGCCGTCTCCGCCGCCGCCAGGATATGGCGTCCGACCCCGCGCCGCGTAAAATCGGGGTGGGTATACATGGCGCGTACCCGCGCCGCCTCGTGCGCCGGGTCGAGCAGGCGCGGTTCGCGCAGCCCCGCGCTTGCGTCGTTGCCATAGAGGGTGGCGCGCCGGCTCCAGCCCCCGCACCCGGCGACGCATCCGTCGATCTCGACCAGGAAATAGGTGCCGTCCTCGACGAGCTGTCGATCGAGCCCCATGATCGCATGGCTCGCGGCGACCTGCGCGGGATCGAGAAAACCCTGCTGCAACTCGTCGATCGCGCGGGTCATCACCCCGCGCATCGCGGCAAGATCGTCGAAGGTCGCAAGGCGGCAGGACAGGTCGGACATGGCAGCCATCGGGAGGAAGAGGAAACCGCCCTGCGCCTTCGGACCGCGACCCGCAAGCCCCGTTTTCCCATCTCCTGTCAGCCTTTGTCATCATTGCGACGAACATCGTCACCGGACAGGACCCCCGCCCGAATCCTAGATCGTGCCGGACCCAACGACCGGACGGATTCACCCTATGCCGAACAGATTCCTGACCCTTGCCGCGCCGATCGGGCTGGCGCTGCTCGCGCCGCTGGCCGCGCAGCCGGCGCTCGCGGCCCAAGCGCCCCCAACCGCCGCCCCCGCCAACCCGGCCGCCGGCGTCTATGCCGAACTTGCCGCCGAAGCCGACCGGCGTGCCGGCGATCCCGATTTCGACTATCGGCTCGGCATCGCCGCGCTCGACGCGGGCCATTATGGCGAGGCGGTGATCGCGCTGCAGCGCGTCCTCGCGGTGCAGCCCGGCAATGCGCCGGCGCGCGCCGAACTGGCGCGCGCCTATGCGATGGCGGGCGACATCGACACCGCGCGGCAGGAATTCGCGACCGTGGTCGACGATCCCAGCCTGCCCGATCCGGTGCGCCAGCGCTTCACCGGCTTCGTTCGCCAGTTCGACCGGCAGATCGGGGGCGGCGGGTCCGACGTGTCGGGGTTCCTCGACGTCCGCGCCGGCTATGACGACAATATCAACGCCGCGACCGACCTGACCACCATCGTCATCCCGTTGTTCAGCTTCCTCGGCCCCGGCACGCTCGGGCCGGGCGCGGTGGCGCGCGGCGACGAATATTACGAGATACAGGGCGGCGTATCGGGCGTCACCGCGATCGGGCGGCAGGACCGGCTGTTCGCCAGCGCGCTCGGCAACTGGCGCGACAATGTCGACAGCCGCGCCTTCGACCAGGCGGCGCTGACCGGCACCGCGGGCTATGCCCACAGCTTCGCCAACCGCGACGTCGTCTCGCTGTCGGGGCAGGTGCAGAAATTCTGGCTCGGCCACGACGGCTACCGCACCTCTTACGGCGTCATCGGCCAATATACGAAACCGCTCGCCGGCGGCCGCGCGCTGACCCTGTCGGCGCAGTGGAACCGGTTCGATTACGACGGCGCGCCGCTGCGCGACGCCGACCGCTATGCCGTCGGCGTCGGCTATGTGACGCGCACGCTCGCCGCGGGCGTGTCGGGCGGCAAGGAAGAGACGCGCCGGCAGGTGGGCGACGCCGAATCGAACTGGTTCGCCGGCGCGAACATCGGCGGTGAATTTCCCGTCGCGGCCAAGGTGGCGCTGGTCGCCGGCGCCGCCTTCGACCTGCGCCGCTACGACCAGCCCGACGCGCTGTTCCTGACCCGCCGCAAGGACGAGCGGGTCGATTTGACCGCCGGGGTCAAGGTCGCGCTGACCGACGCCCTCTTCTTCCAGCCGCGCGCCACCTGGTCGCGCAACTGGAGCAACATCGCCCTTTACGATTACGAGCGCTGGACCGTGTCGGCCGGCCTCCGCCTCGAATTCTGATCCGCGGGAGAATATCGCCATGACCCCTAATCCGAAGCTTCGCCTCGGCGCCGCGCTGATGGTCACCGCCTCCAGCCTGTCGCTCGCCACCCCCGCGTTCGCCGCGCACATCCTCTTCTCGTCGAAAGGCGAGACGCAGCCGCAGATCGGCGAGCGGGTCAACCAGATCGCGGGGCTGAAGCAGGTCCGGCTGGACAATGGCGCCGTCGTGTCGGTGCTCGACACCGCCGACTATCGCATCAATGCCGACGGGTCGGTCGACCTCTATGCCGGCAGCGTGACGGTCGCCGGGGGCGACGCCACGACGATCGTGCGGATGCCCGACGGGGTCGAGGGCCGCGTGACCGGGCGCGGATCGGCGGCGAGCTTCAGCGTCGCCGCCGACGGCGCCGCGCGCGGCCATGTGCTGACCGGACAGGCCTTCATCGGCCGCGCCGACGCGCTGCGCCGTTTCGGCACCGGCGAGATGTTCGCCGTCGCGCCGGGCAGGAAGCCCGAGCTAGTCGTGTCAAACGGGGCGCAGACCACCCCCGACGCGAGCGATGATGCGGCGCAGGTCGCCGACATGGCGGCGGACGGCCCGGCGGCGGCGGCGCAGAACGGCGTGCCGGTGACGCTGGGCGACGCGCTCGCCGCAGCGGGCGCGTCGAGCGACATATTGGCGGCGGCACGACGCGTCGACGCCGCGGTCGCCAACCCCGCGATCGAACGCTTTCCGAGCGGCGACCTCGCGCGGCTGGTCGCCGCCGCGGGCGGGCTGGAGCGCGCCTATGGCGGCACGCCCTTCCCCGCCGCGCAGGCCGACATCATCCGCACCTATCTGGGCTGGCTCGCCTCGGGGCGCGGCGGTGCCGACTTCCTCACCGCCTATGCCGGCTTCCTCGGCCAGTATCTCGACCTGATCCGCTCAGGCGCGGCGCCGTCGCGCTTCGAACGCGCGAGCCTTGCCGACATCAACGCCTTCCTCGCCTATGCGGCGCGCAGCGGACGGCTCGCCGAACTCGCCGCACGCGACCGGACGCTGGTCGACGCCTATCTCGCCTTCCTGCGCGGCGGCGGCGATCCCGACCGCTTCGGGCAAGGCTTCACCGAACTGACGCAGGCCTATTTCGCCTTCATCCGCGGCGGCGGCGTGCCGGCCGATTTCACGCAGGCGAGCGCCGCGACGCTCGATGCCTATATCCGCTTCCTGTCCGACAGCGGGCTGGCCGAGGCGCTGAGCGCGGCCGACCGCGCGCTGCTCGCCGCCTATCTCGACAAGGGCGGCCTCGCCTTCGCAGGCCAGTATCGCAACGCGCTCGACGCCTATTTCGCATGGCTGGCAAGCGGCCGCCTGCCGAGCGGCTATGCCGCGCTCGACGCGGCGACGCTGCGCGCCTATCTCGAGACGCTGTCGAGCGCCGGGCTGCTGACGACGCTGGCGGGCGACAAGGCGCAATTCTATGCCGCCTATCTCGCCTTCCTCCAGGGCGGCGGCGCGCCCGACGCCTTTGCCGGCCTGCCCGCCAATGTCTTCGCGGGCTATGCCAGCCAGCTCGACGCCTATTTCGCCTTTCTTGCCGCGGGCAACCTGCCCTCGGCCTACAGCGGCGCCGATCTCGCGCAGCTCCAGGCCTGGCTCGCGCAGCTCCAGGCGGCGGGCGCGCTCGACCGCTTCCTCGGCGAGCGGGCCGATTTCTTCGCCGCCTATCTGGCGTTCCTTCAGGGAGGCGGCCAGGCCGATGCCTTCGCGGGGCTCAACGCAAACGTCTTTACGGGCTATGCTCAGGCGCTCGCGGCCTATTACGACTATCTGGCGCGCGGCGGTGTGCCGTCGGGCTATACTGCGCTGACGCAGGCGCAAATCCGCGCCTATCTGGCCGCGCTCGACAGCGCGGGGGCGAGCGGGGCCTTCCTCGACAGCCTCGCCGATTTCTATGCCGGCTATTTCGCCTTCGTCGCCGGCGGCGGCGATCCCGACCTGTTCGCCGGACTGCCGGTGCCGCCCGATTATCCCGCCTTCGCCGCCGCGCTCAACGGCTATGCGGCCTTCCTCGCGGGCGGTGGACTGCCCGCCGATTATGACGCGCAGAGCCTCGCGACGCTGCGCGCCTATCTCTCGGCGATCGCCGCGGCGGGGCAGACGGGCGACCTGCTCGGCGCCAATGCCGGGCTGCTCGACGCCTATTTCGCCTATCTGGCCGGCGGCGGCGCGCCCAACGGCTTCGCCGGGCTGCCCGTCTATGCCGACTATGTCGCGGCGCTGAACGCCTATTACGCCTATCTCGCCGGCGGCGGCCTGCCGACGGGCTATGCGGCGCTGACGCAGGCGCAGATCAACGCCTATCTCGCGGCGCTCGACGCGGCGGGTGGCTTCGCCTCGCACGCGAGCCTCAACGCCTTCTTCGCGCAATATTACGCCTTCGTGCGCGCCGGCGGCGATCCGCTGAAATATGCCGCCCTGCCCGTCTATTCGGACTATCTCGCCGCCGTGCAGGCCTGGTACGCCTTCGTTCTCGGCGGTGGGCGGCCGTCCGACTATGCGGCGCTGACCCCCGAACAGATCGAAACCTATCTGGCGCTGCTCGGCGACGCGGGGGTGCTTCAGGCGCAGCTTTCCGACACGGCGCTCGTCTTCCTGACCGACTATCTCGCCTGGCTGGGCACCGGCGCCGACCCCGACCAGTTCGCCGGCCTGCCGGTCAACACGCCCCCGGACCCGCAATATAATAGCGTCCCCCAGCCGCCGCGGCTTGCCTATGCGGGCGGCTTCAATCCGGCGACGGCGGCGGTCAATTTCGTCACCACGCTGAACGTCGGCAACGGGCAGACGGTGCCCGGCAGCGAAGCCGGCTTCACGACCACCGCCTATGCGCTGGACGGCGACGGCGGCCTGACCAGCTACACGCGGGCGGGCGGCGTCACACGCACCAGGGGGACGACGACGGTCACCGACATATCGGGCAACGCCGACATCGTGATCGGCCGCTGGAGCGACGGCGTCAGCACGGGCGCGAATCCCTTCACGCTCAGCGCAGCCCAAGGCTTCCACTATCTGCTCGCGCGGCCGGTCGATGCGGGCTTCGCGCTGCCTGCGCAGGGCGTCATCGCCTATGACCTGCTCGCCGCGACGCGGCCGACGATGGTCGACGGCTCGCTGCCGGCGGGCGGCTTCGCCGGCGACATGGCGATCGTCCTCGGCGCCGCGCCCAAGGTCGCCTTCGACGCCACGGTGACGATGCCCGGCCTCGTCGGTCAGCCCGACCGGACGTTCCGCTATGCGACCGCCGGCGGCGTGACCGACCCGACCCAGTCCCAGACCGCGCTGACCCTGGCGAGCGGCGGCAATTTCCGCATCCTCGTCCCCGGCGTCGCCGGGGCCGATTGCCAGACGACCAATTGCCAGTTCGACGCCAGCGGCGTCTTTGCCGGCAACGCGAACCAGCTCGGCCTGACCTATGCCGCCCATAATGATCTGGGCAGCGCCAAGGCGGCGATCGGCGCGGCGATCTTCGGCAACGGCACGCTTTCGGGCGGTCCGCCGCCCGAGCCGACCTTCGTGACCGCCAACCTTCTGAGTTCGGAGGCACGGCTCAGCTCGACCTACGACGCCTATACCATCCACCCGATCAACCTGTCGGTCACCTCCAGCCCCAATGCGAACCAGGGGTACGAGATCGACGCGAGCGGCGCGATCGTCGGCGTGCGCACGATCGGCACCTATGGCGGGTACGACCGGATCGGCACCGCGACGCACGCCGACAGCGGGGCGAGCGACAGCGGCGTCCTGCAATGGACGCGCTGGACCGGCGGCCTGCTCGACATGCGGCGCAACGCCGGCACCGGCGGTCGCGGGCCCGTCACGCTGTCCGACAACCAGGGCTATCACTTCATCGTCGGAGCCCCGGCCACCAACCTGCCCGCTTCGGGGCGCGTCGACTATCAGCTCGTCGGCGGCACACGGCCGACGCAGGGCTATGGCGCGGCTGCGCCGGGCACGCTGGTCAGCGGCGCCGCGGCGGTGCAGTTCGGCACGCAGGCCAAGGTCGGGATCGACCTGGTGTTCGACTATAACAGCGATCGCTTCACGGCCCGGACCGCCGGGGGGCTCGCCAATCTGTCGGCGAGCGAGCTTTCGCTCTCCAACGGGGCCTTCTATGCCATTGGCGCGAACGGCAATGTGACGAGCACGGGCGGCACCTGCACCACCAGCTGCCGGGCGATCTGGAGCGGCTTCCTCGCGGGCCCCGCGGGCAAGGAAATGGGCCTCGAATATGTCGTCCAGCTGGGAACCTCGACCAACGAGGTGATCGGCGTCGCGGCCTTCGAGGCACAGCCCGCCCCGACCTTCTCGACCGGCGAATATACCAACCAATATGTGCTCAACGTGACCTACGCCCGGACCAACGACTCCGCCTATAATTCAAAGGTCACCTATGACGCGAACGGGATGGTCACCCAATGGACGCGCAGCAACGGATCGCCGGTCGGCGTCCTGCCGGAGCATCGCGGGCCGGCAGAGGAAAGCGGCAGCGTCAACGGCGTGATCGGCTGGGCACGCTGGCTCGACGTCAATAATATCGGGGCCGGCAACCCCAAGCTGCCCAATTCGGGCAATCCAATCCTGACGGGCACGCTGGCATCGGCGCTGCCGACCAGCGGCGGGGTCGAATATCAACTGATCGGCCAGACGCGGCCGGTCGACCGCGCGGGTAATCTGGAACCCGGCACCTTCACCGGCAACCTTGCGGTCGATTTCGCGACGAAAAAGGTCGGTTTCGATTTCGCCGTCGCCATCGATCAATATGGATGGGAAGTCCGAACCGCTGGCGGCGCGGCCAACCCGGCCAACGGCGGCCAGAACCTGTTGGGACTCGACCGGACCGCGTTCGAAGGCGCCCCGATGATCAGCGGAACGACCGCCGCGAGCTGCACGGTCAGCTGTTCGAGCGATGTGCGCGGCGCCCTGTTCGGACCGGGGGCATCGCATGTCGGCCTCGGCTATGCGATCAAGGACGGAAGCCTGGCGGTCAGCGGCGTCGCGACCTTCGCCGCGCAACCCCCCGCGCCCCCGGTGCCCTGAGATCGCCGGTCCCTAACGGCGATTGTCATCTCTCTGACAGCCTTGGTGTGTGGGCCGCGCCGGCCGTGCCCGGCATGATCGGCGCGACCCACAAGCCAAGGGAGGGAATTTCCATGAAGACGAAGGTTACGCTGATCACCGCCGCCGCGCTGCTCGCCGGCACCGCCCCATCGGCGATGGCCGCCGAGCAGGAAGCGGTCGCGCTCAACAAATGCGCGCAAAGCTATGGCTCCATCGCCGTGGTCGAAGGCGACACGCAGGGCTGGTCCGACTACGGCCTCGGATCCCCGCGCGAGCTGATCAATTCGCTCGCGATCGAATCGGGCTGCTTCACCCCGCACAGCCCGGCGAGCGGCACCCCCGCCGATTTCCTGATGAACGTCGTTGCGGGCGATTCGGAAGAGGTCGACAAGTCGGTCGAGATGGCGAAGTCGGCGGCGGTCGAGGGTCTCGTCCGATCGGGCGCCGCGACCAGCATCATCTCCAAGGTGCCGGTGGGCGGTGCCCTGTTCGGCGCCTTCGGCGGCCTCGGCGGCAAGAAGAAGCGCGTCGCGGCGGGCATCAAGCTGCTCAGCCCCGCGACCGGCCAGGCGATCGTCGCGGGCACCGGCGAAGTGCGCAAGACGTCGATCAGCTTCGGCGGCGCCAACGCCTGGTCCGCCGCGGCGAACGCGAGCGGCTACGCCGGCAGCAAGGACGGCAAGATGTTGGTCGAGGCCTTCGTCAAGGCGTTCAACGCCGTCTCGGCACAGGGTTCGGCAATCGCCGCGATCCCGAAGGCCCGGCCGGCGCAGGCCGCCGCGGCGTCAGCGGGAACACAGGTCGCGATCGACACGGTGATGCGCGCGGCCCCCGCCGCCGACGCCGCCACGGTGCGCGCGCTGCGCGCCGGGACCGACCTTGTCCCCACCGGCCAGCGCAACGGCCTCTTCATCGAGGTCAAGGACAGCTATGGCACCCAGGGCTGGGTGTCGGTCGAGGACCTTGGCTGAGCGCCCCGCTTGCCCCGGCCCCCTGGCTATGCCAGAAGGGCCGGGGTCGCTTATCCTGGGGGAAGATGGCGCCAACAGCATGGAAACGCTGAAGATCCTGTATGTCGAGGATGACCAGCGCGCGGCCGGCGAGATTCAGGAACTCGCGGCGGCGCGCGGCGATACGCTCGTCTGGGAGAATAGCGGCACCGGCGGGCTGCTGCGCGCCGGGATGGAAAAGTTCGACGTCATCATCCTCGACCGCATGCTTGGCGATCTCGACGGGCTGACCATCCTCCGGCGCCTGCGCGAAAGCGGCGTCGGCACCCCGGTGCTGATGCTGTCGGCGCTCGGCCGCACCAGCGACCGCGCCGAAGGGCTTGACGCCGGCGCCGACGATTATCTCGCCAAGCCGTTCGAGGCCGAGGAGCTGATGGCGCGGCTGCGCGCGCTCTATCGCCGTGCGTCGGGGCGCGAACATAGCGCGGTGATCCTCTACGGCGCCTTCGAATGCCATGTGAAGGCGCGCACCGCCTTTCGCCAGAACCGCCACCTCGCGCTCAGCCCGCGCGAGTTCGAGCTGTTCCGCTATTTCATGGAGAATGCGGGCGAGGTGGTGACGCGCGAGATGCTGCTGCGCGACGTGTGGAACATGTCGTTCGACCCGCAGACCAACGTCGTCGACGTCAATGTCGGCCGGTTGCGCCGCAAGCTGGAGGACGGCTTCGGCGCCCCCGCGCTCGAAACCATCTGGGGCTCGGGCTACCGCCTGCTCGACGGGCGCTGAGGGTGGCGGCGCGCCGCTCGATCTTTTCGCGGATCGTCCTCGCCGCGATCCTGCTGTCGATGGTGCTGCTCGCCGCGCTGTGGGCGCTCACCGACCAGACCATCCGCGCGACGGTCGCCGAATCGGCGCACAAGGCGGTCGACGTTGATCTCGCGGGGCTTGCCGACATCCATGCGACGAGCGGCCGGGCCGAACTCGAACGCCGGATTCGCGACCGGCTCGCGATCACGCCGTCGGACGGCGGCGCGCCGCACTATATGCTCGCCGACGCGCGGGGGCGATGGATCGCGGGCGATATCCGCACCTGGCCGCGGCTCGACCCGGCGATCTCGGAAAGCGGGTCGATCCGCCTCGGCGAAGGCACGCGCGCCCATGCCCGCGCGACGCGGCTCGGCCCCGACCTGCAACTGATCGTCGCGCGCGAGACGCGCGGCGGCGCGCCGCTGCGCTGGCGCGTCGCGCTGGTCTTCCTCGCCGGCGGCGCGCTGTTCGTGCTGCTCGTCGGCACCCTCGGCAAGATCGCGGCGGGGCGGCTGCACTGGCGGATCGAGCGCATCAACGACGCCTTCCGCGATCCCGACGAAGAGCGGCTGATCGCGATGACCGCCGACGCGGAAAGCGACGAGATCGACGAGCTGGCCGGGCACAGCGCCGCGGCGCTGGCGCGGCAGAAGCGGCTGATCGAGGCCTATCGCGAAACCACCGACCAGATCGCGCACGAGATCCGCACCCCGCTGATGCATCTCGACGGGCGGCTGACCAAGGCGCTCGCCGCGGGGCCGGGCGAGACGGTCGCGGCACGGCTGATCGAGGCGCGCGTCGACATCAAGCGGCTCGTCGCGATGCTCGAATCACTGCTCGACATCGCCGCGAGCAAGGCGCGGCAGGGCGACCGGCACGGGCTGAAGCCCGTCGACCTCAGCGAGATGGTAACGCGCATCTGCGAGCTTTACGCCGACAGCGCCGAGGAATCGGGGCATGATTTCACCTGGGTCGTCGAACCCGGCGTGACGATGGACGGCGAGGAGACGCAGCTCGGCCAGCTCGTCACCAACCTGCTCGACAACGCCTTCAAATACGTCCCCGCAGGCGGCAGCGTGCGGCTCGGGCTCGCGCCCGGGCCGGTGCTGACGGTCGAGGACGACGGCCCGGGCGTCCCCGAGGCCGAGCGCGAGAAAATCTTCCGGCGCTTCCACCGCGTCGCGGGCACCCGGCACGATATACCGGGAAGCGGCCTCGGCCTCGCGCTTGCGCGCGCGATCGCCGAGCGCCACGATCTGACCATCCGCCTGATGCCATCCGACCGGGGCGCCAGGTTCGTCGTGAAAGAGGGAGCGGCATGAACGGACGCCAATGGGGACGGACATGGGGCATCGGCCTTGCGGGGGCAGCGCTGTCCGGATGCGCCGCGCACGGCTCGGAGCCGCCGGCGGCGCGCACCGCCGCGGCCGCCGAATCGCGGGCCAGCCAGCTCGCCGCCGACCTCGCCGCCGCCGATACGGCGTTCGAGGCGCAGGACAGGCCGGCGCTCGTCGCGGCGCTGACGCGCATCACGCGGCGCAGCGCCCGCCCGCTCGACCCCGGGGCGCCCGATCCGGTGCCGCTGTGGCGCGCGGCGGTGCCGGGCGACGTCCCGCCGCTGCGCGGCCGCGCGCTCGGTCCCGGCTATGTTCGCGGCACGCTGGCGCCCGGGGCGGCGACGCAGCTCGAACAGCTCTTCCTGTCGGGGCAGGCGGCGACGGTCGCCGCCAATTCGCGGCCGCGGGACGACCTGCGGCTGCGGCTTTACGACGCCGCAGGCAAGCTGGTCTGCGAACGCGCGCCGGCGTCGGCGCGCGACTGCCGCTTCACGCCGGTCTTCACGCAGCGCTATCGGATCGAACTCAACAACGCGGGCGCCGCAGCCGCGCGCTATTATCTGGTGGTCGATTGAGGCCGTCACGGGGACCAAAAGGGGGGACGCAATGACCAGGGGAATGGGCAAGAGGCCCGCGCGCGCGGCGCTGTTGGCGGTGGGCCTGGCATGGAGCGCCGCCGCGCCGGCCGCCCCCGCCGCCGCGCTCGACCGCCCGCCCGACCGCACAAGGCTCGACGCGCTGATCGCGCGTTTCGAGGCCGCCGATTCGGAAGCCGACCCCGCCGCCTATCGCGCCGCCGCGGCCGACGCGCTCGCCGAGGCGCGCCGGCTCTATCCCCCGGACCATCCCGAAATCGCCGCGCGCTCGCTCTACGTCGCGATGGGACGCGCGGCGGCCGGGGAGATGGACCAGGCGCTTGCCGAGGCGGACCGGATCATCCCGATCCTCGCCGCCGCCCCCGCCTATCGCGCGGACTGGCGCAACGCGCTGAACCTGCGGGCCTATATCCTCAATTTCAAGGGCGATCACGCCGCGTCGCTGGCGATCAACGAACGGCTGGTCGCGGACTATGCCGCCAATCCCGCGGGCGTCGCGCCGCGCGACCATGCCACCACCCTGTCCAATCTCGCCGCCTCCTATCTGGAGCATGGGCGGCTCGACGATGCGCTGGAGCGCAATGCCGAAGCGATCGCGGTCGGTCTGACGCTGGATCCGGTGCCGGGCGACGTCGCGATCTGGAACGCCAACCGCGTCGTCTACCTCTATTCGTCGGGACGCACCGAGGAAGCGATCGCGACCGCGCAGGAGGCGATCGGACGCCTCGGCAACGCGATCGGGGCCGATCACCCGATGATGGCCAACCTCTATGCCAATCTGGGCGCGATCCTGTTCCGGCTGAACCGGCCGCACGATGCGATGCCGATGATCCGCCGCGCCTATGAGCTGATCGAGAAAGCGGGCGGCGGCCCCAACCAGAACAGCGCGGCGATGCGCGTGCAGTTCGCGCAGGCGCTGATCCGCGCCGGCCAATATGACGACGCCATCGCCTTTCTCGACGCCGCGACGCCGATCATCGATGCGCAGCTCGGCGCGGAGAGCGACCGCGCGCTCGCCGCGCGCGACACGCGGCTGATCGCGCTGATCGCCACCGGCCATGGCGCCGAGGCTGAGGCGCTGGCGCGCGGCCTAATCGCCGTCCGCGACGCGCGCCTGCCAGAGGGGCACCGCGACCGCGCCAACGCCCGCGACAATCTGGCGAAGGCGGCCTTCGCGAACGGCGACTGGGCCGCGGCGGCGGGCGCCGCGCGCGAAGCGGTGGCGCTGCGCACCGGGATGCTGCCGCCCGATCATCCCGACCTGCTGCTCGGCCGCGCGCTGCTGCTGCGCGCCGAGGATCGCGGCGATGCCCGGCCGGCCACCGATCTGGTCGCCGACGCGCGCGCGCTGTTCGATGCGCTAACCGGCAATGCCCATCTCGCGCGCGGCTCGGCGCAGGCGGAGCGGCAGCGCCCGGCCTATGGCTGGCTGGCGGAGATTTTCGCACGGCGCGGCGCGGTCGAGGATGCGTTCGAGGCGCAGCAATGGGCGGCGCGCAGCAGCCTCGACGATGCGCTCGCCGTCGCCGCCAGCGAACGCGCCGCCGCCGCCGATCCGGCGCTGGCCGCCATCGCGGGGAAGCGCCGCCAGCTCCTCGCCGCGCGCCAGGGACTGGAAGCGAAGCTCGACGCCAATCTGATGCGCCCGGATGCCGCCTTCGACCTCGCGGGCCTGACCCGCGAGCTGGACGGTAACCGGCAGGCGATCGCCGCGCTCGACGCCACGCTGACGCTCGATCAGCGGGCGGCGCTCCTCTTCATGCCGTCGCGGCTGGCGGATCTCGAAGCGGCGGGTTCGCGCGCGGCCGCAACCGTCATGATCACCGACCTTGGCGGACCCTGGCTCGTCACCGCGGCCGGCGGCGGCAAGGCGCAGCAATATCTGATCGCCGCCGACGCACCGGTCGACGCGCTCGTCGGCCGGTTGCGTGCCTCGATCGACGCGGGCGAGAAGGACGCCTTCGACCGCGCTGCCGCCGCCGAACTTCATGCCCGCCTCTTTCCCGGCGCGACGGCGAAATGGCTCGCCGCGACGCGCAGGCTGGCCGTGATCGCCAACGGATCGCTCGGCGCCCTGCCGTTCGGGCTGCTCGTTCCCGACGCCGGGAAGCCCGGCTATCTGGCCGACCGGACGACGGTCAGCCGGATGGTGCGCGCGCCGCGCGCGGGCGACGCCGGGCCCGATGCCGGGCCGGCGGGTGCGGTGCTGATCGGCCTCGGCGGGGTCGAGAGCGGGCGCGCCGGGACGCTGATGGCGATGCGGTCGGCAGGGACGGCGCGCGCGATCGACGAGCTGCCCGCACTGCCCGGCGCGCCGCGCGAACTGGCGGCGCTGGCCGCGGCGCTGGGCGACGACGGCGCGCGGCTGCTGATCGGCGACGACGCGACCGAGGCGCAGCTTCGGGCGATGCCGGTACCGCAGGGCGCGGTGCTCGCCTTCGCCACCCACGGCCTGCTGTCGGGCGAGCTCGACGGGCTCGACGAACCCGCGCTGCTGCTGACCCCGGCGGGCGGCGACGACGGCCTGCTCAAGCCCAGCGAGATCGGCGGGATGACTCTGCCGGCCCGGCTCGTCATCCTGTCGGCATGCAACACCGCGGGGGCGGCGGGAACCGACCGCCCGCAGCTGTCGGGCTTGGTCGAGGGCTTCTTTCTCGCCGGGGCCGAGCGGGTGATGGCCAGTCACTGGCCGGTCCGCGACGATATCGCGCGGCGGTTGTCGGTCGGCATGGTCAAGGGGATGCGCGCGGGCGAGGATCCCCCCGCCGCGCTGCGCGCCGCCATCGCGGCGGTCCGCACCGGCCGCGACGGCGAACCCCGCGCCGATCACCCCGCGCTCTGGGCCCCCTTCGAGCTCTTCTCGCGCTGAACGGGTGCGGGCCGCAGCCGCATTCTGTGGATTGACCGGCGCCCGCTTTGGCGGCAAAGGCGACGCATCGCGAAGGCAACCGTGAAACGCACTGTGAAACAGCAAGCGAGCTAACGGTTAAGCCTTTGAAACGCGGGTGTAGCTCAATGGTAGAGCAGAAGCTTCCCAAGCTTACGACGAGGGTTCGATTCCCTTCACCCGCTCCATCTTGACGACTGCGCGCGGGCGCTGATGGTTGAAAAAACCCAGAAAACTGACTATTTTTGGGCATTCTCTGGCTCCCGGTGATTGCCGATGGTCGCGCGCTTCGGCGACCGCGACGCCGCGACGTTCGGCGCCTTCGTCGCGGCGGCCTTCGGCCTGCTCGCCGTCGCGATGCTGCGCCGCCTGCCGCGCGTTACGCGGTCGGCGGGCGAGACGGGCGATCAGATGCCGCCGTCGGTCACCGCATAGCCCGCCGCCTCGATCGCCACGGTGAGCGCCGCGACGCAAGCGGCGACGGCCGCGCCGTCGGTCGAGCGGATGACGAAATTGGCGCCGGTGCGTCCCTCGCGGAAAAAGGGATAGCTGCCGATCGCGACGCCGGCATGATCGCGCTCGGCCGCGCGCAGGACGTCGGCGATCTCACTTTCGGGCGCCCAGGCGCCGATCGTGTGTGCGACCAGCGGCGCGCCGCCCTCGAGCGTACCGGTCAGCGCATCGAGCATCCCCGCGGTGATGTGCGGAACCCCCGCCATCAGGAACAGGTTGCCCAGTCTGATGCCCGGCGCGCCCGACATGCGGTTGGGGATCAGTTCGGCGCCGTCCGGAACGCGCGCCATGCGCAGCCGCGCCTCGGTCAGCCCGCCGCGCGTGGTGTAATAGCGGTCGAGGATCGCGCGCGCCTCAGGATGGATCACCACCGCGACCTTCAGCGCCTTCGCCACCGCATCGACGGTGATGTCGTCGTGCGTCGGCCCGATGCCGCCGGTGGTGAAGACATAGTCGTAGCGCGCGCGCAACGCGTTCAGCGCGTCGCCGATCTCCGCCTCGTCATCGGGGACAATGCGCACTTCGCGCAGGCGGATCCCCTGCACGTCGAGCCAGGTCGCGATCTGCGCGACATTCTTGTCCTGCGTGCGGCCGGAGAGGATTTCGTCGCCGATCACCAGCACAGCGGCGGTCCAGATGCGTTCGTCGCTCATCCCCTTGCCTTAACCTGCTGCCATGACAAAACAAGGGTGCCGGATATGCCATGAAAGGAAGGTGCGCGATGGCCGCCGAACTGATCTTCTACACCAACCCCATGTCGCGCGGGCAGATCGTCCGATGGATGCTCGAAGAGGTCGGCGCGCCCCATGAAACGCGGCTGCTCGACTATGGGACGACGATGAAGGGCGCCGATTATCTGGCGATCAATCCGATGGGCAAGGTTCCGGCGATCGTCCATGCCGGCAGGACCGTCACCGAATGCGCGGCGATCTGTGCCTATCTGGCCGACGCCTTCCCGGACGCGGGCCTCGCGCCCGCGCCGGTCGATCGCGCCGATTATTACCGCTGGCTCTTCTTCGCCGCCGGGCCGCTCGAACAGGCGATCACCGCAAAGCAGTTCGGGTTCGAACCCGAGGCCGATCAGCAACGGATGGCGGGTTTCGGCTCGCTCGCATCCGTGCTCGAAGCGCTGGAAGGCGCGGTCGCGGGCAAGGCCTTCGTCGCCGGCGACCGCTTCAGCGCCGCCGATGTCTATGTCGGCAGCCAGATCGACTGGGGCCTGCAATTCGGCACCATCCCATCGCGCCCGGCGTTCGAAGCCTATATCGCGCCTCTGCGCGAGCGCACGGGCTACAAGCGCGCGAAGGAGATCGACAATGCGCTGATCGCGGACATGCAGGCGGCGGGGCCGGCCTGAGCGCCACGCCCGACCCGAAAGAAAAAGCCCGGCGGATCGCTCCGCCGGGCTTTCTCCTTTTGCCTCGTGCGTCCGCTTATTCGCGGTTGCCCAGCAGGTTGAGCAGGAAGGTGAACATGTTCACGAAGTCGAGGTAGAGCGTCAGCGCGCCCATCACCACCGACTTGCCGACGAAATCGGTCCCGCGGACATAGAAGTACATGCTCTTGATCTTCTGCGTGTCATAGGCGGTCAGGCCCGCGAAGAGCAGGACGCCGATGATGCTGATCGCCAGGCTCAGCGCGCTCGACTGGACGAACAGGTTGATCAGCATCGCCACCAGGATGCCGACCACGCCCATGATCAGGAAGGTGCCGAAGCCCGACAGATCCTTCTTGGTCGTATAGCCGTAGAGGCTGAGGCCCAGGAAGGCCGCGGCCGTCGCAAAGAAGGTCGTCGCGATCGACGTCTGGGTAAAGGCCAGAAAGATCGTCGACATCGACAGGCCCATGATCGCGGCATAAGCCCAGAACAGCGCCTGCGCCGCGCCGGTCGACAGCTTGTTGATGCCGAAGCTCAGCACCATCACGAACGCCAGCGGCGCCAGCATCACCACCCACATCAGCGGGCTGCCGACCAGCGACAGCGTGAAGCCCGTCGAATAGGCTAGCATTGCGACGATACCGGTCAGCAGGACGCCCGATCCCATATAGTTGTAGACCGACAGCATGTACGACCGCAGGCCGGCATCGACGGCCTGATCCATCCCGCGCGCGGTGCCAGGAAAGCCGGACGCCGCCATATTGGGGTCGTTCCAATTAGCCATTGTTGTTACTCCATATCTGGCCAGGGCATACCGGCCATGGGGGCAATATCGGCATTTCGCGCCGCCGTTTCAAGCGAAACCGGACAAGACGCCATCGGACATTCCCCGCCGCGCCCGCTGCCGCGCGACGAGCGGGATGGCATCGGCCGCCGCCCGGCCTATGCTGGCGCCATGTCCACGCATCGCCTGTTCGTCGCCCTGCGCCCACCGCGCCCGATTCGCGCGATGCTGCTCGCGGCGATGCACGGCGTTTCGGCGGCGCGCTGGCAGGACGACGACCAGTTGCATCTCACCCTGCGCTTCATCGGCGAGGTCGACCACCATCGCGCCGAGGACATCGCCGCGGCGCTCGGCGGCCTGCACGCCTCCGCCGTGACCGCACGCATCGCCGGGGTCGGACTGTTCGAACGGCAGGGACGAGCGCACACGCTATGGGTCGGCGTCGAGCCGCATGCGCCGCTCGCCGCGCTGCATCGCAAGGTCGACCAGCGCCTCGCGCGCGTCGGTCTCGCCCCCGAACCGCGCGCCTTCGTGCCGCACATCACCATCGCGCGCCTGAACCGTGCGGCGGGGCCGGTCGCGGCCTTCCTCGCGCAACACGGCGATCTGGCGAGCCCCGCCTTCGCCTTCGACCATGTCGTCCTCTACGAAAGCGAACTCGGCCATGACGGCTCGCGCTATCATCCGGTCGCGCGCTATTCGCTCGAACCATAGGTCGCGACCAGCGCGGCGGCCACTGCGCTGACATCGTCCCAGGTCGCGGCAAAACCATCCTCCGCGCCATAATAGGGATCGGCGACGCTTTGCCCCGCGCGCCCCGGGACAAGATCGAGCATCAACGCCAGCCGCGCCCTCGCGTCGATCGGCATCAGTGCGCGCGCATCGCGCAGATTGGCCGTATCGGCGGCGAGGATCAGGTCGAAGCGCCGGAAATCCAGGCGCCCGAGCTGGCGGGCGCGCAGGTCGCCGATGTCGATCCCGCGGCGGCGTGCCTCTGCCTGCGCGCGCGGATCGGGGGCGCGGCCGACATGCCAGTCGCCGGTGCCCGCCGAATCGAGCGCCGCCTCGATCCGCGCCGCGGCAAAGGCCGCGCGCGCCGCCCCTTCCGCCAGTGGAGAGCGGCAGATGTTGCCGAGGCAAAGAAAAAGGATTGCGGGCCGGTCGATCATGGTCTGTGTTGGCTCCTGGAAAGAAAATAAAGTTGAACCGGTTTTCAACTTTGCGCGCCCCCATGGCTCTGCTAGCGAAGGCGACAAAGCGATAACGGGTCAGGGAGAGGCTTGCCAGATGGTCGAAACCGCGCGCGACACAGAATCGACCGCTGGCGTAGCGCCGCTTCCTCCTTCACGCTCCTATGCCTGGTATGCGCTCGGCATCCTCTTTCTCGTCTATGTGCTCAATTTCATCGACCGGCAGATCATCACGATCCTCGCGCCCGACCTGAAGCGCGACCTCGGGCTCGATGACGCCGATATCGGCTTTCTCTACGGCACCGCCTTCGCGGTCTTCTATGCGCTGTTCGGAATCCCGCTCGGCCGGCTCGCCGACGCCTGGCACCGCGTCCGGCTGCTCACCGCCGGCCTCGCCATCTGGTCGGCGATGACGGCAGTATCGGGGCTCGCGGCGAACAAGTTCCAGCTTGCCGGGGCGCGCATGGGGGTCGGCATCGGCGAGGCGACCGCCAGCCCCTCGGCCTATTCGCTGATCTCCGACCTGTTCCCGAAGAATATGCGCGCGACCGCGCTCGCCATCTATTCGGCCGGGCTCTATTTCGGCGGCGGCATTTCGCTGATGATCGGCGGCTTCATCGTCGAAGGCTGGAACGAAGCCTATCCGCAGGGCGGCCCCTTCGGGCTCGTCGGCTGGCAGGCGGCGTTCATGGCGGTCGGCATCCCCGGTCTGCTGCTCGCCGCGTGGGTCGCGACGCTGCGCGAACCGGTGCGCGGGCTGGTCGACGGCGTGCCGACCCAGCCTTCGCCGACGCCGTTCAAGGGCTTTTTCGAAGAATTATACGCGGTGATCCCGCCCTTCACCATCCTATCGGCGATGGCGCGCGGCGGGCGGGCGCTGGCGATCAACCTCGGCGCGGCGGCGCTGCTCGCGCTCGGCGCGCTGGCGATGATCCGGCTGACCGGCGCGACGCTGCAATGGATCTGCATCGCCTTCGGCTATTACGCGGTCTTTTCCTGGGCCAGTTCGCTGCGCAGCCGCGACGCCCCGACCTTTCGCCTGATCTGGGAATCGAAGGCGTTCCTCGCCACCATCCTCGGCTATGGCACCGTCGCCTTCATCTCCTATGCGTCGAGCGCCTTCGCGCCGGTCTATGCGCTCGAGGCGCTCGGCGAGGATGCCGGTACGGTCGGTTTCTGGGTCGGCGGCTCGGGCGCGCTCGCCGGCTTCCTGGGGGTCATCCTCGGCGGACGCATGTCGGACCGCTTGCGGTTGCGCAACGAAGCGGGCCGCATCCTCGTGGTCGCCTTCGGCCTGATCGCGCCGATCGTCCCGATCGTGATCGCCTTCACGACGCCGTCGACGCCCGGCAACGGCGATTTCATCCGCTTCACCGTCTTCGCCTCGCTGGGCGGCCTGCTCGCCAGCAGCGCGCTCGGCGCCGCAGCCGCGACGACGCAGGACCTCGTCCTGCCGCGGATGCGCGGCACCGCAACCGCGACCTTCTTCCTCGCAACGACGCTCGTCGGCCTCGCGCTCGGCCCCTATATGGCCGGACAGGTGTCGGCGATGACCGGCAGCCTGTCGACCGGGGTGCTGTCGACGCTGGTCATCGTGCCTTTCGGCCTCGTCGCGCTCGTCATCGCCTATCGGCGCGTTCCCGACGCCGCCGCCCACGTCATCGAGCGCGCGCGCTCGGCGGGCGAACCGGTTTAGAGAATGATCATCCTCGAATAGGATAGCGCCGTGTCCCCGCGCAGACGGGGACCCAGAGCGTTCTGACGCCTGCGCAGGTCTTTCGCCGCTCCAAGCTCCCACCTTCGCGTGAGCACGAAGCTCGGAAAATTTAGAAGGTCACGCCCCGGGAGCGTGGCGCGAGGCCGATCGGCGAGGCGCGGAAATCAGACCGACGCGCTCAGCCCGCCGGTGTCGCGATCACGCCGCAGGCGACGCGCCCGCCGCTGTTGCCCGCCGGGTCGGTCCGCATGTCGTCAGGGCCGGCGTGGATGACGAACGCCGCGCCATCGGCGTCGAGCAGCCCGCCCTCGCCGGTCAGCCGCGATCCGACCATGTGCAGCGTCGCGCGGCCGATCATGCCCGATTCGACGACCAGATTGGGCAGGTCGCCATGGTGGGCACCCATCGGATTGTCGCGGCCGTGCTGCGCGCCGGTCGGGTTCCAGTGCGGTCCGGCGCTGCTGAAATCGGGCGCCGCGCACTGTCCGACCGCATGGACATGCATGCCATAGGTGCCGGGTCCGAAGCCGCGTGCCACGACCTCCAGCCGTAGACCGGACGAATCGCGGAAGATGTCGACGCGCCCGCGGTCCGCGCCGCGCGCGTCGCGCAGTTCGGCATAGGCATCGGGCGTCGGGAGGTTGCTCGACCCGCCTTTGTCCGTCGTGGCGCACCCCGTCAGCGCCAGCGCGCCGAGCGCGACCGTGCTCCAGACCAGACTATGCGCGATCCGCCGATGCTCGATCATTCCGATGCTCCCTTGCTGCCACGGTGCCGCCGGCGTGGACGGACGGCTTCGGTCCGCGATCATGCCCTCATTCGGCGCTGCTTCCAATAGCGATATGGCGGAAACCGTGCCGCAGCACCTCGTCGCGACGATAGATATTGCGCAGGTCGACGAGCAGGCGATCGGCCATGACCCCGCCGAGCCGGCCGAAATCGAGCGCGCGGAACGCATCCCATTCGGTGACGATCGCGACCGCATGCGCGCCGTCGGCCGCGGCATAGGCGCTCTGCTGCATCTCGACCTCGGGCATCATCGGCGCCGCGATGGCCATGCCTTCGGGATCGTAGGCCGTCACCCGCGCGCCCGCGTCGAGTAGCGTCTGGACGATCGCGAGGCTGGGCGAATCGCGCATGTCGTCGGTGTTCGGCTTGAAGGTCAGGCCGAGGAGCGCGACGGTCTTGCCGCGCGCGCTGCCGCCCATCGCCTGGACGATCTTGCGACCCATCGCGCGCTTGCGAAGATCGTTCGCCTGCACCGTCGCCTCGACAAGGCGCAGCGGCACGTCGTGGTCCTGCGCGGTCTTGAGCAGCGCAAGCGTATCCTTGGGGAAGCAGCTTCCGCCATAGCCGGGTCCGGCGTGGAGGAATTTCGCGCCGATGCGGTTGTCGAGCCCGATGCCGCGCGCGACGTCCTGCACCTCGGCGCCGACCGCCTCGCACAGATCGGCGATCTCGTTGATGAAGGTGATCTTGGTCGCGAGGAAGGCATTGGCGGCATATTTGATCAATTCCGCGGTGCGGCGGCGCGTGACGAGAATCGGCGCCTCGTTGAGGAACAGCGGGCGATAGACTTCGCGCAGCACCGCCTCACCGCGCGCATCCTCGGTACCGATCACGATGCGGTCGGGGCGCTTGAAGTCGCCGATCGCCGCGCCTTCGCGCAGGAATTCGGGGTTGGAAGCGACGCTGTGCGCACGCGCCGGCGCGCCCTCGCGCAGGATGCGCTCGACTTCATCACCGGTGCCGACGGGAACGGTCGACTTGGTGACGATCACGCAGTCATGGTCAAGTGTTGCGGCCAGTTCCTCGGCGGCGCCGAAGACATAGGACAGGTCGGCGTGGCCGTCGCCGCGCCGCGACGGCGTGCCGACCGCGATGAACACCGCGTCGGCACCGGCGACGGCCGTCGCCAGATCGGTGGTGAAGGATAGGTGCCCCGCCGCGACATTGGCGGCGACGAGCGCGTCGAGACCAGGCTCGTAGATCGGCATACGGGCCGCGTGCAGCGCATCGATCTTGCTTTCGTCCTTGTCGACGCAGACGACGTCGTGCCCGAAATCGGAGAAACAGGCCCCGGAAACCAGACCGACATAGCCGGTTCCGATCATGGCGATCTTCATGGGCGCTTACCTCTTGTCCTAACTGCCGTGGGATGCCCCGCACCGGTGCGGGCGGATGGCGCGTCCTTAAGGCGAAAAGACGCAAAGAAAAAGGGCCGCGAATGACTTCGCGGCCCCGTTCTCTTTGCGGCTCGCGCCGATCAGCGATCAGAAGGCGCGGGCATATTGCTCGTTGCCGACGAAGCCGAGCTTGCCGACGCCGCTGCGCTTGATGACAGCCATCACGCGATCGACGACGATATAGCGAGCATAGGGGTCGGGCTGCACCTGCAACTCGGGCTCGACCGGCAACGTCTTGGTCTGCTCGAGATACTGGGTGAGTTGCGCCAGATCGACCGGCGTCCCGTTCCAGGTGATCGTCCCGGCCGGGTCGATCATGATCTTGTTCTTTTCCGGATCAACATTGGTCGGCGCGTCGTTGGGCACCGGCAGATCGATCTTTACCGCGTGGGTCTGGACCGGGATGGTGATGATGAACATGATGAGGAGCACGAGCATGACGTCGATCAGCGGCGTCATGTTCACTTCCATCATCGGTTCGTCATTGCCGTCTTCCCTCACAGCTGCGGACATGGCGTTATTCCTTCAAACTAGGGGGGATCGCGCCTTTAGAGGCGGCCCAGCGTGGCCGAACCAGGCGCAGGCTCGGAAATGAACCCGATCTTCTGGAAACCGGCATATTGCATCGTGTAGATCACCCCGCCGATGCACTGGTACGGCGTGTTGACGTCGCCGCGGATATGCACTTCGGGGAAATTCTCTTCGGTAATGTTCTGCACGCCGCCGATCTTCTCGATCAGATCCTCGAGCTTCTTCTGCCCGCGTTCGAGCAGCTGCCGCGAATCGACCGGGGTCCGGCCCCAATAGACTTCGCACGACGCGCTGTCGGCGTTGGGCTGGCCATCGCCGTCGGTGTCCGCCGAGCGGACCGAGATATTGACGTTCTCGGGCTTGGTCGTCGTGGGTTCGAAAGGCACGTCGGGCAGTTTGAGGTTCACCGTCTCCAACACCACGGGAACCGTGATGAGGAAGATGATGAGCAGCACCAGCATGATGTCCACGAGCGGAATCACGTTGATTTCCGACATCGGGGCCTCATCGCTAATTTCACCTACACTCATCGCCATAGGATCAGCATCCTGTCACAAATTGATTTCGTGGGACGACCCGGCGCCCGCCGACCTGCCCTGACGGCAGGAGCGCCGGACGTCGGTTCGCCGAATCCTCAGGCCTTCTTCGGCGCCGCAGCCGGAGCAGCCGGCTTGCCGGCCGGGGCGGGCGCGACGGGGCGCACCTGGCCGCCCGACATGATCGAGCCGAGAACGTCGTTCGAGAAGGTCGACAGGCTGCGCGAGATCGCCTTGTTGCGGCTCTGCAGCCAGTTGAACGCGAGCACCGCGGGAACCGCCACGATCAGACCGATCGCGGTCATGATCAGCGCTTCGCCGACCGGGCCGGCGACGGTGTCGATCGAGGCCTGGCCCGACGCACCGATCTTCACCAGCGCGCGGAGAATACCGATAACCGTACCGAACAGGCCGACGAACGGCGCGGTCGAACCCACGGTGGCGAGGAAGGACAGGCCGCCGTTGAGCTTCGAGTTGATGTGGCCCTGCGACCGCTCGAGCGTGCCGTGCATCCAGTCGTGCGCCTCGATCGGGTTGGTCAGCTTGCCATGCTCTTCATGCGCACGCAGGCCGTCCTCGACCACCTGGCGGTAGGCACTGTTCTTCTCGAGCTTCGCGGCGCCCTCGGCGAGCGTCGGGGCGCGCCAGAAATTGGCGGTGACCGTCTTGCCCTGGCTCATCACCTTGTTCTGCTCGAACAGCTTGGTGAACAGGATGTAGAGCGATCCGACGAACATGATCAGCAGCACGAGGAAGGTGAGCTGCGACACGATGCCGCCTTCGCACAGCGCCGGGATGAGGCCGTAGGGGCTCTCGCCCTCGCCGACGGTGCACATCGATGCCGGCATCAGGGTCATCCCCGTCGGGGCATGGCCACCCGCCGCAGCGGCATTTGCGATCAGATTAAGCATTGGTTATTCCCTCTCAAAAATCGTGATATTCATGAAAGCTGATGTTGCCTGTGGCCGACACGCGCAGGATTACTGCGGAATCTGCCACCGGATACGGTTGCTGTAGGAGCCGCCCTTCGGATTGCCCTCGCGGTCCTTGCCCGGGTTGAAGCGGGCGCGGCGCGTGATGAGCTTGCAGGTCTCGGCATCGAGGTCGGAATGGCCGCTCGACGAGGTCACGTCGCACGAGGTCACGCGACCATCGGCACCGTAACTGACGCGGAAACCCGTGGTGCCTTCGCGGCCTTCACGCATTGCGCGCGCCGGATAGTCGTCGTTGGTCGCCCAACGCCCGGGGTTGCCCTTCGGCGTCCCTTCCTGACTGAGATCGGGGGCCGGCGGAGCCGGCGGAGCCGCAGGCGGAACATAGATCGGCGGCGGCGGAGCCGGCGGAGCCTTCGGCACCGACTGGATCACGTTCGACGTCACCGGCGGCGGAATCGGCGACGGAGGCGTCACCACCGGCGGCGGCGGCGGAAGCTTGTTGTCCGGCGGCGGCGGCGGCGGCGGTTCTTCCGGCGGCGGCGGTTCGTTGACGTCCACGACGTCCAGTTTCTCGGCGAGTTTCTTGACGATGCTGATATTCAGGCCGTTGACCAGGCCATAACCCAGAACTGCCGTAAACAGACCAACCAAGACAATCGCCACTACCCTGTTTTTAGGGTCGACATTATCACCATAAGCCATTCAGGGACGACGCTCCTTGCTAGATCATCCTGACACCAAAAATCCTTCCCGACGGGTTGGGTTGCCAACATGCCCGGATAATTTCCGATCCATTCCGCGAGACCCGACGGTTAGCAGCCGGCATGTTCTGTTCTTGCCGGACGCTTCGTCGCCCGTCCTATCGTGGTGGCGGCAAGTTCGCAAACCCTTTATCAGCGGTTAATGTGCCATAGCCCAATGCAGGGTTTCCGCGCGCCTTTCGAGCGCCCCGACAAACAGAAACGGATCGATCCATGCGCATGACTCCGCCCGCCATCGCCGCTCTCCTCGCTTTGATAAGCTCCGGAATCCCTAGCGTTTTTGCCATGGAGCAACCGGCACCCGCGGTCGCCGCCGCCGCCAGTCCCTACAGCTATGCGGACCTCGCCGACCTTGCCGTCGCGGCGCCGATGGCGATCCACGCGCGCATCCGGAAGGCCGCGGCGCTGAAGCCCGAACAGGCCCCGGGGCTCGCCGCGGGCCATGTGCGATTCTTCATCGAAGCCGATGTGGTCAGCCTGATTCGCGGCTCCGGACCGCTCGCCGCGCGCATCTCCTACCTCGTCGACCTGCCGCTCGCGGCAAACGGCAAGGCGCCGAAGCTGAAGAGCAAGCAGCCCGTCCTGATCTTCGCGCGCCCGGTCGCAAGCGGCACGACGACCGACACCGGCAGCGTCCGCCTCGTCGCGCCCGACGCGCAGCTCGCGTGGGACCCCGCGACCGAGGCGCGGCTGCGCGCGATCCTGACCGAGCTCGTCAAACCCGGCGCCCCGCCCGCGATCACCGGCATCGCCAACGGCTTCCACGTCCCCGGCACGCTACCTGGCGAGGGCGAGACGCAATTGTTCCTCAACACCGCGACGGGCGATCCGGTTTCGCTGACCGTCATCACCGCCGCCGATGGATCGCGCCGCTGGGCGGCCGCCTTCGGGGAGATCGTCGACGGGTCGGCGGCGGTGCCGCGCCGCGACACGCTCGCCTGGTACCGCCTCGCCTGCGGCCTGCCCAAGGCGCTGCCGCTCGACAAGCTGGCGGGCACCGCGCCCGAGGACCGCAAGAAGGCCGCCGCCGACTATGCGATGATCCTCGGCGCGCTCGGCGAATGCACGCGGACCCGCGCACCCGTCGGCGGCTGACGCCCCGTAGCCGCCGCGACGGCGCGAACAGAAATTCTATCGCGCTTGTTCCCTTGTTTCCGCCGGAAAAGCCGATAGGGGGCGCTGGCAACGGCGGGCGATGGCCCGCGCCATCGACGGAGTAGCCGCATGTCCCCCCTTCCCTCTCCCACCGCGTCCCGCCCCCCGCTGCGCGTGGCGCTGGCGGGCATCGGCGTGGTCGGCTGCGGCGTCGTCCGGCTGCTCGAGGCAAACCGCGAGCTGATCGCGCGCCGCGCCGGGCGGGCGATCGAGATCGTCGCGCTGTCGGCGCGCGACCGCCACAAGGACCGCGGCGTCGACCTGTCGGCCTATCGCTGGGAAGACGACATGGGCGCGCTGGTCACTGCCGACGATGTCGATGTCGTCGTCGAGATGGTCGGCGGCGCCGACGGCCCGGCGCTGACCCTCGCGCGCGCCGCGCTCGGCGCGGGCAAGGCGCTCGTCACCGCGAACAAGGCGATGATCGCGCATCACGGGCTGGATCTCGCGCGGCTGGCCGAGGCGCGCGACACGCCGCTCAAATATGAAGCCGCGGTCGCGGGCGGCATCCCGGTGATCAAGGCGCTGCGCGAAGGCGCGTCGGCGAACCAGATCGCGCGCGTCTACGGCATCCTCAACGGCACCTGCAATTATATCCTGACGCTGATGGAGCGCGAGCGCGCGAGCTTCGCCGACGCGCTCGCCGCCGCGCAGGCCGAAGGCTATGCCGAGGCCGACCCGACCTTCGACGTCGACGGCATCGACGCCGCGCACAAGCTGTCGATCCTCGCCGCGCTCTGCTTCGGGACGAAGCTCGATATCGGCGCGGTCACCGCGACCGGCATCCGCGGCCTGATCGCCGCCGATATCCGCGAGGCCGAAGCGCTCGGCCATCGCGTGCGGCTGATCGGCATGGCCGAGCGCGACGAGACCGGCCTCTATCAGCATGTCCAGCCGTGCCTCGTGCCCGCCGACCACCCGCTCGCCTATGTCCCCGGCGCGCTCAACGCCGTGGTCGCGGAGGGCAATTTCGTCGGGCGGCTGTTCTTCGAGGGCGCGGGCGCGGGCGCGGGGCCGACGGCATCGGCGATCGTCGCCGATATCATCGACATCGCGCGCGACGAATATGGGCCGGCTTTCGCGATGCCGGTCGACGCGCTCGATCGGGCCGCCACCGCCGACGCGGGCGCGCGCGTCGGCAAGCATTATGTCCGCCTGGTCGTCGAGGACCGCATCGGCGTCCTCGCCGAGATCGCGACGGCGATGCGCGACGCGGGTGTGTCGATCGAAAGCTTCATCCAGCGCGGCGACGACGCGGACGGCGGCGTCGTGATCGCGCTCGTCACCCACGCCGGCCCGGCCAGCGCGATCCACGCGGCGCTGGCGACGCTGTCGGCGTCGGACCACGTCGTCGGGACGCCGATGCACATGCCGATCCTGGCGCTCTGACACGCCGGAGGCGTGCAGGAAAATCTCACGCGAAGGCGCGAAGAAGTCGCTCTTGCCGCGAAGCGGCTTTTTGTCCAGCCATGCGGCAAGACGCGCCGCTGAAAGAAAAGGGGGCCTTACGGCCCAACTCTTCTCCTTCGCGTCTTCGCGTGAAACCCATATGGCGCGGTGCCGACCACATGCGCCGGCACCGGAAGGCCCATCACCCAGCTGGCAGGGAAAGCCGTCAAGGCGGCTTCGAATCGGGCGAAGCCTTCTCGACAAGCGGCGCGGGCGACCATATGGCGCGCAGCAGGCCCGCGCGGCGCGACACGGATACAGACGGAGAGTCAGGACAATGACGAACAGCAGCAGCAACCTCGACCGGGTGCTCGTGCTCGAAATGGTGCGCGTCACCGAAGCCGCGGCGATCGCTGCCGCGAAGCTGATCGGGCGCGGCGACGAAAAGGCCGCCGACGCCGCCGCGGTCGAGGCGATGCGCGCGGCCTTCAACACGCTCTATATGGACGGCACCGTCGTCATCGGCGAGGGCGAGCGCGACGAGGCGCCGATGCTCTATATCGGCGAGAAGGTCGGCGCCGCCCCCGGCAAGGGGCCGAAGATCGACATCGCGCTCGACCCGCTCGAAGGCACGACGATCACGGCAAAGGCCGGGCCGAACGCGCTCGCGGTGCTCGCGATCGCCGAGGAAGGCTGCCTGCTCAACGCGCCCGACGTCTATATGGACAAGCTGGCGGTCGGCCCCGGCTATTCGCCCGACATCGTCAACTTCGACAACAGCGTGCGCGAGAATGTCGAGGCGATCGCGCGCGAAAAGGGCGTGGCGCCCGCCGACATCATCGTTTGCGTGCTCGACCGGCCGCGCCACGAGGCGCTGATCGCCGAGCTGCGCGCGATCGGCTGCGGCGTCGCGCTGATCCCCGACGGCGACGTCGCCGGCGTGATCGCGACGACCAACCCCGAAACCAACATCGACATCTACATGGGGTCGGGCGGCGCGCCCGAGGGCGTGCTGGCGGCCGCGGCGCTGCGCTGCGTCGGCGGCCAGTTCAAGGGCCGGCTGCTGTTCCGCAACGACGACGAGCGGCAGCGCGCGCGCAAATGGGGGATCGAGAATCTCGACCGCGTCTACGACCTTCAGGATCTGGCGAAGGGCGACGTGATCTTCGCCGCGACCGGCGTCACCGACGGATCGCTGCTGCGCGGCGTCAAGCATCGCCGCGGCGGCATCCTGACCACCGAAAGCATCGTGATGCGCGCCTCGTCGGGCACCGTGCGCTGGGTCAAGGGCGAACACCGCGAGGGGTGAGCGACTCATTCTCCCCTCCCGCTTGCGGGAAGGGAGCGTTGCTTTTTCAGAAAATCCCCGCCGCCAGCCCCTCGGCCAGTGCGGCGCCCAGATCGCGCGCTTCGGCCAGCCGGTCTTCGGGGATCGTCTTGGGCGCGAGGATCGCCTCGGGCGTCTGGGCGTCGGTGTTCACGATCAGCGGATCGGCGACGCGCCGCAGCCGCCAGCCGGTGGCGATGCGGTCGAGCTGGCGCTGCGCATTCTCGCCGTCCGATCCGGCGCAGATGATCGTCGCATAGGGCCGCCCCTCCAGCCGGCCGAGGCACGGGTAATAGCAGCGGTCGAACATCTCCTTCATCGTCCCCGACAGCGCCGCGAGATTTTCGGGGCCGACGAACAGATAGCCCTGCGCCGCCAGCAGGTCGGCCGGCGCCGCCCGCCCGGCGGGGACCAGCCGCGCCGCCGCGCCGCCGCCTTCTGCCGCCGCTTCGGCCAGCGCGCGGCTGCCGCCGGTACGGCTGTGCCAAATGACAAGAAGTTTGCATTTCGACATCGGCGAATCCTCTACGCGGGGTGCGGCGTGCGGGGGCATCGGCTTGCCAATTCCCCGGGCGAGGCGCAAGCTGGACGAAAAGCGAGGGGGGATGCGATGAAGCGTGCGATCGGCCTGATACCAATGCTGCTGTGGGCGAGCGGTGCGGTGGCGCAGGACGCGGCGAGCGAGGCGACCCGCGCGGCGCAGGCCGAACTCGCCGCGCGCCTGCCGCTGGACGATCCCGCCGACATGGCGAACGCGACCCGCGGCAAGATCGCCGAGATCGCGGACGGCGTGATCCTCGGCAAGGACGGCCGGATCGTCTGGGACCGCCGCCCCTACGCCTTCCTCGCCGCCGACCAGGCGCCCGATACGGTCAATCCCTCGCTGTGGCGGCAGGCGCGGCTCAACGCGGTGCACGGCCTGTTCGAGGTGGTGCCCGGCAAGATCTGGCAGGTGCGCGGCTACGATATCTCGGTGATGACAATCATCCGCGGCGAATCGGGCTGGATCGTCGTCGATCCGCTGCTGACCGAAGAGGCGGCGGCGGCGGGCTGGAAGCTGTTCGCCGACACCGTCGAGGCGAAGGCGGGCAAGCGGCCGATCCGTGCGGTCATCTTCACCCACAGCCACAGCGACCATTTCGGCGGCGTCGGCGGCGTCGTCACCCCCGAACAGGTGCGCCGGGAGAAGATCCGCATCATCGCCCCGCACGGCTTTTCGGAGGAAGCGACCGCGGAGAACGTCCTCGCTGGCAATGCGATGGGCCGCCGCGCGCTCTACATGTTCGGCGCGATCCTGCCGCCCGGCCCGACGGGACAGGTCGACACCGGGCTGGGGCCGAAGCTGTCGTCGGGCACCATCGGCTATATGGAGCCGACCGAGACGGTGCCCGCCGCGGGCGCGACGCTGACGATCGACGGGCTGGTATTCGATTTCCTCGACGCCGCCGGCACCGAGGCGCCCGCCGAATTCGTCTTCTACATCCCCGCCTACAAGGCACTGCACACGACCGAGGTCGTCACGCACAACCTCCACAATATCCTGACGCTGCGCGGCGCGCAGGTGCGCGACGCGCTGCACTGGTCGAAGGTGATCGACGCGATGCTGCTCAAATGGGGCGGCACGGCCGAGGTCGCGCTCGCCTCGCACCACTGGCCCACTTGGGGGCAGGGCGCGGTGGCGAAGTGGCTGGCCGACCAGCGCGACGCCTATCGCTATGTCCACGACCGCACGCTGTTCCTCGCCAACCGCGGCGCGACGCTCCACGAACTCGCCGACCAGACGGCCGAGGCGCCGGTGCAGGGCCGCGATTTCTCGACCCGCGATTATTACGGCACGCTCAACCATAATATGAAGGCGACCTATCAGCGCTATTTCGGCTGGTGGGACGGTAATCCGGCGCATTTCAACCCGCTGCCGCCGGAGCAATCGGCACCCAAATATGTCGCGCTCGCCGGCGGGCCCGACAAGCTGCTCGCCGCCGGGAAGGCGGCGATCGCGGCGGGCGACTATCGCTGGGCGGCCGAACTGCTCGACAAGCTCGTCTTCGCGCAGCCCGACAGCCAGGACGCGCGCGCGGCGCTGGCCTCGGCCTACGACCAGCTCGGCTATCAGGCCGAATCGGGGGCGTGGCGCAACTATTATCTCGCCGCCGCCGCGACGCTGCGTGGGACCGAGCTCGACACGCTCACCGGCAACGGCCAGAGCCGCAGCTTCGTCAGCGCGATTCCCACCGCGGTCTTCTTCGACGCGCTCGCGACGCGCTTTGACGCGGCAAAGGGCGCTGCGCTCGCCGGCA
Organism: Sphingopyxis sp. MG; assembly: GCF_002953155.1. Lineage (NCBI taxonomy): Bacteria > Pseudomonadati > Pseudomonadota > Alphaproteobacteria > Sphingomonadales > Sphingopyxidaceae > Sphingopyxis > Sphingopyxis sp. MG. Next base: position 3,585,382 of record NZ_CP026381.1, read on the forward strand.
CCTTCCAGTTCGTGCTGCCCGACAGCCGGGAAGCCGTCGCGGTGGTCGTCGGCGGCGGGGTCGAATTCCCGCGCCACGGCGTCACCGACCCCGCGCCGACCGCGACGATCACCATCGACCGCAAGACGCTCGACGACGTAATGCTGGGGCAGGCGCAATTCCCGGCGCTGCTCCAGTCGGGTGCGATCCGCATCGACGGCGACCGCGCCGCCTTCTTGTCGTGGTTCGCGCTGCATCCGCCCGCCGATCCGCGCTTCAATGTGGTTGTGCCTTAAGGGCGCATGCGCCTATCGAGGGGGATGAGCGACGCCGCCATCCCCCACCCCACCGACCCCTTCGCGCCCGAGGCGATCAACGCCGTCGACGGGCTGACGCCGGTCGATCCCGCCTTTCGCCACGTGCTGCGCATCGCGACGCTGCTCAACGCGCTGCCGCTGGCGATCGCCGCGATGCTGGCCGACATCTTCCTCGTCCGCGCGATCGACGGGCCCTATGGCCTGCTGACCGTGCTCGGCTGGCTGCTCGGCGCGCTGGCGGTCGCCATCCTGCCGTCGCGGCGCGCGCAGCGCTGGGGCTACCGCGTCGGCGAGGGGCAGCTTCGCGTCGCGCACGGCTGGCTGTTCCGCACCGACACGATCGTCCCCTTCGTCCGCGTCCAGCATATCGACGTCGGGCAGGGCCCGGTCGAGCGCTGGTTCGGCCTCGCGCATCTGGTCGTCCACACGTCAGGCACCCACAACAGCACGGTGACGCTGCCCGGCCTGCCCGCCGACCTTGCCGCCGCGATGCGCGAGACGATCCGCCGCCATATCCACACCGATTTCGCATGACCGACGCCGCCGCCCCGCCCGCCGCGGAAGCCGAGCCGCACTGGCTGCGCCTCCACCCCGCGACGCTCGCGCTGTCGATCGCGAAGCTCGGGCCGCGCTCGCTCAATTTCCTGCCCGCGATCGCGGCGCTGGGGGTCACCGGCAACTGGGCCTATATCGTGCCGGCCTTCCTGCTCTTCCTGCTTTTCTCGCTACTCGCGGCCTGGCTTCACTGGCTGCGCTTCCGCTTCGCGGTGGGGGCGGACGAAGTCGTCATCGAAAGCGGCGTGCTGGCGCGCCAGCACCGCACCATCCCCTTCGATCGCATCCAGGACGTCAGCATCGAACAGGGATTGATCGCCCGCGCGCTCGGCATCGCGAAGGTCGAGTTCGAGACCGGAGCGGGCGGCGGAAAGGACCATGACGCAAGCCTCGACGCGGTCGGCCTCGACGCCGCGGAAGCGCTGCGCGGCGCGATCCGCGCGCACCGCAGCGAACGGGCTGCCGCGCTTGCCCCGGCCGATGCGCCGGGAGCGGAGGACCGGCTGCTCTTCGCGATGGGCGCGCGCCGGCTGCTGATCGCCGGGCTGTTCAACTTCTCGCTCGCGGCGCTCGCGGTCTTTGGCGCGGCCATGCAGTTCTTCGACAATCTGCTGCCCTTCGACTTCAACATCTTCAACCCGGTCGACTGGATCGATGTCGCCGAAGCCTACGGCCTCGACGCCTGGCTCGTCGCGCATCGCTGGGTCGCCGGGCTGGGCGCGGCGATCTCGCTGCTCTTCATCGGCTTTGCCGGCGGGGTCGCGACGATGTTTTTCACCAACTGGGGTTTCCGCCTGACGCGCGAAACACGCGCGTTGCGCCGCACCCGCGGGCTGACGACGCGCACCGACGTCGCGATGCCGGTGCGCCGCGTGCAGGCCGCGATCCTCGTCACCGGCTGGCTGCGCGAGCGGTTTGGCTGGCACGAGCTGCGGCTCCAGAGCCTGGCAAGCGACGGCGGGAAGGAGCGCGACCACCAGGTGGTGCCCTTCGGTACGCTGCGCGAGATCGATCCGGTGCTCGCGACCGTGGCGATTGATCGTCCGCCCGGGGAAACGCGCTGGGAACGCAGTCACCATATCGTTGCGCTCGGCGGGCTACTCGGCGCCGTGATAGCCGCGTTCGGCGGCGCGGTGGCGATCGCACTCGGCGAACCGCTCGGCAGCCTCACGATTGCGGCGGCCGTCCTTGTGGCGCTGGTCGCGCTGGTCGGCGCGCGCTTCCGCCTGTGGGCCGACCTCGGCGACCGGGTCGCGATCCGCCGCGGCTGGTGGAAACCGAAGCTGACCCTGCTGCCGCACGCCTCGGTGCAGAGCATCGACCTCAGGACCGACTTCGTCCTCCGCCCGCTCGGCCTCGCGACGCTGGTGTTCGGGGTGCCCGGCGGCAGCGCGCTCGGCAGCCATGCGATCCCCGCTATCCCAGCCGGCGTCGCGCAGGCGCTGCGCACGCGCATCCTCGCGGCGGGAGGCGCGGCATGACCGACACCGCGCTCGGCATCGCGCAGTCCATCCTCGGCCAGCCATGGCGCTGGCGGCGGACCAGCGCACAGATGGGCGGCGAAAGCCTCGCACCCGACGATCTCGTCACCCAGCTCCTGCTCGCGCGCGGGGTGCCGCGCGACGATATCGAGCGCCAGCGGGCGCCGACATTGCGCGCCTTCATGCCCGATCCGTCGTTGTTCCGCGACATGGACGCCGCCGCCGCGCGGCTCGCCGACGCGGTCGAGGCGCGCGAGGCGGTCACCGTCTTCGGCGACTATGATGTCGACGGCGCGACCTCGGCGGCGCTGCTCGTCCGCCTGCTGCGCGCGCTCGACGTCCCCGTCGGCGCCTATATCCCCGACCGGCTGATGGAAGGCTATGGCCCCTCGGGCGCCGCGCTGGTCCGGATCGGCGCGGCCGGATCGCGGCTCGTCGTCACCGTCGATTGCGGCGCGCAGGCCTTCGACGCGATTGCCGAGGCCAAGGCCGCAGGGGTCGAGGTGATAGTCGTCGACCATCACCAATGCGCGACGACGCTGCCGCAGGCCTTCGCCGTCGTGAACCCCAACCGGCTCGACGAGGCGCCCGACGCGGCACTCCACGGCAATCTCGCCGCGGTCGGGGTCGCCTTCCTGCTCGGCGCGGCGCTGCTCCGCACGCTTCGCGCGCGCGGCTTCTTCGGATCGCGGCCCGAACCCGCGCTGATCGACCTGCTCGATCTCGTCGCGCTCGGCACCGTCGCCGACGTCGCGCGGCTGACCGGCTTTAACCGCGCGCTGGTGACGCAGGGACTGAAGGTAATGGCACGGCGCGGCAACATCGGTCTCGCGGCGCTGATGGACGCGGCGCGGCTCACCAAACCCCCGACCGCGAGCGATATGGGCTTCGCGCTCGGCCCGCGCATCAACGCCGGCGGCCGCGTCGGCAAATCCGACCTCGGCGTGCGACTGCTCACCACCTCGGACCCGCAGGAAGCCGCCGATATCGCGCAGGAACTGAATCACCTGAACGACGAGCGCCGCGCGATCGAGGCGGCAGTGCTCGACCAGGCGATCGAGGCGAGCATCGCCTGTGCCAACGCCCCCGTCGCGCTCGTCGCCGCATCGGGCTGGCACCCCGGCGTGATCGGCATCGTCGCGGGGCGGCTCAAGGAACGGCTGCACCGCCCCGCGATCGTCGTCGCGCTGGGCGACGACGGCATCGGCAAGGGGTCGGGCCGCTCGATCGCTGGCGTCGACCTCGGCGCTGCGGTGCTCGCCGCGAAGGAGACGGGGCTGCTCGTCGCAGGGGGCGGTCACGCGATGGCGGCGGGACTGACCGTCGCCGCCGACCGCATCGACGCGCTCGGCGCCTTCCTAAGCGACCGGCTCGCCGCCGACGTCGAGCGGGCGAGCGGCGACAAGGCGCTGCTGATCGACGCCGTGCTCGCGCCGCGCGGCATCAGCCCGCTGTGGTGCGAAGCGATCGACAGCGCGGGGCCCTATGGCGCCGGCTGGCCCGCGCCGCGCGTCGCGACCGGCCCGGTGCGTATCGTCGAGGCGGGGATCGTCGGCACCGATCACCTGCGCCTGATCGTCGCGGGCGACGACGGTGCGCGTTTCAAGGCGATCGCCTTCCGCAGCGCCGAAGGCCTGCTCGGCCAGACGCTGCTCCACGCGCGCGGCGGCCGCAAGCTGTGGCTCGCAGGCCGCGCGAAACGCGACGACTGGGGCAGCCGCCCCGCCGCCGAACTGCACCTCGAGGATGCCGCCTGGGCCGACTGACCGGCGCCGGCAATATTTCTGCCCTGCCGGCCACCGGCGCGCTTGACCGTAGGAACACGCGCGTCTAAGGCGCCGCTTCACCGACTGACGGCCCCTTCGTCTAGCGGTCTAGGACGTCGCCCTTTCACGGCGAAAACACGGGTTCGAGTCCCGTAGGGGTCACCATTGGCGAGTTTTCGCCGTTCTGGGATCATGAAGCGATCCCTTTGATTCGGTTGCCCCAGCGCCCTTATCGGCTCGTTTTAACGGCCCGGATCGTGGTTGCGAGTGGCGTCATTTGCGCGGATCGGGGCGGGCTAGGATCATCATCGCGGAGAGCGCCAGCGTCTGGGCGCCGCGTTTGATCGTCGGTTCGGGCACGGGCGCGAAATAGGGTGAGTGGTTGACCGGCAGCGGTTTTCCTTCCGCCTCGTACCGTGCGATCATCGCCGGATCGTAGCCGCCGATCGCGAAGAAGACCGAAGGCACGCCTTCGTCGATGAAGGCCGAGAAATCCTCGCTGGCGGTGCCGCCCGCCGCGCTCGCGGGGACGAACTGCACATCCTTGCCGAAGGCCGTCGTCAGCATCGCCGCCGACCGCGCCGACAGCGCCGCGTCGTTGCGGACGGCATTCGTGCCCGTCGGCTGCGCGATCGTCGGTTCGGGCGCGCGCGCCATCGCCGCGACCGAGCGCGCGGTGCGCTCGACGCCTTCGACGAGCAGCTTGCGCGTCGCCTCGTCGTGCGAGCGCAGGGTCAGCTTCAGGTCGGCGTGGTCGGGAATGATGTTGTTGACCGTCCCCGCGACGAAGGCCCCGACGGTCACCACACCGAACGCCTTGGGATCCTTTTCGCGGCTGATGATCGTCTGGATGTCGGTGACGAAACGGCTGCCCATCATCACCGGATCGATGCTCTTGTCGGGCATCGATCCGTGTGCGCCGACGCCGTGGAAGGTGATGTCGATCGCGTCCGAGGCCGAACTGACGACGCCGTCCTTCACCACCACCGTGCCGACCGGCATCGGGCCGACGTGCGCGGCGAAGCCGAAATCGGGCTTGGGCCAGCGGGTGAACAGCCCGTCGGCGATCATCGCCTTCGCGCCGCTGACATTTTCCTCCGACGGCTGACCGATGAACATCAGCGTGCCGCTCCACTGATCCTTCATCGCCGCGAGCGCCGCGGCGGCACCAACCCACCAGGCCATGTGGCTGTCGTGGCCGCAGCTATGGTCGACGAAGCTCAGCTTGCCGTCGACGGTCTGCTGGGCACGGCTGGCATAGGGGAGACCGGTCTTTTCCTCCATCGGCAGCGCGTCCATTTCAGTGCGCACGAGCAGGGTCGGCCCTTCGCCGTTCTTCAGGATCGCGACGATACCGGTCTGGCCGACCTTTTCGGTGACAGTGAAGCCCAGCTTGCGCATCTCGGCCGCGAGCAGGGCGGCGGTGCGCACCTCCTGAAAGCCGACCTCGGGATGCGCATGGAGATCCTTGTAGAGCGCGTCGAGATGCGGATACTGCCTGTCGATCGTCGCGTCGATGCGCGCCAGCGCGGCGGCGACGTCGAAGCCGGGGGCGGTCGGTGCGGGCTGCGCCAGGGCAGGAAGCGCCGCGAGGCCGGCGGTCAGGGTGAGCAATATCTTGTGCATCGGGCGGTCTCCGCTGTGGGATGGAAAGGCGGCGGGCTGGCTCAGCGCAGGAGCGCGATCACCAGACGCTGGAGGAAATCGTCGCCGAGCGGCCGGCCGGTGAGATAGCCCTGGTCGATGGTGGCAGCGAGGGTGAAGATGATCTCGAACGGCGGCAGGACAGGGTGGATGTCCTGCACGTCGAGCGAGCGCGTGAGGATTGTGATACTGGCCTTGCGTCGTATATGCTGGGCATCGGCAATCGGGGCGATCAGATCGGGCGCTACGCGACGTGCCTCGTATATGGCGGGCAGGCAGGTCGCGATGACCGGATCATGGTAGCGGTTGCGAACAGCGGTCGCAAAGGCAAGCAGATCGGCCGCCACGTCGCCGGTATCGCCGAGCAGCGCATCGTCGAAGCGATCGTTGAATGCATCGATGAACGCCGCGATGGCCGAAGGCCAGCGGCGATAGAAGGTCGGGCGGGGAACGCCCGCGTGCCGACAGACGCGATTGATCGACAGGCCGGCGAAGCCGAACTCGCCCAATATGGCGACCGCGCTGGCCTTGATCCGCTCGTCGAGTTCGGCCTGCCGCGGCCGTCCCGCCGTCGTGTCCCTGTCGCCCAATATCGTGACTTCCATCTCCACCGCACTCGCAATGCCCGATCGCACCGCTCCAGGCGAACGAATAATATCGATACATAGATGTATCGTAATATCGCGGCGGGTCAAGGGCTTCGCCCGCGAATGCCGGTTCGGGGCCCCCGCCCTCCCCCGTTCGAGGCTTGACACCCGCACCGATTCTACGCCAAAGCCCCTTTCGATGCATGATTGTATCGTAATCATGCATGGCAGCGACCGATAATGACGAGGGGCGCGCCCGACCGGCCAAGCCCGCACCGCCGTTGCCGGCAAACAGGGAAGGGCTCTTCAAAATGTTGGACAATCGCAAATTGTTGCTCGTGGTTTCGGCGTCGGCCTTGGCGCTCACCGGCGCCCCCGCCCTCGCGCAGGATGGGCCGGGCGGCGGCGAAGCGACGGCCGGGGCGGCCCCGAGCGAGATCGTCGTCACCGGATCGCGAATCGCGCGGCGCGACTTCGAGGCGGCGAGCCCGATCGTCACGCTGGGCGCCGACGCCGTCGCGGCGACCGGACAGGCAACGCTCGAAGGCGCGCTCAACCAGCTTCCGCAATTCTCGGCGGGCTCGACCGCCTTCTCGAACGACCTCAACGCGACCGGGCAGGCGACGCTCAATCTTCGCGGCCTCGGCGCGCAGCGCAACCTCGTGCTGCTCGACGGCCGTCGCCTGCAGCCGTCGAACTCGAGCCAGGTCATCGACATCAACACCATCCCATCGATCCTCGTCGGCGGGACCGAGATCATCAGCGGCGGCGCCTCGGCCGTCTATGGCTCTGACGCCATCTCCGGCGTCGTCAACTTCAAGGTGCGCGACCTCGACGGGATCGAGATTTCGGGCCAGAACACGCTGACCGAGCGCGGCGACGGCGGCATTCGCGAGATTTCGATCGGCGCCGGCACCCGCTTCGCCGACGGCCGCGGCCGCATCATCGTCGGCGCCGCCTATACCGACCGCGATGCGGTCAACATCAACAGCCGCGCCTTCTTCCGCCGGAATCAGGGCGTGTCGGGGACGATTCCGTTCGGTATCTTCACCCCGGGCGCGAACCCCGCCAGCCAGGGCGCGCTCAACGACGCCTTCGCCGCCTATGGCATCGCGCCGGGATCGGTGCTCCCCTCGTCGGGGATCGGGGTCAATGCGGACGGCACGCTCTTCGCCAACGGGCGCGGCGTCTATAATTATCGCGACGATGAGCCCTATCTCTACAATAACGGGCAGGCGCTGCTGCAGGTGCCGTCGACGACCTACACCCAGATTCCGCTCGAGCGCATCTCGACCTTCGGCCGCGCGACCTTCGAGGCGAGCGATACTATCAAGCTGTTCGTCCAGGGCCTTTATACCGACTATACGTCGACGACGATCCAGGACCCCGCCCCGAACGCCGGGCTGTGGACGATCCGCGTTCCGCGGTCGAATCCCTTCATCCCGGCCGCGCTGAACCCCATCCTCGATTCGCGCACCGACCCGACCGCGCCGGTCGTCGTGACCAAGCGCTATAGCGAAGCCGGTCCGCGCAGCGTCGATCATGAGGCGACGACGTGGCAGATCCTCGGCGGCGCATCAGGGTCCTTCGGCGGCAGCGGCATCACCTGGGAGCTGTACGGATCGACCGGCAAGAGCATCGTTGACGACATCTCCTACGGCTCGGTCTTCACCAGCAAGGTGCAGCAACTGGCATCGGCGGCCGACGGCGGCGCGTCGATCTGCTCCGGCGGCTATAATCCGTTCGCGGTCACCAACTCACCCGAATGCGTCGCCTTCATCAGCGGCGTGACGCGCAACCGCACCGAAACGAAGCAGGACGTGGTCGAGTTCAACCTGCAGGGCGGCATCGCGCAGCTTCCCGCGGGCGAACTGCGCTTCGCGGCGGGCGTCGGCTATCGCCACAATGAATTCGCCTTCACCCCCGATCCCGAGCAGATCACGGGCAACATCGTCGCCATCGCGCGCACCTCACCGACCGCGGGTTCGACGAGCGCGAAGGAAGCCTATGCCGAACTGCTGATCCCGCTGCTCCACGACATTCCGCTGATTCAGGACCTCACGATCGACGCCGCCTATCGCTATTCGGACTACAAGCAGAGCGGCGGGGTTTCGACCTACAAGGTCGATGTCGACTGGACCGTCGTCGACGGCGTGCGCCTGCGCGGCGGCTATCAGCGCGCGATCCGCGCGCCGAACGTCGGCGAGCTTTATACCGCGACCACCGGCCTGTTCCCGACCATCGGTTCGGTCGCCAACGGCGCCGGCGATCCGTGCGACACGCGCAGCGCGTTCCGTACCGGCGCTAACGGGGCGCAGGTGCGCGCGATCTGCGTCGCGCAGGGAATGCCCGACGTGCTTGCCGACTCCTATATCAACAACGTCACGCAGGTCGCGGCCTTCCTGTCGGGCAACGCCAATCTGAAGCCCGAAAAGGCCGATACCTGGACGGTCGGCGCGGTGCTGTCGCCGCGCGCCGCCTCGCCCTGGCTGTCGAACCTGCGCGCGTCGATTGATTATTATAATATCGCGATCGACGACGCGATCGCGACGATCCCGGTGTCGGTGTCGCTCAACAAATGCTTCAACGCCGATGGCAGCAACCCCGGCTATGACGCGAACAATTTCTTCTGCGCGCTGATCGGCCGCGACGTCAATTCGGGCGGCATCACCAACGCGCTGCAGCCCTATCTGAACCTAGGCGGCTACAAGACCGCCGGGGTCGACGTGCAGCTCGACTGGTCGGTGCGCCTTGCCGATATCGGGGCCGGCGACGGGTCGGGGCGCTTCGGCATTTCGTCGGTGATCAACTATCTCGACAAGTTCGAGATTCAGAACCTTCCCGGCGGGCCGTTCCAGGATTTCGGCCGCACGATCGGATCGGGAACCACGCTGCCGCGCTGGCGGTCGACGACCTCCTTCACCTTCGGCACCGACAGCTTCAACGCGCTGGTGCGCTGGCGGCACATCGGCGCGATGATCGACGCGTCGAAGGTGACGAACGCGGCGAGCACGACGCCGGGGGTCAAGGCCTACGACTATTTCGACCTGTCGCTGCGCGTCGACCCGGCCGAGCGCTTCAGCCTGCGCTTCGGAGTGAACAATCTGTTCGACAAGACGCCGCCAGTGGTCAGCGGCGTGCTCGGCCAGACCGACGCCAGCACCTATGACGTGCTCGGCCGCACCTATTATCTGGCGGCCACCGCGCGCTTCTGAAGAACGGGACAGGAGACAGATTATGTCGAAATGGATGCGATCGGCGGCAGTTCTCGCCGCATTCGGCCTCGCAGCGGCAACCCCGGCGCTCGCGGCGCAAGCGCCCGCCGCGCAGGCGGCGCCCGCACCGGCAGCGGGCGCGTTGATCGAAAGCGGCCCGCTCGCGCCCGAGTTCGGCCTCGACGGTGCGGCGCAGGCCTTCGCGATCCGCTATGGCTCGACCGACGGCGTCGTCGGCAGCGGCACGGTGCCGGTGACCGCCGCGCTGTTCATCCCCAAGGGCACGCCGCCCGCGGGGGGCTGGCCGCTGATTGCCTGGGCGCATGGCACCGTCGGCATCGGCGACGATTGCGCGCCGTCGCGCAACCCGCGCTCGGCGCGCGACCGCACCTATCTCGACCATTGGCTGGGCGAGGGCTATGCCATCGTTGCCACCGACTATCAGGGGCTCGGCGGGCCCGGGCCGCATCCCTATCTCAACAGCCGCGCCGCCGCCTATTCGACCCTCGACGCGGTGCGCGCGGTGCTGGGGGGCGATTTCGGCCTCGCCAACAAGGTGCTGCTCGTCGGCCAGTCGCAGGGCGCCGGTGCGGCTTTCGCGACAGCGGGCTATGCCGCCGACTATGCGCCCGACGTCAATGTGCGCGGGACGATCGCCACCGGCCTGCCCAACCTCGCCGTCGCGGGCGCGACGAGCGGCGGCGACGGGGACAAGGTCGATCGCCTGATCGCCTATCTGCTCTACATCGCCTCCGCGGCGGAACAGATCGATCCCAGATACGATCCCACGGCGGTGCTGACCGATCGCGCGATGCCGCTCTATCGGCGCGCGGCCGACACCTGCGTCGTCGATATGTTCGGTGCGGTGGTCGAGGCGGGGCTGACCCGCGCGAACAGTTTCAAGACCGATTTCTGGCGCGCCTATGCGCCGATGCTGACCCACGCCGGCTATCCGACGCTGCACATCGCGACGCCGGTGTTCATCGGCACCGGCGCGGAGGATGTCGATACGCCGGCCGCGATGCAGAAATCGGTCGTCGACGGGGCCTGCGACGCCGGATCGACGATCGAATGGCACGTCTATCCGGGGCTCGACCATTCGGGGACGGTCAACCGCTCCTTCACCGATTCGCGCCTCTTCGCCCAGCATGTCATGGCGGGCCACGCCATCGCGGGGACCTGTCCGCAGGCCGCCGGCTAGGCGTTCGCTCTCGCCGCGTGAGGGCACCGGACGGATCGGGATGACCCGACGAAGCGGGCGCTATTCGCGGTCGACGGGACCGGTATTGACGAACCATTGTTCGCCCCTCTGGCGCTGACGCCGCATGATCTCCTCCCGGAATTCGAACATTCCGGGCATGGGGTCGCGGCGCAGCACCGGCGATGCGCCAAGCTCGAGGAAATATTCCTCCTCTCCATAGGGACGCCAGTCGGGCGCACCGACCGCCGACGGAATGCCGCGCGCGGCGAAGCTGGACCAATAATCGACCATCTGCCGGGCAAGCCGGCGATCGTCGTCCCCCGTCGCCGCCGGCCAGTTTGCCGCCTGTACAACGGCGCGACCGATGCTGCCGAACATGAAGGGAATCTCGCTGGCGTGAAATGCGCACAGCTTCCGCGCCCGCGCGGCGTCGTAGCAATGGTCGAACAGATAGAGATAGGAAGGAGCGCCTGCCGCGGTCTGCTGCCGCACGAGCCGCTCGACGGCCCAGCCATAGACGATGTCGCGCGTCGCGGCGATCAGGCTCTCTTCCATATCGGACGCGGGATAGAGCCGCAGGAAGGCCGGCGCGAGATCGCCGTAGCGACGGGCGGCTCCCGCGGCATAGGCGGCCGCATCGACGGGCACCGGGGGCAACAGGCCGCGCTGGCTCCGCACCTCGCCGCTGTTGAAACCGGCGAGGACCGGCACCTTGATCTGCTCGCCGCGATCGAAGACGTCGACGATCTGCGCCGGAAGCAGCGCCCCGTCGATCGTCGGCTGCGCTGCAAAGCGCGCACGCAGTGCCGCGGCGGTCAGCGTTTCGGCGTCGAGGGCGCGAAGGGCGGCGGGATCCTTCGCGCCGACGCTTTCGGCGAAGGCGGCGCCGATCACTTCGGCCGACGGCAGGCCATAGGCCGGATCGCGCAGCCGCGGGACCGCGCGCATATTGGTGCTCTGGACGATCGCGCGGCCGAACAGCCCCTTCGCGCGCGGGGCGGCGAGCAGATAGGTGACGCTGAGCGCGCCCGCCGATTCGCCCATCGCGGTGACATTGGCCGGGTCGCCGCCGAACGCCGCGATATTGCGCTTCACCCATTCGAGCGCGGCGATCTGGTCAAGCAGACCATAATTGCCCGAGACACGATCGGGCGCTTCGGCGCTGAGCCCCGGGTGCGCGAGCCAGCCGAAGATGCCGAGGCGATAGTTGATCGACACGAAGACGATCCCGCGCTTCGCATATTCGCGCCCGTCGTACATCGGGCTCGCGCTGCCGCCATGCTGGAGCGCGCCGCCGTGAATCCAGACGATCACCGGCGCGCGCGCCGCGTTGCGCGGCGCCCAGACGTTGAGCGTCAGGCAATCCTCGCTCGTCGGACGCGGCGGCTCGAAATAGACGCTGTCGGCGGGATAGGGCGGCTGCACGCAATCGGGGCCGAAGGCGTGGGCCTCGCGCACACCCTGCCACGAAGCAGGCGGAGCGGGCGGGCGCCAGCGGCGCGCCCCGACCGGCGGCAGCGCATAGGGAAGCCCCTTGAAGACCCGGACCCCGTCCTCCAGACTGCCGGCGACGCGGCCCTCGGCGACGGTGGCCGCCGGTCGGCCGGACGCGGCGGCGACGGGAACGGCGAATGCGGCCAGGGCGCCGAGCAGCGGAGCGCCGAAGACGAGGGCGAAGGCCCGTCCGGACAGCAGCATGTCTTTCGTTCCTCTTCCCGGCGGCGATGCTTGCCATCGCCCGCCCGTCGATTTACGCTCACAAGAGAGTGAATATCAAGTGCGGACGAATGGACGACGGGAGAGGTGCAGCATGACGGACCCGACGCGACGCGGCTTCCTGGTCGGGGCGGCGGCGCTGCCCCTCACCGCCCCGGCCGCAGCGGCCCATGACGCGGGCGCGTCCGACTCGATCGCCGCCGATCTGGCGACCTATATCGGCTTCGGCAACAAACAATCGGGCGGCCCCGGTGACGACGCCTGCGGTCATTGGCTCGCGGACGAACTGGCGCGCGCGGGTTTCGCGACCGAAAAGCCGGCCCTGTCCGTCCCCTGGTTCGAACCGGGCAGATGCGAGATCGCCGCCGGCGACGCGCGCGCGCCGCTCCATCCCCAGCCGATCGTGATCCCGACGCCCGCAGGCGGCGTGTCGGGGCCGCTGGTCCGCGTCGATGCCCACGGCCGCGCCGATGCGCCGCTGGCCGGGGCGGTCGCGCTGGTCGATCTGCCCTATGGCCGCTGGTCCTCGGCGCTGGCCAGGCCGGTGCGCGCACCCGTCGATGCGGCCTTCGCAGGCGGAGCGAAGGCCGCGGTGATCGTCACCAACGGTCCGACCGGCGGCGTCATCGCGCTCAACGCCGATGGCCGCGCGCCGATGTTCGCGGGGCCGGTCGGTCTGCTCGCGCCCGCTCGGGCCGCCCCCTTCCTCGACGCGGCGATGCGACACGACACAGCCACGGTAACGCTGACCGGGCGCGGCGGCCGCAGACCCGCCTTCAACATCATCGGTCGGCTCGATCGCGGCAAGGGGCGCTGGATCACCATATCGACGCCGCGTTCGGGCTGGTTCGGCTGTGCCGGCGAGCGCGGCGGCGGCATCGCAGCGTGGCTCGACCTCGCCCGCGCCGCCCCCGCGCTGCTGCCCGACCACGACCTCGCCTTCCTGTGCAACAGCGGGCATGAATATGAGAATCTGGGCGCCGAGGAATCGCTGAAGGCGGTGGCGCCGAAACCGACGGAGACGCATTTCTGGCTCCACCTCGGCGCCAATGTCGCGGCGCGCGACTGGCACGAAGGGCTGTTCGGGCTGGCCCCGCTGAGCGGCGCGGATTCGCAGCGCTATCTGGTCGCTAGCCCGCCGCTGCTGCCCGCCGCGCGCCGGCTGTTCGCGGGACTGGCGGGACTCGAAAACCCCTATTCCAGCGAAGCGCTGTCGGCGGGCGAACTGACCGCGATCATCGCGGCAGGCTATCCATCGGTGGCGGGAGTCTTCGGCGTCCATCGCTTCCACCATGTCGAGGGCGACGACGAACGCTGCGTCGACGCGGCAAGCGTCGCCGCAGCGGCGGCGGCTTTTCGCGAACTGCTGCTGGTGGCAGTCGGCCGAAACAGCGCGCGCTAGCTTGCATCACCCAAATCCGTTCGTGTCGAGCAGGATGGCGAGTCGGATATTCGACGCAGCATCTTTGGTGTGGTGCCACCGGAAAGCTTCGTCATTGCGAGCGGCGAAGCCGCGCGGCAATCCAGAGCAGGCGGTCACCGCTCTGGATTGCTTCGCTCCGCTCGCAATGACGCAAGGGGGCAATCCCAAGCCAATCGAAATCTAGATGCGATTGGCGCGGGCAATCGCGCCCAGGTGCCAGGCGCTCGGGCGCGGCGTGCGCCTGAAGCTCTGCCGGTCGACTGTGGCGAGCCCGAAGGGGATCGAATAGCCCGACGTCCACTCGAAATTGTCGAGGAGCGACCAATAGATATAGCTGTGGACCGCGATCCCCTCGTCGAGGCAGGCCCTCACCCCGTCGAGCGCCTGGTCGATGAAGGCGATGCGGCGCCGGTCGTCGTTCACGGCGACGCCGCTTTCAGTCACATAGATCGGCTTGCCGATCGCGCGGTGAGCCCATCGGATCGTGTTCGCGAGCGCCTGCGGATAAAATTCATAGCCCGACAGTGTCAGTTCGGCGCCCGCCGGCGGCGCGACCATTCCGCGCTCGTCGAACCGCAGGCGGGTGTAGCATTGCACGCCGAAGAAATCGGAATGGCTGCGCGCGACGTCGATCCAGTCGCCGTAAAGCTGCCGCTCGTAATGCGCGACCAGCGACGGCGCGCCCGTCGACTGAATATCCTGCGTGGTCAACGTGATACCCACCGGCAGGTCGGGCCGCGCGGCCTTGATCGCGTCATAGGCCTGACGGTGCGCTTCCTGCAGGATCGGCGTCGCGATCGCGGGATCGGCGAAGGCGAGGCGCGAGAAGCGCGGCGACCCGGTGGCGGCCACCGCCGCGGCATTCGCGTCGCGGGTCAGCTTCATCGCCGCTTCGGACCCAGGGAAAAGCGCGACCAGCAGGCCGATGTTCGCCTCGTTGAATGTCGTCGCCAGATGCATCAGGCCGCCGAGCCGCTCGGCGACGATACGGCAATAGCGCGCGAAAAGGCGCGGCGCGTCGTCGACCTCGAAACCGCCGCGGGCGGCGAACCACAGGGGCGTCGTGAAATGGTTGAGAGTGACGATCGGTCGCAACCCGCGCGCGCGGCACGCCTCCAGCATGCGCGCATAATGGTCGAGCACGGCGTTCGAGACACGGCCTTTGCTCGGTTCGATGCGCGCCCATTCGATGCCGAACCGATAGCAGTTGAAACCCAGCCGTTCGGCAAGCGCGAAATCCTCGTCGAAGCGATGATAGCTGTCGCATGCGTCGCCCGACCGGTCCCGAAACAGGGTCGGCGTGACATTCTCTGCCAGCCAGGCGTCGCTGTTCGTGTTGTTGCCCTCGCTCTGATGCGCCGAGATCGCGGTGCCCCAGAGGAAGCCGGGCGGCGCCGGCCGTCGCGCCGCCAGCGCCGGCGCGCTTCCCAGCAGCGCGGGCGCCGCCGCCGCCCCTGCGGCCGCCCGCATCAGGTCGCGCCGCCCGATTGATCCGTCCGCTTCGGCCACGACCCTTCTCCCTCGTCAGGCTTCGATATCGCGCTTGTAGGTTTCGGGCAGGAAGAAGATGCCGACGACCGCGGTGATGGCGGCGATCACCACCGCATACCACAGTCCCTGATAGATATTGCCCGTCGCCGCGACCATCGCGAAGCCGATCGTCGGCATGAAGCCGCCGATCCAGCCATTGCCGATATGATAGGGCAGCGACAGCGAGGTATAGCGGATGCGCGCCGGAAACAGTTCGACCAGCAGCGCCGCAAGCGGGCCATAGACCATCGTCGCGAGCAGGCCGAAGACGCAGAGGATCGCGATCACCCGCCCCTTGTCGACCGCGGCCGGATCGGCGGCGGCGGGATAGCCCGCGCGCGAAAGCCCGGCATGCACTTCTTCCTGGAACGCCGCGATCGCCTGGGCCTTCGCCTCGCCCTTCAGCTTCGCGGGGTCGGGCGCGGTGTGGCTCTCCTCGCCGATCCGCACCGTCGCGACCGTGCCCGGGGCCGCATCGATATTGGCGTAGTTGATCCCACCGCGCGCCAGATAGGCCTTGACGATGTCGCAGCTCGTCCGGTCGAAGCTGTTCTTGCCGATCGGGTCGAACTGGAACGAGCATTCGCGCGGGTCGGCGACGACCTGCACCGGCGCATGCTCGACCGCCGCCGCCATCGCCGGATTGGCCGCGGCGACCAGCGCCTTGTAGAGCGGGAAATAGGTGAAGACCGCGATGACGCAGGCGGTCATCATGATCGGCTTGCGCCCGATCCGGTCGCTGAGCCAGCCGAAGAAAACGAAGCTGGGAATGATGATCAGCAGCGCGGTGGCGACGAGGAAATTGGACGTCGCCCCGTCGACCTTCGCGATCTTCTCAAGGTAGAAAAGCGGATAGAGATGCGCGGCGAAGCCGATCACCGCCTGCCCCGCCACCGCCCCGAACAGCGCGATCAGCACGATCTTCAGGTTGCGCCATTCGCCGAAGGCCTCCTTCAGCGGCGCCTTCGACGTGGCGCCCGCCTGCTTCATCCGCTGGAAGACCGGGCTTTCCTCTAGCTGGAGCCGGATCCAGAGCGCGATCGACAGCAGCACGATCGAGAAGATGAAGGGAAGGCGCCAGCCCCAGGCATTGAAGCTGTCGGCATCCATGAACAGGCGCAGCGACACGACGAAGGTCGATGCGAGGATTAGGCCGATCATCGCCGTGGTCTGGATGAAGCTGGTGTAGAAGCCGCGCTTTCCCGGCGGGGCATGTTCGGCGATGTAGACCGCCGCGCCGCCATATTCACCGCCGATCGCGAGCCCCTGGAGCAGGCGGAGCAGCATCAGGATGATCGGCGCGGCGATTCCGATCGTGTCGTAGGACGGCAGGAAGCCGACGGCGAAGGTCGACAGCCCCATGATCGCCATGGTGACGAGGAAGGTGTTCTTGCGCCCGACAATGTCGCCGACCCGCCCGAAGACGAGCGCCCCGAACGGCCGGATCGCGAAGCCGGCGGCGAACGCCATCAGCGCGAGGATGAACCCCGTCGTCTCGTTGACGCCCGCGAAGAAATGCATCGAGATCGCGCTCGCGAGCAGGCCGTAGAGGTAGAAGTCATACCATTCGAACACCGTCCCCAGCGACGAGGCGGCGATGACGAGAGTCTCGTTCTGGCCCTTGCCTTCGGCGGGCAGGGTTTCGCTGTCGGTTGCCATATCCTTCTCCCTTTCTCCCGGCAGCGGCGGCGGGCTCTTTCACCGGCCCGTTCGCCCTGCTCCCGGGGGTTGTCAGCGGTTGACCGCCATCGTCGGCGCGGTGAAGCCGGCGCTCGCCAGTTCGCGCTCGGCCTGCGTGAAACCATAAGCGGGAACGATCTCTCCCCGCCGATCCGAAATGCGGTCCCATTCGGAAATGACGCGCTGCGCGGCATCGTCGGCGCGGCCGATGAAGGCGCCGTCGGTCAGCGTGACGTTCGCGGTCGCGAAATGACCGGCGCCCGCGCACAGGATGTTGCGCGTCGGGGCATCGTCGCCGACCAGCGCGAGCAGGCCCGGACTCACCGCCTCGGGCGCCAGGTGGGCGAGCGCGTCGGGCGCGAGCACGCCGTCGGTCATCCGGGTCGCCGCGGTGGGGGCGAGGCAGTTGACGCGGATGCCGTATTTCTCGCCTTCGAGCGCGAGCGTCTGCATCAGCCCGACGAGCGCCATCTTCGCGGCGCCGTAATTGGCCTGCCCGAAATTGCCGTAGAGGCCCGACGAGGATGTCGTCATCACGATGCGGCCGTGGCGGCGCTCGCGCATCTGGTCCCACACCGCCTTGGAACAGGTGGCGGCGCCCATCAGATGGACGTCGACGACGAGGCGGAAGTCGGCGAGGTCCATCTTGGCGAAGCTCCTGTCGCGCAGGATGCCGGCGTTGTTGACCAATATGTCGATGCCGCCCCAGGCCATGGTCGCGGCATGGACCATCGCCGCGACCTGCTCCGCGTCGGTGACCGACGCCGGCGCCGCCATCGCCCGGCCGCCCGCGGCCTCGATCTCGGCAGCGACGCGCTCGGCGGCGGCGCCCTCGCTGTCGTTGACGACGACGCACGCGCCATGGCGCGCCAGCATCAGCGCATGCGCCCGGCCGAGCCCTCCGCCCGCGCCCGTCACGATCGCCACCCGGTCCTGCAATGCCTTCGTCATCCTGCCCCTCTCGCTATCCGAATTACTATAACTCACTTGTGAGTGAATGAAAATTGAAACAGACGGGAGACGGAAAGCGCCCGCCTGCCCTTTGCTATACTCTGATGACTTTGGATTGCCCCACTTCGTCATTGCGACCCCGGACCTGATCCGGAGGAAGCAATCCAGAGCAGTTACCGCACGCTCTGGATTGCCGCGCGGCTTCGCCGCTCGCAATGACGAGTCTTTCCCACGTCATCATGCCCTAGTCCCCGTCTTTCGCGCGCTGTTCGCAGATATCGCGAAAGCCCGCCGCCATGAAGCGCGCCATGCGCTGCTTGACCGCCGCATAATCGTCCGACCGGCAGAGCCCCTGCGACAATTTGTCGATGCGGCCGGTGCGCGCGAGCGTCAGCATCAGCGCCCCGGTGACGAAGTGATAGCCCCAGAAGATGTCTTCCTCCGCCGCCTCTGGCAGCGCCTTCTTCAATATGCCGATCAGCCGCAGCACGACCGGGTCGAAATGGGCGTCCATCATCCCGGCGCCCCATTCGGGCGTGTTGGCCACCTGCGCGCTGAGCGCCCCATAGTTGCGCCAGCCCTCGCCACCCTCGATATAAAGGTCGAGGTCGGTGTCCAGAAAGGCATGGAGCGCGCCCTCGATCGTCGGCTTTCCCCCCGACGCCCGCTCGTAATCGTCGAGCACCTTCATGCGGCGCTCGCTCGTCACCACCGCGCGGCGGGCGAACACCGCATCGAACAGCTTCTTCTTGTCCTCGAAATAATAGTTGAGCAGCGTGTGATGCACGCCCACCCGCTTGGCGACATCCTTGAGCGTCACCCCGTAGAGTCCGTTGCGCGAAAAGAGATATTCGGCGGTGTCGAGAATCTGCTCGATCGTTTCGGCGCGCTGCTCCGCTTTCGATGGCCGTTTCGTCCGACTCTTTGCCTTGGACTCCAAATCTCTATTCCTCTCGAAACCTTCGTTCGCAGGGCGGCGGGGCCTTTCGGCCTACACCTGTCCGTAATCGAGCCGCAATTGCATTTTGTCGATCTTGCCGGTCGGCGCGAGCGGCATCGCGTCGAGGCGCACGACCGTGTCGGGGACCCACCAGGACGCGACCCGCCCGGCGAGCGGCTCGAGCAGTTCGGCGTCGCTGATCGCCGCATCGCAGGTGACGAGCAGGACCGGCCGCTCGCCCCATTTGGGATGCGGGCGCCCGATGACGGCGGCCAGCGACACCTGCGGCAGCGCGCCGACGATCGCCTCGATCTCCGCCGGGTTGATCCATTCGCCGCCCGATTTGATCAGGTCCTTCGCGCGGCCGGTGATGACGAGGTTACCCGCGTCGTCGATCCGCGCGAGATCGCCCGTGTCGAACCAGCCGTCGGCGTCGGTGGCGGGTTCGCTCTGGCCGAAATAGCGTTCGACGACCGAGCCGCCGCGCACGCGCAGATGCCCCTCGGTCCCGCGCTGCTCGGGCAGCGGGCGGCCGTCGGCGTCGGCGACGAGCAGGTCGATGCCGATTGCCGGACGGCCCGAAACGGCCGCACTGCGATGCGGATCGCCCGGCGGCGCGGCGGTGCCGAGCGGCGACAATTCGGTCATTCCCCAGCTTGTCTGCACCTCGGCGCCGAGGCGGCGCTCGATCCGGTCCATCAGCGCCGGCGGCATCGGCGACCCGCCGACCAGGATACGCTCGAGCGACGGCACATCGCCGCCTTCGGCCTCCAGATGCTCGACGAGGCCGAGCCAGACGGTCGGCACCCCCGCGGCAGCGGTCACGCCTTCGGAACAGATGAGCCGCGCGAGATGCGCGCCGTCGCTCTGGCGCCCCGGAAGCACCAGCTTCGCCCCCACGGCGGGCGCCGCGAAGGGCAATCCCCATGCGTTGGCGTGGAACATCGGCACCACGGCAAGGATCGCGTCGCGCGCGGTCGGCCCCAGCACGTCGGCCTGGAGCTGGCGCATCGTGTGCAGATAGCAGCCGCGATGGGTATAGGTGACGCCCTTGGGCGCGCCGGTGCTGCCCGAGGTGAAGCAGAGCCCCGATGGCGTGTCCTCGGCGAAATCGCCCCAGACCGCGTCGCGCGGCGCTGCCGCGACCAGCGGGTCGAAGGCATCGGCGCCGTCTTCGTCCGCGTCGGTGTCGAGCAGCAGGATGCGCCGCAGCGACGGCAGATTCGCGCTCGCCTCGCGCGCCAGCGGCAGCAGGTCGGGGCTCACCAGCAGCAGCGCCGCCCCCGACTGCGCGAGCATCGCGGAAAGCTGCGCCGCGGTCAGGCGCGGGTTCAGCGTGTGACAGATCGCCCCCATGCCCATGATGCCGTACCAAGCCTCGACATGCCCCTGCGTGTTCCAGGCGAGCGTCGCGACGCGGTCGCCGCGGCCGATGCCGAGCGCGCGCAGCGCACCCGACACGCCGCGCGCACGATCGTGCAGCGCGGCGTATCCGGTCCGCCGCACGCCGCCCGCCGCCGTCGCCGACACGACTTCGGCATCGGGGTGCCATTTGGCGGCGTGGGATAGGAATTTGTCGAGCGTCAGGCCGTAATATTGCATCGAACCGTCGATCATTGGCAGCCCTCGGTCTTCGGCGGCAGCGGCGGCGACGCGACGCCGATATTCCAGTTCCACGGCACGTCCCCGGCGGCACGACGGCGGCAGACGACCGCCTCGTGCAGCGCCGCGGTACCGGGAAACAGATTGTGCCCGGCGCGCGGCGTGTCGGCGATGTGCAGAAAACCGCGATTGTCGGCATAGTCGGGCCAGTCGGGCCCGCCCTTTGCAACGGGTCGGCCGGTGGTGGCGAAGCTCGCCCAGTAATCGCCGATCGCGGCGATCAGCCTGCGCTCTGCCAGGCTGTCGGGAATCTTCGGCCACAGGGGCGGCGTCCGCGCCGCGGTCCCGAACACATAGGGCAGCTCGGCGGCATGGAAAGCGTGGAGATTCCACTGCGCGGTCGCCGGATAGCCATGGTCGAAAAGATAGAAATAGGCGCCCTGCCCCAGCGCCGCCTGGTTCGACACCAGCCGCTCCGCGGTCCAGCCATACATGGCGTCGCGCGTCGCGGCGAGCATGCTTTCACCGATATCCTTCGCCGGATAGCGGGTCAGGAAGGCATCGGCGAACTCGCCATAGGCGGTGCGGATCGTGGCTTCATAGGCGGCCGCGTCGGCGGGAGGTTTGGGCAGCAGGAATCGCAGCGAGCGAATCTCGCCGCTGTTGAAGCCGGCGAGGATCGGCACCGGCGCCTGTTCGTCGCGATCGAAGGTGTCGACGAGCTGGCGCGACAGCGTCTTGCCGTCGATATTGGGAAAGGGGAAATAGCCCGTCGCGGCGACCCGGGCCGGGATGTCGGCCGCCGGCAATGCGCGCAGCGCCGCGATGTCGGCGGCACCGAGCTTCGCCGCAAGTTCGGCGCCCTGCACCTCTGCAGGGACCATGCCGTTGATCCGGTCGCGCAGGCCGGGCGCGGAGACCATATAGGCGCTCTGCGCCACCGCCTTGTGGAACAGCCCGCGCGCCGCCGGAGCCGCCATCAGATACATGACGCTGAGCGCGCCCGCCGATTCCCCGGCGATGGTGACGTTCCCCGCATTGCCGCCGAAGGCGCCGATATTGCGCTTCACCCATTCGAGCGCCGCGATCTGGTCGAGCAGACCGTAATTGCCCGAGACATGGTCGGGCGATTCCGCACTGAGCCCCGGATGCGCGAACCAGCCGAACATGCCGAGGCGATAGTTGATCGACACCACGACGATGCCGCGCCGCGCGAGCGCGCTGCCGTCGTAAATAGGGTCGGCGCCCGACCCCGACGCCAGCGCGCCGCCGTGGATCCAGACGAAGACCGGCGCGCCGCGCGCATCCTGCGGCGCCCAGATGTTGAGCGACAGGCAATCCTCGCTCATCGCCGGCAGGTCCCAGCCATAGATGCTGGGTGCCTGCGGCTTCGGCTGCATGCAGGCGGCGCCGAAGCGGGTAGTATCGCGGGCGCCGTCCCAACGCGGCAGCGGTGCCGGCGCACGCCAGCGGCGCTCGCCGACGGGCGGCTCGGCATAGGGAATGCCGCGAAAGACGCGCAGATCGCGGTCCTGCACGCCGTGCACGACGCCCGCGGGCGCATCGACCACCGGTTCCGCGGCCGCGGCGGCCGCCCCCGGGAGGAGGACGGCCAGAACGAGAGCGAGGGTCCGCAGGCGACGCATGGGCGGCTTCCTTCTTCCGGCGCCGATCAGAAGCGATAGTCGGCGCGAACGCCGATCGTGCGCGGCCGCAGGCGGGCGTAGCGCCCGTCGAGGAAGGCTTCGGGATGGACATAGGTGATCGATGTGTCGTCGAAGAGATTCTCGACATAGGCGGTCAGATTCAGCGCCCCCAGCTTCGCCCCGGCGAACAGGTTCACATTGGTCCACGCCTCGGTATGGTCATACGTCGGGCTGACCGCGTTGGGATTGCCCGGCACGTTCGGGAACTGGTTCGGGAAGGACCCGGCGTGCGATACGTTGACCGACCCGAAGGCGGTTTTCCCGTTGCCGATCGGGAAATCGTACCGCAGCGTTCCCGATCCCTGGAAATGCGGCGAGGCAAGCCGGGTGCCCAGCTCGGCACCGGAGATCGCCGCCTCGATCGCGGACAGCTTCGTCACCTTCGCCTCGTTGAACGAGCCGTTGAGCACGAGACTCAGCCCCGAAAGCGGCCGCGCCATCACTTCGAACTCGAGGCCATAGCTTTCCGCAGCGCCGATGTTGGTCGCGAACTGGATCGAATCCGACACGCGGTTCGCCTGGACCTGGATATTCTTCCAGTCGATATAATAGCCCGCAAGATTGGCGGTCAGATTGCCGCCCAGCCAGCGCCCCTTCAGCCCGACCTCATAATTGGTCACGCTGTCCGACTTCGCGCCGTCGGGTATGACGATGTCGCTGGGGTTGATCGTGCTGACCAGCCCCGCGCGCGCGTTGACCACCGGGGTACGGAAACCCGTCGAAACCGTCGCATAGGCGGTCAGTTCGGGCACTGGTTTCCACGAGACGCTGGCCTTCCACGACAGGCGGTCGTCGGACACTTTCAGCCCTTCGGCGTAGGGAATCGGGTCCCTGCGCATGACGACATTGTTCCAGCCGGGCGTGGCGCCGACCGCCAGATAGCCGAACTGCGGAAGCGCAGCGACGACATAATTATAGCCGCCGCCCCGGGTGAAGGTCTGGACGTCCGTCTTGCCATAGCGCAGCCCGCCGGTGACCCAGAAATTGTCGCTGAGATGCGCCGTCACCTCGCCGAAGCCGGCGATCTCCCTCTGGTCCGTATAGCTGTTGAAACGCTGATAATACTCATTTTCCATGCCGATGATATTGCGCTGGGCGATGAATTCGAGTGACGAGCGATAGGCGAAATCGACGGTCCGCCGCTTGTCGTAGTAGAAAAAGCCCGCAACCCATTCGATCGGCCCGCTGTGGCGCGACACCAGCCGTGTCTCCTGAACGAAAAGATCGTCATAGCCATAGGCGTCGAGCGCGAAGGGAAAAGCCTGTGCGAAAGTTCCGGCGAGGTCGACATAGAAGGACGCGTCATAGTCGGACAGCGTCGTCGAACTGACCAGCTCGGCGAAATCGAACTCGTAATTGACCGTGATATTATAGTTGGTGAGCTTGCCCTGGAACAGGTCGGGACGGTCGGAGTTGCGCACGAACTTGCCAAGGGTGGGGTTGGTCAGCGCCGAATCGGCCGGCTTGCTGTTCTCGTAGGAGACGAGCAGCTTCACCTTCATCCGGTCGCTCGGCCGCATTAGCAGGATCGCGCGTCCGCCGAAGGCTTCGAGGCTGTTCGAATCCTTGATACCGGTGCCGATATTGTCGACCCAGCCGTCCTCGTTCCGATAATAGCCCGAGACGCGCAGACCCATTTCGTCGGTCATGATCGGCAGGTTGACCATCGCATTGTAGCGCTGGCGCAGCGAGCCCGAACCGACGACGCCCAGGTCGACGCTCGCCGATCCCTCGAACTTGCTGAGGTTGGGACTGCGGGTGATGATCCGCATCGCGCCGGCGAGCGAGTTGGAGCCGAACAGCGTCCCCTGCGGCCCGCGCAGGAATTCGACGCGTTCGACGTCGTAGAGATTCGGATCGAGGATGGTCGAGTTGCCGTTCGCCGAGATCGGCAGTTCGTCGACATAGATGGCGACCGCGCTCTGCAGGCCGGCGCTGTAACCGTTGGTGTTGATGCCGCGGCTGGTGAAATTGTTGAAATTCTGCGTCGGCCGGTTGACGACGATGCCGGGCGTGTTCTGGGCGATGCCCTCGTAACCGACGATGCCCAGATCATCGAGTTCCTCCTGCCCGAAGGCAGAGACGCTGAGCGGCACGTCCTGAAGCCGCGCGGTACGGCGCGTCGCCGTGACGATGATGTCGTTGTCGCCGCGATTGCTTTGCGCGGAGGAAGCGGCCGGCGCCTCATCCTCCGTGACCTGCGCCATGGCCGAGACCGGAAGCGCGAACAGGGCGACCGCCGAGGCGGACGCGAAAAGCTGAGCCTTCATACAAACTCTCCCTCCCGTTGGCGGTCGTTGCCGCCGAACCGTCCTTCTTATCCGTCACATTCTCGAATGAGTCAACATTCACTATCACGCGCGTGAATAAATTTCTCGTGGAGCGATTTTGCGCTTCGCAGCCCTGCCGATCATGAGGCGAGCGGCCGGGAATTCGTCGCGATCGGGGATTGGGGGTGGTTCGGGAATCGGAGCTTCTTGCGCTCCAAGCATCGGTGGGCGGACCCTGCTCACGGATGCGGTCTGCGAACTGAATGACTTCCGGGTCCAGCGCGAAAGCGAGGAGTGATCGTTACGGCGGACAACCATGCGCTCCCGCGGAGGCGGGGACACGAAGATGTTTCGTTCAAGGACGAGCACGCCCCAAACAAGAACCGCCGGTCGATCGATCCCCAGGAAGGAATCGGCCGACCGGCGGAGCGTTCGCCTTGCTCTCGACGGGGACCTGGCCCCCTTGTCCTAGAAGCGCGCGTTCAGGCTCACCCAGTAGCTGCGCGCCTTGTCCTTGTTGTTGTAGTGATCAACGTAGGTCGGCGAGTAGGCACCGCTCACCGGATCCGGGACACCGAAATCGACATCATAGGCGCGGAAGTCCTGATCCAGCAGGTTGTTGACGCGCGCGGCGAAGGTCAGGTGATCGTTGATGCGATATTGCGCACCCAGATTCAGCACCTGATAGCTCTTGTAGAAAAGATGATTGCCGCTCCCATCAAGACCACGATATCGACGCGAGCGATGCTCGGCTGAAAGCTGCGCCGACAGGCCATCCGCTACCTGCCAGTCGAGCGTCGCATTGGCCATATGCTTTGCCGTCTGGGTCAGCGGCTGCCCCGCAGAATTGCCGGTCAACTGCTTGCTGTCGGTATAGGTGTAGTTGGCGCGGATCGAGAGGCCGGGGAAGAACTGGTAGCGCCCCGCCACCTCGGCGCCCTTGATGCGCGCCTTGTCGATGTTGATCGGCACGCTGATCGTGCCGCCGAGCCCCAGCACGGCCCAATAGTCGCCGAGATTGGCGCAGGGCCGCACGAAATTGGTCACCGCGCAGGGTTGGACAACTGTCGAAGCGATCTTGTCCTTGAACTTGTTGTGGAACAGCGTGACGTTGATGCCGCTGTGCGGTGACGGGTTCCAGTAGAGCGCGATCTCGCTGTTGACGCTGGTCTCGGGCTTCAGATCGGGGTTGCCGATGAAGGGACTGGTGCCCTGGCTGCCGAAACCGCGAATGCCGTCGTAGAGATCGGTGGTCTTGGGCGTCTTGTAGCCCGTGCTGACCCCGCCCTTCAGCGTCAGGGTCGGGTTGATCTCGAAGTTGGCATAGAGGCGCGGGCTGAGATGCCCTCCGAACAGATTATGGTCGTCGTAGCGCAGCCCGCCGGTGACCGTGAACCCGTCGACGATGGTCCAGTTGTCCTCGGCGAACAGCGACCAGATCTTGTGGTCCTGCACGGCGTCGATCCCGCCGACCGATGCTTCGAGGCCGAAGACCCCGTCGTCGAGCGCCCCGTCGATATATTGGCCGCCGATCACGAAATGATGCCGGCCGGCGAAATTCTCGACCGGGATGTCGACGCGCGCGTCGAGCGTATATTGCGCACTTTCCAGCGTGCGAAGCGGGCGCGGCAGGAAGGTGGATTCGGCAAGCGCGCGGCGCTGCGCAGTCGTCAGCCCGGCATAGGCGCCGGTCCCGCTGTACATCTGTTGCAGCAGCAGGCGCTCGGCGACCGAGAAGGGCATGGTGCGGCCCTTGTTGTTCGTCTTCACATAGGCGAGCGAGACGAAGCTGCGCGCGAAGCCCCAGTCGCCATGATGCGTGACGGCCCAGTTGAGCCGGTCGAAGACCTGTTCTTCGGTATAGCCGACGCGCGGCTGCACGACGCCGCCGCTCGCGCGCCAGATGCTCTCGATCCCGTCGAGCGTCCCGAGCGGATAGGTGATCGCGCCGGTGCCGGGATTGACGATCGGCGTGTTGTCATAGACCTGCTTCGAATAATCGATGTCGAAGACGAAGCTGTGGTCGGGCGACGGAGTGAAGCTGATCGAGCCGCCATAGCTGCGGTTGGTGTTCTTCACCGTCTTGCCGCCGGTACCGAAACCCAGGCCGCGAACGTGCGATACGCCGGCCGGGTCGACCGCCGGCGCGAAATCGGGCTCGGACGGATAGCGCTTGTAGATCGAGCCGCGCAGCTTCAGGCCGATGACGCCGGGCACCACCGGGCCGCTGAGATTGGCGTCGAACGTCATGTCGTCGCCGAAGGCCGTATCCTCCTGGATGCTGCGGCCGATCGTCGCCGACCCGCTCCAGCGATCGAGAACCTTCTTGGTGATGATGTTGATCACCCCGCCCAGCGCGTCGGCGCCATAGAGCGTCGAGGCGGGACCGCGAATGACCTCGATCCGTTCGATGGCGTCGAGCGGCGGAATATGATTGAACTGGTTGCCGCCGAAGCTGTTGGGGTAGATGTCGCCATGATTGTTCTGACGCCGACCGTCGATCATGATCAGCGTATAGTCGGACCCCATGCCACGGATGCTGATCGTCCGCTGCCCGGTCTTGTCCGACGTCTCGCCGACGTCGACCCCCTCGATGTCGCGCACCGCGTCGATCAGCGTGATGTAGGGACGCTGGCGCAGCTCCGCCTCGGTCACCACGGTGATGCTGGCGGGCGCATCGGTGATCTTCTGCTCGAAGCCCGCCGCGGTGACGACGATGGCGTCGGACTGATCGTCCGCCTCGACCGCGCAGGCCGGAACGGCGATCAGCGCGGCCAGAACGGACAGGGCTGCGCCTTCGCCGAGGCGGAGCGTGCGAGCGCGAACAATAGTGGTCATTGTATTCCCCCGATATTGCGAATAATTAGCAAGAATGTCGGGGCGCGACCTGATGCCAAGCGGGCGTCCGGTCAATCCGGAATGCGCGAATGACAGGCAGGAGCAACACTTTGTTACAATTGGCGCCAGGCGACCGGCCGGTCCGGATACCGGCTATCGCGCACCACATCGTCATCGTCGACGACGATGCGGGCGTCCGCACGCTGCTCGCCCGCATCCTGCGCGAATGCGGCTACGACGTGACCGGCGCCGCCGACGGCCGCGAACTGGAGGCCGCCATGACCGAGCGTCCGGTCGATCTGGTCCTGCTCGACATCATGCTGCCGGGCGAAAGCGGCCTCGACATCTGCCGCATGGTGCGGGCGCGCAGCCAAGTCCCGATCATCATGATCAGCGCCCGCGGGCAGGAAAGCGACCGCGTCACGGGCCTGGACATGGGCGCCGACGACTATATCGCCAAGCCGTTCGGCCGGGCGGAGGTCCTTGCACGCGTGCGCGCGGTGCTGCGCCGCGTCAGCGACCCGCACGTGCCGCTCGACATTCCGGCGCCGGAGCAATTCGACTTCGCCGGCTGGCGCTATCATTCGCGGCGCTGCGAGCTGATTTCGCCGTCGGGCGCGGAGGTCGAGCTGACCGCGGCGGAGCATGAACTGCTGCTGGCGCTCCTGCGCCATCCGCAGCGCATGATCGGCCGCGAGCGGCTGATCGAGATGACGCGCAGCCGGATCGGCACGCCGAACGACCGCAGCATCGACGTGCTGATCAGCCGCCTGCGCCGCAAGCTGGGGGACGGACGGAAATCGCGGCCGATCATCCGCACGATCCGCGGCGGCGGCTACATGCTCGCGGTCGACGTCCGCGCCGACTGACGATGGCGATGCGGCACCTGCGATCGATGGGGATGGTCGGGCGGATCGCGCTCGTCGTGGCGGCGGCGCTGCTGCTCGAACTGCTCGGCAACATCGCGCTGCACCGCTGGCAGGAACCCGAACTCGTTTCGGCGGACCAGGTTCGCCGCATCGCCGCGCGGCTGGTCGAGGCGGAGCGTGTCGCGGTCGCCGCGCCGGTGCCCGACCGGGGGCGTGCGATGCATGCGCTCGCCGGCGACGGCATGACGCTCAACTGGGTGGCGCGGACCGTGATCACCGACATCGGCGCGGCGCCGGTCCGGCTCGGCGCGATGCGCGACCGGATGACCCGCAGCGAGCCGAGCCTGGCCGCGGGCGAGTTGCGGCTGACCCTGATTCCCTCCACCGCGCCGGGGCGGCGCGACCTTCTCGGCGCGCGCCGTCTTGCCGACGGCTCGTTCGTGACATTTCGCATCAGCCCCTTTCTGGGCGCCCCGCCGCGTCCGAACATGGTCGTCGCGATGCACCTGCTGCTGACGCTGAGCGTGCTGCTGGTCGCGGTTCTGATGGTTCGCGCGCTCATTCGACCGCTGCGCGATCTCGCCGAAGCCGCGGACGCGACGGGGCACGGCCGCACCGGCGCCTTCCGCATCGACGGGCCGCCCGAGGTCCGCCGCGTCGCCGCCGCCTTTTCCGCGATGCAGGCGCGGCTGATCCGGACGATGGACGATCATACGCAATCGCTGATCGCCGTGTCGCACGACCTGCGCACGCCGATCCAGCGCCTGCATCTGCGCGCATCGCTGATCGACGACCCCGAGACGCGCGAAGCGATGGCCGTGGACCTTCGCGAGATGGAACATTTCATCGGGTCGACGCTATCCTATTTCCGCAGCGGCGATGAGGAAGCGCCCCGGCTCGTCGACCTTGCGGCCATCGTGACGACCGCGGTGGACACGGCCGCGGATCTGGGGGCCGACATCCGCTATCAGGGGCCAGACAGGTTCGAGACGATGGCGAGGCCGGTGGCGATGAAGCGCGCGATCACCAACCTGATCGACAACGCCCGCCGTCATGCGCGGCGGATCGACGTATCGATGCACACCGACCCCGAAGCCATAGCGATCGACATCGACGACGACGGACCCGGCATTGCCCCCGAGCTGCGCGCGGAAGCCGTGCTGCCGTTCCGGCGTCTGGAGGTCGGAGCAGCGCAACGGCCCGGCGGCGCCGGTCTCGGCCTCGCGGCCGCCGACCGCGCCATGGCCACGATGGGCGGAAAGCTGATCCTCGCCAACAGTCCGCTCGGGGGCCTGAAGGCTCGTCTGGCCTTTCCGAATTCCACCGAAGGGGCTTGAGGCTGACGGATTCCGGCATCGTCATCCGATATTGCCGTGACGGTCGCAGACGACGAGCGCCGCGTCCGGCCGCGCGAGCGCGACCAGCGTCAGGCCCGCCTTCGCCGCGCGTTCGACCGCGAGGCTGGTCGGCGCAGAGATGGTGACCAGCACCGGGCAGCCGGCGCGAACGGTTTTTTCCACCAGCTCGTAGCTGCAACGCGCGGTGAGCAGGATGAAACCGGTGCCGGGGTCGATGCCTTCGCCGGCGAGCGCCCCGATCAGCTTGTCGAGCGCATTGTGCCGCCCGACATCCTCGCGGGCGCGCAGGATCGCGCCGTCGGGCGTACAGAATGCCGCGGCGTGCACCGCGCCCGTGGCCTGCCCCAGCGGCTGATGATCGTGCAGCGCCGCCAGCGCGCGGGCGATCGCGCCGCGATCGGTCGCGATCCGCGCCTTCACCTCGGGCAGCGGCCTCAGGACCTGGGCGATATTCTCCATCCCGCAGATGCCGCAACTGCTTTCGGTGACGCGCAGCCGCGCGCGATCGAAGGCCCGGTCGGCATGTTCGGCGGGCAAGGCGATGCGGGCGACCATCCCCCCTTCGACTGCGTGAACATCGACCGAAAGGATCTGGTCGATCCGCTCGATCATGCCCTCGCTGAGCGCGAAACCGAGGGCGTAATCCCGCAGATCGGACGGCGTCGCCATCATGACCGCATAGCCGATTCCGCATATCTCGATCGAGACGGGCATCTCGATCGCAATGCTGCGCCGCAGTTCGGAATCGCCCGGATCGGCCAGGCCGATCCGGCGCACCGCAAGTTCGATGGTCCGTAATTCGGGCAAGATCGTCGTACCTCGTTCACGCATCGTCTGGCGGACCGGCCGTGGTTCGGCGCGCGCGGGGCCGCAGCTTCCCCATTCTCGCACGAGACCGGGATGCGATAGCCGGTGGAAAAGGAGCGCCCGACGTGCTTAGTTGCCCCGACATATGGGACATGGCTGATCATGGCTGACGACACTCCGCGCTACAAGCCCTACGACCGCCCGGCCGGAGGCTGGGGCGCGGCCGCGGCGACCGCCAAGGTGCTCCTCGAACAGAGCGTCGTCACCAAGGGGTCGCGCGCGTTGCTCGCCATGAATCAACCGGGCGGCTTCAAATGCCCGAGCTGCGCCTTTCCCGACGCCGACTGCAAGAAGACGCTGGAATTCTGCGAAAACGGCGCGAAGGCGCTGGCGCATGAGGCCACGAAGTTCCGGGTGACGCGCGAGTTCTTCGCCGAACACAGCGTCACCGCGCTCATGGAGAAATCCGACTATTGGCTCGAAATGCAGGGACGCCTCACCGAGCCGATGCGGTACGATCCGGCGAGCGACAGATATGTGCCCTGCCCATGGGACGAGGCCTTCGCGCTGATCGGCGAGCATCTGCGCGCGCTCGACAGCCCGCATGAAGCGGAATTCTATACGTCCGGCCGAACGCCCAACGAGGCCGCCTTCCTTTATTCCATCTTCGTGCGCCAGTTCGGCACCAACAATTTTCCCGACTGCTCGAACATGTGCCACGAGCCGACGAGCCGGGGCCTGCCGCCGTCCATCGGGGTCGGCAAGGGCACGGTCGTGCTCGAGGATTTCGAGCATGCCGAGGCGATCTTCATCATCGGACAGAATACCGGCACCAATTCGCCGCGCATGATGACCAATCTGGTCGAGGCGCGCAAACGCGGCATCCCGATCGTGGCGATCAATCCGATGCCCGAACGCGCGCTCATCAAGTTCACCGAGCCGCAGGACGTCGTCCAGATGGCCACATTCGGTTCGACGCCGATCGCCAGCGAATTCGTCCACGTCCGAATCGGCGGCGATCTGGCGATACTCAAGGGCATGATGAAGGTCATGTTCGAGCGCGAGGCGCAGGGCGAGCCGGTCCTCGACCACGCCTTCATCGCCGAGCATACGTCGGGCCTGGAGGCGGTGCGCGACGAGGTGATGGCGCTCGACTGGGCCGACATCGTCGCCCATTCCGGCGTCGAGGAAGCCCAGATCCGGCGATGCGCCGAAATCTACATCCGCTCGAAGGCGACCATCATCTGCTACGGCATGGGACTGACTCAGCATCAACTGGGTTCGCAGCTCGTCCAGCAGGTCGCGAACATCCTTCTCCTCAAGGGCAATTTCGGGCGGCCGGGCGCCGGAATCTCCCCCATCCGCGGCCATTCCAACGTCCAGGGCGACCGGACCGTCGGCATCAACGAAAGGCCCTCGCAGGCCTATCTCGACCGCGTGCGCGATGTCTTCGGGTTCGAACCCCCGCGCGAGCATGGGCACCACACCGTCGAATCGGTGGAGGCGATGCTGAAGGGCACCGCGAAGGTCTTCATCGGCATGGGCGGCAATTTTGTCCGCGCCGTGCCCGATACCGATCTGGCCTATTCGGCGATGCGCGGGCTGGCGCTGACCGTCGGCATCGCCACCAAGCTCAACCGCGGCCACCTCGTCCATGGCCGCGACGCGCTCATCCTGCCGGTGATCGCACGCTCCGAACGGATCGAGACGGCGGCGGGCGAGCAGTTCGTCACGATCGAGGATTCGATGTCGAACGTCACGGCGTCGCGCGGCGTGCTGGAGCCCGCGAGCGAACATCTGAAGTCCGAGGTGGAGATCGTCTGCCGCATCGCGATGGCGACGCTTCCCGACAGCCGGATTCCCTGGGAATCCTATATCCACGACTATGGCCTCATCCGTGACCGGATCGCCGACGTCTATCCCGAAATCTACGCCGACTTCCCGGCGCGGATCCGGGACCCGAAGGGATTCCATCTCGACATCCCGCCGCGGCGGCTGGTCTGGCCG
Organism: Sphingopyxis sp. MG; assembly: GCF_002953155.1. NCBI lineage: Bacteria > Pseudomonadati > Pseudomonadota > Alphaproteobacteria > Sphingomonadales > Sphingopyxidaceae > Sphingopyxis > Sphingopyxis sp. MG. The sequence continues at coordinate 3,617,824 of NZ_CP026381.1, forward strand.
ACCCCGAACGGCAAGGCGAATTTCCTGCTGCTGCCGGGTCTGGAAGTCGACGCGCGGGTCGACGACCCCGCGATGCTGAGGCTGGCGACGGTGCGTTCGCACGATCAGTTCAACACGACAATCTACAGCTACAGCGACCGCTATCGCGGCGTCTACAACGATCGCATGATCCTGTTCATGAACGCGGACGACCGCATCGCGCGCGGGCTGGAAAAGGGCGCGACCGTCGCGCTCGAAACGATCAGCACCAACGGGGTTCGGCGGCGGGTCGATGCGCTCACGATCATCGACTATCCGATGCCGCGCGGCGCGGTCGCAGGCTATTACCCCGAACTCAATCCGCTGCTGCCGCTCGACCATTACGACCGGATGAGCGGCACGCCAGCGGCCAAATCGATTCCGGTCCGCGTGGTGCCCGCCTGAACCTCCGCACCGGCAGGAGATTCCCATGGCGACCGCGACGCCCGATTTCGCAGCGGGCCGAGCATTCGATCATGCAGCATTTGCGATGGATGCCCCGCGAGGATTCGAACCTCGATAGACGGAATCAGAATCCGTAGTCTTACCATTAGACGACGGGGCAATGAGGCGGGCGCAATATGATTGCGCGACCGTCCTGTCAAGGCCGGTACGCCCATGCACAAGCACGCTTGCCCTCGCGCGAATCGCCGCTAGCATCGCGTCGATAACAATGGGGCCGCTCCCCGGGTGCAGGCCCCGCCGATGGAGGTGGACTGATGCGTCATGTCGCGATCGTCGGGTCGGGCCCGGCGGGCTATTATACCGCCGAAACCTTGCAGAAAGCCGACGATATCGCGATCGACGTCATCGACCGCCTGCCCGTCCCCTATGGCCTGATCCGCACCGGAGTCGCCCCCGACCATCAGTCGATCAAGGCGGTGTCGCGGCGCTATGAAGGCGTCGCGCTGACCGACAATGTCCGCTTCGTCGGCCATGTCGCGGTCGGCAGCGATGTCGGCATCGACGAACTGACCGATCTTTACGACGCCGTCGTGCTCGCCACCGGCGCGCCGCACGACCGGCCGCTCGCGATTCCGGGGGCCGACCGCCCGGGCGTGATCGGCAGCGCGGCCTTCGTCGGCTGGTACAACGGCCACCCCGATTTCGCCGACCTGAATCCGCCGCTCGACGCCCCCGGCGTCGCGGTGATCGGCAACGGCAATGTCGCGCTCGACGTCGCGCGCATCCTCGCCAAGACGCCCGCCGAGTTCGCCGGCAGCGACATCGTCGCGCACGCGCGCGAAGCGCTGGCGGCGAGCGGCGTGCGGCATATCCACATCCTCGGCCGCCGCGGCCCGCACCAGATCGCGATGACGCCGAAGGAGCTTGGCGAGCTGGGCCATCTCGAGCGCGCCAGCCCGCGCGTCGACCCCGCCGACCTGCCGCAGGAGGGCGACGATGCGATGCTCGAACCCGGCATGCGCAAGTCGGTGACGCATCTGCGCAGTTTCGCCGCCAATCCGGTCGCCAAGCCGGTGACGATCGATTTCGACTTCTTCGCCATGCCAGTCGCGATCGAGGGCACCGAGAGCGGGAACGGCCGCGTCCAGCGCGTCATCGTCGAGAAGACCGAACTCGACGCCGAACTGCGCAGCCACGGCACCGGCGAGCGCTACGCGATCGAGGCGGGGCTGGTGATCAGCTGCATCGGTTACCAGACGCCGCCGATCCCCGGCGTCCCCTATGAGCATGGCCGCGGCCGCTTCGCCAACGACGAGGGGCGCATCCTGCCCGGCCTCTATTGCGTCGGCTGGGCGCGGCGCGGACCGAGCGGGACGATCGGCACCAACAAGCCCGACGGCATGCACATCGCCGAGATGGTGCTCGCGGACATCGGCCGCGGCGCCGGCAAGGCGGGGCGACCCGGCCTCGACGCGCTGCTCGCGAGCCGCGGCGTGACGCCCGTCACCTTCCGCGACTGGCGGCGGATCGAGGACGCCGAGGTCAAGGCCGCGCTCGACGGCAATCCGCGCGAGAAGTTCACCAGCGTCGAGGCGATGCTCGCCGCTATCGGCCGCTGATGGAGCACGCCCGCGCGGCGCTGCGCTGGCTGCTCGCGCTCGCTTATGCCTATGCGGGCTACCGACATCTGGCGACGCCCGCGCCCTTCCTCGCCATCACCCCGCCGTGGGTGCCGCAGCCCGCTTTCGTCGTCGCGGCGACCGGCGTTGCGGAGATTGCAGGGGCAGCGGGGCTGCTTTTTCCCGCCATGCGCCGGACGGCCGGCTGGGCGCTCGCCCTCTATGCGCTGTGCGTCTGGCCCGCCAATGTGCATCATGCGGTTCATCATATCGCGATCGACGGCACGACGCTGGGCTGGGGATATCACGCGCCGCGCCTCGCCGCACAACCTCTGATCATCTGGTGGGCGCTATGGACGAGCGGCGCAATCGAATGGCCGTTCGGGCGACGGCACGCCCGCGAGCGCGCACGCCGACCATAGCGCGCAGCGCTATTTCACGACCGGGGTTTCGATCGGCGGTTGCCCCTTGCGGCTCGCGGCATAGGTCTCGACCGCCTTCAGCACGCGCAGCATGTTGCCGCTGGCGATCTTCTGAAGCTCGGCCTGCGTGTAGCCGCGCTTCGCCAACTCGACGAATAGCGCCGGATAGCCCGACACGTCCTCCATCCCGACCGGCGCCGAATCCATACCGTCATAATCGCCGCCGAGCCCGATGTGGTCGACCCCGATCGCTTTCTTCAGATAGTCGACATGGTCGGCCACCTTCGCGACATCGGTCGTCGGCGCGGGGTTCGCCCTGTCCCAGTCGGCCAGCGCCCTTTTCGCCGCGGCGGGATCGCCCGGATACTGCGCCTTCAGCCGCGCCTGCTCGGCGGTGCGCGACAGGCCGTGCGCGCGGACGTCGGCATCGAGGAAGCCGGGCAGCAGCACGACCATGACGATGCCGCCGTTCGCCTTGACGAGCGGGAGCACCGAATCGGGGACGTTGCGCGGATGATCGTTGATCCCGCGCACTCCCGAATGGCTGAACATCACCGGCGCGCGCGACGCTTCGAGCGCGTCCTTCATCGTCGCCTCGCTGGTGTGGCTGAGGTCGACGATCATGCCGAGGCGGTTCATCTCCTGCACCACCTGGCGCCCGAAATCGGTCAGCCCGTCGTGCACCGGCGCATCGGTGGCGCTGTCGCCCCACGGGGTCGCCCGGCCGTGCGTCAGCGTCATGTAGCGCGCGCCGAGCGCATACATGTCGCGCAGCACCGCCAGCGAGGAGGCGATCGACTGGCCGCCTTCCATCCCCAGCATGCCGGCGATCCGGCCCGCCTTCATCGCCTTTTCGAGCTCGGCCGAATTCGTCGCCAGAGCGAGGTCGTCGGGATAGCGCGCGATGAGCCGCTTCATCACGTCGATCTGTTCGAGCGTCTGCACGACCGCTTCGGATTCATCGTCGTTCGACGGGACGTAGACCGACCAGAATTGCGCGCCGACGCGCCCCTTGCGCAGCCGCGCAAGATCGGTGTGCATCGGCTGAACCGGCGGCGTCGCGCCGGGCTTCGCGGTGTGCTGCGTGTCGCGGAAATCGAAATCGTTGATCATGTTGCCCACGCGCCCGCGCAGCGCCCAGGGCACGTCGTTGTGGCCGTCGAACACCGGCGCGGCCTTGAGCGCGGCCTCGGCGACCGCCTCGGGCGACGACTGCGCCGCGGCGGGAACGGAAACAAGGGCGAGGGCGGCAAGGCCGCCGAGGAGCATGGTTCTGGTCATGGGGCGCGACCTTAAGCGCCGCGACGCGGAAATCGAGCCCCAATTTCGATCGTCGATGCCAGCCGCACCCCGCGGCGCGGCGGTCCGGCTTGACGCGCGAGTCCGCGCGGCGCAGCATTGCCGTTTCGCCGCGCATCTTTCGTCTGGAGAAATATCAACATGACCGACATGGCCCGAGGCTGGCCCACCGAAGCCGAGACGCTTCTCGACGACCTCGTCACCCTGCGCCGCGCGATCCACCGCGAACCCGAGCTGGGCCTGCAGAATCCGAAGACGCTCGCGAAGATCAAGGATGCACTCGCCGGACTGCCGCTCGAACTGCGCGAGGGGCCGTCGACCACCGGCCTGGTCGCCATCCTCCGCGGCCCCGCCAACGGCCGCACCGTGCTGCTGCGCGGCGACATGGACGCGCTGCCGCTGGTCGAGGACACCGGACTCGATTTCACGTCCGAAACCAGCGGCGCGATGCACGCCTGCGGGCACGACACCCATGTCGCGATGCTCGTCGGCGCGGCAAAGCTGCTGTGCGCGGCGCGCGAGCGGTTGGCCGGCACGGTGATGTTCATGTTCCAGCCGGGCGAGGAGGGGCACCACGGCGCGCGCTTCATGCTGGAGGACGGCCTGCTCGATCCGCTGCCCGATGCTGCCTTCGCGCTCCACATCATGCCCAACGCACCGCACGGCGTCTTCGCCGGGCGCGCCGGGCCGCTGCTCGCCTCGTCCGACGTGCTCCAGATCACCGTCAAGGGCGCGGGCGGCCATGCCTCGATGCCGCAGGACGCGGTCGACCCGATTCCCGTGGCCTGCGAGATCGTCACCGCGATCCAGACGATGGTGACGCGCCGCGTCTCGGTCTTCGACCCCGCGGTCGTCACCGTCGCGAAGATCGCGGCGGGTACGACGTACAACATCATCCCAGAAACGGCCGAGATGCTCGGCACGATCCGCACCCTGTCGCCGCACTGCCGCGCGATGGTCGCGAAGGAACTGAAGCGCCTCGCCCCCGCGATCGCCGAAGCGCACGGCTGCACCGCCGAGGTGGATATCGAGGAAGGCTTCCCCGTCACCATCTGCGACAGCCGCGCCGTCGCCTTCGGCCAGTCGGTGGTCGAATCGACGTTCGGCGAGGCGGCGTGGCTGACGATGGACAATCCGGTGATGGGCGCGGAGGATTTCTCCTACGTCCTCGAAAAGGTGCCCGGCGCGATGTTCTGGCTGGGCGCGAGCGAGGCAGGCAGCGACTGGCGGTCGTGCTGCGGCCTGCATTCGAACCGCATGGTGCTCGACGAAAAGGTCATGGCACGCGGCGCGGCGCTCCACGCGGCGCTGGCGGAACAGTTTCTGAGCGAGGGGTTCGGATAGAGAAAATCTCACGCAAAGGCGCGAAGGCGCAAAGGAGGGGCGATATTGGATATCGAGGAATTGGCGAGAATCACCGTCGATTGCGGATTTCATTTGCACAAGAATCTGGGTCCGGGACTGCTCGAATCGGTCTATGAGGCGATCATGTTCGACCAACTCGCACGTCGTGGCCTCGGCGTTCAGAGACAGGCGCCGATTCCGATCCGCTATGATGGCGTCGAATTGCCCGAAGGCTTTCGGGCCGACCTTCTGATCGACGGAAAATTGCTCGTCGAACTCAAATCGGTGGAGCGGCTATCGCCGCTGCACGGCAAACAGGTGCTGACCTATCTTCGCCTGCTCGACCTTCCGCTCGGCCTGCTCATTAACTTTGGCGGTGAAACCTTCAAAGAGGGCATCCGGCGCGTCGCGAACAATTATCGCGGCTGACATATTTTCTTCTTTGCGCCTTCGCGCCTTTGCGTGAGATTTTCCTACGCCAACCTCAAGGCACCAAGACCGTGTCGACCGCCTCGGGCAGCATGTCGGGATAGTCGAGCGTATAGTGCAGCCCGCGGCTTTCCTTGCGGTGGAGGGCGCTGCGGACGATCAGTTCGGCGCATTGTAGCAGGTTGCGCAGTTCGATCAGGTCGGTCGTCACGCGGAAATGGCCGTAATAATCCTCGATCTCGTGCGTCAGCATGTTGATGCGGTGCTGCGCGCGTTCGAGCCGCTTGGTCGTGCGGACGATGCCGACGTAATTCCACATGAAGCGGCGAATCTCGGTCCAGTTCTGCTTGATGACCACCTCTTCATCCGAATCGGTGACGCGGCTTTCGTCCCACGGGCGGATCGCCGGGGGCGCGTCGAGTGCGTCCCAGCGCGCGACGATGTCGCGTGCCGCCGCCTCGCCGAACACGAAGCATTCGAGCAGGCTGTTCGACGCGAGGCGATTCGCGCCGTGCAGCCCGCTTTCGGTGCATTCGCCCGCGGCGTAGAGGCCGGGCAGGTCGGTGCGCCCGGCGAGGTCGATCAATACTCCGCCGCATGTATAATGCTGCGCCGGTACCACCGGGATCGGCCCCGTCGTCATGTCGATGCCGAGCGTCAGCAGCTTTTCGTGGATGTTCGGGAAATGCCCCGCGACGAAAGCGGGATCGCGGTCGCTGATGTCGAGGTGGACATAGTCGAGGCCGTAGCGCTTGATCTGGTCGTCGTTCGCGCGCGCGACGACGTCGCGCGGCGCCAGTTCGGCGCGCGGGTCGTAATCGGGCATGTAGCGGTGGCCAGTCACCGGATGCTTCAATATCCCGCCTTCGCCGCGCACCGCCTCGGTGATCAGAAAATTCTTGACCTCCAGATTGTAGAGGCAGGTCGGGTGGAACTGCATCATCTCCATGTTGGAGACGCGCGCGCCCGCGCGCCACGCCATCGCGATGCCGTCGCCGGTCGCGCCGCGCGGCGCGGTCGAGAATTGATAGACGCGCCCCGCCCCGCCGCTGGCGAGGATCGTCGCGCGGCCGACATGCGCGTGGACCTGCCCGGTCGCCTCGTCGAGCGCATAGACGCCCCAGACGCGGCCCGACCCCGAATAGCGTTCCTCGTGCCGGCCGGTGATCAGGTCGATGCACGCCTGTCCCGGCAGCAGCGTGATGTTCGGGTGCTCCTCCGCCGTCTTGAGCAGCGCCGCCTGCACCGCCCAGCCGGTCGCGTCGTCGACATGGACGATGCGGCGGTGCGAATGCCCGCCCTCGCGCGTCAGATGCAGCGCGCCTTTTTCCATGTTGAAGGGGACGCCCATCTGGATCAGCCGTTCGATGGCATGCGGCGCATTCTCGACGACGCACTCGACCGTTTCGCGCCGGTTGAGCCCCGCGCCCGCGACCATCGTGTCCTCGATATGATTTTCGAACGTGTCGCCGGCGTCGAGCACCGCCGCGATCCCGCCCTGCGCCCAGGCGGTCGACCCGCCGGTCAGATTGCCCTTGGCGAGGACGAGCACCCGGCAATGGTCGGCAAGGCTGATCGCCGCGGTCAGCCCCGCGGCACCGGAGCCGATGATGATGACGTCGTGGGATGCTGCTCCGGTCATGCGCCTCCCCTCCCGCAGGCGGGAGGGGTCGGGGGTGGGCCCGAATTCAACGCGGCAAGAATCGCCATCAACACACCTTCCAGATTCGACACAACATCGGCGTTTGCAAAACGTAGCGTCTGATACCCTTGCGAGCGCAGATAGCCATCCCTGCGCCGATCTTCATCCTGTCGCGATTCATGAGAGATACCATCGAGTTCGACGACCAGCTTTGCTTCGCGACAAAGAAAATCGGCCACATAGGGGCCTATCGGCATTTGCCTGCTGAATTTCCAGCCTTCGAGCTGGCGCCTGGACAATGCGCGCCATAATATTCGTTCGGACGGCGTGGCTTCCCGGCGAAGCCTTTGCGCTTTCAGCGTCTCGCGCGGGCGAAACTTGCGGACAGGCCCACCCCCGGCCCCTCCCGCCTGCGGGAGGGGAGGAAAAGCGCTGCTTTCATCCATTCGCCGCCCGCGTCAGGTTCAGGAACACGTCCTCCAGATCGGCTTCGCGCGTCGAGACGTCGACGATGCCATGGCCCATCGCATTCACCGCCGCGAGCACCTCGCCCGCATTCATCCGGTCCTTGTTGTAGGCGATGGCGAGCCCGCGCTCGCCCTCGCGCTCGACCCGGTCGAAGGCGGGGTGCGACGGCAGCACCGTGACGTCGCGGTCGAGCGTGACCACCACCACCTTCTCGCGCGCCATGTCGACCATCTCGCGCGTCGGCTTGTTGGCGATCAGCCGGCCGTGGTTGATGATCGCGATGCGATCGCACAGCTCCTCGGCCTCTTCCAGATAATGGGTGGTCAGCACCACGGTGACGCCGCGGTCGTTGAGGCGCTGGACATAGTCCCAGAGCTGCTGGCGAAGCTCGATGTCGACCCCGGCGGTCGGTTCGTCGAGGACGATGATCGGCGGCGAGTGGACCATCGCCTTGGCGACGAGCAGGCGGCGCTTCATCCCGCCCGACAGGGTGCGGGCGTAGGCGTCGCGCTTGTCGGCGAGGTGCACCGCGGCGAGCAGTTCGTCCGAAATGCGCTGCGCCTTCGGCACGCCATAGAGCCCGGCCTGGATCTCGAGCGTCTCATAGGGGGTGAAAAAGGGGTCGAAGACGATTTCCTGCGGCACGATGCCGATCGAATATTTGGCGTTGCGCGGATCGGCGTCGATGTCGAAGCCCCAGATGCTGGCGCGGCCGCTCGTCTTGTTGATCAATCCGGCGAGGATGTTGATCAGCGTCGACTTGCCCGCGCCATTGGGGCCGAGCAGGCCGAATATCTGCCCGCGCGGCACCTCGAAGCTGACATGGTCGAGCGCCTGCTTGCCGCCGGCATAGATTTTGGAGACGGCGTCGATGCGGATCGCGGCTTCACTCATCGCGCCTCCATAGCCTTCGCCCCGCGCGGACGAAAGGGGCTGGACGGCAAGCATTTCTTTACCACGATGGGCAACGCTATTTTCCGACATCGCCGCTAGAGGAAAGCGGGTGAGGACCAGACACACCCTATCCCCGCAGCCCCTGCTGCGCGGCATCGCCGCCTGCGCGCTCACCATGGCCCCGGCCATCGGCGCGCCGGCCTTCGCCCAGGCCAGCGCCCAGGGCGAAGCGGACGCCATCGTGCTGCGGCCGCTGTCCTTCTTCAAGGTGAGCGACCTCGATTTTGGCGACATCGTCGCGGCGATCGGCGCCGGAACGGTGCGCGTCGCCCCCGACGGCGCGCGCACGCGCACCGGCGGCGTCACGCTGGCCGGCGGCGGCGGCGAACCGGCGCGCTTCGCCGGCCTCGGCAGCTATAACCGGCAGGTCAACATCTCGCTCGGCGCCAACAGCATCTGGATCACCGGGCCCGGCCAGCGGATGCGCGTGCGCGATTTCGAGATCGGCAGCACGCCGACCGCGATGCTGTCGACCGCGCCGACGCGCTTTCGCATCACCTCCACGCTCGGCAATTTCAACTTTCCGGTCGGCGCGACGCTCGAGGTCAACGCGAATCAGGCACCGGGCGATTACAGCGGCAGCTTCACCATCACGCTCGACTATCTCTGACCGTCCGCAGCCGATTGCCGAGGCCCGCCGCGCTTGCTATGGGCGCCGGCGATGACCAACGCTGCCCCCGCCCCCGAAACGCTTCGCGTCTCGAAAACCCGCATCGCCTGCGACGGCACAGGCGACGGCCTCACTCATGCCGCGCTCGGCCACCCGCGCGTGTGGCTGGAGATCGATCCCGACGACGGCTTCATCGACTGCGGCTATTGCGATCGCCGCTTCGTGCTGATCGGCGGCGTCGCCGATCACGACTGAGGTCGGCAGCCAAATTCGGATCGCGCCCTTTCGCGGGCGCGCCGACCCGCCTATATCGGGGCGATGACAAGCCCGACCGACCCCCGCCGCTTCCTCTATCGTGCCGACGCGCTCGATCCCGATCTCGCACAGCGCCTTGCGCGCGAAGCGCTCGCCCAGGCCGACGACGGCGAACTCTACCTGCAATATCGCGCGACCGAGAGCTTCGGCTTCGACGACGGGCGGCTCAAGACCGCCGACTATTCGACCGACGCCGGTTTCGGCCTGCGCGCCGTGTCGGGCGAGATGACGGGCTTCGCGCATGCGAGCGACATCAGCGCCGGCGCGATCCGCCGCGCCGCCGAGACGCTGGCGCTGCTCGACCCCGCAAGGCAGGCGCACGCCGCGCCGCCGCCGCGCACCAACCGCCACCTCTATGACGAGGCGAATCCGCTCGACCTCATTCCCTTCGCGAAGAAGGTCGATCTCTGCCAGAAGGTCGACGCCGCCGCGCGCGCGCGCGACCCGCGCGTCGTGCAGGTGTCGGTCGCGCTTGCGGGAAGCTGGTCGGTGGTCGAGATCGTCCGCGCCGACGGCTTCCTCGCCACCGACATCCGGCCGCTCGTCCGCCTGAACGTCAGCATCGTCGTCGAGGAGAACGGCCGGCGCGAAAGCGGCTATTTCGGGCTCGGCGGCCGCTACATGTACGACCATCTGTTCGAGGAGGCGCAGTGGAACCGCGCGATCGACGCGGCGCTCGACCAGGCGCTCGTCAACCTGCGCGCGGTCGATGCCCCGGCGGGCGAGTTCACCGTGCTGCTCGGCCCCGGCTGGCCCGGCGTGCTGCTGCACGAGGCGGTCGGCCACGGGCTGGAGGGCGATTTCAACCGCAAGGGCACCAGCGCCTTTTCGGGCCGCATCGGCGAGCGCGTCGCCGCCCCCGGCGTCACCGTAGTCGACGACGGCAGCCTCGAAAGCCCGGTTGGCGGCGGCCGCCGCGGCTCGCTGTCGATCGACGACGAGGGGACGCCGACCGGCGAGACGGTGCTGATCGAGGACGGCATCCTCAAGGGCTATATGCAGGACCGCCTCAACGCGCGGCTGATGGGCGCCGAGCCGACGGGCAACGGCCGCCGCGAAAGCTTTGCCCACGCGCCGATGCCGCGGATGACCAACACCTTCATGCGCGGCGGCAGCGACGATCCCGCCGAACTGCTGAGCCGCGTCAAGACCGGCATCTTCGCCAAGAGCTTCGGCGGCGGGCAGGTCGACATCGTGTCGGGCAAATTCGTCTTTTCCTGCACCGAGGCCTACAGGATCGAGAACGGCCGGATCGGCGATTCGATCAAGGGCGCGACGCTGATCGGCGACGGCCCGAGCGTGCTGACCAAGGTCGTCGGCATTGGCAACGACATGGCGATCGACGAGGGCATCGGCATCTGCGGCAAGGGCGGCCAGAGCGTCCCCGCCGGCGTCGGCCAGCCGACGCTGCTGGTCAGCGGCCTGACGGTGGGCGGGACGGCCTGACGGCCCACCCCGCCCCATCCCCTGAACGACGCGCCTGTGATGTGCGTCATTGGCTTGGCGCTTTGGGCCGGGCAGCCTATAAGCCCATAAAGCACAAGAATATTCGGGCCGCGCCATCCGCCGGGATTGATCCCGATGACAGGGGAGGATTGACATGCGTTCGAGTCTGCATTTCGTTTCCGTGGCGGCGATCGCCGCGATGCTCGCCGCCGTTCCGGGATCGGCGCAAAAGACGAGCGGCCCCAAGGAACGCTATGAGATGGACGTCGCGACCGCGTCGGGCTTCGCCGCGATGGCGGCCGGCGGCGGCGGCATGGGCAGCGCGCTCGGCATGATGTTGGGCGGCGGTCCCGACAGCAAGGTGGCGCATACGCTCGACCTCCGGCTCGGATCGAATCAGGCGCCGACCAGCCCGCCGGTGCGCGCCGACCATTATTTCGAGCCGCAGACGAAACTCGGCAAGTCGGTGCCCCTGCTCGGCCCCGAGCCCGGCAAATGGGCGCCGCGCGAGGAAACCAGCGACACGATGCCCGACGGGTTCGAGCGCCCGAAGGGCCGGATGCTGCTGTTCTGGGGCTGCGGCGCCAAGGCCGGGCCCGGACAGCCGGTGATCATCGACTTCGCGAAACTGGCGGCGGGACAGATGCCGCCGAACCTGTTCACCTCCACCGTCCCGCGCATTCGTGAGGTGACGACGGGCAACAGCAAATCCTACGCCGGATGGCCGAACAGCAAATCGTCGAAGCAGCCGCCGAAGGATTCGTCGCTGCTCGGCGCGCACCGCATCGCGGGCAATGTCGGCCCCGACATCAGCTTCACCCTCGCGCAGGATTATATGCCCGCGCTGAATGCCTCGACCGCGCAGCAGGCGGACGGGTCGATCCTGATCCGCTGGAACCAGCTTGCGCCCGCGACCGGCTATGTCGCCTGGGCCTTCGGGGGCATGGACCGCGGCGGCGCCGGCGGCGACATGGTGTGGTGGACGAGCAGCAGCGCGCGCGAATTCGGCGGCGGGCTGTGGGACTGGCTGCCGCCCTCGGTCGTCGCCAATCTGGTCACTAAGAAGATCGTGATGCCGCCGACGCAGACGAGCTGCCAGATCCCCGCCGAGGTCAAGAAGGCGTCGGGCGAGATGCTGATGGGCAACCTCAACGCCTTTGGGCCAGAGGCCAACTTCGCCTATCCGCCGAAGCCCGCGGGCAATGCGGTGTGGAACATCGACTGGACGGCGAAGGTGCGCTTCCGTTCGCACACCATGCTGATGATCGGCGCTGATTTCGGGGGCATGGGCGCGGCAGGCGGTGCCGGCGACGCGAGCGCGCCGGCCGAAAAGCCCAGGAAGAAGAAGTGCAAGGGGCCGCTCGGCATACCATTGCCCGACGGAGCGTGCTGACCGACGAGTCAGGCCCGGTTCACGCGGATGCGGCTAGAGCGAACCGAGGGTGAGGATAACAACCTAAGGAGTCGAGCCATGCGTTCGCTTGTTCCCGTCCTCATCGCCGCCACGGCGCTCGTTGCGACGCCAGCCGTCGCGAAAGAGAAGCTCGCGCCCGAGGCGCAGCTCGCCAAACTGCTCGAAGGCCGCACCGCCGGCGAGCCGCAGGATTGCATCACCCTGTCCTCGGTCAGCGATTCGCAGGTGATCGACAAGACCGCGATCGTCTATCGCATCGGCGGCACCTTGTGGGTCAACCGGCCCACTACCGGCGCCGAATCGCTGAACGACGACGTCGTGCTGGTGACGAAGCTGCCGACCGGGCGGCTGTGCAGCATCGACACGGTCGAACTGCACGACCGCACCAGCCATTTCTATCGCGGTTTCGTCGGCCTCGGCAAATTCGTTCCCTATCGCCGGGCCGCATCCGACTGACGCCGCCCGCGACGGCGTTCCTTCGAGCATGGTGTCGGTCCCCGGCACAAGCCGGGGTCCAATACGCAGCGCTACCTGACCTGGACCCCGGCTTTCGTCGGGGAACAGGGCGGTCGATATCCGGAAGGGATATGCGCCGGCTTGATCCCAAGGGCGCGGCAATCCAGAGTGCGCCCGCCATCATGAGACCGTCACCCGAAAGGACCCCGCCATGACCGACGACGACGACAGGCCGCCGCCCGCGCCGCCTGCCGATTGGGCGCAGCAATTGCTGGGCTTCTGGTTCGACGCCCACGGCATGGCCGACTGGTATGGCGGCGGTCCCGAATTCGATGCGGCGGTGCGCGAACGCGCGGCCGACTGGCACGCCGCGCTGCGGTCGCAGCCGGCCGCGGCCTTTCTGTCGGACCCCGATACCGCGCTCGCCGCGGCCATCCTGTTCGATCAGGTGCCGCGCAACATCTTTCGCGGCCATGCCGACGCCTTCGCCACCGACAGCCTCGCCCGCGCGATCGCGCGCGGCATCGTCGAGCGCGGCTGGGACAAGGCGTGGCCCGATACGCGGCGCCAGTTCGCCTATCTGCCGTTCGAACATAGCGAGGACATCGCCGACCAGCGCGAATCGTTGCGCCTGATGGGCGAACTCGCCGATCCGATCTTCCTCGACTATGCGCAGAAGCATTTCGCGATCATCGACCGTTTCGGCCGCTTTCCGCACCGCAACGCCGCGCTCGGCCGCGCGACGCGCCCCGAAGAGCAGGCCGCGATAGAAGAAGGCAGCAATTGGTGACGGAATCCGCCTCCGTCCCGCCGGAGCATCCGATATGGCCGAATTTTTCGACGCGCTGACCGACCGGCACATCGCCTTCATCGCGAAGCAGCCGGTCTTTTTCACCGCGACGGCGGCGCGCGACGGGCGGATCAACCTGTCGCCCAAAGGCTATGCCGACAGCTTCCGGGTGCTGTCGCCGACGCGGGTCGCATGGCTCGACCTCGGCGGGTCGGGCAACGAGACGCACGCCCACCTCGCCGCCGACGGGCGCATCACCCTGATGTTCTGCGCCTTCGACCGCAGCGCGCTGATCCTGCGCATCTATGGCCGGGGCCGCGCCGTACTGCCGCAGGATGCCGGATGGGACGATCTGGCACGCCATTTCACCCTGCTCCCCGGAACGCGGCAGATTTTCGACATCGCCGTCGACAGCGTGCAGACGAGTTGTGGCTGGGGCGTGCCGCGGATGGCATTGGAGCAGGAGCGCGACACGCTGCAGAAATATCACCGCCAGGCCGATGCCGGCGAATGGGTCGAGAAACATCAGGGCCGCACGCGCAGCATCGACGGCCTGCCGACCCGGCCGACCGACCGCTATATCGAGGGAGCCGCCTGATGCCGCTGGTCGAACTGATCCGCCTGCCGAACGGAGCCGAGGCCGAGCTGCTGCGCGGGCGGCTCGAAAGCGCGGGGGTGCACGCGGTGTGCTTCGACGCCGGAATGAACATCGCCGAAAGCGTCGGGCTGATGATCCCGGTGCGGGTGATGGTCCTCGACGAGGAACTCGCCGAGGCACGTGCGCTGCTCAGGGAATTTGACGTCGGCTAGATGCAACCCCATCTCACTCCCGTTCGTGTTGATGACAGCCCCATGAAAGACAGACGCTTCCGCCGATGATCAAGGTCGCCAGTTACAATATGCGCAAGGGCATCGGGCTCGACCGCCGCCGCGATCCCGGCCGCGTGCTGTCGGTGCTCGGCGAACTCGACGCCGACATCGTCGCGCTGCAGGAGGCCGACCGCCGCTTCGGCGCCCGCGCCAGCGCGATTCCGCCGCACATGTTCGAGGATCATAGCGATTATGTTCCGGTCGCGCTCGACGGCCGGCCGCTCAGCCTCGGCTGGCACGGCAATGCGCTGCTCGTGCGGCGCGGCGTGGAGATCGAAGAAAGCCATTCGCTGCACCTGCCGACGCTCGAACCGCGCGGCGCGGTCGCGGCGACGGTGCGCATCGGCGACACGCGGCTGCGCGTCGTCGGCATGCACCTCGACATATCGGGCCTGCGCCGCCGCCAGCAGGCGCGCGCGATCCTGAGCCATGTCGCCGAGGGCGAGCCTTTGCCGACGATCCTGATGGGCGATTGTAACGAATGGCGCGCGACGGGCGGCTGCCTTGCCGACTTCGGCGCGCAGCACCGGCCGGTCGACACCGGCCACAGCTTCCACAGCCGCCGCCCGGTCGCCCGGCTCGACCGCATCTTCGCCTCGCCTGAACTGGAAGCCGTCGACGCCGGCGTCCACCAGAGCCCGCTCGCCGCGCGCGCCTCCGACCATCTGCCGATCTGGGCGCGATTCAAGGCCGGCGACTGAGCGCGCTCCCGTCGAAACCGGCGGATCGCGCGGGACACCCGCTATGTCATTGCAAGGCTCCCTCAGGAGCCGCGGCAATCCCAGCCACCGTCGTTCCGCCTCGAACGAGATGACAGCGAATGGACTCGTCATTGCGAGCGGCGAAGCCGCGCGGCAATCCAGAGCGTGCGGTAACCGCCCTCGATTGCTTCGCTCCGCTCGCAATGACGAGGCTCCGGGATCGCATCTCGCGGCGATAGCCTAAATTTTAGGCACATCTACGACATGCTGCTTATTTCTCGAACGAATAATGTTATCGTAATCCAAAGTTTGACATAAAATGTCGCGCAAATCCTGTGCCGTGTCCGATCTGGCACGGCTGTTGCACCGCAGCATGATGCCACAAGCGAAAGGGGGCATCATGAAGCTGATCCTGGCGATCATCAAACCATATAAGCTCGACGAGGTGCGCGAGGCGCTGACCGCGCTCGGCATCGCCGGCATGACCGTGACCGAGGCGAAGGGCTTCGGACGGCAGAAGGGGCAGACCGAAATCTACCGCGGCGCCGAATATGCGGCGAACATGGTGCCCAAGGTGCGGATCGAGCTTGTCTGCGACGACGGAATCGCACCGCGCGTCGTCGAAACGCTGCAGCAAAGCGCCGCCACCGGCGCGATCGGCGACGGCAAGATCTTCGTGCTCGACGTCGGCCAGGCGGTGCGCATCCGCACCGGCGAGACCGGCGAGGCGGCGCTGTAAAATGACCAAGGGGACTGATATGACGTTCGCACAGAAAATGGCGGCAGCCACCGGCGCCGCCGGTCTCGCGCTGATCGCCGCGACACCCGCCTGGGCGCAGCAGGCCGCGCCCGAAGCCGCCGAAGCCGTTGTCGAAGCCGTTGTCGACAAAGGCGACGTCGCCTGGATGATGACTGCGACCGTGCTGGTGCTCACGATGATCCTGCCCGGCCTCGCGCTCTTCTACGGCGGCCTCACGCGCACCAAGAACATGCTGTCGACGATGACGCAGGTCGGCGCCGCCGCCTGCCTCGCGATGCTCGTCTGGGTCTGTTACGGCTACGGCCTCGCCTTCGGCCCCGAAGGCAATGCCTTCATCGCCTGGGGCAAGTTCTTCCTGTCGGGCGTCACCGCCGACAGCCTCGCCGATACGTTCAGCGACGGTTTCAAGCTGCCCGAATATGTCTTCATCAGCTTTCAGATGACCTTTGCCGCGATCACCCTCGCGCTGGTGCTGGGCGCGACGGTCGAGCGGATGAAATTCGCGGCGGTCATGGTGTTCGGCATCGTCTGGCTGACGATCGTCTATTTCCCGATCGCGCACATGGTGTGGGCGGCGGGCGGCCTGTTCTTCGAAATGGGCGCGCTCGATTTCGCCGGCGGCACCGTCGTGCACATCAACGCCGGTGTCTCGGCGCTGGTGGCGGCGCTGATCCTCGGCAAGCGCATCGGCTATCAGAAAGAGATCATGGCGCCGCACGCGCTGACGCTGACGATGGTCGGCACCGGCCTGCTGTGGGTGGGCTGGTTCGGCTTCAACGCCGGGTCGGCGCTCGAAGCAAACGGTTCGGCGGCGCTGGCGATGATCAACACCTTCGTCGCCACCGCGTCGGCCGGGCTGTTCTGGATGAACGCGGAGAAGGTCGCGGGGCACAAGCCGTCGGCGCTCGGCTTCTGCTCGGGCATCATCGCCGGGCTGGTCGCGGTGACGCCCGCCGCCGGCAACGCGGGGCCGTTCGGCGCCATCGTCCTGGGCGCGGCGGCGTCGGTGATCTGCTTCTACATGGTGACCGTCCTCAAGCCGCGGCTCGGCTACGACGACTCGCTCGACGCCTTCGGCATCCACGGCGTCGGCGGCATCGTCGGGGCGCTCGGCACCGCCATCGTCTATGCCCCCGGTCTCGGCGGGCCCGGCGGGGCCGATTATGCGATCGGCGGCCAGTTCGTCACGCAGGTGCTGGCGGTCGGCACGACGATCGTCTGGGCCGGCGTCGGCACCGCCATCGCCATCACCGTCGCCAAGGCGCTCACCGGGCTGCGCGTCAGCGAGGAGGTCGAGCGCGAAGGGCTCGACCTCGGCGAACATGGCGAGCGCGCCTACACCTATTGATCGACCGGACAGGACACCCGCCGCCGCACGCTCTCCTCTTCGAAAAAGGCGGCGGGGTCCGACGAGGTTCCTCCTGCGAACCACTCAGGCCGGGACGGATGTCCCGGCCGTTTTTTGTGCACCGGGCCGCTGCACAAGACGGGTGCAGCATTGCCTGCAAATTAGGCCTTTTCATCCCCTCATTAATATGGCATTCAGCCTGTCATGAGTTTCAGGAGGGGAGAGCCTGAAAGGCTGGGCCGGGACGCAAGTTCCGGCCCTCTTTTTTTTACCTTGCCCATCCGCGGGGCCGGAAACGCCCTTTTTGCAGGCGCTTGCCGTGCCGCCATATAGCGATTCGCCGAATCGACGGTAGCGCCGGTCAGCCTAGCGCCGCCGCGACGAAATCGGCCGCGCGCTCGCCGATCATGATGCTCGGGGCGTTGGTGTTGCCGCTGACCAGCCGCGGCATGACGCTCGCGTCGGCGACCCACAGCCGCTCGATCCCGTTCGCCTTCAGCGTCGGATCGACCACGGCGTCCGCGTCGCTGCCCATGCGGCAGGTGCCGACCGGGTGATAGACGGTGTCGGCGCGGCTGCGGATCAGCGCGTCGAGCGCCGCATCGTCGTCGAGGTCGATCGGATGGCGGTCGGCCCCGGCATAACCGGACAGCGGCGGCGCGGCGACGATCCGGTGCATCATCCGCACCCCGGCGCGCAGGACGGCCATGTCGCGGTCGTCGGTCAGGAAACCGGGGTCGATCAGCGGCGCGGCGGCGGCATCGGCGGACGCCAGCGTCACGCTGCCGCGACTTTCGGGGCGCAGCACGCAGGCGTGGCAGGAAAAGCCGTGCCCCTTCACCTTGGCGCGGCCGTGATCCTCGAGCATCGCGGGGACGAAATGATATTGGATATCGGGCGCGGGCAGGTCAGGGCGCGATTTCCAGAAGCCGCCCGCCTCGGCGAAACAGGTGGTCATGATGCCGGTGCGCCTGCGGCGATGCTCGACGATCGCCTTCACCATCCGCCATGTGCCGCCGAGGCTGTCGCCGAACGGCTCGGTCGAGCGCGTCTCCCAACTCGACACATAGTCGATATGATCCTGCAGATTCGCGCCCACCCCGGCGCGGTCGAGGGCGACGTCGATGCCATGTTCGCGCAGATGCGCAGCAGGACCGATACCCGACAGCATCAAGATCTGCGGGCTGCCGAAGGCCCCCGCCGACAGGATCACGCCGCCCGCGGCGCGCAGCGTCTCTCGCCCCCGGCCGCGGCGGATCACCACCCCGGTCGCGCGCCCGTCCTCGATCAATATCCGCTCGACCAGCGCCCCGGTCCGGATATCAAAATTGGCGCGCCCGCGCAGCGGCTCGACATAGGCGCGCGCCGCCGACCAGCGCTCGCCCGCCTTCTGCGTCACCTGATAGAGGCCGAAGCCTTCCTGCTGCGCCCCGTTGAAATCGGGGGTGCGCGGCAGTTGCAACGCCGCCGCGCTTTCGACGAAACGCCGGCTCGTCACATTGGGCCAGCGCTGGTCCATGACGTTCAGCGGCCCGTCGCCGCCGTGAAAATCGTCGGCGCCGCGCTCGTTGCCCTCGCTGCGCTTGAAGTAGGGCAGCACGTCGGCATAGCCCCACCCCGTCGCGCCCAGTTCGGCCCACTGGTCGTAGTCGAAGGCGTTGCCGCGGATATAGACCATCGCGTTGATCGCGCTCGACCCGCCGAGCCCGCGCCCGCGCGGCTGGTATCCGACGCGCCCGTTCAGCCCGGCCTGCGGCACCGTGTCATATTGCCAGTTCGACGCCTTGGGGATGAAGGGCATGAAGCCCGGCGTCTTGACCCGCACCGTATCGTTGCGCCCGCCCGCCTCGACCAGGCAGACGCGCCGCCTTCCATCCGCGGCAAGCCGTCCCGCCGCCGCGCTTCCCGCGCTGCCGCCGCCGATGACGATGATGTCGAACTGATCCATATGCCGCTCCCCTCGCCACCCGCTCGGTGGTCCATCGCGACTTACATGAATGTCATTAGATGGCGAGGCAAGCCCATTACGCCTCGCTCGCGAAGCGATGGCGCTTACTCCGCCGCCTCTTCCACCGCGTGCCGCGCGCGCCAGCGGTCCTTGATCATGTCGCTGGTCAGCCGGCTGCCGTCGTGGCTCCAGCCGGGTTCGCGCCAGACATAGTCGAGCTTGTGCCGCCACGGCGCAGCCCATACGTCCTTGGCGATGCCGACCCATTCGTGGACCGCGGCCCACAGGATGTTGAAGCTGCCGAGCTGCTTGACGATGCCGTAGCGCACCGGATCTTCGTCGCGTTCGGGGACGAAGCTGCCGAACAGCTTGTCCCAGACGATGAAGACGCCGGCATAATTGGCGTCGAGATAGCGCGGGTTGACCCCGTGATGGACGCGGTGGTGCGAGGGCGTGTTCATCACCGCCTCGAACCATTTCGGCATCCGCCCGATTGCTTCGGTATGGATCCAGAACTGATAGATCAGGTTGAGCCCGCCGCAGAAGAAGACCATCGCCGGCGGAAAGCCGATCAGGAACAGCGGCAGGCGGAAGAGGAAGGTCAGGCTGAAGAAGCCAGTCCACGTCTGCCGCAGCGCGGTCGAGAGATTATAATGCTGCGAACTGTGGTGAATGACATGGCTCGCCCAGAACCAGCGCACGCGGTGCGCGCTGCGGTGAAAGGCGTAATAGGCAAGGTCATCGAGCAGGAAGCAGAGCAGCCACGCCCACCACCAGTGCCGCAGGTCGAGGCCGATGTCGAACAGGCGATATTGATAGACCCACACCGCCATGCCGACCACCGCCGCGCCGACGAAGGCGCCGGCGACCTGGCTGCCGGTGCCGAGCATCAGCGAGGTCAGCGTGTCGCGCGCTTCATAGCGGCTGCGGTCGCGGCGCAGCGACACGATCATCTCGACGATCAGCAGGAGGATGAACGCCGGAACCGCATAGACGACGGGATCGGGCAGCTTATCCATGGCTCGCCGCCCCTTCCGGCGCGCGCGCCGCGGCGGCGGCGATCCGCTCCGCCGCGGGCGGCGCCGCCGCGCGATCCGACAGCGCCCGCATCCGCGCCGCCCACACCCCGGCATCCTTGCCGAGCTGGAGCGTCACCGCGCCGAAGGTCCGCTCGGGCGTGGCGAGGGTCAGGAAATTCTTGTCGAGCCGCCCGATCACGCTGGCGTCGACGGCGCGCGCCGCGAAATGGTTGCCGTGCGCGCGGACCAGCATCATCCGCCCCTCCGCGTTGCGGACGATCGCCGCATAGCCCGCACGGTCGCGCGCGACGTCGACCCCGCCGAACCCCGTCTCGGCTTCCTCGGCGAGGCGGATCGCGTGGGCGGCGTCGGCGATGCGCGGGTCCGCGCCGAGCCCCATCGCCTTCACCAGCCAGGCGACGAACAGCACCGCGACCAGCGACGCGGCAAGCTGGATCAGCGCGCCCGCCGTCACGCGTCGCCCGCCAGCGCGTCCATCATCGGACGCAGCGCCGCCAGATCGTAGCCCGCCCGCGCGGCAGCGGCGCAGATCGCGTCGACATCGTCGCCGGCGCGCGCGCGCGTCAGCGCCCACAGATGCGTCGAGCGCGTGCCCGAGCGGCAATAGGCGAGCACCGGCCCCGTCGCGTCGCGAAGCAACGTGTCGAGCGCGTCGAGCTGCGCGTGGCTGAACCCCGCATGGCCGATCGGAATCGCGGCATAGGCCAGCCCTTCGGCCGCGCAGGCGTGCGCGATGGCATCGCCCTGCGGCGCCGCGCTGTCCTCGCCATCGGGACGGTTGTTGACGACAAGCGCGAAGCCCGCCGCCTTCGCCGCGGCGACATCCTCGAGGTCGATCTGCGGCGCGACGCTGTAATGGTCGGTCAGGGGACGAAAATCGCTCATGACGCGATGTATAGGCCAGCCGCATTTGCTGACAAGCGTGAAGGTGCGCGGTCTGCGATCCTGTCGGGCAAGGGTGAGGGCAGCGCGGCGGCTGGGAGGTGGTGAGCGGACATTGCCCGGCCCCGCTCGTCATCCCGGACTTGATCCGGGATCCATTCACGCAGCGTCGGATGAATGGATCCCGGATCAAGTCCGGGATGACATACAGTTCGCTTTCTCACGCTCAATACTGCCGGATCACCTCCAGAAAGGCATCGCCCCATGCCTCCAGCTTCTTTGCGCCGACCCCCGGGATCGTCGCCAGTTCGGCCCGCGTCGAAGGTCGCTCACTCGCCATCGCGCGCAGCACCGCGTCGTGGAAGACGACATAGGGCGGCACTCCCGCCTCCGCCGCCAGCTCGCGCCGGATCGCGCGCAGCGCTTCGAACAACGGATCGCCGACCGGATTCGCCGCCGCCCGGTCGGCGCGCCCGCCGCGACGCGCCGGCCGCGCCGGGGGTTCGGCGATCAGCACCGGCGCCTCACCCTTCAGCACCGGCCGCGCCGCCGGGCCGAGCATCAGCCCGCCATGCTCGGTGGTCGCCAGCGCCTCGCGCGCCATCAGGCTGCGCACCAGCGGCTTGATCAGCCGTGCCTCCTCCCCCGCGACGATGCCGAAAACCGACAGCTTGTCGTGGCCGCGCTGGACGATGCGCTCGTCGCTCCGCCCGGTCAGTACCGCCTCGACATGCCCCGCGCCGAAGCTCTGTCCGGTGCGATAGACGGCGGAGAGCAGTTTCTGCGCGAGCACCGTCGCGTCGACCTGGCGCGGCGGGTCGAGGCAATTGTCGCAATTGCCGCAGCGTTCGGGCGGATGCTCGCCGAAATGGCGCAGCAGCAGCGCGCGGCGGCATTCGACCGTCTCGACCAGCGCCGCGAGCGCGTCGAGCCGCGTCCGCTCGCTCGCGACGCGCGCCTCGGGCAGTTCGGACAGGCGCATTCGCGCCCGCGCGAAATCGTCGGCGCCCCACAGCATCAGCGCCTCGGCCGGGTCGCCGTCGCGGCCCGCGCGCCCGGTTTCCTGATAATAGCTCTCGATCGACTTAGGCAGGCCCGCGTGCGCGACGAAGCGCACGTCGGGCTTGTCGATCCCCATGCCGAAGGCGACCGTCGCGGTGACGATGCCCTCCTCCGACGTGACGAAATCATGCTGCACCTGCGCGCGCCGTTCGGGATCGAGCCCGGCGTGATAGGCGGCGACCGGCCGTCCCGTCGCCGCCGCGAGGCTGGCCGCCATGCGCTCGGTCCCGTCGCGCGTCGGGCAATAGACGATCCCCGGCCCCGGGTTGGCGGTGATGAAGGCGGCAAGCTGCTTCGCCGCGCCGACGCGCGGCATCACGCGGTAGCGGATGTTCGGCCGGTCGAAACCCGCGAGCACCAGCCCGTCCTGCGGGATACCCAGTTGGACGAGGATGTCGGCGCGAGTGTGGCGATCGGCGGTCGCGGTGAGCGCGAGCCGCGGCACGTCGGAAAAGGCGTCGAGCAGCGGCCTGAGCAGGCGGTAGTCGGGCCGGAAATCATGTCCCCATTCCGAAACGCAATGCGCCTCGTCGATCGCGAACAATGCGGGCCTGCGCGAGTCGAGCAGCGCGCGGAATCCTTCGCCGGTCGCGCGTTCGGGCGCGACGTAGAGGAGGTCGAGCAGCCCCTCGCGATAGGCCTGCCGCGTGTCGGCATGGTCGGCGTCGGCGCTGGTCAGCGACGCCGCCCGGATTCCCGCCGCCCGCGCGCCGCGCAGCTGGTCGTGCATCAGCGCGATCAGCGGCGAAACGACGATCACGCAGCCGTCGAGCGCAACCGACGGAAGCTGGTAGGTCAGCGACTTGCCCGCCCCGGTCGGCATCACCGCGAGCGTGTGGCGCCCCGCCATCACCCGCTCCACCACCTCGGCCTGGCGGCCGCGGAAGGCGTCGAAGCCGAAGGTCGATTTGAGGAGCGGGAGAAGCGTATCGGTCATGGCGGCGGTCACCGCGTCGGCACGGGCTCCGCCCCCGTCCAGTCATAGAAGCCGCGCCCGGCCTTGCGGCCGACCCATCCCGCCTCGACATATTGGACGAGCAGCGGCGCCGGGCGGAACTTGGGGTCGCCGGTGCCGCTGTGCAGCACGCGGATGATTTCGAGACAGGTGTCGAGGCCGATGAAGTCGGCGAGGGTGATCGGTCCCATCGGATGGTTGAGCCCGAGCCGGCAGCCGGCGTCGATGTCGCGCATCGTCGCGACGCCCTCGCCCAGCGCGAACACCGCCTCGTTGATCAGCGGCATCAGCACGCGGTTGACGATGAAGCCCGGTGCGTCGTTGGCGTGGACGATCTCCTTGCCGAGGCCGCGGCCATAGGCCTCGACCGCCGCGAGCGTCGCGTCGCTGGTGGCAAGGCCGCGGATCAGTTCGATCAGCCCCATCACCGGCACCGGGTTGAAGAAATGGACGCCGATGAAGCGCGCCGGATCGGGCGCCGCCTGCGCGAGGCGGGTGATCGGGATCGAACTGGTGTTGGTCGCGAGGATCGCGGTGTCCGACAGATGCGGGCCGACGCTGGCAAAGATCGCGCGCTTGATCTCCTCGCGCTCGGTCGCCGCCTCGATGACGAGGCCGGCGGGGGCGAAGGCGGCATGATCGGCGACCGGGGCGATGCGGGCGAGCAGCGCGTCGGCGGCGTCCTGCGCCATCTTCTCCTTCGCGACGAGGCGGCCGAGCGCCGTGGCGATGCCCGCCTTGCCCGCCTCGGCGCGCGCGAGGTCGACGTCGGACAGCAGGACGTCGTGCCCCGCGCCCGCCGATACCTGGGCGATCCCTGCGCCCATTTGCCCTGCCCCGATAACGCCGACGATCATATGTTGCCCTTTCCAATTGGCGGCACCGGCCCGCTGCCCCGCCCGGCCTCCCATCAGGACGCTGTCGTCGGAAGGCGGGTCGGGGAGTGGGCTGGTGCCGGTTCCCGGCGTCAGTCGGGAAAAGCGATCGCGCCGTCAAGGGGCGGAGCGGGGCTCGGTCGCTTCGGCGAGGATCAGCGCGAAGGCGGGATCGGCGTCGTCCCACGTCGCGAGCGGGGTCCAGCCGCCGGCGCGCAGCAGCAGGCTGGCATCACGCGGGCCGTATTTGTGGCTGTTCTCGCTGTGGATCGTCTCCCCCTTCGCCATGCGATAGCGTTGCCCGTCGACGGTGAACGCCATGTCGCACGCGGCGACGAGATGCATCTCGATCCGCGCCTGCGCATCGTTCCAGACCGCGCGGTGAAGGAAATTCTCGATCGCGATATCGCCCTCCAGCTCGCGGTTGATGCGTTCGAGCAGGTTGCGGTTGAAAGCGGCGGTGACCCCCGCCGGATCGTCATAGGCGGCGGTCAGCGTCGCGCGGTCCTTGATCCGGTCGATCCCGATCAGGAGGCGCGAGCCGTCGCCCAGCGCCGCGCGCCAGTTGCGCAGCAGGTCGACCGCGCTGGCCGCGACCATGTTGCCGATCGTCGATCCGGGAAAGAAGCCGAGCTTGGGCAGCGCCGCGATCTCGCGCGGCAGCAGGACGCGCTGGGTGAAGTCGGCTTCGACCGGATAGACGGGAAGGCCGGGAAAGCGCGCCGCGAGGTCGGCGGCGCTGTCGCGCAGCATCGTCCCCGAAAGGTCGACGGGCACATAGGCGGCGGGGGCGATGGCATCGAGCAGCAGCGGCGTCTTCGTCGCGCTGCCCGATCCCAGTTCGACCACCGCGCGGCCCGGGCCGATCGCCGCGGCCATCGCGGCGGCATGGCGCTTCAGCAGGTCGGTCTCGCTGCGCGTCGGATAATATTCGGGGAGCGCGGTGATATCCTCGAACAGCGCCGATCCGGTCGCATCGTAGAGCCAGCGCGCCGGAATCGCCTTCTGCGCCTGCGACAGCCCGGCGCGGACGTCGGCGCGAAAGGCGGTGTCGACCCCGGCGGCATCGGCATCGACCTGCCGCAGATGACGGACGACGCCCATGTCAAAGGTCCCGCGCGAGGCGCAGACCGGTGAACTGCCAGCGCTGATGCGGATAGAAGAAATTGCGGTAGGAGGCGCGCGCATGCCCGCGCGGGGTCGCGCAGCTGCCGCCCTTGAGCACGAACTGGCCGCTCATGAACTTGCCGTTATATTCGCCGACCGCGCCGGGCGCGGGGCGGAAACCGGGATAGGGTCGATAGGCGCTGCCGGTCCATTCCCACACGCTGCCGAACATTTGTTGCAGTCCGGTGGCGGCGGCCTGTGCCGCGGGCTGCACCGGCCCCGCCGCGTCGAGTTGCTGCCCCGCGGCCGGGTCGAGCGGCGCGGCGGCGGCTTCCCATTCATGCTCGGTCGGCAGCCGCGCGCCGGCCCAGGCCGCGAAGGCGTCGGCCTCGAAGAGGCTGATGTGCGTCACCGGCGCGTCCGGGTCGATCTCGCGCCAGCCCGACAGGGTGAAGCAGCGCCCGTCGCGCCAATAGGCGGGCGCGTCGACGTCCTGCGCCTGCACCCAGGCCCAGCCGTCGCTGAGCCACAGCGACGCGGTGCGGTAGCCGCCATCGGCGATGAACTGCTGCCATTCGCCGTTGGTCACCGGACGGCTGGCGAGCGCGTGCGGCGTCAGAAGCACGGAAAAGCGCGGAACTTCACAGTCGAATGCGAAGCCGTCGCCGTCGTGGCCGACCGCCACGATACCTTCCGCGCCGGTGACCCAGGTCAGCGCGCCCGCCGGGTCGGGTGCGGATGCGGAAGGCGCGGAAGAGCGCGCGGCTTCAAACGCGAATCGCGGTTCGGGCTCCCATAGCGCGGGGCCGAGCGGGTTCTGCGCGAACAGATGCTTGATGTCGGTGAGCAGCAATTCCTGATGCTGCTGCTCGTGCTGGATGCCGAGTTCGATCAGCGCGTGCGCGGCGGGCGGCAGGCCGGGCAGCGCCGCCTGCACCGCCGCATCGACATGGTCCCGCCACGCGCGCACCTGATCGAGCGACGGACGCGTCAGCAGCCCGCGGCGCGCGCGCGCGTGGCGCGGCCCCTCCGCCTCGTAATAGCTGTTGAAGAGATAGGGGTAGCGGTCGTCGAACAGCCGATAGCTGGGTTGGTGATCGCGCAGCACGAAGGTTTCGAAAAACCATGTCGTGTGTGCGAGATGCCATTTGGCGGGCGAGGCGTCGGGCATCGACTGTGCGCTGACGTCGGCGTCCGACAGCGGCGCCGCGAGGTCGAGCGTCAGTTGCCGCGTCGCGGCGAAGCGCCGCGCCAGATCGGAGACACCGGAAAGCGAAGCGGACGAAACATCTATTCGGCTGGCCATGTCGAAACAATCCGCGAGAGGGCGATTCGGTTTCGCGAGCGGGGAACTATGCACGGATACGCGGCGATTGTCCAGAACATATAGGGAACGATCGCCATCACCCTGCCCCACTGCACACGGGCACGGATGTCTCAAAGACGATCGATCTACCGCTCGCCGCTCCAGGCCGCCTCGATATCGGTCCGTGCGAAATCATCGCCTTTGAACAGCAGCGGCTCGCCCGCCGCCTTCGCCAGGGCATAGGCGAAGCAGTCGCCGAAGTTCAGCCCGGCCTTGTGGCGTCCCTTGCCGTAGTCGAGAAAGGCCTGTCGGGCCAGCTCGCCCTGTTCGACCGTCACGGGTTCGATCGCGATGCCTGCGCGCCGAAAGAAGTTTTCCGCCTGACGCATCCCTTGGGGTCCGAGCTGGCTTTCGACGACCATCGATAATTCGACATGATTGGCGACGCTGATGCGACAGCTTTCGGCATCATGGATCAGCCGGACGAAGGACGGACCTTCGGGTTCGTGATAAAGGATCGCGACCAGAGCAGAAGTGTCGATTATCACTGCATCACCGA
This sequence comes from Sphingopyxis sp. MG, assembly GCF_002953155.1. Lineage (NCBI taxonomy): Bacteria > Pseudomonadati > Pseudomonadota > Alphaproteobacteria > Sphingomonadales > Sphingopyxidaceae > Sphingopyxis > Sphingopyxis sp. MG. The sequence continues at coordinate 3,644,868 of NZ_CP026381.1, forward strand.
GGCAGGCCGGCGTCGTCGTATAACAGTTCGGCATGATCGGCGTAGGGGCGCTTCACATGGGCAGCCGCTCGGTCGGCAATCGCGAGGAGTTCCTCCACGCTGGCCCTGGCCTTGCGGCGCTGGATCGCGGCGAGACGATCGCGCAAGGCATCCGTGACCACGCGGGTCATGCTCTGGCCAGTCGCCCGCGCGATAGCCTGTGCGAGGCGGTGTGCCTCCGGGTCTTTGACATTCAAACTCACAATATGCCTTTCTAGAAAAACTTCTTCTTTTCTACCATAATGATCCGAATGGAACAAGGCCCCCACTCTGCTTCCGCACGGCGAGGGTCGGGCGTGTCTTGGAGTCCTGACAATTTTGGATAGGCCAGAGCCATCGTGAGCGGAGCGAAGCAATCCCGGGCAGTTTGCGCCCGCTCTGGATTGCCGCGCGGCTTCACCGCTCGCAATGACGATAACGGGGTTCCGATGGTCAGCGCGTAGCGCCGGGTTTCCAGAGGATGTCGCCGCCCGCCGCGGCGCTCAGGTGGCGCGTCAGCACGAACAGATGGTCCGACAGGCGATTGAGATAGGCGAGCGCGAGCGGGTTGAGGGCGCGGTCCGCCCCCGCCGCGACCGCCGACCGCTCGGCGCGGCGCGTCACCGCGCGCGCGAGGTGGAGCCGCGCCGCCGCTTCGCCGCCGCCGGGCAGGATGAAGCTGCGCAGCGGATCGAGCGCGGCGTTCATCGCGTCGATCTCTGCCTCCAGCCGTTCGATCTGGCCGGGGACGATGCGCAGCGCCATGTCGTGCGGGCCGAAGCCGTGCTCGGCATCGGCGGGGGTCGCGAGATCGGCGCCGAGATCGAACAATTCGTTCTGGATGCGGGCCAGCATCGCCGCTTCGTCGCCGTCCGCGGGCAGCGCCGCGACCGCGATGCCGATCGCGCTGTTCGCTTCGTCGACGTCGCCGACCGCCTGCATCAGCGGCGCCGACTTGGCGATGCGCGAGCCATCGACGAGCCCCGTCGTGCCGCGATCGCCGGTGCGGGTGTAGATCTTGTTGAGCTTGACCATGGGATTCCTACGGAGAGCTCGGCACCGGCCCACGCCCCCACCCGGCCTCCCAACGCAATGTTACGCTGTTTGGGAGGCCGGGTGGGGGCGTGGGCCGGTGCCGCATACGGGCGAAGCGCTCAGGAACCGGCCGCCGTCACACCGATGATGATGAGCAGGATGATGGTGATCGCCTGCCATTTGATGCGGGCCATCATCATCCGGTTCTGCATCACCTGATTGTCGTGGATCGCCCCCTCGGTCGTGGCGCGATGCCCCTGCGCGAAATAGATGAGACCCCGCGCGAGCGAGAAAAGGACGAGACCGGCCGCAACGACGACCGCGAGGACGAGCAGAATCTGCATTCCCCCTATTTAGGCCATCCGCAGCGAATATCCAGCGGGAAGGCGCCCGGCGCGCAAATCATTCGCCAGCGCGCCCCCGTCGACGCCCTTTTCGCGCAGCATCGCGAGCGTCGCGGCGCCGTCGCGCTTGGCGAGCCGCCGGCCGTCGGCACCGCAGACGAGCGCGTGGTGGCGATAGCGCGGCGTCGGCAGGGCGAGCAGCGCCTGGAGCAACCGGTGAACGTCGGTCGATGCGATCAGGTCGGCGCCGCGCACGACGTGCGTCACCCCCATCGCGGCATCGTCGATCGTACTCGCGAGATGATAGCTGGCCGGCGCGTCCTTGCGCGCGAGCACGATGTCGCCGTGCGCGGCCGGATCGGCGAGCCGCACGCCCTGCCCCTCCTCCTCCCAGCGAAGCGGACCCGCGAGCGCCGCGGCGCGCCCCATGTCGAGCCGCCAGCAATGCGGCTCGGCCGCCCGGCGCCGCTCGCGCTCGGCGGCGGTCAGGCGGCGGCAGGTGCCCGGATAGAGGGGGCCGGCGGGACCGTGCGGCGCCGCGAGGCTGGCGGCGATGTCGGCGCGGGTGCAGAAACAGGGATAGACGAGCCCGCGCGCCGCCAGATCGGCGAGTGCCGCGGCATAGGCGTCGAGATGCGCCGACTGGCGCACCGGCGCCCCGTCCCACGCCAGCCCGAGCCAGGCGAGGTCGGCGAGCGCCGCCGCGACATGGCTTTCGCGCGAGCGGCCGCCGTCGATGTCGTCGATACGGATCCGGAAGCGGCCGCCCGCCGCGCGCGCCGCATCGTGCGCGAGCAGCGCGCTGTAGGCGTGGCCGAGGTGCAGCTCGCCGGTCGGGCTGGGGGCAAAACGGGTCAGCATCGAACGGCGCACTTATCCATATGCTGTGGCGAAACGACAGCGAGCTTGCCACATATTGCGGCACATGCCCTCTTGACGTCGGAATCCGTTGCGTGATGTAATGCTGCTGTCACTCGGGAAAGGCAGTGGCGCGCCATCCCGCACCACAGGGGGTTGCGCAGCGAAGCCATGTTCCATCCCGATCTTGCCCGCCATCCCGATCATTGTCCCGCGCTGGTCCTCAACGCCGACTATACGCCGCTGAGCTATTATCCGCTGAGCCTGTGGTCGTGGCAGACCGCGGTCAAGGCGGTTTTCCTCGACCGCGTCACCATCGTCGAGAATTACGAGCGCGAAATCCGGTCGCCGACGCGCACCATGCCGATCCCCAGCGTGATCGCGCTGCGCCAATATGTGAAGCCGTCGCAATATCCCGCCTTCACGCGCTTCAACCTGTTCCTGCGCGACCGGTTCGCCTGCCAATATTGCGGGTCGGGCAAGGATCTGACCTTCGATCACGTCGTGCCGCGCCGGCTGGGCGGGCGGACGAGCTGGGAAAATGTCGCGACCGCCTGCGCGCCGTGCAACCTGAAGAAGGGCGGCCGCACCCCCGCGCAGGCGCACATGCCGCTGCACCGCCAGCCGTGGCGCCCGACAAGCTGGCAGCTTCAGGACCACGGCCGCGGCTTTCCACCTAATTATCTGCACGAAAGCTGGATCGACTGGCTGTACTGGGACGTGGAACTGGAAGGCTGAACGGCGCGTATCGGGACGGGTCAGCCGGGGTTCATTCGCGCAGCCCTAGCCGGCCGGCAGCCTTTTCGCAGGAGAACAGCCGTGGTCCCCATCGCCCGCGCCGTCGCGCTCAGCCTCACCGCCCTGTCGCTCGCCGCCTGCGCGACGATCATGCCGTCCGAAGAGCCCGTCACGGTGACCGGCAGCATCGCCTATCGCGAGCGCATCGCACTGCCGCCGACGGCGCAGGTCGAAATCCGGCTCGACGACGTCAGCCTCGCCGACGCCCCCGCGCGCACGCTGGCACGTCAGGCCTTCACCGCCGACGGCCGGCAGGTGCCGTTCGCTTTCTCGCTGACCGTCGACCGGAACCGGCTCGATCCGCGCCACACTTATGCCGTCGCCGCGCGGATCAGCGATGCCGACGGCCGGCTGATGTTCATCACCGACACGCACAACGGCGTCGATTTCGTCGGCAAGGCGCGGGTCGACATGGGGACGCTGAATCTGGTCCGCGCGCGCTGACCGCGCGACGCGCCGCTTGACCGCACCCCTTCGCAGGTGCAGCAAAGGCGCCATGAACCAGCCGATCCAGATCAGCCAGAATCCCGACATCCGCTATCTCGGGCGGATATTGGGCGAGGTCATTCGCGCGCAGGGCGGCGAGACGCTGTTCCGCCGGACCGAATATATCCGTTCGGCGAGCGTCGACCGGCATCGCGGTATCGCGGGGGCCGAGGCGATCGACCCGGGGCTCGACGCGCTGAGTCTCGACGACACAATCGCCTTCGTGCGCGGCTTCATGCTCTTTTCGATGCTCGCCAACCTGGCGGAGGACCGGCAGGGCGTCGCCGCCGAGCCCGGGGCGACGGTGGCGGCGGCGCTCGAGCGGCTGGCGGCGGAGGGAATCGACGGCGATGCGGTGACGGCACTGCTGGAGCGGGCGCTGGTCGCCCCGGTGCTGACCGCCCACCCGACCGAGGTGCGCCGCAAGTCGGTACTCGACCACAAGAACCGCATCGCCGAACTGATGCGGCTGCGCGACGCGGGGCGCGAGGAAACGCCCGAGGGCGACAGCGTCGAAGCGGCGATCCGCCGCCAGATCGCGCTGCTGTGGCAGACGCGGCCGCTGCGCACCGAACGCTTGTTCGTCGCCGACGAGATCGACAATGCGCTCACCTATCTGCGCGACGTCTTTCTGCCGGTCGTGCCGCGGCTCTATGCGCGCTGGGAAAAGGAGTTGGGGCGGCGCCCCGCGAGCTTCCTGCGCGTCGGAAGCTGGATCGGCGGCGACCGCGACGGCAATCCCTTCGTCACCGCCGAAACGCTGGAGACGGCGACCGGACGCAACGCGGCGGCGGTGCTCAGCCATTATTGCGACGCGGTGCATGCACTCGGCACCGAGCTGTCGGTATCGCAGACGCTGGCCCCGGTGCCCGAAACGGTCACGGCACTCGCCGATGCGAGCGGCGACGAAGCGCCGAGCCGCAGCGACGAACCCTATCGCCGCGCGCTGTCGGGCATCTATGCGCGGCTGTGCGCCACCCATGTCGCGATCGTCGGCCACCCGCCGCCGCGCCCGTCGATGCTGGCGGGCGAGCCCTATGCCGCGCCCGCCGATTTCCGCCGCGACCTCGTCACCCTCGCCGACGGGCTGTCTGCGGGGGGCGAGGGGCAGCTCGGCGGGCTCGGCGCGCTGGGGCGGCTGATCCGCGCGGTCGAAGTCTTCGGCTTCCACCTCGCGACGCTCGACATGCGCCAGAACAGCGCGGTGCACGAACGCGTGCTCGCCGAACTGCTGCGCGTCTCGGGGGTCGAGGGCGATTATCTGGCGCTGGACGAGGAGGCGCGCGTCGCGCTGCTGCGCCGCGAACTGGCGGTCGATCGGCCGCTCGCCGCGCCATGGCACCGGTGGAGCGAGGAAACGGCGGGCGAACTGGCGATCGTCCACGCCGCCGCCGCGATCCGCGCGCGGCTGGGGCGCGAGGCGATCTGCCAGTGGATCATCAGCAAGGCCGAAAGCCTGTCCGACCTGCTGGAGGTCCATGTCCTCGCGCGCGAGGCGGGGCTGTGGTCGGGCGATGCCGACGATGCGCTGATGGTCGTGCCGCTGTTCGAGACGATCGCCGACCTCGATCAGGCGCCCGCGATCATGGCCGCCTATTTCGCGCTGCCCGAGATCGCGCAGCGCGTCGGCGCGCGCGGGTCGCAGGAAGTGATGATCGGCTATTCCGATTCGAACAAGGACGGCGGCTATCTGACCTCGACCTGGGGACTGCATCAGGCATCGGCGGCGCTGACCCCGGTGTTCGCGGCGGCGGACACCGCGATGCAGCTGTTCCACGGACGCGGCGGCGCGGTCGGGCGCGGCGGCGGCAGCGCCTTCGCGGCGATCCGCGCCCAGCCCGCGGGCACGGTGCAGGGCCGCATCCGCATCACCGAACAGGGCGAGGTGATCGCGGCCAAATACGGCACCACCGACAGCGCCGCGACCAATCTGGAGGCGATGGTGTCGGCCAGCCTGCTCGCCAGCCTGGAGCCCGAGGCGAAGAGCGCGGCCGATGCGGTGCGCTTCGCGGGCGCGATGGATGCGCTGTCCGATCATGCCTTCGCCGCCTATCGCGGGCTTGTCTACGACACGCCGGGCTTTCGGGATGTCTTCCGCGCGATGACGCCGATCGCGGAGATCGCGACGCTGAAGATCGGGTCGCGCCCGTCGAGCCGGACGAAGAGCAGCGCGATCGAGGACCTGCGCGCCATTCCCTGGGTGTTCAGCTGGGCGCAGGCGCGCACGATGCTGCCCGGATGGTACGGGACGGGCGAGGCGTTCGCCGCCTTCCCCGACCAGACGCTGCTCGCCGAGATGGCGGCGGGCTGGCCCTTCTTCGCGGCGCTGCTCGACAATATGGAGATGGTGCTCGCCAAGTCCGACATGGGGATCGCGGCGCGCTATGCCGGGCTCGCGAGCCATATCGACGGGCATGACGCGATCTTCATGGCGATACGTGACGGCTGGCAGCGCGCGCACGACGGCCTGCTGCGGATCACCGGCCAGTCGCGGCTGCTGGAGAAGAATCCGGCGCTCGAAGCGTCGATCCGGCTGCGCCTGCCCTATATCGAGCCGCTCAACCTGCTCCAGATCGAGCTGATGAAGCGCCACCGCGCGGGCGAGACCGACCCGCGCATCGCCGAGGGCATCCAACTGACGATCAACGCGATCGCGACGGCGCTGCGGAATAGCGGGTAGCGCAAAGCTCAACCATCACCGTTCGCATCGAGCGAAGTCGAGATGCCCATCGGGAAAGCGAAGCGCAAGACCGACGGGTGTCTCGACTTCGCTCGACACGAACGGAGCGAGGGTCTGGGGATTCGATCAGGCGTCGATGCTGGTCTTCAGGTCGCCGTGGACCAGCCCGCCGTCGACAGCGATCGTGTCTCCGACGACATAGTCGCCCGCCTTCGACGCGAGGAAGATCGCGGCGCCGGCCATGTCCTCCGGCGCGCCGATGCGCTTCACCGGAATGCTCTGCGCGACCGCGTCGCCATGGTCGCGCGCCGCCTTGTTCATGTCCGACTGGAAGGCGCCCGGTGCGATCGCGGTGACGATGATATGATCCTGCACCAGCCGCGCCGCGAGGCGCTTGGTGAGGTAGAGGATCGCCGCCTTCGACGCGTGGTAGCTGTATGTCTCCCACGGGTTGAGCCGCATGCCGTCGATCGAGCCGATGTTGATGACCTTCGCCGGCCGGTCCGCCGTGCCCGCGGCCTTGAGCAGGCCGTGCAGCGCCTGCGTCAGGAAGAAGGGTGACTTGACGTTGATGTCCATCACCTTGTCCCAGCCCGCCTCGGGGAAGCCCTCGAACGGTTCGCCCCACGCGGCGCCGGCGTTGTTGACGAGGATGTCGAGCCGCTCCTCGCGCGCCTCGAGTTCCTTGGCGAGGCCGCGGCATCCCTCGACGGTCGACAGGTCGACCGGCAGGCCGACGACCTTGCCGGGGTAGCGGCTGTTGAAATCCTCGACCGCCGCCTCGACCTGCGCCGTCTTGCGCGCCGAGATATAGACGCACGCGCAGCCCGCGGCGAGGAAGCCCTCGACGATCATCGCGCCGATCCCGCGCGAGCCGCCGGTGACGAGCGCGATGCGGCCGTCGAGGCCGAACATGTCAGTGAGGTTCATAGGATTATCTCTCTTCCGTTCGTGCTGAGCTTGTCGAAGCACCGTCTTCCCCGCGACGCCCGAAAGAAGGGACGGCCCTTCGACAAGCTCAGGGCGAACGGGGTTTGAAAACTCCTGGGCGGACTTAGTATCCGTTCATCCGCGCGACCTGGTCGATGTGGTAATGCACGTCGCCCATATATTCGGCGAGCGCGCGGTCGCGTTTCATGTAGAGGCCGATGTCATACTCGTCGGTCATGCCGATGCCGCCGTGCATCTGGACGCCCTCGCGCACCGCGAGATTGGCGGCGCGGCCGGCCTTCGCCTTGGCGACCGAGACCATCAGCTTCGCGCCCTCGCTGCCCTCATCGAGAAGCTGCTGCGCCTTCATCACGGTGGCGCGCGCGACTTCCATCTCGCCATAGAGATGCGCGGCGCGGTGCTGGAGCGCCTGGAACTCGCCGATCAGCTTGCCGAACTGCTTGCGTTCCTTGAGGTAGGTGACCGTCATGTCCATCGCGCCCTGCCCGACGCCGACCATCTCGGCCGCGGCGCCGGTGCGGGCGGCGGCAAGCAAGGCATTCAGCACCGCCTCGCCCGCGTCGACCTCTCCGATCACCGCGTCGGCGTCGACCTCGACGCCGTCGAGCGTGACGTGGCTCGCAAGGCTGCTGTCCACCAGGCGGCGCGGGTCGGCGGTCAGCCCCTTCGCATCCCTGGGCACCGCGAACAGGGTGAGGCCGCCGTCGGTCTTGGCCGCGACGATGCTCATGTCGGCGACATGGCCGTGGAGGACGAAGCTCTTCTTCCCGTCGAGGCGGAAACCGTTGCCGGCGCGCGTCGCGGTCGTGGCGATGCGGTCGGGGCGGTGCTTGGCGCCCTCGTCGATCGCCAGCGCGACGATCGCCTCGCCCGCCGCGATCGCGGGAAGCCAGCGGTCGGCCTGCGTCCCGCCTGCCTTCGCCAGCGCGGCGACCGCGCCGACGCTGGTCGACAGGAAGGGCGATGGCGTTAGGTTGCGCCCAATCTCCTCGAGCACGATGCCCGCCTCCATGTGGCCCATGCCGAGGCCGCCGTGCGCTTCCGGCACCAGCATGCCGGGCAGGCCCATTTCGACGAACTGCGCCCACAGATCGCGCGAGAAGCCGGTGGCATCGGCGCTGTCGCGAAGCTGGCGGAGGTGCGCGACCGGCGCCTGTTCGGCCACGAAGGGCGCGACGCTGTCCTTGAGCATCGCCTGGTCGTCATTGTGATAGAGCGGCATAGAAACTCCCTCTCCCCTTCAGGGGAGAGGGCCGGGGAGAGGGGAAGTCGCCCCGGCCCTCTGAAAAAACACCAACGGAAGTGGGGTGCGTCCCCCTCTCCCAACCCTCTCCCCTGAGGGGGAGAGGGCTATTTTCACGCCCCCGGCAGATCCAGGATGCGCTTGGCGATGACGTTGAGCATGACCTCGCTCGTCCCGCCCTCAATCGAATTGGCCTTGGTGCGCAGCCAGGTGCGCGCGCGCGCGCCGCCCTTGCTGTCCTCGCTATCCCATTCGAGCGCCTCGCTGCCGCCGCCCGCCATCACCAGTTCGTGGCGGCGCTTGTTGAGCTCGGTCCCGACATATTTCATCATGTTCGACGACGCGGGATGTGCGCGGCCGGTCTTCCACATGTCCATGAACCGCTCGCCCATCGCGCGATAGGCAAAGACGTCGACGTCGAACGCCGCCATTTCGGCGCGCAGGATCGGGTCGTCGAGCTCGCCCTGCTCGTTCCGGCCGATCGCCTTCGCGAAGGCGCCGCCGATGCTGACCATGTCGCCGCCCGCGCCGCCACCCGAGATCATCTCGCGTTCGTGCCCGAGCAGATATTTGGCGACGTCCCAGCCGCGGCCCACCTCACCGACGAACTGCGTCTTCGGCACCTTCACATCGTCGAAGAAGGTTTCGCAGAAGGGGCTGTTGCCGCTGATCAGCAGGATCGGCTTGGTGGTGACGCCGGGGCTCTCCATGTCGAAGAGCATGAAGGTGATGCCCTGATATTTGTTCGCCTTGTCGGTGCGGACGAGGCAGAAGATCCAGTCGGCCTTGTCGGCGTAGCTGGTCCAGATCTTGCTGCCGTTGACGACCCAGTGATCGCCCTTGTCTTCGCCGAAGGTTTGCAGGGACACGAGGTCGCTGCCCGAACCCGGTTCCGAATAGCCCTGACACCAGCGGATTTCGCCGCGCGCGATCTGGTTCAGATAATGGACCTTCTGCTCCTCGGTCCCGAACTTGAGCAGCGCCGGGCCGAGCATCCAGATGCCAAAGCTGTCGAGCGGCGAGCGCGCGTGGATGCGCTTCATTTCCTGACGCAGGATCTTCGTTTCTTCGGGGCTGAGGCCGGCGCCGCCATATTCCTTCGGCCAGTCGGGAACGGTATAGCCCCTGGCGACGCACGCTTCGAGCCATTGTTTCTGCGCCGCGTTCTTGAACACGAACTTGCGTCCGCCCCAGCAGACGTCGTCCTCGTCGCGCACGGGCTCGCGCATTTCGGGGGGGCAATTGGCTTCCAGCCAGGCACGCACCTCGGCGCGGAAAGCGTCCGGATCGCTCATCTTCACAGGCTCCTCTTCTGCCGCGCAAACTAGTAGGACTCGGCAAGTTTACGCAAGCGTCAACTTGGATGCGACAAGCTGCCGCTACGGCGCCGTAGCGTCGGTTTGCGAGCCGTTGACGCGCCTTCCCGTGCGCCTAAGCTGGGTGGCAAAAGAAAACGGGAGAGCAGACAATCATGCGATTCGCAGGCAAGGTCGCCGTCGTCACCGGCGCGGCATCGGGGATCGGCAAGGCCGCCGTTCTGAAACTGGCGAGCGAAGGGGCTCACGTCTTCGCCGCCGACATCGACGAAGCCGGCGGGCAGGCGCTCGCCGCCGCCTCGAACGGCCGGATCGATTTCATCCGCTGCGACGTGACGCAGCCGGCCGACATCGAGGCGCTGATGAACGCCGCGGCCGCCAAGGGCGGCGGCATCGACATCGTCTTCAACAATGCCGGCGCGGGCGGCGACCGCGCCCCGATCGACGAGATCGCGCCCGAAGGCTGGGACCGCACGATGGACCTGCTGCTGAAATCGGTCGCGATGGGCATCCGCTATGCCGCGCCGCACATGAAGGGGCGCCCCTCCACGAAAAACGGGGGCGCGAGCATCGTCAACACTGCGAGCGTCGCGGCGATGGGCGCCGGCTATTCGCCGACCGCCTATGCCGTGGCGAAGGCGGGAGTGCTGCACCTGACCAAGGTCGCGGCGACCGACCTCGCGCAATATGGCATCCGCGTCAACGCGATCTGCCCCGGCTTCATCAACACCAACATCTTCACCGAATCGCTCGAAGTGCCCGAAGCGAGCAAGGACGCCGCGAAGGCGATCATCGCCGACATGAGCGCGCACGCGCAGCCCGTCGCGCGCGGCGGCCAGCCCGAGGACATCGCCAATGCGGTCGCCTATCTGGCGAGCGAAGACGCGGGCTTCATGACCGGCACCCACATGCTGGTCGACGGCGGGCTGACGATCGGCCAGCGCCATGCCTGGGACCCCAATGAACCGGGGATGTTCGACGCGCTGACGGCGATGGAGGAAGCGGCGAAGGCCGGGGCGGCCGCGTGACCGCCGCCGCGGCGGAGGCGCGGCTGCCGCTGCGCCTCAAACTCTATCACGGCCTCGGCAGCATCGCCTATGGCGTGAAGGACAACGGTTTCTCGACCTTCCTGCTGCTTTTCTACAATCAGGTGCTGGGGATGGACGCGAAGCTGGTCAGCCTCGCGCTGATGCTCGCGCTCGTGCTCGACGCCTTCGTCGATCCGGTGATCGGCTATTTGTCCGACCAGACGCACACGCGCTGGGGCCGGCGGCTGCCGTGGCTCTATCTGGCGCCGATCCCGCTCGCCTTCGCCTGGTTCGCGCTGTGGACGCCGGACGCCGACGCCGCGCCCGGCTTCTGGCACCTCGTCATCGTCGCGATGATCGTGCGCAGCCTGGTGTCGTGCTGCGAGGTGCCGTCGGTCGCGCTGCTTCCCGAACTGACGCGCGATTACGACGAGCGGACGACGCTGATGCGCTATCGCTTCCTGTTCGGCTGGGCGGGCGGGCTGCTGATGCTCTTCCTCGCCTATGACGTCTTTCTCGCCAAGTCGCTGCTGCAGGTCGAGGGCTATTATCAATATGGGCTGTTCGGCGGACTGCTGATGGCGGCGACGGTGCTGGTCTCCGCCGCCGGGCAGCATCGCTGGGCGGCGCGCTGGCCCGAACGCAAGCCGTCGGCGCTGCGCATCGGCACCGCCTTTCGCGAGATTCGCGAGGCGCTGAGCCATCCGGCCTTCCTCGTTCTGCTCGCGGCGGGGGCGATCGCCTATACGAGCCAGGGGGTGACCTTCTCCATCTCCAACTATCTCTATATCTTCATCTGGCGCTTCTCGCCCGGCGCCTTCATGCTCTATCCGTGGGTGCTGTTCGCGAGCGTCGTCGGCACCTTCCTGCTCGTCGGCCCGGCGCACCGTCGCTTCGGCAAGCGCGCGACCGCGATCGCCGGCGGGCTGATCGGCATGGCCTTCTGGGTCACGCCGTTCCTGCTGCGCCATTTCGGCGCCTGGCCGGTCGAGGGCAGCACCGCCTCGACCGCCGGCCTGTTCGTCTTCTTCTTCCTCGCCAACCTGTTCAGCGTCGCGGTGATGATCTCCGGCGGGTCGATGATCGCCGACATCGTCGAGGCGTCGGAGGTCGAGACCGGGCGGCGCAGCGAGGGCACCTTCTTCGCCGGCAATTTCTTCATGCAGAAATGCGCGACCGGGCTCGGCATCTTCGTCACCGGGCTGCTCGTCGATATCGCGGGCATCCCCGAAAAGGCCGACCCGGCCAAGGTTCCCGAGGCGGTGATCGACGATTTCTCGCTCTATTACTGCGTGCTGGTGATCCTGTTCGCGGTCGTCTCCTCGCTGATCTTCCGCTATTATCCGATCGACCGCGCCGACCATGAGGCGCGCGTCGCGGCGCTGGCGAGCGCGCAGGCGGCGGCAGAGGAGCAGCGATGACCGCCGCGCCGCCCGCGGGCCTGCTGCCGACGCGGATCAAGCTAGCGCACGGGCTGGGCAGCGTCGCGCTGGGGGTGAAGGAGGCGGGGCTCACCACCTTCTTCATGATCTATTACAACCAGGTGCTCGGCTTCGACCCGCGCATCGTGTCGCTGGTGCTGATCGGCGCGATGTTCGTCGACGGGCTCGCCGACCCGCTGATCGGCCGCCTGACCGACGCAACGCGCACGCGGCTGGGGCGGCGGCTGCCGTGGCTCTATGGCGCTGCGGTGCCGATGGCGATCGCCTGGACGCTGCTGTGGCTGTCGCCCGACATTGCGACCCATTCGACGCTGGGCCTCGCACTCAACCTGATCGCGGTGCGCATCCTGGTGTCGGCGTGCGAGATTCCGTCGATCTCGCTGGTCGCCGAGCTGACCCACGACTATGACGAGCGCACCGCGCTGATGCGCTATCGCTTCCTGTTCGGCTGGCTCGGCGGGCTGCTCGCGACCGCGCTTGCCTATGGCTATTTCCTGAAATCGGACGATCCGGGCCAGAACGGCCTGCTCGATCCGTCGGGCTACGCCGCCTTCGGGCTGTTCGGCGCGGTGCTGATCCTCGTCTCGACGCTGGGTTCGGCGGCCGGGCAGCATCGGCGGATCATGACGCTGCCGCCGCGTCCGCCGGTGCAGCGCCACGGGCTCGCGATGCTCGCCGACATCGCGCTCGCCTTCCGCAATCCCGCCTTCCTGGCGCTGACGAGCGGGGCGCTGTTCCTCGTCACCGGCTATGCGACGATGATCGCGTCGGTCAATTACATGATGCTTTATGTCTGGCAGCTCAGCGACGCGCAGCTCGCCTGGTATCCGGCCGGGCTCGCCATCGCGGTGTTCGGCGCCTTCTTCGCGGTCGGCCGCGCGCACCGCCGCTTCGGCAAGCGCGACACCGCGGTCGGCGCGATCCTGTTCAGCGGCGCGGTTGGATTCCTGCCCTATGCCGCGCGCAACCTCGGCTGGTGGGCCGAACTGGGCGGCTGGCCGTCGATGATCCTGCTGCTGGTCTTCATGACCGTGTCGCTGCTCGGTTTCGTCGTCGCGACGATCTCCGCCTCGTCGATGGTCGCCGAGATCGTCGAGGCGCACGAGGTCGAGCACGGGACGCGGATCGAGGGGGTCTTCTTCGCCGGCTATCTGATGACCCAGAAATTCGGCCAGGCGCTCGGCATCTTCCTGGTCGGCGAACTCGTCGTCTTCGCCGGGCTCGGCGACCGCGTCCGGCCCGAGGATCTGGCGCCCGGCACCGCCACCGCGCTGGCGTGGGCCTTTGCGGGCGCGATGGTTTTGATCTCCATCATCGCCGCGCTGCTGCTGCGCCGCTATACGATCGACCGGGCCGGCCACGAGGCCCGCCTCGCCGCCCTCGCCTCGACCAGGCGCGAGGGGCCGACACCGTAGCGGAAGATTGCGCGCGCTTTGCGCTTCGGGCAATTTTCTGCGCCGCGGGACTTGGCAAAGGGGGGCGAATCGGCCCATAGGCTTACGTGAACGTAAAGGGAAAGGAAGCTGCGATGGATTTCGACCTCACCGATCGGCAGAAGCACTGGCAGGGCCGGGTGCGCGAATTCATCGAACGCAAGGTGCGGCCCGCGGTCCCGACCTACAAGGAGCAGGATGCGGCGGGCGACCGCTGGAAGGTGATCCAGATCGTCGAGGAACTGAAGGCCGAGGCGAAGGCCGCGGGCATCTGGAACCTGTTCATGCCGCCGCGCAGCGACGCACACCATCATGTCGACGAGACGTTCGAGTTCGAGGGGCCCGGCCTCACCAACCTCGAATATGCGCTGTGCGCCGAGGAGATGGGCCGCGTCGGCTTCGCGAGCGAGGTGTTCAACTGCTCGGCGCCCGACACCGGCAACATGGAGGTGTTCCATCGCTACGGCACCGCCGCGCAGAAGGAAAAATGGCTGAAGCCGCTGATGAACGGCGAAATCCGTTCGGCCTTCCTGATGACCGAGCCGCAGGTCGCCTCGTCCGATGCGACCAATATCGAGACACGGATCGAGCGCGACGGCGACGATTATGTGATCAACGGCATCAAATGGTGGTCGTCGGGCGCGGGCGATCCGCGCTGCAAGGTCGCGATCGTGATGGGCAAGACCGACTTCGGCGCCAAGCGCCACCAGCAGCAGTCGATGCTGGCGGTGCCGATGGACGCGCCGGGCATCAACATCATCCGCCACCTGCCCGTCTTCGGCTATGACGACGCGCCGCACGGTCATATGGAAATCGAGCTGAAGGACGTGCGCGTCAACGCCGAGGATGCGATGCTGCTGGGCGAGGGCCGCGGGTTCGAGATCGCGCAGGGCCGGCTCGGGCCGGGGCGCATCCATCACTGCATGCGCACGATCGGCGTCGCCGAGGAAGCGCTGGAGAAGATGTGCCGGCGGCTCCAGTCGCGCGTCGCCTTCGGCAAGACGATCGCCGAGCACAGCATCTGGGAACAGCGCATCGCACGCGCGCGCATCGATATCGAGATGACGCGCCTCCTGTGCCTGAAGGCGGCCGACATGATGGACAAGGTCGGCAACAAGTCGGCCGCGGCCGAGATCGCGATGATCAAGGTGCAGGCGCCGTCGATGGCGCTGCAGATCATAGACGACGCGATCCAGGCGCATGGCGGCGGCGGCGTCAGCGAGGATTTCGGCCTCGCCAAGATGTATTCCGGGCAGCGCACGCTGCGCCTTGCCGACGGGCCGGACGAGGTTCACGCGCGCGCCATCGCCCGCATCGAGCTTGCCAAGCATTCGGCGGCGCTGAACGACCCGGGCTTTTCGTCGGGCGACGTCGGGGTTTCGCGTTAAATCTTGAACCGTTCGCCCTGAGCCTGTCGAAGGGCCGTTCTTTTCTTTTGACGACATGAAGGAAGAACGGTGCTTCGACAAGCTCGGCACGAACGGCAATGAGGGAAGCATAGAATGACCAAAGCCGCCGTCCTGATCGAACCCGGCAAGCCGCTCGTCATCGAGCAGATCGTCGTCGACGCGCCCGGCCCGCACGAGGTGCGCATCCGCACCGCCGCCTGCGGCCTGTGCCATTCGGACCTGCATTTCATCGACGGCGCCTATCCGCACCCGCTGCCCGCGATCCCGGGCCACGAGGCGGCGGGGATCGTCGAGGCGGTCGGCAGCGAGGTGCGCACGGTCAAGCCCGGCGACGCGGTCGTCACCTGCCTGTCGGCCTTCTGCGGCCACTGCGAATTTTGCGTGACGGGCCGCATGTCGCTGTGCCTCGGCGGCGACACGCGGCGGCCGGCCGGATCGGCGCCGCGCATCACGCGGCCCGACGGATCGCCCGTCAACCAGATGCTCAACCTCAGCGCCTTTTCGGAGGTGATGCTGGTCCACGAACATGCCTGCGTCGCGATCGACCCGGAGATGCCGCTCGACCGCGCCGCGGTGATCGGCTGCGCGGTGACGACGGGCGCGGGAACGATCTTCAACGCCTGCAAGGTCACGCCGGGCGAGACGGTCGCGGTCGTCGGCTGCGGCGGCGTCGGCCTCGCGACGATCAACGCCGCGAAGATCGCGGGCGCGGGGCGCATCATCGCCGCCGACCCGGTGCCCGAGAAGCGCGAGCTGGCGATGAAGCTGGGCGCGACCGACACGGTCGACGCGCTCGCCGACGATGCTGCGAAGCAGATCGTCGAGATGACCAGGGGCGGCGTCGATCATGCGATCGAGGCGGTCGGGCGCCCGGCTTCGGCAAAGCTCGCGGTGGCGTCGCTGCGCCGCGGCGGCACCGCGACGATCCTGGGCATGATGCCGCTCAATGAACAGGTCGGGCTCGGCGCGATGGACCTGCTCGCGAGCAAGAAGCTGCAGGGCGCGATCATGGGCGGCAACCGCTTCCCGGTCGACATTCCGCGACTGGTCGATTTCTACCTGCGCGGACTGCTCGACCTCGACAGCATCGTCGCCGAGACGATTCCGCTCGAGAAGATCAACGAGGGATTCGACAAGATGAAGAAGGGCGATGCCGCGCGGTCGGTGATCGTGTTCGATCAGTGATCCTCCATCCCCTTGCTCAGCCCGAACGGGAAAAGAGGCCCGCATGACGACAGCAATGGACGCACAGAAACTTTTCTCCGGCACCGTCGCGCCCGAGGGCGCCGACATCCTCGACGAGGCGAAGCTGACGGCGTGGATGGAAGCGAATGTCGAAGGCTTTCAGGGACCGCTGACGCAGAGCAAGTTCGCCGGCGGCCAGTCGAATCCGACCTACAGGATCGCCTCGCCGTCCGGCAATTATGTGCTGCGCCGCAAGCCCTTCGGCCCGCTGCTCCCCTCGGCGCACGCAGTCGACCGCGAATACAAGGTGCAGGCGGGGCTCCACAAGATGGGCTTCCCGGTCGCGCGCCAGTACGGACTGTGCACCGACGAAAGCGTGGTGGGAAGCTGGTTCTATGTGATGGACATGGTCGACGGCCACACCATCTGGGACGGGTCGATGCCGGGATCGACGCCGGAGAATCGCCGCGCCACCTATTTCGCGATGATCGACACGCTCGCCGCGCTGCACGGCGTCGATGTCGCGGCGGCGGGGCTGTCCGATTTCGGCAAGCCGGGCAATTATTTCGGCCGTCAGGTCGACCGCTGGACCAAACAGTACAGGCTGTCCGAAACCGAGACGATGGACGAGATGGAGCGGCTGATCGCGTGGCTGCCCGCGACGCTGCCCGAACAGACGCGCACCAGCGTCGTCCACGGCGACTATCGCATCGACAACATGATCTGGGCCAGCGATCGGCCGCAGGTGCGCGCGGTGCTCGACTGGGAACTGTCGACGCTCGGCGATCCGCTCGCCGATTTCACCTATGTCGCCATGGCGTGGGTGACCGAGAACGGCGGCCGGTCGGGCGTCGCCGACCTCGACCGCAAGGCGCTGGGCATTCCCGAGCTCGAAGAGGTGGTCGAGCGCTATTGCGCGGCGACCGGGCGCGACAGCGTGCCCGACATGAACTGGTATTTCGCCTATAATTTCTTCCGTCTCGCGGGCATCATGCAGGGGATCAAGAAGCGCGTCATCGACGGCACCGCTTCCTCCGCCCATGCGAAGGAGATGTCCGAACGCGTCCTGCCGCTCGCGCAGCGGGCGTGGGAGTTTGCCAGAAAGGCCGGCGCATGAATCTGTTCGACATGCAGGGCGAGGTCGCGCTGATCACCGGATCGTCGCGCGGCATCGGCAAGGCGATCGCCGAGGCGATGGCCGCGCACGGCGCAAAGGTCGTGATTTCGAGCCGCAAGCAGGACGCCTGCGACGCCGTCGCCGCAAAGATCAACGCAAAACACGGCGCAGGCACCGCAATCGCCGTTGCCGCGAACATCTCCTCGAAGGAGAACCTGCAGCATCTGGTGGACGAGACGGTGGCCGCCTTCGGCCCCGTCACCGCGCTCGTCTGCAACGCCGCCTCCAATCCCTATTACGGTCCGTCGGCGGGGATCAGCGACGATGCGTTCCGCAAGATTCTCGACAACAACATCCTGTCGAACCACTGGCTGATTCACATGTGCGCCCCGGCGATGACGGCGGCGGGCAAGGGGTCGATCACGATCATCAGCTCGATCGGCGGGCTGAAGGGATCATCGATCATCGGCGCTTATTGCATCTCGAAGGCCGCCGACATGCAGATGGCCCGCAATCTGGCCGACGAGTTCGGGCCCGCCGGCGTACGGGTGAACTGCATCGCGCCGGGCCTGATCAAGACCGATTTCGCCCGCGCGCTGTGGGAGAGCCCCGACACGCTGGAGGTGTCGACGCGCCGGTCGCCGCTGCGCCGCATCGGCGAGCCGCACGAGATCGCGGGCGCCGCGGTCTTCCTCGCGAGCCCGGCGGGCGGCTTCACCACCGGCCAGACGATCGTCATCGACGGCGGCAACACATCGAGCGGAGGCTGAATATGGGCGCTTTGGACGGCAAGATCGCGATCATCACCGGCGCGGGCAGCGGCATCGGCCGCGCGAGCGCGCTGCGCTTTGCCGCCGAGGGCGCGAAGCTGGTCATCGGCGACAAGACGGCGGCGGTGCATGACACGGCGCAGGCGGTGAAGGATGCGGGCGGCGAGGCCGTCGCGCTCGAAATCGATGCGGGGGTCGAGGCCGACGTCGCGAAGCTCGTCGCAGCCGCCAAGGAGACTTACGGCGGGCTCGACATCGTCTTCGCCAACGCCGGGATCATCGGCGACATGGGCGGCATCTTCGACATCACGCCCGAAGGTTTCGCCGAGACGCTGCGCGTCAACCTGATCGGCCCGGCGCTGATGGTGAAGCACGCCGGCAAGGCGATGGTCGACCAAGGCCGCGGCGGTGCGATCGTGCTGACCGCGAGCGTCGCGGGGATCAATTCGGGCGCGGGCCCGGCCGCCTATTCGGCGTCGAAGGCGGGGGTCATCAACCTCGCCAAGACCGCGGCACAGCAGATGACGAGCGCCAATGTCCGCGTCAACGCGATCTGCCCCGGCCTGACCGAGACGGGAATGACCCGGCCGACCTTCGACTATGCCAAGGAAAAAGGCGTCACCCACAAGATCGGCCAGCTCAATCCGCTGAAGCGCGCAGGGCAGCCCGAGGAGCTGGCGAACGTCGCCCTCTTCCTCGCGAGTGACCAGGCGAGCTATGTCAACGGGCAAGCAATCGCGGTCGACGGCGGCCTCACCAGCTCGCACCCGGTTACGCGCCAGCTTCTCGGCCAGACCTCGCACTAGAACGGAGACGATATGGGTCACGGTTTCGATACGGCGCGGCTGGATCGCATTCCAGCTTTTCTATCCGCCAAATATGTGGAGACGGGCCGCCTGCCGCATGCCGCGACGCTGGTGTCGCGGCGCGGCGAGATCGCGCATCTGTCGTGCATCGGCGACGGCCGTCCCGGATCGGCGCTGAAGGAAGATGCGATCTTTCGCATCGCCAGCATGAGCAAGCCGATCACCTCGGTCGCCTTCATGACGCTGGTCGAGGAAGGCAAGGTCGCGCTGAGCGACCCGCTGGTCAAATTTTGCCCCGAGTTCAGGGACACCGGCGTGTTCGTCGCGGGGGGCGGCAACGTCCCCTTCCTGACCCGGCCGCCGGCGCGACCGATCCTGATGGTCGACCTGCTCCGCCACACCGCCGGGCTGACATACAGCTTTCAGGAGCGGACGCCGGTCGACGCCGCCTATCGCAAGACGAAGATCGACGATTTCGACGCCGACTACACGATGGACGGTTTCATCGAGGGGCTGGCGAAGATTCCGCTGCAATTCGACCCGGGCGCGCACTGGAACTATTCGATGGCGACCGACGTGCTGGGCGCGGTGATCGAACGGATCGAGGGCAAGCCCTTCGCCGCGGTGCTCAAGGAGCGCATCTTCGATCCGCTCGGCATGGCCGACACCGGCTTTCAGGTGCCCGCCGACCAGCAGCACCGGCTGACCGACTGCTATGCCTTCGACCCGAAGGAGAAGATGAAGCCGTTCGACAGCGGCGACCGCAGCCGATGGGCCAAGGCGCGCAGCTTCCATTCGGGCGGCGGCGGGCTCGCCTCGACGCTGCACGACTATCACCGTTTCTGCCTGATGCTGCTCGGCGGCGGCAAGCTGGAGGGGACGCGAATCATCAGCCGCAAGACGCTGGACCTGATGACGGCGAACCACCTGGTCGGCGGCGGCGACCTGACGCAGCACAGCGTCGGCATCTTTTCCGAGGACGAGAATGCCGGGGTCGGCTTCGGGCTTGGCTTCGCGGTCACGCTCGACCCCGCGCATGCAGGCATTCCCGGCTCGGCGGGCGATTATTATTGGGGCGGCATGTTCTCGACCGGTTTCTTCGTCGATCCGGTCGAAGAGATGTGCATGGTCTTCATGACCCAGCTCATGCCCTCTTCCACCTATCCCGTGCGGCGCGAGGTCAAGACGCTCGTCCACGCCGCGATCGACGATTGACCATTAGACCAAGGAGTTCTCCCATGTCCGAAGATACCCCCGTCAGCGTCACGATGCAGAAGGACGGCGACGTCGCCGTCATCATCGTCAACAATCCGCCCGTCAACGCGCTGTCCTGGCACGTTCGCCAGGGCCTCGAGGACAATTTCAAGGCGGCGCTCGCCGACGACGGCGTCAAGGCGATCGTGCTGCGCTGCGACGGCGGCACCTTCATCGCCGGCGCCGACATCAGCGAGTTCGGCAAGGCCCCGCGCGGTCCCGATTTCAACGCCGTGCTCAACATGATCGAGGCGGCGTCGAAGCCCGTCGTCGCGGCGATCCACGGCACGGCGCTGGGCGGCGGTCTCGAAACCGCGCTCGTCTGTCACTATCGCGTCGCCGTTCCGTCGGCGAAGCTGGGCGTGCCTGAGGTCAAGCTGGGACTGCTGCCCGGCGCGGGCGGCACCCAGCGGCTGCCGCGCGTCGTCGGGGTCGAGGCTGCGGCGACGATGACCTCGCTCGGCGATCCCGTCCCCGCGCCCAAGGCGAAGGAGATGGGCCTGGTCGACGAACTGGCGGGCGAGGACAGCCTCGCCGCCGACGCGATCGCCTTTGCCCGCGCGAAGATCGCCGACGGCCCGCGCCCGACGCGCGAGCGCGCGGTGTTCGGCGACGTCGGTGTGATCGAACAGCTCAAGACCAAGAACGCCAAGCGCTGGCGCGGTTTCGAGGCGCCCTATGCCAACCTCGCGTGCGTCGAGGCGGCGACGCGGCTGCCGTTCGAGGAAGGGCTCGCCTTCGAGCGGCAGGAGTTCATGAAGCTGATGATGGGCAGCCAGTCGGCGGCGCAGCGCCACATCTTCTTCGCCGAGCGCCAGGCCGCGAAGATCGACGGCCTGCCCAAGGACATCAAGCTGCGCGACGTGAAGAAGGTCGGCATCATCGGCGCCGGCACGATGGGCGGCGGCATCATGATGAACTTCCTGCAGAAGGGCTTCCCCTGCACGATCGTCGAAATGCAGCAGGAAGCGCTCGACCGCGGGCTGGGCGTGGTGCGCAAGAATTACGACGCGAGCGCCGCGAAAGGTCGCTTCAAGCCCGAACAGGTCGACCAGATGATGGGCCTGATCACCCCGGCGCTCGAACTGGAGGCGCTCGCCGACTGCGACCTGATCATCGAGGCGGTCTATGAGAATATGGACGTCAAGAAGGAGATTTTCGGCAAGCTCGACAAGATCGCCAAGCCCGGCGCGATCCTCGCGTCGAACACCAGCTATCTCGACGTCAACGAGATCGCCGCGTCGACCGGCCGCCCCGGCGACGTGCTCGGCATGCACTTCTTTTCGCCCGCCAACGTCATGAAGCTGCTCGAGGTCGTGCGCGGCGACAAGACCGCCGACGACGTCCTCGCGACCGCGATGGCGATCGGCAAGAAGATCGGCAAGGTCGCGGTGGTCGCGGGCGTATGCCACGGCTTCATCGGCAACCGCATGCTCGCGCCGCGCCAGATCGAGGCGCAGAAGCTGCTGCTCGAAGGCGCGACCCCGGCGCAGGTCGACAAGGTGCACGTCGATTTCGGCATGCCGATGGGACCGTTCCAGATGAGCGACCTTGCCGGCGTCGACATCGGCTGGCACCGCGACCCCAACCGGATCGAGAGCATCCGCGACGCACTGTGCGCCGAGGGTCGCTGGGGCCAGAAGAAGCAGGCGGGCTTCTATGACTATGACGACAAGCGCAATCCGTCGGAGAGCGCGCGCGTCGCCGAGATCATCGAGCAGTTCCGCGCCAAGGCGGGCGTCGAGAAGCGCGAGATCAGCGATCAGGAGATCGTCGAGCGCACCCTCTATCCGATGGTCAACGAGGGCGCGCTGATCCTGTCCGAGGGCAAGGCGCAGCGCGCGAGCGACATCGATGTCGTGTGGATCTATGGCTATGGCTGGCCGGTCTATCGCGGCGGCCCGATGTTCTGGGCCGGGCTGGAAGGCACCGACAAGATCGCCGCGGCGCTGGAAAAGCACGGTTTCGAGGTTGCACCGCTGCTGAAGGAAAAGGCGGCGGCGAAAAGCGGGTTTTGACACGAATCCACCCTCCTCTTCGGAAGAGGGGCGTTGGAGCATGATGATATTGGATTGACCCACTTCGTCATTGCGAGCGGAGCGAAGCAATCCAGGGCGGTTTGCGCCTGCTCTGGATTGCCACGCGGTGTCGCCGCTCGCGGATGACGATGCGATTCGATGGCATCGCGCTCCGATTCGTCCCGATGCGGAGCAAATGGCGCCGCCTTCGTCAAAGCGGCCCTCCCCGACCTGCCGAAATCTTGCGATTCAGGGTTAAAACGCTGGCAAGCGCTGCCGTCAGGGTAGAGCATGACCGTCATGCTCCTTGCCGCCGCCCTGTCGCTCGCCGCGAGCACCCCGGCTGCCGCACCGGCGCCGCAACCGACCGCGGTCGGCGTGGCGCGGGCGCGTATCCTCGCCCCCGCCGAAGTGCGGCGGGTGAACGGGCGGATCGAGGTGCGGACCGGCCGAAAGGACGCGCCGACGCAGGTGCATCGCACCGACCGCCGCGATGGCGGCGAAACGGCAGATTTCTATTGAACCGCGCGTGCCGGGAATGAGCGGCCCATCACGTTCATCGTCACCTCGGACCTGATCCGGGATCCATTCAAACCAGCGCCGGGAAAATGAATCCCGGATCAAGTCGGCACATATGTCCTTCGGGCAAGTAAGGAGCTGTTCCCCGGCGAAAGCCGGGGCCCAGATGGCGCAGCGCTGCTTCGCATGGGCCCCGGCTTTCGCCGGGGAACAGCTACTTGTCGAAAGGGGATAATTGCCGATTAAGTCCGAGGTGACGAGGAATGTGGCACCCGCATCAAAGGGGACACCGTGAGCCCTGCAACGTCTGGATAATCGCCGAAAAGTCGTGGCCGTCCTTGTCCGCCGCGACGAAGGCTTCGTAGAGTTCGCGCGCGCGGCTGCCCATCGGAACGTCGGCGTCGACGCTTTGCGCCGCCTCCATCGCAAGGCGCAGGTCCTTGAGCATCAGCGCCGCCGCAAAGCCGCCCTTGTAGCCATTGTCGGCGGGTGTCGTCGGACCGACGCCGGGGAGCGGCGCATAGCTGGTCAGCGACCAGCACTGCCCCGACGAGACGCTGGCGATGTCGAAGAATTTCTGCGGATCGAGCCCGAGCTTCTGCGCGAGCGCAAGGCTTTCGCAGGTCGCGATCATCGAGGCGCCGAGCAGCATGTTGTTGCAGATTTTCGCCGCCTGCCCCGCGCCCGCGTCGCCCGCGTGGATCACTGCCTTGCCCATCTTCGCGAGGATCGGCTGCGCGCGCGCGAAGCCTTCGTCGGTGCCGCCGACCATGAAGGTCAGCGTCCCCGCATTGGCCGCCGCGATGCCGCCCGATACCGGCGCGTCGACCGCGACGAGGCCCTTCGCGGTCGACGCCTCGATATTCGCCCGCGCGGTCGCGACGTCGATCGTCGAGCAGTCGAGCAGCAGGGTGCCGGGCGCGGCGTTAGGGAAGACGTCGGCTTCATAGACGCCGGCGACATGCCGGCCCGCGGGGAGCATCGTCACCACGGCCTCGGCACCCGACACCGCCTCGGCGGCCGACGCGGCGCGGGCGCAACCCGCCTCGACGGCGCGCGCGAGCGCCTCTTCGCTGAGGTCGAAGGCGCGCACCTCGTGCCCCGCCTTCGCGAGGTTCGCGGCCATCCCGCCGCCCATGTTGCCGAGTCCGATGAAGGCGATTTTCATGTCATTCTCCATAAGCCCTCTCCCCTTCAGGGGAGAGGGTTGGGAGAGGGGGAGGCGTGCATTCCCCTCTCCAACTCCGGCTAGGCGCTACGCGCCAAGCCTCCATATCCTCTCCCCTGAAGGGGAGAGGGCTCAGAAGATCACCGCCCCTTCCACACGCCTTCGCGCTTCTCGATAAAGGCAGCCATGCCTTCGGCCTTGTCCTCGGTCGCGGCGAGGATCTGGAACAGGCGGCGTTCGTAGATCAGCCCCTGGTCGAGCGTCGTCTCGAATGCGGCATTGACCATGTCCTTGTTCACCATCGCGGCCATCGGCGGCATCGACGCGATCAGCGCGGCCGATTTGAGCGCTTCGTCGATCAGGCTTTCGTGCGGCACGACGCGCGCGACCAGCCCCGCGCGTTCGGCTTCCTCGGCATCCATCATCCGGCCGGTCAGGCACATCTCCATCGCCTTCGCCTTGCCGACCGCGCGGGTCAGCCGCTGCGAGCCGCCCATGCCGGGGGCGACGCCGAGCTTGATCTCGGGCTGGCCGAATTTCGCCTTCTCCGACGCGATGATGAAGTCGGCCATCATCGCCAGTTCGCAGCCGCCGCCCAGCGCGAAGCCGTTGACCGCGGCGATCCACGGCTTCCTCACCTTCTTCACGAAGTCGCTCGTCCATTTCGAGAAGAAATCCTGAAGATAGAAATCGGCAGCGGGCTTGTCGGCCATTTCCTTGATGTCGGCACCCGCGGCAAAGGCCTTGTCGCCCGAGCCGGTAAGCACCGCGCAGCGCTGGCCCGGGTCCGCCTCATAGGCGGCGAAGGCCGCGATCAGATCATCGAGCACCGACGAGTTGAGGGCGTTGAGCGCCTGCGGGCGGTTGAGCGTCACCAAGGTAACGGCGCCGTGCGTTTCGACGAGGAGGGTTTCGTAGGTCATTCTTGTCTCCGGTTTTTCGTCATGCCGGACTTGATCCGGCATCCATTCCGCCCCGCGAGGCCTGAATGGACCCCGGATCAAGTCCGGGGTGACGAGCCTATGTTAGCGGCGTCCACGCTTCACCCGGCGGCAAAGGCGCGAAGATCGCGTCGATCCATTCGTCGGTCACTGCTTCGGGCGTCGACGGGTCCCATTTCGGGCTGTTGTCCTTGTCGACGATCAGCGCGCGGACGCCTTCGAGGAAGTCGTGCATTGCGACGACGCGGCTGCCGATCGCATATTCCTGGCGCATCTCGGCGGCAAAATCGGGCATCGCCGCGCCCTCGCGAAGCTGGCGCAGCGCGACCTTGCAGGTCTGCGGGCTCTTGGTGCGCAGCGCGCCCAATTCCTTCTGCGCCCATTCGCCGCCGTCCTTTTCCAGCGCGGCGAGAATATCCTCGTAGCGGTCGCTGGCGAACAGCCGGTTGATCTTGTCGATCTGGCCGGTGATCGCGGCGGGCGGAGCGGTGACCGACAGCTCGCCCAATATGCCGCCGATGCGGTCGGGGTGCTGCGCGATGCGCTCCTTCGCCTCGGCGAGATTCGCCGACGGCAGATAATGGGTGGCGAGGCCGAGCGCGAGGCATTCGGCCCCGTCGAGCCGCGCGCCGGTGAGCGCGAGGAAGGCGCCGACGCGCCCCTCCAGCCGCGGCAGATACCAGCCGCCGCCGACGTCGGGGAACAGGCCGATCCCGGTCTCGGGCATCGCGAAGCGCGTATGTTCGGTCGCGACGCGATATTTCGCCGGCTGCGAAATGCCGACCCCGCCGCCCATGGTGATGCCGTCCATGAAGGCGACGACGGGCTTCGCATAGGTGAAGAGCAGGTGGTTGAGGCGATATTCGGTGTGGAAGAAGGCCCGCGCCTCGCGCCCGTCCTTCGCCCCGCTTTCCGCGAGCATGCGGATGTCGCCGCCGGCGCAGAAGCCGCGGCCCTCGCTATGGTCGATGACGACGGCCTCGATCGCGGCATCGTCGCGCCAGGCGAGCAGCGCGTCGATCATCGCCTGACACATCGGCAGGTTGAGCGCGTGGATCGCCTTCGGGCGGTTCAGCGCGATGCGGCCGACGCGGCCCTCGACACCGATCAATACATCTTCGGTCATTGGCGCAGCAGGTCCCTTCCCACGATCATCCGCATCACCTGATTCGTCCCTTCGAGGATCGAATGAACGCGCAGGTCGCGCCAGAAGCGCTCGATCGGATAGTCCTTCAGATAGCCGTAACCCCCGAAAAGCTGGAGCGCGCGGTCGACGACGGCGCTGCCGTTGTCGGTCGCGAGCCGCTTCGCCATCGCCGAGAAGCGCGACTTGTCGGGGGCGTTCGCGGTGACCTTCGCCGCGGCGAGATAGAGCAGCGCGCGCGCGGCTTCGAGGTCGGTCGCCATGTCGGCGAGCGTGAACTGGGTGTTCTGGAAATCGGCGATCGGCTGGCCGAACTGCTGGCGATCCTTCGTGTAGCCGATCGCCTCGTCGAGGCAGCGCTGCGCCCCGCCGAGCGAACAGGCGCCGATGTTGAGCCGCCCGCCGTCGAGCCCCGCCATCGCGAAGCGGAAGCCGTCGCCTTCCGCCCCGACGCGGTTTTCGACCGGCACCTTCACATTGTCGAGGATCACCTGCGCGGTCGGCGATGCGTTCCAGCCGAGCTTGCGCTCCTTGGCGCCGAAGCTGACGCCGGGCATGTCCTTTTCGATGACGAGGCACGAAATGCCCTTCGGCCCCGGCGCGCCGGTGCGCACCATCGTCACATAGATGTCGTTGACCCCGGCGCCCGAGATGAACTGCTTGGTGCCGTTGACGACATAATGATCGCCTTCGAGCCTCGCGGTGGTCTTGAGCGCCGCGGCGTCGGACCCCGAGCCGGGCTCGGTCAGGCAATAGCTCGCCATCCGATCCATGGTGACGAGGTCGGGCAGATATTTCGCCTTGACTTCGGCGCTGCCGAAACTGTCGATCATCCAGCTCGCCATATTGTGGATCGAGACGAAGGCGCTGGTCGCGGGGCAGCCATAGGCCATCGCCTCCATGATCAGCGCCGCCTCGAGCCGGCCGAGGCCGATGCCGCCCGATTCCTCGCCGACATAGATGGCGGCGAAGCCGAGCTCCGCCGCCGCCTTGATGACGTCGCGCGGGAAATGGCCCCGCTCGTCCCATTCGGCCGCAAAGGGCGTGATCGCATCGGCGGTGAACTTGCGCGCCATGTCCTGAATGGCAAGCTGGTCGTCGGTAAGCTGGAACTGGTCGGTCATCATCACTCGTCTCTACGTCATGCCGACGAAAGTCAGCATCCATTCGGAACTAGGTCGGCGGCGGGAAGCCAAGGTGAATGGCCAAATCCTCCCAAAAAGGATTGTCCGTCTCGATCAGGGCGATCTTCCAGTCGCGTTTCCATGCCTTAAGCCGTTTTTCCCGCACAATCGCCGCGTCCATCGTTTCGTGCATCTCGTAAAAGACCAGCCGCTTCACGCCATAGCGTTTCGTGGAGCCGTCGATCAGCCCTTCGCGATGCTGATAGACGCGAGCCATCAAATCGGACGTGGCGCCGATGTAGATCGTGCCGTGGCGACCGCTTGCCATGATATAGACGCACGGGTTCCGCTCGCGCATTCTGCTCCCTCCCCGTCATGCTGACGAGAGGGCGCCCACGATCGCCTCGGACTCGACGCGCACGCCCCTGCCTAGCCATCGAGGGGCTCACAGAACGAGACGGAGCCGTGGCTGCGACGGGCAGCGTCAGCCACAGGTGACCTGCGTGATCTTGTAGGCGTCATCGTACATCACATTCACCCGATCCTGCCGGTAATCCATCGTCATCGCCGAACGCGGCGGGCCCCAACGCAGCGTGCGCGCGCCGGTCGCCTTCAGCACCGCGGCGCCGAGGTCGGGCGCCGCGGTCTGGCCGACGAAGCCTTGCCCCGCATCGGCGTTGCAGGTCATCGCGGCGGGCGGCGGCGTCGATTCGGCAGGTCCATCGGCGCTCGCGCAGGCGGCGAGCGGCAGGGCGAG
The DNA here is from genome assembly GCF_002953155.1 of Sphingopyxis sp. MG. Classification (NCBI taxonomy): domain Bacteria; kingdom Pseudomonadati; phylum Pseudomonadota; class Alphaproteobacteria; order Sphingomonadales; family Sphingopyxidaceae; genus Sphingopyxis; species Sphingopyxis sp. MG. The sequence goes on from NZ_CP026381.1 coordinate 3,672,712, forward strand.
GGCGGCGGCGATCCAACGAATATCCATGTCTCTGTTCCCCTTCTCTCTTCCCCGGTCAGGGCGTACAACGCCTATAGCGCATCGGCTCGGGCGCCGCACCCTCGCCGTAGTCGCGGCGCACCAGCGTCTTGCCGCCGTCGGCGAGCGCCAGCAGCATCAGCCGGTCCCATTGCTCGCCTTCGCCGCTGAACTTGTAATCGGCGACGATGCGGTTCGCGCTCCGCTCGCGCACGCGGGCGAGATCGCCGGCCGATTCGAAGAAGCGCAGCGTCTTTGCGTCGATGACCAGCGCGGTGAGATCGGTACCGGCGCGCGCGGCGCAATCCCCGGCATCGAGCGCCCAGCGACCCTGGATCGCGGCGGGAATCGCCTTGGCACCGCTGCCGATGCCCGCCTCAGGAGCGGCGGGGGGCGCCAGCGCCGGGTCGGCCGCATAGGTGAGGTCGGCGTCGGCGGGCATGGGTTCGGCCGGGGCGGACGGAGCCGGGGCAACGGGTGCCGGCGCCGCCTTTTCGGCGGTCTCGGCCGGCGGCTGCTCGTCGTTGCCGCCGCTGCACGCGGCAAGCAGCAGCGTGGCCGCCATCAAGCCCAGCCCCGTCGAGGAGGCGCTGCCGTTTCCAAGTCTCATCGTCTTTCTCCTTCGCAGGAGAAATGCCCGGCGGCCGGGTCCGGTTTCATCGGCGTGGCCGTCGTCAGCCCATCGTCGGGATGACGAAGGCGTTCGATCCGTCGCCGCCGCCGTCGGGCCAGCGCGCGGTGACCGTCTTGACCTTGGTCCAGAATTTGACGCCCTCCATGCCGTGCTGGTTGGTGTCGCCGAACGCCGAGCGCTTCCAGCCGCCGAAGGTGTGATAGGCGACGGGCACCGGGATCGGCACGTTGATGCCGACCATGCCAACGTTGACGCGCTGCGCGAATTCGCGCGCGGCGTGGCCGTTGCGGGTGAAGATGGCGACGCCGTTGCCGTATTGGTGCTTCGAGGGCAGGTCGAGCGCACTCTCGAAATCGGGGGCGCGGACGATCTGGAGCACCGGGCCGAAAATCTCTTCGCGATAGCTTTCCATGTCGGGGGTGACATGGTCGAACAGCGTCGGACCGACGAAGAAGCCGTCCTCATGCCCCTGCAGCGTGAAGCCGCGGCCGTCGATGACGAGTTCGGCGCCCTCGTCGGCGCATTTCTGGATCCAGCCTTCGACCTTTTCCTTGTGCGCGGCCGAGACGACGGGGCCGTAATGCGCTTCGGCATCGGTCGACACGCCGACGCGCAGCGCCTCGATCGCGGGGATCAGCTTGGCGCGCAGCCGGTTCGCGGTGTCCTCGCCCACCGGCACGACGACCGGCAGCGCCATGCAGCGCTCGCCCGCCGAGCCGAAGGCGGCGCCGGTCAGGTCGTTCACCACCTGGTCGAGATCGGCGTCGGGCATGACGATGCCGTGGTTCTTCGCCCCGCCCATTGCCTGCACGCGCTTGCCGTTCGACACGCCGCGATTGTAGACATAATGGGCGATGTCCGACGAACCGACGAAGCTGACCGCGCCGATGTCGGGATGATCGAGGATCGCGTCGACCATCTCCTTGTCACCGTGGACGACCTGAAGGATGCCCTCGGGCAGCCCCGCCTCGAGCATCAGCTCGCCGAGGCGCACCGGCACGCTCGGATCGCGCTCGCTGGGCTTGAGGATGAAGGCGTTGCCGGTCGCGATCGCCGGGCCGAACATCCACATCGGGATCATCGCCGGGAAGTTGAACGGCGTGATGCCCGCGCCGATGCCGATCGGCTGACGCATCGAATAGACGTCGATGCCGGGGCCCGCGCCCTGCGTATATTCGCCCTTCAGCACATGCGGGATGCCGCAGCAGAATTCGATAACGTCGAGCCCGCGCCGCACGTCGCCGCGCGCGTCGGCGACCACCTTGCCATGCTCGCTCGCCAGCAGTTCGGCCAGTTCGTCGAGATGGGATTCGACGATCCGCTTGTAATCGAACATCACGCGCGCGCGGCGCTGCGGATTGACCGCCGCCCAAGCGGGTTGCGCCGCCTTTGCGGCGGCGACGACGCGGTCGAGCAGCGCGGCGTCGCCGAGCGCGACCGCGGCCTGCACGCCGCCGTTGTTGGGGTCGAAGATGTCGCTGTGGCGCGAGCCGCCGCCGGCACCGCCGACGATATGATGGTCGATCTGTCGCATGGTCAAGTCTCCCGTCTGTCCTTGCCTTTCGCCACAGACCAACGGCGGGCCGATTGCAAGGGATAGACTTGCAGTTTAATCCTGCATATCTGCAGGAATATGGACTGGGATGGGCTGCAATATTTCCTGATGGTCGCGCGGCACGGCACGCTGGCGCGTGCCGGACAGGCGCTGCAGGTCGACGCGACGACGGTGAGCCGGCGGGTCAGCGCGCTCGAACGCGCGTTGCAGCAGACGCTGTTCGAGCGCGCGCCGACGGGATTCGCGCTGACCGCCGCGGGCCGCGCGCTCGTCCCGCATGCCGAGGCGATGGCGGCGGCGGCTTCGCGCGTCGATTCGGCGAGCGAAGGCGGCGCGGCGCTGTCGGGCCACCTTCGCCTGAGCGTGTCGGAGGGCTTCGGCAGCAGCTTCATCGCCCCGCGCCTCGCCGGCTTCGCCGCCGCGCACCCCGAACTGGAGATCGACCTCGTCGCCTCGTCGGGGTTCCTCAACCCCTCGCGGCGCGAGGCCGACATGGCGATCCTGCTCGCGCGGCCCAGAAGAGGCCCGCTGATCACGCGCAAGCTCGCCGACTACAGCCTCGGCCTCTATGCGCCCGCGGATCGGCCCGACTGGCAGGCGGCGGCCGAGGAATCGCCGCTGGGGCGCGCCGGCCTGCCCGTGGTCGGCTATGTCCCCGACATCCTCTATGCCCCCGAACTCGACTATCTGGACGAGATCGAGCCGGGGCTGCGCGCGACCGTGCGGTCGTCGTCGATTCTCGCCCAGCGGCGGATGATCGCGAGCGGCGCGGGTGTGGGGGTGCTTCCCTGCTTCCTGGCGGCCGAGGATGCGGCGCTGGTGCGGGTGCGGCCCGACCAGACGATCAGCCGCAGTTTCTGGCTCGCGCTCCACCGCGATATCGCGCCGCAACCGCGGATTCGCGCCTTTATCGACTGGCTCGACGGCGCGGTGCAGACGCATCGGAAGTTGCTCGTTCCCTGATCGGACGACAAAAATGTCGCAAATTGTCGCACGGCGGCTATTTCCCTTGCTTCCTTCGGTTCAATCGGTTGAATAGGCCCTAATTCCCGCTCCCTCCCCGCGGATCGACACGAGATTTATCGACTATGCCCCACAAGAGGCTGCCGTCCCTGAGCGGGACCCTGGTCGCAGCGATTCTGTTGCTGACCGGCTGCGCGAACAAGGATGACGATGCCGGCCAGCGCGGGCAGGCCGCGCAGGTCGGCTATGTGGTCGTGACCACCGCGGCGGTGCCGATCACGACCGAGCTCGGCGGGCGCACCGTCGCCTTCGAAACGAGCGAGGTGCGGCCGCAGGTGAACGGCCTGATCCGCCAGCGCCTGTTCACCGAGGGCGCGACGGTGCGCGCGGGCCAGCCGCTGTTCCAGATCGACGCGAGCCTCTATCGCGCCGCGGTCGCGCAGGCCGAGGCCAATCTGGCGAGCGCGCGGGCCAATGCGCAGGCGGCGGAGGAAAAGGCGAAGCGCTTTGAACCGCTCGCCAAGATGCAGGCGATCGCCGAGCAGGATTACAGCGACGCGCTCGCCGCCGCGCGCGTCGCCCGCGCCGCTGTGGCGCAGACCGCCGCCGCGCTCGACACGGCGCGGATCAACCTGCGCTACACCGCGATCGCGGCGCCGATCAGCGGCCGCATCGGCCGATCGCTGGCGACGCCCGGCGCGCTCGTCAGCGCAAACCAGGCCGAACCGCTCGCCGTCATCCAGCGCACCGATCCGCTCTATGTCGATATCCAGCAGTCGGCGGCCGAACTGACCGCGCTGCGCCGCTCGCTCGCCGCCGGCGGGGTGCAGCCGGGCAGCACCGCCGTGCGCCTGCGGCTCGAGGACGGCAGCCTCTATCCGATCGTGGGGACGGTGCAATTCTCCGAAGTCACCGTCAACGAGGCGACGGGCACGGTGACGCTGCGCGCGCGCGTCCCCAATCCGCAGGGGCTGCTGCTGCCCGGCATGTTCGTGACCGCGCTGTTCGAGCAGGCGGTCGATCCGAAGGCTATGCTGGTGCCGCAGACCGCGGTGCAACGCGACTTCGACGGATCGGCCTTCGTCTATCTCGTCGGCAAGGACGACAAGGCGGCGCGGCGCAAGGTCGTCGCCGAACGCACCGTCGGCGCCGACTGGGTCGTCACCGACGGGCTGAAACCGGGCGACAGGGTGATCACGCAGGGGGTCGGCAACCTTCGGCAGGGCGCGCAGGTGAAACCGGTTCCCGCCAGCAGCCCGGAACGCGTGGGGGCATCCGCGGGCAAGGATGCGAACGAAGGAAAATAGCAGCCGATGTCGCGCCTCTTCATCGACCGGCCGATCTTTGCCTGGGTGCTGGCGATCATCGTCATGCTCGGCGGACTCGGCGCGCTGCGCGCGCTGCCGCTCGAACAATATCCCGACATCGCACCGACGCAGGTCAATATCCGCGCCTCCTATCCGGGCGCGTCGGCCGAAACGATCGAGAACAGCGTCACGCAGGTCCTCGAACAGCAGCTGACCGGGATCGACGGCCTGCTCTATTTCAGCTCGCAGTCGAGTTCGCGCGGGCAGGCGAGCATCACCGCCATCTTCGCCAAGGGCACGGACCCCGACATCGCGCAGGTCCAGGTCCAGAACAAGATTCAGACCGCCGTTTCCCGCCTGCCGCAGCAGGTGCAGCAGCAGGGGGTGCGCGTCACCAAGTCCAATTCGGACTCGCTGCTGCTCGTCGGCGTCTATGACGAGACCAACACGCGGTCGAACCAGGACGTGTCCGACTATATGGCGTCGAACATCCAGGACCCGCTGTCGCGCGTCGAGGGCGTCGGCGACGTCAATGTCTATGGCGCCCCGCACGCGATGCGCATCTGGCTGAACCCGCAGCGGCTCGCCGCGGTGTCGCTGATGCCAAGCGACGTGATCAACGCGATCAGCGCCCAGAACAGCGAGATCGCGGCAGGCGACGTCGGCGGCCTGCCCGCGCCACAGGGCCAGATGCTCAACGCGACCGTCACCGCCCAGTCGCGATTGCAGACCCCCGAAGAGTTCGAGGCCCTCGTCCTCAAGACGCTCCCCGACGGAGCGACGGTGCGGATCAAGGATGTCGCGCGGGTCGAGATCGGCGCCGAAAGCTATACGACGATCAGCCGGATCAACGGACACCCGGGCGCGGGCATGTCGATCTCGCTGTCGCCGGGGGCCGACGCGCTCGAAACCGCCGACCGCGTCAAGACGCGGATGGAGGAACTGGCTGCCGACTTCCCCGACGGCCTCACCTACGGCTACACCAACGATTCGACCGCCTTCATCAAGCTGTCGGTCAAGGAAGTGCAGAAGTCGCTGTTCGAGGCGATCCTGCTCGTCGTCCTCGTCATGTTCGTCTTCCTGCAAAGCTGGCGCGCGGTGCTGATCCCGGCGATCGCGGTGCCCGTCGTGTTGCTCGGCACCTTCGCCGTCTTCTACATATTGGGTTTCAGTATCAACACGCTGACGCTGTTCGGGCTGACCCTCGCGATCGGGCTGCTCGTCGACGACGCGATCGTCGTCGTCGAGAATGTCGAGCGATTGATGGAAGAGAATCCCGGCATGTCGGCGCGCGAGGCGACGATCCAGTCGATGAAGGAATTGCAGGTCGCACTGATCGCGATCGCGCTCGTGCTGTCGGCGGTGTTCCTGCCGATGGCCTTCTTCGGCGGCTCGACCGGCGTCATCTATCGCCAATTCTCGGTCACCATCGTCTCGGCCATGGCGCTGTCGGTGCTCGTCGCGCTGATCCTGAGCCCGGCGCTGACCTCGACGCTGCTCAAGCCCCGCACGCACGGCGGCGAGCGGCCGCATCGCTTCCCGCGCCTGCATGCCGCGATGATCCGCGCCCGCGACGGTTTCAACACGCGCTTCGACCGCACGGTCGACCGCTATGTCGGCAATGTCACCACCGTGGTCGACCGCAAGTGGCTGTTCCTCGCCATCTATGCGCTGCTCCTCGTCCTGCTCGCGGCGATGTTCGTGCGGCTGCCGGGCGGCTTCCTGCCCAACGAGGATCAGGGCCGCGTCTCGATCCAGTTCCGCCTGCCCGCGGGCGCGACCCAGGCGCGGACGCTGGAGGTGCGCGACCAGATCGAGCGCTATCTGCTGACGGAGGAGAAGGCGAATGTGCAGTCGGCCTTCCTGATCGCCGGCGGCGGCGGGGGCGGTGCGTCGGGGCAGAATACCGGCCAGGGCTTCGTCAACCTCGTCCATTGGGACGACCGGCCGGGCAAGGAGAACAGCGCCGACGCGATCGCCCAGCGCGCGCGCAAGGCGCTGTCGGGCCTGCGCGATGCGCAGGTGTTCGCGCTCGTTCCCGGCGCAGTGCGCGGGCTGGGCGACACGTCGGGCTTCACGATGGAATTGCAGAATCGCGGCGGGATGACCCACGAACAATTCGCCGCGGCGCGCGACCGGCTGCTCACGATGGCGAACGCCAATGCGAAGCTGCAATCGGTGCGCCTCAGCGACCTTCCCGACGTCGCGACGCTGAAGATCGACATCGATACGCAGCGGCTTACCGCCTATGGTCTGTCGAACAGCGACGTCAACAGCACGCTCGCGACCGCGTGGGGCGGGCGCTACGTCAACGACTTCATCGACAAGGGGCGCGTCAAGCGCGTCTATGTTCAGGGCGACGCCCCCTATCGCGCGCGGCCCGAGGATATCGGCCAATGGTATGTCCGCTCGTCGAACGGGCAGATGGCACCCTTCTCCGCCTTTGCCGACATCGGCTGGTCGACGACGCCGAGCAGCACCTCGCGCTTCCAGGGCGTCTCCGCCTTCGAAATCTCGGGCCAGCCGGCCCCCGGCACCAGTTCGGGCGAAGCGATGAACGAGATGGAGCGGATGGCGGCCGAGATTCCAGGCACTAGCGTCGCCTGGGCGGGCGCCTCCTATCAGGAGCGGCTGTCGTCGGGGCAGGCGCCGCTGCTCTACGCGCTGTCGCTGCTCGTCGTCTTCCTCTGCCTCGCGGCGCTCTACGAAAGCTGGTCGATCCCGCTCGCGGTGCTGCTGGTCATCCCGCTCGGGCTCGTCGGTTCGGTGTTCGCGGTGTCGCTGCGCGGGCTGCAGAACGACGTCTATCTGCAGATCGGCCTGCTGACGACGATGGGGCTCGCGGCGAAGAACGCGATCCTGATGATCGAGTTCGCCGAGCAGGAGGAAAAGAAGGGCAAGCGCGTGATCGAGGCGGCGGTCGAGGCGGCGCGCATCCGTCTGCGTCCGATCCTGATGACGAGCTTCGCCTTCATCTTCGGCGTGCTGCCGCTGGCGCTCGCGACCGGCGCGGGCGCGAACAGCCGCGTCGCCATCGGCACCGCGGTGATCGGCGGCATGATGACCGCCGCTTTCCTCGCCATCTTCTTCATCCCGCTGTTCTTCGTCCTCGTGCGGCGCGGGGTGCGCGACGGGTTCGCGGCGCTGCGCGCCCGTTTCGGCAAACGCGGCGCCGGGCGGGAGGCAGCGGCATGAGGCGCGCGCCGCTCGCTCTCGCCGCATTGCCGTTGTTGCTCGCGGGCTGTTCGCTCGCGCCGCAGACGGTGCTGCCGACGCCGCCGGTGCCGCAAAGCTGGCCGGTGGGCGACGCCTATCTGGCCCACAGCGAGGCGGCGCTGCCGATCCTGTCCTATACGCAGATCTTCACCGACCCGCGGCTGCAGACGCTCGTCGAGCAGGCGCTGGCGGCCAATCGCGACCTGCGCACCGCCTATGCCAATGTCGCCGCGGCGCGGGCGCAGGTGCGCGTGACGCGCGCGGCGCAATTTCCCGCGATCGGCGCAAGCGCCGGGGCCGGCTATGCCGATCGCGGCGCCGGCGGGGGCAGCGGCGATTTCGCCGTGCAGGGCGGGATCACCGGTTTCGAGCTCGACCTGTTCGGCCGTCTCGCCAATGCGACCGAAGCCGACCGCAACCGCGCGCTGGCGACCGAGGCGGCATCGCGCACGGTGCGCCTCGCGCTGATCGCCGACCTCGCGGGCGCCTGGGCCGCCTATGGCGCCGACCGCGACCTGCTGGCCATCGCCGAGGACACCGCTGCCAACGCGCGCGAGGCGGTGCGGCTGACCAGGGCCCGGCTCGACGGCGGCATCGCGCCGCGCACCGACCTGCGCCAGGCCGAACAGATACTGGCGACCGCGGAGGATTCGATCGCCCAGCAGAAGACGGCGCTGGCGCAGGACGAGAATGCGATCCGGCTGCTCGTCGGCGGCGAGGTCGACCGTGCGCTGCTGCCCGCGACCCTTGCCGAGGCCAGCGCCGGAATCGCCGCGCCCCCCGCCGGGGTCCGCTCCGAAATCCTGCTGCGCCGTCCCGATGTGATCGAGGCCGAATATCGGCTGCGCGCCGCCAATGCCGACATCGGCGCGGCACGCGCGCGGCTGTTTCCGGCGATCTCGCTGACGGGCCTCGTCGGTTTCGCGAGCGACGCGCTGTCGGGCCTGTTCGACGGCGGCGCCTTCAACTGGTCGGCGGGTGCCGATGCGAGCGCGTCGATCTTCGATTTCGGCGGCCGCCGCGCCGGCGTCGCGGTGAGCGAGGCGCAGCGCGACGCGGCGCTTTCCAGCTATGAAGGCGCGATCCAGACCGCGTTCCGCGATGTCGCCGACGCGCTCGCGGTGCAGGGCACGATCGCCGAGCGCGTCCGCGCCGCGGCGGCGAACAGCGAAGCGACGGCCGACACCGCGGCGCTGACCGAGGCACGCTATAGCGGCGGCGTCGACAGCTTCCTCTCCAGCCTCGACGCGCAGCGCAGCCTCTACAGCGCGCGGCGCAGCGAAACCGCGACGCGCCTGTTGCTCGCGCAGACGCGCATCGCGCTGTTCCGCGCGCTGGGCGGCGACAGCGGCGCCGGGAGCGACGCGGCGGCGCGCTGAAATCCCTTTCGCACGAAGACGCGAAGCAAGCCCGTGCGGCCTTGGTAAGCGGATCATTATGAATTTCGTGCGTCCATCCTATCTCCCCTCCCGCTTGCGGGAGGGATCGGGGGTGGGCCAGCGGCGTTGCATTCGCCCACCCCGCTGCGGCTAGCGAACAAGTTCGCAAGCCTCGTCGCCCCTCCCGCAAGCGGGAGGGGGACCGAGCCTTTGCAGCCTATTCAAAACGCCCCCACACCCGCCGTCTTGACAAGCGGCGGGACTCACGCGCTAATAGAACATATAGAGAACATATCATGCGCGATTCGTCCTCCCCTCTCGCCGGGCTGCGCCGCCGCATCGCCCGGATCGCCGCCGCCGGCGCGCCGCCCGGCGACGGCGCGTGGCTGACGAGCGGGCATGCGGGATTCGATGCCGCGCTCGGCGGCGGGCTGGCGATGGGGCGAGCGCATGAAATCTTCGCCGCCGACGCGCTCGATGCGGCCAGTGCCGCCGCCTTCGCCGCGCTGCTCGCCCTGCGCGGGCCCGGCGAAGCGCCGGTCCTGTGGCTGCGCACGGCGGACGGCGCGCGGCGTCAGGGGCATCTCTATGCGCCGGGCCTCGCCGAACTGGGGGGCGATCCGAACCGGCTGCTGCTCGTCGAGGCGCGCGATGCGACCGCGCTGCTCGCCGCCGCCAACGATGCCGTGCGCTGCCCCGGATCGGCGGCGGTCGTCGTCGAAAGCCGCGGCGCACTGGCGGCGCTCGACCTGACCGCGGGGCGGCGGCTCGCGCTCGGCGCGCGCGACGCGGGAACGGTGCTGCTGCTGCTGCGCTTCGCCGCCGAGCCGGTGCCGAGCATCGCCGAGACGCGCTGGCGCCTGGCCGCCGCGCCGTCGCGCGAACTGGAGGCGCAGGCACCGGGGGCGCCCGCCTTCGACCTGGAATTGCTGCGCTGGCGCGCCGGCCCTGCGGGCGCGCGCTGGCGGCTGGAGTGGAACCGTGACGAACGAGCCTTTGGGGACGCGGCGCTATCTGGCGCTCTTCTTCCCCTATCTTCCCGCCGAGCGTCTGTCGCGCACCGCGCCGCGGCCGCCTGACGCCCCGCTCGTCTTCGCCGAAAAGCGGCGCGGGGCGCTGTGTCTCGCGAGCGTCGGCGCCGATGCCGAGGCGTTGGGACTGGTCCCCGGCCTGCCGCTCGCCGACGCGCGGGCGCGCGTGCCCGACCTCGCCGTGGCCGCACACGATCCGGCGGGCGACCTGCTCTGGCTCGACCGGATCGCCGAGGGATGCGGGCGCTACACGCCGCTCGTCGCGCTCGATCCTCCCGACGGGCTGATCCTCGACATCGCGGGATGCGCGCACCTGTTCGGCGGCGAAGCGGCGCTGGTCGCCGATGTCGAGTCGCGGCTCGACCGGCTCGGGATGACGGTGCGCGCCGCGCTCGGCCCCACCGCCGATGCCGCCCGCGCGCTGACGCGCCACCCGGCCCCGCCCGCGCCCGACGAAGCGGCGGCGGTCCGGCGCCTGCCCGTCGCGGCGCTCGACCTCGAAGGCGAGGCAACGCGCGCGCTGCTGCGCGCCGGGCTGCGGACGATCGGCGATCTCGCAAGCCGGCCGATGGCGTCGATCGCCGCGCGCTTCGGCGCCGAAGCGGCCGGGAAGCTGCGCCGCATCCTCGGCGATGCGCCGAGCCCGCTCGCGCCGCGCCGGACGCCGCCGCCCGTCGCCGCCGCGCGCCGTTTCGCCGAACCGGTCGCAAGCACGGCGCATGCAACGACGGTGCTCGCCGAACTGACCGCCGAGGCGATCGCGGAGATGCGCGCGCGCGACAAGGGCGGCCGCGCGTTCCACGCCACCTTCTTCCGCAGCGACGGCCTCGCCCGGACGATCGCGGTCGAGACCGGCCGACCGACCCGCGATCCGGCGCTGGTGATGCGGCTGTTCGCCGAGCGCATCGATGGCCTGCGCGACCCGATCGATCCCGGCTTCGGCTTCGACATGATCCGGCTGGCGGTGCCGCGGCTCGAGGCGCTCGGCGCGAGCCAGCTGCGGCTCGAAGGCGGGGCGGTGCGCCGCGCGGCGATCGAGGATTTGGCCGACCGCCTCGCGGTACGGCTCGGGCGCGGCCGCGTGCGCCGCCTTCGCCCCGCCGACACCCATATTCCCGAGCAGGCGCAGCTCGAACTGCCCGCGACCGGCGCCGCGCCGCCGCAGCCCTGGCCCGCGGCGCCCGACGGCGAGCCGCCGCAACGCCCCTTCTACCTCTTCGATCCGCCGCAGCCGATCGAGGTGATCGCCGAGGTGCCCGACGGGCCGCCGCAGCGCTTTCGCTGGCGCCGCGCGCTGCACGCGGTGCGCCTGTACGAAGGGCCCGAACGCATCGCCGCCGAATGGTGGCGCCGCCGCGACAACAAGGGGCTGACACGCGACTATTACCGCGTCGAGGATGTGCAGGGCCGCCGCTACTGGCTGTTCCGCCACGGCCTCTACGACGAAAAGGACGGGCCGCGCTGGTATATCCACGGGCTGTTCGCATGAGCGAGACCTCCACCCCCGAACCGCCGCCCGAACCGGGTTTCGCCGAACTGGTCGCCGCGACCGGCTACAGCTTCCTGCGCGGCGTCGCACATCCCGCGGAGATGGTGGGGCGCGCGATCGAACTCGGCATGGCGGGGATCGGCATCGCCGACCGCAACAGCGTCGCGGGGGTGGTACGCGCCTGGGCGTTCCTGAAGGAGCTGGAGGTCAAGCAGCCCGAAAGCGTGGCGGGATTCCGTCTCGTCGTCGGGGCAAGGCTCGTCTTCGCCGACGGCACGCCCGATATCGTCGCCTATCCGGTCAGCCGGCATGGATGGGGGCGGCTGACCCGCCTGCTGTCGACCGGCAACCTGCGCGCGCAGAAAGGTGACTGCACCCTGTATCTGGACGATCTGCTCACGCATTCGGACGGCCTGCTGCTGATCGCGATGGATGGCGACGAAGCGCTGCTCCGTATGCTGCGGCGCGCGCGGCCGAAATCGGTGTGGCTCGCGGCGACGATGCCACGGTCGGGCGCCGACGCGCGGCGGCTCGACCGGCGCGCCCGACTGGCGGCCGCGGCGGGCGTCCCGCTGCTCGCGACCAACGACGCGCTCTATGCGACGCGCGAGCAGCGTCCGCTGCACGATATCGTCACCTGTATCCGCGAGGGCACGACCGTCCACAAGGCGGGCAGGCTGCTTCACGCCAATGGCGAGCGCCACCTGAAGGCGCCGGCCGAAATGCGACGCCTGTTCCAGCCCTATCCGCGGGCGATCCGCGAAACCGGCCGGCTGCTCACCCGCATCGGCTTTCGCCTCGACGAACTGCGTTACGACTATCCGCACGAACCGGTGCCGCCGGGGTGGAAGCCGTTCGCCTATCTCCACCATCTGGTGAAGACCGCAGCGGTAGAACGCTATGGGGTGCCGCTACCGCCCAAGGTCCGGCGGTTGATCGGCAACGAACTGCGGCTGATCCGGCGCCGCGACTATGTCCATTATTTCCTGACCGTTCACGATCTCGTCCGCTTCGCGCGTGCGCAAAAGCCGCCGATCCTGTGCCAGGGGCGCGGATCGGCGGCGAATTCGATCGTCTGCTTCCTGCTCGGCGTCACCTCGGTCGATCCGATGAAGCACGAACTGCTCTTCTCGCGCTTCATCTCGGCCGAGCGCGACGAGCCGCCCGACATCGACGTCGATTTCGAGCATGAGCGGCGCGAGGAAGTGATCCAGCACATCTACGAGCGCTATGGCCGCGACCGCGCCGCGATCGCCGCGACAGTGATCCATTATCGCGCCCGCAGCACGATCCGCGAGGTCGGCAAGGCGCTGGGATTCAGCGAGGACGTCACTGCGCGGCTCGCCGACACCAGTTGGGGAAGCTGGGGTCAGGAGGTGCCCGTCGAACGGCTGGTCGAGGCGGGACTCGACCCCGCGAACGGCGAGATCGAGCGGTTGCACCGCTTCGTCGGCGAACTGCTGGGCCTTCCACGCCACCTGTCGCAGCATGTCGGCGGCTTCGTGCTCACCGAAGGGCGGCTCGACGAACTGGTCCCGATCCACAATGCCGCGATGGAGGAGCGCACTTTCATCGAATGGGACAAGGACGACATCGACGCGCTCGGGCTGATGAAGGTCGACGTGCTCGCGCTCGGTATGCTGACCTGCATCCGCAAATGCTTCGATCTGATGCGCGAGCATGGACTGGGCGACCGGACGCTGGAGGTCGACATCGAATGCGAGGACGAAGCCGTCTACAAGATGCTGCAAAAGGGCGACAGCATCGGCGTCTTCCAGGTCGAAAGCCGCGCGCAGATCAACATGCTGCCACGGCTGAAGCCCAAGGAGTTCTACGATCTCGTCGTGCAGGTCGCGATCGTGCGCCCCGGCCCGATCGAGGGCGATATGGTCCACCCCTATCTGAAACGGCGGAATAAGGAGGAGGAGGTCACATTCCCTTCTCCCGCCCCTCCTCACGATCCGGACGAACTCCGCGACGTCCTCAGGAAAACCTTCGGCGTTCCGCTGTTCCAGGAACAGGCGATGAAGCTGGCGATGGTCGCGGCGGGCTTCACGCCTGAGGAAGCGAACGGTCTGCGCCGGGCGATGGCGACCTTCCGCAACGTCGGCACGATCGACGATTTCCGCGAAAAGATGATCGGCGGCATGGTGCGGCGCGGCTATGAACAGGATTTCGCCGAACGCTGCTTCAAGCAGATCGAGGGTTTCGGCAGCTATGGTTTTCCCGAAAGCCATGCCCAGTCCTTCGCGCGGCTCGTCTATGTTTCCTCGTGGATCAAGCATTATCACCCCGCCGTCTTCGCCTGCGGCATCCTGAACTCGCAGCCGATGGGCTTCTATGCCCCCGCACAGCTTGTCGGCGACGCGCGTGCGCATGGGGTCGAGGTGCGCGCGGCCGACGTGAACGCCAGCGGGTGGGACAACAGCCTCGAACGTCGGGACGACGGCCGCCTCGCGCTGCGGCTCGGTTTCCGGCAGGTCGACGGGTTCCGCGAGGCGTGGGCGCAGCGGCTTGTCGAGGTGCGCACCACGCCCCTTGCCTCCCCGTTCGTCAGCGTCGAGGATCTGGCGCGGCGCACCGGCCTGCCGCCGCGCGCGCTGCGTCTGCTGGCGGAGGCCGACGCGTGCCGCTCGATGGAACTCGAACGGCGTCCGGCATTGTGGAACGCGCGAAGGGTGCGGCAGGGGGTGCTGCCGCTGTTCGACGCCGCCGGGGCGGACGAGCTGGGGCCGGAGGCGGAGGCCGATCTGCCGCCGACGCCGCTCGTCGAGCATGTCCTCACCGATTATCAGACGACGCGCCTGTCGCTGAAAGGGCATCCGATGGCCTTTCTGCGCCGCGCCTTCGCCGGCGAGGGCGTGCTGAGCTGCACGGAGGCCGCGGCGGCGAAGAACGGGCGGATCGTCCGCACCGCGGGGGTCGTGCTGATCCGCCAGCGGCCGGGCAAGGGGAATGCGATCTTCATCACGCTCGAGGACGAGGGCGGGATCGTCAATGTGCTGCTGTGGGCGCGCCACTTCGAGCGCTATCGCCGCGCCGTCATGGCGTCGCGGCTGATGCTGGTCGAGGGCGAGGTGCAACGCAGCCGCGAAGGCGTCGTCCACCTGATGGCAAGCCGCATCGTCGATCGCACCGCGATGCTCGACGCGCTGGGCAACGCCGCGCCGCAGGCGCCGATGCCGCGCCCGGGCCATCCGCGCAACGTCCGCATCCTGCCCAAATCACGCGATTTCCATTGACAGCATGGAGGCTGAGAATATTCGCGCAGCGGCGCAAAGGCAGGGATACGGTCGCGCCGGGCGATGTCCCCGACTGAAAAGCCCCGTGCTCCCGCGCAGGCGGGAGCCCAGAGCGGATAGCGCCAAGGTCGGCGTCGGATCGCTCTGTGTCCCCGCCTGCGCGGGGACACACAAGCCTTACACAGGCTCCACCCCCATCGCCCCGGCGCCACCGCGCGAATCCAAACGAAAGACGCCCCGGTCGTGGGGAGACCGGGGCGTCTGGATCAGGCCAATAAGGGACCAACCAAAGTCGGCCTGAAAATCAGTCGTGCGATGTCTTAGCGCAACAGGTTCATCACGCCCTGCTGGCTCTGGTTCGCCTGGGCGAGCATCGCCGTCGAGGCCTGGGCGAGGATGCCGGCGGCCGCGAGGTTGGTCGATTCGGCCGAGAAGTCGGCGTCCTCGATACGCGACTTCGAGTCCGCCAGATTGGTGACGCCCGACGTCAGATTGTTGATCGCCGCGTCGAGGCGGTTCTGCTGCGCACCCAGGTTGGCACGCTCGGTCGCCACCGTCTGGATCGCGTCGTCGAGAATCTTCAGCGCGTCCTTGGCGTCGGCTTTACCGGCCGTCACGGTGGTCAGCGACAGGTCGATGTCGGCAACCGAGCTACCGGCAACCGGCGTATTGCCTGCCGTCGCAACCGTGCCCAGCGCGTTGGCATGCAGATCGCCGATCGTGATCGTCACCTCGTCACCACTGTTGAGACCCGTCTGGATATCGAAGCTGGCAGCGGTGGTGGCCGTGTTCGCGCCGCCATTGGTGCCGAACAGCTTGTTGTCGTTGAAGGTGGTGCGATTGACGACGTCGTTGATCTGGTCCTTCAGCGCCGTGAATTCGGTCTGGAGTGCCTTGCGGTCGTTGTCGCCAAGCGTGCCGTTCGACGCCTGAAGCGCCAGTTCGCGCATACGGACGAGGATGTCGGCGACGCTGCCGGCAGCGCTGTCGGCGGTCTGCGCCAGCGAGATGCCGTCGTTGGCGTTGCGGATCGCCTGGCTCATGCCGCGCGACGCCGCGTTCATGCGGGTCGCGATGGCGAGGCCGGCGGCATCGTCCTTCGCGCTGTTGATGCGCTTGCCGCTCGACAGGCGTTCCATCGCAGTGGCCTGCATCTGATTGGCAACACGCGAGCTGTTCTGCGCGCGCAACGCGCTCACATTGGTGTTGATGACAGTCATGTTGTTCCTTTCCGGCCGAGAGGCCATTCCCGTGGTGTGATGGCTCGGCGAGCGGTCACGGATGAGGTAACGGCGGGATGCTGCGCGGATTAAGCCGATACATCAAAAAAAGACGCCCCGGTCGTGGGGAGACCGGGGCGTCTGGATCAGGCCAATAAGGGACCAACCAAAGTCGGCCTGAAAATCAGTCTTGCGGCGCTTAGCGCAACAGGTTCATCACGCCCTGCTGGCTCTGGTTCGCCTGGGCGAGCATCGCCGTCGAGGCCTGGGCGAGGATGCCGGCAGCCGCGAGGTTGGTCGATTCGGCCGAGAAATCGGCGTCCTCGATACGCGACTTCGAGTCGGCCAGATTGGTGACGCCCGAGGTCAGATTGTTGACCGCCGCGTCGAGGCGGTTCTGCTGCGCACCCAGGTTGGCACGCTCGGTCGCCACCGTCTGGATCGCGTCGTCGAGGATCTTCAGCGCATCCTTTGCATCGGACTTTGATGCCGTCGACGCCGCCAGCGACAGGTCGATGTCGGCAACCGACTTGCCGGCCGCCGGCGTGGCGGTCGCCGTCGCACCCGTACCCAGCGCATTGGCGTGAAGATCGCCAAGCTTGATGGTCACCGTCTCGGTCTTGTTGAGACCGGTCTGGATATCGAAGCTGGCGGGCGTGATGACCTCGGCGCCGGTGCCGGCACCGGGGTTGGCGCCGAACAGCTTGTTGTCGTTGAAGGTGGTGCGATTGACGACGTCGTTGATCTGATCCTTCAGCGCCGTGAATTCGGTCTGGAGCGCCTTGCGGTCGTTGTCGCCCAGCGTGCCGTTCGACGCCTGAAGCGCCAGTTCGCGCATGCGGACGAGGATGTCGGCGACGCTGCCGGCAGCGCTGTCGGCGGTCTGCGCCAGCGAGATGCCGTCGTTGGCGTTGCGGATCGCCTGGCTCATGCCGCGCGACGCCGCGTTCATGCGGGTCGCGATGGCGAGGCCGGCGGCGTCGTCCTTCGCGCTGTTGATGCGCTTGCCGCTCGACAGGCGTTCCATCGCGGTGGCCTGCATCTGATTGGCAACACGCGAGCTGTTCTGGGCCCGCAGCGCGCTCACATTGGTGTTGATGACAGTCATGTTAATCCTTTCAGGCCGAGAGGCCGTTCCCGTGGTGTGAGGGCTCAGCGAGCGGTCACGAAGCCAGTAACGGCGGAGCGCGGGTCGGATTAAGCCGCGGTGTCAAAAAAATGTCGGACGCGGCGTCAAGCCTGTCGGCATCCGATCAAATCACTGAAAATCAGCCGATAAATATTCTGGCACGCGCCTTGCATTGTTCTTTGGCGTGCGGCGCGCCGCGCCACGACGGAACCGGATGAGAGCGAATGAGCACCATCGATCAGAGCCGACTGCTGCAGATGCGCAGCTCGATCCTCAATCAGAACCAGGCGCTGCAGCGCGCCGCGGGCCGCGGCGGCATCGACGCGGGCGGCGCCGCGGAAGGGAAGCCCGATTTCGGGTCGGCGATCTCGGCCGCGCTCGAACAGGTCAACGCCCAGCAGCATCGGGCGAGCGACGTCAGCGAAGCCTATGAACGCGGCGACACGCACGACATCGTCAGCGTGATGATCGAGCGGCAGAAGGCCTCGCTCGGCTTCGAGACGACCCTGCAGGTCCGCAACAAGCTGCTCTCCGCCTATCGCGACATCATGAACATGCCGGTGTAACCCATGGCCGAAGCCCAAGTCCTGACCCCCGTCGAAACCGCCAACCGCCTGCCCGTCCCCGCGATGGGCGGCCGGTTCGCGCCCGTCCAGCAATTCATCCGCCAGCCCGCGGTCCAGCGCGCGCTGCCCGCGATCGCCACCAGCACCGCGATCGGCATCGCCGCGCTCGCCTGGTTCATGACCTCGGCCGCGCCGCAGACCCAGCTCTTCGCCGGGCTCGACGACGCCGACAAGGCGGCGGTCGCCGACGCGCTGCAGACGCAGGGTATCGCCCACAGCATCGACCCCGCGACCGGCGCGCTGACCGTCGATGCCGACAAGCTCTATCAGGCGCGCATCGCGCTCGCCGGCCAGGGCCTGCCGCGCGCGCAGCCGAGCGGCGACAGCCTGATCGCCGCGCTGCCGATGGGATCGAGCCGCGCGATCGAGGGCGAAACGCTGCGCTCGGCGCGCGAGGCCGACCTGTCGCGGACGATCGAGACGATCGACGCGGTCCGCAGCGCGCGCGTCCATATCGCCGCCGCCGAGCCGAGCCTGTTCGTCCGCGATGACAAGCCCGCGACCGCGTCGGTGATGCTGACGCTGCAGAACGGCCGCTCGCTGTCCGAGGGGCAGGTGCAGGCGATCCGCTTCCTCGTCGCCTCGTCGGTGCCCGGCATGAACGCCGACCAGGTGCAGGTGATCGACCAGCGCGGCGCGCTGCTGTCCGACGGCGCGACGAGCGGCGACATGAAGGCCTTTCAGCTCCAGACGCAGATCGAGGACCGCTTCCGCCGCGCGCTCGAAACGCTGCTCGGGCCGATGCTCGGCGCCGGCAACTACAGCGTCGAGGTCCACGCCGACATCGACATGTCCGAAAGCCAGGCGACGCGCGAAAGCTTTCCCGAGAATGATCGCGCGCTGCGCAGCGAGCAGGTGACGCGCACCGTGAGCGGCCAGGGCACCCCGCCCGCGGTCGGCATCCCCGGCGCGCTGTCGAACCAGCCGCCGCCCGCCACCACCCTGTCGCAGGCGCCCGAGGCGGCGCCGGCCGGGGCGCCTGCCGCCTCGACCCAGAGCAACGAGAATGCCGCCCGCGCCTATGAGGTCGGCCGCGAGATTTCGGTGACGCACAGCCCGCAGGGCCGTCTGCGCCGCGTCTCGGTCGCGGTTGCGCTCAACCAGGGACAGAAGGCGCTGAGCCAGGGCGACATCGCCAAGATCGACGGGCTGGTGAAGGGCGCGATCGGATATGATCAGACGCGCGGCGACATGGTCGCGATCAGCCAGCGTCCCTTCGCCAAGGTCGAGGACAGCGCCCCCGCCTTCTACGATCAGGCCTGGTTCCTGCCGCTGGTCAAGCAGGCCGGCGCGATCCTCGCTGCCCTGCTCGCCTTCCTGTTCGTCGGCCGGCCGCTGATCAAGGCGGCGAAGGCGCGCACCGCCGCGCGTGCCGAGCGCGACGCGGCGATCGAGGAAAGCCTGCTCGCCGCCACCGAGAGCGGTCCCGCGCTCGCCGCGCCCGATGCGCAGCGTGCGAACCGCGAGATCACGCTGGAGATGATCGAGGCGGCGCCGAGCTATGAAGCGCGCGCCAATCTGGTGCGCGCCTTCGTCCGCCAGGATTCGCAGCGCGCCGCGCTCGTCGTCCGCCAGCTGATGCAGGAGGCGGCCCGTGGCTGATGTCCTCGACGCCGAGATCGCCCCGCCGGTGGAGGTCCGTCCCGCGATCGACGGGTCGTCGGCTGCGGCAATCCTGCTGATGCTGCTCGACGAAAGCGAGGCGGCGACGATCCTCAAGCATCTCGATCCCGACGAGGTGCGCCAGCTCGCCAAGTCGATGTTCGACACCGCGAACGCGTCGGAAGTGCAGATCGAGCAGGCGCTCGACCGCTTCGTGACGCGCAGCCGCAACGTCAGCGCGCTCGCGGTCGGTGCCGACACCCGCATCCGCGCGGTGATCAATCAGGCGGTCGGCAACGTCCGCGCCGACAATATCCTCTCCGCCGTCGCGCCGCAGTCGAGCGCCGCATCGCTCGAGATGCTGCGCTGGATGGATGTCGAGGCGATCAGCGCGCTGCTCGCGAGCGAACATCCGCAAGTCGGCGCGCTGATCCTGTCGGTGCTCGTTCCCGACGTGGCGGCGCGCGCGATCGAATCGCTCGACGAACTGCTCCAGGCCGACCTCGTGTTGCGCGCGGCGCAGCTCACCGCCGTCCCGGTCGCCGCGATCGAGGATCTCGAAGCGGTGCTCTCCGCCGCCAATGTCGGCGGGCAGCGCGTCGCGAAGCAGCCGATCGGCGGGCCGAGCGACGTCGCCAAGATCATGAAGGTGATGCCCCGTCACCTGTCCGAGCGCACCATCCGCGCGCTCAAGAAGCACGACAAGCAGCTGGCCCAGACGATCGAGGAGGAAATGTTCATCTTCGAGAATCTGCGCGATCTCGACATGCGCAGCCTCGGCACCATCCTGCGCGCGGTCGACGCCGCCCAGCTCGCGCTCGCGCTCAAGGGTTCGGACGAGGCGATGGCCGACCTCTGCCTGTCGACGATGTCGAAGCGTGCGGCGGAAACGATCCGCGACGAGATGGCCGAAATGACGATGGTCAAGCGCACCGACGTCGACGAGGCGCAGAAGGCGATCATGCAGATCGTCCGCCAGATGGCCGCGAACGGCGATATCGTGATCGCGGGCGGAGCCGACGATTATGTCTGATCGCTCCGTCGAAACCGGCTTCACCCCCGTCCTGCTCGCGGCCGCCCAGGCGCGCGGCGGCGGCTTTCGCCCGCTGCACCTCGGTCCCGCGCCGCGCGCCGCCGAGGCCCCGCCGCCCGCCCCCGAACCCGCCGAGGCCGAGCCCGCCGACGATCCGTTCGCGCGCGGTCTGGCCGAAGGCCAGCGCCTCGCCGAGGCCGGCTTCGCGGTCGAGCGCCATCAGCTCCTCGCGCTCGTCGCCGCGGCCGAAGCGCTGCAGGACGAACCGAGCGAGGAACTGGCGCAGCTCATCGCCGAGACGGTCGAGCGACTGGTCCGCCAGATCGTCGAAAGCGCGCCGATCGACGCCGAATGGCTGCAGACGCAGGCCGACATCGCCGCCGCGATGGTCGCCGAGGCCGACAAGGCGCGCACGCTGTGGGTCAACCCCGCCGACGCCGTGCTGCTGTCGGGCAGCGGCATCGCGCTGCCGATCGAGGCCGACGCCGCGATGATGCGCGGCACCGTGCGCATCGAAACCTCGACCGGCTGGATCGAGCACGGCCGCGCCGTCTATCTCGACGAACTGCGCGCCGCGCTGGGCAGCCAGGACGCCGCCGCATGACGCGCCGGCTCGCCATGACCGCGCATCAGCTCCTCGGGCCGATCGACCTGACGCACGCCTCGCCGCGGCGCATCGGCACGCTCGTCGCGCACGAAGGGATCATGCTCGAAGTATCGGGTTTCCCGATGCCGCTCGGCAGCAATGTCCGCATCAGGTCGGCGACGGGCGATCCGATTCACGGCGAGGTCGTCGGCTTTCGCGGCCAGAGCAGCCTCGTCCTGCCGTTCGACGCCAACATGCCGCTCGTCACCGGCGCGCCGGTCGAGCCGCACGGCGCGAGCAGCATGGTCGCGGTCGGCAAGGCGCTGCTCGGCCGCATCATCGACGCACAGGGCCATCCGCTCGACGGCCGCCCGCCGGTGCAGTCGCAATTCCAGTGGCCGCTCGCCGGCCGCAAGGTCAATCCGCTGCGCCGCGGCCGGGTGACGAAGCCGCTCAACATGGGCGTGCGCGCGATCAACGGGCTGCTCACCGTCGGCGAGGGCCAGCGCGTCGCGATCATCGCCGGATCGGGCGTCGGCAAGTCGGTGCTGATGGGCCAGATGATCGCCGGCACCGAATGCGACGTGATCGTCGTCGGGCTGATCGGCGAGCGCAGCCGCGAGGTCAGCGACTTCGTCGAGACCAAGCTGCCCCCCGCGGTGCGCAAGAAATCGGTCGTCGTCGCGGTTCCCGCCGACCATCCGCCGCTGCTCCGCCTGCGCGCCGCGATGCGCGCGACCGCGATCGCCGAGGCGTTCCGCCAGGAAGGCAAGAAGGTGCTGCTGCTGATCGACAGCCTGACCCGCGTCGCGCACGCGCAGCGCGAGATCGGGCTGACGCTGGGCGAACCGCCGACGATGAAGGGTTACCCGCCCTCGGTCTTCGCGCTCATCCCCTCGCTCGTCGAGCGCGCCGGCAACGACAGCCAGACCGGCGGATCGATCACCGCGCTCTACACCGTGCTCGCCGACGGCGGCGACATCGATGATCCGGTCGTCGACAGCGCCCGCGCGATCGTCGACGGCCATATCATCCTGTCGCGCCAACTCGCCGAACAGGGCGTCTATCCCGCGATCGACGTCGCGCGCTCGCTGTCGCGCACCATGGCCGATTCGGTCGATCCCGACCATGCCGCGGCCGCCGCGCGCTTTCGCCAGCTCTGGTCCGCCTATGAGGAGAATCGCGACCTGATGCTGATGGGCGCCTACGTCGCCGGCAGCGACCCGGTGCTCGATACCGCCATCGCGCGCCGCGCCGACCAACTCGCATTCGTTTCCCAACCCGCCGCCGCGCAGGTCGATTTCCAGACCTCGCGTCAGTCCCTTGTCGAAGGATATTCCGCATGAACGCCCGTACCGCACGCCGCAAACGCATCATCCGCGTGCGCTCCGTCGAACATCAGATGGCGGAGGCCAATCTGGCGCGCGCCAAGGGCGAGCTGGCGAGCCTCGTCGAACTGGCGCAGCGGCTCGAGACGCTGCGCGTCGACCTCGCGATGGCGAAGGGCGCGGTCGCGGGACGCGCGCTCAATTCGGTCGGCGAACTCGGCATGCGGCTCGACATGGCGAAGGAGAATCTCGCCGCGCCGCTCAGCCACGCCAGCGCCCGCCGCGACGAGATGGGCGTGCGCGCGCAACATGCGATGGTCAAGGAGGAATCGGCGGTGCGCCTCTACGAACGCAGCCGCCGCTCCGACGAGGCCGACATGGAACGCCGCAGCGACGCCAACCGCCCCTTCCGCCGCCGCGCGATGAGCCTGCGCCTGATCGAGGGGGGCGCCGCATGATGAGCACCGCCCTGCTCCAGACACCGACGCAGCCGGGCCTCGCCGCGATCCTCGCGGCGATTGGCCAGGCTCCGGCGGGCGACGGCGAGAGCGGGTTCGACGAGTTGATCGCCGCCATGCCGGGCGCTGCCGTCACGGCATCGCCTGCTGTGCCGTCCGCCACGCCCGTCGCCGACGCGGCAGCGGCGCCGATCGCGGACGCCGAAACCACCTTGTGTATCCCAACCCCCGTCGTGCTGGGCGAAGCGGACGCCGCCCCGGCCGAAGGCGCGCCCGCGGTGCCAACAGCTGACCAGCCCGTGTCGACCGAAGGTCCGCGACCCGATCTCGCCGGAAAGCCCGCTCCGGCGCCCGCAGCGCAGGTCGCCGAGGGCGAGGTCGAAACCGCGCCGACCCGCACGACGCCGCCGCACCGCCGGCCCGTCGAGGCCGAGGACAACCCCGTTGCCGCCGACCGGCGCGCTGCCGAGGCGGCCGCCAGCCTGATCGCCGTCTTTGCCGGCAAGGACGGCCGCGACGCGGCACCGATTCGCACTCATGCCGCCGCGGCCGAGGGCGAAACGGACGGAGCCGTCCCGACGCCCCCCGATGGCGAAACGCCGACTACCGCGACGACGCTGCCCTTCACGGCCGCACAGGCTGACGCATCCGCGCCTGCGCCCGCCACTGCGGCGCCTGCGGCACCGGTGCCCGGCGCTGCCGCAGCCGCGCCGACGCCGGACTTTGCGGGACCGCGCGACGCGGCACCCACGACCCCGGTTACGCCGGCCGTCGTCCGCCCCGACGCGACGCCAACGGCCGATCCGCAGGCGCCGAAGCCCGCCGCGACCGATGGTGGTGCTTCGATGACGGTGCTGTTCACCCAGCCGGCGGCCCCCGCCGCGACGGGTGTCGCGCCGGCAGCGCAGCCCATCCCGGTCGCCGAGCGCACGCTCGACATGGGCAGCGACGATCGCTGGATCGCGCAGCTCGCCGCCGACATCGCCGCGACCAAATCGTCCGATGGTGACATCGCCTTTCGCCTGATGCCGCGTCACCTCGGCCGGCTCGACGTCGCGATGCGCCAGGGCGACGAGGGCGTGACGCTGAAGCTCGACACGCAGCATGAGGCGACCGCGACGATCGTCCACGCCGCGCAGAGCCGGCTGGTCGAGGATCTGCGCCAGCAGGGCGTGCGCGTCGCCGGCGCCGAAGTCACCTGCACCCCCGGGGAGACCGGACGCCAGTCGCAGCAGGGCCAGGGCCGCGGCGATCAACCCGCCGGCCAGACCGCCCATCTCATCGAAACCGCTACCGAGCGCGCCGAGCCGCGCGACACCGACCGAGCCGCCGATCGCCGCGGCCGGTTCGCCTGATCAGGAAAGGACAAAGGGTCATGTCCAAGGAACAGACCGAGACGCCCAAAAAGGGCGGCAAGATGAAGAAGATGCTGATGCTGGGCATCGGCGCCGTCGTGCTGATCGGCGCGGGCACCGGCGCCGGCATCTATCTGGGCGGCGGGCTCGCGAGCGAGGCCGCGAAGCCCGAGGACCATTATCCCAAGCTGGTGCTGCGCAGCGCCGGCAGCGAAGCCGCGGCCGAGGGCGAAGGCGAGGGCGGCAAGAACGCGCCGCTGAAGGTCGGAACCGTGTCGGTTCCCAACGACCGCTTCCAGATCGATCCGCGCAAATATGAGATCACCTATTATCCGATGCCCGACAGCTTCACGACCAACCTGGCCGACGGGTCGGGCTTCCTGCAGGTCGGGATCAGCCTGTCGACCTTCTACGACGGCAAGGTCATCACCAATATCAAGCGCCAGGAAGTGCCGATCCGCTCGGCGGTGCTGATGGTGCTCGCCGAGCAGGACCCGGCGCTGCTGTCGACATCGGGCGGCAAGCAGCAGCTTCAGCGCCAGCTCACCGGCGCGATCAACCAGGTGCTGCGCGAGAAGGAAGGCTTCGGCGGCATCGACAATGTCTATTTCACCAGCCTGGTGATCCAGTGACGCAGGCCGCCCACACCACCGCCGCGCCCGAAGCCAGGGCGTCGCTGCTGCTGCGCAAGGCGGAGGGCAGCTATGCCTTTCCCGCGCTCGACGGCATCGCCAACCAGTTCGCGCGCAGCCTGCGCGACCTGATCCGCGCGCTCGGCGCGCCGCTGGTGCAGGTCGAGCGCGCGGCGGCCAGCCACATGAGCTTCGCCGACTGGTGCGGGTCGATCGCGCCCGGCATCCACTGGCGCTATCACGCGCCGCCGCTCAAGGGACCGGTGCTGCTCGGCGCCGGACGCGGGCTCGTCCTCCAGCTCGTCGACATCTTCTATGGCGGCAAGGGCCAGCTCGCGGGCGACCGCGAGGACCTGACCGACGCCGAGGAACGATTCGCCGCGCGGATCGGCCGCGACATGGGGCGGCAGCTCGCGGTCGCGTGGCGCGGTACGATGGGGATCGAACCCGAACTCGATTGCGTGACCTGCGATCCGGCGAAGCTCGCGGCGGTGCGCGCCAACGACGAACTGCTCGTCCAGCGCTTCACGCTGCGCGGCGCGCCGTTCGACGGCCAGACGATCGTCTGCGCCTATCCGCTCGCCGCGCTGCGCGGAATCGCGGGCGCCGAGCCGGTTCCCGAGATCGACGACCATCCCGCGACCGACCCCGTGTGGGCGGCGAAGCTCGACGGCACGCTGCGCGGGGTGCGCCTGCCGGTGCGCTCGGTCCTCGCGCGGCCCGAGATCAGCCTGACGAAATTATTGTCGCTGCAGGTCGGTGATATCATTCCGTTAACCATATCGCGTCATGTCCCGATAACCATAGCTGGCCGGAACTTCGCGGTCGGCAGCATCGGCGAGGCCAATGGCAACGCCGCCATATTGATCGACCGAATCGAAAGAGGATCGGACCATGAGTGACCTGGAAGAAGCCCCGCCCGCCGCGCGCCGCGACCGCCGCGATGCCGGTATCGGCGCGGCGCCCAATTTCGATCTGCTCGCGGGCGTTTCGCTGCGCGTTTCGGTCGAGGTCGGATCGACCTCGATGACGCTCGCCGAACTGCTCGCGATGACCGAGGGCAGCGTCGTCGAGCTCGACCGCGCCGCGAACGACCTGCTCGACATCTATGCCAACGGCACGCTGATCGCGAAGGGCGAGATCGTCAGCGTCGACGGCCGCTACGGCATCCAGATCGCCGACGTCGTCGCCCCCGACAATCGCCTCGGCGGTTTCGAGCGGAGGGCCTGATGCTCGAATATCTCCTGCGTCTGCTGATCCTGCTGCCGCTGGTCGGTGGCATGGCGTGGGGCAGCCTGTGGCTGTGGAAGCGCGTCCAGATGGGCGGCCCGCTGGCCGGAGCGAGGCAGGAGCGGCCGATCGAGATGGTCGGCGTGCTGCCGCTCGGCCCCGGTACCAAGCTCGCCGTGGTCGAATTCGCCGGGCAGCGGATCCTGCTCTCGGTCTCGCGCGGCCAGGTCACGCGCCTCGCCGACAACAGCCAGGGCGATTTTCATGTCGGCTGATCCGGCCGGGACGACCCGCCGCCGCATCCGCTGGCTGCGTGCCGCCGCGATCGCCGGCGGCGTCGCGCTGCTCGCCGCGGCGCCCGCCGCGCATGCGCAGGCCGCCGACGGGCTGACCCGCGCGGTCGGCGAGATCGGCGGCAACGGGCGACCGCTGACGCTGTCGCTCCAGATCCTCATCCTGATGAGCCTGCTGACGGTGCTGCCGTCGCTGCTGCTGATGATGACCAGCTTCACGCGCATCATCATCGTGCTGTCGATCCTGCGCCACGCGCTCGGGCTCCAGCAGACGCCGCCGAACCAGGTGCTCGTCGGGCTCAGCCTGTTCCTGTCGCTGTTCGTGATGCAGCCGGTGATCAGCGAAGTGAACCGCGTCGCGATCACCCCCTACGGCCAGGAACAGATCGATATCGGCGAAGCGCTGGTCCGTTCGGGCGATTCGCTGCACGGCTTCATGATGCAGCAGACGCGCAAGACCGACCTGATGATGTTCGCGAAGATCGCCAAGGCGCCGACCTACGCGAGCCCGAAGGACGTGCCCTTCTCGATCCTGCTCCCCGCCTTCGTCACCAGCGAGCTCAAGACCGCGTTTCAGATCGGCTTCCTGATCTTCCTGCCCTTCCTGGTCATCGACCTGATCGTCGCCTCGTCGCTGATGTCGCTGGGCATGATGATGCTGTCGCCGACGGTCATATCGATGCCCTTCAAGCTGCTGCTGTTCGTCCTCGTCGACGGCTGGGCGCTGACGATGGGCTCGCTCGCCTCCTCCTTCGGAACCTGAGGGCCTGACCATGGAAGCGGACTATTTCATCGGGGTCGCGCAGCAGTCGCTGTGGGTGCTGGCGCTCGCCGCCGCACCGATCCTGATTCCGGTGCTCGTCGTCGGCGTGCTGCTCGGCATGGTGCAGGCGGCGACCTCGATCAACGAACAGACGCTCAGCTTCGTGCCGAAGCTGATCATCACCGCGGTCTGCCTCGCCATCTTCGGCAGCAGCATCCTCGTGCTGCTCACCGACTTCACCCGCGATCTGTTCGCCCAGATACCCAATCTCGTCCGCTAGCGCCGCGATGGACCCCGCCGACATCCCGAACGTGGAGGCGATGCTCCAGCTCTGGATGCTGGGGATGATCCGCCCCGGCGCGGCCTTTCTGGCGGCGCCGGTGTTCGGCGCGGCCAATGTGCCGGTGCAGCTGCGGCTGATCGTCGCGCTCGCGGTCGGGGTGCCCGCGGTCGCCGCCTCGGGCCTTGCGCTTCCCGCCGAGGGAATCGTCTCGCTGCCCGGCTTCCTGCTGATCGTCGGCGAGGTGGTGATCGGGCTCGGCATCGGCTTCGTGCTCCAGATGGGGCTCGCCGCCGCGCTGCTCGGCGGCGAGACGATCAGCAACGCGATGGGCCTCGGCTTCGCGTCGATGATCGATCCGCTGAGCGGCACCGCCAGTTCGGCGATCGGCCAGTTCCTCTCGATGCTGGCGACCGCGCTCTTCCTCGCCGCCGACGGCCACCTGCTGCTCGTCGGCATCATCGTCGACAGCTATACCGCGCTGCCGCCGGGGGGCGCCTTTCCCTCCTTCGCCGCGATCGGCGGCATCCTGCGCTTTGCGAGCCTGATGTTCGCCGCCGGGCTGACGATCGCGCTGCCGGTCGGCTTCGTGCTGATCCTCGTCCAGATGATCATGGGCGTGATCGGACGTTCGGCGCCGGCGATGAACCTGTTCGCGGTCGGCCTGCCCGCGACGCTGCTCGCCGGCGTCGTGCTGCTCGCGATGGCGACCCCGGTGATGGCGGAGGCGATCGCGCGCTTCCTGTCCGACGCGCTCGACATGGCGCGGCAGATCGCGGCGGGCTGACACGATGTCGGGCACCACCGAAAAGGACCAGAAGACCGAACAGCCGACGCCGAAGAAACGCGCCGACGCGGCGCGCGAAGGCGATGTGCTGATGTCGCGCGAGCTGGCGACGGCGCTGATGATGCTCGCCGGCGCGGGGTGGCTGTTCGCGGCGGGCGGCTGGCTCGTCCGGTCGGCGGGCGAGCTGGTGCGGCGCGGGCTGACGCTCGACGCCGACGACGTCGCGCATTTCGCGCCCGGCGAGGCGGTGCTGCGCAACGGGGTCGAGGTGCTGCTGCCGCTCGCCAGCCTGTTCGCGCTCGCGCTGGTCGCGAGCATCGCGGCCCCCGCGATGCTCGGCTCGCTCGGCTGGCGCGGCAAGGCGCTGGGCTTCAAGGGCAACCGGATCAATCCGCTGAGCGGCATCAAGCGCATCTTCGGCATGCAGGGGCTGATCGAGCTCGCCAAGTCGATCGCCAAGGTGCTGCTGCTCGGCACCATCGGCTATCAGCTGATCGCGGTGAACCTGCCGGCGATCATGACGATGGCGTCGACCGACCTCAACGCCGCGCTGGGACTGGCGGGGAGCGCGGTCGCGCGGGCGATGCTCGCGATGGCGGGCGGGCTGGTCGTCATCGCGCTGATCGACGTTCCCGCGCAATGGTATCAGCGCAACCGCAAGCTGATGATGAGCAAGCAGGAGGTGAAGGAGGAGATGCGCCAGACCGAGGGCGCCCCCGAACTGAAGCAGGCGCAGCGCCAGCGCGCCCACGACATTTTGAGCGGGTCGGCGCGCAAGGCGGTGACCGAGGCGACCGTCGTCCTCACCAACCCCACCCATTTCTCGGTCGCGCTGCGCTATCGCCCCGGCATCGACGCCGCGCCGGTCGTGGTCGCGCGCGGGCGCGGCGACGTCGCGCTGTCGATCCGCACGCTGGCGCGCGAGGCCGCGGTGCCGATCCTCGAATATCCGCAGCTCACCCGCGCCATCTATTTCACCGCGCGCGCCGGCCGCGTGATTCCCGAGGAACTGTTCGTCGCGGTGGCGACGGTGCTCGCCTTCGTCTTCCAGCTCGAACGCGCGGTCGCCGAAGGGCGGTCGCAGCCCGCGGTCGACGTGCCGTCGTCGCATCGCTTCGACCCCGATGGCCGCCGCGCCGCCTGACCGCCGCCGGCGCGCTTAAGGAATCGCGCGCGCCGCCGTTAAGCAGAGCGAAGGAAACGCACCATGGTCAGTTCAATCGCCAACAGCCTCGGCTTCGGCTCGGGCCTCGACATCAAGCAGCTCGTCACCGACCTGTCGAACGCCTCGCGCGAACCCAAGATCGCGCGCATCGCGACGATGACGCAACAGAACCAGGCGCGGATCAGCGCCGTCGCGCAGGCGAAGTCCGATCTCGAGGGCTTCGCCGATTCGCTGAGTCAGATGATCGCCGACGGCGCGCTGCGCAGCAGCCCGACGGTCTCCGACGACAGCATGCTCGGCCTCAGCGCGCGCGCCGGGCTTCAGGCCGACAGCTTCGCCGCCACCGTCACCGTGTCGCAGCTCGCGCGCGCGCAGACCGCCTATTCGGGGGTCGTCGCCGACCGGGCCGCCGCGATCGGCCAGGGGACGATGACGCTGAGCGTCGGCGGCGTCGACCACAGCATCACCATCGACGCCGCCAACGACAGCCTCGACGGCCTCGCCACCGCGATCAATGCAAGCGGCAGCGGCGTCACCGCGTCGATCGTCGCCGACGAGGGCGGCTATCGTCTGATCCTGAAGGGCGCGAGCGGCGCCGCGAACGGTTTCACCCTGTCCGCCGACGCGGGCGCCGACCCGGCGCTCGCCGCGTTCGGCTATGGCAGCGGCGGCGCCATGACGCTCGGCCAGAGCGCCGCCGACGCGCAATTCACCATCGACGGCGTCGCGTTCAGCCGCCCGAGCAACACGATCGACGACGTCCTGCCCGGCCTGTCGCTGACGCTCAAGAAGGCGGCGCCCGGCCAGCCGGTCGACATCGGCGCCAGCCGGCCGCTCGACATGATCCGCCAGACCGCGGGCGATTTCGTCGACGTCTTCAACCAGCTCAAGAAAAGCCTGACCTCGGCGGCGAGCCTGGCGGGGGGAACGACGTCGCTGCGCCAGCTCGAAAGCGAGCTCGGCAGCCTGGTCAGCAAGACCCTGACCAGCCACGGCAGCATCAACAAGCTGAGCGACATCGGGATCAGCCTGACCAAGGACGGCCTGCTCGCGCTCGACAGCGCCAAGCTCGAAAAGGCGCTCGCCAGCGACGCGGGCGCGGTCGAGGCGCTGTTCAACCCGCGCCGCGACGCCACCCACACCGAGGCCACCGATCCGGGCATCGCCTTCGTGCTCGACGCGATCCGCGACAAGGCGGTCGCCAGCGACGGCGTGCTCGGCCGCGCCACGTCGATGCTCGACGCCCGCCGGGCGTCGCTCGCCGAGCAGCTCGAAAAGGTCGAGGCGCGCGAGGACATCTATCGCAAGCGGCTCGAGAAGCAATATGGCGCGCTCGATGCCAAGCTGGCCGCGTTCAAGGCGACGCAATCCTATCTCGAACAGCAGATCGAGATGTGGAACAACCAGTATAAGAATTAGGGACGTCCGCCGTGGCAGCGACCGCATCGACCGTCCGGGCGGCCGGACAATATCGCAGATTGCAGAACGAAAGCCGCGCCGAGTCGGCCGACCCGATCGAACTCGTCACCATGCTCTATGACGAGCTGGAGACGGCGGTGGGCGTGCTCGCCGCGATGGTGCGGCAGGGCCAGCGCATCTCGGCCACCGAACCCGCGCACCGCGCGCGCGCGATCCTGATCGCGCTCGACGCCGGGCTCGACCACGAGGCGGGGGGCGACGTCGCCGCGTCGCTGTCGCGCGTCTACCGCAGCATGCGCCGCAAGCTCGATACCGCGGTCGCCGCGAACAGCGAATCCGACCTCGTCGAGCTGCTCGACGGCATCCTGACGATCAGTTCCGCCTGGCGACAACTACGCTAGAGCATCGAGCCTTAGATCCGACCCATCGTCCCGTTCGTGTCGAGCGAAGTCGAGACACCCATCGGCCTTGCGCCACACAGATAGGTGTCTCGACTTCGCTCGACACGAACGGATAAGGGGCGGTGCAGGTTTATGGTACGCCGCTCTGGACTCTGATGACTTCTGTTCGGCCCTTCGCCACCCCGGACCTGATCCGGGGAAGCAATCCAGAGCGGTTTGCGCACGCTCTGGATTGCCGCGCTGATACAGGAAAGGCCTTTCGGGGGCGGCCCGAAACGACCTTGCGCCCGGCCGCCCTAGGTGGGGACGGGCGGCCGGGCGACTGGGCAGGGGCGGACCAGAGCCCCTTGTTTCAGCGGTGCTGAACCCGTGTGCGGCGATCACGCCGCCTGTTGGTGGACGCCATATTTGCGCATCTTCTCGATCAGCGTCGTGCGCTTGAGCGTCAGCAGGCGCGCGGCCTCCGAAATGATGCCGTCGGCCAGGTCGAGCGCGACGTGGATCTGTTCGAGTTCGATCGTCTCGATCTCGCGCTTGAGGTCGATCGGACGCCCCGGCGCCGGCGTCTTGGGATGCGCGGCGTGGAAGGCGGCGTCGTCCGCGCTGGCCTGCACCGCGGCGAGGCTGCTGGGGACAGCCGGCCGCGGCGCAGGCGCTGCGGTGGGGTTCAGAAGGCGCGCGACATCGTCGGCGCCGAGCGTCTCGCCGCCGTGCAGCACGCTGGCGCGCTCGACGAAATTGCGCAGCTCGCGGACGTTGCCCGGCCAGTCGTGGTGCAGCAGCACCGCCAGCGCGGCATCGTCGTAACGGCATTTGGCGTCGGCGGGCATCTTGCGCTGGAAATGACGGATCAGCGCCGGAATATCCTCGACCCGGCTCGCGAGGCTGGGGACCTGGAGCACGATGACGCCGAGGCGGAAGAACAGGTCCTCGCGGAATTTGCCCTCGGCGATCGCGGCGCCCAGATCCTGGTGCGTCGCCGAAATGACGCGGACGTCGACGCGGCGCATCTCGCTGCTGCCGACGCGGACGATCGTCCGCTCCTCGAGCACGCGGAGCAGTTTCACCTGCATGTCGAAGCGCATGTCGCCGATTTCGTCGAGGAACAGCGTACCGCCGTCGCTCGCCTCGAAATGGCCGATGCGGCGGGCGTGGGCGCCGGTGAAGCTGCCCTTTTCATGCCCGAACAGTTCGGATTCGATGAGGTCGGAGGGAATGGCGCCGCAATTGATCGCGGCAAAGGCCTTGCCGGCGCGGACGCCTTCGTCGTGGATCGCGCGGGCGACGAGTTCCTTGCCCGATCCCGACGGGCCGCACAGCATCACCGAGGCGTTCGACCGCGCGACGCGCCGGATCATGTCGCGAAGCTGACAGATCGCCGGACTGCTGCCGATGATCGATGCCTCCAGCGCCGCCGCTGCCTTGTTGTGCCCACCCTCGGTCATTTTTGTCTCCACCGCGCCCCCCGTCGGCGCCTCTGCGATGGGCAAGAGATTGAGGAAAGTGGTAAACAAAAGATTATCCATCCCGACATAACCCCTTCAAAACAAAGGGATATTGCCATAATGGAAGTAATAGGAACGTAATTGCGTTCTTAACCGTCCGATATGCTGCCAGATTGGCACTAATTATAAGCGGCGGTCCGCCAGCCGAGGGTGATCGAGATGCGGCGGTTGCGCGGATCGAGTCGGTCGGCGGGGACATAGGGCTCGCGATCGGCGACCCCCTCGATGCGCGCGAAGCGCTCGGCGGCGATGCCGCGGAACTGAAGATAGTGGCGCGTCACTTCCGCCCGGTCGACCGACAGCCGCCAGTTGTTCATGCCGCCCTGCGCCGACCAGGGCGCCGCATCGGTGTGCCCGCGGATCATCAGCTGGTTCGGCGCCTCGGCGATCGGCGCCGCGATCTCCGCAAACAACCGCGCACCCTCAGGCGTAAGCTGGCTGGTGCCAATCACGAACATCGAGAAGTCGGCGTCGTCGACGACGTCGATCCGCATCCCCTCCGACGTTTCGGTGAAGCGCAGGTTGCGCGCGAGGCGCTTGAGCTCGCCCTTCTTCTGCACCCGTTCGCGCAGCGACTTGGCGACCTGCTGGAATTTCTCGCGATCCTGCTCGCGTCCCGACGCCTCCTTCGGCCCGCCGACGACGTCGCGCGGGATGGTGATCGAGCGCGTCCCGGTCTGGCCCGCGCGGTGCGGATAATTGTCGGCCGCGATGATCGAATCGCCGCCGAACATGCCGTTCGACCCGGCACTTTCCTGCTTGGTCTTGACGATCGTCGGCGCGAAATAGTCGGCGAGCGCCTTGCGCTGCTTCTCGGTCGTCGCGCCGAGCAGCCACATCAGCAGGAAGAAGGCCATCATCGCTGTCACGAAGTCGGCATAGGCAACCTTCCACGCACCGCCATGATGACCGCCATGCGCCTCCTCGATCACCTTCTTGACGATGATCGGGCGCAGCGGGGTGTTGGGGCGCGCGGCCATTAGCGGCCTCTCATTCCATCAAAGACCTCGGCGAAGCTCGGCTGGTTGTCATGCGCGACGCCCGAACGCGCCGCCTCGATCACCAGCGGCTGCGGATGGCCGTGGAGCGAGGCGATGATGAGCTGCTTCACCGTCTGGTAGATGGCGGCGTCGCTTTCGATCACCGCGCGCGCGCGCGTCGCGAACGGGCCGACGAGGCCATAGGCGAGCAGCACTCCCAGAAAGGTGCCGACCAGCGCCGAGCCGATCATCGCGCCCAGGATCTCGGGCGGCTTGTCGATCGAGCCCATCGTCTTGACGACGCCGAGCACCGCCGCGACGATGCCGAGCGCGGGCAGCGCGTCGGCGAGGTTCTGCAGACCGTCGGCGGGTTTGATCGCGTGGTGATGGTGCGTCTTCACCGCATGGTCCATCACCTCCTCGACCGCATGCGGATCGAGCGTCCCCGACGACACGACGACGAGGCGCAGCGTATCGCAGATCAGGTGGACGAGCGTCTTGTCCTTGAGCAGCTTCGGATATTGCTGGAACAGCGGCGAGCTGGCGGGGTCCTCGATATGCGGTTCGACCGCGACCGGCCCTTCGGTCCGCATCATCTTCATCAGCGACGAGACGAGCAGGATGCAGTCGAGATAGTCCTGCTTCTTGTACTGCGGCCCCTTGAACACCTTGCCCAGCCCGGCGCCGAGCGCCTTCAGCTCCTGCCCGGAATTGCCGATGATCAGCGAGCCGACCGCGGCGCCGCCGATGATCAGCATCTCGTGCGGCAGCGCATGCATGACGGGACCCAGATTGCCCCCGGTCAGCGCAAAGCCCCCGAAAACCAGCAGGATCAGAACGACGATGCCGATAACGGGAAACATGCGGGGTCAACTCCAATCGGGCCAGTGGGGGTCCGGTAAAAAGGGGGGCGCCTTATGCTTAACGGCAGCGCGCGCCGGATATTGAGGGCGATCAGTTCAAAATATCGAACAAGGTCTGGCGATTGATCTTCGCGAAGGCCGCCTGCGCCGCGCCGAGCGTCAGGTCCTGGGCGTTGAGCTGGGCGATCGCGATCGACAGGTCGGTGTCCTCGACCGCCGAGCGCTCGTCGGCGAGCGCGATGCCGCGCGCCTTGAGCCCGTCGCCGATCCGTTCGAGCCGCCCGGCCGACAGGCCGATCGCGGCATGCTGGTCGGCGACATGGCCGATCGCCGCCGACAGCGCGTCGAGCGCGTCGCCCATGCCGGCGCTGTCGCTCGCCGCCACGGCGGCGGCGGCATCGCGCAGGCCGGTCGACAGGCTGTTGCCCCCGACGACGAAAACATCGGCGGCCGAGGGTACCGGCGCGAAGGTCACGTCCGAATCGAAGCGCATCACGCGCGCCGCGCTGCCGGCGAACAGCGGCTCGCCGTTCGAATCGCGGGTCGCTGCCAGCGCGTCGAGCTCGTCGGCGATGGCGCCCAGTTCGGCGGCGACCGTCGCGCGGTCGGTCGGACTCATCGACCCGGTCGATGCGGAAAGCGTCAGCTCGCGCGCGCGACCCAGCAGGTCGCTCGCGGTCTTGAGCACACCGTCGGCCTGCGACGCGAGCGCGGTCGCCGTGTTGAGATTCGCGGTCCAGCCGTCGATGCTCGCCTGCGTCTTGCCGATCGTCGCGATGCGGCGCGCCGCGACGGCGTCGTCGGACATGCGCTGGAGCCGCTTGCCGGTCGAGATCTGCACCTGCGTGCGTTCGAGCTGGTCGGCGAGTTTCTGCTGGCGCGCGATCTCGCGCGTCATGCGATTGCCCACGGCGTTGATCATGGCGACCGCCTTTCCCTTAAAGTGAGCTGAGCAGCGTCTGGATGGTTTCGCGCGCGACCTGGATCGTCCGCGCCGCGGCCGAATAGGCCTGCTGGAAGCGCAGCAGATCGGCCGCCTCGCGGTCGAGATCGATTTCGCTCACCGCGCCGCGCGCCGCGGCCGCGGCATCGCGGCGCGTCGTCGCCGCGGCGTCCTGCGCCCGCGCCGATGCGGTCGCCTGCGCCTGGGTGGCGAGATGCCCCGACCAGGCGCTTTCGGGATCGCCGTTGCCGCGCATCGCGCCGAGCGCGAGCATGGTGCCGTTGCCGCTCGTCGCATCCGCCGCCGCGACCTGATTCGCGGTGAGCGGCGCGGCGGTCAGCGTCGCGGCGCTTGCGGTGCCGGTGAACAGGGCCGCGCCGGGATTGCCGCCCGCATCGAGCCCCGCCTGATGCGCGGCGTTGAGCTGGCCCGCGATCTGCGTCGCCATTGTGTCGAGCCCGGCGCGCTGGTCGGCGACGTGGTTCGCCGCCTCGGCCAGTCCCGCGAGCGAACCGGTCGCATTCGGAAAGGGCGCGCCGCCGATGGTGAAGGCGAGCCGCCCGTCGGCCGCGCTCGTCACCGCGATCGGCGTGACCACGCCGCCGCCGACCAGCAGGTCGCCGCTGCCCGACGCGCGCAGCGTCACCGCGCCATGATTGTCGAAGGTCGCGGTGACCCCCGCCTGCGACGCGAGCTGGTCGAGCAGCCGGTCGCGCTCGTCGAGCAGGCTCGCCTCGTTGGTCGAGCCGGGCCGTGCCTTGCGCAGGCCGATGTTGATCTGTTCGAGCGCGTCGAGGTTGGCGTTGAATGCCTCGACCTCGCTCGTCGCCGCGCCGGCGATGCCGTCGGCCATGCCCGAAAGCTGGCCCGCTGCGGTGCGAAAGCCCGACGCGACGTCGTCGACCGCCTGCAGGAACTGGCTGCGCAACGTCAGATTGTTCGGATCGGCGGTCAACTGGTCGGCGGTGGTGAACAGCCGGGTGAGCCCGGTCGCGATGCCGTTGGTCTCGTCGCTCAGCGCACCCTCGACGCGGTTCATCCAGTCGAGCCGCGTCGCCGAGCGTTCGGCATCGCCCGAAGAGATGCGCGAATCCTCGATCAGCCAGGCATCGACCGACCGGGTCACGCCGCTGATCTGCACCCCGCCCGGCTTGATCGCGCTGCGATAGAGCGGCATGTCGCCCGCCGCCTGGTTTTCGGTGAGCTCGAGCGTGCGCCGCGCATAGCCCGGCGTCTGGGCGTTGGCGATATTGTCGCCGATCGTCGACAGCGCGCGCGAATAGGCCTTGAGCCCGCTCGCGCCGATGGCCAGCAGGTCGCTCATTGCACGCCTCCCGCCGCGCGGGCGCGGAACTGCGCCTCGACCATGTCGGCGATGCCGAACTGGCGCATCGCGGCGATGCTGTCGGCGGTTTTCGAATCCGCCATCTCGCGGAAATTGTCGGTCGCGCTCGATCCGAAGATGTCGTCGCCGAGCTTCGCCTGGCGCATCGATGCCATGAGCTGGCGCAGGATCACCGCCTCGAAGGCCTCGGCCGCCTTGCGCAGCCCGCCGTCGCCCCCGCCGGCGGCGGCCGGCGCGGCGGTTGGCACGATCGAAGAAAGAGGAGCCGTCATATGATCACCAGTTCGGCTGTGAGCGCGCCGGCCTGGCTCAGCGCCTCGAGGATGGCGACGAGGTCGCCGGGGGGCACGCCCATGCGGTTGATCGCATCGACGAGCTCGGACAGCGACGCGGTCGGCTGCACCATCATCACCGGGCGGTAGGCCTCGCTGACCTCGATGTCGCTCGACGGCTCGATCGCCGTCTGGCCGCGGCTGAACGGCGCGGGCTGGACCACGGTCGGCGATTCCTTGATCGACACCGTCAGCTTGCCCTGCGTCACCGCCGCGGTGCCGACGCGCACGGCGCCGTTGATCACCACCGTGCCGGTGCGCGCGTTGACGATCACCTTCGCGGGCGGCTCGGCGCGCTGGACGGTCAGATTCTCGACCCGCGAGATCAGCCGCATCCGCTCGTCGCCATTGCCGGCGGCGCGGATCGCGATGCTGGCACCGTCGATCATCGAGGCGGAACCGGGCATCGCGGCGTTGATCGCATCGGCGACGCGCTTGGCGTTGGTCGCGTCGAACTGGTGCAGGTTGAAGGTCAGCCAGTCGCCCGCGGCGAAGCCGGTGTCGACCGCGCGCTCGACCGTCGCGCCGCCGGCGATCCGGCCGCTCGACGGCACGTTGACCGTCAGCTTCGACCCGTCGGCGGCATCGACGCCGAGACCGCCGATGACGAGATTGCCCTGCACCATCGCGTAAATCTGGCCGTCGGCGCCATAGAGCGGCGCGAGGACGAGTGTGCCGCCGCGCAGGCTCTTGGCCTTGCCGATCGCCGAGACGGTGACGTCGAGGCGCTGGCCGGGCTTGGCGAAGGGCGGCAGTTCGGCGGTGATCATCACCGCCGCGGCATTCTTGAGCGCCGGGTTGATCCCGGCGGGCAGCGTCAGGCCGAAGCGCGACACCGCGCCCTTCATGCCGAGCGTCGCATAGTCGAGACTGTCGTCGCCGGTGCCCGCGAGCCCGACGACGATGCCGTAGCCGGTGAGCTGGTTGGCGCGCAGGCCCTGGAACTGGCCCATGTCCTTGATGCGCTCGGCATGCGCCGGCGCCGCGAAAACGAAGCTCGCGAGCAGCAGGGCGAAGAGGGCGAACAGGGTGGGACGCTGGGCCACGGCGGGTTCCTTCACGCTTTAAAAGGGGCTGATCATGGAGAAGAAGCGCTGCAGCCAGCCTTGCTTGCTGGCGCGCGCAATCTCTCCCTTGCCGACATATCGGATGTTGGCGTCGGCGACGCGGGTCGATGCGATGCGGTTGTCGGGGCCGATGTCGATCGCGCGAACGATGCCCGAGATCTGGACCCGCTCGTCGCCGCGATTGAGGGTGAGCAGCTTCTCGCCCTTCACCAGCATCGTGCCGTTCGGATAGACTTCGGCGATCGTCACGCTGATCTCGCCCGCGAGCTGGTTCGACTGCGATGCCTCGCCCTTGCCCTTGAACGCCTGATCGCCGCCCATGCCGATGTCGCTCGGGTTGAACAGCGACAGCGGACCGGTCGACGGCGGCGACAGGCCGATGCTGCCGCCGCGCTGGGTGCCGGCGGCGTTGCTTTTCGACGCGATGGTGCGCTCGACGAGCTGGATGGTGACGATGTCGCCGACGCGCCCCGCCCGCCCGCCAGAGGTGAGCGCGACATAGCCGCCCTGGAAGATCGCGCCGTTGGCCGGCGCGGCAGGCGGCGGCACGGGCGCGGTGGGCGCGAAGGCGTCCTCCGGAACCCGGTCCTTCGCCGCCGCCGCGACGGGCAGCGCCGCGACCAGCAGGATCAGCGCGCTAGAGAGTCTGCGTCGCATTTTTCATCATCTCGTCGGTGGCCTGGATCATCTTCGAATTGACCTCGTAGGCGCGCTGCGTCTCGATCATGTCGACGAGTTCCTCGACGACATTGACGTTCGATCCCTCGAGCATCTGCGCGCGCAGGATGCCGCGCCCCTCCTCGCCCGCGGCGCCGACCTGCGGCGCGCCAGAGGCCTGGGTTTCGACGAGGATATTGTCGCCGATCGCCTGCAGGCCCGACGGGTTGACGAAGCGCGCGATCTCGATCCGGCCGAGCTCGGTGGCCTCGGCCTGACCGGGGACGGTCGCCGACACGGTGCCGTCGGCGGCGACCGAGATGCCGGTCGCATCCTCGGGCACCTGGATCTGCGGCTGCAGCGGCTTGCCGTCGGAGGTCACGATGGTGCCGTCGGCGGCCATCGAAAAATTGCCCGCGCGGGTATAGCCGGTGCGTCCGTCGGGAAGCTGGACCTGAAAGAAGCCCGCGCCCTCGATCGCCATGTCGAGCGCATTGCCGGTGGCGTTCAGCGTGCCCTGCGTGTCGATACGCGCGGTGCCGCTGAGCTCGACCCCGGTGCCAAGGTTGAGCCCGACCGCATAGCGGTTCTCCGACGAGGAGGGCGCGCCCGGCTGGGTCATCATCTGATAGCCCAGCGTCTCGAAATTGGCGCGGTCGCGCTTGAAGCCGGTGGTGTTCACGTTCGCGAGGTTGTTCGCGATCACCTGCATGCGAAAGCTCTGGGCATCCAGCCCGGTTCGCGCGACGTGCAAGGCACCGAAGCTCATCGTCTGTCTCCTTTAACGGGGGAGCTGCATCAGGTTGGCGGTCGCGCTATCCATGTCGCGCGCGTCGCTGATCAGCTTGAGTTGCGAATCCCACTGCTTGCTCGCCTCGATCATCTCGACGAGCGCGGCGGTGGCGGTGACGTTCGATCCTTCGAGCGAACGGGTGACGACGCGCGCCTCCGGATCGTCGGGCAGGATGCCGCCGCCGCGCACGCGGAACAGGCCGTCGAGTCCCTTGACGATCTCCGACCCCGCGGGGGTCGCGAGCCGCAGCCGGTCGATTTCCTGCGGGTTTTCGGGGTCGCCGCCCGCGGGCACGACCCAGATGCGCCCTTCGGCGTCGATCTTCACCGAATCGGCGGGCGGCAGGGTGAT
Source organism: Sphingopyxis sp. MG (assembly GCF_002953155.1). Taxonomy (NCBI): domain Bacteria; kingdom Pseudomonadati; phylum Pseudomonadota; class Alphaproteobacteria; order Sphingomonadales; family Sphingopyxidaceae; genus Sphingopyxis; species Sphingopyxis sp. MG. The sequence continues at coordinate 3,712,689 of NZ_CP026381.1, forward strand.
CGGACCCTGTGCGCCCTGCACCGGATGATTGTCGCCGGTGGTCAGCAGGCCGCTCGGCGAAAGCTGGAGGTCGCCGCGCCGCGTATAGGCCTGTTCGCCGTCGGGCGCCTGGACGACCAGCATCGCGTCGCCCTGCATCGCGATGTCGAGGTCGCGCCCCGTCGCCGCGATGGTGCCGGCGCGCATGTCGGCGCCGACCACCTCTTCGGACGCCATGGCGCGCGCGTCGAAACCGGCGCCGTGCAGCCACAGGCTCTGCGCCTCGGCCATCTCGCCCCGGAAGCCCGGGGTCTGCACATTGGCGAGATTGTTCGCGATCGCCGTCTGCCGGGCCATGCTGCCCCGCATCGCGGTGAGGCTGGTATAGATGAGGCGGTCCATGGATCAGTTCCCGGCAGGCGGCGACAGCGGCGTCAGGACCGCATGTTGATCAGGGTCTGCGTCAGCGTCGACGCGCCCTCGATCGCCTTGGCGTTCGCCTGGAAGTTGCGCTGCGCCGCGATCAGCAGCACCAGTTCCTCGGTGATGTCGACGTTCGACCGTTCGAGCGCGCCCGAGCGGATCGTCCCCATCGGACCGTTGGTCGCGGCGTCGATCGTCGGCTGGCCGCTTTCGCCCGTCGACTGGTAATGCGCGTCGCCGATCGGCCGCAGCCCTTCCATCGAGGGGAAGGTCGCCATCGCCACCTTGCCGAGCATCTGGTCCTCGCCATTGGCGAAGGTCGCGGTGACAAGCCCGTCGAGCCCGATCGAGATGTTGACCAGCGACGCGGTGGGGTCCGAAGGGGCGCCCGTCGGCAGGATCATGTCGGTCATGCCGCCGAGCGTGCGGTCGGTCACCTCGCCATTGGCGTCGACCGGCAGCAGCTGCAGCTTCTGGCCCGTCGTATCGACGATATGGCCGTCGGCGGTCGGGGTGAAGGATCCGTTGCGGGTATAGCTCACCTGCTCGCGCGGCGGCTCGCCCTTGACGACGAACATGCCCTCGCCGGCGATCGCCAGGTCGAGCGTCTTCTCGCTCGCCTCGAGCGTACCCTGGGTGAACTGCTGGATGATGCCGTTGAGGCGCTGGCCCTGGCCCGCGACCATGCGCGTCGACTGGGTCGGCGACGAGGCGAACAGGTCACCGAACTGCGCGCGGCTGCGCTTGAAGCCGGTCGAGCTGGCGTTGGCGATGTTGTTCGAGATGACCGACATGTCGGTCTGGGCGCCCTTGAGGCCCGAAAGCGACGTATAGAATGACATGCTCTTATCCTTCCTGCGTGGATTGTGTGGTGGGGGTCGCGGCGATCTGCGCCGCCTTGATGTCCTTGAGCAGCGCGGTCTGCGCGCCGAGCTGGTCGGCGATGCTCTTCAGCGTCGTGTTGGTCTCGCTGATCCCGGCCAGGCTGGAGAATTGCGCCATCTGAGCGACCATCTGCTGGTTGTCGACCGGGTTGAACGGGTCCTGCTGCGACAGTTGCGCGGTCATCAGCCGCAGGAAATCCTGCTGGCCGAGCTGGGTGCCGCTGTTCTTCGGCACGACGGCGATATTGCTTCCGTTGACGGCAGAGGTGCTGGTCATCGCTTATTGTCCCAACCGCAGCGTTTCGTTGATCAGGCCCTTTGCGGTTTCGAGGACCTGGACATTGTTCTGATACTGGCGGGCGGTCTCGACCATCTCGACCAGTTCGGCGGCGCTATCGACCGCCGCTTCCCAGACGTTGCCGTCCTTGTCGGCGAGCGGGTTGTTCGGGTCGTACCGCTTCGTCGGCGCCATCTTCGACGTCGCGACCTGGTCGACCTGCACGGTCGCCCGGCCGGCGTCGTCCATCACGGTGCGGAACACCGGTTTCATCGACCGGAAGGCCGAGGTTTCGCTGCCCGCGACGGTCCCCGCATTGGCCAGGTTCGACGCGGTGGTGTTGAGCCGGACGAGCTGCGCCGACATCGCGCGCCCGCTGATGTCGAAGATCGAGAAGCCGCTCATCGTCATTCGCCCTTCAGCGCGCGCGTCAGCGTGCCGATCCGGCCCTGCAGGAACGCGAGGCTGGAGCGGTAGGCGAGCGCATTTTCGGCGAAGGCGGTCTGCTCGGTCGCCATCTCGACGGTGTTGCCGTCGAGCGACGACTGCACCGGCACGCGATAGGCGACCGCGCCTTCGAGCGCCTGCCCAGCCGACCCGCCCTGCTGCTGCGCGAGATCGAGCGCCTTGGAGAAATCGAGGTCGCGCGCCTTGTAGTTGGGCGTCGCGGCGTTGGCGATGTTCGACGCGATCAGCATCATGCGCTGGCTGCGCAGCTGAAGCGCCGTCGCATGTAGGCCGAAAAGCTTTTCCGAAGCCATCATCATCATCCTTCTTTCGCCGCCTGCCGTTCGAACCGGACGGACCGGAGCGGCATGCGGAAAAACACGCGGGACATGATGCAATGCCCATGCCAATTCCCGATTACGGCCATTTTTCAAACGCCTGAGCGAAGGTTTCGGTGGCCGGCCGTGCCCGGCGCGGCGGCTCGTCAAAAGTTTGACGGCGGCGGCGCGGTGGGCGCGGGAAAGCGCGGCGGCGCGTCCTTGGCACGCTTCCTGCACCGCGCGGGGCCGGCATTTGGGACCGACGAAGGAGATGGGTCATGCAGGGGAAGACGATGGCGAGCCTGGCGCTCGCACTGGCCGCGATCCCGGCGGCAGGCGCGCAGCAGGCGACCGAGGACTGGCAGACGATCGACACGCTCACCGCGATGGTGGCGAACGCGATGGGCCGCAGCGCCGCCCCGATCGACCGCCGCATCAAGCTGGCCCGCTGTCCAGAGCAGGCGTCGATCACAGCGATCGACAGCCAGACGCTCGCGGTCCGCTGTCCCTCGCTCGGCTGGCGGCTGCGCGTCCCGATGACAGGTCCGGCCGGCGCCATGCCGGTCACGGCGCAGAGTGCCAGGCCCGCCGCCGCGGCGCCGGCGATCCGCCGCGGCGATCATGTCCGCGTTTCGATCGACACCGAAAGCTTCTCGATCGCCTATACCGCGGTCGCCGCCGAGGACGGCAGCGTCGGCGAAGCGATCGCACTGCGCGGCAGCGACGCCAGGACCATGCTGAGCGCCGTCGTCACCGGCCCCGGCCGCGCCCGCCTCGCCGATTAGGGTCCGGGAGGATTCGGCCTTTCCACAGGCTGGCCTGCGCCTTCGTCATGCTGAACTCGTTTCAGCATCCATGGCCGGGCCCTTCCTTTTTCGCCGTCTTTCGGTCGAGGGTGGACCATGGACCCTGAAAAAAGTTGGCAATTATCCCCTTCCGACAAGTGAGCGTTCCCCGGCGAAAGCCGGGGTTCAGCTACGTGCGCCTGCCTCGCATGGACCCCGGCTTTCGCCGGGGATCACCAGTGTCCCTGTCTTAAGGGTATAAACGCCAAACAAGTTCAGGGTCCTCTCTGGGGATGACACATGACGTGTCTCCGCGCAGACGGGATCCGGAGCGGCGTGACACCGGCCTTGGTCCCTGCGTCACCGACCCGACGCATCCGACGGGCCGGTCCTTTTTTTAACTTTTTCACAACTTCCGCTTAATCCGTCGCCGCGCTCGCCGTTAAGACAGGCACAGACGGTTCCGTCGCTTTTTCGGCGGCACAGGATGGAGGCGAAGATGTCGGGTGACAGCAAGATCGGGCTGCAGGTCGGCGGCGTTGTCCGCATCGGCACCGCGCGCAGGATCGGCGGCAGCGCGCCTGCCGCGACGCAGGCACCGGCGCCCGTCCGTCCCGCGGCCGAATCGCTTCCCGTCACGCGTCTCGCCGGGCTCGCCCGCGACCTCGCGGGGCAGGACGCGCCGGTCGACGCCGAACGCGTCGCCGCGCTGCGCAGCGCGATCGCCGACGGCCGCTACACGGTCGATCCCGGCGCCATCGCGGGCGCGATACTCGATTTCCACCAGCGCCAGGATACGTCATGCTGATGCAGATGGACGAGATGCAGGCGCGGCTCGACGCGCTGGTCGAAGCGCTCGACGGACAGGACCCCGGCACGATCATCGCCGCGTCGGAGGCGCTGGCGACCGCGGTCATCCTGTTCCGCAACAGCACGATCCCGGCGGGCGCCGAACAACGCGCGCGCCTGCTGATCACGCGGACGCTCGGCCAGCTCGAAGCGGCGGCGATCCGCGTCAACATCCTGAAGAACTGGACGCGTCAGAGGATTGACAGAAACCATGCGATCCGTGGCATGGCGGCGCAGGGCGCGGCCCTAACCTATTGATAACCATATAATACACGGCCATTTATAAAAATGGCACGATGATTGCTTCAGGTTTCGCGAACCAGCGGAACCGACAGCATGACGTCTATCAATTCCTCCCTGCCCTCGACCAGAAGCCCGCTTCCCGTCATGGATGCGATGCACAGCGCCTCGGCGCGCACGGGGGTCGATTTCGACTATCTGGTCGACGTCGCACGCGTCGAAAGCCGCTTCAACCCGACCGCCCGGGCATCGACCTCGTCGGCGCGCGGGCTGTTCCAGTTCACCAAGCAGACGTGGCTCGCGACGCTGCGCCGGCACGGCGCCGGGCACGGGCTCGACTGGGCGGCGGGCGCGATCGGCCAAGACGGCGCTGGGCGCTTCTTCGTCGCCGATCCCGCGCTCCGCCAACAGATATTCGACCTGCGCGACGATCCCGCCGCGGCATCGAGCATGGCGGCGGCGCTGACCGCCGACAATCGCACCGCCATCGAAGGACGGCTCGGCCGCAGCGCCGAGCCCGTCGACCTCTACCTCGCCCATTTCCTCGGCAGCGCGGGCGCGGTGCGCTTCCTCGCCGCGTGGGAGGCGAACCCCGATCAGCCCGGCGCGACGATGCTGCCCGAGGCGGCCGCCGCCAACCGCTCGGTCTTCTATGCCGGCGACGGCAGCATGCGCAGCCTCGGCGAGATTCGCGAACGCTTCCGCGCCAAGCTCGACGAGGACGGCGGCCCCGCCGCGCTTCCCGCCGGGCCCGCCGCCGCACCGGGCTGGCAATTGCATATGGCCCGCTCGGCGGGCGTCGAAGGCGGCCGGGCGCCGCTGCCCATGATGGATATCGAACCGATGCCCCAGAAACTGTCGATGGACTTCGCCGCGCGCACCTATCGGCGCCTCGCCTCGCTGGGAGGCGCGGCATGATCGCCGGTTTCGACCTGCGCCAGGCGGGCCGCATGGCCGGCGCCGCCGCGCTGCCGGTGGCGATGCTGGTGCTCGTCGCGCTGATGGTGATCCCGGTCTCGCCGACGATCCTCGACATCAGCTTCATCGGCAACATCATGATCAGCCTCGCGATCCTGATGGTCGCGCTGTCGGCGTCGAAGCCGCTCGATTTCTCTTCCTTCCCGACGGTGCTGCTGCTCGCGACGCTGTTTCGCCTCGCGCTCAACGTCGCCTCGACGCGCGTCGTGCTCGTCCACGGGCACGAGGGGACGGCTGCCGCCGGCCACGTCATCGAGGCCTTCGGCCGGGTGCTGATCGGCGGCGACTATGTCGTCGGCCTGTTCGTCTTCGTCGTGCTGATGATCATCAACCTCGTCGTCATCACCAAGGGCGCGGGGCGCGTGTCCGAAGTGTCGGCGCGTTTCACCCTCGACGCATTGCCCGGCAAGCAGATGGCGATCGACGCCGACCTCAACGCCGGGCTGCTGACCCCCGACGAAGCCAAGGCGCGCCGGCAGGAGGTCGCGACCGAGGCCGATTTCTATGGCTCGATGGACGGCGCCTCGAAGTTCGTGAAGGGCGACGCGGTCGCCGGCCTGCTGATCCTGTTCGTCAACATCGTCGGCGGGCTGATTCTGGGCATGTCGAGCCACGGGCTCAGCTTTTCGGAAGCCGGCGCCACCTATGTCACGCTGGCGATCGGCGACGCGCTGGTCGCGCAGATTCCGGCGCTGCTGCTGTCGATCGCCGCCGCCGCGATCGTCACCCGCGTCGCGTCGCCGCACGACCTGTCGGGCCAGATCGGCAGCCAGTTCGCCTCGCCGCACGTCTGGATGGCGGTCGGCGGCATCCTGTTCATCCTCGGCCTCGTCCCCGCGATGCCGCAGATGCTGATCCTGCCCGCGTCGGCGCTGGCCTTCGCGATCGGCTGGCAGATGCGCCGCACCGCCGCAGAGGCCGAGGCCGCGCCGCCCCCCGCGGCGCCCGCACCCGACCCGCACCACATCGAATGGGCCGACGTCAGCGACATCGGGCCGTGCCAGCTCGAGATCGGCTATGCGCTCGTCGCGCTGGTCGACGACCGCAAGGGCGCGCCGCTGATGGGCCGGATCACCGGCATCCGCCGCCAGCTGTCGCGCGAACTGGGTTTCGTCGTTCCAGCGGTGAAGGTCACGGACGACCTGTCGCTGCCCGGCAACGCCTATCGCATCTCGATCGCCGGGGTGATCGTCGGCGAGGACGAGGTGTTCCCGCATGAGATGCTCGCGCTCGATTCGGGCGACCTCGTCACCAAGGTCACCGGACGGCCATGCAAGGACCCGACCTTCGGGCTCGACGCGCTGTGGATTCCCAAGGCGTCGCAGAACGACGCGATCGCGGCGGGATACACCGTCGTCGATCCGGCAACCGTCGTCGCCACGCATCTCAACAACAGCATCATCGCATCGGCGGCCGAGCTGTTCGGCATCGACGACGCGCAGGCGCTGATCGACCATCTGAAGGCGCATTATCCGCAGCTGGCGCAGAATCTCTGTCCGCAGGGCTATGCGCTGCCGCGCGTCGCGGCGCTGTGCAAGGCGCTGCTCGTCGAGCGCGTGCCGCTGCGCGATTTCCGCAAGATCGCCGAGGCGATGGTCGCGCTCGCCGGCCAGCAGCTCGGCGACGTCGAGCTGGTCGAGGCGGTGCGCCAGCGCATCGGTGCGCTGATCGTCCAGACGATCGTGCCATCGCGCATGCCCCTGCCCGTCGTCACCTTCAGCCCCGACGTCGAGATGCTGCTCAACCAGTCGGTGCGTGCCAACCCCGGCGCCGAATGGCCGTTCGAGCACGGCATGGCGATGAAGATCATCGAGCAGATCGGGCAGGCGGTCGAACCGCTGCTGCTGTCGACGCGCAGCTTCGCGCTCGTCGCCTCGCCGCTGTGCCGGTCGGCGCTGTCGCGGCTGGTGCGCGCGACCTTCCCCGACGTCGCCGTCATTTCCTACCTCGAAATCCCGGCGAACAAGGCGACCGAGATCGTCGCGACGATCGGCGCCGAAGTACCGCGCCTGACCGGCGATTCCGCAGCAGCGATGGAGGAGCATCAGCATGAGGATTGAGCCCGCCGCCCACTTCGCCGGGTCGGCGCAGCCGCTGCGTCCGCACGCCTACCTGGGCAGCGTCGAGGCGCTGGTCGAGGAATATGCGCCGCTGGTGCGCAAGATCGCCTGGCAGGTCTTTTCGCGCGTGGCGCGGACGAACGAGCTGGAGGACCTGATCCAGACCGGGCTGATCGCGCTGATCGAGGCGAGCCGGCACTATGAGGAGCGCGGCTATGCCTTTGCCACCTATGCGACGACGCGGATCCGCGGCGCGATGATCGACCAGCTGCGGCGCGAGGCCGATGTCGGCCGGTCGGCGATGGTCGCGAACAAGCGGCTGCGCGCGATGCGCGCGGCGCTCGAACAGCAAAATATGCGCGCGCCGACGACCGCCGAAATGGCGGCGGCGTTCGACATGACGGCAGAGGAATATTTCATGTTCGAACAGAATGCGGCGCAGCGCCGCTCGGCCTCGCTCGACGAGATGATGGAGGCCGGGAGCGTCCTGATCGCCGACGACGCGCTGGCGACGGGCGAGCTGTGCGAGCGAAGCGACCTGCTCGCCGCGCTGCGCGACTGCATCGACGCGCTGAACGAGCGCGAGCAGATGGTGCTGCAGCTCTATTTCTTCGAGGAACTGAACCTGCAGGAAATCGGTAGGACGCTCGACGTCAGCGCCGCGCGCGTCTGCCAGATCAAGCGCGACGCGATGGCGAAGATCGAGGCGATGATGCGCGCGCGCACCGAATGAGCCGTGCGCGGAGCGCGCGTCACATCGCGATGGTCCGGCGCGTTTGCCGGATGAGCGCGATCTCCTCAAAATAGCTCGCCATCCGCTCGATGCCCTTCTCGGTCAGCCGAACGAGCGACCGGCGGCGGTCGCGATCGTCGATCGAACGGTGCGCGAGGCCGAGCCGTTCGAGCGCCGCGATCATCCGCAGTCCCGACGACAGCGGCACCCCGGCGCCGGTGGCGAGGTCGCTGGCGCTCAGATTGCGTCCGCTCGTCTGCGCGACCATCAGGTCGAGCATCATGTCCCACGTCGGCCCCGAAAGCGGTTCGTCGCCGAAGTGCCCCTTGCGCAGCCGCCGGATCTGGATGTGAAAGGCCAGCTGGTCGAGCAGCCGGACATTCGCCGCGGCCGCCGTCGGCGCGTCTGGACCGTCATCCGCCTCAGGGCCGCGTGCGGCGAGAAGCGCATGGATCTGGTCGATGCGCGAGCGCAGCTCGGCAATGTCATGGTTCGAGAATTGCTGCATGCGATGCCATCCACCCTCTGGGATTCATCCCGTCAGGCCGCAACCTCGCTCCGTCTGGACGAACCCGATGCATAAAGGATCAGAAGCAGGATCGGGTAGGATATGTAGATCGAAAGCAGCGAATAGGGCCGCGCCAATATCTCCGGAAACATCATCTTCTGGATATGGCCGAAAATGGCGATCAACTGCCATCCGGTGATCCAGTAGGGCCAGAAACGCTGCGTCTTCAGGGCGATGAACCAGAAGCTCAACAGAACCAGCACGTCGATGAAGAAGATATTATATTCGATGCTCGTCCAGGTCGGGGCGGGTGCGACGAGACTGGTGAGGACCGAGGCGATCAATGCCGTATAGGCTGCCCCGCGTTCAAGGGGACCGCCGCGTCGAACCGCGACGGCCACCGTGATGAGCAGAACGGCATAATAGAGCGCCACGGACCCCATGGGACCTCGTCAACCCTGCGCCGGACTCACGACGCCCGGGCGAGCGGCAGCGCCACGACGTCGGCATCCGCCGCGCCGTCGGCGCCCTCGTCGACCAGCGTCGCGCTGGCGGGCTTCACCCCGGCACCGAACATGCGGGTGCCGAGGCCGACCTGCTTCTGCGTCACGGTCAGCGCCTGATGGGCGTCGATCAGCAGCTGGCGAACCTCCCCCGCGGCGGCGAGCGCATTGGCGATCTTCGCCACCGCTTCCTGGCCGACGATCGCCGACATGTTGGTTTCGCGGCGCGCCGCAGGCAGCGTCGCGGCGAGCTGGGCGATACGGATCATCGTTTCGTCGATCGCGTCTTCGGCCCGGTGCAGTTCGGCGGCTATCTTCTGCGCTGCGGAAAGGCGTTCGTTCAGCATGATCTTTGGTCCTTGAAAGAGAATGCCGACGGACCCCCCCGCAGCATTCGGTTCGACATCAGGTCAGAACCCGGCCGAGGCCGACAAGGATCGAATAGAGGGCGGAAAAGGCCAATATGGTCGCCAAGGCGATCAGGATCGGCCAGATGATCCTTTCCATCAACCCATGCCGGTTGGCCGGCTGGGACGCGGTGGGAAACGGCGTGCCGATATCGAATATCCGCCAAAGCCGACTGCGCCCCGGTCCCGCATCGGCGGGGGGCGGACCATCGCCTAGGTCGTCCAATTGATATGTCAAAGGCTGATAGGGAGTAACCTGACCGAAGACACCGTTACGCGCCAGGATGGTCGCCGCCTCTATCCTATTGGAAACATTGAGCTTTCTTAGCGATCGTCGAACCCGTTCATCGACGGTGTGCGGCGATACGTTCATCAGCCGCGCAATTTCCTTGGAATTTTTGTGCTCGAAAACGTGCCGCAACGTTTCGATTTGCGCGGCAGAAAGGAGGCTGATGTAATTGTCGGGGTCGCCCTGCACGGCGCCGTGCATAGAGCATCGGGTCCCGAAATCAAGTTTGGCGGGCCGCGACTCGCGGATGTAACCGTTACATGGTCCGACACGCGCCGCCATATCAACCGATGGCACGCCGCGACAGTGAAATCATTTTGCATGGGACTGCCGAACATCGTCTCCCACCCGCCTGCAGGAGGGGCAGCGAGGCTCGCGAACTCGTTCGCTAGTGCATGATGATGTGAGTTGGAATCGTCATTGCGAGCGGAGCGAAGCAATCCAGGGTGGTTTACACCGCTCTGGATTGCTTCGCTCCGCTCGCAATGACGAGGTAGATCGGTCAATGTCATCAGACTCTGGCCGCAGCGGGTTGGGCAACCGCAACGGTGCCGGTCCACCCCCGCCCCGCCCGCAAGCGGGAGGGGCGATCGAATGGCCGCATAGAGTTCGAAATGCCCCCGCTGACACCACCGCTATTCCGATTCCGCCGCTTATTTCATCACTTGTTGAATTAATCCACGGATCACGCTATCGGAACGATGCGGCCAGCGAGAAGGTTCCCGATCGATGCATGGAGCAGCAACGACAGGCGCGGCGTCGCGCCGCGGGCGCCGGCCCGCCGACCGCGGCGACACCGAACGGACGATCCGGCGCGCCGCGCTGCGGCGTTTCGCCGACCTCGGCTTCGACGCCGCCGCGCTGCGCGACATCGCGGCCGACGCGGGCGTCGATCCCGCGATGATCGCCTATCGCTTCGGGTCGAAGCTCGGCCTGTGGAAGGCGGTGGTCGAGGCGGTCGGCGCGGGAAAGATGGACATGCTGCGCCGCACCGCGGCGGCCAAGGCGAGCGCGGCCGCTTCGCCCCTCGCCGCGTCGATGGAGGCGCTCGTCGACCTCTATTGCGCCAACGAGACCGTCCCGCGCTTCCTGCTGCGCGACGCTGGTCACGATCCGGAACGTGCCGCCTGGGTGTTCGACCATGTCTCGCGCCCGCTGCTCGATCACTTCCTGCCGCTGATCCGGCGCGCGAACGAGACCGGGCGGATCGCCACCCCGGTCCCCGAAATGTTCCTCCTCAGCTTCGCCTATGGCGTCGCGGTCAGCGTCGTACGGCGCGAGATGCTTGCCGGCTTTGCGCCGCAACTCGCCAACGACAATGATTTCCGCGCCGCGCTCTACGCAACGCTGATCGAGCCGCGGCTCCGCCATGGCTGAGCCCGCCGCCCCGCCCGCGCCGCCCGCCGGCGGCTATGTCTTCAAGCCGCACGAGCGCCCGCTGATGCCGGGATCGCCCGCGTCGCCCGACCATCCGCTGCGCCGCCAGATCTTCTATCTGCTGATCGGCCTCTATCTCGCGATCGTCGGCGGCTTCCAGAACGGGCTGCTGATCGCCAACCTGACCGCGATGCAGGGACATCTCGACCTGACCCCGGTCGACGCCGGCTGGGTGACGGTCGCCTACAACATGACCAACGCGTGCATGAGCATCCTGCTCTACAAGTCGCGCCAGCAGTTCGGCATCCAGCGTTTCGTGCGCGCGGTGATGATCGCGCTGCTGATCGCCAATTTCGTGCAGCTGTTCGACGCGGGCTATCGCATGGAACTCGTGGCGCGCGGCGTGTCGGGGATCGCGGCGAGCGGGCTGTCGACGCTCGCCGCCTTCTACATGATGCAGGGCCTGCCGCAGAAGCTGCGCATCGCGGGCTTCCTGCTCGCGATCGGGCTGACGCAGGTCGCGGTGCCGCTGGCGCGCGCGATGTCGCCGCTGCTGCTCGCCGACGGCGACATCGCCAACCTGTTCGTCTTTCAGTTCGCGCTGTCGCTCGTCGCCGTCGGGCTCGTCAACATCCTCCATCTGCCGCCCGGCGAGACGATGCGCTCGTTCGAGAAGCTCGACCTCGTCACCTTTCCGATGCTCGCGGTCGGGGTCGGGCTGCTGTGCGCCTTCCTTGTCCAGGGTCGCATCCAGTGGTGGTCGACGCCGTGGCTGGGCGGCGCACTTGCGGCGGCGGTGGTGCTGATCGGCTTCGCCTTCCTGATCGAGCATTACCGCGCCAATCCGATGCTGCAGACGCGCTGGATGGGAAGCCGCGATCTCGTCAAATTCGCGCTCACCGGGGCGCTGGTGCGCGTCCTGACCTCCGAGCAGAATTTCGGCGCCACCGGCCTTCTCTCGACGGTGGGGCTGGTGAACGACCAGCTCGTCACCTATTATGTCGTGCTCACCGCCGCGACGCTGCTCGGCGCCCTGCTCGCGATCGCGCGGCTCGATCCCACCGACCTGCGCCGCCCGACGCTCGTCTCGCTCGGCGTGATCGCGGTCGGCGCCTGGCTCGACACCCATTCGGGACTGCGCACCGGCCCCGTGAATCTTTATTTCTCGCAAGCCGCGATCGCCTTCGCGGCGGTCTATTTCATGGGACCGATGCTGATGGAGGGGCTGCTGCGCGCGCTGACCAAGGGACCGTCCTATCTCGTCAGCTTCGTCGGCGTGTTCAGCCTGTCGCAGACGCTGGGCGGGCTCGCCGGGGTGGCGGCGCTGTCGGCCTTCCACACGCTGCGCACCAAGGCGCACCTGATGACGTTGGGCCAGACGCTGGCGACGACCAACCCCGACCTTGCGCGCGGAATCGAGACGATCGCCGCCGGCCTGACCGGCAGCATTTCCGACCCGGCGCTGCGCAGCGCGACCGCCGCGTCGCAGGTGGTGCGCGAGGCGGCGCGCGAGGCGACCATCCTCGCCTTCAACGACGTGTTCTTCGTGATCGGATCGCTGGCCGGGATCGCGTTCCTGATCATGCTCGCGCGCTGGGTTTACGATCGGCGGCGCGGCCACAATCCGCTCGCCGCCGAGCTCGAGGCATTGCAGAAGATGAGGGCTGCCAACCTATGACCGACGACCCGAAAACGCCCGCGCCGGCCGAGGCGCCCACCGCGCCGCCGGAAGAGGGCTGGAAACCCGAGCAGTCGCGCGGCCGCATCCTGCTGTTCGGCAGCCTCGTGCTGGTCGGCGCGCTCGCCATTCTCTACGCCTGGGGTCTGCCGCCCTTCCGCCCGGCCAGCCAGACCACAGACAACGCCTATGTCCGCGGCCAGACGACGATCATCGCGCCGCAGGTCGGCGGCTATGTCACCGAGGTGCTGGTGCAGGATTTCGAGCGGGTGAAGGCGGGCCAGCTGCTCGTCCGCATCGACGACCGCATCTATCGCGAGCGCGTCGCGCAGGGCGCCGCGAGCGTCGCCGCGCAATCGGCGAACCTCGACAACAGCGCGCAGAGCCTGCGCTCGGCCGAGGCGCAGGTGCGGCTTCAGGACGCCGCGACGGCGAGCGCGCGTGCGCAGCTCGCCCGCGCGCAGGCCGACATGCGGCGCGTGAACGAGCTGGTCGACGCCGGATCGGTGTCGCTGCGCGAGCGCGACCAGACGCTCGCCGCGCTCCGCCAGGCCGAGGCGGCCGTCCGCCAGGCCGAAGCGCAGCGCGCGATCGCCGCCGAGCAGCTGCGCTCGGTAGGCGTCGGGCGCGGCGGGCTGGAGGCGGGAGTCGCCAATGCGAAGGCGCAGCGCGAGCTCGCCGGCATCGACCTGCAGAACAGCGCCATCCGCGCCCCGCGCGACGGGCGCCTCAGCGAGGTGAGCGTGCGCGTCGGCCAGCTCGTCAGCCCGGGCACCCAGCTGATGTATCTGGTTCCCGAGCGTCACTGGGTCGTCGCCAATTTCAAGGAGACGCAGACCGCGGGCATCCGCATCGGCCAGTCCGCGACGCTGCGCATCGACGCGCTCGGCGGCGCGAAGCTGAAGGGGCATGTCGAGCGCATCGCCCCCGCCGCGGGCAGCGAGTTCAGCATCATCAAGCCCGACACCGGATCGGGCAATTTCGTCAAGGTGCCGCAGCGCATCGCGGTGCGCATCCGCATCGACGACGGCCAGGCGCTGAGCCAGCGGCTCGGCCCCGGCATGTCGGTCGTCGCGACCGTGCATACGGGGCGACCGTGACGATGCGCCCCGTCCCGCGCGCGGCGCTGGCCCTGCCGCTGCTGCTCGCCGCCTGCGCGCCGCCGATCACGCCGCGCCCCGAAGCAAGCACGGTCGCGCCGCCCGCCGACTGGCGCACCGACCTTCCCGCGAGCGGCGCGATCGACCGGCAATGGTGGGACCGCTTCGGCGACCCGCAGCTCGCCGTGCTGGTCGATCGCGCGCGCGCGAACAACAGCGACCTTGCGATCGCCGCGGCGCGCGTCGCCGAAGCACGCGCGCAGGAAAGGGTCGCGCGATCGCTGCTGCTGCCGTCGCTGAGCGCCAGCGCGCCGGGCGCCGAATCGCGCAGCCTCAATCCCTTCGGCGTCGCGACCGAGGGCTTTGCCGCGCAGCCCGTCTTCCAGGCCGCCTATGAAGTCGATCTGTTCGGCCGCAACGCCGCGCAGGTCGAGGCGGCGCGCGCCAACGCCGCGGCGGTCGCGGCGGCGCACGAGGCGGCGACGCTGTCGGTGAGCGCGGCGGCGGCAAGCGGCTATATCGCCCTGCTCGCGCTCGACGCGCGGCGCGAGCTGCTGCAACAGACGCTGGCATCGCGCGGCGAGGCGCTGCGCATCGCGCGCGACCGTGCCGAGGCGGGCTATACCTCGCAGCTCGAACTGCGGCAGGCCGAGGCCGAGTATCGCGCGACCGAGCAACAGGTCCCGGCGATCGAGGCGGCGATCGCGCGGCAGGAGAACGCCCTGTCGCTGCTCGCCGGCGAGACCCCGCACGCGATCGCACGCGGCGCGGGCTTCGGATCGCTGACGACGCCCGCCGTCCCCGCGATGCTGCCGTCGCAACTCGTCCGCCGCCGGCCCGACATCGCGCAGTCCGAATATGCGCTCGCCGCAACCGACGCCAACCTGCGCGCCGCGCGCGGGCAATTCCTGCCGCAGCTTCGCCTGTCGGCGTCGGCCGGCGCGGTGATCTCGTCGGCGCTGTCCGACCCGGTGGGCATCTGGTCGGTCGGCGGCAGCATCCTCGCCCCGCTGTTCCAGGGCGGGCGGCTGCACGGTCAGTTCGACGCCGCGACCGCGCAGCGCGACCAGGCCGCCTTCGCCTATCGCCGCACGGTGCTCACCGCCTTTCGCGAGGTCGAGGACCAGCTCGCGGTGATCGACCGGCTCGGCGCGCAGGAACAGGCGCTGGTCGCGCAACGGACCGCGGTCGCCGACGCGCTGCGCCACGCCACCAACCGCTATCGCGCCGGCTATTCGCCCTACCTCGAACAGATCGACGCGCAGCGCGCGCTGCTGTCGGTCGATCTCGCGCTGATCCAGATGCGCGCCGACCGCCTCACCGCCTATGTCGCGCTCTATCAGGCACTCGGCGGCGGCGCTGAACGCTAGATTGCCGTATTTGCAATCTTCACCACCTACCCCGCCTGTGCCGAGCTTGTCGAAGCACCGCCCTTCTCGCGGCGCGGAAAGAAAGAACGGCCCTTCGACAAGCTCAGGGCAAACGGCGCATATTTGTGGTGTGACCCTTTAGCCCTCACAAATCGGGAAGCGTCTGGCGCGCGAAGCCCCAGCCCTTGAGCTCGGCGCTCGCCGCGCGTTCGAGCAGCGCATCGGCGTCGGCGATCGTCCAGTGGCGCGGGCTGTCGATGTCCGCCAGCGCATCCCAGCCGATCGGCGCCGCGACCGGCGCGCCTTCGCGGGCGCGGGCCGACCAGGGCATGATCGCGGTGCTGCCGCGCTGGTTGCGCAGCCAGTCGATGAAGATCTTGCCCTTGCGCTTCGCCTTGCTCATCGTCGCGGTGAAACGGTCGGGCTCGGCGAGGCTGAGCGCTTCGGCGAAGCGCTTCGCGAAATCCTTGTGCGCGTCCCAGTCCGGCCCCGGGTCGAGCGGCACGACGACATGCACCCCCTTGCCGCCCGACAGCATCGCGAAGCTGATCAGGCCGATGTCGGAAAGCTGGCGATGGAGGTCGGCCGCCGCCTTGCGGACGTCGCCGAAATCGAGCCCTTCGTCGGGGTCGAGATCGAAGACCATCCGGTCGGGCGCCTCGAGCGTGTCGACATGGCTGCCCCAACCGTGGAATTCGATCGTCCCCATCTGGACGCAGGCGAGGATGCCGCCGGCGTCCTCGACATAGAGATAATCCTCGACCCCGCCGTCCTTCTCGCGGATCGGGACATGGTGGACCTGCGGACCGAACGATCCCGAATCATGCTTCTGGAAAAAGCATTGCTTGGCGCGTCCTTGCGGGCAGCGGACGAGGCTGACCGGACGGCGCGCCATGTGCGGCAGCATGATCGGCGCGACCGCGGCATAATAGTCGGCAAGGTCGCCCTTGGTCGCCTTCGATTCGGGAAAGATGACGCGGTCGCGGTTGCTGATCCGCACGTCGGCGGTCGGGCGGGGCGCCGCCTGCTTCGTCTCCGGAGTCACGTCCTTCGCCTCCTTGTCCTCGCGCAGGCCGACGAAGCTCGCGTGGCGCACCGATCCGCCGGCGGTATATTCGGCGAAGGCGATTTCGGCGACGAGGTCGGGGGTCAGCCAGCGGACGTCGCGCGCCGCCGCGCGTTCGACCGCCAGCGGCGGGGTCTTGCGCGCACGGCTCGCGAACTTGCGCGCCAGCATCGCCATCGTCGCAGCGTCGAAGCCGGTGCCGACATTGCCCTTGTAGACCAGCGCATCGCCCTCGCGCTGCGCGAGGAGCAGCGAGGCGAAGGGGCGCGCCTTCGCCGAAGACGGCTTCCAGCCGACGATGATGAATTCCTGGCGGCGGGTGCATTTGACCTTGACCCAGTTGCGCGTCCGGCGGCCGGCATAGGGAGCGTCGGCGCGCTTCGAGATGATGCCTTCCTGCCCCGCGCCGCACATCGCCGTATACAGGCGTTCGCCCGCGCCGATGACATGATCGGCGACCGCGATCGGCGGCGCGGCGGCGCGCAGCAGCGCTTCGAGCCGTTCCTTGCGTTCGAGATTGCCCAGCTTCGCCAGCGACTTGCCATCCTCTTCGAGCAGGTCGAAGGCGAAGAAGTTCAGCGCCGTATCGGCATCCTGCGCGCCATGGCCGCGCTTGATCACCGCCTGCAGCGACGAGAAATCGGGATTGCCCGCACCGTCATAGGCGACGATCTCTCCGTCGATCAGGCACGGCGGCAGGTCGAGCGCGGCGAACTGCGCGGCGAGCGGCGCGAACTTGTCGGTCCAGTCGAGGCCGTTTCGCGTATGGATGCGCACTGCGCTCCCCGCCGCCGCGACGAGCGCGCGATAGCCGTCATATTTGATCTCGTGGAACCAGTTGTTGCCGCCCGGCACCGCATCGACGAGCGTCGCGAGCTGGGGCTTGCGAAAGGCGGGCGGCTTGCCCCCGCCGGCGCGGCGCTTCGCGACCGCCGCATTATGCTTCGCCGCGGCCTTCATCTTCTGCGTGAAGGCGGCGCCCTTCGCACCGCGCAGCGACTGCGCGCCACCCACGTCGCCCGCGATCTCGGCCATGGTGCGGCCGGTGAGGACGCTCGTTAGATGGCGCCCGACCAGATCGTCGCTGCCGCCGGCATGGGCGTCGTCGATCTTGCGCAGCAGCCAGTTCTCGCGCTTTTCGCCCGCGCGCGGCTTCATGCGGACGAGTAGCCATTCGCCCTTCATCCGTTCGCCGTCGAGCGTGAAGTGCAGATGGCCGCGATCGATGTCCTTCGCGCTCTTGCCCGCGACCGGCGCCCAGGTGCCGCGGTCCCACAGCATCACCGTGCCGCCGCCATATTCACCCTTGGGGATCGCGCCCTCGAAATCGGCGTAGGCAAGCGGATGATCCTCGGTGCGCACCGCGAGCCGCTTGTCGGCGGGATCGGCGCTCGGCCCCTTCGTCACCGCCCAGCTCTTGAGCACACCGTCGGCCTCGAGGCGGAAGTCATAATGAAGGCGCGTCGCGTCGTGCTTCTGGACGATGAAGCGCCCGCCTTCCGCCTTCGCCGCCTTTCCCTTCGCCACCTGCCCCGCCGGCTCGGGGGTGGCGGCGAAGTCGCGCTTGGCCTTGTACTGCGCGAGCGGGTCGGCGCGCCGCGCCATGTCAGGCGCGCTTCTTCGCCGGCGCGCGGCGCGTCGAAGCCTTGCGCGCCGGGGCCTTCGTCCTTGCCGCCGGCGACGACTTGCGCCCGTCAACCGACGCCTTGAGCGCCGCCATCAGGTCGATGACGTTCGATCCCTCGCGCGCGGCGGCGGGCTCCTCGACATCCTCCAGCACCTTGCGGCCCTTCGCCTTGGCCTTCTTGGCGATCAGCCGCTTCAGCGCGTCGACATAATGGTTGTGATAGTCGCTCGCGTCGAACCGGCCGCTCTTCCTGTCGATCAGCGTCTCGGCCAGGTCGAGCAGGTCGGCGTCGGGCTTCGCGGCGCCGACGTCGCGGAAATAATTCGCTGCCCGATTGACCTCGTCGGCGTAGCGCAGCACTTCGAGGACGAGGCCCTTGCCGCACGGGCGCAATGCGACGAGCTGCTCCTCGCCGCGCAGCGCGAGCTGGCCGAGCCCGACCTTGCGCGTGCGGCGCAGCGCCTCGCGCAGGACGATATAGGCTTCCTCCGCCAGTTCGTCGGCGGGGACGACATAATAGGGCTTTTCATAATAGAGGATGTCGATCTCGCCCGCGTCGACGAACTGGACGAGCTCCAGCGTCCGCTTGCTTTCGAGCTTGACCGCCTCGATCTCCTCTTCGTCGAGCAGGACGTAACTGCCCTTCGACAACTCATAGCCCTTGACGATATCGTCCTTGTCGATCGGCCCGATGCCCGGGACGACCTTCTCATATTTAACCGGCTTGCCGCTCGGTTCGTGGATCTGGCGAAAGCTGACGCTTGCGCCCGACCGGGTCGCCGGATAGATTTCGACGGGGATCGACACCAGCGCGAGCCGGATCTGCCCCTTCCAATAGGCGCGGGCGGGCATGGCATCCTCCCATGAGCGTGACCCATGGGCAATGCGCGAGGGCGCGGTGCGGTTCCCTTTCGGCCGGGCGGTGCCCGATGCCGCCCGCTCCTAGCGGCACGTCCCGAAGCCGGCGCCGCGCAGCGCGCGGCCGGGCGTCGCGCCCGTCGGCTCGCCGCCTTGCAGCGCCGCGACGCCGTTCACGAACACGTCGCGCACCCCGACCGCATATTGGTGCGGCGCCTCGAAGGTCGCGCGGTCGGCGACGGTCTTCGGGTCGAAGACGACGACGTCGGCATAATAGCCGCGCCTGAGCGCGCCGCGCTCCTTCAGCCCCAGGTTGGTCGCGGGCAGCGTCGTCAGGCGATACACCGCCTGTTCGAGCGGGATCAGCTTCTCGTCGCGCACATAGCGGCCGAGCAGCCGCGCGAAATTGCCGTAGGTGCGCGGGTGCGCGCCCGATTTCAGGAACACGCCCTCGGTCGATTGCGACGCGGCGTCCGAGCCGAAGCTCATCCACGGCAGCCGGATCTGCTGGCGGACATTGTCCTCGGACATCAGGAAATAGACGGTGCCGACGCGCGAACCGTCCTCGACCACCAGGTCCATCGCGGTATCCTCGGGCGAGGTGCCGCGCATCGCCGCGACCTCGGCGAGCGTCTTGCCGGTGAGCGGCTTGAGCGCCGGATTCTTGAAGCCGGTGAGAATCATCTTGTCAGCCCCGGCGCCGAAATAGAGATTCTCCCAGTCATCGCCCGGCGCGCGCATCTCCGCGGCGACGCGCGCACGGACCTGCGGGTCCCTCAGCCTCTCGATCCACGCCTCGAGCCCGCCCACCTGCACCCAGGTCGGCATCGCGGCGTCGAGCCCGGTCGCCCCGGCGGTATAAGTGTACATGTCGGCGGTGATCCGCAGCCCCGCCGCGCGCGCCGCCTCGATCTTCGCGACGACGGGGGCCAGCTTGTCCCAATTGGCGCGCCCGCCCATCTTGAGGTGATAGATTTCGGCCGCCGCGCCCGACCGGCGCGCGATCTCGATCAGCTCGTCGACCGCTTCCTCGACCCGGTCGCCCTCTGAGCGCATGTGGCTGATGTACATGCCGCCGCAAGCGGCCGCCGCCTGCATCAGCGCGACCAGCTCGTCGGTCTCGGCATAGGAACCGGGCGCATAGATCAGCGAACTGCCGACGCCCAGCGCGCCCTCGTCCATCGCCTGGCGCACCAGCGCCTGCATCCGGTCCAGCTGTTCGGGGGTCGGATCGACGTCGCCTTCGCCCAGTTCGTGGACGCGCACCGTCGCGGCGCCGACGAAGCTCGCGACATTGGGCGCGATGCCGCGCTTTTCGAGATAGGCGAAATAATCGCCCAGCGTCGTCCATTCGATCGGAAAGCGGATGTCGCCCTGGCGTTCGGTCTCCTGCGCCTTCATCGTCGCGTTGAGCGGGCCCATCGACCAGCCCTCGCCCATCACCTCCAGCGTCACGCCCTGCCGGATGTCGCTCTGGCTGCGCGGATCGGCGATCAGCGATTCGGTCGCCCAGCTGAGCATGTTGATGAAGCCCGGCGCGACCGCCATGCCGTCCGCCCGGACCTCGCGCGCGCCGCGCCCCTCGACCGTGCCGACCGCGACGATGCGGTCGCCGCGGATCGCGACGTCGCCGACCAGCGGCGCGCCGCCCGACCCGTCATAGATGGTGCCGCCGCGGATCACGACATCATAGGCGGCGGGGGCTGCCCCGCCCGCCTGCACGGGGGAAAGGAAGGACGCGCCGAACAGCGCCGCCGCCATGCCGAAATATCTGCCCCTCGCCATCATCGCCAACCCCTTCCCTGTCCGTATCGACCGGCGGCCATTGTGCCGCAAGCGCGGGCGGGATCAAGGCCCCCGTCACGGTCAAATAAGCGATTGCGCGGCGCCGCATCTTCGGATCAACTGTGCCGGACGATCGGGACCGGACGATCGGAGGAGGGGCGATGGAGGCGTTGAACCGCAACGACTGGCAGGCCGTCCAGCGCCTCTTCGAGCAACTGGTCGACCTTCCGCCCGACATGCAGGCACAGCGCCTCGCGAAGGCGCCGCAATCCGCGGGGATCGTCGAAACGACGCACCGCCTGCTGCTCGCCGCGCGCGGCGACGGCATATTGGACGGCGCGCCGCCATCGCTGGCGCCCCCGTTGCCGGCGGGCGAGTCGGCGCCCGCAAACTTCGGCTCGCTCGCCCCCGGGCAGGCCATCGGCGGCTTCACCGTCGAACGGCCGATCGGACGCGGCGGGTTGGGCGAGGTCTATCTCGCGTATCGCACGGGGGCCGATTTCGACCAGCGCGTCGCGCTGAAGCTGCTGCGCGTCGACGCCGCCGAGCGTGCCGAGAGCTTCGCGCGCGAGCGGCGGCTGCTCGCGCGGCTCGATCATCCGGGGATCGCGCGGCTGATCGACGCCGGGGTTGCTCCCGACGGGCGGCCCTATATCGCGATGGATTATGTCGACGGCCAGCCGATCGACGCCTGGTGCACCGCACATGGCGCCGACCTCGACACGCGGCTCGACCTGTTCCGCACCGTCTGCGACGCGCTCGCCTATGCGCACGGCAACCTTGTCGTCCACCGCGACATCAAGCCGTCGAACATCCTGATCGACGCGGGCGGCAAGCCGCGCCTGCTCGACTTCGGGATCGGCAAGCTGCTCGACGACAGCGCGGCGCTGCCCGCGACGACGCAGGCGATGCTCACCCCCGACTATGCCGCGCCCGAACAGCTGGGCGGCGAGGAAGCGACGGTCGCGACCGACGTCTACGCGCTCGGCGTCCTCCTCTACGAACTGGTCAGCGGGCGGAGCCCCTGGCGCGGCGGCAAGGCGTCGGTGCCGATGATGATCCGCCGCGTCCTCTATGAGGACCCCGAACTGCCGAGCCGCGCCGCGGCACGTGGCGAGGCGCCGGTGCCGGCGCGGCGGATCGCGGGCGACCTCGACGCGATCGTCCTGAAGGCGATGCGGCGCGACCCGGCGCAGCGCTATCGCAGCGTCAGCGCGCTGGCCGAGGACATCGCACGCCACCAGCAATATCTGCCCGTCCATGCGCGCGACGGATCGACGCGCTACATGCTCGGCCGCTTCCTGCGCCGCTATCGCTGGGGGGTCGCGGCGACCGCCGCGGTGCTCGCGGCGCTGCTCGTCGGCGCGGGCGGCATCGCATGGCAGGCGCGCGAGACCGCGGTCGAGCGCGACCTCGCGGTCGCCGAGGCGCGGCGGTCGGAGGCGATCAACCGGATGCTGACGGTGATGGTGCGCGACACCGCCGAGGATGCGAACAGCGAGAATGTCACCGTCAAGCAGATGCTCGACCAGACCGCGACCCGCCTCGCCGCCTCGCTCGACACCAGTTCCAAATCGGCCGACCTGATCGTCACATTGTTCGACCTCTATGTGAATCTGGAGGATACGGCGGGTGCCGACGCGCTGATCCAGAAGGCGCTGGCGCGCGGCGTCGGACGCGGCGACCCGGTGGCGACCGCGCAGCTTCGCATGCGCGCCGCCGCCGCCGCGGGGGGCCTCGGCCGGACCGAGGAGATCGGCCCCAACATCGACGCCGCCGAGCCCGTGTTTCGCGCCGACCCCGCGCATTTCCGCCGCGAACTGGTCGAGATCGCCCTCGCGCGCGCGCAGTTGTGGCGGCGCACCGGGCGGCTGGAGGATGCGATCGCGCTGCTGATCCGGACGCTGCCCGATGCCGACATCGTCTATGCCGAGAACCACCGCGACCTGCTGACCACCTACAACAACCTGCTGGTCTATATGGCCGAGGCGAACCAGCTCGACGCGATGCCCGCGATCTTCGACCGCGCCGAGGCGGTGATCCGCCGCACCGGGCAGGAAGCGAGCATGCAGGGACTGACGATCGCCCAGTTGAAGGCCGTGCGCCTGCTCAAGCTCGACCAGCCGGCCGCCGCCGAGCGGATCGTCACGCGGGTGGCGGCGCAGCGGCGCGCGACCTTCGGGCGTTCGGCGGGGCTCGCGGTCGATCTGCTCCAGCTCGGCCGCGCCAGGCTGGCGCTCGGCAAATATGCCGACGCGAAAGCGGTTCTCGCCGAGGCGCGCCCGATGGCGGCGCAATATCTGAGCCCGCGTGCGGCGCCGACGCTGATCATCGCCGCGGGGCTGATCGAGGCGCAGGCCGAATCGGGCGATATCGCGGGCGCGCGCCGCACGATCGCCGAGACGCAGCCGTTGATCGACGCCTTGCCCAAACCCGGCCTGCCGCAGGCGATCTTCGCCCGCGCGAAGGCGGTTACGCTGCTCAGGCAAGGCAGGCTCGCCGAGGCGCGGCAGGAAACCGACCGCGCCGCAGCGCTGTTCGAGGCCGAGGGCGCAGCGGGCGCCTCCTACCTCAAATCCTTCCCCGCGCTGCGGGCACGGCTGGGGACGAGCTTATCCCATGCGTAGCGTGCGCACGCCGAAGTGGAAGTATATCTCCAATCTGCACCCCGAATATGTCTGTACGACGCATATCGACCAATATGTGCGAAACATCGACGATTCGGGACGCTATTTCCCGTCGTGGCGTCGTTCGACCGATCCCGCCGCTCAGCAGATCGTCAACAGCTATTACCGGCGGCCGGCGGAGGAACTCTATGACCTCGAGGCCGACCCCGCCGAACGCAACAATCTGGCGGCGGATTCGCGCTACAAAACAGTCCTGCGGTCGCTTCGCCAGAAGCTGAAGGTCTGGCGAACGAAGCAGGGCGACACGCGTCCCGTCGAAGGGACGCCGCACTTCCAGGAAGGGCCGATCGACGGCAAGGTCGACTGAGCCGCTGAACGACGATCATCGGCGCGCCAGGTCCTTTCGCTCAGGGCAGGGATCAGGCCGCCGCCATCTCGTGGTGGATCCACGCGCGCGCCTGCACCCACCAGCGACGGATCGTGCGGTCGGAGACGCCGAGGATCAGCGCGGTCTCCTTCTCGTCCATCCCCGCGAAGAAGCGACAGTCGACGACCTGCGCGAGGTTGGCGTCGAGCCGTTTCAGTTCTTCGAGCGCCTCGCCGAGCCGGACGACCTGTTCGTCCTCCGGAACCGCGGCGGCGAGCGAGTCGAGGCTCTGGGTGAAGCTGTAGGTCGGCGCATTCCGTTTCGAGGCGAGCCGCGCGCGCGCCGCGTCGATCAATATGTGCCGCATCGCGGTCGCCGCGCAGGCTAGGAAATGCGACCGGCTGTCCCAGCCGTCGGCTTTGCGCAGCTTCACATAGGCTTCGTTGATCAGCGCCGTGGTCTGGAGCGTCTGCGGCTGTCCGGCGCGATAATGCTCGCGCCGCGCGATGGCGCGCAATTCGCCGTAAAGCCCCGCGATCAGCGCGTCCGGGCCCTCCGCCCCATTTTTTTCGGCCGGCGTGTCCGCTTCCTCGGAAATTTCCCGTCTCGCTCTCTGTCAGGCGTCCGCCGTTCTTCGCAGGTCGGCGGATGCAAGGCAAGCGCGGCAAGGCAAGCGCGCCGCGCGCGAACGGGAAGAGGCGCCGGGGCAGGCGTCCGCCCGCCGGGTCGAGACATCCACCGTGGGGGCCGATGGCCTTCGCCCGATAGGAGGGGGACTGTCAGGATTTCCGTGTGTGGCCGGGCATAATGGGCAACAAGGAGTCCCACTATGTCACGACGCAAAGAACCTGCCATACCGAATGAGCTTCTCGATCAGCTTTTGGCGGGCGGCGCTGCCAGTGCCGCCTTCGAGCAGGGCGGTCTGCTCGATTCGCTGAAGAAGGCGCTGACAGAGCGTGCCCTGAATGCGGAGATGGATCACCACCTCGCTGGCGAAGACGGCGCCGGCAACATGCGCAACGGCTACGGTCGGAAGACGGTAATGACCGACACCGGCAAGTTGGCGATCGACGTGCCGCGCGATCGCCAGTCGAGCTTCGACCCGCAGTTGATCGCCAAGTATCAACGCCGCTTTCCCGGCTTCGACGACAAGATCGTGTCGATGTACGCGCGCGGCATGAGCACCCGCGAGATCACCAGGCACCTGCACGATCTATACGGCATCGACGTCTCACCCGATTTGATTAGCACGGTGACCGACGCCGTGCTCGATGAGGTCGCCACTTGGCAGCAGCGGCCGCTCGATCCGGTTTACCCGCTGGTCTTCTTCGACGCGATCCGGGTCAAGATCCGCGACGAGGGCATGGTGCGCAACAAGGCGATCCACATTGCGCTGGGCGTCCGCGCCGACGGCGCAAAGGAGGTGCTCGGCTTGTGGCTCGAGCAGAATGAGGGTGCCAAGTTCTGGCTTCGGGTGATGAACGAGCTTCGCAACCGTGGCGTTGAAGACATCCTGCTGGCCGTCGTTGACGGCCTGAAGGGCTTTCCCGATGCGATCACCGCAGTGTTCCCCGATGCGATCGTCCAGACCTGCATCGTTCACCTGCTGCGCAACTCGATGGACTTCGTCTCCTGGAAGGACCGAAAGAACCTCGCCAGCGCGCTCAAGGAGATTTACCGTGCCACCGACGCAGATGCCGCCGAAAAGGCGCTGACAGCATTTGAGGCTGGCCCTTGGGGGCAGCGCTATCCCGCCATCGGCCAGAGCTGGCGGCGCGCCTGGGGCGAGGTGATCCCGTTTTTTGCGTTCCCCGACGAGGTCCGCCGGATCATCTACACTACGAACGCCATCGAAGCTTTGAACTCGAAGCTCAGGCGGGCTGTCAGGGCCAGGGGACACTTCCCCAGCGACGAGGCCGCCACCAAGCTGCTCTACCTGATCTTGAATCGGTCGGAGAAAGAGTGGAAGATGCCACCACGTGAGTGGACCATGGCGAAGGCGCAATTTGCCGTGATCTTCGGCGAACGTTTCATCAGAGCCATGGCGGCCTGATGATCAACCGCCCGGCCGCACACGGAAATCCTGACAGTCCCATAGGAGGGAAGAGAATATGCGTAAATTGAACCTGCTGATCGCCGCAGCCGCTCCGGCCATCGTCATCGCGATGCTGACGGCCGCCCCGGCGCGCGCCGACGTCACCCCCGAATGCAATGTCAATGCGGGCCCTGACGGCATATCCGGCAACGCCGATGACGTGAGCGGCAGCACCGAATGCGGCGAAGTCAGCGTCGCGAGCGGCCTCGTCAGCACCGCCGTGGGCAGCAACAGCTCGGCAACCGGCGAAGAAAGCACCGCGCTGGGTCAGGCGACCGAAGCAAGCGGCGAGCGCAGCACGGCGGTCGGTCGCAACGCCCGCGCCACGTCCGCAAGCAGCACCGCGCTGGGCCAATCGAGTCGCGCGACCGGGGACAACAGCACCGCCGTCGGCCAATTGGCGAACGCTGATTCGACCAACGCCACTGCGATCGGCAAGAGTTCCAACGCAACCGCCGCCTTCACCACCGCAGTGGGGCAGAACTCCGGCGCCACCAGCAGCGGCGCCACCGCACTCGGCGTATCGACCCAGGCCTTCGGCTTCAACAGCTCCGCGCTCGGCAACACCAGCAAGGCGACCGCCGATTACACTACGGCGGCAGGCGCGTTCAGCGAGGCCACGGCCGAATATGCGAGCGCGTTCGGAATGCTCGCCAAGGCGTCGGCGGAAGGCGCCACGGCGCTAGGCCAGAATGCGCAGGCATCCGCCGAGCGCAGCGTGGCGATCGGTGCGGGGTCGATCGCGGACCGCACGAACAGCGTCTCGTTCGGCACGGCGACTTACCAGCGCCAGCTCACCAATGTCGCCGCGGGCATGCAGGCGACCGACGCGGTGAACAAGGCGCAGCTCGACGCCGTGGCGGCGGGCGCCGTCAATCCCTATGTCGCGATCAATTCGGTGGGGGCAGGTGCGAGCGCCACGGGGATCAGCGCGATCGCGATCGGCCGCACTGCCGGGGCCACGGGGATCGACTCGGTCGCCCTCGGAGACGCCGCCAACGCCGCGGGTTACGCGGTCGCGGCAGGAGGCAGTTCCATCGCCAGCAAGGCCGGCGCCTCTGCATTCGGCTATCTGAGCGAAGCCTCCGGCTCGGCCAGCACGGCGGTAGGCGCCAACAGCAAGGCGGCGGGCGACGATGCGACAGCCGTCGGGAGAATGAGCGAGGCGACGACCTTTTACACGACGGCGCTGGGTACACTGGCCAAGGCAACGGTCATCAGCGCCACGGCGGTCGGCTATGGCGCGGAGGCCACGGCCGCGGGCAGTGTCGCACTCGGCACCGGATCGATCGCCGATCGCGCGAACAGCGTCTCCATCGGTTCGGCGGCCCTGCAACGCCAGCTCGTCAACGTCGCCGCCGGGACGCAGGCGACCGACGCCGTGAACAAGGCGCAGCTCGACGTCGTGGACGCGAAGGCGACCGCCGCGCAGACCACGGCCAACGCCGCGCTTGCCGCCGCGACGGCGGGTGCAGGCAGCGCGGTCGCGGCGCAGGCGACCGCCGACGCCGCCGTCGCCAGTGCGGCGGCTGCGCAGACGACCGCTGATATCGCCCGCAGCGAAGCGGCCGCGGCGCAAGGGACAGCGAACTCGGCACTCGCCAACGCCGCGACGGCGCAGGGCACCGCCGACACGGCGCTCGCCGGCGCGGCGACCGCCCAGTCCAGCGCCAGCGCCGCGCAAGCGACCGCAAACATCGCCGTGCTACGCGGCGACACCGCCGGGGCCGGCCTCGCCTCCGCGCTCGGCGGCGGCGCGGCCTACAATGCCGCGACGGGCGCGGTCAGCGCGCCGAGCTATTCGGTCGGCGGCACCGCCTATCACGACGTCGGTTCGGCGATCGGGGCTCTCGACGGCAATATCAGCGCACTGAACGGCCGGATCGACGCGCTGAGCATCGGCAACGACCGCCGCTTCCGCGAAGCGACGGGCGGTATCGTCACCGCGATGGCCATGGGCGGCACGATGATCGTCCCCGACAGCAATGTCTCGGTCTCGTTCAACCTCGCCACCTATCAGGGCGAACAGGGTTTCTCGGGCGCCGCCGTCGTGCGCCTGACTCCGCGCGTCTACGTCAGCGGCGGCTTTGCCGGATCGACGGTGAAGGGCACCACCGGCGGCCGGGTCGGGATCGCCTTCGGCTTCTGACCATCGTCCCTTCCCGGCCCGCCGGCCGGGAAGGGCTCCGCGCCCGATCAGGCCAGCAGGGCGTGCACCTCGCGCCGCAGCTCGGGCAGCAGGTCCTGCTCGAACCAACCGTGGGTCTTGAGCCAGCGATTGTTGTGCCACGACGGGTGCGGCAGCGGGACGATGCGCGGCGATGCGCCGGCGGCGCCGATCTCGCGCCAGGCGCGCACGGTTTCGGTGACGCCGCGCCGGGCCCATTCGGCACCCAGATGCCAGCGCAGCGCATGGCCGCCGATGACGAGCAGCAGCTTCAGGTCGGGCAGCCGCGCGAACAGCCGGTGCTGCCAGATCTCGCGGCACTCGCGCCGCGGCGGCAGGTCGCCTCCGGCGCCGACGCCGGGAAAGCAGAAGCCCATCGGCAGGATCGCGACGCGCGAGGCGTCATAGAATTGCGCCTCGTCGATCCCCATCCATTCGCGCAGGCGCACCCCCGACGGGTCGTCGAACGGACGCCCGCTGGTGTGCGCTCTTATGCCCGGGGCCTGGCTCGCGATGCAGATTCGCGCGCTTTCCGACAATTGCAGGATCGGGCGCGGCTCGTGGCCCAGCGGCGGCCCGTAGCGCGGCGCGTCGCGGCAGATGCGGCAGGCGCGAACGGCCTCGACGAGGCTTTCGAACGGCTCGTCCGCCTTCACCCCGTCCATTGCCGCCTTCCCTCCCCTTTGCCGATCGCCGAGTCGCGCGCCTGCGCCGCCCGCGCTATACGCCTTTTTCCGGCGCGGGGGCGGGATAGACGATCGAACCGTCGGACCGCGGGATCGCCCCGTGCGTCAGCCGCGCGGGCTCCGGGCCGCGCTCCATGATGTGCGCGACGGCGGCGCCCGACACGATCAGATAGTCGGCGACGATGCGGCGGTGGCAGCGCCACCAGACGGCTTCCGAGCACATGATCGCGCAGCGGCGCTCGCGGCCGACGTCGATCAGATGCGCCAATCCCTCTCGAAACGCGGCGCCGAGCGCATAGTCGGCATAATTGTGGAAGCTGGCGTTGGTCCAGAAGCCGTTGAGCGCGCGCGGCACCTCGCGCTCGCGTTTGCGCAGGCCGCCGAGCGCCGCGATGCGCTCCCACGACAGGCCGCGCGCCGCGAGCGCATCGGGCAGGACGTCCTCGTTGAACTGCGGGTTCGACCGCGATCGCGGCATCCGCCGGATATCGACGAGGTGACGGACGCCGGCGTCCGCGAGCAGCCCGGCGAATTCGTCGAACGAGCGGCTGGAATGACCGATGGTGAAGAAGGGGACGGCCTCAGCCATCTATGCGTTCGAGCGCGCCGCCCTTGTGCGCCGCGACATGGTCGGTCTTGTCGCTCTTGATCTCATATTGCGGATCGTCCTTCGACGCGCGGTGGGTGTGGCCCTTGTAGTCGAAGTCGGCGGTGTGCACCTTGATGATCTTTCCCGAGACATGGCCCGCCTCCGAATTCCAGCGAACATGGTCGCCGATCCTGAACCGCTTCGTCATCGCCTGCTCTCCTTTCCGCTTCGCCCCTTTCCATAGAGTCGCGGACCCGCGTCAAGGTTCCGTCGCTCCCGCACGCCCCTCCCCCGGCCGGGCGGAGCGTGCGGGAGCACGGCGTCAGAAGCGGGCGCGCAAGCCCGCGGAAACGGCGCGGCGCTCGACCGGGTAATAGATCGCCGATGCGGCGTCGGCGGCGATCACCGCGCTGACGTCGCCGATCGCCTTCTTGCCGGCGATGTTGCGGACGTCGACGAAGGCGTCGATCCCGTCGGCAATGCGCGCGCCGCCGGTCAGGCCGACCAGCGCATAGCCCGGCGTGCGCACCCGGTTGGCATAATCGGCCCACGGTCCCTGCGGCACCCATTCGAGCGTCGGCGCGACGTGCAGCGCCTCGCCGCCGATGCGGACCTCCGCCCGATAGACATGCCTCGGCACCACCGGCAGGCGATTGTCGCCGAACTGCGCGTCGCCCCGGAAGCGGAAGTCGCTGTAGGCATAGGTCTGGCGCAGCCGCAGCCAGGGTGCGAGGGTCAGCTCCAGCCCGGCCTCCACCCCCCGATGCAGCGTCCGGTCGGCGTTGAAGGTCGCGGCGGGGATGCTGCTGTTCACCGTATATTGCAGCATCTCGCCGGTGATCGCCGCGCGATACCAGGCGACGTCCCAACGCACCGGACCCATCGTTCCGCGCGTGCCGATCTCCGCCGTCCAGGCGCGCTGCGGCCGGATGTCGGCGATCAGCGCGCTGGCGGGCGGCATGCCGATCGACTGGAACACCTCCCCGAAACCGGGAAATTCGGCCGAGCGGCTGTAGTTGGCGAAGATCTGGACATGCTCCGCCGGTTCGACCAGCACGCCGAACTTGGGCGAAAAGGCGTCGAACGCGACGCGCCCGTCGCCGGCCGGGGTCGCCGAAAAGCCGACGCGCCGCTTGCGCATGCCATCGGCATAGACGCCCCCCGCGATCAGCGTCACTGGCGGCACCGGCCGCACGCGCAGTTCGCCATAGAGGCTCGCGGTCCGCGCCTCCTGATCGGCGTCGAGGGTCAGCGCGCCGCGCCGGCCGGCGACGTTGACGAACTGCCGCGCGTGGGTGCTGCCACGGCGAATCTCGCCCCCCAGCGTCACCTCGACCGGCCCCGCCGCATAGTCGATCCGCGCGAACCCGCCGACGTCGGTCGATTTCTGATCGATCAGCTGAAAGATCGGGTGAAAGAGCGATTTCGCGTTGACGAAACCCCCGACCTCGAGCGTCGCGGTGCCGAGGTCGAAGCGGGTGCGGTTCTGCAGGCGCAGCGAATCGATGTCGCGCCGCTGGTCGCCCGCGACGCTGCTCGCATTGGCGCCGCGCGGGGCGGTCAGCGCCTGCGCCTCGGTCAGCGCGCCCGGCAGTTGCTGGCGGATGCGGTTGATGCTCGCATAGAAGCGCGTCGCGACCCCGTCGCCGAGCGTCAGCCCGACATTGCCGTGGAAGCGCAGGCTGCGGCGCTGCGCATGGTCGCGGTCGCCGTCCGACGTGTCGGCGCTGACCGCGCCCCAGGCGTCGACCGGCCCGCTGGCGACGCCCGCCGAAACCAGGCCGCGAAGCAGGCCGAAGCTGCCGGCATCGCCGCGCAGATAGACGCCCTGGGCGGTGCGCCCGGTCGGGGTCACGCCGTTGATCGCGCCCCCCAGCGTTCCCGAACCGAAGCGCAGCGCATTGGCGCCGCGCCAGACTTCGAGATGGTCGAAGAAGATCGGCTCCAGCTCCTGAAAATCGCCATTGTCGTCGGCGAGGTTGATCGGCACCCCGTCCTGCAACAGCGTGACGCCGCGCATGTGGAAGCCGCGCGAGAGGCCCGAGCCACGGATCGCCAAGCGCACCTCCTGCCCATAGCGCGGCTGGAGGTAGACGCCGGGCGAGAAGGCGAGCGTATCGCGCAGCGACACGATCGTCTTGTCGGCATAATCCTGATGCGTGACGACGTCGGTGCCGCCGGGGGTCTGCGCCGCGCGCTGCTGCGCGGCGTCGGCGAGCGTCGGCGCGGTGACGATGATCGTCGCCTCCTCGGCGTGAGCGGCCGTGGAAAACAGCACCGGGGAAAAGGAAAGGACGAGGGCGAGCGCCGGCAGGGGCGCCGCACGGGTAACGGAACGGGTCATGGAAAATCCTTCGCTGAAAATCAGGCAAGGCCGGCGCGCGCGAAAGCGCGGCCGGCGATCGGTCTGAATCAGGCGAAGGCGGGCGGGCCGGTGCTGGGGGGAAGCGGCGAGGCGATGCCCGGCGCGAAGCCGAGCGAGGGGATCGCCGGCGGCGCGGGGTCGACCCGCACCGGCGCCGCGGGCAGCGCCGGGGCATCGGGCACGATCGGCGCCACCGCGAGCGCGCCCCACGGGCAATGCTGCTGCCCCTCTCCATCGGGATGATCGCCCGCGGTCTGGACCGGGATGGTCATCGTCCCGCCGGGGTTCGACGGGTCCGAACAGACGCGGACGGTGATCGACCCCCCGGCATCGGGCCCGATCATCCAGCCCGGCGCGACCAGCACCCGCGCGAGCAGCGCGAGAAGCACCGGCAGCAGCAGCCAGCCCGGTCGGCGGAAGGCGGAAAGATCGGCCACGCCGCGCTCCTAGTCCCGGCGGACGGTTCGGGCAAGCGCGCAGGCCCCGCAAAAGCCGATTGCCAAAATGCGCCGAGGCGCTATGGGCGGGCGCCGCAAGGGCAACCTTGCATTGATCGCGCCGGTGCCCCGATGGGGCTTAAAAGGGAACGCGGTAAGGGGGTCCGGCCGGACCTTCGAAACCGGGGCTGTCCCTGCAACTGTAAGCGGCGAGCGCGATGCACCGACCCGGTCCCCGACCGGGTCTGCCACTGGGGCGACCTGGGAAGGCGTGCATCAAGCGACGACCCGCGAGCCAGGAGACCTGCCGGCGTGGGTCGCTCAATGCCTCGGTCCAGGGAAAGGCCAGGGCACGGAGAACTCCGTCGAGCGACGACCCAGCGGCCGGGGCCGCTTCGGGGCACGAAATGCGGGCGCCTTGCGCCAGCCCGCCGCCCGTGCGCCGGTCGATCGCGCACGCGGCTCGGCAGGTCCCCGCCTTCGCTCTCGGCGCGTGGGGGACTCCCATGTTGAAATACGGCCTTTCCATCGTGGCGCTGGCGGCGACCTCGCCGGCGCTGGCCCAGACCGGCGATGCCGCCGCCGACCCGCGCCCCGGCGACGCGATCATCGTCACCGCCTCGCGTTCGGGCGAAGGGGTCCGGGCGGACCAGCTCGGCGCCTCGGTCACGGCGATCGACAGCGAAGCGCTCGAACAGCGCCAGACGCGCATCGTTTCCGACGTGCTGCGCGACGTGCCCGGCGTCGCGGTCAGCCGCACCGGCGGCCTCGGCGGCATGACCGATATCCGCATCCGCGGCAGCGAAGCCAATCACGTCCTCGTCCTGGTCGACGGCATCGAGGTCGCCGACCCCTATCAGGGCCAGTTCGATTTCGGCGGTCTGCTCGCCGACCCCGCCGCGCGGATCGAGGTGCTGCGCGGCCAGCAATCGTCGCTCTATGGCTCCGACGCGATCGGCGGCGTGATCCATTACATCACCCTGTCGGGGCGCGAGGCGCCGGGCCTGAGCGCCCGGATCGAGGGCGGGTCGTTCGGCACCGTCGCCGGCAGCGCCCGCGCCGCGGGCGCATCGGACAGCTTCGACTATGCGATCACCGGTACCTATTACGGCGCGAACGGCTATCCGACCGCGCGCGGCGGGGTGCGCGACGTCGGGATGCAGACGGTCGGCGCGAGCGCGAAGCTGGGTTGGACGCCGAGCGACGCCTTCCGGCTGAACGCCGTGCTGCGCTATGGCTTCAGCGACGCCGACAACAACGACAGCGAATATGACACGACGAGCCCGCGCTTCGGCTATATCGTCGACAGCCCCGGCGTCCATGTCGAGACCGAATCCTTCCATGCCCTGCTGGCGGCCGAACTGACCGCGCTCGACGGGCGCTGGGTGACCAGCCTGTCGGGGCAGCTTTCCGACACCGCGCGCCACGGCCGCTCCCCCTTCGGGTTGGACTATGGCAGCAAGGGACAGCGCTACAAGGGATCGCTGACCTCTAGCATCCGCTTCGGGACCGATGCGATCGCCCACCGGCTGACCGGTGCGGTCGATGTCGAGCGCGAGGCGTTCCGCACGCTGACGCCGGGCGCCTTTCAGGGAAAGCGCCACACCGACAATCTGGGGCTGGTCGCCCAATATGAGCTGACCGCGGGCGCGCTCTCGCTCGGCGCGTCGCTGCGCCACGACGACAACAACCGCTTCGACGATGCGACGACCTGGCGCGTCCAGGGCAGCTATCGCCTTCCGACCGGCACGCGCATCCGCGGCGCCTATGGCACCGGGGTCAAGAATCCGGGCTATTTCGAGCTGTTCGGCTATATCGACGGCCGCTACATCGGCAATCCCGACCTGAAACCCGAAAAGTCCGAGGGCTGGGAAGCGGGGATCGAGCAGAGCTTCGGCGCCGACGACTGGGCGACGATCGGGGCGACCTGGTTCGATTCGACGCTGAAGGACGAGATCTTCACCAACTATCCCGCGCCCGACTTCACCGCGACTCCGGCGAACCGCGCGACGACGAGCAAGCAGCACGGCATCGAGGCCTTCGCCAGCGCGCGGCCGCTGCCGCAGCTTCGCTTCGACCTCGCCTACAGCTGGATCAAGGCGCGCGAGAACGGCGCGCCCGAAGTGCGGCGACCGAAGCATATCGCCAGCTTCAACGCCACCGTGTCGAGCAGCGACCAGCGCTTTGCGGGGACGCTGACGCTGCGCTACAACGGCCGCACGACCGACCTCGCCTATATCAACCCCAGCTATGTCCCGGTCGTGGTCGCGATGAAGGACTATGTGCTCGTCAACCTTGGCGCCGATTACCGGGTGACCGACGCCATCTCGGTCTTCGGGCGCGTCGAGAATCTGCTCGGGGTCGACTATGAGGAAATTTTCAGCATCGCGACGCCGGGCCGGGCCGCCTATGGCGGCGTCCGCCTGCGCTTCTGAGGGAAGGAACGCGCTTGACGCCATACGCCGCCCTGCCCGCGCTCGCGCTGCTGCTCGCCGGCGGCGGCGCGCTGTGGGCGCAGCAGGGCGGCCGTACGGCACCAGCGGCGACGCCGCCGGCCGCGCCGCAGCGCGTCGTGTCGCTCAACCTGTGCGCCGACCAGTTGCTGCTCGCGCTTGCCGACCGCGACCGGATCGCCGGGCTGACGCGCAACGCGACCGATCCCGGCATGTCCGCGGCCGCCGCGGCGGCGCGCGGGCTGCCGCTGATCCGCAACGCCGCCGAACAGATACTGGTCGCGGCGCCCGACCTGATCGTCGGCATGCCCGCGAGCGGCAGCGCGGCGGTCGCGGCGCTGCCGCGCGGCAGCTTTCGGACGCTCGACCTGCCGACCGCCGACAGCTTCGACGTCATCCGCCGGACGATCCGCCTGACCGCGACCGCGCTCGGCGATCCGGCGCGCGGCGAAGCGCTGATCGCGCGGATGGAGCGCGACCTCGCCGGCGTGCCCCGCCCGGGGCGCGGCCGGGTCGCCGCCTATTACCAGCGGCGCGGCTACATGACCGGGACGGGGACGCTGATCGACGAGATGATGGGGCGCGTCGGGCTGGTCAATCTTGCCGCAAAGCTGGGCAAGCCGCCGCTGTCGCAGCTGAGCCTCGAGGAGATGGTGGCGGCGAACCCCGATTTCCTGATCGTCGAAAGCGCGAGCGACACCATCACCGATCAGGGCAGCGAGATGCTGCACCACCCCGCGCTTCGGGGCATTCCGCGGCTCAGCGTGCCGGAGGCGTGGACCGTTTGCGGCGGCCCCGCTTATGGGGCGGCCGTGCACCGCCTTGCCAGGCAGATCCAGCGCCACGACGGCGCGCGCCGATGACGATGCGCGAGGCCCGATCGCCCCGGCGGCTGACGCTGGCGCTGCTCGCGCTCGCATGCGGGGCGGCGGCGGCTTCGCTGTGCTTCGGCACCGTCGACCTGCCGCTCGCCCGCCTGTTTGCCGCCGCATCCGGCCGCGGCGATCATGTCGCGACCGTCATCCTCTTCGACCTGCGCCTGCCGCGCCTGCTGGTCGGGCTCGCGGTCGGCGCCATGCTCGGGCTCGCGGGGGCGGCGCTGCAAGGCTATCTGCGCAATCCCCTCGCCGAGCCGTCGGTGCTCGGCACCTCGAACGCCGCGGCGCTCGGCGCGGTCGCCGCGCTTTATTTCGGGCTCGCCAATCTTCACCCGGCGGCGCTGCCGCTGCTGTCGATCGTCGGTGCGCTGCTGTCGCTCGCGCTGCTCTTCGCGCTCGCCGGCCGCTCCGAAAGCCCGCTGACGCTGATCCTCGCCGGCATCGCCGTCGGCACCCTCGCGGGGGCGGGCATCAGCCTCGCACTCAACCTGTCGCCAAACCCCTTCGCGGCGATGGAGATCATGACTTGGCTGATGGGCAGCCTCGAAAATCGTTCGTTCGGCCATTTGTGGGCGGCGCTGCCGTGCATCGGCGCCGGGATGGCGCTGCTGCTGTGGAACGGGCGCGCGCTCGACGCGCTGACGCTGGGCGAGGACGGCGCGCAGGCGCTCGGCGTCGACCTCGCCCGCACGCGCCTGCGCCTGCTGCTCGGCACCGCGATCGGGGTCGGCGGCGCGGTCGCGGTGTCGGGCGCGATCGGCTTCGTCGGGCTGATCGTCCCGCATCTGATCCGCCCGCTGACCGACCGCAGCCCGTCGGCGATCCTGCTGCCCTCGGCGATCGGCGGCGCGGCGCTGCTGACGCTCGCCGATCTCGCGGTGCGGCTGATCGACACCACCAGCGAGCTCAAGCTGGGCGTCGTGACCGCCTTTCTGGGCGTGCCCGTCTTCCTGTTCCACCTGATGCGCGAGCGCCGGCTGTGGTGACGCTGACGCTCGATCATGTCGATGTCCGCCTCGGGCGGCGGCCCGTCGTGCGCGACGTCAGCGCAGCGCTGGCCGGGGGCACGCTCACCGGCATCGTCGGCCCCAATGGCGCGGGCAAGTCGACGCTGGCGCGCGCGCTGCTCGCGCTGGTGCCGAGCACCGGGCGCATCCGCATCGATGGCGCCGACGTCGCCGCGATGCCGCGCGCGACGCTCGCGCGATGCGCCGCCTATCTGCCGCAGGGCCAGACGCTCCACTGGCCGCTGACCGTCGAGCGGCTCGTCGGGCTCGGCCGCCTGCCGCACCTCGGCCCGATGTCGCGCCCGGGCGCCGCCGACCTCGCCGCGATCGAGCGCGCGATGACGCGCGCCGGGGTGCTCGACCTGCGGGACCGCGACGCGACCCATGTGTCGGGCGGCGAGCGCGCGCGCATCCTTCTGGCCCGCGCGCTGGCGGTCGAAGCGCCGATGCTGGTCGCCGACGAGCCGCTCGCCAGCCTCGATCCCGGCCACCAGATCGACGTCATGGACCTGCTGCGCGGCGAAGCGCACGGCGGCGGCCTCGTCATCGCGGTACTCCACGACCTGACCATGGCGGCGCGCTATTGCGACCGGCTGCTGCTGATCGACAAGGGCGCGATCGTTGCCGACGGTCCGCCCGCCGCGGTGCTGACGCGCGCGAATCTGCGCGCGGTCTATGGCATAGAGGCCGAGGTCGACCTTGGCGGCGCCTGGCCGACGATCACCGCGCTGGGGCGCAGCCGCGAATGAGCGGCGCGCTGATGCTGCAAGGCACGGGGTCGGACGTCGGCAAGTCGGTGCTCGTCGCCGGGCTGTGCCGCGCCTGGACCAACCGCGGCCTGCGCGTCCGCCCCTTCAAGCCGCAGAACATGTCGAACAACGCCGCGGTGACGGCCGACGGCGGAGAGATCGGCCGCGCGCAGGCGCTTCAGGCGCTCGCCTGCCGCGTCGAGCCGCACAGCGACATGAACCCGGTGCTGCTGAAGCCGCAGGCCGACCGCAGTTCGCAGTTGATCGTCCACGGCCGGGTGCGCGGCACGCTGGGCAGCAACAATTTCCGCGAAGCACGCGGCGCGCTGCTGGCCGATGTGATGCAGAGCCACGACCGGCTGCGCGCCGAATGCGATCTCCTGCTCGTCGAGGGCGCGGGGTCGCCCGCCGAGATCAATCTGCGCGCCGGCGACATCGCCAACATGGGCTTCGCCCGGGCGGCGGGGGTGCCGGTGGTGCTGGTCGGCGACATCGACCGCGGCGGCGTGATCGCATCGCTGGTCGGCACGCGCGCGGTGATCGACCCCGCCGATGCCGCGATGATCCGCGGCTTCCTGGTCAACAAGTTCCGCGGCGACCCCGCGCTGTTCGCGGACGGCTATCGCGCGGTCGAGGCGCGGACCGGGTGGCGCGGTTTCGGCATCGTTCCCTGGCTGCCCGCCGCCGCCCGCCTGCCGAGCGAAGATGCGGTGATCCTCGACCGGCGCTCCATGCCCGACAGCGGCCGCCGGATCGTCGCCTGCCCGATCCTGCCGCGCATCGCCAATTTCGACGACCTCGACCCGTTTCGGCTCGAACCCGGCATCGAGCTCGTCATGGTGCCGCCCGGGCGCCCGATCCCCGCCGAGGCCGCGATCGTCGTCCTGCCCGGATCGAAGGCGACGATCGCCGACCTCGCGGCGTTGCGCGCCGAAGGCTGGGACATCGACATCCGCGCGCATCATCGGCGCGGCGGCCTGATCGTCGGCCTGTGCGGCGGCTATCAGATGCTCGGCCGCCGCATCGCCGATCCGCACGGCATCGAGGGGGTGCCGTCGGAGGTCGACGGGCTCGGCCTGCTCGACGTGACGACCACCCTCTCCCCCGTGAAGGTCCTGCGCCGCGTCCGCGGCGAAGCGCTGGGCGTCCCGGTCGAGGGGTATGAGATGCACATGGGGGAGACGCGCGGCCCCGGCACCGCGGCGCCCTTCGCCAGGCTCGACGGAGGCGGCGCCGACGGCGCGATCGACCCGGGCGGAACGGTGATGGGAACCTATCTCCACGGCCTGTTCGCCGCGCCGGCGCTCCGCCGCGCGCTGCTCGCCCATATCGGGGTCGCGGCCCGCGCGCACGACCATGGCGCCGACGTCGATGCCGCGCTCGACGCGATCGCCGAAACGCTGTCGGACCATATCGACATCGACGGCCTGCTCCGCCTCGCGGCCAGCTGACGGACCGCGGTTAGGGTCAGTTGCTCGGCTTCGTCCAGCCGGCGCGATCAGACCGCGCCGGGGAAGGGGTTCTTGCCGCCCTCGGCGGTCCAGCGCTCCATTTCCTGCTCGAACACGTCGAGCGGCACCGACCCGAGGCTCAGCAGCTTGTCGTGGAACCAGCGCTGGTCGAAGGCGGGACCCAGCGCCGCCTCGGCTTTCGCGCGCTGGCGGCGGATGGCCAGTTCCCCCAGCTTGT
The DNA here is from genome assembly GCF_002953155.1 of Sphingopyxis sp. MG. Lineage (NCBI taxonomy): Bacteria > Pseudomonadati > Pseudomonadota > Alphaproteobacteria > Sphingomonadales > Sphingopyxidaceae > Sphingopyxis > Sphingopyxis sp. MG. The sequence continues at coordinate 3,751,341 of NZ_CP026381.1, forward strand.
AGGCGAGCGCCTGTCCCGGCCAGCTGATATAGCGGTCGACCTCGGTCTCCACCTCGTGCCGCGACAGCGCGCTGTGATCGGCGAGGTAGGCGATCGCCTGATCGCGCGTCCAGCCATAATGGTGGATGCCGGTGTCGATGACGAGACGGCAGGCGCGCCAGATTTCGTAGGACTGGCGGCCGAACTCCTCATAGGGCGTGCGATAGATGCCGATCTTGCTGCCCAGCCATTCGGTGTAGAGCCCCCACCCCTCGCCATAGCCCGAAAAATAGGTCTGCTTGCGGAACTCGGGCCGGTCGGGAACGGGCGCCTCCATCGCGATCGCCCCCTGCAGGCTGTGCCCGGGGGTGCATTCGTGGAGCGTCAGCGCCGGAATCTGATACAACGGGCGCGACGGCAGGTCATAGGTGTTCATCAGGCACGCCTCGCGCCCGCCGCGGCCCGCGGTGAAGAAGGGCGCGATCGCATCGGGCACCGGCCGGATGGTGAAGCGGTAGCGCGGCAGGAAGCCGATGGTGGTGCGGAGCAGCCCGTCCATCCGCTTGGCGGTATAGGCGGACACGCCCATCAGCTCGTCGGGCGTCCGCGCATAGAATTGCGGATCGGTGCGCAGGAAATGGATGAACGCCTTGAGGTCGCCCTTGAACCCGGCGGCTTCCCGGGTCTTCTCCATGTCGGCGGTGATGCGCGCCACTTCTTCGAGGCCGATGCGGTGGATCTGCTCCGGGGTGAGGTCGGTCGTCGTATATTCGCGGATCTGCGCCTGATAGAAGGCCTTGCCGTCGGGCATCGCCTCGGCCGCCAGCGTCTGGCGCGCCTGCGGCAGATATTCGTTGCGATAGAATGCGAGCAGCTTCGCATAGGCGGGAACGATCTTCTGCGCGATGATCTGCCTCGCCTCGGCCTGGATCGCGGCCTTCTCGCTCGCCGGAATCGCGGCCGGCAGATCGGCGAACGCCCCCCAGAAGGGATTGTTTTCGGGGTCGGCGACCATATGCGCCTCGATCGACTTGTCGCGCCCCGCCAGCGTCACCCCGGGCACGCTGAAGCCGCGCTTCAGCCCCGCGCGCATGTTGACGATCTGCTCGTCGAAATAGCGCGGCAGGTCGGAAAGGCGGGCGAGGTAGCGCCGATATTGCGCCTCGGTCCGATAGGGGGTGCGCGCCGCGATGCCCGACCAGAACTGGCTGTCGGCGTTGAACGGCATCTCCCAGGTGCGGAACCGCCCGTTGGCGACGAACGCCTCCAGGCTGGTGCGGAACACCGCGGCGTTGATCCGTTCCTCGGGCGACAGCCGGTCGACCGGAATCCGGTCGAGCGCCTTCAGAATATCCGCCCAATGCGCAACGCGCGCCTGCTGGCTCGCGGCATCCACCCTGGGGAAATGGTCGAGCGGCCCGGTCTCGTCATCGCCGCGCCAATGGCCCAGCTCGGTACCGCGCCACGCCCATTCGGCCTCATAGAGTGCGCGAAGCTGCTCGTCGGCGCTGTCCGCCGGGGCCGGCGCTTGCGCCTGCGCAACGAGCGGCGCCGCAAGCGCCAGAAACAGGACTCCAGGGCGACCGTAGCTCATCGAAACTCTCTCCCGCGTTGCCGGACGCGCCGTCGGCGATGGCGCCACGCCATGGCATCGTCCGCGGCGGGACTATATCGACGTGCGATCTTGTCCCACAAGCGCATAAATTTGCGGGAAGAAAAGCGGGCGTCCGCTTGCTTCGCGCCTCAGCAAGCCCGGATCATCGACACATGGTCGAAGCGGACGTCGCCGACGATCGAGCCCGGCCGTGCCGGCTCCTCGCGCGCGAGATCGGTCGACAGATAGCGCAGGCTGTTGTCGCAAAAGACCGTCGCCACCACCGCCGCCTCGTCCAGATCGCGCGCGACCTCGATCGCGGCGAGCAGGTTGGCGCCGCTCGAGATGCCGACCCCCATGCCAAGCTCGCTCCCCAGCCGCTGCGCCATGCGGATCGCGCAGCTGTCGGAAATCGCCACCGGCCGCGCGAGCCGGTCGAGCCGCACGATCGGCGGGATGAACTCGTCCGAAATGCCCTGGATGCGGTGATGGCCGACCTTGTGCCCGGTCGACAGCGTCGGCGATTCGAGCGGCTCGACCGGGTGGACCGACGCCGCGATCCCCGCCGCCGCGAAGCATTCGGCGACCCCCATGACGGTGCCGCCGGTCCCGACCCCGGCCGCAAAGGCATCGGGCCGCAGCCCGAGCGCGGCGAGCTGGCGCAGCAGCTCGGCCCCGGTGCCGTCGCGATGCGCGCGGACATTGTCGGCATTGGCAAACTGCCGCGTCAGGAACGCCCCGCGCTCCGCCGCATAGGCTTCGCTCAGGTCCAGCGCGCCGCAAAAGCCCCCCTCGTCGCGGCTCACCAGCCGCAAATTGGCACCGAAGGAGCGCAGCAGGCCCCGCCGTTCCTCGCTCATCCAGTCGGGCATGAAGATCGTCACCCTGTGCCCGAGGCTGGTGCCGATCGCCGCCAGCGCGATGCCGGCGTTGCCGCTGGTCATCTCGACGATTTCCTGGCCGGGCGCCAGCTCGCCGCGTTCGCGCGCGCGCAGGATGACCGATGCCGCCATCCGGTCCTTCGTCGATCCCGTCAGGCTGTGGAACTCGGCCTTGGCGAAGATGCGGCAGGCGCGCCCCGCGACCGTAAGGTCGAGCCGGATCAGCGGCGTGTTGCCGATCAACGCATCGAGCCCGAAACCGGTGGCGGCCGTCGGTGAGCGAAGGGCGGTGACAGCATTCATAGGGCGGCGTCCTCCAGATTTCGACAGGACGGGCCTAGCAAAGCGGGCGCGATGAAATCATCGCAGAATCCCCCGATTATTCTGGCATATCCGGGAAAATATTCCTATAAATCCCCATATGGTCGAACTCGATGAGACAGATCGCCGCCTGCTTCGCAAATTACAGGCGGATGCCTCGCTTTCGCTCGAACAGCTCGGCGCGGCGGTGCAGCTATCGACGAACAGCGTGTGGCGGCGCGTCAAGCGGCTCGAGGCGGAGGGCGTCATCACGCGGCGGATCGCGCTGCTCGATCCGCAGGCGGTCGGGCTGGGGCTGACGGTGTTCGTCGCGATCAAGACCGGCGATCACAGCTTCGCCTGGCTGTCGCGCTTTCGCGAGGCCGCGTCGGCGCACCCGGAAATCGTCGAAATCTATCGCATGGCGGGCGACACCGACTATCTGCTCAAGCTGCACGTCGCGGGCATGGAGGATTATGATCGGGTCTACAAGAAACTGATCGCCAAGGTCGCGCTCAGCGACGTGAGTGCGAGTTTCGCCATGGAAACGCTCAAGAACGAGCGCGCCCTGCCGGTATAGCCATGGCAGGGATTCCCCGCGCCGGTTCCGGCGGTGTCACCCGGAACTCGTATGGCAATTGCCCCCCCCTTTTTGACAAGGAACCGTTCCCCGGCGAAAGCCGGGTCCCACGCGGGACAGCGCCATGCCATCTGGACCCCGGCTTTCGCCGGGGAACGGGCAGGCTATCGGTCGCACCCGGGAGCGCGCCGCTTCAGCCGCGCGAGATCAGGAAGATCGCGTGCTCGGCGCGCCAGCTCGCCGCGGCGGCGCTCGTCGGCCGGTCGCCCGACAGATACCAGGCACGCTCGACGACGATGCCGCGCTCGCGCAGTAGCTCGCGGAAATCGCTGACCGTCAGATGGTGGATGTTCGGCGTCTCGTACCACGCGACGGGCAGCAGCCGCGTCACCGGCATCCGCCCGTTCCACAGCAGCGCGAGCCGGATGCGCCAGTGTGCGAAATTGGGAAAGCTCACGAAGGCGTGCGGCGCGATGCGCAGCAGCTCCTCGATCACCCGGTCGGGGCGCTCGGTCGTCTGCAAGGTCTGCGACAGGATCGCATAATCGAAGGCGCCCGCCGGATATTCGCCGAGGTCGTGGTTCGCGTCGCCCTGCACCACCGACTGGCCGCGCGCGATCGCCGCGGTGACGTTGGCGGGGTCGATCTCCAGCCCGCGCGCGTCGACGCCCTTGTCGCGCAGCGCCGCGATCAGCGTGCCGTCGCCGCAGCCGACGTCGAGCACGCGCGTTCCCGCCGGCACCGCGTCAGCGATGATGGCGAGGTCGGGGCGCAGCGCCATCGTCAGCCGCCGTTCCGCAGCGCGCCGGCGACGAGGCGGTCGAGCGCGGGCACGTCGAGCAGGAAGCTGTCGTGGCCGAAGGGCGCCGACAGTTCGACGAAACTCGCCGCCGCGCCGACGCTTTGCAGCGCCTGGACGATGCGCCGCGATTCGGCGGTCGGATAGAGCCAGTCGGTGTCGAAACTGACCAGCGTGAACCGCACGTCGCCCGCGCCGGCGAAGGCCGCGGCGAGCCGCCCGCCATGCGCTTCGGCGAGGTCGAAATAATCCATCGCGCGCGTGATGTAGAGATAGGCGTTGGCGTCGAAGCGGTCGGTGAAGGCCAGCCCCTGATAGCGCAGATAGGATTCGACCTGGAAATCGGCGTCGAAGCCGAAGCTTTTCGCATCGCGCGCCTGCAGGCGCCGACCGAACTTCTCGGTCAGCCCGGCTTCCGACAGATAGGTGATGTGCGCGGCCATGCGCGCCACCGCCAGCCCCTTGGTCGGGGCGTGCGCGGCATAATATTGGCCGCCCTGCCAGTCGGGATCGGCCATGATCGCCTGGCGGCCGACTTCGTGGAAGGCGATGTTTTGCGCCGAATGACGCGCCGCGCTGGCGATGACGATCGCCGAGACGAGCCGTTCGGGATAGGCCGAAGCCCAGGCGAGCGCCTGCATCCCGCCCATCGATCCGCCGACGACCGCGTGCAGCCGCGCGATGCCCAGATGGTCGAGCAGCATCGCCTGCGCGCGCACCATGTCGGCGATCGTGATCACCGGAAAACCCATGCCGAAGGGCGCGCCCGTCGCCGGATCGACCGTCGCCGGTCCGCTCGTCCCCATGCAGCTTCCCAGCACGTTCGCACAGAGGACGAAATAGCGGTCGGTGTCGATCGGCTTGCCCGGCCCGACCATGCGCGCCCACCAGCCGGGCTTGCCGGTCGTCGGATGGTCGCACGCGACATATTGGTCGCCGGTCAGCGCATGGCAGACGAGCACCGCGTTCGACCGGTCGGCGTTGAGCGTGCCATAGCTCTGGTAGGCGATCGTCACCGACGCAAGCTGCTGCCCGCTGTCGAGCGGCAGCGGCCGGTCGATCGTCACGTCCTGGTGCCGAAACTGGTGGAGGAGGCTCGCCATGGTTTGCGCGGGGCTAGGCGCGCGCACGAAGGCTGTCAACGTGCTGGACTCGGGGCGCGCAGGCGCTAAACCGCGCGGCATGACCGACACGACCGCTCCCCTCACCCCCAAGCCGTGGATCAGCGGCATCGCGCCCTATGTCCCCGGCAAGTCGGCGGGGGCCGACGGGCGTCCGCTGGTCAAGCTCAGCGCCAACGAAAATCCGCTGGGCACGGGCGAAAAGGCGCGGGCCGCCTTTCGCGCCGCCGCCACCGACGCCGACGCGCTGTCGCGCTACCCCGACCCCGGCGCCGCGGCGCTGCGCGAGGCGATCGCGGCGAAGTTCGGGCTCGACCCGGCGCGCGTCATCTATGGCACCGGGTCCGACGACCTGCTCCACCTCGCCGCGGGCGCCTATGCCGGGCCGGGCGACGAGATCCTCTATGTCCGCTATGGCTTCGCGGTCTACGAGATCGCGGCGCGGCGCGTCGGCGCGACGCCGGTCGAGGCCGACGACCGCGACTATGCGACCGACGTCGACGCGCTGCTCGCCCGCGTGACCGAGCGGACGCGCGTCGTCTATCTCGCCAACCCCAACAACCCGACCGGCACGCTCGCGACGCGCGAAGAGGTCGCGCGGCTGCACGCGGGGCTGCCGCGCGACGTGCTGCTCGTCATCGACCAGGCCTATGCCGAATATCTCGACCCGCAGCAGGACGACGGCGGGCTGGAGCTGGCGAAGAGCGCCCCCAACGTCTTCGTCACGCGGACCTTTTCCAAGATTCACGGCCTGGCCGCCGAACGCATCGGCTGGGGCTATGCCAGCGACGAGGTGATCGCGGCGCTGCACCGCATCCGCCTGCCGTTCAACGTCACGCGCTGCGGACAGGCGGCGGCGATCGCGGCGCTGGGCGACGAGGATTTCGTCAACGCCAGCCGCGCCCACAACGCCCGCTGGCGCGCATGGCTGGCGCGGGAACTCGACGGTTTCGGCAACCACGGCGTCCGCGTGGTGCCGTCGGCGACCAATTTCCTGCTGGTGCTGTTCGAAGGCGACGTCACCGCCGAGGCGATGTACCAGAGGCTGATGGAGGCGGGCTATATCGTGCGCTGGCTGCCGGGACAGGGCCTGCCGCACGCGCTGCGGATGACGATCGGCACCGAGGACGAGACGCGCGGGCTCGCGGCGGCGATCCGCGCCGCGCTCGAAGGCTGAACCGCGTGGCGCGCACCATCGGGACGGTGACGGTCGTCGGGCTCGGGCTGATCGGCTCGTCGATCGCGCGCGCGGTCGTGGCGCAGCTGCCCGACGTGACGGTGACCGGCCACGACGCCAGCGCCGGGGTGCGCGCCGAGGCACGCGCGCTGGGCCTGTGCCACCGGATCGCCGACGATCCGGCCGACGCGGTGGCGGGCGCCGACCTCGTCATCCTCGCGGTGCCGGTGGGGCGGATGGCCGAAGCGGCGCGCGCCTGCGCGCCGGGGCTGAAGCCCGACGCGATCATATCCGATGTCGGGTCGTCGAAAAGCGGCGTCGGCGCGGCGCTGCGCGCGGCGCTGCCCGATCATCTCGTCATCCCCGCGCACCCGGTCGCGGGGACCGAGAACAGCGGCCCGGCGGCGGGCTTCGCGACGCTGTTCGAGGGGCGCTGGTGCATCGTCACCCCGGCCGCCGACGCCCCAGCGGACGCGGTCGCGGCGCTCACCGGCTTCTGGCAGGCGCTCGGCGCGCGGATCGAGACGATGGACGCCGCGCACCACGATCTGGTGCTCGCGGTGACGAGCCACCTGCCGCACCTGATCGCCTATACGATCGTCGGCACCGCCAGCGAGCTCGAAGAGGTGACCGAGAGCGAGGTGATCAAATATTCGGCCGGCGGCTTTCGCGACTTCACGCGCATCGCCGCGAGCGACCCGGTGATGTGGCGCGACGTCTTCCTCGCCAACCGCGACGCGGTGCTGGCGACGCTCCAGCGCTTCAACGAGGATCTGACCGTGCTCCAGCAGGCGATCCGCCGCGGCGACGGCGACAAGCTGGAGGCGTGGTTCACCCGCACTCGCGCGATCCGCCGCTCGATCATCGCCGAGGGGCAGGACGATCCCGCCCCCGATTTCGGGCGAAAGCACTGAACTCCATCGTCGTCCTGACTTTCGCTAGAGTTCGCTAGAGTACGTGGACAAATTCCGATTGTGCATTCTGGCAGGTTTTGGTGGATAGCGGTCAGTGAAGACCGTTCATGGCAATGTCCACTCCGACCATGAGAATGATCCAAATCGCATAAGCACATAAGGCGGCATACCCAGCCGCAACGATCCAGAATGCGACGGGCGAACTCTCGCGATCCTCGTTGTTTCCGTAGGGCATTGGCATACGACCAGTCTTAAGGCCCACGACGAGCAACCACCCCACTAACTGGGGGATCATGAGAAAGGAGGTTCCACCAACGAAAGCGCCAAGTTCGCCGGGAAACCACCCGAGTAACATCCACGGCGCCGCAGCGATGGCTAGCATTGCTGCCAGCAACAGTAGCTTTTGCTTCGTGGTCCAGTCCCACCAAAACATAGCCGTTCCTAATCAAACCGACCAATGCCCGCTATGGGGTCGCTTGCAGTCGCCCGAATTTGTCCACGCTACCTGGGACGACAATTATTCCGATACCGTTTCCAACGCTTCTGGCGGATTGAGCGCGTTGATCGCGCGCCAGACGCGGTCCTCCGCCTCGTCGCGCGGCAGGCCGGCGGGAATCGTCTCGCCGATCCGGTAGGTGATCGTGCCCGACCATTTGACCCAGCGGCGCGGCGGATAGGCGACGCCGCTGTTCACCGCGACCGGGATCACCGGCACGCCCAGCATCCGGTACATGCCCGCGAATCCCGCGCGCAGCGACGGTGCCTGGCCGTGCGGCACGCGCGTTCCCTCGGCGAACAGCACCAGCGGCCGGCCGTTGGCCAGCGCCGCCTTCGCCGCGGCGAGCATCGCGCGCATCGCCTTGCCGCCGCCGTCGCGGTCGACCGGGATCAGGCCATAAAAGCGCGCCGCCTGCCCCCAGACGGGGATCGAGAACAGTTCCTCCTTCGCGAACACCGCGGGCCAGCGGAACAGCATCGGCTGTTCGATCGTCTCGAACGCGCTTTCATGCTTGAAGACATAGAGGACCGGCGTGTCGGGCATCGCGCCCTCGACCACGACGCGGTGGCCGAGGATGAAGCGGCAGATCAGGCGGTGGAACTGCGCCCACAGCCGCACGAACCAGCGCGTCGCATGGTGCGAGACGGGAAGCGCGACGACCGCGCCGATCGAGCAGATGCTGCTCATGATGACGAAGGCGATCCAGAACAGGATCGACCGGACAAGGGCGAGCGCGTATCTCACAGGCCGAGCAGGCCGCCCGCGAGCCCGGCCAGAAATTTGTGATATTCGCGGAACAGCGTCGAAAAGCTCGGCTGGCTGCGCACCGCGTCGGGCAGGATCGTCACCTTGTCGCCGAGCGCGCGACCGAGTTCGTAGCGGGCGCGGCGCATGTGCCAGTCGGTCGTCACCAGCCGGATGCTGCGATAGTTGCGCCGCGCAACCCAGCTGGCGACCTCGGTCGCGTTCGAGCGCGTGTCCTCCGCCTCGAACCCCAGCGCGATGCAGCAGTCGAACAGCGCCTGCGGCCGCCGGTATTCGGCCGCCAGTTCCTTCGGCTTGACCTCGCGCGCGACGCCGCTGATCAGGACGCGCTTCGCCTGTCCCGCCTCGAGCAGGTCGAGCGCGCGGTCGATACGCCCGGGGCCGCCGGTGAGCACGACGATCGCGTCGGTCTTCTGCGGCGGCGCAGGCATCGGCGGCAGCAGCGCGAACCAGGCGAAGCCGAGCACCCAGGCCAGGAACAGGAGCGAGATCAGGCGCTTGATCATAATATCTTCTTGAGCGCGGCGAGCAGCGTCTGGCGCGCCGTCAGAGCGGCTAGCGCGATAGCCAATAGGGGCAGCGCCAGCAAGAGCGCCCAGCCCGCCGGGCCGAGCGAGGCGGTCGCGGCGAGGCCGGCGGTGACGCCCGACCATTGCCAGCCGATCAGCAGCAGGATCGCCGCCGCGACCGCGCTGCCGAGCGCGATGCCATAGGCGGTGTCGATCGCGATCCGGCGCTGGAACAGCCGCGCGATCTGGCGGTCGGTCGCGCCGATCAGGTGCAGCATCTCGATCGTCGCATAATGGGTGCCGAGCGCGGCGCGTGCCGTCATGATGACCACCGCGGCGCTCGCGGCGATCATCAGCAGGACGAGCCCGCCGGCCACCCAGGCGAGCGAGCGGATCAGCCGCGCGACGGGGCCCAGCCATTCGGCGTGCGGGATGATGCGCGCGCCCGGCGCCTCGGCGGCGACCAGCGCGCGCAGCCGCACCATCTGGCCGGCGCGGTCGCCGCCGCCGACGAAGTCGATGTCGACGAGCGCGGGAAGCGGCAGCGACTTCAGCACCGGGTCGTCGCCCCCCTCGCTGCCGAACCATTGCCCGAGCGTCGCGAGCAGTTCGTCCGGTTCGACAGCGCGCGCCGCGCGGACATAGGGCTCGCCCGCGGCACGGCGCCGCAGCGCCGCGGCCTGCGCGGCGCGCGCCACGGGGTTCGCCGTGACGATCTGCACCGTCACCCGCCCGGCGATCGCGTCGCCGATCGCGTTCGCCGATCGCGCCAGCCCGATCCCGGCGGCGGCGGCGAGCAAGGTCAGCATCATCAGGATCGCGATCACCCACGGGGTCGGCCCCGTCAGGCGGCGGTCGGGAAGCAGGCGGCGGTGCTGGACGGGAACGCGCGGGATGATCATGACGTCACGCGCGATTGGGCGGATAGCGCAGCGCGCCGGTGGGGTCGGACAGCCGTCCCTTTTCGAGCCGCATCATCTGGGCGTTGTCGATGCGGCTGATCAGGTGGATGTCGTGCGTCGCGACGACGACGGTGGTGCCCAGCCGGTTGAGCGCCTCGAACAGCCCCAGCAGACGCATCGCCATGTCCGGGTCGACGTTGCCGGTCGGCTCGTCGGCGACGAGCAGCTGCGGCCGCGCGATCACCGCGCGCGCGATCGCGACGCGCTGCTGCTCGCCGCCCGACAGCGTCGGCGGAAAGGCATCGGCGCGCGCGCTGAGCCCGATCCAGCTCAGCATCTCGCCGACCGGGCCCGCCAGATCCTCTTCGCTCACCCCCGCGATGCGCAGCGGCAGCGCGATATTGTCGCGCGCGCTCAGGTGCGGGATCAGCCGGAAATCCTGGAAGACGACGCCGATGCGGCGGCGAAAACCGGGCAGGCGATGGCGCGGCATCGCCACCAGATCCTCGCCGAACAGCCGTACGATGCCGCGGCTCGGCCGCTGCGCCAGATAGAGCATGCGGAGCAGCGACGTCTTGCCCGCGCCCGACGCGCCGGTGAGGAAATAGAAGCTGCCGGGCTGGAGGTTGAAGCTGATGTCGGACAGGATTTCGGCGTCGGGGCCGTAGCGCAGCCCGACCCCGCTGAACTCGACCATCGCGCCGCCGGGGCGCGGGGGCGCGGCGTCCGTCATGGCGTCACCGGCGCGCGGCATCGCGCCCCGCCGGGTTGCGGAAGAAGGGAGCCTCGGCGCTCATCCGCTGCCTGTTGCATGCCTTCCCCGCGACGTAAAGCGCTTAGCGGTGCCGTTTGCGGCCCCGGCGGCGCGCGGCCCGCCACGCGGCGCTTGCCAGCGCGCGACTCAGCGTGTTTAGAGGGGCCATGATCCTCGCCTGCCCTTCGTGCCACACGCGCTACGTCGTTCCCGATACGGCGATCGGACCGAACGGCCGCACCGTGCGGTGTGCCAACTGCCGCCACAGCTGGTTCCAGGAGCCGGCGGCGGCCGCCGCGCAGGCCGAAAGGATCGTCGTGCCGCCGCCCGCCGTCGAGCCTGCGCCGGCCGCACCGCCAGCCCACACCGCCGCCGGCGTCTCCGCCGCGCCACCGGCCGAACAAGCCGCCGATCCGGCGCCGCCCCCGCCGCAGGCTTTCGCCGCAGAGGCGCCTTCGCGCCCCGCCGCGCCACCGGCCGAGGAGCCGCTGCCTTTCCGCCGTCCGCGCCGCAATCCCGCGAAGCGCTGGACGCTGGTCGCCGCGGCGGCCGCGGTGCTGATGATCGGCGCGACCGCCGGCCTCTACATGTTCGGCCTGCCGGGCTGGGCGCAGGGGCTCGGCCTGCCGGGCACCGCCGCCGAGCCCGATCTGGTCATCGAACTGCCGCCCAATCAGGATCATCGCGAGCTTGCCGACGGCACCATCTATTTCGCGGCGAGCGGCACGATCATCAACCCGACCGACCGCGCCCAGACGGTGCCCCCGATCCTCGCCGAACTGCGCGACGCGCAGGGAACGATCGTCTACAGCTGGACGATCAAGCCGCCCGTGCGCACGCTGCCGCCCAACGAGAAGGTCAATTTCTCCGAAGCCAAGCTCGACATTCCGCGCCGCGCGACACAGCTCACGGTCAGCTGGTCGCTGCCGAAAGGCTGACCGCGCCGCCAGCCGCCGCGATGCCATGACGTCACCAGCGCAGGCCGAATGGTCGCCGGACGGCCATCACCGGGTTGTTTCGCCCAATGCCGCACAACGGTCGATAGACCATTGCTGGCACGCCACGCTCTTGCTAGAGGCCGCGCTCTACCGGCACCCGTAGCTCAGCTGGATAGAGCGCTGCCCTCCGAAGGCAGAGGTCACAGGTTCGAATCCTGTCGGGTGCGCCACCTTCTTCATTTATGCCTCCTTTTCCATGGGGTTGGCGTCCTCATTGGCTAACCGTTTTCTAAGGTTAGCCATCAACATTTCCGCTGCCGCGTCCGAAAGCGCCTGTTGGTCGGCCGCTGCCGTGTAGCGGGAAACCTCGCTATCGGTCGTATGGCCGGTCCATGCCTTGATCTGCTGATTGCTACATCCGGCTTCCGCGAAGCGCCTCGCTGCCGCCTTCCTGAGACCATGTGCGGAGCATTCTTTCAGGCCCGCCTCGTCGCACCATTGCCGGAATTTGTTGCCGAAGCCCTTGCGGCTGTAGGGCTTGCCATGCTCGCTTAGGATGAACACCAGCGCGCCGGATTTCGTCGCCATGATCGAACTGGCGAGGGCTGGCAGGATTGGGAGCGATACCGTTGCCCTCGTCTTTTCCTGAGTAACCACCAGCCGCTTGCTGCGGATGTTCTGCGGTCCCATGACGCGAGCGTCCCCGCCGCGCTGGCCTGTCCAAAGCATCAGGTCGAGGGCCAGGCGCGCCGTGGTGCCGATCGGATGCCGCTTTTCATAGGCGGCGATTTCATCCTCGGTCCACGTATGGAAGCCGTCGCTGTCGATCTTGTAGGGCTTCGTCGCAATGACGGGATTGGTCGTTGCCATGCCCTGCCGGATCGCGAATTGCATCAGCGCGCGCAGACGCTTGCGAAGCATGTTCGCCGCCGTGCGGTGTGGGAGCATCGCGGCCATCATGTCGGCGACGTGACGCGGCTCAAGGTCGCGCACCATTGCCTTGCCGTATTTGACGCGCCACCGCTCGATTACGCCGCGATAGACCTCGCGGGTGCGTTCGCTCGGGTCGAGAAAGTCGGGCGACCGATAGTAGCGCGTGATGAGGTCATCGAAGCTCCCCGGCTTGACGCGGCTGGCGCCCGGCATGATCGGCTCGGCGCCAATACCATGCTTGCACGCCTCATATTCCTGCCGGAAGCCCTCGGTCCCCGGCGCGTGCTTGAACAGATACTGAGCATAGCCCTTGCGCCGGAAGCGGTAGCGAGGCTTACCGTGCCGGTCCCGATATTCAGAGACCCATTGCGGGAGCCAGCGTTTCGTCATGCGGCCCTCCCCATCAAGCTATCGAAGCTGTTGCGCGATTCGGGTGTGTCATCCCCGAACATGACGACGATCGCCCCATTGGCGTCAATCTTGAAGCCGCTCGGTTTCAGGCCAGCCGCCACCGCCGCGCGAAGGGCCCGGGTGGCGTCGGCCTGTTTAAAGCGGGCGGCCCGGCTCATACTGCCGCCACCGTGTGCAGCTCGACGCCATCGCGCCGGCCGATCTCGCGCACCTCTTTAATGTTGTGGAGCAGCCCGTCATAGCTCACCCGATCCTCGACAGTGAGGCCGGGGAACCAGCGAAGGAAGAACACCACGCGGCGCTCGGCAAGCGTCGTGGCGGCCGCAAGATACTCCTGCCCGCCCTGTTGCCGCACCTCGGCAAAGACGGTGGCGAGGTCCGTCCATGTCTGGATTTCCTCGCCATACTCGTCTTGCGTCGTCGTGAATCGCTGGAGCGTCACGCGCCGGTCCATATCACCCGCCCGCATCTTACACCTCCAGCTTTCGCAAAGGGGTGAGCATGGGCAGCTCGCCAGTGCCGGGGGAGACGTTGGTGCGCTCGTCGAAGGCGACCGCCACGCGAGCGAGCACGGCCAGCTTGAGACGGTCGGGCGCGTCGCCCTCGCCATCCCAATCGGTCGCCACGTCGCGCACCGCATCGGACGCCGCGGCGATCAGCAGGGCGATCGTGCCGTCCTCATCGTCGCCGTCCACGCGAAGCCACAGCTTCGCTTCGTTCAGGGTCACAAGGTCAGTCATGGCAGCCTCGCTCGTGCTTGAGAAAACACCGGCCGCGATCAGGTGAGTTATCATTCACTGAGCCCTCCCCTCGGTTTCAAGGGGCAGATTTGCCTCTTGATCGGAAGTCCGCAAATTTGCGGAGTTATCGCCGCGCGGGTTCCAGCCCTCAATGCCGCGCACCTCGTCAGGATCGAGCACACCGCTATCGAGCGCGATCTTGTGCGCTGCCCAGCGGGTTTGCGGATCACCGCGAAGGAAGCCCGACAGGTCCAGTTCCAGCTCGTAGGGGCCGCTCGACGGGAACACCGACCGGGCAAACTCCGCTTCGATCTTCCGCGCCCAAGGGGCGAGGCAGAAGGTGGCAAACCAGAGGCCCGCCTGAGCGGCGTTCGTGAAGGTGTTATTCTCGTAGGCCTGCACGATCGGGGGCGGCACCTGAAACAACCGGCAAAGCTCGATCACCCCGAATTTCCGGGTTTCCAGCAGTTCGGCATCCTCAGGGCTGATCTGCGCCGCCTTCCACGTCATGCCGCCGTCGAGCACCAGCGTCGATCCGGCATTGCCTGCCCCGCCGTGGCGCGACTGGAAGCTGTCGCGAAGATCCGCCCGCTGTTCGGGCTTCATGATACCCGGAACCTCGATCACGCCGGACGGAGCGGCCCCGTTGGCAAGGAAGGTGGCAGCATGGGTGTTGGCGGCCGAAACACCCGCGACAGTCTCGGCAGCCCGCGACAAGCGCGACCGGCCGATCTTGCCGTCATCCGTCCGGTCGCGAAGGTGAAGCACCTCGCCTTCCAAGTAGCGACGGGTGTTGCCGCGACCGTCCGACACGTCATAGGCGAGGCGTCCGCTGGAAAGCTCAGCCACCGTGACCATGCCCCAAGGCACATAGCGGAAACCCGAAAGCTGGCCGTTGCCGCTGCGATCGACAACCGACAGGCCGTTGCCGGTGAGCAGGGTGCTGGCGATCCAATGCTCCAACCAGTCCGGCCACGTCATCTGCGAATTGGCACCGCCGCGCACGATCCGGCCCAGCGGGTGCGCCGTTGCCTCGATCCGGTTGCCCTCACCGTCGCGGCGATAAACCAGCGCAGGGACGTAGGCGAGCGCGGTGCTGATCGCATTGACGCAGGCCAGCACGGTCGAGAGATTTTCAGCGGCGCGCGCCGACACGCCAGCGAGATAGCCGACGCCGGGGGCAAGGGCCGACCAGCTCGGATCATCCGCCGCGCGGCGTTCATAGCCCATACGGGCAGCGATGCGGTCCATCATGCCCATATCGAAGCCTCCGCGATGGCAAGGCGACGGCGGCGCACGATCTGGCGCGGCGTCGGCAAGGCCAACCACGCATCGCGAGCCGAGCGCAGCGCCACCTCGGTATCGGGATAGGCGGGCCATGCTTGCACGATCGACACCTCGCGCAAGTCGATCTGGTAGAGGGTCCGCTTTTCGCCGTCCCAGCGTTCGCCGCCAGCAGGCACCTTAAAGCCGAACGACATGCCGCCAAGGTCGCCGCGAGCCGCGAGGGCTTCCACGTCCCTGCCCGCCTGAGTGTCGGGAAGGTCGAGGCTGAAAGCCAAGCCCCGGCTATCCTCGGTCAAGCGGAGCGTGCCGGAACGGGTCCGCCCCAGCACCTTGCCCGCGTCATGGTCGAGCAGGGCGAGAATATCCCCGCCCAGCGTCGAACGGAACGCGCCGGGGGCGATCGTCTCGACGAAGCCGCCAAGGCGCGCCTCGCTGCCATAGGTCGCCGCATAACCTTCGATGCGGCGCCCCTGAGCGCGAACCTCGATGAAGCTGCGATGCTCCATATCGCCCCCGGCCGTCATCACGACACCACCGGCATGGCTTCAATCGCGGTCGTCACGTCCTCGATCGACACGAACGCCTTGGGGTGGCGCACCGCGCAATCGACGGTCGCCATCGCGCGGATCGACACGTTGCCCTTGGAATAGGCCGTGCTCTCGAACGGATTGACCAAAATGTCGATTTCCGACCAGACGCCGATCAACAGCTCCGACCAGTCGCCGTAAATCATGCCGTGCTCGGTGCCGGGCGAGCCGCCCAGCGTTTTCGGCACCTGATTGGAGAAGGTCGTGGCGAGGTTGTGGAACACCTTGTCCACGCCGATCGGCAGGCCGTTGAGGTCCAGCGCCTTCGCTGCGATCTTGCGGATTTCCGGGGTAGTGAGCAGCGCCCGGCTGGCGCCGACATTTTCGGTATCCGCGAGCGCCACGGCATCGGCAACCGCGTCAAAGAGCGAGGTGGGCGAAGTGATGGTCTGGATACCGCTGGTTTCCAGCACGCCGTCGGGCTCATTCGAGCCGCCACCGCGGATCGCTGCGCGGTCGATCGTCAGCGCGATGTTGCGGGCGAGCATCTGGCGGAGCAGCATTTCCACGTCCGGCGATGCTTGGAGCAGCATGTTGCGCGACCATTCGCTGAGCGCGCCAGCGTGCTTGGGGCTGAGCGTGATGCTGTCAAAGTCGGCGTCATCGCTCGACAGCGCCGCGTTCTCCGCAACCCAGCCGATTGCGGGGCTGTCCGTCTCGCGGGGGATGCTCAGGTTGCCGGTCAGCCCCGAAAGGACGCGGGCGCCAAGGCCGCGAACAACGCTCGCGGCCGACAGCGCCGAAATATACTGGTCGGGGCGATGCTCGGTCGGCACCAGCTCGGAGCCGGTCGAGGTCGTCAGCACGCGGGTCTCGAAAACCTCGGTCGGGATATAAAGGCCCTCGGCGGGCTTCCCGGCGCGCTTGGCAAGCTCGGCCTGCACCTCGCGCTCGAAACCCCAATCGACGCCCAGCCCGGCCGCACCGGCAAGAGCGCGGGACACGCTGAACCGCGAACGGATTTCGGTGTCGAGCTTTCCGTCGCCGTTGATCGGCGTCCCCGGCTCGGAGCGATCGGCGGCGTCGATCTTACGTTGGCGATCCAGCTTGCCATCGAGATTCCGCAGTTCGTTTTCCGCCGTCTCGAAAGCGGCGTTGTCGTCCGCCTCGTCGGCGGCTTTCATGCGGGACAGGATTGCCGCCCGCTGTTCCATCAAGTCAGAAGTTTTCATTGGTTTTACCTTCAATCTGGCCGGACCCGAAGGTCCGGCACGGTGAAAGCCGACGCTTCACAGCGTGGGCGCATCGGCCTCCCAAGGGAGGAACGATTCGGGAACATTGAACCATATTGGTTAAATGTAGGACAGGTAATATTGCGGCGGCGCCCGATTGTGCCGTTTACGGAACAGACACCCACCCCCGGCATCGGGCTTTCCGTTGTTGGCCGCGCCGCGTCGGCCGCAATGAATGGGGTGGGCGAATTTGTCATTTCGGTATCGTGGCCTCGATACGCTCGTTGATTTCCAGAACCACGGTGTTGACGAGCACCGCAACGCAGCCGCCAGTCCCGCCAAAGAACAGGTCTCCCAACTCGATCGTGCGGAGGTTAGGAGTATTGACGAGGCGCACGCTGTCTGCGCCGTCGCCAACACCGGGGACGTAAACCAGCACGGTGGCGCCGCTTGCAAAGAGCTGGCCGGGGTATCGTCCGCCGTGTCCGGTGTGGGCAAATCGTGCCCCTGCACCGAAAGCGACCTCGCGGTCCACGCCAGCTTCAATCAGGCGTCGGGCGATCGCCGCCTGATACACCATCCGCAGGTTAAAGCGGGTGGCCTCGCCTTTTTCCCCAGCCATGACCGAATCGCCCGGCTGCACGCCAAACATGACGCCGGTCCAGTTGCGGAGCGTGCTAGGGGAGAAGCCAGCCAGATTGGCGACTTGGCGAGTTGTGAATCGTGGAGTGTGAAGGTCCATAGCGTCCTACCTGTCTTGTTCAGGACAGCTTATGGTGTCCTAAGCAGGACAAGTCAAGCCCCCGCTCGTCAACGCGGGGGTGAGGGGTCAGTTGACGGCTTGGTCGGGCGGGGGGCTATCAGGTGTATAGCCGAGCCGTTCCAGCGCCACAAACGAACGGGTCAGAGCCATGTCGAGCAGGCTCACAAGCGCCGCTAAATGGTTTTTGGTGTCGGCAATGTTTTCGAGCAAATCGGGAACCAGCCCATCGTGGGCCATGCCCTCCATCTTAGCCGTCAGTTCGTTGTGATCGTCTTTGACAAGCCTAGAAGCCAATCGAACCCAAGGTAGATTCGACAAAGACCATTGCTCGTTAGTGAAATTGAAGGGCGCGTCTATGCCCTCGAAGCTAAGATTGCCGTGGACGGATTCCGTCCGTAGATCAGTGTTACCCATAATAACCTCCATGTTAGGTTGTTTGGTCAGGGCCGGGTCGCAGTTGGCGCTGCGGCTCGGTCCGCTTGGAATAGGACACAATTGGGGGAGAATAGCAATGTCGAATGAAAAGCGCGAAAAGACGGGAGGCTTCAGCGGAGGGGCTCTTGGCGACACCGGGCGTCGCAAGCCTAGCCGCGATCCCGAGCCCGCGCCAGCGCCGGCCCCTCAGAAGCCGAAGACGGACGGCGACCGCTAGACCCACATCGGCCCGGCACCGCGATAGACGGCCTCACCTTCGTCTGTCGCGGCCAGCCCGCAAGCCATGATCGCCGACACGATGCCGTCGATCCGGTCGAGGCTCTTGGCCTTCGTCGGCTTCCTGTTCCCGGCCGGATCGGTCTCCACGATGACGTTGCCCGCCTGCCAGCGCAGCAGCGGATTATTGTTGTGCTGGACCTTCCGGCCGAGCAGCGCGCGCTCGAACGCATCCACCGCCGCTGCGTAGGATTTGAAGCCCGGCACAAATTCACGCATCGGCAGGTCGATTCCTTCGTCGCTCAGCAGCTTGTTGAGCCGGGCAATCTGCCAGCGGTCGAACGCGATTCCCTGCACGTCATACCGGCTGCGAATATCCGCCAGTTGCATGGCGATGGCGAGGTCGTCGCGCGCGTTGCCCACGGTCACGTCTGCCCAGCCATCGGCCGCCCAGCGATCGTAAGGCACCCTGTCGCGCTCGACGCGGGCCGCGATCGTGTCCTTTGGCAACCAGTGCCAGGCGAGCAGTTTCCCATGATCGGGGAAATACAGGGCAAGAGCGCACAGGTCGCGGGTGCTCGACAGGTCCAGCCCGCCATAGCAGCGCGCGCCCTCCAGCTCGATCGGATCGAACGGCTCGCCATTGGCCTCCCAATCCGCCTGTTCGATGAAGCGGCCCTCGGCGGCAATTCGCTGATTGAGGTTGAGCAGGCGGAATGCGGGCGCAAAGGACGGCGACCGCATCGCCATTGCCGCGGCGTCGGCAAATTCAGCCTCGTTGAGAAACGCGCCCAGCGCCGGGTTTGCCGCCTTCCATGCTTCGCGATCGTCCAGCGCGCAATCATCCGGTGCGGCGTGGAGCTGGACATAGGTACTCGGCATCGGCTCCGCGTCCAGCATCTCCGACCAGAAATGTAGGTCATCCGCCGCTTGCGTCGAGATGGTGACGCCCAGCGCATGTTTCCGCTTCGCCATGCCGGTGCGGAGATTGTCCCAAAGCTCGCGGCTGCGCCATTGTGCCACCTCGTCTGCGATCCAGAAAGACGGCGCGAGACCATGCGCCTTTCGCGCATCGGACGTGAGCGCCCGCCACAGCGACGACGATTCGAGGTCAGTGATTTCCTTCGTTTGGTCGCGGATATTCACCCGGCCCGCCATCCACGGCGTTTCATAGATGTAGGCGCACGTCATGCGATAGAGCACGCCCGCCTGTTCGCGATCGAGTGCGGCGGCGTAGCATTCCCCGTGCGGCTCCATCATCGGGCCTAGCAGGTGCGCCAGCCCCAGCCCGGCGAGCAGGCCCGACTTGCCATTGCCCCGTGCGACCGACAGGCCAGCAAGGCGCACAAGCCGCTCGCCCTCGGTCTCGGCATAGACGCCCCGGACAAAGCGTTCCTGAAAGTCGAGCACCTCCATTTTCTCGCCTGCACGAAGGCCCGACACGATCGGCAGCGTTCCGAGAAATGCGAGCACCCTATCGGCCGCTGGCATCCCGTCTTTTTCCCAAGGGTGGCTGACGATCGCAGGCGCGCGCGCGGCGACCGCTTTCAGCTTTCCAGCACCCGGCCCCCTAGCGCCCATGTCGGCTTCCCCCTGAAACTAACTGATTATTTCTATTCGACGGCGGTATCCGAGCGTCAGCCCTGAGCGATTTTCCAAACTTCTCGCCGGGAATTTTGCTCCACGGATGCGTCGGGTCGAGCGGGTTGCCATCGGCATCGCAGCCGCGCCGGGGCTTGGTCGATCGCACCGCGCCAGCCTCGCCACCCCTCGCGGTCTTTGCGCTGTGGCAGGCAGGGCAGTAGCTGGCGAGGCCATCGTGACCGGGGAAGGCAGGGCCGCCCTCGCTGATCGCGACAACATGGTCGACGGTGTTGGCGCGGGTGAGCCTGCCGCTGTTGCGGCACCCTCGACAGGCCGGTTCGATGGCAAGGTGAGCAGCACGCAGCCGCTTCCACCGTGCGGTGTTGTAGGGCCACTTAGACATGCCCGTCTCCAATCATGGCGATGATCTTCATTCCCTTCACGGCATCCGCGACCTTGGCGGCGCGGGGCTTCGATATGCCGTGGCTTCGCAGCGTGGCCTCGATCTCGCGTGAGGTCATCGGACGGCTGAAATAGTCCAGCACCTTGACCGCAGCCGCGAGCGCGTCACCTTCGAGGCTCTCCACATATTCGATCAGGTTCATCATTCGTCCCCTTCGGAAAGAGGCGCGGTGGCCTCAGGGGCCGCGCCGGTTATATCTTTGATATAAGGGGGGTTGAAGCGTGCAGGATTTGTGCGGGTTTCGTGCGGGTCGGTGCAGGGGGTTTGTGCAGGGGGGTCGGTGCAGATTTCGACCGCCTTGATGCCCTGTTTCATCACCCGATTCGGACCGCGCCAGAGCGGCTGGTCGAGCGCGATCTGGCCGAGATGGAGCAGTCGTTCCATCGCTGCCCGATAGCCCTTCTCGCTATGCTTCTTACCCTCGGTCATGGCCGCGAAAACCTTCGGAGCAAAGTTGCTGCCGGGGTTGTGCGAGACGGCGCGCTTCTGTTCGGTGGCGAGCGCGAGACAGCGGAGGAAGGCCGCATTCTCGGCGTTGGCCTGCACGTTCAATGCGATCTCTTTTGCCATGTCAGGCGGCAGGTCGTCATCATGCACGAACGCCCATTTCAGCCAGCGGAAGGTGATACGCTCGCCATTGCGGGCATAGTTCGCTTTGCCGCGCACAAGGACGCGGGCGTCAGGATCTGGAGCATTGCCATCCTCGTCCTTCGGCACCTCCATGAACAGGCGGGACCGCACCTGATTTTCCCATGCCGTCGAGCCGGAAAAGTCCTGCCCGGCCTTGTTCGGATGACCGAGAAACAGGACGCTACCGTCAATCTCGCTCGCCAGATTGTTGAGCATCCCGACGAACACCGCCACCTGATTGCGGATATTCTCGTTGCCGCCGAACAGATGCGCCACGTTGTCGAGGGCGAGAAAGCTCGCGCCCGTCGCGCGCGCAGTATGGAGCAGCGTGCGATAGGTATCCGACACGATCGGGTTGCCGTCCGGCGTGAACGTCACCAGCGCGTTGCTGGTCGCCCGGGTGAGGCTGACAAGGTGCAGCTTGCCCGACAAGGCCGACAGCGGGACGCCCAGCGCATCGCAGATGGCTTTCTGGCGCCGGTGCAGCTCGTCGGCATCATCCTCGCAGGTCACATAGATAGCGACCGCCTGTCGGGTGTCTTTGCCCATGAAAGGCAAGCCAAGGGCGATGCAGGTGCAGAGCTGTTGCGAGAGCAGCGACTTGCCCGCGCTCCCCGGCCCGGTGAGATAGGTCGCCTGCCGGTGCGGAATATAGTCAGCCCATGCCCATTCGCGCGAGGGCACGTCCTGCCCCTGCCAGTCGGCAGGATTGAGCAACGGCAGCAACATCGGCCCCCCGTCATTGGCGGGCGGGAAGGAAGCGAGATTACGCGGCATAGCGCACCGCCTTTCGTTTGATGATGGTGGGGAGGCGGCGGGGCTTGCTGAGCGCCCGGTGCAGGCGGGTGGCGACAAGCTCGTCCGCCTCGATCGCGTTCAGGCCGCGCAACGATTCCAGCTCGTCGGCTTCCCAATCGAGGATGCATATGCCGGTGCCCCCGGCGCGCAGCCACTCAAGCGGCGTGGCATGAAGCTGGATCGGGGGATCGCCCGGCCAATACTCGCTCAATTGAGAGAGTTCATCGGTGCCCAGCGCCCAGCCAAGGCCGGTGCGCCACGCCCAGTTCGCCGGGGCATCGCTGCGCCACGCTACGATGTCGATCACCTCGCCGTCCGCATAGACGGGCGACAGGACATGCAGCGGTCCCTCGCCGGGCTGATACAGGCCGCGTTCGATCCGCTCGACGTGCCCGACACCGAACGGGATTTGCCGCGAACCGAGTTCGGCAATGGCCCGGCCGGGGACGCCCAAGGCGAGCAGGCGATCGAGGTGAGGCTGGCGAACGCGGAGCGTGGCGGCTTCCGCTTCCTCGCGAATATCCGCCGCCTTCATTGCGTCACCGCCCGGCTTGCGGTATATCCCGCCTGCCTTACCGCTCCACGGATATGGTTTGCCCTCGCATCGGTTGCCGCCGACGCGGGGGCTATTATTTTTCGCCGACGCGGGGGCGGGTCGAGGTTAGCCATCAATCGCGGTGCGGGGCAGTTTCCCGTTGGCGATAATGTGCCGGTTAGCCTTCGCTTCCTATTGATTCCGGTTGTTTCTTGCACCCCTGTCGGGTGCGCCATTTTTCAATGACTTAGCTGTTCTGCAAAAATGGCGTACGAAAAACGTACGAAACAAATCAGGGCGTCTCAGAGAATCACTTTTTTGTCAGCCAAGGTAACCGTGTCCTGAAGCTTTCAATTACCCACAACTCGTCGTTGGCGTGATTCCGTTGGTCGCATGGCCGTTGCTTGCCCGGAATCGGACATGATTCCTTTCCTGGCACCTGAAACGGTTGGTGGGGTGCACAATGAGCAATTCTGTTTTCGATGCGGTCAAATGGGCCGATGAGGAAGTCGATCTCGGCGCATTTCGCGATAAGCGCTTGGGCGAGCGGCTGCGCACGATGCTGGGACAGATGGCGGGAGCGATTGGCGCGCCGATCCCGATGGCCTGTCAGGACTGGGCAAATACCAAGGCAGCGTACCGCTTTTTGTCGAATAGTTCGGTAAACGAAGGCAATATCCTCGCGGGCCATCTCCAGGCGACGCGGGCCCGCGTTGCCGCGACTGATGGGCTTATCCTCGTTCTGCAGGACACCACTGAATTCTCCTATCAACGGCGCGATCCCGAAAGAATCGGTGCCATTAGCCTGGTTCCCAGCCGACGCGATGAAAATGGTCGGCTGCGGCTTCATACGGTCTGCGGGCTGCTCATGCACTCCAGCCTTGCGGTCACGCCCGAAGGATTACCGCTTGGGCTGACGGCGGCGAAATTCTGGACCCGCACCAAGTTCAAGGGCACCAACGCGCTGAAGCGCCGGATCAATCCCACCCGCGTGCCGATCGAGGAAAAGGAGAGCTACCGCTGGCTCGAAAACATGCGCCAGTCGGCCGCCCTGCTGGGCGAGCCCGATCGCCTGGTCCATATCGGCGACCGCGAGAACGATATTTACGAATTCTTCTGCGAGGCCCAAGCGATCGGCACGCATTTTCTTGTCCGCACCTGTGTCGATCGCCTGGCCGGCGACGGTGATCACACCATTGCCGACGAAATGAGCGAAGTGTCCGTACAGGCGATACATCGGGTCGCCGTCAGCAAGGATGATCATGCCGACATCGAGCTACGCTATCGGCGTATCCAGGTCTTGCCGCCGATCGGGAAGCAAAAGCGCTATCCGCCCCTCAGTCTGACCGTCCTGCATGCCCGTGAATGTGGGGCCCCCGAAGGCCGGGCTCCTGTCGACTGGCGGCTTATCACCGATCTACCAGTGACGACGCCTGACCAGGCCATCGAAAAGCTCGACTGGTACGCCCAGCGTTGGAAGATCGAGCTCTTCCACAAGATACTCAAATCCGGCTGCCGCGCCGAGGATGCACGGCTCCGGACCGCCGATCGCCTTGCCAATCTGATCGCGATATTCTGCATCCTATCCTGGCGACTGTTCTGGGTGACCATGATCAACCGCGCCGCGCCTGCCGCATCCCCCAAACTCGCATTGACTGATGATGAAATCGCCCTGATTGATCACCTTGCGGCTTCTCGAAATAGGGCGCCCATGGGCAGAACCCTCTCCGATTACCTGACCCAGATCGCGCGGCTCGGCGGTTACCTGGCCCGAGCCCATGATCCGCCGCCTGGCAACATCGTGATCTGGCGCGGATGGTCCCGGCTTATGGATATCAAAATCGGCGCTAACGCCATCCGTTCGACTTATGGGTAATTGAAAGCTTCAGACCACGCTTACCAGCCAAGCGTGCTCACGCCCAAAGGCGAGCGCATTTCGACCCCGCATGGGCATTTGCGGTGCAGCTTTCTGACCAAATACCGAGATTGTGAAACCTGCGACTTAGCGGCAGCGTCGCCGTGAAACCTCGTAACGCGCGGCTCGATCTTGCGCGGGTTTAGTCCGCCGGTCGCGCGACGAGAGGCCGCCACCACATTTCGTTGGCTAGATACCACGAGACGGTTTCGCGGAGGCCTTTGGAAAAATCTCGCTCTGGTGCGTATTGCAGTTCTGATCGCGCCTTGCTCTCATCGATCGCATAGCGGCGGTCATGACCTTTGCGATCGGTGACGAAGTTTTTGAGTTCCGCGGTGCAGCGGCCCTGGGCGGCAGGGGCGGCTGGAAAACGCTCGGCCAATTTAGGATCGGCGGCGAATGCCCCGTCGACGGCAGCACAAATTTCTTCAACCACTTTCATATTTGGCAGTTCTTCGCCTCCACCCACATTGTAGGTTTCTCCGGGCAGACCGTGTTGCAAGCAAGCTTGAATGGCCCGGCAGTGATCTGCGACATGGAGCCAGTCGCGCACATTCATGCCATCCCCGTAAATTGGCAGTTTCTGGCCGTGGAGCGCGCGGATAATGAACAACGGAATCAGCTTTTCAGGAAACTGATAGGGTCCGTAGTTGTTCGAGCAGTTTGTGGTCGTGGTCACGAGCCCGAACGTGTGGTGATAAGCTCGGACGAGGTGGTCGGCTGACGCTTTGGAAGCTGAGTAGGGCGAGTTCGGCGCGTAAGGGGTGGTTTCGCTAAACGCCGGATCCTCGGGTTCGAGCGAACCAAAGACCTCATCCGTCGAAATATTATGAAAGCGGTGCGGCCGACCCGTCCCGGCATCCAGCCATTCTGCCTTCGCCGCTTTCAAAAGGCTGTGTGTCCCGAGGATATTGGTGTCGATAAAAGCATCGGGCCCCTCAATGGAACGGTCGACGTGACTTTCTGCCGCGAAGTGGACGATTGTGTCGATTTTCCGTGTTTTGAGCAGCTGGCGCACCAGCTCGTTGTCGCGGATGTCACCAACGACGAGCTCAATGTCCTTGATCCCGTCGAGGCTAGCACGATTTCCAGCGTAGGTCAGGAGGTCGAGAACGACGATCCCGCTGTCCGGATTATGGTCGCGAAGATAGCGGACAAAGTTCGATCCTATGAAGCCCGCTCCGCCAGTGATCAGCACATTATCCATTGCTTTTGATTGCCTCCAAGACGTCACGAAGACTGGCCCGCCAATGCGGAGGGGCATGTCCGAGTGCTTCGGTTGTGTCGCTTTTGTCTAAAACGGAAAAGTGCGGCCTCTTTGCCGGGGTCGGATAAGCGCTCGACACGATGGGCACGATCTCGATAGCCTGTTCCAGCAAGCCGATCGCAACGGCCTCTTCCATGATGGCTACGGCAAAATCGTACCAGCTCGCGACGCCGCTATTGCTGTAATGAAGAACGCCCACGATGTCGGACGCCGCTAGTTTCCATATGGCGTCTGCAAGCGAGTGAGCGCTCGTCGGCGTGCCAACCTGGTCGGCGACCACGCCGAGTGAAGTGCGTTCCCGCATGAGCCGCAGCATGGTGGCAACGAAATTATTGCCATAGGCGCTGTACAGCCAGCTGGTCCGGATAATCAGCGCATCGCCCCCGGCTGCCGCCTCGCCGGCCAGCTTTGTTGTGCCGTACACATTGAGCGGAGCGGTCGGCGCATCGGTGCGGTAAGGACTTGAGGCCATGCCGTCGAAGACAAAGTCGGTGGAGATTTGCACCATCCGGGCGCCGCTACGCTGCGCGGCATGAGCGAGATGGGCGACACCAATGTGGTTCACGCGATCGGCCAGCTCCGACATATCCTCCGCCGCATCGACCTTGGTGTAGGCTGCTGCATTGATCAGGATAGAAGGAGCGTAATTGCTGAAAGCCGCGTCGACCGCGCTTCGGTTGGAGATATCCAGCTGTGCTGACGTCAGAGGAATCAGTTCGATGTTTGGTGGGGCGCGGTCCGCTAATGCCCGACCCAATTGTCCATTCGCTCCAGTGATCAGCGCTTTCATTCGGGGAGTGCGCTTTCGGTGAGTAGCTTGCCGGCTTGGTCCTTCGTCGAGAGTTCGGGACGTAGCCCCTCAATCGGCCAATCAATGGCGAGGGTTGGATCGTCCCAACGGACGCAGTGCTCAGCGGTCGGCTGATAAAAATCGGTGCATTTGTACAGAAAGTCGGTTTGGTCCTCGAGGGTCAGAAAGCCGTGTGCAAAGCCTGGCGGTACCCATAGCATTCGCTGATTGGCTGCACTGAGTTCGACGCCGATCCAGCGGCCGAAGGTCTTGCTCGACCGGCGAATATCGACGGCCACGTCGAAGACGCGGCCATTTACAACCCGGACGAGCTTTCCCTGTGCGTTGGGGTTCTGATAGTGCAGGCCGCGGAGCACGCCGCGCGACGAGCGGCTGTGATTGTCCTGGACAAATGTCATATCAAGTCCGGCATCTGCGAAGGCGGCGCGGTTCCAGCTTTCGAGGAAAAAGCCGCGATCATCACCGAAGACCTTGGGCTCGATGATCAGCGGACCCGGAATATCGCATTCGACGAACCGCATCAGAAGCTTCTGTTTTCCAGGAGATTGAGAAGATAGTCGCCATAACCGGATTTTCGCAGAGGCTCGGCAACCGCCTTGAGCTTGGCGTCATCGATATAGCGCAACCGCCAGGCAATTTCTTCGGGACAACAGATTTTCAGTCCTTGGCGTTCTTCAGTGATGCGAACATAATTGCCGGCATCGAGCAGCGATGCGTGTGTGCCGGTGTCAAGCCAGGCAAAACCGCGCCCCATAATCTGCACCGAGAGACAGCCATCGTCCATGTAGGAGCGGTTGAGATCGGTAATCTCCAGCTCGCCGCGAGCGCTGGGCTTCAGCGCCAGAGCGCGCTCGACGACAGTCTCGTCATAAAAATAAAGACCGGTAACGGCATAGTTGGATTTGGGATTCGCGGGCTTTTCTTCGATGCTGAGCGCGTTGCATCGGCCGTCGATCTCGACCACGCCATAGGCTCGCGGATTGGAAACTTGATACGCGAACACGCTCGCGCCGCTCGTCCGACTATCCGCTTCCTGCAACATCTCGCCGAGCCCATGGCCATAGAAGATGTTATCGCCCAGGATGAGCGCGCTGGGTGCACCGGCGAGGAAATCGGCGCCAATATGAAATGCCTGCGCAAGACCCGCCGGCTCGGGCTGTACCGCATAGTGGAATTCGAGCCCCCAGTCCGAGCCGTCGCCAAGCAGACGTTCGAACATCGGCTGATCTTCGGGTGTGGTGATGATCAAGATTTCGCGAATGCCTGCGAGCATGAGGACCGCGATCGGATAATAGATCATCGGCTTGTCGAAAACGGGCGCCAGCTGCTTCGAAATAGCTCGCGTCAATGGATAAAGGCGCGTTCCCGACCCGCCGGCGAGAACAATTCCCTTTCGTTGCACTTTTGCCCCCTGTCGAATTTTAAGTAGCACCGATTCTGCGGGGCTGATCTGTACCGTTTATCGCATATCTCAAAGCGATATTGCCGCTGACGTCATCAGCTTTGCTACTCGCACAGGCGTTTTGAGCCGTCAATGAAACCAATGGCTTCGGCATGTTCTCGATTTCGGACATCCGCATCGCCACTGGTTAAACGGGCCTGGTTTCCTGCTCCATTTTTCCAACCGCTGCGATGCTATTGGTTGTCAACGGACGTCCTCACCCCGCAAGCGTAATGGGTCGCAGCCGCCAATATGGTCGCCGATTCCGTCGGCAGCCCGTTTCTCCCTTCGCTTGACCTATGAATGGATGTTTTCGTGAAACCGATCCGCAAAGCCGTTTTTCCCGTCGCCGGTCTCGGCACCCGCTTTCTGCCTGCGACCAAGGCGATCCCCAAGGAGATGCTGCCGGTCGTCGACCGCCCGCTGATCCAGTACGCTGTCGACGAGGCGCGCGAGGCGGGGATCGAGCAGATGATCTTTGTCACCGGGCGCGGAAAAAGCGCGATCGAGGATCATTTCGACATCGCGTTCGAGCTGGAAAAGACGATGTCCGAACGTGGCAAGGATCTGTCGGTGCTGGCGCCGACGCGGCTCGGCCCCGGCAATTGCGCCTATGTCCGCCAGCAGGAGCCGATGGGGCTGGGCCATGCGATCTGGTGCGCGCGCGACATCGTCGGCGACGAACCCTTTGCGATCTTCCTGCCTGACGAGTTCATGCACGGATCGCCCGGCTGCATGAAGCAGATGGTCGATGCCTATCACAAGGTCGGCGGCAATCTGATCTCGGTGCTCGAAGTGCCGCGCGAGCAGGTGGCGAGTTACGGCGTAATCGCCCCCGGCGCGCGCGACGGGGCGCTGACCGAGGTCAGGGGTCTCGTCGAAAAGCCGAAGGTCGCCGATGCCCCGTCGAACCTGATCATCTCTGGCCGCTACATCCTCCAGCCCGAAGTGATGCGCGTGCTCGAGGGGCAGGAAAAGGGCGCGGGCGGCGAGATCCAGCTGACCGACGCGATGGCATCGATGATCGGCAGCCAGCCGTTCCACGCGGTCACCTTCGATGGCGCGCGGTACGACTGCGGGTCGAAGGCGGGCTATGTTCAGGCCAATCTCGCGGTCGCGCTCGAGCGTCCCGACATGGCCGACGAAGTGCGCGCCTTCGCGATCGATTTGCTGAAGTAGGCGTACTGCATTATTCGCCGGGTACGCGGCATAGGCGCGGCATCAAGCGGAGAGTGCGCATTCTTGCGACGCGTTGACGGCGTGTCCTTCACAGCGGATAAGACAAGCGTAGGTCGGCCAGTGGGGAAATGTCATGACAATTGCCGGCACGCTAGATTTCCCCGCCTCGAACGGTGAACTTGTTCGTCTTGAAATGTATAATTCGGAAAGCCGCCAAGGCAGTCGCCGGGTGCCTGTCCGCCTGTACAATCTGTCGGCTACCGGGGTCCTGATCGAGAGCAGCCAAGCGCTTCGGCTGGGCGAACAGATCGAAACCGCCTTCAATGACCATGATGTTGTTAAGGGTCAGATCGGATGGACCGGGGCCAGGCTTTATGGCTGTCAGTTCGCCGAGCCGGTCGCCTCGACCCTGCTGGAAAAGGCCGTATGGCGCCGACTGGACGACGCTGACAACGGAGATAGTCAACCGCAGTTGGTCGACACCTTCGGTGCAAGGCTGCAGCGGTTAAGAATGGCGCAGGGTCTCAGTCAGGTCGAAATAGCGGCGCAATTGGGGGTGACTCCGGTCGCAATCAGCAATTGGGAAAGCGATCGCTCGCAGCCACGCCAGCACCGCATGTCGGACCTGGCAAAGATCTTGGGCGTCCCAAGTCAGCAGCTTGTGGCGCACTCGGGCGTGCATCCTGAATCGCTTCCCGAGGTGCTTGCTTCGAGCAAGGTACAAATTGCAAACTTGCTCGGTGTGAATCCTACCAATGTCAAAATCAGCGTAGATCTTTGATGCGAGCCCGCGGTTGCCGATAGGTTTCAGCGTGAGAGCGTCAGCCTGTCACCATTGATGTGCACGGCTTCGAACTGCGCGAGCGCGTTCTGGCCCAGCAGCGACAATCCGACATCGCGGTGGGGAACGGCCGCCTTGAGATTCTTGAGGATATGCCCCTCAAACTCAATTTCCTTGATTACAACCCAATCGACTGCAACCGGACCGCCCGCGGTCATGACTGTGCGCATTTCTCCAACCGCTTTGTCGCCTGCAGCCTTCTGCGCATCGGCATGGCTGAGAATGACGTGGCTCGCGCCGGTGTCGACGAGGAAGCGGATCGATTTCGGGCCTATGCCGCCCGAAATATAAAACATTCCATTTTCGTCGCGCTGCGTCCCCTTGCCTTTTTGAAGGGAGGCGCTGTCCGAATTCGCAGATCTGGCGGTATATGCGGTCGCAGCAACATACTGAGCTTGCGGCATGGCAAAGGGCACCACGGCACTCGCAGTAATGACGCCTGCAATGAAGTAGAGATATTGCCGCATGAAGCCGACTTAGCGGTTCAATTTTCAGCTTCGGTTTCTTGGCGTGGCTAATGGCGGATTAACGATTGGCGAGCACGGCGCAAGCCGCACGGCATAAAGGGCAGCCTGCGAAATGTAAGTCCGATACCGCCGTCAGGCGACCAGTTCGCCGCGCTCTTCCTCGAGCTTTTTCACGCGCCTCGTCTGCATGCGCGCGAAGATCAGTAGGAAGACCGCGAGGATCGTCCATTGGATGGCTTGCAGCCAGTAGCGGATCTTCAGCGAATATTCGTCGCGGTAGAGGGTGTAGTAGGGATCGCTGATCCCGACGCCGAGCGAATTGAACAGCACGCGCGCGGTCCCGGGAAGGCCACCCTCGACGAGAATGCCTGACCATGCCGGGCGTTGGGTGATGCTTGCGAGCTGGGTTTTGCTCTTGGCTTCGAGTTGCACGAACACGCGCGCGAGGCGACCGTCTTTTCCGGCAGCGCGATAGGGCGCGAAGGCCATGCGATCGTCGCCAATGAACCAGTCCTGGCCGAAGAAAACGATCGTACCGATTTCGCCGCCAACCATGCGGGCCGGGCCTTCCTTGACCGCTATCGTTCCTACATCGCTCGCGGCGATCGTCTGCACATTGCCTTGCGGACTGGGCAGCATGAAAAGCACAAAGACAATGAAGGCTGCCACGACAACCGTTGTCGCCGCCGCAAAGCTGTACAAGATCGTCCGCAGCCTTTTACCCCGCTTGATCTGAAGACTCAGGATTTCGCTCGGGGACTGTTCTTGCTGTTCGCGGCGACGCAGGATCCGAAGCAGCAGCCACGCGGGAAGCGCCGCCAGACCGAACAGGAACAGGAAGGTCAGGAGCGGGGCATACGCCCCGAAATAATGGATCTGCAGCTCGGCGAGTCTGCCAAAGAACCCGCGATAGTTCATGGCTTCCCAAAGGAAGTAGAGCCCAGCGATTGCCAGCCAAGCCTGCGCGGCGAGTCTCAAAAGCGGCGACCGCTTCGACGATTTCATAGCCTCGGCGCTCAAAGCTTTGCGCGCGCCGTCACGAATTGCCGGGTGGCCTGGCGGCTTCGGCGCCGCAGCGCAGCGCCGATGCCGAAGAGGCCGAGGATCAGGGAAAGCCAGGTGGCGGGCTCAGGAACCGCGGTAACCGGACCTGTGCCCGGCTGATTGCCCGTGTCGCCGCCAGTGCTCCCGCCGCCGGTTCCGCCGCCAGTGCTACCGCCATTGGTTGGGGGAGGTAGGCTAGCTGAAAATACCGGCGTGGCCGTGGGGCCGAGCGCAGGGCCGAGTGACGCAAAGGTCGCCGCGGGGCCAGCTGCCGGTGCGAAGGCATCGGTGACGGCTGCGACTGTCGCCGCGTCTGCAGGAGCGGTGCCGATAGGAGCCGCCGGGGCGACGATGCCCGGGCCGACCCCGCGCGCGGCGACAGTGTTGAAGTCTCGGTCGCGCAAAGCCCGGCGAATGCGATTGCGAGGAACCCGCGTCGCATTGCCAACGCGGACGACGCCATCCGGCTCGTCGGCATAAGTCCCGTCGTCGGTCTCGTCTGAAGGCGGTATTGCCATAGCAGCCATGGCACTGGGCGCGGCGCCGGGCGTCTGGATAATGGCGCGGTCTTCAAGGCGGGTGAACCCGATGAGAGCTATGCCAAGCAGCAGGATGACGCGAGTCTTCCTGTAGCCCGCTTGGGCTTTTGGCGCGGCCCCTTCGATACTCACGGCAACCCTCTCTTTCGACTCGCGACGCTTATGCTCGGTAGTTGACCGTATATCAACCAATTAGCTGTCTCAGCGTGGCACAACTTGCTACGCTGGCCATAGCCTTACTTCGGTCGTCGCGCGGCTTGCGCCGGATCCGGCTATTTTGCTGCTGTCTTTTTCGGCAACGGAGCCAAGCCATCTTGATACGAGATGTTGGCCTTTGCCTTGGCCTCTTCGAGCCGCGTTCGTAGAACCTTGCCGATGCTTTCGGCTCGCATCGTCTGCGCCGCCATCGGGCTGGCTTGCTGCTCCGTGGTCGGAACGGGCTGGCGGCCGGTAATGACGCTGACGACCACCTTGCCCTGCATCGGGATGATGAACGGCTCGCCTGCGGGCAGCGCGAGAATCTGGTTCAGCACCGGCGTCGGAATGTTACCCGAGTCCATGCTGTTGGCGCCTTTGGAATAGTCGATCTTGAAGCTCTTCAGCGTTTCTTCGACATCGGCCAGCGACTTGTCGGCTTCGAGCGCCTTCAGGATTTTCTGGTCGCTCGGAAAGTCGAAGCTGATCTGGTCAACGAGATAGGCAGTGCGCTGACTGAATTTGCCGGGATTTTCGGCAAGATATTTCTTGACCGAAGCAGCGTCAGGAACGCGCACCGTGTCGGCGGTCTTCACCCCGTACATCTGGACGAGCAATTCTTCCTTCAGCCGCCGTTCGCGAATAATGTACATCGGGTCGCGATCGAGACCGTCTTCCTTGGCGACCTGCGCCATCAGGCGGCGATCGATGATCTGCTGCAGGATCTGGCGGCGGATCGCTTCCTTGTCGCCGACGGGCGGTGCAGGGAGTTCGGCGATTTCGGCGTTGAGTTCCTGCTGGGTGATCTCTTCGCCGTTGACGACGGCGACAACTTGGCCCGTCGGCTCGCTGCTGCACGCCTGAAGGCTGATCAGCGCTACACCGGCCAATGCCAGTCTTGCAGTTATGGTATAATTCACTTACGCCCCCTAAGGATCGCAGACCGCAAATTGCGACTTTCTGCCCTGAAATTAAGCGGGTGCCATAGCGACCCTTAAGACTACTTTACAACGAGGATTCCGAATTGGAAACTGTCTACGATTGGGTCACCGTCGCCGTCTTCGTGGGATTGGCGGTGCTGTTCTTGCAGCGCTCGTCCGAGGAAGTGCCGCGCGATAAAATCTATCATTATCTGCCGCCAGCTGTGGGCTGCGCCGTGTCCAACTATCTCGGCAACGAAGGTTATATGGTTCCGGCAGTTGTCGTGATCGTCGCAGTCATGGCTTACATCTTTCACTTCCTGAAGCCGTTTGCGGCTCCGGATGAGAAGATCGGTTAGGCTTTCGCCCGACGTTTTTGCGTCCAGCCGAGGCTCTTCTGCACCGCCAGATCGAGCAGATAGATCGTCGCCAGCGAAATGGCGAAGGTCGTCATTCCCGCAAAATTATGCAGGAACCCCTGCGCTGCTGCTTCACCACTATGATAGGTTATGAGGATGAGCAGGAGCACGCGCACCATGTTCGAGAAGATCGCGACCGGAACCGCGGTGGCGATGAGCAACACCATATAACGCCAATTGGCGCGGTGGCTGAGATAAACATAGAAGAGGGTAAGCGCGGTCAGCGTGATCAGCGAGTTCAGGCCAGCGCAGGCTGCTGCCACGAGCAGCTGATATTGGCCGATCTGGATCATTACCCCCGCACTGGCGATCGGATAGCCTAGAAAATAAAGCAGCGACACGGCGCTTTGACTGATCCACATTTTGAGCGGGTTGGTCAGCGCCGCGACCAGGCTATCGGGCAGCGGTACTGCAAAAAGCAGGTAGAATAGCGGGAACCACAGAATCTGGAGCGCGCGCGTGCCGATGTAGCTGTAGAGCACCGCAACGAACAGACCGTAGAGGGCATAGACCTCCAGCTCGATCACCGCCGCGGTGCGGAAAAGGATGAGGGCGGCGGCCATTGCAACAATGGCGCCATAGGCGCGCCAGGCGGGGGGGCGCCGACGAACTGAGGTTGTCTCGGGCAGCATTTTGACTAACAGCCAGAGCCCCGACGCCAGGACCAGCGGGCCGTGCGATCCCTGTTCGGTCGACCAGCTTTCGGTTGTAATGAAACGCCATGTAGGAAATGTGACTGCGACAAGCCCTAGCAAGGCCGGCCAGCTATGCTGCAGCCAAGCCCAGGAAACGCGCTTCACGGTTTTTGTGCCCGAAGGGTGCAAGTTCGACTTTCGCTTTTGCATCGGGCAAGAATGTCGACCCGTCACCGTGACGGATTTAACGCTCTCCCAAGGCATTGCATCTAGCAAAGGTTGCGCGGCGGGTGCAAGCAGCGTGAGCAGGCATGTCAGGTCCGACTACACGACCGTGGATCCCAATTCCGGACATTGATCGCTCCGTCCTCAATTGTCTCGACCCGATGCACGCAACTATGCGAGATTGAAATGAAGCGAGATCGCGGGACTGGTCACTGGATTAGAGATCGAGGTTGAGTTCAGAATGATCGCGGTATTATTCGAAGGGCTCGTCATCGACAATTTGAAATCATAAAGTTTAAAAAAATCTATTCGAAGACCAAATCTATGGTTTTCATCAATCTATCTATATTTATATGATAACCACCGGATACTTCATCTGCGAACATCAGGCCGTACTTCATCCCTAATGCACTAGACCAATCATAGTGAGGATTGTAGAAATAAGACGGACGTAGAATTGCTAGAACAGAGCCTCCCGAACCTAAAGAATAGATGGCATGTGAAAGTTGACTGCCGCCTAAACCAATAACCATTGCGCAATCAATCATGCTTTGCAGGTTGGTCAATGCTGAATCCTGTTCAGTCGAAATTATTTCTACTCCAGCTTTTGAGAGAGAGTTTACTAAATCCGGTTCATTTACAATGGTTCGCTGCTCTCCACTTTTCCCACGCATAAGATAAAAAATTTTGCCGGCGCCGGCGCGAGTGCCAATCAATTGCCTCATTCGGTCTCTGAGAACGTGGAGCCGCGCCGCTTTATGTTCGTTCTGATGGATGTCGTCGAAGATATGCAACTCGTCAAAATATGCCCATTGCAATTGATCGTAGCTTTGACGAAATACTTTCAAGTAGAATTCAGTATCCACCCAATTAGCGTGTTCTACGCTAATCGGAGTTCCATAAATCTCTGCTAAGAGGTGGGTCGCTACATCATCTCGAAGCCAATCGCCAAAGAAGTGGCTTCCGATGAAAGAGCTTCGGAGGGCGGCGCGAGTGTAGGTTGCAACATTTTGGTCATGCCGAGGTTTCCAGCGTGGATTTCCCACTAGCTTACTCCCTTTTGGCGATAGCAACCTGTCGCCGCGAAGGTATATCTTTTGAAGGTGGGTGTGGGTAGTAGCGCCCGTCCATCTCCTCCCCGATGCGACGGAAAGCAACTCTTTGCTTAGGTCAACGTCGTGCAGCGTCCCCTTGGCCTTCTGCAGTTCATCTTGAAGGCAATAAGCCGGTCTAAAACGGCTTTCGCTCTCTGGGTGCAAAACCTCATGAGATACCGACGACGAGCTTATAGAATCCCGCCATCCCAGCCGACGACGAGCGCGAGATGCAAGCAGCAAGAGGTCGGTCGTCATCTTTATACCCAAGCCGTAGCGTTGGACAGATCGCTGCTTACGTTCGTCGGCGCCGCGGCTTGGAGCATACATAATCATTCAAACTCACTTTTGAGAAACAGCGTATCACTAAATTATGTCACCAAAAATCAATCGCGCTAAATGCGTCGTGCCAAATATCCATAGCCAACATAACGCCTGCCCAACCAATAAAAAGCACCATCAAGTCAGTCTTTAGATCCAAAGATTTGAAACGTCGAACTACGCGCACCCGAAAGGGGTAAGAAATAACTGCAGTAATTCCAGCAGCAAGACAAGCTCCTAACACGCCCAGTTTCGCGATCATGACAAATGAAATTATCACTTGCATGACCGCCTGAATCGCGACCAGATTGAAGTGCTGTCTCGAATTTCCTGTCGCGAGATAGGATCCGTCATAGTTCGACGTCGCGATCTGAGCTGTTACCGTGAATCCAAGAAGCGCGATGATCGGGCCCGCCTTGTGATAGCGATCATCGTACAACAGCTCGACCATCGGTACCGAAACCAGCGACAACAACGCGCTGAGTGACGCGGTTGCGAGCAGGATCAGACGGCGGGCCTTCAACACTTTACCCCGGTTATCGTCGCTTTGCAGAGGCGGAAACTTGCTGAACAGCGGAAAAACGATTTGGGACCCCGCCGCTCGGGCAAGCTCGACCGGAACGGTCGCGAACATAAATCCCACCATGAAAATGCCGAGATCGGTTAGCGAAATATAGGCGCCCAGGATGGCGCGATCGCTCTGGGTCAGCGTGAACCCGGCGATGGAGCCGAGAAAGATGAATTTTCCGAAATTGATCATCTCCCAAGCCAGCGCAGCATCCCAATGCCAGCGGTTCGGCGGCCCTTTTAACATGACATGCTGCGCCGCGACCTTGAGCAAGATGCCGAAAAGTGCACCGGCCACAAGCGACCAAACGCTTCCGGTAAGCCACGCAAGCACGGCCGTTAGCGCAAGGGTCACGATCTGGCTACCTAGGTCCGTGAAGACCTGCCACCCGATTTGCAGATTGCGGTTGGCAAGCGCCACTTTCGTCGTCGTGAAGCTTTGGATGATGGCGGACAGGCCGACAACAGGCAGCAACTGGGCCAGTTGAGGCTCGTTGTAGATAAGCGTCGCCGGATAGGCGAGCGCGCAAGCGCACAGCCAGAGAATCACGCCGCGGATGATCTGCAGTGTCCATGCTGTATTTAGGAATTCGGGTTCCGCGCCGCGCTTGTTCTGGATGATTGAAAGATTAAGGCCAAGGTCGGAGAACATCCCAAGGCCGGTCAGGAAGACATAGACCAGCGACATCAGACCAAACGCCTCAGGGAACAGCAAGCGCGCTAGAACGAGATTGGAGGCGAGGCGCAGCACGTTCGAACTGCCGAAGCCGAAAACAAGTATCGCCGAACTCCGCAGCGCGCGCGCGCGCGTTCCATCGCCTTTCAGGAATTCCTTCAAAGAAAATTGCAAGCCGGTTCCCTAACTGTCCGGTCCCTCGTCCGGTCGCCCTAGCAGAGATCGGACGTTGGTCGAAAGCCCAAAGGAGCGGCACTCGAAACAGTTTGACCGTCCAGATTTCGATCGCTTGCTAGCCCCGAAAAGCTCCCGATAGATGCAGTTGACGCGGTATTGACGACCGACCCGCCCGAGCGAGTCACAATATGGGCGCGGTGGCTTTGTTCAACAGTTTGCCAAAGGAGCAATAGATGCTGGCATCAGAGGCTAAATCTGCGATGGTCTCTGTGCAAATTTGCCGATCGGAACCACCGCACGTTTGTAAGGTGGCCTTCCGCCCGCTAAACAGGCACCGGCGAACAACCATGTAATTGGTCTCACAGACGAATTCGGAATGCTATCTAATAGGTTCATCGTCAAAAGAATCCACAGTGCAGCAGACACAAATGAAATAATTTCCGGATTCTTTCGGTGCCTTAGAAGTCGAACGCAGCCTAAACATAATAGGCCGAACATTGAAAGATAGCCAACCCAGCCCCAAGTTCCCAATGCAATGATCCAAGCGCCATCGGTGGTACTTAAATCCTTACCATCCTCTGGCGAATAGATGCGATTTCGGCCCCAGCTGCCCCAACCAAAGATCGGCTTTGCTGCGGCTCGCTGCAGCAACTGGTCTTCGTTAATCAAGCGGACCCCAAGTGATCCTTGCCGGTCGGCACTGAAGGAGCCTGTCAGCTCCGATATCGTGACAGTGGGCACGAGTCCGGCGCTGCGAATGGCGGGGTAAAGCAACATCATGATGCACGCGGCGGCGGCAATCATTGCAACCTGTCTGGCGCGCAGAAACGCGACAAGGGGGACGAAAACCGCCGCTAATATCGTCGCGCCGACCGATTTGCACAGCACTAGCAGAACCCCGAAATAGAGCGCGATAAGGCTCGCGCGCGTTCTCTGCCGTCCCCTTGCCTCTCGCCATCGCGCGACCGCTGCAGCCGCCGCCATCGCGCAAAAGATCGCGACTAACAACCCATGGCCCAGGAACACTACAGGGCGAAATCCGCCCGCGCGCATCTGCTGGCCAAAGCTATGCGGGAAAAAGCCATAAACCATGCGGTGCAGCTGCGGGCTCAATCGCACCTCGATCAGCATCAGCACCGAATAGGCCAGCGCGGCGGTGATGAGGATGATGATCACCTGCCACCGCCGCTCGTCGTTGTTGATCAGGCCATAGGCCGCGACAAAGGGGATCAGGGTGATGGCATTGACCGCGGCCTGCGCCAGCGCGTCGTACATCGTCATCCCGGGGATAAAGCGGTCGGCATAAATGAGCGGCTCGGGATTGAAATAGGCGGTGAAAAAGGGCGACAGGATGAAAATTGCGGCCAACGCGACCACGGCAGAGTCTTGCAACGCGCCCAGCCACTTTTCGCGAACGAAAAGGAAACAGCAGAGCAGGATCGACAGGTTGGAGACCACCGTCTTGTCCAGCGACGGCACCATCGGAATTTCGAACGACGTGCCGACTGGCAAGACCAGATAGGCGCCCAAGATCGACCAAATTAGCGCGCGATGTGCGGGCAGCAGAATGAACAATATCATCGTCACCACCGGCCAGAAGGCCAGCATCGCGTAGGCAAATAAGTTTGGAATCGCTGTGCCCCTTCGTCAGCGGATCTGGAGTTACGCGCGCACTACATTGCAATCAAGCAATGCTCGCATCTTTGGGCTGTCGGTGTCGGGCGTATTATAACTGGCCTTAGCGCCCCAGCTGCCCCAACGCGTGCCTTGCCGCCCAATACTGCTGAAATGTGCAAAAAGCTTGCAATCAAGGTCGCGATTAAACCGCAGCAGCTCGACATAAAGGTCGTACATCCGTGGATGCGTCTGCGCGGCCGCGAGCGCCGGACTATAGGGCAATTCGGCTTGCCCCTTCGCTTGAATATGTTGGCCTGCTTCGTAAGCGACATAGGCCAGACCGTGCTGTTTCCCAAACGCCACGGTCTGGGCAAGCCCTGCGCCCATGCGTTGGGTTTGGAGGACGGCGTTTACGTCATCGATAACCATCTCTGCGGTTAGAGTCGCGCCGAGATCAGACCACTTCTGGTAGGTCGCATCATCAGGGCCAACATAAGCCGCTGGAGAAATGGCATCGACTCCTCCATTGTCGAGGCACCATTGGATTGTTCGCCTAGACGCGTCGAACCATGCCGCCTGCACCGCGCAGACGCGGATCAACCTCTGTCGGGGCTCGTCGGCCCATTCACGCTCCCAAATTGAAAAGTTGCGACGGAACAGTGCGCCGATGCGTTCGGGGTGGCCCTCGCCTTTGGTTTTTTCGCTGTCCTTCCAAGCTTTGCCACCCTTTGCTTCTACCAGTGCGCCAGCAAGCGGAGAACGCAGCATCCAGCCTGCTTGGTGAAATCCCCAGTTCCAGAGCTCGTTGGAATATTCCAGATAGACCTTCAGGCTTGGGTCGAGCTTTTCGCGGACGAGCCGCGCAAATTGCGCGATATAATCATCGGTCGCGCGATGCGGAATGCAGAACCAAGGGTCGATCTTGAGCATATTGCATAGCTGAATCATCAGCTCGATTGCCACGCCACCAGAGAATTGGAGCTGAAAAGAGGTCGGCGCCGGACCCCAGATAGCCTCCGGATCGCCTGCAACTGCGACCATCGTGTAAAAGCTGAGGCGCTTCCGATCCTTCCAATGTTCCTCCGTCGAATTGTTCGTCCCGGCCCAGTCCATGAACCGCAAACAATGAAACGGGCGACAAAAATCCATGAACTCGGGCAGAAAGGGGTCCTCGGCGAGGTTGTTGCTTTCATGTTCCGCTGCCACCAGTCGGATGTTGCGAACATGGTTCCCCAACTTCGAGCGCTTGATGACCACCGCTTCATAAAGTTTGCTGTTGTGGGCCATTTGCAGCATCAGCCGACCGGGCTTGCGCGAAATCACTTTGGTGGCTGCAAGGCCATCGATCTCGCCCTCCCCGTCGTAAAGCAAGACATAGCGACCGGGCCTTCTTACGTTGGGGACATAAGTAAAGACCGTCTGCGGCTCTGCTGCGCCGGTAGCGGTAACCGGGACCTGTAGCGGATAGCCATCGTCGTCATATTGAAACGCGGATTGGGTCTTGGTGTCGTGTGCGCCGCTACCGCTTAGGTTCCGTGTCAGCCAAGGCCGCGCGCCGAGGAACAGATTCTTGAACGGAAATCCGGGTTCCCAATCGGCGATCCCGGCCAAATTCATTCCGATCGGCAGTTTGGGGAAACTTTCATCCCGCGGGAGCGGTTCGACCGCGCTGCTCGTGAAACCGCCGGTCCACAGACCGGCGAGGCTAAGTGCCGCAATGCCCGCGCCCGAAGCGGATCCTATGAGAAGCGAACGGCGATCTAGCCTCATCATCATGACCTTTGAACACGACCATCCGGAAGAGCCGAAGTCGACCCGACCCCATTGATCAGAAGAGGACGGTCTCGCGGAATGACGGACTGGATGTCGCGATGAACGCCTTGATAAACATCCTGAGGGCGCTTGCCGCGCGCTCAGGATCTTCCTCGATCGTCGATACCCTGAACAGCACCCCGTCGGGAGTCACGCCTCGAGCGTTCGATAGTGCCATGGTCAGGCGCTGATCGGCCCACCCGATCGGAAACTCGTCGCCGACCCGCACCCAGTAGATAATCCGCTCATTGAGACCGCCGCGGTCCGCCAGGAGTTCGCGCCCGAACAGCTTGCGGTTGCCAGCATCGATTGTTGCCGGCTTCGTCCAAACGATCGGAAATCCCGCAGCGGGGTAACACACCTCCGGACGGTGCACCTGCACGTCGTTCCTTTGCACGCTGCTATAGGCGATAAGGAACATCATCGCCGGAAGATTGTTACCTTCGTAAATCCGCGTCTCGAGATTTTCGTAGAGCTTGTCCTGACCTTCATCCTCTGCCGGCACGACCAGCTCGGCGCTTTTGCGCGAGGTCCAGCCACCGACCTTGGATGGTATGAGGCCTTGAAAGCGTGCCTCGGCAATGGGGGACGCCAACGCGCGCGGCGTGTTGAAGTACGAAAATGCTGCTCCCGCAGCGAGGCCAAGGCCGACGACGACGCTGCGCCGATCGATTGTGGCCCGAAGCTGACGGTCTTCGCCTGGCGCAGATTGTTCGTTGGTTGTCATATTCAATACCTGGTTGGCTTCCACGCTTAGGCGGCGCATTCCGACTTCGCCAACGAAAAAGATCATTAACAAAAACAGGCTATTCTTGCAAAGGTGGCCGGACGCCCTAGTCGCACTTTGGAAGAATCATTTGAAGGCTGAACGGTGCGAGTTGCCTATTTGATCAATCGCTATCCGGCCGCCAGCCATAGCTTCATACGCCGGGAAATCGAGGCCGTTGAGGCCGAAGGGACCGACGTCTATCGTTTTTCTATCCGACCTGCGCAGCTCGCAGAGTTGCCCGATGAGCGCGACCGGGCAGAAGTTCCGAAGACGCTCGTGCTGCTGCAACTTGGCGTGTTTCGCCTGCTATTCGACATGTTGCGGGCCATGATCCTTTCCCCGGCGCGCTTCTTTGCCGCGATGCGAACCGCTTTTTCGGGGGTCGAATGGAAGCCCGGTCCCTTAATTCGGCGAGCGGCTTATCTTGCCGAAGCAAGTGCGCTTTCGCGCCGATTGCGCGTAAATCGCGTCGAGCATCTGCACGCTCATTTTGGCACAAACCCCGCCATGGTGGCCCGCCTCGCCAGCAAATTATCGGGCATCCCGTTCAGTTTCACCGTACATGGTCCGGACGAATTCGATGCGCCAGTCGCGCTCGACCTGCGCGGCAAAATTGCCGATTCGGCATTTAGCATCGCGATTAGCAGCTATGGACGCAGTCAGTTGATGCGCTGGAGCCGCTTTGCCGATTGGCACAAGATCGAAGTGGTCCGCTGCGGTGTCGACGGCAGCTTCTTGGACGGTTTGAATGCTGCTGCGCCGCCCGCGGCTCCGCAGCTCTGCGCCGTAGCGCGCCTCAGCGGACAGAAGGGCATCCCGTTGCTGATCGAGGCTGCGTCGAAGCTCAAAAATCAAGGCAAGCAATTCCGGCTGTCGATCGTCGGCGATGGCGAAATGCGACCGGACATTGAGGCAATGATCGAGCGCTACCAGTTGCAAGCGTTTGTGCATTTGGTGGGCTGGGCAAGTTCGGACGTCGTGATAGCGCATCTTCGCGAAGCGCGCGCCATGGTCCTCCCGAGTTTCGCCGAAGGTCTCCCGGTAGTCATCATGGAAGCGCTGGCGCTCGAACGCCCCGTTGTCGTGACCGCAATTGCAGGCACGCCAGAGCTGGTCGATGCGAGCTGCGGCTGGCTCATCCCCGCGGGGTCGATTGACGCGCTGGTTGACGCGATGAAGGCTGCGATCGAGGCTCCGATCGACCAGCTCGCTGAAATGGGGCGAACTGGGCGCGCGCGCGTCGCCGCGCAGCACGATGCCCTGCAGAATGGACGTCAGTTGAACATGCTTTTTCATCGCTCATCCGGCGGATGCAATTGATATGCTAATCTGGGCCGTCTGGCTGCTGGCGGTGCCGCCGATCTTTGTTCTTTTGATTTTCACGGCGGAGGCGCTGCTCGGTACGCTACGCCTGAAGCCCGTTGCTGTGTCCGGGCCACTTCCATCGACGTGCATTCTGATACCGGCGCACAACGAGGCTTCGATCATCTTGGATACGCTTGAGCGGCTCCGACCTTTGTTATCGAACGACATCCGACTTCTCGTCGTGGCCGACAATTGTTCCGACGAGACTGCTCGGTTGGTGCGGCAAGCCGGACAGCCAGTGATTGAGCGGCTCGATCCGGATAAGCGCGGTAAGGGCTACGCGC
This sequence comes from Sphingopyxis sp. MG, assembly GCF_002953155.1. Classification (NCBI taxonomy): domain Bacteria; kingdom Pseudomonadati; phylum Pseudomonadota; class Alphaproteobacteria; order Sphingomonadales; family Sphingopyxidaceae; genus Sphingopyxis; species Sphingopyxis sp. MG. The sequence goes on from NZ_CP026381.1 coordinate 3,794,187, forward strand.
TCGCATTCGGTCGCGAACACTTGCGATCTTCGCCTCCCGATTGTGTCATCGTTTTTGACGCTGATTGCGAGACCGATACCGTGTCGATCGCCGCGCTGGCCAAATATTGTGTCGGCACCCAGTCGGTCGTTCAGGCGCGCTATATCCTGAGCCCCGACTGCGATGCATCGGCAAAGGTGCAGATTTCGAACTTCGCATTCTGGTTCAAAAATGTCGTGCGCCAGCGCGGTGCTTCGCGGCTTGGGGGAGCCGCCGTGCTGACGGGTACGGGGATGGCTTTTCCCTGGCTCAAGTTCGAACAGGCGCCTTTGGCGACAGCGAATATCGTCGAAGATCTCGCGCTTGGTTTGTATTTCACGCAGATCAAAGACGCGCCGGTCTATCTCGAAGAGGCAACGGTCGTGAGCGCGGCGGCAAGTGAAGCTGCAACCTTGGAACAGCGGTCCCGTTGGGAGCACGGGTTTCTCTCGACCGCTAAATCTCATGGTTTGCGAGCGATTTTCGAGGGACTTACCCAGCCCAATCGAAAATTGTTTCAGCTCGGTCTCCATTTGCTGGTCCCGCCTTTGGCATTGCTGCTGCTCGCGTCCATTGCAATTCTGCTGCTGCTAGGAGCCATCGGTCTGCTCACGGGATATTGGTTCGCCTTTGCCGCTCTGGCGGCGACGATTGCTGCGGCGCTGAGCCTTGTACTCGTCAATTGGATGATTGAAGGGCGCGCATGGCTCAGCCTTGGCGCATTGCTCCGGCTGCCCCTGTACCTATTCTGGAAGCTTCCCGTCTATTTGGGGTTTGCCAGAGGTCGTGATGTTGGCTGGACACGAACCGCGCGGCGAGGCGACGGCACGGAGACAATGCCTGGTGACTGAAATACTGGTCGTCATCGTCAATTACCGCACGGCATCGCTGACTGAAAAATGTCTCGAAGCGGTGGCGCGGGAGCGCGCCGCAGGTGCCGATTTGTCGGCCATCCTCGTCGATGGTTGTTCAGGCGATGGCTCGGTTCCGCAGCTCCGGGCGTTTCTGGAGGCCTCGGATATCGGTGATTGGACCGAGCTTCTCGCTCTCGATTTCAACGGGGGTTTTGGCTGGGCCAATAACCAGGCGATGTTGCACCGGGGGGATCAGCTCCCTCCCTATATCTATCTCCTCAATCCCGATGCCGAGATCGAGCCGGGGGCGATTTCCGCCTTGGCGCAAGTTCTAGATGATCATTCTGACGTTGCCGCGGTTGGCAGCCAGCTGCTCGAAGTTGATGGCTCCAAGTCGGCTTCAGCCTTCCGGTTTCCATCCGTACGTAACGAGTTTGTCCGCGGCGCTCAAACGAGCGCTTTGCGACGTTTGCTGGCGTTGCGGCCATCCACCATCGAGATTGCGCAAGCCGGTCCCGTCGATTGGGTCACGGGAGCGAGCGTCATGCTGCGCCGCGATGCGCTGCGGCAGACCGGACTGTTCGACGACGGATTCTTCCTCTACTTTGAAGAAGTCGAACTTATGCAGCGCTTGCGGCAGGCGGGATGGTGCGTCTGGAGCGAGCCCGCCAGCCGGGTAAAGCATATTGGCGGGGCTTCGACAGGGATTGAGGAATCGCTTCGGCCGCGCGCCCGGCCTGCGTATTGGTACCGTTCACGAAAGCGCTATTTCACTCTTGCACGAGGTCGAACTTACGGACTCTGTGCCAATCTCGCCTGGCTTTTCGGTTACGCTCTGATTGGGCTTCCTCGCCTTCTTCTATCGTCGGCATCACGGTCGCGCGCGGTTCCGAAGGAACTTGATGGAATGAGCAAGGCAGGATTCTGGATAAGAAGCGACGAGGCCCAGCGATCGGCGCCTTCGATTGGGGGCGCATTCGGGAATCTTCCCAGCTGGAGCCGGGATGGGCATGGCTGATCCCAAGCTCGGTGTCGTCGTTATCGGACGGAATGAGGGGGAAAGGCTCAAAGCCTGTCTTGCCAGCCTCCACGGCGTAGCCGCGCTGGTCTATGTGGACTCAGGGTCGCAGGACGGAAGCCTGGAATATGCGGCTGGTCGGGGTATCGACACCATTGCTTTGACGAGCGACCGACCGTTCACGGCAGCGCGCGCGCGCAATGCCGGCATCCGTCACCTTATGGCGCGCCATGCCGGCATCGAATATATTCAGACGATTGACGGTGACTGTACAATGGCGCCGGGCTGGCTCGATACCGGGGCCGCGACGTTGCGAGCGAGCAGCAAGGTATCGACAATATTCGGGCGGCTCCGCGAGCGTTATCCCTATCATAGCTTGTACAATCGGATCTGCGACGACGAATGGAATGTGCCGATCGGGGCAGCGGAAAGCTGCGGTGGGATCGCCTTGCACCGTGCTGCGACGCTAACTGCGGCAGGAGGCTTTAACGAGTCGCTGATCGCTGGCGAGGAGCCAGATCTCTGTCTTCGGCTGCGTCGTGCGGGCTGGTCCATCATTCGCATCGACGCGGAGATGGGGGATCATGATGCCAACATTCTGCATTTTTCGCAGTGGTGGCGCCGGACGGTGCGGGCCGGGTTCGCATATGCCGAACATGTCTGGCGTAATCGTTCCGGGAGTTTGCCAAGCTGGAAGCGTCAGGCGGTGCGATTTGCCTTTTGGGGTATCGTTTTGCCCGCCATGATTGTCGGCCTGCTGGTGATCTCCGCCCTCGTCGGTTGGTCTTTGGCATGGGCTGCGCTCCCGCTGCTGGCCTATCTGACCCAGTTTCTTCGCATTTGGCTGCGAGAGCGGCGTCGCTTTCCCTACCCGCTCCGGATGGCGGCGTTGACCGTTATCGGCAAATTTGCCGAAGCATATGGCGCGTTGAAGTTTCTGGGTGTCGCAGTGACGCGGAGGAAAGCCGAACTCATTGAGTATAAATGAACTTCAGTTTTTCCGCTCCAGTAGAAATCCCGGCGCCGCAACGAAAATTCCATGGGCTGGTATGCTTTCCCGCACCACTGCATTGGCGCCGATCTGGGCATGATCGCCGACATGGATCGGGCCAATGATCTTCGCCCCGGCGCCGATATCGACATGTCCGCCAATGGTGGGGATACCCTTTGAGGTCGCTCCGATCGTCACCTGTTGAAAGATCAGGCAGTTGCAGCCGATTTGTGCGTCGGGGTGAATCACCACACCATTCGGGTGAGGAAGTAGTAAACCGCCGCCGATTGCGGCGTTGATCGGAATATCTGCGCCGGTGATCATCGACCATAGACGGTGACGAAGCACGGCATATTTGCGGCGCAGTCCAGCGAGCGACCCCTGCGCCCGCTGATAATCTCTGATGCTTCGCAGCAACGCGCGCGAGGGGTCCCATGAGCGGCCCTTCATCTGTTCACGGCTCCAATCGGGAACAGTTGCGGATACGTCCGGTGCGTTCATCTGCGTCTCATTCGCCATCGCCGTGATCATAGGTTGGGCGCTTCTAAGAAGCCAAATCTGGGCGGGCTATCCTGAGGGGAGGACAACCATTGATACACTTGCCCGATCTGCCGAGCCTTCGCTTGCCAGCTGTAAAGCTGCTCTATCCGCGTCACAGCGGCGACCGACATGCTTTGCAGGTCATGTTTCCCGGCGGCCATGTCGGCGACGATGGACGCAATTTGCTGGACGAGCGCCTTTCGGGGACCAATGGGAACGGCGAAACCGCATGCAGGCGTGACCAGTTCGCCCGGTCCGCCATAATCAACGACGACTGGCACGACGCCGGACGCCATCGCTTCCAGCACGACGCCCCCACCAAATTCACGCACGCTCGGGAAAACCATGGCATCGGCGGTCCGCAAGCATGCGGCGACATCGTCATGGGACTTCCACCCATGCAACGTGACGGATTGTTCGATCCCCAGTTCGGCTTTCAACGACATTAACCGGGCCATGTCGGGCCCGTCGCCGATGATGTCGAAGTGAGCTTTGCCCGCTTGCAACAGCTCGCGGCAAGCTTCCATGGCAATATCGGCGCCTTTGTAGGGAACCAGGCGCCCGACAAATATAAGCCGAAGCTTGGTGTCCCGCTTGGCGCTTCGGGCAGAAGACCCGAAACGGTCGGTGTCTATTCCGTTTTCGGGAACATAGATCATCGGCCGCCCATAGCGCGATAGCTCGCCCATCGTGTGGCGCGACCCGGCGATGATGGCCGCGGCATTACGATAAGTCGATCGGATGGTGGGGAGGTAGGTATAGGCTTTGCGGATGTAGGAAAGCCATTCCCGCTCTTTGATCCGTTCGCGACCATATTCAGCGTGCCACGGAAGTCCGCCGTTCAAAGGACCCAAAAGAAACGGGATGCCTGCGCTTCGGCAACGCCGCGCCAAGCTGCTCGGCGCGGTCGGGCTGAGCGGCGTGACCCGGTGGACGACATCATATTGTCCCGCCTTGATCGCGTTTCCGAAGCGACGCCAAACGAGATGTTCGAAATAAGGATAGGCCAGCGATTGCAGCGCCGTGATGGTCGTCCATCCTTTGCCGTCCCCGCCCCGCAGGCGCTCTGCAATCCGGTAGAAGGGTGCTGCGAAGGCTTCTGAATCGATCGCGGTAAAGTCGCGACCTTCGACAAGCCCACGGCTTAGAAACGCGGCTCGGTTGCGGATCTGTGTGACTATATGCGCATCGGCAACGCTGCGCAGAGCGCTTGCGATGTTCCAGCCAACGAGAGGAACGCTGACCCAGTCCGGGTTGGCTGCCTCAGCAATCACCAGAACGCGCTGCTTTGGTTGGTTCATTGGCGAACGCAGTGCATTAGCTTCGCGGCGGAGGCCGACGTGAGGAAATTGTTGTAGGCATAATCTTGTCCAGCTTTACCGACGCGCTTTCTTGTTTCGGGATCGTCCGCCAAGCGCGCCAGAATGTCGATCAAAGCCGTCTCGTCGCCTTGCGGGAAAAGGAACCCCGTTTGCTCATGCTTGATCATCTCCGGCGTTCCGCCAATGATCGAACAGACAACCGGTATGCCCACGCCCATGGCTTCCATAACCGCGACCGGCGCGGCCTCGCCCAAGCCGACGCTGGGAAGAACAAAAGCATCATAGAGGGACAAGCGTTGGCCGATCTTGTCATTGGGTAGCGGGCCGATCAGCTTGACGTCGGAATGCAGCCCGGCTTTCGCGATCACCTCGACGATTTCCGAGTGATAATCGCCTTCGCCAATTATATCATAGTGAATCGCATAGCCCTGCTGCTTGAGGGCAGCGACGGCTGCGATCGCGTGTCGATGCCCTTTCATTTGATTTAGGCGAGCCACGGTCACAATCCTGAGAGCGCGCGGCGGACTCCAGGCGTCGCCTTTATTTCCCGCTGGATTGTGCTCGATCCCCATCCGGATCAACTGGGGCTCGTTTGCAAGCTGAGGCAGCTGGCTCTGAACTTGGTGTCGAAGCGCGTCGGTCACGCAGGCTACAAACTTGGCATGACCGAACTTGAAAGCATGACCGCGCCCGTAAACAGCCAGGTCTCCGTGGAGGGAGAGGCTGAACGAGGGGCCGCCGGAAAGCTTGCTGAACGCAAGGACATAGCCGACATCAGCGCAACTGTGGCCATGAATATGTTCGATATTCTCACCGCGACAGAGAGAGCCAAGGCGCGCGCCTACGAGCGCAAGCCCGAAGATTTTGAACCAGCCTTCGCCTTGACTTCGTAGGTGTCGTACATCGTCCCGGAGAAGTAGCGCCAAAGCGGCGAATGCCGCGCCTAGCCATAACATCGCGTCGCGCAAACGCAGGTCGGCAAGGTAGATCGTCCGCGCTGCCGCGAGTTCGGAGAACGCATGCGTCGTGCGATCCTTGGGGCGGCGGGTAGAAAATATTACGACGTCGTCGCCTGCCGCTTCGATATGAAGAATCTCGCGCCAGAAAAATCCATGTGTTTGGCCAGGAAATTCCGGGACCAGATATCCGATTTTCATAAACATAATCCCGGCAGGTCAGACGCGTTGCGACCGTCATGCCATGTCTTGGGCCGAGGAGGCCATGAGAGCGAGAATTTGGGGGGCAATTGGGGCATGAATTGAGACAGCGTCATCACGGCGCTCGCCATCGATGGGAGAGCAGAAAAACCCGGGGACCGGTCACCAAATATCGTCTCCACAGCCGACGGGGTTCGCTGAGCAAGCGAAACGCCCATTCAAGCCCGAGGCGCTGCATCCAGCGAGGAGCACGCGATTTCCGGCCGAGCAAAAATTCGATCGATGCGCCGATACAGAGGCCGACCCCCACTGACTTGCCCGCGAGCAGGCAGCGGTGCGCAATGATTTCGCTCTGGGGCGCGCCGATGGCCAGCATCACGTAATGGGCGCGCTCTTGCTCGATAAAGCGGATGATCTGCTCGCTGGCGCGCTCGTCGCGTAGCACCCCCATTGGCGGTCGATGCTGCACGATCTCGATGGCTGGGAAGCGCTCCCGAAGCTGGGGGAGCATAGCGGCATCGCCCCCGATGATCGCGACCTTTCGCCCGTTGAGCCGCCCGCTCTCAAAAAGATACGCCGTCAGATCGCTTCCCGTCACGACCTCCAGTGTGACGCCATGCAGGCGCGCCAGACGTCGCAATATGCGGCTGTCGCACAGGCGCATCTCGGCAGCCGCATAGGCTTGTTGGAACGCGAGCGTGGCGGGGACCGGTGACGTCGGATGCAGCATCAGAACATGGTCGACGTTCGGCGTCACGACGAAAGAGAAGGCGGGTAACTGCGAAAGGCGGTTGAGCTCTTCGCCGACCGCTTGATAGGTCACCGTATCGAAGTCGATCCCGAGAAAGTGGGACGGTGTCTGCGCCACGTCAGTAAGCATTTTTGTCCCAGATCAGCTTCAGCACAGTTTCGATCATGATCCGGATATCGAGCAACGGCGACCAGTTCTCGATATAATAGACGTCATATTCGACGCGCTTTCGAGCGCGCTCGGTGGTTGCGATCTCGCCGCGGAGGCCGCGCACCTGCGCAAGGCCGGTAATACCGGGTTTGACGCGGTGGCGGGCCGTGTAGCCTTTCACCGCGTCGAAATAATATTTGTCGCCGACGCGCATCATTGTCGCATGCGGCCGGGGCCCAACCAGCGACATGTCGCCCTTGAGGACATTGAACAGCTGCGGCAGTTCGTCGATGCTCGTGCGGCGGATGAAGCGCCCGACGCGCGTCACCCGCGGGTCATTCTTCTGCGTGCGTTCCGCGCCGCTGGTGTCTTGCCGGTCGATATACATCGAGCGAAATTTCAGCACCGAAATCTCATTATTGTTAAATCCGAACCGCTTTTGCCGAAACAGGATCGGACCTTTGCTCTCCAGCCGGATTGCAAGGCAGGTAAGCAAGAGGATGGGCGAGAGCAGAACAATGGCGATGACCGCCAGGCCGCGGTCGAGAACTTCCTTCACGATGCCGTCGACGTCGCGAATGGGCTGTTGCCAGATCGCAAAGACCGGCAGTGAACCAAGGAAATTGACGCGGTATCCCGTTTTCAGCTCCAGCGTCTCGCGGGGGAGGACGCACAGGTCGATCGAAGCCGCGCTCAGCGTATCGGCGATATATTCCAGTCGGTCCTGACGAATCTGCGGCAGCGCGAGGATCACCTGATCAAGCTGCCCCTCTCGTGCCATTTGGAGCAATGCGTCGAAGCCGCCCAGATAGGCCAGCTCGCGTTCGTCGGGCGTGACCTGCCTGCGATCGTCGGCATAGCCGATGATTCTGAGATGCGGCAGACGTTCAAGTTCAAGTAATTTGGCAACCTTTTCTGCGCCCTTCGCACTGTCGGCATAGATCGCGACCCGCTGGCCTACGACGCCGCGGTCCATCAGTTTCGAAATCAGCTTGCGGAACAGGATACGGCTCAGGAAGAGGGCAATCATGCTGAAACCGATAAAATAGAGCGCAAAGCCCCGCGAGAATTCGCGCATCATCTCAAGCTGGAGGATAACGAGGGTGGTGAGCCCGGACGCCAACAAAAAGTCGGCCAGTGAGCTTCCACCGACATCCTCGCCTTGCCCCTTGATCACGGCATAACCGTCGCCCGAGACGCGGATCAGAAAATAGTTGATGCACAGAATGATGGCGCCGGTCCGGTGCAATCGCGCATCATAATAATAGCCGATCGTAAGATCATAGGCGATCATCGCCAGGACATAGGCGCATAAGAAACACGCGATATCGTTGACGATGCCGAGCGACCGCAACACATTCGATGTGAAGCGAATATGGCCGTTGGTCCGTCTGGGCGGGGGACTCAGCTTCCCGTGCATACGCCACCTGTCGCCGCGCAAATCTGCTCCGGCGTAATGCGTGCGAACAAGCCTCGCCGGTGCGGCGTTCCTGGCCGGTCATCGACCGCAAAACTCGTCCTTGCGCGGGCGAGGCCGCTCGCCACCTTGGCGGCGCACAGGGCGTCGCCAAACTCGGCGCACACCCGCGAATATGCTGTCCATGCAGGGACAGATGAGGGCTTCGCCATCGCCAGATCTTGATAGAGCGTAACCACTCTTGCCGTATCCCCCTCGGCCAACAAGAAATTCCGATATGCATCGACGAGCATCCGGCTTTGCGGCAATGCATCAACGCCGCGCTCGAATGTCTGCCGCGCCCGTATGCCGCTTCCTTTTGCCCTATAGGCATCCGCCAGCGCGACATAACCCAAATATTCTTCGGGCGAGTCGGACACCACGATATTGGCGTCTTCGATCGCGCGATCGGTCCGACCGGCGGCGAGATGGCGCGCGCTGCGAACCAACAAGCTGTCCTCGTTGCGGGCATCGATTGCCAGGAGCCGTTCGGCAAGCGCCTCGGCGCGCTTGGCGTCACCACGCGCCAGCAACACCCTTGCCATCAGTCCCTGCGCTTCGACGACGCCGCTGCTGTGTGGACGCATCAGCAGCCGCCTGGCGGTTTCATGTTCGCCATGGCTGAGATAGAAACGCGCAAGCGCTATCTGCGAAGCGCGCGTGCCGCTTTCCCCTAGATAAGCGAGCTGCGCGTCCGACAATGGTCGCCGGTCATATTCATTCCACAACTCGCCGAGCGCTCGCAGGAGGCTGGTGTCATTGGGCTTGGATTCAATCGCCTTGACTGCTTCCGCGCGCGCCGCAGCGACATCGCCGCTCTTGTAGAGGAGGTTGATAAAATCGATCTGGTAGGTCGCGTCCTCGGTCATGCTTTTCAGGATGAGCGGAAAAATGCGCCGCATCCCCTTCGCATCGCCCTGAACGCGATAAATCTCGAGGAGCGTGACGTTGAGGGCATCGGTCTCGCCGATCGCCGAGATGGCGCGGTTGATGTCCGTCATCGCCTTGGCGATGTTTCCTTGCAACGCATCGATACGCGCCGAGAGGATGATGCCCCCTTCGTCATTCGCATTTGTGGCAAGGATTTGCGTGGCCATCCGGCGCGCATCGTCAAGTTGCCCGTTATCGATCGCGATAAAACCCTTGACCAGCATCGCGCGCGTGGAGCCGGGAACGAGCAGCAACATTCTGTCAGCGGCTTCTTCAGCCTCCCGAATTCGCCCCGTCTGCAGGCCAAGCTCGGCAATGCTTTGCAGCACCTCGGCATTGTCCGCCTGCAAATCCAGCGCCATGGAATAGGCGTTGAAGGCGCTCGCGGGTCGCTGCGCGCGCAGCTCAATCCGTCCCAGCAGAACATAATAGCCCGCGACATCGTCGCGCGCCGCGATTGCGCGTCGGATGCTCTGACGTGCTTCGTCCAGGTTTCCGGCTGCCAATTGCGACTCCGCCGCCGAGGCATCATCGGCGGCCGACTGCAATGCGTCGGTGCAGCCCGCGAGCGCGAGCAAGAGGGCCGTGCCAGCCAAAGCGCCTTTCAGGCGCCGGGAAGCGGGGAGGAGGTTCAATGCGTCTGCCTGGTTAAATAACTTAATTGCTATGATGTTTTCGCTTAGGCTTTAACATAAAAATTGATAGAGAAGCTTGGGTTAATCCGGTTGACTTTCCGCGTTGAGTCAGTCCAATCGCCCCATTCGCTGGGGCGCTGCGTTTCCGTTAGAGGTGATAAGTGAAGATTGCGTCAGCATTATTTTGTCTTGGCGCCGCCATGTGCGCGTCCCCGGCAAGCGCCAACCATTTAGCATTCGCGGCATTGCAGGCCGCTCCGGCGGCAGCGAGCACCACTCCCGCCGCCAGAAATCTGCCAGTGTATCGTATCAATCCCGGCGACGAGCTCGAGATTAATGTGTGGCGCGAGGACCAGCTGCAGCGCACTGTCAAAGTTCTGCCAGACGGATCGATAAGCTTTCCGCTGGTCGGATCGATCCAGGGCGCCGGTCGAACCACCAAGGAAATTGAGCAGTTTATTTCCGCCGGGCTGGCTGGAAAATATGTCGATGGGAACGTCCCTGATGTGACGGTGGCTGTGCGTAACCCGGCAGGTTTGCAATTTTCGGTGATCGGGAAGGTCAAATCTGCTGGTACGTTCACGCCCGGGCGTTACGTGACGTTGCTCGAGGCGCTGACGCTGGCGGGCGGCACCGACGAGTTCGCCAGTCTCGACAGCATTGTCATCATCCGCAAGACCGAGGGCGGCCTCGTGACGATCCCGGCGCGCCTTTCGGGCATTTTGCGAAGCAAGTCGATCAGTGCCGAGGCGGTGCGGGCCATTCCAATGATCGAAAGCGGTGACACCGTCATCGTGCCATGAGAATATTCATTGTTTCCTGCGACGCGAGTATCGGCGTAAGGATCCGCGGTCTTTTCGTGGCGGGTGCCGCCGTGTTGTTCTCTGCCTGTCCTGCAGCAGCCCAGACCGGCAGCGATGTGTCTGTGACGGGCTCGACGGCTTACGACAGCAACCCGTTTCTTGCCTTTGGCAATGACACCGAAACGGCATCTTTCCGGCTTGAACTCGCGCCCAGCGTTTATCGCTCCGACGGCATCAGCAGCCTCAAGGTATCGGGGCGGGTCGAGCATGTCGAATATATGCGCCGCTATGATTCAGCGCAGAATCTGTCGGCGAACGTGGCTGCCAGTCACCGCATCAGCGAACGTCTCGATGCGACGGCAAATTTCTCTATTTCCAGCAGCGTATCGACGACCGACTTCGTGGGCCCGATCGGTGTGGGTGACGAAGGAGGTTCCGACGATCTTCCCCTGCCGATCGACAATGACATCACTTTGCTGGGCGACCGGCAACGTCGCAATCAGTCCGCTGCGGACGCAACCTTGCGCTACACTCCGAGCGAATTTGACGAGATTCGCTGGTCGAGTTCGGCACGCGCCAATCGCTATGGCGCGGCGCGTCTGCAAGATTCCGACTATGCATCGCAGCGGCTCGCTTATTCGCGCCGGATCAATGACGGTTTCATGATCGGGGGCCTTGTCGATGCGAGCATCAGCAACTTCAGGGACACGCGCGTTGGCGATGCCAGGACGCTATCGCCGCAATTGTCCGTAAGCGCACTGCTGGGCGCCCGGCTTCAGGCGTCGGGCAGCTTCGGGGTGGCTTTCACCCGGACCAATCTCGCCGTGGGCCGCGATACCTCAACCACATTCGCGGGCAATGCCACGCTCTGCCATAAGGGTTCGCTGAGCAATTTTTGCGTCAATGGTTCGCGCCAGGTGCTGCCTTCGGCAATCGGCGGCGTACGAAAGCAGACCTCGGCGGGCGCCGCCTATTCCCTGCGCCTGTCAGAGCGCGAAACCGTGCAGCTGGGCGGAAGCTATTCGGTGGCATCCGCGCCGCTTGCGGGTGCCGGGGGTGATTTCGAAAGCGTTCGCGGCTATGCCCGCTACGAGCGATTGCTCAACGAGCGGACGCGATTGTTTGCAAGTGCCGGTTATTCCGACACATCCGACGATCTCGGCGCGCGCCGCTCGAATATTCAGGGCGCGGTGGGAATAGTTTTCAAATTTGGAAATACGCGATGAACGGCGATCGGTACGACAGGGACGAAGAAGAGGGCGGCAATCTGCTCGCACATCTTCCGACCATCATCCGCGAGCGTTACCGCTGGCTGCTGTTTCCGACGATCCTATGCTTTGTCGCGGGCATCGTCGCAGCCTTCACGCTGCCGGCGGTTTACCGCTCGACGGCAACCTTGCTCGTCGAATCGCCGCAGCTTCCCGAAGATGTCGTGGGAGCGCAGGACGGCGACATCGTCGACCAGCGTATCGCCAAGATCCGGCAGCAGGTTCTCAGTCGGCCGCGCCTGATCGAGCTGATCCAGAAACACCGACTCTACGCCGATGAGCGGTCGAGCAAATCCTTGTCCGAGATTATCGAGAAGATGCGTAGTTCGACCTCGATCGAAACGGTGTCGGCGGAGCTGCAAAGGGCAGCGGCGGGACGGTCCTCGACGATCGCGTTCGCTTTGAGCTTTGATTATAAAGAGGCTGCTCCCGCCCAGGCGGTCGCGCAGGACATGACCGAACAGGTGCTGCTGATCGACGCCACCCGAAGTTCGGAGCAGGCGACCAACACCGTTCAGTTTTTGACGGATCAGGCGGCAGCCCTGCAAAGTCAGATGGCGGAGCTTGAGTCCTCGATCGAAACGATCAAAGCACAAAATGGCTTCGCACTCTCGAACCCCGGCATGATGATGATCGGGGGAGCGAGCGGCAGCTATGACGCGCAGATCATCGCCCTGCAGCGCGATAATGCATTGTTGGCGGCGCAGCGCGAGGCGCGCAAGTCGTCTGCAGAGCGCGATCCCCTGGTAGCGAGCGCCGAAGCCGAGCTGGCCGCCGCGCAGGCGCGCTATTCCGACGGCCATCCTGATATCGGCATCGCGAGGCGCCGCCTTGCCGAAGCGCGTCGCCTCGCAGCGAGCAATCAGGCCAAGCTGCCCGCCGATACGATCGACCAGCAAATTGCTTCCAACAATGCGCAGATTTCCGCGCTTCAATCTGTAAAGGCCCAGGAGCTTGGCCGACTGTCCGCCGCCCAAAGCGCGCAAGCGCGCGCCCCGCTCGTGCAGGAGCAGATCGCCCAGCAGCAACAGAAGCTTGAAGGGCTGAACACGCAATATGAGAGCGTGTCGACCCGGCTGCTGGCGGCGCAGGCGAGCGCCAAGGCGGAAAGCGAGCAAAAGGGCGAGCGTTTGTCGGTGATTGACCCGCCGGTGGTGCCTGAGGATCCCAATTCGCCCAATCGGCCATTGCTGATTGCGGGCGGACTTGTGTTCGGCCTAGGCTTCGGCCTGTTCCTGATCCTTCTCGTGGAACTATATCACCGTCCGATCCGGGACATGCTTGATATTCGGGGAGTGACAGGAGAGATGCCACTTGTTTCGATCCCGACGATCGATCCGGTGGATACGGGGCCGAAAACGCGGCTCGAACGGTTGTTGGCACTTCTTCCCCGTCCGCGTCGCTTACTGAACCGCGCAAGCAGCTAGAACGAAACGATGAACAGCCTGACCAATCTTCCCAACCCGCTAGCCGGGCGTCCGGACGTTTCGCCACTGCCCGGTGTCGGAGAAGTAGCGGACGTTGAACAACCTGATATCAGCGCCAAACTCGTTGGGTTTGAATCCAAGGATGCCCGGTCGCGCCCGTTCAACCTGCTCCGTGCGCAGCTGATCAAGAAGCTTGCAGAAACCGGTGGGCATTTGATCGGAATTACCTCGCCTGCGCCCAACGCCGGCAAGTCATTCGTGGCTTCCAACCTTGCAGCTTCAATGAGTCAGCTGTCGAACCGGCGGACAGTGTTGATCGATCTCGATCTTCGGCGGGCGACCATCGCCGATATCTTCGGACTCGAGGGTCCCGAAGGCGTCACCGAATATCTGCTTGGTGACGAGCTGAGCTTGTCGCAGATCGGGCGGCGCATCGGAACGAGCAACCTCGTTGTGTATCCGACCTTTCCAGCCCCAGTGAACTCGGCGGAGCTGATGGTCAGTGACCGCCTCTTGGACCTGGTCGCGCGTGCCCGGGCACTTGGCGAAGACGCCGTCGTCATTTTTGATTTGCCGCCTGTATTTGCCAACGATGATGCAATCCTTGTGGCCGAACAACTCGATGGTATCCTGCTTGTCGTCGAGCAGGGTGTGACGACCAAGAAGCAGCTGCAGAGCTCGCTTCAGCTCCTGCATCCCACGCCGCTTTTGGGCACCATTTTCAATCGCTTTACCGGCGGCTCGGGTGACCCCTACGGCTATGGCGGAAAATACGACGGCTATTACAGCGACTGACGTCGCACGCCCCAGGCACCGCTAGCAACCGCGCACCACTACCTTCGATTCTGACCTGCCGCTGCGAGTCGCTTAACAGCGACTTCAGGGCGGCTGCAAATGTGGCCGCGTTTCTGGTTGTCACTGGATAGCGGATCAGGTCGTGCGCGACGTCGCAAATGAAAAAATTCCAAAAACTTTCGCTGTGATTCAATTTTTTAATCGAGATCGGCGGCATAGCCGGCGGCGGGCCAGATCAGAATTGCAGATCGCCTAAACTGATGTTGAAAGGGCACGGACTATGACTGTGCCACAATGGAACATGAATCGGCTCGTCGCAAATGCGAGCCAGCGGATCAAATTCACCGGTCAATAATAATTACGTATTTTCAGTGTCTTGCAACATCGTTAGCGATGTCAGGTCTGACAATGATGTCGGATGAATCGCGACGTGTCCGCTTAGCGACTTAACATCACATTGACATTGCTTAACGAATCATCAATAGCTCATCCTCGCAAGAAGGCATCAGACTTTCTGCGGGTTTCGCGCACATCGGGTCGAAGAAATGCCGGACATCCAACTAGTTGGAGTCCGGGCCGAATGCTTTGGCCGAGGCGCGAAGTGTCCCGCTTTTCCGGGATTGGCTTCTATCTGTGAGGCGACGCTCCTCTCTTGGATATCCCAGGAGGGCAGGGGACGTCCGCAAGGGGTGAGTTGGATGAAGAAGTTTTTCTCGACTGCCGCAGCTTTCGCAGCCGCCATCGCTCTGCCCAGCGGCGCGTCAGCCAGCACGCTGATCAATGGCGGGTTTGAAGCCTCTCCGGCTGGGCCGGGGGCACCGACCGGCTGGGCCACCAACAACGCCGGGCTGGTTCAGGTCGTCACTTCATTCAACGGCGGCGGCGCCTTCGCGCCTTATACGGCGCAGGAAGGGGCTCAGTTTGCCGTTCTTGCGACGGGCGCCCAGAATATCGCGACCGTTCTGACACAGATCTTCAACCTCAACCAAAACGAAACCATCAGCTTCATGGTGGCCTTTGCCACCACGGAAAACCCCGGCAGCACGACGTACAACGATTCGGGCGCGTTCGGGATTTTCGACTTCACCAATCTTGCCAACTCTTCGCTGTTTAGCCAGTCGGTGAGCGCCGCGACCAATCAGGCCGGGCCTTGGACCCTGGTGAGCTTCACCGCCCCTACGACCGGTTCCTACGCGCTTAATGCCAGCGTCCGGAACGTCGGTGACGGCATCGTCAATAGCTATCTCCTCCTCGATGCAGCCGGCGCGGTTCCCGAGCCAGGCACATGGATGTTGATGCTGCTTGGCCTGGGTGCCGTCGGCTTCTCGCTTCGCCGCCGCAAGAATCTTCGTGTGAGCTTTATTTGATTTCAGCCTTTTAGAATGGGGATGTCGGACATGAAAAATACCTTAGCACTTGCCTTCTCGCTGGTGGCGCTCGCGCTCCCTGCGACTGCAGCTCAGGCTGCGGCCACCGTAAACGTCAGCACCGGTCAGGGCGCCCCTGGCACCGCTGACCCGATGTGGACTGTCGGCCCGAACGAAAGCCTGGCTTTCATTCCGACCCAGATCCATCCCAACTGGTTCAGCGGCGGTGCTCCGGCTGGCACCAACGGCAACAATGACGGTGCGCGCTGGATCACGCCGACCAGCAATGGTCTCGCCAATCAGCCCGCTGGTACGGTTGTGTACAGCGCCGTTTTCGGTCTCAGCCAGGTGGCCACGCTGGCCAACCTGACCGCCAATTTCTGGTCGGACAATCGCGTTCTGTCGATCGTTCTGAACGGCGTCACGCTGTATGCGAACAACAATGGCCTGGCTTCGCAGTTCAATGGACCGGGCACTGCCCTCAATGTCCAGTATGCGAGCCTGAACGCCGGTACGAACAATCTGCTTGAGGTCACCGTGCAGAATGATCCGGGCAGTAGCGGCAATCCCGCGGGTCTTCGTTTTGCCGGCGTTTTCTCGGCCGTTCCCGAACCGGGCACGTGGATGCTGATGATGCTCGGTCTCGGTGCGGTCGGCTTCTCGATGCGTCGCCGCCAGAAGATGCAGGTGCGCTTTCAGTTCGCCTGAGCTCGACTGCGGCCTAATTCGAAATAAGCAGAAGGGTCGGCCTATATGGTCGGCCCTTTTGCCTTTCTTAGGTGCCACCCGCTAATGCACGACGTCATGTCTCGAATCGGTAAGTCATGGGGGACGACTGCGCTGCTGGCAGCATGCGGCCTCGCTATGCTTGCGGCGATCGCGGCCATCTATGTTTCGACGTCGACAGTCATGGATCCGGACCCAGTGTCAAAGGCCGCGCGGGAAATTGCGACGCGGTCAGCCGTCGAGCCCGAAGCCTTCAAGTTTCGCGAGGGCATCGCACCTTTGCAGGCCGCCGAGATCAACGCCGCGGTGCCTGATTCCGACGAGCCGATCTTGCCCGCGAAGCCCTTTGCGATTCTGTCCCAGGCAGCGGCCGGAGCTGCGCAGCTTTCCGCGATCGATTGCCTGACCGCGGCGGTGTATTATGAGGCGGCGTCCGAAACCATTACCGGGCAGCGTGCGGTGGCGCAGGTCGTTCTCAACCGCATGCGGCACCCTGCCTATCCGAGCTCCGTATGCGGGGTCGTGTTCCAGGGGTCGCACCGCGCGACCGGTTGCCAATTCACCTTTACCTGCGACGGCTCGCTGCGGCGGCGCCCTTCTGCAAGCGGCTGGCTTCGCGCCCGGTCGGTCGCGACGGCCGCCCTTTCCGGATATGTCGAACCGGCAGTCGGCCATGCGACCCATTATCATACGACTTATGTCGTGCCTTATTGGAGCAGCAGCCTGACCAAGATGCGCACCGTCGGTTCGCACATATTCTACCGCTGGAGCGGCAGCAACGGCACGCCGCGCGCGTTCGTCAATCGTTATGCCAATGCGGAGCTCATTCCTGCCGGTGCCGCCGCCAATCTTTCCGGCTATTTGCTGGGCTCGGCGGCGCTTCCGGGTGGGTTGGATCTGGCTGATCTGCCGCTTGCTGCCGAACCTGTGATTGCAGCGGCGTCGGCTCCGTCGTCTGGGCTGAAGGCGCCGCTGCGCGGTGAATTGAGCTCGGCACCGAGCAGCGAGATCGCCGTCAAGGGCGGGGGTATTCTCACGCGGAACCACAAGCTCAAGGGTGACGTCGCGGAACCCCGGCTGGTTGATGATCGCCCTCGCCTGATCGAGTGACCGGACGCCAAGATCGATCGTAGGGGGCGCGTGCCAGGCGCGCGTGTCCTGGTCATTTCCGGCCCTACGCTAACATCTTCGCTAGACATGATTTTGCCACGGAGAGCCGACACGTGCCGACCATCTCTTATCCAACGACGCCTTTCGCCGATCAAAAGCCGGGTACCTCGGGTTTGCGCAAAAAGGTGCGGGTGTTTGAACAACCCGGATATGCAGAAAATTTCCTGCAATCGATCTTCGACGTGGTTGTGCGACCTGACGATGCCACTTTGGTGATCGGTGGCGATGGTCGCTATTACAACCGAACGGTCATTCAGCAGGCGATCCGCATCGCAGCGGCCAACGGCTATGCCCGAGCCCTCGTCGGCCGCGGCGGCATATTGTCCACGCCTGCGGTCAGTCACTTGATTCGCAAATCTGGAGCGAGCGGTGGGCTGATCCTGTCCGCCAGTCACAATCCCGCCGGCCGGGATGGAGATTTCGGGATCAAATATAATGGCGCCAACGGCGGTCCGGCGCCCGAGCAGGTTACCGACGCAATCTACGCCCGCTCGTTGACGATCGACCGTTGGCTCGCGGTGGAGGGTCCCGACCTCGATCTCGAGCAGCTGGGCTTCCATCGCGTCGGCGCGATGAACGTCGAGATCGTCGATCCTGTCACGGATTACGCCGATCTCATGGAAGAGCTGTTCGATTTCGCAGCCATTCGTGAGGCCGTCGCTGGTGGATTCACCATGGCGTTTGATGCCATGCATGCCGTGACCGGGCCATATGCCGTTGAGCTGTTCGAAAAGCGTTTGGGCTTCGCGGCCGGAACGGTACGGAACTCGGTCCCTCTCGAGGATTTCGGCGGCGGGCACCCTGATCCGAACCTCGTGCATGCACGCGACCTCCATGATTTGATGATGAGCAAGGCCGCCCCTGACTTCGGCGCTGCTTCGGATGGCGATGGCGATCGGAACCTCATCATTGGGCGGGGCTGCTATGTCACCCCCTCAGACTCGCTCGCCATGCTTGCAGCCAACGCGCATCTTGCTCCCGCCTATACCCGCGGCTTGCGGGGCATCGCCCGGTCGATGCCGACTAGCACGGCAGCAGACCGAGTCGCTGCGGAACTCGGAATTCCCTGTTTCGAAACCCCGACGGGGTGGAAGTTTTTCGGCAATTTGCTCGATGCCGGGATGGTTACCATCTGCGGTGAGGAGAGCGCTGGTACGGGATCGGACCATGTCCGTGAAAAGGACGGGCTTTGGGCGGTTCTGCTATGGCTCAACATCCTTGCGGTCCGCAACCTGTCGGTTGCCGACCTGGCGCGCGGGCATTGGGCGCGTTTTGGACGCAATTATTATGCGCGGCACGATTATGAAGACTTGCCCGCAAACGATGCCGCGGTCTTGATGAGGCGGCTCGAGGCGGTTCTGACAGACCTGCCGGGCACGGCATTGGCCGGGCTCGAGATCAAAAATGCGGACAGCTTCACCTACGATGATCCTGTCGATGGCTCTTCGAGCAGGAATCAGGGATTGCGGATCTTCTTCAAAGACGGCTCGCGAGCGGTGTTGCGGCTATCTGGGACCGGAACCGAGGGCGCGACCCTGCGCATCTATTTGGAACGCTATCAAAGTCCTGGCGGCAATCTATCGGGTGATACGACCGAAATATTGGCGGACATCGCGGTCGCGGTGTCTGAGCTGGCCGGGATACGCGAACATTTGGGGCGAGACCGGCCCGATGTCGTTACCTGAGTCCGCGCCCGCGCGGTCATATGGCCTCGCGCCGGTATAAGCTAACGGCATCGCGCTTATTGGTACACCGACGACTCGTTACGGGCTTCTGTTCCAATACGCGCGTGGCCAATGCCATCGCCGCTCACGGGCGCTTTGGTGCGGCGCACCTGGTACATTATCGACCCGAAAAATGCCGCGGCATGACGTAGTTTCTGTCGATACGCTAAGACGGTTTTAACCCCATGCGGCCGACAGCAGGATCATGGTCATTTCTGCATATTTTGAATCGTCCCCCAAGGCGTCTGCGCGCGCAGAGCGCCGCAAGCTCATGCTCGAGGTTCGGGGCGCGCATGCGGGAGCGGCCGATCTTCCAGTCACCGTACATAATATCTCGGCGACCGGCCTGCTCATCGAATGCGACGCACCGCTTGCGATCAATGACCGTATCGACATCGACCTGCCGCACGCGGGACTGGTCTCCGCGACCCTGGTTTGGGTTAGCGGCCCGATGTTCGGCTGCCAGTTCGACACCGCGCTCTCGCCCGCTGCGCTGAGCGCAGCGCAGCTGCGCAGTGCGATCGAGGTTGAGTCTCGAGCAAGCAGCGAAGACGATAGTGCGCCGGTTCCAGCTGGCGGCAACACCTCAAACTTTGCGGCGAACTTGAAGCGTCTGCGCATGGCAAAAGGCCTGAGCCAGGCGGATGTTGCCGAACAATTGGGCGTAAGCGGGCCATCGATTTCGGGATGGGAAAAGGGCCGAGCCCGGCCGAAGGAAGACCGGTTGTCCGACCTTGCTGCGCTGCTCGGAATTCCGGTTTCGCAGCTGCTCGTCGATCCCCAGCCCGACATGATCAAGGATTTGATCGATACGAGCCGCGACCAGATCGCTCGTGCCACGGGCGTGGCGCCGGATCGGGTTCGGATTATCGTCGAATTTTGAGCGGCGTTGATTGCGGGGTACCCATCCGGTGAAGGCCGCGGATCAGCTATGATTGTTCGGCAATGAGGTTGATGAGGCATTCGATGCCGTCAGGCGTGAAGGCCATGGCGCCGCCGTCATCATCGGGCCCGAACACCCAGATCAGCCCGTCTTCGGGTTCCATTTCCGCGGCGATGTCGAAGAGCCACTCTTCGTCTCTGCCGAGCTCCCGCGCGACGAGCGCCAGGGTTTTGACGCTATCGACTTTGTTCACGTCCATCAGGCGGCGATCGCGGCGTGCTTGCTTTGCCAGTTCCAGGGGAGGAGCTCATCGAGCCGGCTGACGGGATGGCTGGCAATGCGGTCGAGCACATCGGCGAGCCAGGCCTGCGAATCGATATCGTTCAGCCGCGCGGTCTGGATCAGCGTGTAGAGGATGGCGGCGCGCTGACCGCCGCGATCGGATCCGCAGAACAGCCAGGCCTTGCGACCGAGCGGCACGCAGCGCAGCGCCCGTTCTGCCGCGTTGTTGGTCAGGCAGACGCGCCCGTCATCGAGGAAGCGGCTGAACGCGGCCCAGCGCCGGAGCATGTAGTTGATCGCCTTGGCAAGGTCGTGGTTGCGCGACAGCTTCCCGAGCTGTTCGGTGAGCCAGGCGTGGAGCTCGGCTAGCAACGACGCGCTCTGCTCCTGACGGAGGGCGAGGCGCTCGGCGGCGCTGCTGCCGTTCACGGCGCGCTCGATATCGAACAAGGCATCGATCCGCTGCACGGCCTCGAGTGCGATCGGATAGATGACACCCGAGCGCTCGCCGCGGCTCTTCTTGCGTGCCGCGCCCTCGACGTCGGCGAGCTCGAAGAACTTGCGCCGTGCGTGAGCGAAACAGCCCGCCTCGAAGATGGGTCCGGGCATACGCCCTTCACGGTAGAGCTCGCCGTAGCCACCATAGGCGTCGGCCTGCAATATCCCCGACCAGGATGCGAGATGGGCTTGCGGATGTTCGCCGCGCCGGTCGCGCGAGTAGTGGAACAGCGCCGCAGGCGGATCGGCACCTGCGAACGGCTTGTCGTCGCGCACATAGACCCACAGCCTCGCGGTATCGGTCTTGCCCTTCGCGAGGACCGGCACGGTTGTATCGTCGCCGTGCAATCGCTCGGCGGCGAGGACATGGGCCTCGATCAGGCGATAGATCGGTAGCAGCGCATGGGCACCGCCGCCGACCTGATCGCCGAGCGTCGATGTGCTGAGCGGCACACCCTCACGGGCGAACCGCTCGGCCTGGCGGTTGAGCGGTTGGTGTTGCCCGTACTTCTCGAACAGCAGCATCGCGAGGAAGCTCGGCCCGGCCCAGCCGCGAGGGAGCACATGAAAGGGCGCCGGTGGCTGGGTGATCTTCTCGCAATCGCGGCAAGAAAACTTCTCGCGCACCGTCTGGGTGACCTTCCACGAACGCGGGATCACCTCGAGCGTCTCGGTGATGTCTTCGCCGAGCTTGGCAAGGCGGCTGCTGCCGCATGCCGGGCAGGAACAGGGGGCGGGCACGACGATGCGCTCGCGCGGCAGGTGATCGGGGAACGGCTTGCGGCTCGGGCGCTTGCGCTCGAACGCGGTGACGGACAGGGCCTTTGCGGCGGCGGCCTCGGTGACGAGCTCATCCTCGCTGGCATCGGCCTCGAGATCTTCGAGCTGTAGCTCCATCTGCGCGAGGAGACGCTTGCTGCGTTCTGCGCTGGCGCCGTAGGCCTCGCGCTTCAGCTTGGCGATCTGCAGCTTGAGATGGGCGATCATCGCCTCGGTGGCGCTCTCGCGGGCCTTTGCGTTGGCGAGCCGCGCTTCGGCCTCGTCGGCTCTGCGGGTCGCCGCGTTCAGCAGCGCCTTGAGCGCTGCGACGTCGTCCAGAGTGGGCGAAACGGCGGCTTCCATGCCCATGAATGAATCACCATCGGCGCCGCCTATCAAGCCAAAAATGCATCATGCCGGGCGTTATCCCGCGCTCTGCGGCCGCCAGCTATACTGCGGGTTACGCCAGTCGATCCCGTCAAGCAGACAGGCCAGCTGCGCACTGGTCAGCGACACGATCCCGTCCTTCGCCGACGGCCAGATAAAGCGTCCCTTCTCGAGGCGCTTGGCGTAAAGCGACATGCCGATACCATCGTGCCAGATGATCTTGGTCAGCGATCCGGCACGCCCCCGAAAGACGAACAGATCGCCGCCGAAAGGATCACGCCCCAGGCTCTGCTGAACGAGCAGCGCAAGCCCCTGCATGCCCTTGCGCATATCCGTATGCCCCATCGCTATCCATACCCGCGCGCCGGGCGGGATCATCGCAGCGCCTTCAAGGCCGCGGCGGTCAGCACCGGCGATGCCGATGCCGCAATACTGACCCGGCCGCCGCCGGGCAGCTCGATCAGGATCGCGACGCCCGGCGCGGACGAAGGCGGCTGCAGATCGTCGGCCACCATCGCCTCGGCGAAAACGGGGCCCGGCAAGGCTGCGCGAAACTTGCGCCGCCATATATAGATCAGGCTGGTCGAAACGTCATACCGGCGGCTAACCTCGGCAACGCAGGAACCCGGCGCAAACGCCTCGTTCAGGATCTGAAGCCGCTCATCCTCACTCCACCGCCGACGACGCTCGGGGCCGCTAAACAGCGTTACCTGGCTCATATCCGTCCTTAAGCTCGCTCACACGAGCACGCTTATGAGCGCGCGAAACCGCGACGAACAAGGCGGCTCTCACCGGGCGGATACATTGCGGGCAGCCGCCGCATCGCTCGCTGATCTTTACCTCGACGACGGCTCCGGCAATGCATGTTTCGGTAGCTCGACTTTCTGCGGAGGGGCGAAAGTCGGGCTGAATCTCGAATGTCCGCGCGAGCCAAAGGTTCCCGAATTGTCGGCGGGCAGCTTTGAACTCCAGAATGAGCGCGGCCTCAATTGAGCGCACGCTGGCGGCGGCAGGCGCCGCCAGAGGTCGCGCGTTGGCACAGTTGGCCGCGCAGCGCTCTTGTCTCGTTTCTTGCGGCCGCGGGCGCGCGGCCCTTACGGCGGGTAAACAGCGCAGGGCGCTGTTCCGGGCGCGGCTTCGTACCCCCGACCCGCCACCGGTCCGCGCACGCCGCGGCGCCTGCGGCTGCGACGAGGGCGCGTTTGTTCTCCAAGGATGACGCAGCGCTGATCGCGCGGCGGCGTTGCTGGGGAGCCGGCCAAGGACAGCGTGGCAGTCGGCGCACGGCTATGGGACCGCTCGGCCGGTGCGCAAGCCGGCCCGCTGCCGCAAGCCGCATCGGCGCGAACGGGCAAAAAAGAAGGGGCGGCGCAAAGAGCCCTTCACGCCGCCCTCCGACGATGTAACATTGAACATCGCCCCTTGCCGCCGATGAATGCCCGGGGTCGCTACCTGGCACCCGCTTGGCGGAAGAATTCGTGCGCGCCATACGCGCGCCGATCACGCCGCAATAGCATGAAAACGCCAAATATTCCCTAGCGCGCGTTATTATCTTACGGATTTGTCTTGTCGCGCAATGAAATGCGACTGTCGAGTTAAGGCGTCGGCATCGCACAGGTGTCGTATCGATCACCGCTACGTGCTTTTATACGTGATCGCTTTGGCCCTTCATATCAGCCCGGGTTGATCGTTTCCGTCGATCTCTGCGGGTGGCTCCAATCCCAACGGCGAGACCATCCCCGGCGACGGGCGATGTGACCTGGACCGGCGCGGCGCCCCGCAAAAGTGCGGCGGCGCGATTATTTCCCCGACTGCTGCGCAGTCTCCTCGCGGCCACTTCGCTTCAAATAATCGCGCCGCTGCACTCCTCCGCTTCGCTGCGGCCCTGCGGGTTCACGGGATCACCTCATGCGCCGGCCCTTGGTCCGCCCATGCCGCAGGGATGGTCCCGCGGCTCATTCAAGGAGACGACCAATGGCAGCTATCGGTTTTGTAAACGGCACCATCGAACAGGGCTTCGTGGGCCAGCTGAAAACCCTTTCGATCCGCGCAGCGATCGAGATTCGCCCCAACCCCTCGAAGAACGGCGACGTCCAGCCTGATTACCGGGTCTATTCCGAAGGCGTCGAGATCGGCGCGGGCTGGATCCGCATCGGCGAAACCTCGGGCAAACCCTTCGTGTCGCTGACACTTGCGGCACCGGAGTTCGGGCCGCGCCGGATTACCGGCTTCTGAAAGCCCATGACCTGATCACCAGCCCGGCCTTCATCGTGATCAAGGCAGCCGATGCGTTCCACACCAAGACGACGCGGCCGAACGAGATGTGGCAGACCGACTTCACCTACTTCAAAATCATCGGTTGGGGCTGGGTGTATCTGTCGACCGTGCTCGACGACTTCTCCCGCTATGTCATCGCCTGGAAGCTTTGCACCACCATGCGCGCCGGGGACGTCACCGACACGCTGGAACTGGCGCTTGAAGCCTCGGGCTGTTCGTCAGCCAGGGTCGTGCAAAAGCCCAGGCTGCTCAGCGATAATGGTCTGAGCTACATCGCCGAGGAGCTGGCCCAATGGATCGGTGCCAACGGTATGAGCCATGTCCGCGGCGCCCCGATGCATCCCCAGACCCAAGGCAAGATCGAGCGCTGGCACCAGACCCTCAAGAACCGGATCCTGCTGGAAAATTACTTCCTGCCCGGCGATCTGGAGACCCGGATCGAGGCCTTCATCGACCACTATAATCACCGCCGATATCACGAAAGCCTCGGCAATGTGACGCCCGCCGACACCTACTTCGGCAGGGCTGACGCCATCATCAAACAGCGCGAAAGGATCAAACGGAAGACCATCGAACACCGACGCTTGCAGCACCGCAAGCTCGCCGCTTAATATCAACCCCAGGACGAGGCCCGCGCTCCGCTAATCTACGCCGCGATCTGCGCCAAATGTTCTGACGACGGACACTCGGTAACAAAATGGCTGTGTTCAAGACCAATCTGTCCACTGTCGGACCCCTCCAGCGGTTCGGAAACATCTATTATCTTTCTGGAAATGCTCCGCATCGCGGGGGCGAAGACCAGGCCTATCTGCTGATCGATCCTGTCAAACGCGTCGTCCAGATCGGTCTTTGGGAAAAGGGCAAACTAACGGTTTACGCCCCTCCCGGTGGCCGCCTGCCTGAACCGCCGGATATTCGAAAATTGCTCGCAAACAGCCCGGGAGAAAGGGCGGTTTCCGCGCCGGGAGCGCCTTGGGAATTATTGCCCGTGCAGGGCCGTTCGCCCGCAGCCTATGTCGAGGCCGCGGCTTCGCCGAACATCACATCACTATCGCTATATTGCGAGAACGGCCGACCATATATGGCGATGCTGCTGAACAAACCCACGGCCGGTGCGCGATTGACGATGAGCTGGAATTTCGCCGAACGCCTCGTCAACCTGGCCGTCCAACGGGCCAATAAGGAGGGAACCTACTGGATCGGCGCTGTTGCGGGTACGCCGCTCGTCCAGCATCTCATGACGCAGCAAGGCACGGCATTCCTGCGGATCAACGGCCGCTTGGAGGGCGAGGCTTCGCTTGCCAACGCGCCAGCGGTTCTTCGCTCCAGCCTGCGCTCGTGCGTACGCTTTTGAGGAGGCAGATTGGTACGACGCGAGCGTGGGGCTGCGTGGACTACGTTCGATTACCGCAATTGCGGGCCGGATAGGTCGGGAACGACCGAAGGCGGGCGCTTCGGCACTTGCCTTGAGCGGGTCGCCTGGTCGGCATGGATCTCGGCGGCGATGTGGCGACCAGTCGGCTCGGCTGTCGCGCACGTATCTCGCACATGCTGAAGAGCGGTATGGTTGCAGTCTATAGGACGTTGACGCGACGCTGAAGTGGGGTAAGTCTGACGATGCTTCGGCCCATTTTCCCTGGGGGCGGAGGGGGGGTATAGCTAATATACCCGGGAAGACCGCGATGTGACCATCGCGGTCTTTTTGGCTTGTGCCCTCTGATGAGAGCAGATGGCCCCGCGTCCTTGGTCGCATCGGACGCGGGGTTGACCTACCATTGGCGTGAACTGATGAAATAAAGGTGACCAAGCCCCGTAACCATGACTGCGCAGGCTAGCGCCGGTCAGGTACGAAATCGGATTCGCCCAGTGGGCATGTGTTCGCGCATATCGAGGCTGCCGCTCCTGCTTCACGGGGAGCGACAGTGCGAAATCACCTTTCAGGTTGCCGCCATTATTCGGCGCCGCGGGGACCTTCATCCTCGTCACCACCCGCACCTAGCTGTCCAGGCTCGTCGTCGTCGCTGCGCTCGCCGCGATATGCGTCCATATCGACTTGGCCCGATTGTTCCATCTGAACCATATGATCGACCAGGTCTTGCGCATCGTCGGTATCATTGCCGGTTTTGACCTTGCCACTATCAGGGAGGGTGCGCTCGGTCCGTGTCGCTTCAGCAACCGATTGCGCTTGTGCGGTCTCGTCATCCTGCTCGCGGTTGCGCGCTTCAGGTGCGGCTGAAAATTTCGGATCGTTGATCATGGCTGGCGCTCCCTTGTTCCATGAGCGCAACGCCACCGCGGGTCGCGCGGTTCCCGAATTTGGGTTCGGCAAGGTGATCAGGGGTGTGGGATTTGGCTATAATAGATGCGATCGTGTGTCTGCTCAGTTCCGTAGCTGCGACTTGGCGGCCATCGATCGTCTCGGTAAGCTGTGTCGCAGGGTTTTCTTGGGGGGATAGCTGCCTCGATCATCATGGCTCTACTGCGGGGCTTGCGGCTCATTTTCACAAGCTGAATTCGCCGGCTTCTGTCGCGACGCGTCTCACAATGAAACAAATCTAGCGCACGGCGCTGTCGCTCGACTCCT
Organism: Sphingopyxis sp. MG; assembly: GCF_002953155.1. Lineage (NCBI taxonomy): Bacteria > Pseudomonadati > Pseudomonadota > Alphaproteobacteria > Sphingomonadales > Sphingopyxidaceae > Sphingopyxis > Sphingopyxis sp. MG. The sequence goes on from NZ_CP026381.1 coordinate 3,820,959, forward strand.
TAACAACTGGTTAAAGCCATGTTTTTGTGCGACACAGCATTTCGAATCGTCCAGTCGGAGCGAGTCTTTGAGCAATCGGGCGTCATATTTGGTTGAAAAGGGGTAAGAGCAATGCGCAGTCTTATTGCCGCACTCGCCGCCATCGCGCTGGTTCCGACCAGCGCCAATGCCGCGTCGCTGATCAATGGCAGCTTCGAGAATGGCACTCCCTCGATTGGCAGTTTCACCACCGTGGCTGGCGGCAATTCCACCGCGATCAACGGCTGGGTCGTGACCGGCAACAGCGTCGACTACATCGGCAGCTACTGGGCAGCGCAGGACGGTAATCGTAGCATCGATCTCAACGGCAATGGTCAGGGCGGAATCCAGCAGACCTTTACGACGGTCGTTGGCCAGCTCTACAATATCAGCTTCTGGCTGGCCGGAAATCAGGACGGCGCGCCCGTGACCAAGTCGGTCCGGGTTGGTGCGGGCGACACCACGTCCATCTTCACCTTTGACACGACCGGGACGAGCCGACCGGCGAACATGGGTTGGAAAAATTACAACTTCCAGTTCGCGGCGACCAGCACGACGACGACCCTGTCCTTCCAGTCGCTCGACGCGACCTCGTTTGGGGCATCGCTCGATAATGTATCGGTGTCGGCCGTTCCCGAGCCGGCGACGTGGGCCATGATGCTCCTCGGGATCGGTCTTATCGGCGGCGCGATGCGCCGCCGTTCCACCGCTCGGCCTGCCCACCGCCTGGTGCGGGGCTAAGCGCTTAACCTGAAAATTCTGCATTGCCAGCCGATGGCTGGCGGTCGTCTTGCTCAGCATGGTCGACGGCCTCTTTCGTTTCGGCATTGGTCGGGAACCACGCGCGCCCATTTTTGGGTGACGGGCGGTGGCGATGACGACGGCAAGGCTATGTTTAACGGCGTTAAGAGAAGCGTTCCAAAACGAAACAGCATCGCGAATCCCGCGGGCAAGGTGTGGACTCACGCGGCAATATTCGACAGATGTTATGAAATGTTATCGGGGGTGTTATGAAGAAACTGTTGATCGCAGCTTCAGCCGCAGCATTTTTCGCCGCTTCGCCCGCGCAAGCGGCGACGCTGATCGGCGATACGGTGACCTGCGATCAGGTCGGGTCAGGCTCGACCTATTCCTGTTTCACCAACTCCGCCGTCGTCGGTGGCGGGCGTGAATTTGAGGTCGGCGCTGCGCCGAATCCTGCCATTGGCCTCAACTTCAACGGCGGCGGTCTGCGGATCACCAACATTTCTGGCGGGGCACTGTTCCTCACGCAAACCATCGTTTCGCTTGCCGACTTGTCGAAGGCATTTACGAGCGCGAACTTGCTCAACTCATCGATCCTCGGTTTTGGTTCGTCCGATGTAACGATCCAGAACGGCGTGCTGCGGCTTGACTTCGCGGGGACCATTTGGGCGCGTAATTCCACCGCCAATATCGCGCTCGACACCGCCTCTGCGGTACCCGAGCCAGGCACTTGGGCAATGATGCTGCTTGGTTTGGGTGCAATGGGGGCAGCGATGCGGTCACGCCGCCGACAACGGTTTAGCGTCCGCTACGCCTGATAGATCTGCGATGCTGAATGGAAAACAGGGGCTTGGGTCTCCATGACCTGAGCCTCTTTGCTATATCGCATGGAAGAGCGTTGTTCGTCGCTGCGAGCCGATAGCTGGGATGATCTCATCCTGGTCCGGCTTACGCTGTCGCACCAGAAATGTGCGATTCGCAATGCGTGGCTATTTTATCGGTCGCTGGCCGAAACTTTCCATAGCCCCCGCACTCTAGCTCCCCGAGTGGCTGGCGAGGCCTGCTTTTAGGCATTTGGTCATCCGTCCATGATAGGCGTCCCGACATGGAACCGCCGCGCGATTCAATCTATTATGAGCAGCTCGCGCGTGTCGCCCGTGCGAAGGCGAGTCGTTGCGGCGATCCGTTTCTTGCGCTTCGCCTTCGCGAAGCAGCCATTCATCATGATCGTACGTCTCGAAAGCTTCGCCGCGCCGAGCAAGCAGGAAAACCCTGACCGCCAAGCCTCGTTCCAACGGACGGGAAAAAGTAGACTCGAGATTGCTAGTCGGCGCGCCGGTTGCTGGCGATCCCGGGGGTCAGCAGAACATCAGCCTTCGCTGCAACTGCTGCGGCATCGCCAGCAATCCATCTTAGGATAGAGCCCGCAATAGCTCCATCCTATAAAATCATCCTATACCGCGATTTGTCGTCGAAAAGAGGGGCTTCGGCCTGCCGAAGTCACCCATTCGCTTCATCAGCGCCGCTCGCTACGGTAGCTGCGCCGACATTTGCCGCAACTATCCCGGAGATGTCGGAGGGTCAGTCTCCAGGCAGCGCGAATGCTGGCTCGAGGCAGGAATGGCTCTGCCGGAAGCGGCGGAGCCATTCTTGTTCTGCGGCTGACCCGATGGCGCGGCGTTTCTCATATTTAAGCGCCGTGGTGCGACCCATATCCCGACCTTCGCCGAGCCGAAGGTCTGGAATATTGCTGAAGGCCTATCGATTATCTGCCGTGCGGTTTGTGTAGCCCGGCCAGTCGAATTTCGCGAGATTTTTCAGCTTGTAAGAACGGTCAAGGCGGAACCCCAAATAGATTTTGGATAGACCGGCAGACCCTCCGCCTCCTAGATATATTCCATTCTGCGCACATCGCTTCTGATCATGCGACCCGATCAGACGCGGCATCCGCAGTCGGGGCCGAAGATGCATTTGCCGCTTCGGCCCCGTTTTTTTGAAGTCCTTACCGGCGGCCTCGTTGCCGCGCATCCCGACCTTGGGCGCTGGCGCGCGCTCATTTGCTCCAGGCAAGTAGCGCCCGCGACCCGGGAGCAAGCCTGAATCTCGCCTTTCGCTGCACAAGCATGCAGTCGCCGAACGCGGCCTGCGTGCCATCGACGTCCAAGGATCCGGTGAGGGGGATAAGCAGCATATTTTCCCCTTGGTCGACCTCGATCGGACGATTGTCATCGGTTATGTGCGCGATTTTGAAGTGGTTCGCCTCGAGTAGAAGGGCCGATCGCGCCCGATCGACGAGCAATTGGCACCGGGCGGGGAATGGCCGTGCGTCGGCGACCGCAGTACCGTCCACCAAGTGCAGTTCCCGCGGTCGCCCATAGTCGTATAGGCGATAGGTAATGTCGCTGGCCTGCTGTACTTCAAGCAGCGTTATGCCTGGCCCGATGGCATGAATTGTCCCAGGCGGAATGTGAAACATCATGTCGGCTTGCACGGGATGCCACTGGATCAGTCGCTCGAGTTCACCATTGAGTGCAGCGGAATGAAGTTCGGAACGCCCGAGAGGCCGAATAGTCCCGATCCCAAGACGGGCTCCCGGCTTTGCATCGAGAATATACCAGCATTCCTCTTTGCCAGAGGGATGACCGCGCGCACGGGCTTGCTCATCGTCGGGATGGACCTGAATCGACAGCTTTTCAGACGTGAAGAGATATTTGACCAGCAAAGGCGACACTGCTTCCTGTGATGCAACTTCAAACCAGATTTCGCCGATGCGCCGATCATGCGGAGCCGCGAAGGGAGCGGGAAGGCGCGCCATGCCCCACGGTTTGTCCACCAGAAGAGGTGCTAAGTTGATCATGCGTGCAAAATATACTGCTGATGCTGGAGGGTCGCGGGAGATTGGCAGAACTGGAAGGGCCAGCGATAGCCAAAAGTCGTTAAAAATCCGAACTGTCTTCGCGGCCTCGATCTCCGGTAGTCGGCCGCCCGGCTGCCCGGCGCCATTGGCATGATACAGCCGAAGATATTCGGGTTTCGGTCTGAAATGGGACATGGTGGCCCAATGCGGGGCAATATGAAGCCAATCGACCGTTTGGCAGCGGTGTCACGATGGCTTATGATGCTGGTGCTGCGGGGGCTAAGACCATGACCAGGTCGCCGCGGTAAAGTGCCGCGACCGTTGCGGACGTCGGCCGCAGGCAGTGCGTCCACTCTGCATGCGGCGTTGCGGTTCGATCTGGGAATGCGGGCAGACTCAACTCCCGCCAACTTCATTTAACTTTCATAGGTCCGGTTTAGGGCAGCCAAGCCCCGCGTCGCTGCGACCCGCGGCGCTGGGCCGAAACTTGGCACGGACAAGATTGTGCGTGCCATCACAACTAGCCCGGCCCTCCCCCACTCCGAGGGTCGGGTTTTTGTGCCTTCGCATTTCCTGGACCAAAATAACCTGCCCGTGCCGCCGGCCCATCCGAAGTGGGTGAGAGGTCGAACGCATCAGGGCGCGCAACGGTGGCCTGCTGCTTGGACGCGGCGTCCGCCCAGGGAATTGGATCTCGACAGCAAAGCATGTGATCGAACGGCTGATACGGCGACCGATCAAAGGTCGAGTGTTGCTAGCGCCTTTGCGGCCGCGCCCCGATTGAGGTGACCATAATGCCGCTCGATCATCTCCGTGCTCGTTCCACTGATCTGGGCCACGGATAGCAACGGAAGCCCTTCGTTGATGAGGTCGGTGATCGTGCTGTGCCGTAAAGTGTATGCCGTAGCGTTGGGTGGTAGTTGCGCGTCCACTACGGCCTTTTTCATCGGTCCGCGCCAGCTGTAATTGTCCCAGGCTTTGCCGTTCGCCCGGGAAATCAGCGGCTCGTGTCGCTCCTTCCCCGCCGACTGCGCGGCAAATAGCTCGATCACCGGTTGTGGAATTAGGATACGTCGCCCTTTGCCCGCCTTGTCCTTGCCGATCGTCAATTCGCCAGTCCGCGCTTCAAAATCTTCGACAATCAACTGAGCGGCTGCGCCCGGTCGCAGAGGAAGCAGGCAGAGCGAACGAAAGAACGGCTCTGCTTGACCCGGCGGCCATCGCGCTGGTGATACTGGATCGCCTTAGCCGCGTGCGCCCCATCCCCCGCGACTTGGCGCAGCGGGGCGAGCGCGTTGCGAGCCAGGCTGAAACCGCGCTTGGACTGTCGGTTCCGGATGTGATGCGATCTCCCGCCTTTTGTTCGGGGTGTCCGCACAATCGCGGGACACGCGTTCCTGAAGGCAGCGTCGCAGCGGGAGGCATTGGCTGTCACGCAATGGCTATGCTTCGACAACCGGAAATGTTGCCGAGCGCTCAAATGGGCGGGGAGGGCGCTCACTGGTATAGTCTCGCTCGATACACAGACGTGCCGCATATCTTCCAGAACCTTGGAGATGGCACCTATTACCATTCCGGGCTTCTCGCCATACGCGGCGCCATCGCCGCAGGTGTGAACATCACTTACAAGATTCTCTACAACGATGCAGTTGCCATGACGGGCGGGCAACCGCACGACGGGCCTTTGTCCGTCATCGCCGTTGCCCGGCAGGTGGTTGCCGAAGGCGTGGCCCAATGCGTTGTCGTAAGCGATATGCCGGAGCGCTATAAACAGGGCTCTATCGCGCCGGGGGTCGATGTTCGTCACCGCGATGAGCTGGACGAAGTGCAGCGCAGGCTGCGAGTTGTTCCCGGCGTCACAGTCATCATTTACGAACAGGAATGTGCGGCTGAAAAGCGCCGTCGTCGCAAGCGCGGCAAGTTGATCGACCCGCCCCGGCGGCTATTCATCAACGATATGGTGTGTGAAGGCTGCGGCGACTGCTCCGCCAAGTCGGGCTGTGTCAGCCTGTGGCCCAAGGAGACCGAGCTGGGGCGCAAGCGCCAGATCGATCAGTCGAGTTGCAACAAGGATTTCAGTTGCAAGGATGGCTTTTGCCCGTCGTTCGTGACGGTGCTTGTCTGCCGAGCAGATGACCGACATCATCGCCCTCGTTGTGCAGCCCTTCATCGAGAGTGGCGCTGTTGTCGATGTGGCTATCGATCTGGGCGACAGACTGTGGCGGATCCGGCACGCGCTCACAGAAGGATTGCGGGCGGAGGGGACGGTCATTGCCTGCGACATTGCTGTGCCACGCAGTGTCCTGATGAAATTTCGCGAGGAAGCCACCAGAGAAATCGCAATGCGATGGCCCGCACTGATGATAGCGGATTTCGGCCATGTCGGGGATGGGGGTCTTCATTTCAACATGGTTTGGCCTTATACTGCCGGGCGACTTCCGGATGACCTGCCGGCCATTGTGCAATCTTATGTTTTTGAGCGGGCGGTTCGAGGATATGGTGGTACCTTCAGTGCGGAGCACGGGGTAGGGCCGCGAAATTTCGACCATTATGTCCGATTTACGCCGGAATCGGTTCGCAGTCTCGCAACGAAGGTTCAAAAAGCCATAGCACCGGTGCCGCTGGGGCGGGTTAACTTTGGTTGATTGCCCGGGATAACCGGTCCTGACCTTGGTGCTCGATCTTCAAGGCGTAGTACTCATCTTCGCCGGTCACGGTGCGCCATACCGCCGAACGCCATCCCGAAGTATCGGCCTTCACCGCTGCGCCGCGATCCAGTCGTGGACGATGTCGGCGGCCTGCTGTGCCAGTTCGGGCTGTCCGAAATAATAATGATTGGCGCCCTCGATCACGTGATGGTCCTTGGTGCAATGGACCGCGGCGTCCATCAGCCGCGCCGCGTGGCTGGGCGTGCAGGCGTCGTCGGCGCCGTTCTCGATCACCAGCATCGGGCAGGCGATGCGCGCGGCGCATTTGAGGCCGTCGGCGTTGGATTCGTCATAGGCCCATTGCGACAGCCAGCTGCGCAGCGTGGTGAAGCGCGCAAGGCCCACCGGGCCGTCGTTGACGACCTTCGGGTCGCCCAGCATGCACCAGTTCGGCCGGCGGTCGCTGGGGTCGAGCGTCGGGTCGAGGAAGCGCGGGTCGGCCATCGTCCCCTGCACGGTGAAGCAGCGTTCGTGATCGGCGAGCCCCGCCACCTTCAGCGCCGCCAGTTCCTGTTTCGCCCACGCCGTGATGCGCCGGTTGCGCGCGATCTGTGCCGCGCGATATTCGGCGACGAACGCCGCCGAATAAGGCGGCCTGGGTCCATCCGCGGCATAGAGGTCGAGCCGGGCATCGCGGTCGAAGGGCCGCGTCTCGTCGGTGATCGACGGATCGAGCCATTCGGTAAGCGTCAGGTTGCGCGACAGATGCGCGGCGAGCAGCAGCACGCCGTCGGCGGGAATGAACTTCGCTGCGGTCAGGTCGTAGGGATCGCCCGCGGGCGTGTGCGTGACGCGCGGGTCCTGCGCCTCGGCCTGGTAGAACATCGACAGCGCGCCGCCCCCCGACCAGCCGCCGAGATAGACCTTGCTGTAGCCCAGCCGTTCCTTCGCATCGCGGATGCAGGCGGCGAAATCCATGACCGCGCGTTCCATGATCAGCGCCGTGTCGTTGCCGCGATAGCGGGTGTTGCAATAGATGGTGTGGACGCCGCGCTTCGCCAGCGTGCTGACCAGCGGCAGCCAGGCGCCGCCGCCGATCGGGTGCGAGAAGATGACGACGCTGTCCGACGGCACCTCGGGCCTCAGCAGATGCGCCTCGATCGCGACCTTGCCGATCTGCCCGCCATAAGTGTCCTTGAAGGCGCTGACCTCGTCGAAGACGACCAGATAGGGAATGCGTTCATATTTCATGCCGGTTCCCCCTCACGCGTCGCCGCGGCTGCGGCGGTCGAGCGCCTCGGCGCCGAATTTCGCTTCCTTCGCCGCGCGCGTGCGCTCGCTCCACCGGGCGAGCGTCTGCCCGAAGTTGCGCTGCTCCTCGTCGAGGATGCGGTCGTGATCGGCGGTGCGGTACGTCAGCTCGATCTGGATGCCGTTGGGGTCGTACATGTAGATGGAGCGGACGAAATGATGGTCGATCGGTCCGTGCGCGGTGACGCCGTGGGCGCGGATGCGGTCGCGCATCGCGATCAGGTCGTCCTCGCCCCCGACCTCGAACGCCCAGTGCATGTCGAAGCTGTCCTTGCGCGCGAACCACGCCGGGTCGGCCGATCCGGGGGCGTCGAAGAAGGCGATATGTTCGCCGTTCCGCATGCGGAAGAAGACATGCAGATAGGGATCGTCGGCGCCGCTGCCGGGCACCTCCTCGACGATGATGCCGGTCGGATCGGCGAGCCCCAGCACGTCGCGGTAGAACCAGATCGTCTGTTCGGCATCGCGGCAGCGAAAGGCGGCGTGGTGGACGCCGACGATCGGCCTGGGTTCGATGGATGTCATAGGGCCTCCTTGCGCGATGCCGTCAGCGGCCGCCCGGCGACAGCGATATGTCCAGCCGCTTCATGGCGAGGACGAAATTGGAACGGATATAGGTGGGGTCCGACACGACCTCGTAGCGGGGAAAGCGGCGCAGCAACGCCTCGAGGATCAGCGAGAGCTGGAGCATCGCAAGCCGCGAGCCGAGGCAGTGGTGGATGCCATAGCCGAAGGCGATGTGCCGGTTGGCGTTGGCGCGGCCGATGTCGAGCGCATAGGGATCGGCGAACAGCGCGGGATCGTGATTGGCCGCGCCATAGAGCATCGCGACGCGCTCGCCCGCCGCGACCTGCGCCGGTCCGACCTCGACGTCCCGCGTCGCGGTCCGCGCCATGTGGATGACGGGACTGAAGCGGCGCAGGATCTCCTGCACCGCGCGCGGGATCAGCGCGGGGTCGTCGACCAGCGCGCGCCGCTGGTCGGGATGGTTCGCGAGCAGCCAGATCGCGCCCGACAGCGAACTGCGCGTCGTTTCGTTGCCCGCGGCGATCAGGTTGGAGAAATAGCTGACCTGCTCGGTGCGGCTGAGCGGCCGTCCGTCGGGCAGCGTCGCGTGCGCGATGCAGCTGATCACATCGTCGCGCGGTTCGCGGCGGCGGCTTTCGAGCAGTGACCAGCCATAGTCGAAGATGGCGAGGTAGCGCTCGTTCGCCACCGCCTTCGACGGCGCGAGTTCGGGATCGTCGGTGCCGAAGACCGCGTTGGTGAATTCGAAGACGCGCCATTCGTCCTCGGGCGGCACGCCGATGATCGCGCAGATCGTGCTGATCGGCACCCGCGCGCCGATCTCTTCGACGAACTCCACCCGGTCGCGGCCGGCGAGTCCGGCCATCAGCCGGTCGACGCCCTGCCGCACGAGCGGTTCGACCGCGGCGATGCCCGACGGCATGAAGAAGGGCGTGACCAGCCGGCGGAACGGCGCATGCTCCGGCTCGTCCATCGACAGCATGAAGCGGCTGAGCACCTTGCCGATTTCCGGGTCCATCGACGCGCGGTGCGCGGTGTGGACGCGAAAGCCGCGCGCGGTGCTGAAATGCGCGCTGTCGGCGCTGATCGCCCGGATCGCCTCGTGATCGGTGGCGAGCCACAGCCGCTCGCCGTCGGCGCCTTCGACCGGCACGACGGGCCCCTGCCGCCGCAACGCATCGTATGCGGCATGCGGGTGGCCGGCGCGGAAGCAGTCGGGATCGACCAGGTCGAAGCGCCCGGTCGCCCCCACCGCCGCGTCTGCCGAAGGAGCCGGCGATGGAGCCGCCGCGACCGTCACGTCCGCCCCCGCCGCGTCAGAAGTTGAGTTTCGCCTGGACGGCGATCGTCCGCGGCGGATTGATGAACTTGGAAATGATCCCCGCCGCCAGCGGCGTGTTGAAGGCGTGCGAGCCGGTCAGCTTGTTGGTCAGATTCTTTCCGACCAGCGCCAGTTCCCACGCCTTGTCCGACGAGCGGACGCCGAGGCGCAGGTCGAGCTTGGCGAAGCTGCGCTGGACCGCGTCGGGGTTGTAGCTTTCCTCCAGATAGGTGTTGCTGCGGAAGGTCATGCCGCCGTTGGCGATGAAGTCGATCGCGCCGCTGACGGGCAGCGCGATATCGGCGAACAGCGTTCCGCTCCATCTCGGCGCGCGCGGCAATGGGCGGCCCGCGGCGTTGTTGTTCGCCGGGACGCAGGTCGGATTGTCGAACGGACAGGGCGCGCCGAGGAAATCGAGATAGGTCGAATCGAGATAGGCGAGCGAGCCGGTGAGCGAGACGCCGTCGGCCACGTCCAGGATGAAATCGCTTTCGAAGCCCTGGCTGCGCGCCTTGCCCGCGTTGGTCGTGATGAAGGCGGTCGAGACCGCGTCGAACGAACTGACCTGGAGATTCTTGAAGATGGTGCGATAGGCCGAGATGTTGAAGCGCAGCCGGCGGTCGAACAGCGCCACCTTGGCACCCGCCTCGATCGTTTCGGCGCTTTCGGGCTCGATCTCGAACTGCGCCGCGGTCGTCGTCGACTGCGCGCCGATGAAGCCGCCCGCCTTCGACCCCTGGCCGTAGGAGAGATAGAGCATCGCATCGGGAACGACGTCCCACTGGATCGCGGCCGACGGATCCCATTCGCGCTCGATCCGCTTGCCCGACAGCGGCGTGGCGAGCCAGGTCGGCTGCACGGCGCCGGTGTTCGCGCGCGTCTGATCCGCGATCTTGCGGTCATAGGTGTAGCGCAGGCTGCCGATCAGCCGCAGCGTGTCGCCGATGTGCCAGGTCGCGCTGCCGAAGCCCGACCATACGACATTCTCCTGCCGGAAGACGCGGTCGGCGCGGCCGTCGAACGGGCCGAACGCAATCAGCGTGGTCTGGAACAGGTCGTAGTCGTTCACATGGAAATAGCCGCCGACGATATATTCGAGCGCGCCGTTCGTCGGCGACGCGAGCCGGATTTCCTGCGACAGCTGGTCGAAATTCTCGCCGAAGGACGAGGCGAAGCTGGGGCTGGGACCGAAGTCGGCGTCGAGCCGCTTCTCGAAGCTGTAGGCGGAATAGCCGGTGATCGAGGTCAGCACATGGTCGCCGATCTCGATATTGGCGGTCGCCGAGGCGTTGAAATTCTTCGTGTTGTCGTAATCCTTGTCGACGAAGCCGGGAAAGCCGCTCGTCGAGCGTTCGAGGTCGGGGTCGTTGGGGGTCAGGAAGCGTTCGACGGGGTTGCCGGTCAGGTCGACCTTGCCGCCCTCGACCTTGACCAGCACATCGACCGGCCCGCCCGAATCGAGCAGCACCGAGGCGCGGCCGAACCAGGCCTCGCGCTTGGTCTCGTTGCCGCCCTGGATCAGGTTCCGGACATAGCCGTCGGACTTTTCATACTGGCCGGCGAGGCGGACGCTGACGAGGTCGGACACCGGGCCGGACACCATGCCGAACAGCCGCCCGCCACCCAGCTCGAATTCATAGCTGGCGTCGATCTGGCCGCGGAAATCGCGCGTCGGCTTCGCGCTGACGACGCTGATCGCGCCGGCGCTGGTGTTCTTGCCGACCAGCGCGCCCTGCGGCCCGCGCAGCACCTCGATCCGCTCGACGTCGAGGAAGGGGGCCTGGAACTGGCGCGCGTGGCCGCCGTAGATGCCGTCGACGAACAGGCCGACGGTCTGTTCGAAGGCGAGGTTTCCGGGCTGCGAGCCGATGCCGCGAATGTAGAAGGCATTGTTGCCGGGCGTCGTCTGGACATAGAGGTTGGGGACGTAGCGATCGAGCTCGTTGAAATCCTTGATGCCCATGTCGGCGAGCTGTTCGCCGCCGACGACCGACATAGAGATCGGCACGTCCTGGATGTCCTGCTCGCGCTTCTGCGCGGTGACGACGATGACATTGTCGCTGCTCGCCGCTCCGGGGGCAGCCTGCTGCGCGAACGCGGGCGCGCCGAGCGCGACCGAGCCGACCGAAGCAATCAGAAGAGCACGACGACGAACCGTGCGGACAGTCACTCCCTGCATCCCTCATCTCCCTTTTCGGAACCGGCTCCTGCGATCGGGCCGACCCTTCGTTGCACGACTGCCCGGGGGCGGACCCCTCTGGCATTCCTGTGGGAGAAGCTTAGATTGAAGTCTAAGTATTGTAAAGTAGCTTGACATTTTTTACAGTGGTCCGCACGTTGGACGAGCGGCACAAACGCCGGAAATCCGACATATTTGGCGAGACATATCAATCGGATCGCCATGACGTATGTGAAAGTTTTTTACGTTATCCCGTGCGGCGATCGGAGCCGGAAAGACACGGGGATCGACGGGAAGAGGAGGTCTTATGTGGTCGCGGCGCAACATGGTGAAGGCAGGCGCGGCATCGGTCGTCGCCGGCATGGCGAGCGCGACCGGTTTCGCGCGATCCCCCCGGCGCGATGCGCCCAACATCGTCTTCATCCTCGCCGACGATCTGGGCGTTGCCGATCTCGGCTGTTTCGGACGCGAGGATTTCCAGACGCCGCATCTCGATCGCCTCGCCGCGGGCGGGATCGCGCTCGACCGGGCCTATTCCAATTCGAGCGTCTGTTCGCCGACGCGCCTCGCGCTGATGACCGGGCGCTATCAATATCGCCTGCCGGGCGGGCTCGACGAGCCGCTGGGGGTGCATCCCGACCTCGGCCTGCCGCCGTCGGTCGCGACCCTGCCCAGCCTGCTGAAGCGCGCGGGCTATGCGACCTCGCTGGTCGGCAAGTGGCACCTCGGCGGCCTGCCGCAATATGGCCCGCTCAGGAGCGGCTACGACCGCTTCTTCGGCATCTATCAGGGCGGCGCCGACTATTTCCAGCATGGCATGACGATTCGCGGCAAATTCATCCACGACCTGTGGGAGGACGAAACCGAGATTCATCGCCACGGCTATCTGACCGACCTGATCACCGCGCGCAGCGTCGACGAGATGGCGCGGCTGTCGCAGGCGAAGCAGCCCTTCCTGCTCAGCGTCCATTATACCGCGCCGCACTGGCCGTGGGAGGGGCCCGAGGACGAGGCGGTCGCGAAGACGATCCGCGATTCCTTCCATTATGACGGCGGCAGCAACGCGGTCTATGCGGCGATGGTCAAGAGCCTCGACGACGGCGTCGGCCGGATTCTCGAGGCGATCGAGGCGAGCGGGCAGGCCGGCAACACGATCGTCGTCTTCACCAGCGACAACGGCGGCGAGCGTTTCTCGAAGGTCTGGCCGTTCCGCGGCATGAAGGGCGAATTGCTCGAAGGGGGCATCCGCGTCCCGGCGATCTTCCGCTGGCCGGGCCACGTCCCGGCCGGCACCCGCAGCGCGCTGACCAACATCACCATGGACTGGGTGCCGACCCTGCTCGCCGCCGCCGGGGCGGAGGCGCCGGCCGGGCTCGGGCTCGAAGGGCGCGACCTGCTGCCCGATCTGGCCGCCGGAAGCGCCGGGCCCGACCGCCTGCTCTTCTGGCGCCACAAGGCGCAGGACCAGCGCGCGGCGATGCGCGGCGCGATGAAATATCTGGCGATGAGCGGGCACGAGTTCCTGTTCGACGTCGCCGCCGACCCGCGCGAGGTCGCCAACCTCCGGACGGTCCGCCCCGACGTCTTCGACGCGCTGAAGGCCGAGTTCGCGGCGTGGGACAAGCAGATGCTGCCCTATCTCGATTCGACCTTCAGCTACGAACTGCGCGGCAACGGCCATCTCGCCGGCTATTGAGCCGACCGGCCGACAGGATATGGGCATGACCACGGATGCACCCCTGCTGATCGAACGGCGCGGCGACGTCGAATGGGTGACGCTCAACCGGCCCGGGCGGCTCAACGCGCTCGACGACCGGCTGACGGCCGAACTGCGCGACTATTTCGAGCGGCTCTATCGCCGCCGCGACTGCCGCATCGTCGTGCTGCGCGGCGCCGGCCAGGCTTTCTGCGCGGGGCTCGACCTGGCGAGCGACCAGGCGCGGCGCTTCGCCGAGGGCGGGCTCGCCGAGGCGATGGATGTCCAGCGCGACATCCGCGACATCATGCTGGCGATGCGCCGCTGCCCGCAGCCGATCCTCGCGCTGATGCACGGCGCGGCGGCCGGCGGCGGCTTCGTCCTCGCGCTCGCCGCCGACATCCGCATCGCGACCCCCGACACGCGGATGAGCGCCGCCTTCATCAAGGTCGGCCTCGGAGGCTGCGACGTCGGGGCGAGCTATCTGCTGCCGCGGCTGATCGGCGCCTCCCCCGCCGCTTCGATCCTGTTCACCGGGCGCGACCTGTCCGCCGACCGCGCGCTGACGCTGGGCCTGCTGTCCGACGTCGTCGCGCCCGAGGCGCTGGAATCGACCGCCGAAGCCTATCTCGCCGCGATGCGCGCGACAGCGCCGGAGGCGCTGCGGATGACGAAGCAATGCTTCAACCACAGCCTCGACGCGCCGAGTTTCGAGGCGGCGCTCGCGATGGAGGATCGCAACCAGCTGTTGCTGGGGAACGAGCCCGCCTTTCGCGAAGGCCGGGCCGCCTTCCTCGAAAAGCGAGCGCCGCGCTTCGATCAGCCCTGATCGCGCGGCGCTTCGGGGTCGGGCTTCGAATCGAGCGTGACGGGGTCGCCCCACGGCTGGCGGAAGGCGCTGCGCAGCGCATCGATCTGCTGCTGGCCGATGCGATAGGCCAGGACGTCGGTCACTTCGCGCACGATGCGGTTCGCATTCTTGCGCATCCAGCGCCCCTTTTCGGTGAGCGCGACGATCTTGACCCGCTTGTCGCCGGGATCGGGGCGCAGCTCGAAAACGCCTCGCTTGACGAGCGATCCGATGGTCAGGTGGACCGCCTGCCGCGTCAGGCGCAGGTTGCGCGCGATTTCGGCGGGGCGCACGATGTTCATCTGGACGTGGATCATGATCATCGATTCGGTTCGCGACAGTTGCGGAATGCCCGCCGCCTTCAGGCTGCGCTGCAGGCTTTCGTCGAACCATTCGAACCCCTCCATCAGGGATACGAACAGAAATTCGGTTTCGATCACGACGCAAATCCCCTGCCGCCCGGCCCGGCCCGGCGATACACGGCAGCCGCCGAAAGGTTAAGTCGCTTGACGAGACGCGGGGCGGGCTACCGCGACGCCGCGGTAACCGATAACCCCTTCAACGCCGCTCGGGGCCCAGATGAACGGCGAGATGCTTGATCCCGCACACGAAATTGCTCTGAAGATAGGCCGGGTCCCGCACCGCGCCGATTTCGGGGAACCGGCCCAGCAGCGCGCGCAGGATCGCATTCAGCTGCAGCGCCGCGATCCGCGCGCCGAGGCAATGGTGGATGCCGATTCCGAACGACAGGTGGCGCGCCGCGTTCGGCCGCGCGATGTCGAGCCGGTGCGGATCGTCGAACATTTCGGGGTCGCGGTTGGCCGCGCCATAGAGCATGGCGACGCGGTCGCCGGCCGCGATCGGTTGCCCGCCCACCTCGACGTCCGACCGGGCGACGCGCATCATCTGGATGACCGGGGTGACGAAGCGCAGCAACTCGGGGATCGCCCGCGCGATCAGATCGGGATTTTCGGCGAGCATCCGCCGCTGGTCGGGCGCGGCGCTCAGCGCGACGATGCTGCCCGACAGCGAATTGCGCGTCGTTTCGTTGCCCGCTGCCAGCAGCAGGGTGAACATCCCGCGCCGGACGTTCCGCATCCCTGCCTCTTCGCCGCCGAACATCTGCGCCACCACGCTCAGCAGGTCGTCGCCGGGCTCGGCCGAACGGCGTTCGAGAAGCCGGGTGCCATAATCGAAGACCTCCTCGAACACGGCGTTCGAATCCTCGGCGCTCGCGCCATATTCGGGGTCGGACGTGCCGACCAGCCGGTTCGTCCAGTCGAAGACGCGCGCCCGGTCGGCCTCGGGAATGTCGAGCAGCAGGCACAGCGTGCGAATGGGGACCACCGCCGCCACCCGCGTGACGAACTCGATTTCCGTGTTGGCGGGCAGCGCCGCCACCATGTCGCGAACGAAGCTGTCGATCCGGGCCTCGAGCCGGTGCAGCGCCGACGGCAGGAAATGCGCCTGCATCGGCCGGCGGATTCGCGTATGGTCGGGCGGATCCATGGTCAGCAGCGTGCTGGTGATCGCTTCGCGGATATGCGGCTTCAAGGCCGCGACGCCGCCCTGCTCGAAGACCCGGAAACCCTGGGTCGAGGTGAAATTCGCGGTGTCGCGCGAAACGGCCTCGACGTCCCGGTGCCGCGTCAGGACCCAGATCGGCGGCGATCGGCCGTCGCCGGGATTGCGATAGACCGGCTCCGCCGCCCGGATCGCGTCATAGACGGCAAAGGGATGACCGTCGCGGAAGGTTTCGGACCGGGTGAGATCGAACGGCCTCGTCCGTGTGTCGAGCATGGGTCGCTTGTCCTTTCCGTGGTCGTGGTCATGGCGCATCGCCGATCCGCGCATCGCGGAGCGCCCGCTTCAGCACCTTGCCGGCGGCGGACCGCGGAAGCGGCTCGGCAAGGAATTCATAGCTTTTCGGAATCTTGTATCCGGCGATCCGTTCGCGGCAGACGCTATCGAGATCGGCTCCGGCCGGGGGCTCGGCGCCTTCGGCCACCACCAGGATCGCGTGGACGCGCTCTCCCCAGTCGGGGTCGGGCAGACCGATGACCGCGCTTTCGATGACCGCCGGGTGATAGGACAGCGCATTCTCGACCTCGATCGAATAGACATTCTCGGCGCCCGAGACGATCATGTCCTTCAGCCGGTCGGTGATGAAGAGATAGCCGTCGGCGTTGCGATAGCCCGCATCGCGCGTGTGCAGCCAGCCGTCGCGCAGCACCTCGGCGGTTTCCTCCGGCCGGCCGAGATAGCCCATCATCACATTGTCGCCGCGCCCGACGATCTCGCCCACCTCGCCCGGCGCGCATTCGCGGCCCTGCGGGTCGAGGATGCGGATGTCGTACCCCAAGCAGGGCCGGCCGCACGAGCGCAGCAGCGCGGGATCGGCGTCGGCGGCGTGATCCGCGGGCGACAGGAAGGTCGCGGCCGGGAATTCCGTCTGGCCATAGCCCTGGACGAAGCGAATCCCCGGAAACTGGCGCCGCGCCCTTTCGAGCGAGGCGGCCGCCATCGGCGACCCGCCATAGCCGAGGTAGCGTAGCTGCGACAGGTCGAGCCCGCGGTCGGCGGCTTCGCGGGTCAGCCGCTCGATCATCACCGGGACGGTGAAGCAGTGGGTGACGCCGAAGCGCGCGAAATCGGCGAGCATCGCCCCGCAATCGAAGGCGGGGCGAAAGACATGGGTGCCGGCGGCCATGGTGCCGAACAGCGTGCCGATGTCGGCGAGGTGGAACATCGGCGCGGCGTGGAAGAGCACGTCGCCCGGGGCGAAATCGATATGCGCGAGAAGGTTCATCGCCATCGCGGTCAGATTGCCGTGGCTGAGCATCACGCCCTTCGGCAGCCCGGTCGTGCCGCCGGTGTAGAAGATGCCCGCGAGTTCGCCCGCGCCGTCATGTTCGGCGCGCGGTTCCGCCGCCGCGGCGAGCGCCGGCAGCTCCGCATCGAGCGAAAGGGTACGCGCGACCGCGCCGCGTGCGCGCAGTTCCGCCGCCGCGCCCGCGAACGCCGCATCGTGAAGCAGAAGGCCCACCTGCGCATCGCGAAGCTGGAAATCGAGTTCGGCGACGGCGAGCCGCGTGTTGAGCGGCACGAGGACGCCGCCGCACCACGGCACCGCGTACCACGCCTCGAAATAGGCGATGCCGTTGTGCGCGAGGACCGCGACGCGCCGCTCGGGATCGATTCCCGCATCGGCGAGGACGGCGGCGATGCGCGCCACGCGATCGGCGATCTCGCGCCACGTCAGAGCGCGCTCCCCCTCGATCGCGGCGATCCTGTCCGGCGCCGCCCGCGCGGCCCGGACGAGCGCGTTGCTCACCCTCATCCCATGATTCCTCTTGTCAATTTAATTGACAATATTATCGGGACGGCGCGACGTGTCAATGACGGCGCGGCGCAGCAGGCGCGCGCGACCGGCAAGCAGGATATTGGCCGGAGACCGGCGCTAGGCGGGCAGCGCGCCCCAATCCTGGCCGAGCGCGGCGCGCAGCGCCTTCAGCGCGCGGGCGCCGATGCGCTCGCCGATCGTGCGTTCGAGCTGCATGAGAATCTCGAGCGCGTCGGCGCGCAGTTGCGCGGACTTTTCGCTGAAACCGACGAGCGAGGCCCGCTTGTCGTCGGGGTCCGGTTCGACGGTGATCAGCCCCTGTTCGCCCATTTCCTGGAGCATCTTGCTCACCGCCTGCCGCGAGATGCCGAGGTTGCGCGCGATGTCGGACGGCCGGTGGATGCCGAGCGCGATATTGGCGAGCGTGAACGATTGCGACCGCGAGATGCTCTGCCAGCCGCGCGCCTTGAGCGCCGACTGCAACCCTTCGTCGAACCAGTAGAAGGCGCGCATCAGATCCATCATCAGATAACCGTCGTTCATCCCGTCCGCTTCGCCTGTTTTGCGCGATTGCGCAACCAGGTTGAGCGCGGCCTGCGTCAGCGGGAAGAAATAGGCGCCGTCGTGAAAGGCCAGCGGCGCCGGGGCCGCACCGTGGGCGATATCGACGATCTCGCCGATCACCACGTCATGCGTGCCGTGGTCGACGCATTGGGCGATGCGCAAGACCATCGCCGCGCAGCCGTCGGCGAGCCGCGGCGGCTTTCCCGCCTCGAGCAGCCATTCGCCGACCGCGAACTTGTCCTCGCCCGCCGCGCCGCCGCCGCAGCGGCGCGACACCTCTTCCTGCTCCTCCGACAGCAGGCTGAGGCCGATCTCGGTTCCCTCGGCCACTGCGGTATAGGTGGCATTGGACCGGTTGATGCACACCAGCATCGACGGCGGGTCCATGCTCACCTCGCAGAAAGCGGTGGCGGCCATGGCATGGCGCACGCCGCGATGCTCGGCGGTGAGCACCGCGACGGGGCGCACCAGCCCGCGTAGCGCAAGGCGCAGCGCGGCGGCGATCTCCTGAGTGGTTTGCGGCTTTTCCATCGCCCTCCCTTGCCATCCCCTATAATATTAGTCAACTAAGTTGACATTATAGAGCGCGTGACTATGACTCGCTCCGGAAATTGGAAGGAGAGGATGATGACCGAACCCCTGGCCGATCGCCGCATTCCGGCGGGCGACGATTATCTGAGCCGCGAGGAACTGGACGCGATCACCCCCGAGGGGCTGATCGAGCGCACGCGCGCGCTAAAGCCGCTGGTCGCCGCGCGCGCGGCCTCGGCCGAGCGCCAGCGGCGTCCCGACGACGAGGTATGGAATGCACTGCGCCGCAGTGGCTATTTCTATCTTTACGTGCCGCGGCGCTTCGGCGGGCTGGAGTTCGACCCCGACACCTATATCAGCGCGACGCTGCCGATCGCCGAGGCCTGTCCCTCGACCGGCTGGACCGCCTGCTTCGCCGCCGAGCATAACTGGCTGATCGCGCAGCTGCCCGAAGCGACGCAGGCCGAGGTGTGGGGCAGGACCCCCTACGTCATCGCCCCCAGCGTCGCCGCGCCGCCGGGAACGGCGACCCCGGTCGAGGGCGGCTATCGCCTGTCCGGCCGCTGGAAGTGGGGCACGGTGGTGATGCACGCCGACTGGGTGCTGCTCAACGCGCTGGAGGCGCGGGAGGGCGCGCCGCCGATCGTGCGCATGATGCTGCTTCCCGCCGATCAGGTGCGCGTGATCGACACGTGGCACATGGCGGGCATGGCGGCGACGGGAAGCAACGACATCGTCGCCGAGGACGTCTTCGTCCCCGCCGGCTATCAGTTCGCGGTGCAGCCGGTCCGTTCGGGGCGCGGCAACGGCCGCGCACTTTATGGTCCCGGCCTTTACGGCTCGCCGATGCTGCCCAATCTGTGCGTGACCGCGTCGATCCCGGCGCTCGGCGCCGCGCGGCAGGCGATCGCGCTGTGCGGCGAGCGGCTGAAGAACCATGTCAAGATGGGCAGCGGCAACGCCAGCGTCGAAAAGCCCGCGGCGCAGATGCGCCTCGCGCGCGCCGACCTGCTGGCGCGGTCCGCCGAGCGCACGATCCGCTGGGCCGCGAAGGAGAATCTGGCGATCGGCGAAATCGACGAGCCCGAACAGACGACCGAGCGCATCCGCCTTCGCGCCGAAATCGCCATCGCGGTCCAGCAATGCGTCGAGGCGGTCCGGACGTGCTGCGAGGCGGTGGGATCGAGCGTCCATGCGCTCGACAACCCGATGCAGCGCCTGCTGCGCGACGTGCAGGTCATGCAGAGCCACATCGTCTATGACCTCGACGTCGCGACCGAACTGCATGGCCGCGCGCTCGTCGGACTGCCGCCGAACTCGCTCCTGCTTTAGAGCATCGAGCATTAAATCTGAACCGTTTGCCCTGAGCTTGTCGAAGCCTGTCCTGAGCGCCTGCAAGGCAGTCGAAGGGGGCCGTTCTTTCTTTCGGCGCCGCAAGAAGAAGGACGGTGCTTCGACAAGCTCAGCACGAACGGCAGAAAGGGTGATGCAGATTTAACGCACGACAGCTCATCGCCGCCGGAAAACCGCCAAAGGTCGCCATCACTGCTATCATGCGAAAAATCATCGTCACCGCAAACGCTCTCCTCAAAGCCAATAGACTCTGGGTCAAAGTACGCGCTTGACCATCACGGATACTCTAAGACCCGTGGGGATTCGGATTTCGGCACGGTTTCTCTTTTCCGCCACCCTGACCTTGTCCGGCAATGATCCCCTTTCGACAAGTCACCGTTCCCCGGCGAAAGCCGGGGGCCATGCGGGGCGGCGCTGTGCCATCTGGACCCCGGCTTTCGCCGGGGAACAGCGCCTGACCTGACTGAAGGGTATAGATGCCAGCCTGTTTCAGAGCCTGCCCCCGGACCCGATCGGGGGGGCATGGTCCGCCCTCGTCTGAAAGGCGGCGCAAAAGGGAAGGTCCGGCCATGGATGCTGAAACAAGTTCAGCATGACGAATCGATGAGGCAGCGTGCCGAACGCCGAATCCCCACAGGCCTTAAAGGATGCGCCGCGCGCGGACCGCGCCGGCGCGTCAATCGCGCTTCGCCAGCCCGTTCGCCAGCAGGTCGTTCGCGGTCCGCGCGACCGCCTCGATATCGGCGTCGGCGTCCCACAGGCCATAGCGCATGCCGAGGAAGACGTTCATGCCGGCGATCGCCCAGGCGGCGACCTCGCCGGCGTCGGCGCGAATCTCGCCGCGCGCCGCGCCGCTCGCCAGCCGCTGGCGGATACGCTCGACCGTCGTTTCATAGTGGCGGCGGTAACTGGCGTAATCGACGAACTCCGCCTCGTCGATGATGCGATAGATTTCCCGATGCTCGCGCACGAAGCCGAGGAAGGATTCGAGGCCGATGCGCTCGGCGGCGATCTCGTCGGGCGCGGCCTGGACGATCGGCGTGACATGATCGCGCAATTGCTCACTCATGTAACGGACGAGCGCCTGGAAGATCTCCTCCTTCGAATCGAAATAGGTGTAGAAGCTACCGAGCGCGGTTCCCGCGCGGCGGGTGATGCCGCTGATCGACGCGTCGTGAAAACCGCGCTCGCCGAACTCGACCGCCGCAGCGTCGAGCAGCTTGCGCAGCGTGCGCCGGCCGCGCTCGGTGCGCGGCGCCTTATCCGGATTGCCCGGATTGGCCGGGTTATCCGGATTGCCGGCTTCGGCTCCCGCCGTCTGCGCCCGATCCATGACTGCCTTCCATCTCCCCATTCTCCGGCCTTTCTGCATCGTGGCTTTTATGCATCGCTGACAAGCAAAAAAACCGGGGCTGAAGTTCAAAGTTGAAACCCGGTTCAACTTTCATTATTGGGTGGCTCGCGGCTTGGCAAGCGCCAGCCCCGAAAAATCAAACGGACGGCAAGGGGCCGTCCGTCCATGGGAGAGTCACATGCGTCCGTTCGCCCGCCGCCTCCGCACTGCTATCTGCGCGACCAGCGCGCTGTCGCTGCTCGCCTTCACCCCCGCCGCCTTCGCGCAGCAGGACGAAGGCGCGAGCAACGACGACAGCGCCGAAATCATCGTCACCGCGCGCCGCCGCGACGAACGGCTGATCGACGTGCCGATCGCCGTCACCGCGCTGTCGGCGGACACGCTGTCCAAGGCCGGGGCGATCGACATCACCGACGTCGCCAACATGGCGCCCAACACGACGCTGGAAAATTCGCGCGGCACCAATTCGACGCTCACCGCCTTCATCCGCGGCGTCGGCCAGCAGGACCCGGTGCCGGGGTTCGAGGCGGGCATCGGCATCTATCTCGACGACGTCTATCTGAACCGGCCGCAGGGCGCGGTTCTCGACATCTATGACGTCGAGCGGATCGAGGTGCTGCGCGGTCCGCAGGGCACGCTCTATGGCCGCAACACGATCGGCGGCGCCGTCAAATATGTGACGCGCGCGCTCAACCCCGATTCGCCCGAGCTGCGCATCCGCGGCACGCTGGGCACCTACAAGCAGGCCGACCTCGTCGTCACCGCAAGCGCGCCGATCAGCGACATCGTCCGCGTCGGCGGCTCGGTCGCGCGCCTGTCGCGCGGCGGCTTCGGCGACAATCTGAACATCAAGGGGCTGGAAAACTACAACAAGGACGTCTGGGCCGGCCGCGCGACGGTCGAAATGGGCGGCAACGGCGCGCCGGTGCTCATCCGCATCTCGGGCGACTACACGCGCGACAAGTCCGATCCGCGTAACGGCCACCGCCTGATCCCCGGGCTCGTCTCGGGCGCGCCGGTGCTCGACAATGTCTACGACACGCGCGCCGGGCTCAACGACCCCAGGCAGGACGTCAAGGCCTATGGCCTTGCGATGAACGTCTCGGCCGAACTCGGCGACACGGTGACGCTGCGGTCGATCAGCGCGTGGCGCAAGGACACCAGCTTCACGCCGATCGATTTCGACGCGCTGCCGTCGGTCGACGTCGACGTGCCCGCCGTCTATCGCAACGAGCAGCTCAGCCAGGAATTCCAGCTTCTCTATGAGGGCGACCGGCTGCACGGCCTCGTCGGCTTCTATTATCTCGATGCCAAGGCGGCGACCTCGTTCGACGTGCTGCTGGGGCTGTCCGGCGACCGCCTCTATGGGCTTCCCGGCCTCAACGGCTACACGGCGGGCGACGTGCGGACGAACACCTGGTCGGTGTTCGGCGACGCCACCATCGACTTCACCGACCAGCTCAGCCTGTCGGTCGGCGGCCGCTATACGAACGACAAGCGCAATGCCTTCATCTACAAGGCGAACCGGATCACCGGCCTGTCGCCCGAATTCGGCGGCACGCTCGACCCGATCGCGATCGCGGTCGCGACCGATTTCCGGGGCGAGCGCACGTTCAAGGAATTCACCCCGCGCGCTTCGCTGAGCTTCAAGCCCGACGCCGACAACATGATCTACGCCTCCTATTCGAAGGGCTTCAAGGGCGGCGGCTTCGACCCGCGCGGATCGGGCACGTCGGCGCCGATCAGCAACCCTTCGGCGGGCCGCACCTATGAGGATATCTACAACTTCCTCGCCTTCGATCCCGAAAAGGTCGACAGCTACGAAATCGGCTACAAGGGCTCGCTGCTCGACCGCCGCCTGACGCTCAGCCTTGCCGGATTCTACATGGACTATAAGGATGTGCAGATTCCCGGCTCGGTGGGCTGCACCGTCGGCGGGGTACAGACCTTCTGCGGCATCACCACCAATGCCGCGAAGGCGCGGCTTCAGGGCATCGAGGCCGAGGCGAACGCCATCCTCGCGCGCGATTTCGCGGGTGCCGGCTCGACCTTCCGCTTCAACGGCGGGTTCGGCTATATCGACGCCAAGTACAAGCGCTTCATCGGCCCCACCGGCGACGATGTCGCCAACCAGCGCACGTTCCAGAACACGCCCAAATGGACGGCGATGGGCTCGCTCGCGGCGGGCATCCCCGCGATGGGTGGCATGGTCGATGCCTCGACCGGCCTCACCTATCGCAGCAAGACGCATCAGTTCGAGGTGCCGATCCCGGCGCTCGACCAGCCCGGCTATGTGCTGTGGGACGCAAGCCTCGTCTGGACCGCCGACGGCGGCGATTATTCGATCGGGCTGCACGGCAAGAATCTGACCGACAAGCGCTATATCACCTCGGGCTATAATTATCAGAACGCCGCCGGCGTCTCGACGCTGGGCGACGAGGGCGTGCTGACCGCCTTCTACGGCAACCCACGGCAGGTCTTCGTCACCGGCACGGTCAAATTCTGACCCGCCGCACCGTCAAAAAGGGGGAAAGGGGCGTCCGTAGCGGCGCCCCTTTTTCTATGGGTGTCCGCCGAGCGGCGGCGCGGCGGTCGCGGCGACCATGCGTTCGCCGTCGATGACGATCGGGCTCGCGACGCCGTCGATCGATGCGCCTTCGGGGCGGAAGCGCATCCCGCGCGCGATCACCTGCGGGTCGGCGAAGACGCCGGCGAGGTCGTTGATCGGCCCGGCGGGCACGCCTTCGGCCTCGAGCGCGAGCGACAGCGGCTGGCCTTCCCAGGTCGCGATCTTCGCCGCGAGCAGCGGGATCAGCTCGGCGCGGTTGGCCAGCCGTGCCGCGTTGGTCGCGAAGCGCGGGTCGTCGCCCCATTGCGGCTCGCCCAGGATCGCGCAGAGCTTGCGATACTGCCCGTCGTTGCCGACCGCGACGACGAGCTGGCCGTCGGCGGTCGCGAACGCCTGATAGGGCACGACATTGGCGTGGCCGTTGCCCATGCGCTTCGGCGCCACGCCGCTCGCCAGATAATTGGCGGCCTGGTTCGCGAGCACCGCGACCTGCGCGTCGAGCAAGGCCATATCGACATGCGCGCCCGCGCCGGTGACGTCACGGCGCCGCAGCGCCGCGAGGATCGCGACCGTCGCATACATGCCGGTGAAGATGTCGGCATAGGCGATCCCCGCCTTCTGCGGCGCTCCGTCGGGTTCGCCGGTCAGCGACATGAAACCGCTCATCGCCTGGACGATGAAGTCGTAGCCGGCGCGGTGCGCGTAGGGACCGGTCTGGCCGAAGCCGGTGATCGAACAGACGATCAGGCGCGGGAAATCGGCGCGCAGCCGCGCGGGATCGAGCCCATATTTGACCAGCCCGCCGACCTTGTAATTCTCGATCACGACATCGGCGTCGGCGAGCAGCGCGCGCACCTCGGCCTGTCCCTGCGCGGTCGCGATGTCGATCGCGACGCTGCGCTTGCCGCGGTTGCAGCTGTGATAATAAGCGGCGCCCAGATTCGCGCCGTCCTCGTCCGTGACGAAGGGCGGCCCCCAGTGGCGGGTGTCGTCGCCCGCGACCGGCCGCTCGACCTTGACCACCTCGGCGCCGAGGTCGGCGAGCAATTGCCCGCACCACGGCCCCGCGAGCACGCGCGCCAGCTCGACGACGCGCAGACCTTCCAGCGGCCTCATCCCGGGAAAAAGCGCTGCGGGTCGGCGAGAGCCATGGCGATGTTCCTTTGGAGTGCGGCCCGGAAATCCTAGGGCGTGGTTTCGGCCTGCTTGCGGACCATCGCGGCGGCCTGGCCGTCGCGCGGCTCCAATATCGCCGCGGTTTCGATCAGGTCGAGCGCGCGGCGCGCCTCGTGATAGCGGCGCGCGTCGATCAGCCACTCGGTCGCCGCCTCGGCACCGGGCAGCGCCTGCACCTCTTCGATCGCCTTGTCCACCTGCCCGCCCGCCAGATAGCGGCGCGCCCGGTCGAGCCGTTCCGACGCGCGCGTCGACTGGCTGCCCGCCGGCCGCACGACGAACAGTTCGCCGAACTCGCGCTTGATGCCGGTCCACAGATTGCCGTTGCCGTCGCTCCGCCCGACGAGCTGCGGCGCCAGACCGTCGAGGTCGCTGCGCAGCTGTTCGAGCGTGATCGGATCGCGCGAGGTGTCGATGATCGTCTTGACCGCATTGGGCTGATCGTCGCCGAAGCGCAGGCGCAGCTGCGCGTCGAGATAGCCGAGCGACAGGCCGCGATCGAGCGCGCGGCGCACCGCGAAGGCGACGAGCAGCCCCTCCGCGCGCGAGGCGTTGCCCGACGCCGACGCCGCCTCGATCGTGATGCGCGACAGTCTTTGTTCGAGTTCGGCGACCCGCGCCGCGAGCGCATTGGCGCCGTCGACCGGCGCGACGACGAGCGCCGGCTGGCTCGCCGCCGCAGCCGGCGCAGCCGCCTCGTCGGCGCCGCCCGCCACCGGCACGCCGCCGGGAACGGGCGCTTCGAGGACCTTCGCCACCGGCGGCGCCTGCCGGCCGGTCATCAGCCGGCTCATCGCCCAGCCGCCGCCGACCAGGCCGATCAGCAGCAGCAGGAGCGCCCCGATCGCGAGCATCCGCAACGACGGCCCCCGGCCCTGGACACTCGGTTCGGCGCGCGCCATTTTGTCGCTGTCGATTGCCATATTCTTCTTTCAGACGACCCTGTGCGCGCCCTTGTGGCACAAAGCATGCGCCTCTGCCAACATCGCGGCGTCATCGGGCCGCGCGGCGAGTGAAACCGCGCGCCATCCCCGGCCCGCGCGCGCAGCGACCGATTCGCTGATCGCGACCAGCGCCAGATGATCGCGCGCGCCCCCGGTCAGCGCCGCGATTCGCGCGGCCGCGCGCCCCGAATAGGCGAGCAGCACCGCGGGCCTTTCGATCAGCGCCGCCCATTCGGACGGCGGATCGACCGGATCGACGGCATAGCAGGGAAGCGGCGTCAGCACGGTCGCACCGGCGACCAGCGGCGAATGATCGCGCCCGCACAGCCACAGCACGCGCCGGGCGCCCCGTGACGGCATGGCATCGATCAGCGTCTGCCCGTCACTGTCCCCCGTGACCGCGACGTGCAGGCCCGCCGCCGTCGCCGCGGCGGCCGAGGGCGCCCCCACCGCGTGCACCGGCAGCGCGGCAAGCCGCGCCAGCCCGGGCCCCGCCAGCCGCATCGCCTGCGCGCTCGTCACCAGCAGCGCGTCGAAATCGTCCGGATCGGGCACCGTCCAGCCCAGCGCGCGCGCCGCGAACAGCGGCAGGTGCCGCGCGTCGAGCCCCATCGCCCGCGCGCGCGCCACGGTCGCCGCACCGCCGGGGTCGGCGCGCGTCACCAGCAGCGGCAGCGCGGCCGTCATGCCGCGAACAGCCGCCGCACCGCATCGGGCGCCTCGTCGAGCAGGCGCCGCGCCAGCGTCGCGGCGTCGGCGGGGCCGGCCACCTGCGTCCAGCCCGCGACATGATCGGCGCCGTCCTCCGAATAGATTTCGGCATCGAGGCGCAGCGCGCCATCGTCCAGCCAGCGCGCATGCGCCGCGACCGGCGAGCGGCAGTCCCCGCCCAGCGCGGCAAGGAACGCGCGCTCCGCGGCGACCGCGGCATGCGTCGGCGCATGATCGACGGCGGCGATCAGCGCGCGCAGCGGGGCATCCTCCGCCCGGCATTCGATGCCGATCGCGCCTTGCGAGGCGGCGGGCAGCAGCAGGTCGATCGGCTGCGCCGTGCCGATCGCGTCCATGCCGAGCCGCGCGAGTCCCGCCGCGGCGAGCAGCGTCGCATCGGCATCGCCCGCCGCGAGCTTGGCAAGCCGCGTCGCGACATTGCCGCGCAGCAGCGGGGTTTCGAGGTCGGGCCGGATGCGCCGCACCTGCGCCGCGCGGCGCGGGCTGCTCGTCCCCAGCCGCGCGCCGTGCGGCAGGTCGGCGATCGTCCGCGCGGTGCCGCCGTCGGGCACCACCATCCGGTCGCGCGGATCGGCGCGTTCGAGCATCGCGGCGAGGAAGAAGCGCTCGTCGCGCAGCGTTTCGACATCCTTGAGCGAATGCACCGCCATGTCGATGACCTTCGCGTCGAGCGCGATATCGAGTTCGCGCGTCCACAGCGCCTTGCCCCCGACCTCGGCCAGCGCGCGGTCCTGGATCTTGTCGCCGGTCGCGGTCATCGGCAGGATTTCGAGCGCGCGCGGGTCGAGGCCGTGCGCCGCGACGAGCGCCGCCGCCGCGAGATTCGCCTGCGCCATCGCGAGCGGCGAGGCGCGGGTGCCGATACGCAGCGGGCTGGCGGGCGTGGGAAGCGGGATCGAAGTCATGCGGCCTGCTAGACCATGATGACATCGAATGGAAACGTCATTGCGAGCGGCGAATGACGAAGAGGGTCAATCCAAAATCATCAGAGTCCAGTCACCCGGAGCGGGCGCATAGGGGCGTGCCCCCGCGAAGGCGAGGACCCGGTGCGGTGGAACGCAAACCCCGATTTCCTCCGCTCTGGGCTCCCGCCTTCGCGGGAGCACGGGGTTTTGTTTTGCGAAAAAACGGAATCCCCACAGGCCATAGACCATGATGGCATTAGAAGGATTCGTCATTGCGAGCGGCGAAGCCGCGCGGCAATCCAGAGCAGGCGCAAACCGCTCTGGATTGCTTCCCCCGGATCAGGTCCGGGGCCCGCAATGACGAAGTAGAGTCAATCCAAAGTCATCGGTCTGGCGCGGCTTGCCCTGCCGATAAAGGGGCGGGTATGGGTTGCGCAGCAATATGACCCTGATCCTCGGCCTCGAATCGAGCTGCGACGAAACCGCGGCCGCCCTGGTGGACACGAACCGCCGCATCCTCGCGCATCGCGTCGCCGGGCAGGAGGCCGAGCATCGCCCCTATGGCGGCGTGGTGCCGGAGATCGCGGCGCGCGCGCATGTCGACCGCCTCGCCCCGCTCGTCGAAGCCGTGCTCGCCGATGCGGGACTCGCGCTGGCGGACGTCGACGCGATCGCCGCGACCGCCGGTCCCGGCCTGATCGGCGGGGTGATGGTCGGGCTCGTGACCGGCAAGGCGCTCGCGCACGCGGCGGGCAAGCCGCTGATCGCGGTCAATCATCTCGAAGGCCACGCGCTCAGCCCGCGCCTCACCGATGCGGAGCTGGCATTTCCCTATCTGCTGCTGCTCGTCTCGGGCGGCCATTGCCAGCTGCTGCTCGTCGAGGGCGTCGGCGCCTACCGCCGCCTCGCGACGACGATCGACGATGCGGCGGGCGAGGCGTTCGACAAGACCGCAAAGCTGCTCGGGCTCGGCTATCCGGGCGGACCGGCGGTCGAACGCATCGCGCGGGACGGCGACCCGCACGCGGTGCCGCTGCCGCGTCCGCTCGTCGGCAGCGCCGAGCCGCATTTCTCCTTCGCCGGGCTCAAGAGCGCGGTCGCGCGCGCGGCGGCCTCGGGCGAGCATCGCACCGCCGACCTCGCCGCCTCCTTCCAGCAGGCGGTCGTCGACTGCCTCGTCGACCGCAGCCGCATCGCGCTCGCTGCCTGCCCCCAGGCCACCGCCTTCGTCGTCGCGGGGGGCGTCGCCGCCAACGGCGCGATCCGCACCGCGCTCGCCGACCTCGCGCACCGCTTCGACAGGCGCTTCGTCGCGCCGCCGCTGTGGCTGTGCACCGACAATGGCGCGATGATCGCCTGGGCGGGCGCCGAGCGCTTCGCCGCCGGGCTGACCGATCCGCTCGACGTCGCCGCGCGCCCGCGCTGGCCGCTCGATCCCGCCGCCGAGGCCGTGCGCGGCGCCGGGGTGAAGGCATGACGTCCTTCGCCCGCTTCGGCGTTATCGGCGGGGGGGCGTGGGGGACCGCGCTCGCGCAATTGCTCGCGGCCGACGGCGCTCCGGTGCTGCTGTGGGCGCGCGAGGCGGAGGTGACGGCGGCGATCAATGCCGAGCATCGCAATCCGCTCTTCCTGCCCGGCGCGCCGCTCTCGCCGTCGCTGCGCGCGACCGGCGTTCTCGCTGACCTCGCCGGCCTCGACGCGCTGCTGATCGTCGTGCCCGTGCCCTATCTGCGCGCCGTCCTGGCCGACCTGCCGATGGATACCGCGCCGCTGATCTTCTGCAGCAAGGGGATGGAGGCGGGCAGCTTCGCCTTTCCGGTCGACATCGCCCGCGCGCTGTTTCCCGAACGGCCGCTCGCCGTCCTCTCGGGCCCCACCTTCGCGCACGAGGTCGCCGCCGGGCTACCGACCGCGATCACGCTGGCCGCGGCCGATCCGGCGCTCGCCGATGCGCTGGCCCGCGCGCTCGCGCGCCCGCATTTCCGCCCCTATGCCTCGACCGACATGATCGGTGCGGAGATCGGCGGGGCGGTCAAGAATATCCTCGCGATCGCCTGCGGCATCGTCGATGGGGCCGGGCTGGGGCTGAATGCGCGCGCCGCGCTAATCAGCCGCGGCTTCGCGGAGATGACGCGCTTCGGCCTCACGCGCGGCGCCCAGGCCGAAACGCTCGCGGGACTGGCCGGGCTCGGCGATCTCGTCCTCACCTGCACCTCGTCCAATTCGCGCAATTTCGCGCTCGGCCAGGGACTCGGGCGCGGGGAAAGCGCCGCCGTCCTGATGCGCGACCGCCGCACCGTGGCCGAGGGTGCGTTCAGCGCGCCGGTGATCGCCGAGGCGGCCCGCGCCGGGGGCATCGACATGCCGATCACCGACACCGTCGCGCGGCTGGTCGCGGGCGAGACGGGGGTCGCCCAGGCCATTCAGGCCCTGCTCAGCCGCCCGCTGCGACGCGAAGGCGCGTGAGACACCGCCGATGACATACCGCGCGCAATTGCCTGCCCCGCCGCAGCGCGCTAAACCGGCGCGCGGGGAAAAGCAGAAGGGGCGCCAGGCTTGAGCCAGACGGACAGTGCGGCAACGCGCACCCCCGATTCGGCCGCGCCGCCTGCGCCGCTGGCCGATGCCGACGCCGCGGCGCTCGCCAAGGGCGGGCGGACCAATTTTCTCGGCTTCCTCCTGCGCCTCGTCGCGCGCCTGCCCTTCCTCTATTTCGCGGGCCGCTGGTACGGACCGGAGGCGGTCGGGCGCTTCGCCTTCGCCGTGCTCGTCATCGAACTGGTCGCGCAGCTCGCGACGCTCGGGCTCAAGCGCGGGCTCGCCGAACAGCTGAGCGCCCCCGGCGCCGACCATCGCATCGTCGTGTGGGACGGCATGTTCGTCGCCTTCGTCGCCTCGGCGGCGGGCTCGGCGATCCTCTTCGCCTTTCCGCAGCTCATGTTCCCCGCAGGCGATGTCGCGGGCTGGGATCGCTGGATGGCGACGACGGTGTTCGCGATCGCCGGCGCCGACATCGCGCTCGCCGCCTGCGCCTATCGCTACGACATCGGCGCGACGGTGCGCGCGCGCTCGGTCGTCGAGCCGTGGGTGATCAGCTTCGCGGCGTTCGGCTTCGCCTTCTATTCGCTGCGCGACGGGCTGATCCTTTCCTACGCCGCCGCGATGATCGCGACCTTCTTCACCGCGCTCGTCCCGATGGTTCGCCATTATGGCGGGCCCGGCGTCTGGCGGCCGCACCCCGCGCAGCTCATCTCGCTGGCGCGCCGCAACGCGCCGCTCGCCGCCGCCGACGCGATCGAATGGGGCACGCGGCGGCTCGATCTCTTCATCCTCGGCCAGTTCACCTCGCCCGCCATCTACGGCATCTATTACATGGCGCAGCAGGTCGCCTCGCTGCCGCAGAAGCTCAAGACCAGCTTCGAACCGATCCTCGGCCCCGTCATCACCCGCAACCTCGCCGAAAAGCGGCTGGGCGCCGTCGCCGCGCAGGTCAGCCAGGTCGGTTTCTGGATCATCGCCGCGCAGGCCGGGGTCGCGCTCGCGCTCGGCATTCCGGGCGAGGCGGTGATGGGGCTCGTCGGCCCCGAATTCGTCAGCGGCACCACCGCGCTCGCCTTCCTGCTCGCGGCCGAGGTCGTCGCCGCGACCGCGGTGGTCAGCGAGGCGGCGCTGGTCTATGTCGCGCGGCACCGCAACCTGGTGATCAGCCTCGCGACGCTGGCGCTCCAGGCGGCGCTCAGCGTGGCGCTGATCCTCGTCGCCCGGTCGATGGGCCTCGCCCCGATCCACTATGCCGCCGCGGTCGCGCTCGCGCTGATGCTCGCGCTCGGCTTCGCGTCGGTCGCCAAGGCGTGGCTGCTCGCGCGCATCCTGCACGCGCCGGTCAACAGCCTGCGCTGGGCGCTCGTCTGGGCGACCGCGGGCGCGGCGATCCTCGGCTGGGGGGCGACCAAGCTGCCCGAGTGGGCCGAACTGCTGTTCGGCATCCCCTTCATCCTCGGCATCTACGGCTGGCTGATCTGGACGCGCGGCTTCGGCCCCGCCGACCGCGCGCTGTTCCGCAAGCACCCTGAGACGGCGGAAGCGCCCGCCGGCTGAGTCGGCCCCGGGCCTATGCCAGGCGTTCGGCGACCTTTGCCTTCAGGTCGGTCTGCGCGCGCGGGCCGACCTGCGCGATGATCTCGCGCGCGCAGACCGCGCCCATCGTCAGGCAGTCGGCGACCGGCCGGCCCTCGGCATGGCCGGCTAGGAAGCCCGCGGCGAACAGGTCGCCGGCGCCGGTGGTGTCGACCACCGCGTCGATCGGTTCCGCCTTCACCTCGGTGCGCGTGCCGCCGGTCAGCGCGATCGCGCCCTTTTCGCTGCGCGTCACGACGAGCAGCGGCACCTGCGGCGCGATCCGCGCGACCGCGGCCTCGAAGTCGGTTTCCTCCGCCAGCGCGCAGATCTCGACCTCGTTGGCGAACAGGATGTCGAACAGCCCCTCGGCGATCAGCGCGCGGAAATCCTCACCGTGGCGGTCGATGATGAAGGCGTCGGACAGGGTGAAGGCGACCTTGCCCCCCGCCGCGCGCGCCACGTCGATCGCACGCCGCATCGCCGCGCGCGACAGCGGCGGATCCCACAGATAGCCTTCGAGATAGAGGATGTCCGACGCGGCGATCAGCGCCTCGTCGATCATCTCGCGGCCCAGCAGATGGCTGGCGCCGAGGAAGGTGTTCATCGTGCGCTGGCCGTCGGGGGTGACGAGGATCAGGCAGCGCGCGGTCGGCGCCCCGCCCGCCAGCGGCGGCGTGTCGTAGGCGACGCCCAGCGTGCGCAGATCGTGCGTGAAGACGCCGCCGAGCTGGTCGTCGGCGACCTGCCCGATGAAGGCGCACCGGCGCCCGAGCGCCGCCATGCCCGCGAGCGTGTTCGCCGCCGAGCCGCCCGACATCTCGACCGCCGGCCCCATCGCTTCATAGAGGCGCGCGGCCTCCGCGGCGTCGATCAGCCGCATCGATCCCTTGGCCAGGCCCTCGGCGGCGATCAGCGCGTCGTCGGCGCGGGCGATGACGTCGACGATCGCGTTGCCGATCGCAACGACGTCGAAACGGGCGGTGGAGGCCATGGATGATCCTGTCATGTGGGGGAAAACTGCGCGCGCCTTAAGCGGCTGCGCGGCGCAAGGCAAGCGCGGCGCTTGACGCGGCCCGCCGCTCCGCGCCATCGCTGCGCCATGGCCCGCGCCGTCCAAGCCTTTCTGCTCGCGCTCCGCGACCTGCCGAACGCGCGCGTGCTGCGCATCCTCGCGCTCAGCATCGCCCTGACGCTGCTGCTCTTCGCGGCCGCCGGCGCCGCGATCCTGTTCGCCGCGCGCCGGCTGCTCGATCACGGGCGGTGGCTCGGCGAAAGCGGCACCGACATGGCGAGCGCGCTGCTGGTGCTGCTGCTCGTCGCCGGGAGCTGGCTGCTGTTCCGCGCCGCCGCGATCGTCGTCGTCGGCCTGTTCGCCGACGGGATCGTCGCCGAGGTCGAGGCGCGCCACTATCCCGCCGCCGCGGGGCGCGCGGTGCCGGTCGGCTGGGGCCGCGGCATCCGCCTCGCGCTCGCCTCGCTCGGCCGGCTGATCGCCGGCAACCTCGTCGCGCTGCCCTTCTACATCCTGCTGCTGGTCACCGGGGTCGGCACGGTGCTGCTCGCGCTCGGCGTCAACGCGCTGCTGCTCGGCCGCGATCTCGAGGCGATGGTGCTCGCGCGCCACCCGGACCGGCCGCGCTTCGACCGCGGCGCGCGCTGGACGGCGGGCCTGCTGTCCGCCGCATCTTTCCTGATCCCCGTCGTCAATCTGTTGGCGCCGATCGTCAGCGCGGCTATGGCCGTCCACCTGCTCCACCTGCCCCGGCGGGCGCCGACCATGAAGGACCGAGGATGATCCGCAGCCACCGCCCGTTCGCCGCCGCCGCGCTCGCCGCCACGCTCTCCGGCTGCGCCGCCACTGCGGTGCCGCGTCCCGCCGCGCCCCCGACGCCGACCGTCTTTCCGCCAAGCACGCCGCGCATCACCCAGAACAACAACCTGGTCGGCCGCGACGCCGACAGCACGATCCGCCTGTTCGGAAAGCCCCGGCTCGACGTCACCGAAGGCGCGGGCCGCAAGCTGCAGTTCGCCGGATCGGCGTGCACGATCGACGTCTATTATTATCCGCCGCGCGTCGGCGCGACGCCGGTCGCCACCCATGTCGACGCGCGCACCCCCGACGGGCGCGACACCAATGTCGACGGCTGCATCGACGCGTTGAGACGTTAGGGCGTCGACACAGCGGACAGCTCCGTCAGCGCCCACGCCGCCGCCTCGGCGACCACGGGCGAGGCATCGCCGGTCAGTTCGGTCAGGCGCGGGCGAAAGCGCGGGTCGCCGCTGTTGCCCGCCGCGATCGCGGCGTTGCGCACCATGCGGTCGCGCCCGATGCGCTTGATCGGCGACCCCGCGAACACCTGCCGGAACCCCGCATCGTCGAGCGCGAGCAGGTCGGCGAGCGACGGCGCCGCCAGCTCGGCGCGCGGCAGGAAGGCGCGGTGGCGGTGCGCGGTGTCCGCGAACTTGTTCCACGGGCACACCGCGAGGCAATCGTCGCAGCCATAGACGCGGTTGCCGATCGCCCGCCGCAGCGCGACTGGGATCGGCCCGGCATGCTCGATCGTGAGATAGGAAATGCAGCGCCGCGCATCGACGCGATAGGGCGCCGGAAAGGCCTGCGTCGGACAGGCGTCCTGGCAGGCGCGGCAGCGCCCGCAGCGGTCGCGCCCCGGCGCGCCGGGCCCAAGCGCCAGCGTCGTATAGATGGCGCCGAGGAACAGCCAGCTGCCATGGTCGCGGCTGACCAGATTGCTGTGCTTGCCCTGCCAGCCGAGCCCGGCCGCGGCGGCGAGCGGCTTTTCCATCACCGGCGCGGTGTCGACGAACACCTTGACCTCGGCCCCCGGCACCTCGGCGACCAGCCAGCGCGCGACCGC
Source organism: Sphingopyxis sp. MG (assembly GCF_002953155.1). Lineage (NCBI taxonomy): Bacteria > Pseudomonadati > Pseudomonadota > Alphaproteobacteria > Sphingomonadales > Sphingopyxidaceae > Sphingopyxis > Sphingopyxis sp. MG. Next base: position 3,855,577 of record NZ_CP026381.1, read on the forward strand.
CTTCAGCGCCTTTTTCACGACGTCATGATAGTCGGTGCCCTGCGCATAGACCGAGATGCGCCCGCGATCGGGATGCGCCGCCAGCGCCAGCGGATCGGCGGCGGGGGCATAGTTCATCCCGAGCGCGATCACCGACCGCACCTCGGGCCACAGGCCGCGCGGCGACCCGCGCTGAGCGGCGCGCCCCTCCATCCAGATCATGTCGCCATGGCATCCATCGGCCAGCCAGGCGTTCAGCCGCGCGGCGGTCTGCGGCGCCGCCCCGGCGTCGGCGATGCCGAACGCCGCGAAGCCGTGCGCGCGCGCGACCGCTTCGAGCCGTTCTTCGAGCCGTCCTTCGGGCATTGGCAAGGCGTCTGAAACCATTGCGGCCCTATACGACAGCCGACGCGCCATGCCATAGTGTCGCGGCATTGGGATCGGGGACCGGATTTTGAGCGATTGCAGCGTCGAGGCGACCGGCCTCACCAAATATTTCGGCGCGTTCAAGGCCGTCGACGGAGTCGATCTCGCGGTGCCGGCGGGCAGCATCTACGGCGTGCTCGGCCCCAATGGCGCGGGCAAGACGACGAGCCTGCGGATGATGCTGGGCATCATCGATCCCGATGCCGGGGTCAGCCGGCTGCTCGGCGGCCATACGCCGCAATCGGTGCGCCACCGCATCGGCTACCTGCCCGAGGAACGCGGGCTCTATCCGGGCATGAAGGCGCGCGAAGCCATCGCCTTCATGGGCGCGCTGCGCGGGCTCGACTGGTCCGAGGGGCGCCGCCGCGCCGCCGCCTTCATGGCCGAGCTCGGCCTCGAACGCGTGATCGACGAAAAGATCCGCAAGATGTCGAAGGGCATGGCGCAGATGGTCCAGCTCATCGGCTCGATCGTCCATGCGCCCGACCTGATCGTGCTCGACGAACCTTTTTCCGGCCTCGACCCGGTCAACCAGGAGCGACTCGAAGCGCTGGTGCGGCGCGAGCGGGAGCGCGGCGCGACGATCCTCTTTTCCACCCATGTGATGGCGCATGCCGAGCGGCTGTGCGACCGGATCGCGATCATCGCGCGCGCGCAGCGGCGCTTCGAGGGCAGCGTCGACGATGCGCGCGCGCTGCTGCCGATGCAGGTGCGCTACACCCCCCGCGTCGCGGCCGAGACATCGGCGATTCGCGCGCTGCTCCCCGCCGCCGCCGAACCGCACGGCGAGGCGTGGCATTTCGCGATCGGCGATGCCGACGTCGAACCGCTGCTCGCCCGCATCACCGCGAGCGGGTTCGGGGTGACCGGCCTGTCGATCAGCCGCCCGGCGCTGCACGACGCCTTCGTCCACATCGTCCGCCAGGTCGATGCCGGCTTTCACGCCGACGCAGAGGATGCGGCGATCGAGGAGGCCGCCGCATGACCCCCTTCCTTCGCACGATGACCGTCGTTGCGCGGCGCGACTTTCTGGCGATCGTCGCGACGCCGACCTTCCTGCTCTTCCTGCTCGCGCCGCTGTTCATGCTCGGCATGGGGCTGGCGGGGGGCATGGGCGCGTCGCAGCTTGCCGACAGCGCGCGCGGCACCGGCCGCGTCGTCGCGGTCGCCGATGCCGCCGATCTCGAAGCGCTGCGCGCCGCCGATGCGCGCCTGCGCGCCGCGATGCCGCGCCCGCCGGCGACGCTCGAACTGCGCGCCGCCACGCCCGCGAACGCCGACCCGGTCGCGATCGCCCATGAAAAGGGCAGCGATACCTATGCGGTGATGATCGGCGCGCTCGCCGCCCCGCATATCGTCGAGCGCGAGGCGGGCGGCAGCGCCGGCCGTTATCTGGCGCTCCTCGCCGGCGAGGCGCTGCACAGCCGCGCGGCGGGCCCGCCGCCGCCCGTCACGCCGCGTTTCGAGGCGCTCGCCAGCGGCGGCACCAGCGTCGCGCTGCAACAATCGATCGGCTTCGCCGCGGTGTTCGTGATCTTCCTCCTGACCCTGCTGCTCGCCGGACAGACGGTGAGTTCGCTGGCAGAGGAAAAGGGCAACAAGGTGATCGAGATCCTCGCCGCCGCGGTGCCGCTCGAAGGCGTTTTCCTCGGCAAGCTGCTCGGCATGCTGGGGGTCGCGATCCTCTTCATCGCCTTCTGGCTGGCGATCGCGGTCGTGGCGGGGCTGATCTATGCGGCCGGGCTCGACCCCGCGGCGCTCTCCGCCGCCGGCGCGGCGCCCGTCCCGGCGCTGGCGACCGCGCCGGCGACCGGCTGGCCCTTCTTCCTCGCCATCGGCTTCGCCTATTTCGTCATGGCCTTCCTGCTGCTCGGCGCGGTGTTCCTCGGGATCGGCTCGCAGGCGGGCACGGTGCGCGAGATCCAGATGCTCAGCCTGCCGATCACCATCTTCCAGGTCGCGATGTTCAGCCTGTCGTCGGCCGGGGCCAGCGCGCCTGGCAGCGGCCTCGCGACCTTCGCGCAGATATTCCCCTTCTCCTCGCCGCTGGCGATGGCGGCGCGCGCGGCGACCAACGAGGCGCGCGGCATCCACCTGCTCGCGCTCGGCTGGCAGGCGCTGTGGGTCGCGCTCGTCGTCTATCTTTCGGTGCGCCTCTTCCGTTCGGGGGTGCTCAGCGGGCGCGGCGACTGGCGATTCTGGAAGCGCCGGCTGCGCTGACTTTAGCGCGACGTGCGTGAAATCTGACACACCCTCTCAGCCGTTCGTGCTGAGCTTGTCGAAGCACCGTCCTTCTTCTTGCGTCCGCGAAAGAAAGAACGGCCCCCTTCGACTGCCTTGCAGGCGCTCAGGACAGGCTTCGACAAGCTCAGAGCCTGCCCCCGCGAAAGCGGAGGGCAAACGGTTCAGATTTAATGCTCTATGGCCGGTGGAGATTCAGTTTTTTTCGCAAAACAAAACCACGTGCTCCCGCGAAGGCGGGAGCCCAGAGCGTATGAAATCAGGGTTTGCGTTCCACCGCACTGGGTCCCCGCCTTCGCGGGGACACGCCCCTATGCGTCCGCAAGCACCCGAACCCCCACAGACCCCGATATGGTGGACTCAAAGTTTTTGTCCTCATCGTCACCCCGGGCTTGACCCGGGGTCCCGCTTTTCCTCCGTCCGTGCGCGAAAGGAAGCGGGATCCCAGGTCAAGCCCGGGATGACGGGATCGATGGGGCAAACGTCAGATTCAGGCAACTAGGGTCTTTCCCCCAGGGTCGTTGACAAAGCTGTAAACAGTGGCATTCTGCAACCCGATCGGCCGCGCGAAGACGGCCGCGAGAGGAGCTGCCCCCATGGCCACCGTGATCCGCGAAGCCCCCGAAACCGTGAATCCGCTCGACGTCTCCCGCGCCGAATTATGGCGCGAGGATCGCTGGCAGGAACCGATGCGGCGCCTGCGCGCCGAATCGCCAATCCATTATTGCGAGGATTCGAAGTTCGGCCCCTATTGGTCGGTGACGACCTACAAGCCGATCCAGCATGTCGAGGCGCTGCCCAAGATATTCTCCTCCTCGTGGGAATATGGCGGCATCACCGTCGCGGGCGACGGCGTCGAGCATCTGCAGGAGGGCGAGGTCCCGATGCCGATGTTCATCGCGATGGACCCGCCGCAGCATACCGCGCAGCGCCGCACCGTCGCCCCGGCTTTCGGCCCCTCGGAAACCGAGCGCATGCGCGCCGACACGCTGAAGCGCACCAGCGACGTGCTCGATTCGCTTCCGGTCGGCGAGCCGTTCGACTGGGTCGAGAAGCTGTCGATCGAACTGACGACGCAAATGCTCGCGATCCTCTTCGATTTCCCGTGGGAGGAACGCCACAAGCTGACCGCCTGGTCCGACGCGCTGGGCGACATCGAAAGCTTCAACACCGCCGAGGAACGGCAGCAGCGACTCGCCATCGCCTATGAAATGGGCGCCGCCTTCAAGGAGCTGTGGGACCGCAAGGCACAGAATCCGGGGCAGCACGACCTGATCTCGATCATGCTCCAGTCCGACGCGATGAGCCACATGAGCCACGAGGAATTCATGGGCAACCTGATCCTGCTCATCGTCGGCGGCAACGATACGACGCGCAATTCGATGTCGGCCTATGCCTATGGCCTGCACCAGTTCCCCGAGGAACGCGCGAAGCTCGAGGCGAATCACGATCCCGACCTCGCGGTCAATGCGATGCACGAGATCCTGCGCTGGCAGACCCCGCTCGCGCACATGCGCCGCACCGCGACCGAGGATACCGAACTGTTCGGACACCAGATCCGCAAGCGCGACAAGATCGCGCTCTGGTACGCCTCGGCGAATCGCGACGAGAGCGTCTTTCCCGACGGCGACCGGATCATCGTCGATCGCGAGAATGCGCGCCGCCACCTGGCCTTCGGTTACGGCATCCACCGCTGCGTCGGCGCTCGCGTCGCCGAACTTCAGCTCACCGCGCTGATCTCCGAGATGCAGAAGCGGCGCCTGCGCGTCAACGTGCTGGCCGAGCCCGAGCGGGTGAATGCCTGCTTCGTCCACGGCTATCGCCACATGCAGGTCGAGCTCGAACGCTACTGACCCCCGGCGCGGCTACGCGGACTACGGCTGGCGTGGCAGCGCCCTGACGCGCCAGACGCCGAGCCCGGTCCCGGCACCGATCGGCAGCGGTTCGAGCCAGGCGGGCGGCCGCCCGGCCGCAAGCTGCGCGGCGAGCCCGTCACGGCGCCCGCGCCGATACAGGCCGAAATCATTGGCGCCGCGGCAGACGACCACCAGCGTCGCCCGCTGCCGGCGGACCAGCGCTTCGGCCGCGTCCGGATCGCCGACGAAGGCGCGGATCGTGTCGGCCATCGCTTCCCGGTTGCGGTGATGCGGCGTCGCGACGACGCTGTGGTGCGTCCAGAAGAGCAGCGGCGCGCCCAGGTCGATCGGTGCGAGGATCACCGCCGGGTCGAGCCGGTCGAGCGCCGCGATATTGGCCGGATCGAGGCAGGCCCCTTCCACCGAATCGAACGTGACACCCTGATCCGTGGACCGAAAGAAGGGAAAGGCCATGGCGAGCGGCACCGCCACCGCCATGCTGGCGAAGAGCGGCAGGCTGAAGATCGCGAGCGCCGAGGCCGCCAGCCGCAGCGGCATCGCGCGCAGCGCCCGCGCGCGGTCCCATATGCGCAGGCCGATCCAGGCGCAGCCGGGCAAGGCGAAAAGATGCGCCGTCGATACGCTGCGCAGCACCAGCAGCGACAGCAGCGCGGCGGCGGTCAGCGCGATGGCGATGGTGATCCAGTCGCGGCGTTCCGCCGCGGTGCGCGCGCTGCGCCAGGCGAGCAGCGTCCCGACGAGCCCGAGCAGCGACGGCACGACGACGAAGACGATGCTTTGTCCGCCCGACGCCCAGACGGGCTGGCCTTCGAGGACGGTGCGGTACCAATATTGGACGACGATCGGGTCGAGCGTGGCGAAGGGACCGCGCGCGCATTCCGGCGCCGTGCCGACCAGCGCGACCGCTGCGAGGGCCGCGACGGCTCCGAGCAGCAGGAAACGCACGATGCGCCGCTCCGGCCGCAGCGCGACGACGCCGGCGGTGCCGGCGGCCGCGACGACAAGCGCCACCAGATAGGGCGCCGACAGCGAATCGCACCAGCGTCCGACAAGGCCGGCGGGCCCGCGCGTCGCGAACTGGAGCAGGACCGCACCGCCGGCGAGCCCCGTCATGTAACCGATCAGCCGCGCCCGCTCGGCCGCACCCCCGCCCAGCGCCCAGCGCAACGCCACGATCGCCGCAAAACACCCCGCAAACACCCCCCCCTCAATCGACACCGCAAGCAGCATCGCCGCAAACAACCCTCCGAACAGCCCTGCGCTACGACTCGCGGGACGCAGGGCGTGCCAGAGGATCAGCATCGCGAGAAGAATCTGCCAGCCGTGATGATCGATGCGCAACGGGCGGAATTGCGCGATGATATAGATGCAGAAGATCAGGTATAAGGGCGCGGCCCAAGCAATGCGCCAGTCCGACAGGCCTCGAAAGCCGAGCGAGACGGCGATGAACAGTGTGCTGAGCAGCAGCGGTGGCCACAGCGCCATCACTACCTGTTCAGCAAGGGGCTGGCCGATCAGGGGCCTGAGCAACAGAATTCCGCCCGCGAGCGGAATGTCAACGATCCGCGACCAGTGCATCAGTACCCCGCCGCCCGCTGGATTTATGCGATGTTGGGTGAGATCCCACCAGTTTTGTCCGGCGATGAGGTCGCATACTTGGACCATCCGCATCGCATCGTCGGTGTCGCCGAGGAGGAGGGCTGTGGTTTCTGGCCAGTGGTTTGCGAAGATCATGGCGTGCGCGAGCGCCCAGAGGAGCAGCGCGAACCGGACCGGCGTCAGCCAGTTTCCGAAGCGTGGCCGGCGATCATGCGCGCTCATGCGCGGTCCGGACGGAAGACGATGTGCCGGCGCAGCAGATAGGTCGTCTGGAAACTGATCGCGATCGCCGCAAGCTTTGCGATCCGCGGGTCGAGCCCCCAGCCGATGCCGATGCCGACGACGGCCGTGGTAATCGCAAGGCCGGCCAGCGCCGAGCCGACGAACAGCATCTTCTGCCGCTGCCGCTCGCCGGTCCCGCGCGCCGCGGCGCTGTCGGCGAAGACGAGGCGGCTCGACACCAGCCAGTGCACCGCGATCCCGAGACCGTAGCCGAGCGCCGAGGCCGCCACCGGTTCGAGCCCGGCGCCGAGCAGCAGCAGGAACAGCCCGGCGTCGCAGCCGAGCGCGAGCACGCTCGCGAACAGATAGCCGATCCACCGGGCATCGCCGCGGCGGACGGCGCCGATCAGAAGGGCGAGCGGTTGCGGCATGACGTCATTCCGCCCGGCCGGCCATCAGGCCGCCCGCGCGGCGCGGACCGGAACGGCACGGACCGAGGCCAGGGCCGCGCCCTCGCCCTCGGCGCCGCTCTCGTGATATTCGGCGTCCTCGTTGACGCCCCAGATGTCGTAGACGCGCGCGCCGGCGGCGATGTTGCGCACCGTCAGCATCGCGGTCATCATCGCATGATCCTGGTTGTTGTAGCGGTGCATGCCGTTGCGCCCGACCATGTGCAGCGTCGGATAGCGCGCCTCCAGCTCGGTGCGCAGCGCCGCGACATGCGCAGCATAATCATCGTCATAGACCGGATAGGCCTTTTCCTGCCGCACCACGACCCCGCCGACGACATCCTCCGCCCTGCACAGGCCGAGGATCGCCATCTCGTCGGTCGCGAGGCGGACGAGATCGGCGTCGCTCGACGACCACAGCCCGTCGCCTTCGAAGCAGAAATATTCGAGGCCGACGCAGGCGAGGTCGGGATCGGGCACCATCTCCGGCGACCAGCTGCGGAAGTTCTGGACCCGGCCCACCCTGACCTTGCTGTCGTGGATATAGATCCAGTTGTCGGGGAACAGGTCCTTCGACCGGATTTTCAGCGCGACGGTCAGGAAGTCGCGATATTTGAGGCTGGGCGCCGCGGTCAGCGCGGCGGCCGGAAGCGGATGGAGACGCGCCACGAGTTCGCGCAGCGGCGCCGAGCTGATCACATGATCGGCGTCGATCACCACATCGCCGTCGGGACCGGTCGCGGTCAGGCGCCAGCGGCCGGTCTTCTGGTCCTGGGAAAGCTGTTTGAGGCCGTGGCCCATCAACACATGGTTGCCGCCCGCCATCACCTTGTCGCGCGCCGCTTCCCACATCATGCCGGGGCCGAGGCGCGGATAGCGGAAGGTTTCGAGCAGGGTCTTGGCCGCCATGCCGTCATTCGGCGCCTTGCTGAGGCCAAGGCTGCGCTTGAGGCCGTCGAGCACCGCGGCGCCGAGGCTGAGCCCCTTGATGCGCTGCGCCGCCCAGTCGGCCGACATCTCGTCGCACGGCATCCCCCACACCTTTTCGGTATAGGTCTTGAAGAAGATCGAATAGAGCTTGTGCCCGAACTGGTTCACCGTCCAGTCCTCGAAGCTGCGCACGGTCCGGTTGGGCAAGAGCTTCGCCTTCGCATAGCTCGCCATGCACAGCGCCGAGCGGACGATGCCGAGGTTGAACAACGCCTCGAAAGCGCGCAGCGGGTAGGAATAGTAGCGGCCCTCGTAATAGATGCGGCTCATCCGCGGGCGCTGGATGAAATCGTCGGGCAGAATCTCGTTCCACAGCTCGACGACTGCCCGGCTCTTCGAAAAGAAGCGATGCCCGCCGATATCGAAGCGAAAGCCGTCATGCTCGACGGTGCGGCTGATCCCGCCGACATAGACGGGATCCTTCTCGATCACCGTCACCCGATAGCCCTGCTTCGTGAGCAGATAGGCGGCGGTCAATCCCGCCGGCCCGGCGCCGATGATCGCGACGTCGGCGCTGGTCGGCCCGTTCTGATTGTCAGGCATCGAAATTCCCCACGCAGCCCATGTTCACCCAGTGCTGTGGCGCAGCGGCCCTAAAAACTGGTTAACGGGACGGTAGGATTTGGGGCGTGGCTGTCCGATGCCCGCGGGAATTCAGGCTTCCCCAGGCCGGCCTGCTTCGGCATCCATAGCTGGGCCTTCCACTTTGCGCCGCTTTTCATTCGGGAGCAGACCATGGCCCGTGAAACGGGTTAGGACGGATCGACATTCAGAAGATGGCGAGCCGGAGTCGAAGACGACCACAGGTCAAAATGGTAGATTTTCGGGACCCGGAGCGCAGCGTGCTGATGGCACGTGAGCACCGGAAGCGCGAAAAGCCGCCATTTGCAGGCCGCCAGAGCTGAATGTCGATCCGTCCTATGCCCCTCAAGCAGTTGAGGCCTGTTCCCCGGCGAAAGCCGGGGTCCATATGGGGCAGCGCCATGCCATCTGGACCCCGGCTTTCGCCGGGGAACGGTTCCTTGCCGGAAACAATCGCCAAACAGGTTCAGGGTGACGCAAAAGAGGAACCACGCCGATATCCACATTCGATAGGCATGGTCTGCCCCATCGACAAAGAGCCTCCTCGGCGGTCAAACGCGACGAAATGCGCCCGCCGGACGACGAAGCGAGATACGATCGGCCGCATGGCGCCCGCGGGTTCAGCCAGGCGCCAGCATCGCGGTTCCAATCTGTCCCGCGGGGACCGACAGGAAAGGACGACCATGTTCTGGATGAAGAAATTCGCCCTGGCTGCGCTGATCGGCGCGAGCGCCGCGGCCGCCGTGCCGACCGACGCCGACGCGCGCGACCGCCACCACCGGAGCGGCTATTACGGACATCGCGACAATGATCGCTACCGCGATTACAGGCGCGACTATCGCCGCGATTACAGGCGCGATCATTATCGCGACCGCCGATATTACCGTTCCCGCCATCACTGCCGCAGCGGAGGAACGACGGGGCTGATCATCGGGGGCGCCGCCGGCGCGCTGCTGGGACGCGAGATCGACCGCTATGGCGACCGCACGCCCGGTACGATCATCGGCGCGGCCGGCGGTGCGCTTCTCGGTCGCGAGATCGATCGCAACAGCCGCTGCTGATCCGGGCCAGGCGGGCGGGCGGTGGAGAGCCCACCGATGGCGTCATCGTCATCCCGGGCCTGCCCCGAGACCCCCGCTTCCTTTCGTGTACGGACGGAAGAAAAGCGGGATCCCGGGTCAAGCCCGCGATGACGAGATCGATGTGGCGAACTTCAAATTCAGGTGATCAGGGCGATCCGTCGCTGGCCTCGCCGTCCGGCGCGGCCGCGCCGGGCCCTGCCAATGCGCGAGGCAGCGGCTTCAGCGCCAATGGGCCGAGCCGCACGCGCGGCGCCGCCTTGCCCGGGGAAGCGGCGATCGCGAAACCGGGGTCGAGACGCAGCGCGGCGGCCGATGTCCGATCGAGCCGTACCGTGTAGCGGCCATAGGGAACCCCTTCGAACAGGAAATAGCCGTCGAACTCGCTGAGCGTCGCCTTGCGCACGCGCCCTTCGGCATCGATCAGTTCGAGTCCCAGCCCCTCAATCGCCTGGCCGCCGTCGCGCAGCGCCATGCCTTCGATCTCCCCCGCCGCGACCATCGGCAGCGTGACGCGCGTGGCAACGCCGGGACGCGGCGTCACGACGATGCCGGGCAGCGCCGACTGGACATAGGGGTCGGGCAGGCTGCCGGCATCGATCCCGATCATCACCGGACGGAAGGGTTCGAGCCCGTCGATCATTGCCTGCCCCGCCGCGTCGGTCGCGGCATCGGCGTGGACCCGGCCCGCGGTCAGCGGCACGCCGGCCATCGCGCTCTCGCCCGGCTGGCGCACCCCGTCGCCATTGTCGTCGAGGAAGATATCGGCGAGCACCTGCCCGCGGCTCGCCAGCTTTTCGCTCGACAGCCGCCAGCCGCCGCCCGGTTTCGGACCGAAGCTGAAAGCGAGCGACAGCGACGCCGCCACCGACCCGTCGCTCGCCACCTCGCCGAACCCCGAAAGCTGGAGACGCCGGAAGCGCCGCGTGTAACCGATCCCGGCCCGCGCCCGGTCGTAGCCGCGATCATAGCCGACCTCGCCCCGCCACTCGGCATCGCCCTTGCCCGCCCACTCGCCGATCAGCGCCATGCGCGTGGCGTCGTGGCCGCCCGCCAGCGCCACGCGCGCCTCGCCGCGCAGGCGGATGCGCCCGATCCGGGCGTTGGCGAGCAGGGTCGCGCCGAGATTGTCGGGCGGATCGATGCCGAAGGGGTTATGGCTGCGGACCCAGTCGAGCTGGCCGGTCAGGCTGATCGCGCGCAGATTGGCCGAGACGCGAGCGGTCGCCTCGAGACTCGAGATGCCCGTCCAGCGGTCGACCCGCCGCGCATCGACGTGGAGGGGCAGCACCGTCCGTCCCAGCGTCACCGCCTGATCGAGCGAGAGCTGGTACAGGCCCCTGACGGACCCGGCGAACCGATCCGAGACGAAACCGCCCCACCCGCGCATCGCATCCGCGCGCACATAGGTTTCGCCGAAGGCGGCGAGCCAGCTGGCGCGCGCCGCCGATCCGCCATCCCCGGCATAGGCGCCCGCGACCTCGACCAGCGTCGGGCCGATCGCGCGGCGCAGCGCGACCTCGCCGTAGGTCCGCCGGACATTCTCGATCATCAGGCTGTGTGCATAGGCAGCGACCGAGGTGCGCGCGTCGAGGCCGCGCTCGAGCCCCAGCGTGCCACGCCAGCCGCGGCGGAAGGTCGCATGATGTCCGCCGAATTCGACGAGGTCGGCGTTTTCCTGCGCAATCCCCGCCCAATACCAGGTCTGCCGCGGCGGAATCGAGTCGATGCCGACCTGCAACTGCTTGATCTCACGCCGAATCTGGCCCTGCGGACCGTACAATATGATCTCGAAGCGATTCGAGCCATATTGCAGCGGTATGTCGAGGAATTCGTAGCGGCCGTCCGCACCGGGGGTCGCAAAGGCGAGCAGCTGGCCGTTGCGGTAGAGCTCCGCATCCCATCCGGCCGGCAGATCGCCGCGAAAATCGGTCCGGTCGAAGCTGTCGGGACGCTCGACCGGACGATTGGTGATCACCGCGCCGCGCCCCGGCGCCGACTGCGCGACGAGTCCGGTGGACAGGAGCCCGACGTCGCCAACCGCATAATGGGTCGCCCGGAGCGGACCGAGCAACCGCCCCTCCGGATCGGTGCGATAGAGGCGCAGGCGGAGGCTGTCGGGAACGCCGCGATTGTCCGACGACAGGCGCGCATCGACGCTGTGCCCGAGCGCCTCGCCAGCGGCGAAAAGCTCGTAGCGCGCCTGGACGTGCGAACCGCTCCGCCGGTCGGCGACGGCGCCGGCCGAGGCGACGACATCGACCGACGGCGGGGTCCATGCGCGGTACGGACGGCGCGCCTGCGGCAGGCTCGCGAGATCGAACGACACTTGCGGCCGGAGCGCGGCCGCGCGCGCGCGCCGCTCGGCGGCGAGCTGGAACGGCAGCTTTTCGGCGGCGTCGATGCGCAACACCGCGTTCGACAGGTCGGCGGCGATCGGCAGGCCGAGCCAGGTGTCGAGGCTCTCCAGATCGACGCACCACCCCGCCGCGGTGTCGCGGATCGCGCCCGGAGCGATCCGCAGGCGCTGGCTGCCCGCGCGCACCTCCCCCGCCTCGCGGTCGATGGTCAGCGTGCGCCGTTCGTCGAACACCCATCCGGTTGCGCGGCGCAACTTGCGATCGATACGCAGCGACAGGTCGAGCGCGAGCACCATGTCGCCGAGATCGACGCAGATCCCCTGCGGTGTCTGATAGCCGCGCACGCCGCCGCCGAGCCGATAGGCGCCCGAGCGCAGGTCGAACAGCCAGCTGTCGTCCTCGTTCGGCACCCAGCCGTCGGACGCGGCCGCGACGCCGCCGTCTTCGGCGGCACGCGCCGCGGCCGGCGTGCATCCGACCAGCGCGAGCAGCGCGAGGATCGCCGGCCGCCATCGCGTCAGGGCGCGCGTGAACATGGCTCGATCCGCCGGACCGGCGGCCGGTCCGCCCTATCGCACCACCCGGTCGGCCGCGTCGATCGTCGCGCCGCCGACCTCGCGATCCTCGGTGTAGCGGATATGCACCGGGCCCCGAAGCTGCGCCGCGAGGTCGGGCGGAATGCGCAGCGACACGGTGCGCGCATCGACCTCGGGATAGACGGCGATTCCGCGCGCGACGAGCAGCGGCTGCGGTTCGCCTCGCCGGGTCACCTCGATGTCGCCATAGACGGATCGCGTGCCCGAGCGCGTCAGATCGAATTCGAACGCGGGACCGTCGCGGGTCTCGCCGATCCGGGCATCGCCGATGGTCGCCGACGCCTGCAGATCGCCGATGCGGACGATCACCGGAATGGTGATGCCGTAGATCGGCGTGATCGCGATCGACACGCCCTCGCCCGCCGCCTGCGGCGCGGTCGCGGCGACGCTGTCGGGCACGGCGCGGAACAGCATGTGCGCGCGATATTCGCCGGGCGGCGTGCCCTCGGGCACGCGGACGCCGACGCGGATGACCTGCGGCTGGTTCGGCGGCAGGACGACGCGGCGCGGGCTGAAGGCGATCATCGCGAGCGCGGCCTTTTCCGCCGGCGTCGCTTCCGCCTCGGCGATCTCGTCGAGTCCGCCGTCGGCGGCCATTCGCTTGACCTCGAGGCTGATGCGATAGGTCGCGGGCTCGCTGCCGATATTGTTGAGCACGACCTCGGCCCCGCGCGAACCGTCGAGGATGAGCCGCGTCGGTGCGACGAGCAGGTCGCCCGCCGCAAGAGCGGGCGTCGCGGGCAGCGCGAAGGCCGCCATGAAAAGGCACAGGAATGGCCCGAAAAGGCGCAGCATGGATACGATCCCCACAATCGTTGTCCGGCGCAGTCCCCACCGCACCGTCTGGTCGCATCCGGCTTTGCGCCACGATGGTTGATATTTCGCTAACCATGACGGCCGGGCGCGGGCACGGGGTTCGGCGCATGCGGAAAGGGCCGCGCGAGGCTGACGCCCCACGCGGCCCTTCGGATCGGCGGCTACTGGGGCCGCCCGCTCCCTTGCAGACGCCGTTACTGGTAGTTGACGGTCACATTATAGGTGCCGGCATAGTCGCCCGACGCCTGGTTGGCGCCGACGCTCAGCGTGCCGCCGACCTGGAAGGCGCCGCCGCTCGCGCCGAGCGTGACCGTGTTCGCCGAATAGGTGAGCGCCGCGGTCATCGTGCCGCTGATCGAGCCGTTGAGCGTCACGCTCGAATCGCCCGATACCGTCACGACGGCGCCGTTCGTGCCCTGGATGTCGAAGCTGCCGGCGGCGCCGGTGCCCGGACAGGACAGCCCCGAACCGCAGGTGCGCGTCCCCGCGGTCGTCATCGCGACGGTCGAGGCGGTCGAACCGCTGATGATCGTCCCGAAGTCGAGCGGGCTGCCGGCGGTGAGCTGGATCTGGCGAAGGATCTTGGCCTTGGCCTGTCCCGTGGCCGAAGCGGCCTGCGCCGCCTGGGCGTTCATCGCGAAGGCAGCAATAGCGACGCCGGCGAGGGCGCGCTTCATTCCAATGGTGCGCATATGATTTGGTCCCTTGAACAGTCGATAGTCGAATGGAAATCCCACCCCATTCGCCGACCCCTTTAGCGGATCACCCGTTCAGGCTTTGCTCAACGACCATGGTTAACGGCGCGGAAGGGATTGGCCCGCACCGCCGGACGGTTCACCGAGCCGTCCGAATATGGTAATTTGCGGCCGTGTCGATCCATGACGGTTGCCGCGGCTCGAACCGCGGGGGCCGCGCGATGCGGGAGTTCCGGCCGTGCCTTCGCAGGAGGAAATCGCTCTCTACGAACGGCTGCTGAGCCGGTATCTGCGCTTCTACGACGCGCTGCGAAAGCGCGAAAGGCGCCCGAAAAGCGCGGCGCAGCGCCAGTTTCAGGATGTCGCCTGGGGCAAGGAGACACCCGTCACCGATCATGAAAAGGCCTATGTCTATCATCTGATCAGGGCCGGAATCCTGCGCACCCCGAAACCGCCGGTCGCGCCCGATCAGGACCCGATCGAAGCCTATCCGACCGGCATGAAGCCCGTTCCCAACGAGATCGGGCGCAAATGGGACGAACGCTGGATCGATCCGCCCGGCGGGTGATGCGCAAACGCCGGACGGAAGTCAGATCGCCTCGCCCGACAGGCGCTGGCAGATCATGTCGAGCTGGTCGAGCGACGCGAATTTCAGCGTCAGTGCGCCCTTGCCACCCCCCGCATAGTGAATCGCCACGCCGATGCCGAGCAGTTCGGACAAATGCCGTTCGACCGCGACGATGTCCGGATCGCGCGCGCCGTCCATGCTCTTATATTCGAGCGGCGCCTTGCGCCCGCCGCCCTTCGCCTCGCGCACCAGCGCCTCGACCGCGCGTACCGACAGGCCGTCCTTCACCACCTTGCGCGCGATGCCCTCGGCATTGTCCGCGCCGATCAGCGCGCGCGCATGCCCCATCGACAGCGCGCCGCCGCCGACCAGATCCTGCACCGCCGCCGGCAGGTCGAGCAGGCGCATCAGATTCGCGACATGGCTGCGCGACTTGCCGACCAGCTTCGCGAGCGCGTCCTGGCTGTGCCCGAAATCCTCGATCAGCTTGCGATAGGCGCTCGCTTCTTCGATCGCGTTGAGGTCCTGCCGCTGGATATTCTCGACGAGCGCGATCTCGTAGGTCGCGGCGTCGTCGAGGTCGCGCACCAGCGCCGGTATCTGATGCAGGCCGGCGCGCTGGGCCGCGCGCCAGCGCCGTTCGCCCGCGACGAGCTGATATCCCTGCCCATCGGGCGCCCGTCGCACGATGATCGGCTGGAGCAGGCCGCGCGCGGCGATCGATTCGGCAAGCTCGACGATCGCCGCCTCGTCGAAATGCCGCCGCGGCTGGCCCGGAAGCGGGCGAATCGAGCCCACCGGGATCTGCTGGACCGCGTCGCCCGACATCGGCGCCGCCCGCGCCGCCGCGCCGGGCGCCGCGAGCACCGGCGCCTCGACCGCAGCGTCGCCGAACAGCGCATTCAGCCCGCGCCCCAGCCCCGAGGGCCGCTTGCGCGCCGGGGCCTGTCCAGTTTCCTCTTTCTTTTCCGTCATTTAAGCGGCCTTGCGAATGTTGGGAAGGCGGTCGATCAGCTCGCGCGCCAGCGCGATATAGGCGGCCGAACCCGCGCAGCGATGATCGTAGATCAGCGCCGGGAGCCCGTGGCTCGGCGCCTCGGACAGACGCACGTTGCGGGGGATGACGGTTTCGAACACCACGGGGCCCAGACATTCGCGGACATCGTCCGACACCTGATCGGTCAGCCGGTTGCGCCGGTCGAACATGGTCAGCGCGACGCCGATGATCGAGAGTTGCGGATTGAACCGCCCGCGCACGCGCTCAACCGTGGTGAGCAACTGGCTCAGTCCCTCGAGCGCGAAGAATTCGCATTGCAGCGGCACGATCAGCGACTCGGCGGCGATCAGCGCGTTGAGCGTCAGCATGCCGAGCGACGGCGGACAGTCGATCAGACAGATATCCCATTGCCCGGCCTCGGCGCTCGACAGTGCCTGCTGCAAACGATGCAGCCGGTCGCCATATTCGATCAGCTCGATCTCGGCCCCCGACAGATCGACCGTCGCGGGAACGATGTCGAGCCGCGGCACCGCGGTGCGCACCGCGCATTCGGCCAGCGCCGCGTCGCCGCGCAGCAGCTCGTAGCTCGAGCATTCGCGTTGCGCCTGGCTGATCCCCAGCCCCGTCGACGCATTGCCCTGCGGATCGAGGTCGATGATGAGCGTGCGCCAGCCGGTCGCCGCCAACGCGGTCGCGAGGTTGATCGCGGTCGTCGTCTTGCCGACCCCACCCTTCTGGTTCGCCACGGCGATCCGGATCATCGCTTCCCTCGCTGTCTTGCGCCGATTGCTCCGGTGCCGACCAATATTCGGCTGTCGGCATCGGTCAGGCTCTGTTCCACGTGGAACATTCTCTGCCACGCCGACGGGAGCAACGCCAGTTCCTTAACCGCATTTCGCCCCTTTGGCAGCAGCCAGCGCGTGTTTGCGGTGGAAAAACGCGTGGACAGCGCGATCAATCGGTCGAGCGGTGCGAACGCGCGAGCGCTGATCGTCGCCGCCGGGCGCGTCGCGACCGCTTCGAGACGCGCTTCGGCCACCTCGACATGCGCCAGATCGAGCGCTTCGGCCACATCGCGCAGAAAGGCGCAGCGCCGCTTGCGCGACTCGACCAGCAGCATCGGCCGCTCGCTGAGAATCGCGATGACGAGGCCGGGCAGGCCCGGCCCGCTGCCAAGGTCGATCCATTGCCCCTCTCCCTCGCGATCGAGGACAAGCAGTTGCGCGCTATCGGCGATATGCCGGACCCACAGCGACGAAATCGTCGAAGCAGCGATCAGATTCTGCCGGTCATTCTCCACGACCAGCATCGTGGCGAAGCGCTCCAGCCGCTCCCATTGCCGCGCCGATGGAGAAAAAACCGCGTCGAGCCAGGCACGCGCCTGCTCGCCGTCGACGAGCAGCGATGGCGTTTCGTTCCTCACGCGGCCTGGCGGCGGCTGTGCACCAGAATGGCGGTGAGCGCCGCCGGCGTCACGCCGTCGATGCGCGCCGCCTGTCCCAGCGTCTCGGGCCGTGCCAGCGACAGCCGCTCGACCATCTCGCGCGAGAGGCCGCCGATCGCCGCATAATCGAGCGCCGGATCGAGCAGGATCGCTTCGTTCGCGGCCAGCGCGCGCAACTCGCTTTCCTGCCGCGCGATATAGGGCGCATAATGCGCGTCCTCGGCGAGTTCCGCGAGAATGGCCGGATCGATCCCCGCCAGCTGGGACGCCAGGCCACCAAGCGTGGCCATCGTGACGCCGGGGAAGCGCAGCAGGTCGATCCGCTTGCGGCCGATGCCGTCGCCCGGAATGGCGATTCCGAGCGCGTGATAATCCGCCGTCGCCACTGGCTGATCGAGCAGGTGTTCGGCGCGCCGACGCTCCGCCATGCGCGCTTCGAACAGTTGCGCGGTTTCCGCGCGCACCAGCCCCAGACCGATTCCCTTCGGCGTCAGGCGCGTCGCGGCGTTGTCGGCGCGCAGTCGGAGCCGGTATTCGGCGCGCGCGGTCAGCATCCGATAGGGTTCGGTCACGCCCTGAAGCACCAGATCGTCGACCATCACCCCGATGTAGGATTCGGCACGGTCGAGGATCAGCGGTTCGCGGTCCTGCACAGCCAGCGCGGCGTTGGCGCCGGCAACCAATCCCTGCGCCGCGGCTTCCTCATAGCCGGTCGTGCCGTTGATCTGGCCGGCGCAATAGAGGCCGTCGATGCCGCGGACCTGCAACGTCCGGTCGAGGGCGCGCGGATCGATATGATCATATTCGACCGCATAGCCCGGCACGGTCATCTCGACCCGATCGAGCCCTTCCATCGTCCGCAACAGCGCGAGCTGGATCTCGGCGGGAAGCGATGTCGACACCCCGTTGGGATAGACGAGGGGTGTATCGAGCCCCTCGGGCTCCAGAAACACCTGATGCCCGTCGCGATCGGCAAAGCGATGAATCTTGTCCTCAATCGACGGACAATAGCGCGGACCCTTGGCGCCGATCGCGCCGGTGAACAGCGGCGAGCGATGCAGATTCTCGGCGATGATCCGATGCGTCGCCGCATTGGTCCGGGTGATCGCGCAGAATATCTGCGGAACCGTCCGGCCCCTGTTCCACGTGGAACAGGTCCAGTCCCCATCGTCGGAAGGCTGTTCCTCGAGCCGCGCCCAATCGATCGCCCGTCCATCGAGTCGCGGCGGCGTCCCGGTCTTGAGTCGCGCCATCGGCAGGCTGGCGGCCCGGAGCTGTTCGGCGAGCCGATGCGCGCCCGCTTCGCCGACACGGCCGCCTTCGCTCTGCTCCTCGCCGCGAAACAGGCGCCCGCCTAGAAAAGTGCCCGTCGCCAGAACGACGGCCCGCGCTGCGAGCACCGATCCGTCGCCGAGTTCAAGCCCTGTGACCCGCGATCCGTCGCTCGACCGAACCAGCGCCGCCGCTTCGCCCGAAACGACGGTGATGCCGGCCTCGGCCACGAGGAAGCTCTGGATCGCAGCGCGATAGCGCGCGCGGTCCGCCTGGATGCGCGGCCCCTGCACCGCCGCGCCCTTCGAGGCGTTGAGCATGCGATAATGGATGGCCGCCGCATCGGCGGCGCGCGCCATCCAGCCATCGAGCGCATCGACCTCGCGCATCAGATGGCCCTTGCCGAGACCGCCGATCGCCGGGTTGCACGACATGGTGCCGATCAGCGCCGGATCGAAGCTGACCAGCGCCACCCGCGCACCGAGCCGCGCCGCGGCGGCGGCGGCCTCGGTCCCGGCATGCCCACCGCCAACGACGATGACATCGAAATTGCTGCTGCTGTCCATGATCGTCGCGGCTCTTAGCGGAAAGCGAAGTTCAAATCCATCGGCGTCTCATCTCTGCTTTTGTTCCACGTGGAACATCATTTGCCGATGCAGAAACGGCCGAACAGCGTGTCGAGCATCTCCTCGACGCCAGCGCGCCCGGTGATGCGGTCGAGCGCCGCCGCCGCGAGGCGCAGCCGTTCCGCCAGCAGGATGAGGTCGCCCGCCTCGCGCGAGGCCGTATCGATGGTCAGCCAGTTCCTCGCTTCGGCAAGTGCCGCGCGCTGGCGCTGGCGCAGCGCCGCTTCGCCTTCGCGCGGAAGCAGGGTGCGCGCCATTTCGACGATATGCCGGTGGAGCGCCTCCATCCCCTCGCCCGTTGCGGCCGACAGGACCAGGTCGCAGCGCGCCGCATCGGCTTCGGCGGCCGCATCGCCGCGCCAGCGATCCGCCTGCGCCGCAATCAGGATGCAGCGCGGATGATCGGGCGCATCCTTCGGCGGCCCGAGCCATAGCAGAATGTCCGCCGCATCGACCGCAGCGCGCGCACGGTCGATGCCGATCGTCTCGATCGCATCGGCCCCTGCGCCGCGCAGCCCGGCCGTATCGGAAAAGCGCATCGCGATGCCGTCGAGCGCGAGCGGCGTTTCGATCACGTCGCGCGTCGTGCCCGCCACCGGCGACACGATCGCCAGCTCCCTTTGAGCCAAAGCATTGATAAGCGTCGATTTCCCGGCATTGGGCGGTCCGGCGATCACCACCGACAGCCCCTCGGCGATCACCTCCGCCGCCGGACGGGCCAGCCATGCATTGAGGTCCGCCGCCAGCGTCGCCATCGCTTCGGTCAGGCGATGCGCGGGCGCATCGCCATCGTCGACATCGTCTTCATCCGAGAAGTCGAGCTCGGCCTCGGCGCCCGCCATCAGGGCGAGCAGCCGCGCCTGCCAGTCCTCGACCGCGCGCGACACGTGCCCGCTCGCCATCTCCAGCGCCTGGACGCGCTGGCTTTCGGTCTCGGCGGCGAGCAGATCGGCGAGCCCCTCGGCCTCGGCCAGATCGATCCGGCCGTTGAGGAAGGCGCGACGGGTGAATTCGCCCGGTTCGGCGCGGCGCAGGCCGGGCAGCGCGGCCAGTGCCGCCTCGACCGCGGCGACCACCGCGCGCCCGCCGTGCAGGTGCAGTTCGACCAGATCCTCGCCCGTCGCGGTGGCGGGCCCCGGAAACCACAGGATCAGCGCCCGATCGAGCGGGCCGCCCGCGCGGTCGCGAAGCAGCACCAGCGACGCGCGGCGCGGCGCGGGCAATCGCCCCGCCAGAGTCTCGAGAGCCGCGCCCGCCCGCGGCCCGCTGAGGCGCACGACGCCGATCGCTGCCGGCGGCATCCCGCTCGACAGCGCAAAGATCGTGTCGTTCGCTTCGGGGTCGATCAGCTCTTGCGTCCCCCGCCCGTCTTGTCCGGATCGGCCTTGGGCGCGGGCTTCGCGCCGGTCCCCATCAACCCGCCGCCGAACTGGCCGAGCAGCGACTGGACGAGTCCCAGGCCTGATTCGCCCATCGGCACCCAGCTCTTGACCATCGCCTGCACCATTTCGGGGGTGATGCCCTTGGCCATCAACTCTTTGACGCGGCTCAGATAAATATCGTGCAGCGGTTCGAGATCGGGGAGCCCGAACAGGCGTCGCGCCTCTTCGGGCGTGCAATCCACCTCGATATTGAACTTCATCGCCCGTCTCCCACCGAAAGTGTCTCCCGCCCGAAAGCCGCTTTGGCTTGAGCCGCGCTGCCGCGACCGCTAGCTTCGCCTCTTCACCGGCAAGAAGCAAGAGTCAGGAGGCCTCCCATGTCCGCAACCAACACCGAAATCCCCGCACTCGACGGCGAGGGCCGGATTCCCGCCTATATCGCGCGCCCCGACGCCGAAAGCTCGCGCGCCATCATCGTGATTCCGGAGATTTTCGGCGTCAATGGCGGCATCCGGCAGAAGGTCGACGACTGGGCCGCGCTCGGCTATCTCGCCATCGCGCCCGACATCTTCTGGCGCTTTGCCCCCGGGGTCGAACTCGATCCCGACGTCGAGCCCGAATTTCAGCAGGCGCTCGGCTATTTCGGCCAGTATGACGCCGACGACGGGGTCAAGGACATCGAGGCGACGATCCGCTGGCTGCGCGATCAGGGCGTCGACAAGGTCGGCTGCGTCGGCTTCTGCCTGGGCGGCCGGCTCGCCTATATGGCGGCCGCGCGCACCGATATCGACGCGTCGGTCGGCTATTATGGCGTGATGATCGATACGATGCTGAACGAAAGCCACGCGATCTCGAACCCGCTGATGCTGCATATTCCGACCGCGGATCATTTCGTCGGCCCCGAGGCGCAGCAGAAGATTCACGAAGCGCTCGACCCGCATCCCAAGGTGACGCTCCACGACTATCCCGGTCTTGACCATGGTTTCGCCGCCACCAGCGGCAATCGCCGCGACGCCGAGGGCGCCGGGCAGGCCGACGCGCGCACCCGCGCCTTTTTCGCCGAGGCGCTGGCATGAGCGGTCCTACGGGGCTCGCCGCCTGGCACGCCTATATGGCGGGCGGCGGCGACCCGCAGGCGCTGCGCGACCTGCTCGCCGAGGATGCGGTGTTCCATTCGCCGGTCGTCCACACGCCGCAGCAGGGCCGCGACACGGTCTTCGCCTATCTGCACGCCGCCAGCCATGTGCTCGGCGGCGAGCATTTCCGCTATCTGCGCGAAATCGTCGACGGCGATCAGGCCTGCCTCGAGTTCGCGAGCGAGCTCGACGGCATCCATATCAACGGCGTCGACATCATCCGCTGGAACGACGAAGGAAAGATACAGGATTTCAAGGTGATGGTCCGCCCGCTCAAGGCCATCAACAAGGTATGGGAGAAAATGGCCGCGATGCTCGCCGCGCAGGCGGGCTGATCGCGCGGCCGTCCGATGCTTCGCTGGATCGCCTTTCCCGTCCTTTGCGCCGCGATCGCGCTTGCCGCGTGGTGGGGGCCGGCGCGCTGGACGTTGATCCTGTGGGTGCCGCTGCTCGTCGTCGCCTTGTACGACGCCGGGCAGCGGCGCCATACGCTGCGCCGCAACTATCCGCTGATCGCGCATATCCGCTGGCTGTTCGAGGCGCTGCGTCCCTTCCTCTATGCCTATGTCGTCGAAAGCCCGTTCGACGGGCGCCCCTTCACCCGCAGCGAGCGCGACATCGTCTATGCGCGCGCCAAGGGCGATCTCGACGCGCATCCCTTCGGCACCGAGCTCGACGTCTATTCGGACGAATATGAATGGATGAGCCACAGCATCGCGCCCGTGGTCGCCGCCGACCGGACGCAGCGGGTGCGCGTCGGCACCGCGCAATGTTCGCGGCCCTATGACGCCGCGCTGCTCAACATCTCGGCGATGAGCTTCGGCTCGCTCGGCGCGAAGGCGATCGAGGCGCTCAACCTCGGTGCCCGCCGGGGCGGCTTCTATCACGACACGGGCGAGGGCGGCTTCAGCCCCTATCACCGCATCCATGGCGGCGACATCGTCTGGGAACTGGGCAGCGGCTATTTCGGCTGCCGCGACGCGACCGGCCGCTTCGACCCCGGCCGGTTCCGCGACCGCGCGCAGGACGATCAGGTCAGGATGATCGAGATCAAGCTGAGCCAGGGCGCCAAGCCCGGCCATGGCGGCGTGCTGCCCGGCGCCAAGGTCAGCGCCGAGATCGCCGCGACGCGCGGCGTGCCGGAGGGCGAGGACTGCATTTCCCCCGCCGCGCATTCGGCCTTCACCACCCCGATCGGGATGGTCGAATGGGCCGCGAGGCTGCGCGAACTGTCGGGCGGCAAGCCCGTCGGCATCAAGCTGTGCGTCGGCCAGCCGCACGAAATCTATGCCGTCATGAAGGCGATGCTCGAAACCGGAATCCGGCTCGATTTCATCGTCGTCGACGGCGCCGAAGGCGGCACCGGCGCGGCGCCGGTCGAATTCTCGAACCGCGTCGGCATGCCGCTGCGCGAAGGGCTGATCTTCGTGCGCAACGCGCTCGTCGGTTGCGGATTGAAGGAGGAGATCCGCCTCGCCGCGTCGGGCAAGGTCCACTCGGGCGCCGGGCTCGCGGTCCATTGCGCGCTCGGCGCCGACTGGTCGAATGCCGCGCGCGCCTTCATGTTCAGCCTCGGCTGCGTCCAGTCGCTGCGCTGCCATACCGATCTGTGCCCGACCGGGGTCGCGACGCAGGACCCGGGCCGCCAGCGCGGGCTGGTGGTCGAGGACAAGGCGGCCCGCGTCCACCGCTTCCAGGCCGCGACCGTTTCCGCGCTATGGGACATCAGTTGCGCGATGGGGCTCGACAGCCCGTGGCGGATCCGCCCGCACCATCTGCACGAACGGCTCAATTCGGCGCGCTCGGATTCGATCGACCGCATCTATAATTTCTACCCGCGCGGCATCCTGCTCGACGATCCGGGGTCAGTCGCAAGTGCGCGCTATTGGGCGATGGCGCGCGCGGACAGCTTTCAGGCGGCGATGGAGGGAACGCCGGGATAAGGGCTGGAGTATCGAGCGCTAAATCCGGCGGTAACGAGAAAGCAGGAGCGTGATTTTGCTTTCATCGTCACCCGGATCAAGTCGGGATATATATCCTTCAGACAAGTAGGGAGCTGTTCCCCGGCGAAAGCCGGGGTCCATGCGTGGTAGCGCTGTGCCATCTGGACCCCGGCTTTCGCGGGGGAACAGTGACTTGTCGAAAAGGGATAAGTGCCGATCAAGTCCGGGGTGACGAGACAGGGAATTGCGCCTCCCTAATCCAAACTGCGTCACCGCCGGATTTAACGCTCGACGCCCTAGATCAGGCTGAGCTGGGCCAGTTCGCGGTAGAGGTGCGGCGGCAGGTCGGCGACGCCGCTGCCGTCCTCGGCGCTCGCCGGCGCATCGGCGTCGGCCAGGTAGCGCCAGCCCTGATGCGCGCGTTTCGGCTGCGGATGCACGCGCTCGAGCTTCGCCACGCAGACGATATCGAGCCGCCCGTCGGTGCGATCCTCGAAGCGCAATATCTCGACCCGGCCGACGAGCGTGTGCCGGATGATGAAATGCAGCTTGCCGCCGATCAGTTCGTCGGCGCGCTTCGGCCGCATCCGCGTCGTGAAACGCACCTCGCCCCCCTCGTCCCATGCCGCGATCCGCGCGGCGAGTGCCGGATAATCGGGGCATCCGACGGCGACGCGGGTCATGTGGAGTTGGGGCATGAAAACCAAAATGGGCGCGATCGCGGCTGGTTCAAGGTACCCGGTTCAAGCAGGGCCCGCACGCAAATGATATTCGCTCCGTCCCTCCACATTGACCGGCACCTGCAACAGGAGCAGCGGCGCGGAAAGGATCGCGAGCAAGGGTTTCAGGCCAAAGACCAACAGGGACGGCAGCGAGAACAGAGCCAGCGCCCCGGCCGCTGCCAAGGCGAACCGCCCGAGAGCGCGCGCCGCATGAGTGTTGGGCTCGGGCGCGGGCGCCGCGAGCATCTCCGACAGCACCGCCGAGGCATCCTCATGCTGCCAGGCGGGAACGGTCAGTCGAAAGCCGCCGATCGCCAGCACCGCGGGCGACACGCTCGCATAATGCTCGCCGCCGACATGGACGATAATCCCTGCCGCATCGAGCATGGCGGCGACGGCCAGCATCTCGCCGCGTCCCAATATCCACGCAATCGGCACCATCGCATCGCCCGCCATCGGCAGAGGATGAAACGGCGCGGCGGCCTGCTCCATGGCCTATGGGGATGCGGGGTTCGGCACGGTTTCTCTTTCTCGTCACCCGAAACTCGTCTGGCAATGACCCCTTTTCGACACGTCACTGTTCCCCGGCGAAAGCCGGGGTCCATGCGGGGCGGCGCTGTGCCATCTGGACCCCGGCTTTCGCCGGGGAACAGCGCCTGACCTGCCTGAAGAACATATATGCCAACTCGTTTCAGAGCCTGCCCGGACCCGATCCGGGCCCATCGTCTGTCCTTGAATGAAAGGCGGCGCAAAAGGGAAGGGCAGACCATGGACCCTGAAACAAGTTCAGGGTGACGAGAAAGAGAAACCGTGCCGAAACCCGAATCCCCGCAGGCCATGGAGCAGCGTGTTTTCCGAGTCGTCAGGTGATTCCACCTGACTTGAAAACACTCTAGCCGAACAGCGTGCCGACGCCGACGCTCGGGTCGACCCAGCCTTCGTGGATCATCTTGACCGCGACATAGAGGATCACCGCCAGCCCGACATAGGCGATCCAGCGATAGCGCTCGATATATTTGGCGATGATGTTGGCGGCGATGCCCATCAGCGCGACGGCGACGATCAGCCCGACGATCAGGATGCCGGGATGCTCGCGCGCCGCGCCGGCGACCGCGAGGACATTGTCGAGGCTCATGCTGACGTCGGCGATCGCGACCGCCCAGGCGGCGCCGAGGAAGCTCTTCGCGGGTTTCAGCCCCGAATGCTCGTCGCCCTCGATCTCGGGCGAGCCCACGGAATGGGCGCCGGCGCGCAGTTCGCGCCACATCTTCCACGCCACCCAGATCAGCAGCAGGCCGCCGACGAAGATCAGCCCGACGATCTGCATCAGTTGCGTGACGATCAGCGCGAAGGCGATGCGCAGCACCAGCGCCGCGATGACGCCGATGAAGATCACCTTGCGCCGCTGGTCCGCCGGCAGGCCGGCCGCGAGCGCACCGACGACGATCGCATTGTCGCCCGCCAGCACGATGTCGATCATCAGCACCTGCAGGAAGGCCGACAGCGCCGCGGGTTCGGTGATGTTCGAAAAATCGTTGACGATATGCGCCCAGATGCCGCCCGGTCCGCCGAAGCCCGTGGCGGCGACGGCACCTGCTTGGGCCAGGATTTCCAGGATCACAGCGGGTCTCCGAAATAGCTGACCTCGGGAACGGGGTCATAGAAAGGATGCAGCAATGCACGCCATTGCCGGTAGCGGTCGGACTGGCGGAAGCCATCGCGATGATCGGCGACCGACTCCCACAATGCCAACAGCAGATAGGGCTGTCCGGTTCCCGCCGGACGGCGGATCTCGAGCGAGATAAAGCCCGGCGACGCCTCGATCAACGGCCGCGCCTGCGCGACGGCCGCCTCGAACGCGGCCTCGCTTCCGGTGCGAACGGGAAGCAGCGCATGTTCGACGACGGCCATCCGCGCGGCCTATTGGTTCATCGACTCGAAGAAATCCTCGTTGGTCTTCGAATCCTTGATCTTGTCGAGCAGGAATTCCATCGCATCGACGGTGCCCATCTGCATGAGGATGCGCCGCAGCACCCACATCTTCGACAGCTTGTCCTTTTCGACCAGCAGCTCTTCCTTGCGGGTGCCCGACTTGCCGACGTCGAGCGCGGGGAAGATGCGCTTGTCGGCGACCTTGCGGTCGAGCACGATCTCGCTGTTGCCGGTGCCCTTGAACTCCTCGAAGATCACCTCGTCCATGCGGCTGCCGGTGTCGATCAGCGCGGTCGCGATGATCGACAGCGAGCCGCCCTCCTCGATGTTGCGCGCGGCGCCGAAGAAGCGCTTCGGCCGCTGGAGCGCATTGGCATCGACGCCGCCGGTGAGCACCTTGCCCGAGCTGGGAACCACGGTGTTGTAGGCGCGGCCGAGGCGGGTGATCGAATCGAGCAGGATGACGACGTCCTTCTTGTGCTCGACGAGGCGCTTCGCCTTTTCGATCACCATTTCGGCGACCTGGACGTGACGCGTCGCGGGCTCGTCGAAGGTCGAGGAGACGACCTCGCCGTTGACGCTGCGCTGCATGTCGGTGACTTCCTCGGGCCGCTCGTCGATCAGCAGGACGATCAGATAGACCTCGGGATGATTGTCGGTGATCGCCTTGGCGATGTTCTGCAGCAGCACCGTCTTGCCGGTGCGCGGCGGCGCGACGATCAGCGCGCGCTGGCCCTTGCCCTGCGGGCTGACGAGGTCGATCACGCGCGCCGACTTGTCCTTGACGGTCGGGTCGAGCGCGTCGAGCGACAGCTTCTGGTTCGGATAGAGCGGCGTCAGATTGTCGAAATTGACGCGGTGGCGCACCGCTTCGGGATTGTCGAAATTGACCGCGGTCAGCTTGGTGAGCGCGAAATAGCGTTCGCCGTCCTTCGGCGCGCGGATCTCGCCCTCGACCGTGTCGCCGGTGCGCAGACCGTGTTTGCGGACCTGGTTCGGCGAGACGTAGATGTCGTCGGGGCCGGCGAGATAATTGGCCTCGGGACTGCGCAGGAAGCCGAAGCTGTCGGGCAGGACCTCGATCGTGCCCGACCCGATGATTTCCTCGCCCTCTTCGGCGAGTTCCTTGAGGATCGAGAACATCAGGTCCTGCTTGCGCAGCGTCGATGCGCCCTCGACGCCCAGTTCCTCGGCCATTTCGACGAGTTGGGCGGGCGATTTGGTCTTGAGTTCTTTGAGATGCATGGATGGATTTTCCAGAAATGAAATTCGGGACAGGGATATGGCAATTCAGCGCACCGGATGCGCCTATCCGGTCGGGGGACGACCGTTCACGATAGCATCGGCGCACGACGCGCCGCCCGCGCGGGACGGGGTTGATCGGCCCCTATATCCGGCTTTTGCCCAAGTCAATCGGGCCAAGTCGATCGGGGGCAATCGGGCGGCGGCATGGCGGTCGCGTCGGACGAGGCGAGGCGACGGCTTCGGCCGCGTCGCCGTCGCTTGCAACGCCATGCCATCTGGACCCCGGCTTTCGCCGGGGAACCGTCGCTACACGGTCAGGGTGCGATAAATGCGGGGCCAGCCCTCGATCGTAGCCGGCGATTCCCTGCTCTTGCCGATCAGGGCCGGACGATGACGAGGACGACGATGATCGCCGCGGCGACGCCGGGCACCTCGTTGAGCAGGCGGAGCCGCTTTTCGCTGAGCGGGCGCTCGCCCTTGCGCAGCTTCTTGAAATAGCCGACCAGCCAGCCGTGATAGCCGGAGAGCAGCAGCACGAGCAGCAGCTTGCCGTGGAACCAGCCCTCGCTCCAATAGCCGCCGTTGAAGGCGAGCAGCAGGCCGAACACCCAGACGAGGATGATCGAGGGGTTGAGGATGATCCGGCGCAGCCGGTCCTCGCGCTCGATCCATTTGCGGTCCTCTTCGGACCCCACCGCGCACTGGTGATGATAGATGAAGAAGCGCGGCATCATGAACAGCCCCGCCATCAGGAAGATGACGAAGATCACATGCGCCGCCTTCATCCACAGCATCGTCGCCCCCAGAAATCCGACCCAGTCCGTCATTGCCCTACCCGCCTCGCACGCGCCTGATCAGATGTTCGACATGGGCAATCGGCGTGTCGGGCACGATGCCATGGCCCAGATTGAAGATATGGGGGCGCGAAGGGAAAGCCGCAAGGATGCGGTCGACCGCCGCGTCGAGCGCCGCGCCGCCGGCGACGAGCGCGAGCGGGTCGAGATTGCCCTGCACCGGCAGATGCGCGGGCAGCGCCGCATCGGCCCAGGCGGGATCGACCGTCTCGTCGAGCCCGATCGCATCGACGCCGGTCTCGTCCGCATAGGATGCGAGCTTGCCGCCCGCGCCCTTCGGAAAGCCGATGACCGGCGTATCGGGATGCAGCGCCTTCAACCGGCGGACGATCTCGGCATTGGGGGCGATCACCCAGCGTTCGAACTGCGCGGGGGACAGGCTGCCGGCCCAGCTGTCGAAAAGCTGCACCGCCTCGACCCCCTGCTCGATCTGTCCCGACAGATAGGCGACGCTGAGCTCGACGATCGCGTCGACGATCGCCTGGAAGGCCGCGGGATCGCCGAACGCCATGCGCCGCGCCGCGGCCTGGTCCTTCGACCCCTGCCCCGCGACCATATAGGTGGCGACGGTCCACGGACTGCCCGCGAAACCGAGGAAGCTCGTCTCCGGCGGCAGCGCCGCGGCGACGCGTGCGACGGTCGCATAGACGGGGTCGAGCCGCTGCGGCGCCGCTTCGAGCGCGGCGAGCGCCGTGTCGACGAGCGCCGGCGCGAGCCGCGGCCCCTCGCCCGCCTCGAACCACAGATTCTGCCCGAGCGCGTGCGGAACGACGAGGATGTCGGAAAAGAGGATCGCGCCGTCGAAGCCGAAGCGCCGGATCGGCTGCAGCGTCACTTCGGCCGCCGCCTCGGGATCGTAGCAGAGTTCGAGGAAGCCGCCCTTGGTCTCGCGAAGGGCGCGATATTCGGGGAGATAGCGGCCCGCCTGGCGCATCAGCCACAGCGGCGGCCGTTCCTGCCGCACCCCGCGCAGCGTCGCCAGCAAGCTCTTCGGTGTCGCCTTCACGCGGCCCCTCTTTCTTCTATCAAAACAAGTATAAATGGATTGTGGTGGATTGTTGGCGGGCGGATAAGTGCGCTTTAGGCGCCAGCGCCCCTTTTGCCAACATCTTGACTCCCCGGCCGCCGCCGCCCGCCGCGGAGTCGGTGGCGGTCGTCCCCGTTCTTCACAGCCTGTGGACAAGATTCGTCCCCTGTGGATAAACGGCGGGACGGAATCGGCGCGGCCGGGGATGGAATCGCTGTCCCGCTTCGCCCCCCGGCTTGTGCCGGACTTGTCCACAGCCGGCCCGCGATGCTTCGCCGCTTGCCTTTTCCGGCGGCGCGGGGACAAGAAGGGCGATGGACCGGCTCCACCTGCACCTCATATCCGATTCCACCGGCGAGACGCTCGAAAATATCGCCAAGGCGGCGATCGCCCAGTTCGACGATGTCGAGGTGGTGCGCCATTTCTGGCCGATGGTCCGATCCGAATCGCATCTCGACCGCATCATGGCGGAGGTGCAGGCGAGCCCGGGGATGATCCTGTTCACGCTGGTCAACGGCGACCTGCGCGCGAGCCTCGAGCGGCGCGCCGGCGCGCAGGGGCTGCCGCTCGTCCCGGCGCTCGACGCGGTCACCGATGCGCTGTCGCGGATGCTGGGACAGGAAGCGAAGGCGCGCCCCGGACGGCAGCATGTGCTCGACGCGGCCTATTTCGCGCGGGTCGAGGCAATCCAGTTCACCGTCGCGCACGACGACGGCATCGGCTGGGACAATTGGGAGGAAGCCGACATCCTGCTCGCCGGCGTGTCGCGCACGTCGAAGACGCCGACGAGCATCTATCTCGCCAATCGCGGCTACAAGACCGCGAACATCCCGATCGTCCCCGAATCGCCGCCGCCCGAGGCGCTGTTCACGCTGAAGCGCCCGCTGGTCGTCGGGCTGACGACCAGCTTCGACCGGCTGGTGCAGGTGCGGCGCAACCGGCTGCTGTCGCTGAATCAGGTGCCCGAGACCGCCTATGTCGACGAGGAACGGGTGAAGGCCGAGATCGCCTATGCCCGCCGCATCTTCGCCGACAACGACTGGCCGGTGATCGACGTGACGCGCCGGTCGATCGAGGAGACCGCCGCGGCGGTGATCCAGCTCGCCGAGGATCGCGCGGGGCGCGCCGCATGACGGAACTGGTCCTCGCCTCGCAGAGCAGCGGGCGCGCCGCGATGCTGCGCTCCGCCGGGCTGGCGTTCGAGGCCACCCCCGCGCATGTCGACGAGGAGGCGCTGACCGCGTCGCTGCGCGCGGCCGGGCAGACGCCGCGCAACATCGCCGACGCGCTGGCCGAGGCAAAGGCGATCAAGGTGTCGGCGCGGCTGCCCGGCGTCACGGTGATCGGCGCCGATTCGACCCTCGCGCTCGACGACGGGACGATGCTGACCAAGCCCGAAAGCCCGGAGGAGGCGGCCGCGCACCTGCGCCGCATGGCGGGAACGCGGCACCGGCTGTTCAGCGCCGCGGTCGCCGCGCGCGACGGCGCGCCGGTGTGGCGCGCGGTCGGCGAGGCGAAGCTGTGGATGCGCCCCTTGTCGGAGGGCTTCATCGCCGCCTATGTGGCGCGCCACTGGGACAGCATCCGCTGGACCGTCGGCTGTTACGAGATAGAGGGAGCGGGCGTGCAATTGTTCGACCGGGTCGAAGGCGACCCCTGGACCATCGTCGGCATGCCGATGCTGCCGCTGATGGCATGGCTGCGCGCGGCCGGGCTGGCGCCGGCATGAGCGGAATCCCCCCTGCCCCCCCTTATGCGGAGGTGATTGGCGATCCGATCGCGCATTCGAAGTCGCCGCTGATCCACACCTTCTGGCTGGAGGCGCTGGGCATCGCGGGCGATTACCGGCGCGCGCACGTCCGCCCCGACGGCCTTGCCGCCTATATCGCCGAGCGCCGCGCCGATCCCGACTGGCGCGGTTGCAACGTCACCATTCCGCACAAGGTCGCGGTGATGGATCTGGTCGACGACCCCGGCAATATCCGCGGCACCATCGGCGCGATGAACACGGTGGTGCGCCAGCCCGACGGCGCGCTGATCGGCACCAACACCGACGCCGCCGGCTTCTATGCGCCGCTTGCCGAACTCGACCTCGAGGGCGCGCCGGTCGCGGTCGTCGGCGCCGGCGGAGCGGCGCATGCGGTGCTGTTCGCGCTGGCACGGGCGAAGGTCGGGCCGGTCACCATCCTCAACCGCTCGCCGCTCAAGGCGATGGGCCTGCTCGCGGCCTTCGGGCTCAAGGGCGACGTCGTCGCGCTCGACGCGCCGCTGCCGCCGGCGGCGCTGCTCGTCAATGCGAGCAGCCTCGGCATGATCGGCCAGCCGCCGCTCGACCTCGACCTGGCGCCGCTGCCCGAGGGAGCGATCGTCTACGATCTCGTCTATGCGCCGCTGCGGACCGGGCTGCTTGCGGCCGCCGAGGCGCGCGGGCTCGACACGGTCGACGGGCTCGACATGCTGATCGGGCAGGCGGCGCTCGCCTTCGAGCTGTTCTTCGGCCGCCCGCCGCCCGAGGGCCGCGACGACGAACTGCGCGCGCTGCTGACCGCATGACGCATTACAAGCGCCCCGGCTCGCGGCTGCGCCGTCCCTTCATCCTCGGCCTCACCGGGTCGATCGGCATGGGCAAGTCGACCGCGGCGACGATGTTCGAGCGCGAGGGCGTGCCGGTGTTCGACGCCGACGCCGA
The DNA here is from genome assembly GCF_002953155.1 of Sphingopyxis sp. MG. NCBI lineage: Bacteria > Pseudomonadati > Pseudomonadota > Alphaproteobacteria > Sphingomonadales > Sphingopyxidaceae > Sphingopyxis > Sphingopyxis sp. MG. Next base: position 3,887,325 of record NZ_CP026381.1, read on the forward strand.
GGTGCACCGGCTGCAGGGTCCGGGCGGCGCGCTGGTGGAGGCGATCGAGGCGCGCTTTCCCGGCACCACCGGGCCGGGCGGGGTCGACCGGCAGAAGCTGGGCGCGCGCGTCCTCGGCCACCCGCACGAACTCGCGGCGCTCGAGGCGATCGTCCACCCCGCGGTCGGCCGCGCGCAGAAGCGCTTCCTGGCGCGGCATCGCGCGCGTCCCGTCGTCGTGCTCGACATCCCGCTGCTGTTCGAAAAGGGCGGCTGGCACCGCGTCGGGGCGATCGCGGTCGTTTCCGCGCCGCTGTGGATGCAGCGCAAGCGCGTGCTGCGCCGGCCCGGCATGACCAACGCCAAATTCAAGGCGATCCGCCATCTGCAGGTGCCCGACCGGGTCAAGCGCGCGCGCGCCGACTTCGTCATCGAAACCGGCCGTCCGAAAAGCGAGACGCATCGCCAGATTCGGGCCATCACCTCTTGTTTCCGCGCCCGATAGGGTCCAGATTGGATCATCAGATGCGCGAGATAATCTTCGATACGGAAACCACGGGGCTCGACCCCAGATCGGGACATCGGCTGGTCGAGATCGGATGCATCGAGCTGGTCGATCGCCGCGAGTCGGGCCGAACCTTCCACGCCTATTTCCATCCCGAACGCGACATGCCGCCCGAGGCCGAGGCGGTGCACGGCCTGTCGATCCAGTTCCTTTCCGACAAGCCGCTGTTCGCCGCTCGCGCCGACGAGCTGCTCGAATTCCTGGGCGACGCGCCGATGATCGCGCACAACGCCGTCTTCGACTTCGGCTTCATCAACGCCGAACTCGAACGCGCCGGGCGCCCGGCGCTCGACCTCGCCCGCATGTGCTGCACGGTGCAGATGGCGCGCAAGCTGCATCCGGGCGCCAAGCACAGCCTCGACGCGCTCTGCACCCGCTACGGCATCGACCGCAGCCACCGCATCAAGCACGGCGCGCTGCTCGACGCCGAGCTGCTCGCCCATCTTTATATCGAGATGACCGGCGGCCGGCAGATCGGGCTTGGTCTGGGCGCCGAGTCCGCCGCGATGGCGGCGGGCCTGTCGATGCGACCCGCCGCGCCGTCCCGCCCGTTTCGCGAGCCGCGCGCGCACGCCGCCACCGCGGCCGAGCTGGCGCGCCATGCCGAATTCGTTGCCGCACTCAATCAACCTTTGTGGCACGATAGCCCGTGACGGCGGCTCCCAGCGCCGTCACCGACACTGGAAGGAGAAGAAAGATGGAAATCCGCGTCTCTGGCCACCAGATCGAAACCGGTGAAGCGCTGCAAGCGCGTGTTTCGGACCGGATGAACGCGATTGCCGACAAATATTTCTCTCGAGCGATCGGCGCGCATGCGATTTTCGGCAAGGGGCCGCACGACAGCTTCCAGTGCGACATCGTCGCGCATGTGATGCAGGGGCTGGTCCTGAAAGGTCATGGACAGGCGCAGGATGCGCATGTCGCGTTCGAGAATGCGGCCGAGCGCATCGAGAAGCAGTTGAGGCGCTATATGCGACGGCTCAAGGATCGCGGCACGCCGACGCAGCCGTCGCCGACCCTCGACGAGATCCGGGGCAATGCCGGCTACACCGTGTTCGAGGCCGGCAGCGAGGAGGAGGAAGCGGGCGACGCCCCGGCGATCATCGCCGAAACGCGCGTCGACGTGCCGACCAGCAGCGTGTCGGACGCGGTGATGATGCTCGACCTTCGCAACACCAATGCGCTGCTGTTCCTCAACAGCCGGACCGACACCTACAACATGGTCTATCGCCGCTCCGACGGCACGATCGGATGGGTCGAACCGCAATAGGGGCTGGATTTTCTCCGCCATCCGGCCTAAGGGCCGCGCCCAACGAAGCCCTGAACCCGGATGGCGGGGCCTTACGACCGATCCGTGATCGTTGCCATCAGGACGGCGGGACGGCGTTGCCCCGCGACCATGCAGATTTGACAAGACCGATGAACCTTTCTTCCCTTCTTTATCCCGCGACGGTGCGCGCGCACGTCCAGCTCGATTCGAAGAAGGCGCTTTTTCCCTACATCGGCGATCTTGCGAGCCGCGCGCTCGGGCTCGACGCCGGCGAGGTGAGCGAAGCGCTGCTCGAACGCGAACGGCTCGGCTCGACCGGCTTCGGGCGCGGCATCGCGCTGCCGCACGCCAAGCTGGCCGACCTGTCGGGGGTGCGCGGCCTGTTCCTGCAACTCGCGCGGCCGATCGATTTCCAGTCGGTCGACGGCCTGCCCGTCGACCTGCTGTTCGTGCTGCTGTCGCCGCTCGACGCCGGCGCCGATCATCTGAAGGCGCTGGCGGGCGTGTCGCGGATGCTGCGCGACGAAAAGGTCGCCGAACGGCTGCGCGGCGCCAAGAATGACGAAGCGCTCTATGCGCTGCTCGCCGACACCGAAACGCGCGACGCGGCCTGACGCCGTCGGCGCCGGCCCATACGGCTTGCGGGCCCGCAAGCGCGTGCTTCCCGGCGAAGGCCGGAATCCGGTCGATGTCGTGCTGCGATACGTGGACCCCGGCTTTCGCCTGGGAACGTTTCCTTGCCAGAAACCGGCGGCATCCGGCGGCGCCCGCTATCGTTCCCGGCCGATCCGATGCCGCGGCTGAAAAGCCGCTTCCTCGTCGACCTGCTGCTGCGCGAGGCGCAGGCGGCGGGCGGTTTCGCGGCCGTCCTCGCGCGCGGCGATGCCGATGCGGGGGCGATCCTGGTCCAGTGCAGCGATCGCGGCCGGCCGGGCCCGCTGCTCGAACGGCGCTTCGCGCTCGATGGCGGCTATCGCTGGGAAGCGGTCGGACCGGCCGATGGTGAAGACCGCGAAAACTATTGCGAGCGGCGGCGAAAGGCCGATCCCGACCTGTGGATCGTCGAACTGGATATCGCGGATGCGCCACGACTCGTCGCGGAGTGGGGCGCGTTAACTTGACTCTGTTGCACCGCACAATAGGTCGCCCGCACGTTTAACGCGTAGGTCGTCCCGCGGGTTGCATCGGTTTGTCCGGCGCGCCCGGTCGAACGGTTCGGACACGCAGTCGGATGAGGACCGCAGGCGGTATCGGGTCGATGACCCCCCACCTGTTTGTCATGGTTCGGTTCCTCAGCCGCCCTTTTGACGGACCTTATGAGTCGCATTCTGAACGCCGCCAGCACGGCCGCCGTGGGCATGACCGCCCTTGCCATGCTGGTTCTGGCCGAACCGGGTTTCGCGAGCGACCTGATCGCCGACGCGAGCCCGCCCGCCATCACCCTGCCCGCCGCCGATGCGCCGGAAGCGGAGATGGCGACAGCTTCGACCGATCCGGTTTCTCCGGTCGAAGCCCCCGAGACGATCGACGAACAGGACGAGCCGGCGCCGCAGGCCGATTCGCTCGCCGCGCTGGTCGCGGCGACGCCGCGCCCGGCCGAGCTCGATCCCGAACTGCGCTGCCTTGCCGGGGCGGTCTATTTCGAATCGCGCGGCGAATCGCTCGCCGGCCAGCTCGCGGTCGCGCATGTCGTGATCAACCGCGCCAAGTCGGGCCGTTTCCCGACCAGCCTGTGCGGCGTCGTCCATCAGAAGAGCCAGTTCAGCTTCGTCCGCGGCGGCCGGATGCCGAAGATCCGCGAAGGCGCGCAATGGGCGAACGCGGTCGCGATCGCGCAGATCGCCCGCGACGGCAGCTGGTCGAACCGCGCGCCGGGCGCGCTCTTCTTCCACGCGCGCCACGTTTCACCTGGCTGGCGCAAGACGCGCATCGCCGCGATCGACAATCACATCTTCTATCGCTGAGACGGACCGGGCGCCGCTGCATGGGCAGCGGGTCCGTTCGGGTTCGATGCGGCCGTCTTCTCCCCTCCCGCTTGCGGGAGGGGTCGGGGGTGGCCGGCGGCGAGACCAAGGCCCACCCCGCTGCGGCTAGCGAACGAGTTCGCAAGCCTCGCTGCCCTTCCCGCTTGCGGGAGGGGAGAGGGGTCTTTGCGGCCATATTCGATCCGGCCGTCCACCGCTGCGCGCCGTTCATTGCCAAGCCATGTTTCATCGCGCATGGTGCGGCGATGACGCGTCTTTCTTCCGTCGCCCTGCTGACCGCAGCGGCGCTTGCTCTCGGTGGCTGCGCAACGGCGGTGCCGCCGGTCGAGGTCACCCGCTTTCACGCCAATGCCGCCGCCGGCTGGGCGCCGGGGACGCGCTATGCCGTCGATCCCGCGCCGCTCGGCGATCCGGCGGCGACGATCGGTTCGGCGCAGCCGTCGCTCGAATGGGCGAGCTATCGCACCGCGGTCGAGCGGCAATTGGAGCTTCTGGGGCTGGTCGCGGCCGATTCGGGTGCGGCCGCGCCGCTGAAGGTCCGCATCGGCTTCGACCGCAGCGACCGGCAGACCGCGGGCAAGCGGTCGCCGGTGTCGGTCGGCGTCGGCGGCTCGACGGGCAGCTACGGCTCGGGCGTCGGGCTGGGCATCGGCCTGAACCTCGGCGGGGGCGCGCGGCAGATGCAGGATCTGCAGCTCAGCGTGCGCATCGACGACGGGGCGAGCGGGCAGGCCTTGTGGGAAGGGCGCGCGCTGACCGCGGTGCCGGTGAAGGCGCCCGCGGCGCAGCCGTCGCTTGCCGCGGCCAAACTGGCGGAGGCCCTATTCAGGGGGTTCCCCGGCGAATCGGGACGCACTATCACGGTGCCATGACCATCAGCATCAACGCCGCTTTCGACAGCGGCAATATCGTCGTGGAGTCGCTCGCCGGCACGTCCGCCCGCCTCTCGATTCGCAAGGATCGCGAGTCCGACTTTTTCCAGTGGTTCCATTTCCGCGTCGCCTGCGCCGCGGGCGATGCGCTCGACCTGGCGATCACCGGCCTGGCCGATTCGGCCTATCCCGACGGCTGGCCGGGCTATGCCGCCTGCGCGAGCTATGACCGCGAGCATTGGTTCCGGCTCGATACCGGCTATGATGCGGGGACGCTGACGATCCGCCACACGGCCGAGGGGCCCTTGCTGTGGATCGCCTATTTCGCGCCCTATTCGATGGAGCGGCACCACGACCTGATCGCCTCGGCCGCCGAATGCGAAGGCGTCGCCTATCGCTGCCTCGGCACCAGCCTGGAGGGGCAGCCGATCGACTGCCTCGAAATGGGCGAGGGGCCGGTGCAGGTCTGGCTCTATGCGCGCCAGCATCCGGGCGAGAGCATGGCCGAATGGTGGATGGAGGGCGCGCTCGACATGCTCACCGATCCCGCCGACCCGCACGGCCGCTCGCTGCGGCGCAAGTGCCGTTTCCACATCGTGCCCAACATGAATCCCGACGGCTCGCGCCGCGGCCACCTGCGCACCAACCATGCCGGGGTGAACCTCAACCGCGAATGGCACGCGCCGTCCGCCGAACGCAGCCCCGAGGTGCTGTGCGTCCGCAATGCGATGGACGAATCGGGGGTCGACTGGGCGATGGACGTCCATGGCGACGAGGCGATTCCCGCGGTCTTCCTCGCGGGGTTCGAGGGCATTCCGTCGCTGAAGCCCGAACAGCAGGAAAAATTCCTCGCCTTCCAGGCCGCGCTCGCCGCCGCGACGCCCGATTTCCAGACCGAACTGGGGTATGAGAGTTCGGCGCCGGGGCAGGCGAATCTGTCGATGTCGACGACCCAGCTCGCCGAACGCCATGGCGCGGTGTCGATGACGATCGAGATGCCGTTCAAGGACAACCGCGACCTGCCCGACCCGGTGCAGGGCTGGTCGCCCGACCGGTCCAAGCTGCTGGCGCGCGCCTGCCTCGAGACGCTCGACCGGATGCTGTAGATGTGAAAACGGGGCCCGGTCTTCCGGGCCCCGTTCGTCATGCCCCGAGAGGGAGGGGGCACAAGGGTATGAGCGGGCGGGTCAGGCCGCCTGCTTGCTGCCGTCCTCGACCAGCGTCGGCTTGCTGTCGCCGATCGCGATCTTGTGCGGCTTCATCGCCTCGGGCACCTCGCGCACCAGGTCGATGGTCAGCAGCCCGTCGGCGAGGTCGGCACGGTCCACCCGCACGAAGTCGGCGAGCTGGAAGCGGCGCTCGAAGGCGCGTGTCGCGATGCCGCTGTAGAGCAGCCTGCGCTCCTCGCCTTCCCTGGTCGGCGCCTTGCGGCCGGTGATCGCCAGCATGTTCTGCTGCGCGGTGATGTCGATCTCGTCTTCCTTGAAGCCGGCGACCGCGATGGTGATGCGGAAATGATCGTCGGCGACCTTCTCGATGTCGAAGGGCGGATAATTCTCCGCCGAGCCGCTGTTCTCGAGGAAATCGAACAGCCGGTCGAAACCGACGGTCGAGCGGCGATAGGGGGTCCAGTCAAAGCTGTTGCGCATGGGTCATTCCTTCCTTTCCAAGCGAAGTCATGGGGCTGCGGCAAAACCCGCCGCGGCCACCGTCCGGTCCCGTTCCGGCGACCGGATGCGATCAATCTGGTAACGGCCGAAACCATTTCAAGGGGGCATTGGCGTTCCGCGAAAAGCCGCGCTAAGGGGGCCGCGAATCCCCTCCAGCCGAAGGACAGACCATGCCGCAGCTCATCCTCATCCGTCACGGCCAGTCGCAGTGGAACCTCGAAAACCGCTTCACCGGCTGGTGGGATGTCGATGTGACCGAAAAGGGCGCGGCCGAGGCGTGGGCGGCGGGCGAGCTGATGAAGGCGAAGGGCATCGCGCCCGACGTCGGCTTCACCTCGGTCCAGACGCGCGCGATCAAGACGATGAACCTCGCGCTCGAGGCGATGGGGCGGCTGTGGCTGCCGGTCACCAAGGACTGGCACCTCAACGAGCGCCACTATGGCGGGCTGACCGGGCTCGACAAGGCCGAGACCGCGGCGAAGCACGGCGACGATCAGGTGAAGATCTGGCGCCGCAGCTTCGATGTCCCGCCGCCGCCGCTCGACCCGGGCTCGCCGTGGGACCTGTCGCACGATCCGCGCTATGCCGGGATCGCGGTGCCCGCGACCGAAAGCCTGAAGGATACGATCGCGCGCGTCCTGCCCTATCACGAAAGCGCGATCGTGCCCGAACTCAAGGCCGGAAAGACGGTGCTGGTCTCGGCGCACGGCAACAGCCTGCGCGCGCTGGTCAAGCATCTGTCGGGCATTTCGGACGCCGACATCACCGGCCTCGAAATCCCGACCGGCCAGCCGATCGTCTATGATCTGGCGGCCGACCTGACGCCGGGCGAACGCTATTATCTGAGCGAGCGCTGAGCCGGCCCCGCGCCGCGAACGGGACGGATCATATCTGGCCCGTCACGGTGAGCTGGAAATAGCGGCCATAGGCGCGGCGCCGGCTTTCGCCGAAGGCGACGGGGCCGTCGCGCCGGCCGACGAAGACGGTGCGGTCGTAGCCGTCCTTCTGCTCCGCGAGATTGCGGTAGGACAGCTTGACGGTGAAGCCCGCGACATTCTTGTGCTCGACGAAGGCGGTGACGAACGGGCCGGCGGTATATTCGCGCCGGATCGTATCGAGCCGGAATCCGGGGCTGAGGCGCTCGTCCGAATAGCCGCCGCCCCAGGCGAAATCGGTTCCCGGCACATCGTGGCGCAGGCTGAGGTCGGCGATATAATCCTGCCCGAAGCTCTGCTCTCGCCACGCGCCGGTCAGCGGGTCGCGCACGCGGTTGCGCCGCCAGGTGACGTCGGCGTTGATCCGCGCGCCGCGCCACCCCAGCGGATCGAGCAGCAGCGTCCCCTTGGTCGTGATGCGATAGAGATGCGCGGGCGGCAGGTTGCCGCGCCCCTCCTCGGTCGGCGACAGCGGGATCTGGTCGACCAGATCCTGCGCATAGGCATAGGCGAGAGCGATCGACGCATGGCCCCAGCGACCCATGTCCTGCACCACTTCCAGCTCGGTGCGGTTGACGATCGGCGGGACGAGTTCGCCGTTGCCCGTGTTCCCCTGATTGTTCGCGACGTCGACCGAGCTGGCGAAATCGAAGAAGTCGAGCTGGTCGACGCGGCGCTGGAGCAGCCAGTTGATCGTCGTCGCCGGCCCGACCTTCCACGCGAGCGCGAATTTGCCCTTCGGCCGGACGAAGCGCCGCGTCAGCCCGCCCGGCCCCGACGAGGTCAGTTCGCTATATTCGGCGGCGAGGTTGAGCTGCGCGGTCAGGTTGGGCGCCAGCGCCCGGCCCCAGGTCAGCGACGCTTCGGCGCGTCTTTCCTCGACCTCGGTCCGCTCGCCGCCGAAGGCGACGGGAAGGAAGCTGCCGTCGGCCTGGAGCAGCGCATATTCGGCATCGACGTCGAGCGTGTTGTAGGCGCCTTCGAGCGCGACCTGCCAGTCGGTGCCGCCGGCGGTGCGCCAGCCATATTCGCCGCGCAGGATCGATTCGCCTTCGTCGGCGGTCTGGCTGAAGCGTTCGCCGCTGCGCCCGCCCACCGCGCGATCGACGATGAAGGTATCGACGAAGGGGCTGTGCTCGAACCGGTAGAGGGCGATCAGCTTGAGCCGCCCGCCGGCGAGACCGAGTTCGTAATCGCCGCCGATGTCGTAGTTATATTCGTCCTCGGTCACGGTGAACAGCTCGTCGACCCGGCCGATGCCCGGCTGGACCGATTCGCCGCGGGTGCGGTTGTCGATCCGCTGCAATTGCCCGCCGACGCTGGCGTTCCACTTGTTGCCGTTCGCCGTCGTGCGCGTCAGCGCCGCCGACAGGCGCGGCGGATCGTTATAATAGCTGGCATGCTCGTCGCGCACGAAGCGCAGGGCGCCGGCGCCGTCGAACACGCGCTCCGGCCCCCAATGCCCCTGCCGCGTCGCCTCGTTCTTCAGGCTCAGCGTCACGCCGGTGCCGCCGATCCGCCCGGTGGTCGAAATCTCGCCGTTCAGCCAGTTGTTCGCGAGCCGCGACCGCCATTCGGGTTGCCAGCGCAGCGTCGTCTTGAAGCCGCCGCCGCCTTGGCGGCCGGCGACGAGGACGACATTGGCGACCTGTCCGGTCAGCCCCGGCACGTTCAGGCTGGCGCCGTCGACGATGTCGATATGCGCGACATCGCTGGCGGCGATGCGCGCCAGCGCGGTGCGCGCGTCGGTCGCCTTGCTGGCGATCCGCTCGCCGTCGATCAGCACATTCTCGGTCGCCTGCCCCAGCCCGCGCTCGCCACCGTTGGTGCCGGTGACGATCAGGAAGCCGGGAACCTTCTCGACCATGTCGAGCGCGGTGCGCGGTGCGAACCGGGCGAGATCGCCGGGCGTGTAGCGCTGCGCGCCCGCGACGGGCGTGGCGATCGGCGGCGGGTCGTCGCCCGTCACCTCCTGCGCGGCGGCGGGCAGGGCGGACAACGACGCCGTCACGGCGATCGAAGAGATGCGAATCCAGGCTGGCACTTTTCCTCCCCCGTCGCAGCCCTCGACGAGGAGGTCGCGCGCTTCATGCGAATAGTTCGCAATAGGGAGGGTGCACGCGCTTGTCTACCAACGCCCATCGGGCGTCGACGGGCGGCGGGCGGAGCGGTACGGCGTCAGTCGCGCAGCAGCTCGTTGATGGCGGTCTTGGCGCGCGTCTGCGCATCGACACGCTTGACGATCACCGCGCAATAGAGCGACGGACCCGGGCTGCCGTCGGGAAGCGGCTTGCCGGGCAGCGAGCCGGGGACGACCACCGCATAGGCGGGCACCTCGCCGACGAAAACCTCGCCCGTCGCGCGGTCGACGATCTTGGTCGATGCGCCGAGGTAGACGCCCATCGACAGCACCGCGCCCTCGCGCACGATCACCCCTTCGGCAACCTCGGCGCGGGCGCCGATGAAGGCGCCGTCCTCGATCACCACCGGGCCGGCCTGCAGCGGTTCGAGCACGCCGCCGATCCCGGCGCCGCCCGACAGGTGGACGCCCGCGCCGATCTGCGCGCAGCTTCCCACCGTCGCCCAGGTGTCGACCATCGTCCCTTCGCCGACGCGCGCGCCGATGTTGACGAAGCTGGGCATCAGCACCGCGCCCTTGCCGATATGCGCGCCGTGGCGGACGATCGCGCCCGGCACCGCGCGGAAGCCCGCGTCGCGGAAGCGGTTGTCGCCCCAGCCGGCGAATTTCGACGGCACCTTGTCCCACCAGGTCGCACCGCCGGGGCCGCCCTCGATCAGCGCCATGTCATTGAGACGAAAGGAGAGCAGCACCGCCTTCTTCAGCCACTGGTTGACCTGCCATGTTCCGGCATCGTCGCGCTCGGCGACGCGCAGGCTGCCGTCGTCGAGCCCGCCGAGCGCCGCCTCGACCGCTTCGCGCATCGGGCCCCGCGTCGTTACACCCACCGTGTCGCGCGCATCCCAGGCGGCCTCGATCGTCTTTTGCAGGTCGGTCGTCATGAAAATCCCCAAGATTGCGGCAAGCTGTCGAGCCAGTCGGCGATGTCGGTGACGTGGAAATCGACATGCTCCGGCCGGTGGTCGCGATGGCCGCTTTCGCTGCCGTTGTCCAGCCACACGGTGGTCATTCCCAGCGCCTTCGCCGGGGTCAGGTTGCGCGTCATGTCCTCGACGAACAGGCTGGTCGCCGGGTCGACGCCGAGATGGCCGATCATCGCCGTATAGGCGGCGGTGTCGGGCTTGGGCGCATAGCCGGTGACGCGGATGTCGCAGATGCCGTCGAACAGGTCGGCGATCCCGCGCGCGTCGAGCACGCGCGCGGCATAGTCGGCATCGGCATTGGTGAACACCAGCCGCCGCCCCGGCAGCCGCGCGAGCCCGGCGCGCAGCCGCGCGTCGGGGCCGATGCGGTCGAGCGCGATGGCGTGGACATCGGTCAGGAAATTCTCGGGATCGACACCGTGATGGCGCATCAGCCCCGCCATCGTCGTGCCGTGATCGTGGAAATAAAGCTTCTGCACCCGCCGCGCCTCCGCGGCGTCGCAGCCCAGCAGCCGCATGATGAAGGCGCCCATGCGCGCGTCGATCAGGTCGAACAGCTTCGCCGACGGCGGGTAGAGCGTGTTGTCGAGATCGAAGATCCAGCTGTCGATATGGTCGATGGGCGGAGGAGGGGGCGGGGCCATGGCGCGGCGCTTAGGGCTTCGGGGCGGCGGCGGCAAGCGCGGCGCGGAGCGCCTGCCAGCGCGCGAGCTTCGCGTCGAAGCCGATGGTGTGGGCGGCGCTGCTCGACGGCAGGTCGATCAGCGTCACGCCGGGCAGCGGCGGCAATTGCCGCCGTCCGATCGCCGCAGCCTTGCCGCCGTTGAATCCGATCATGCGCAAATCGGGGAGCGTTGCCACCAGCGCGGCGAGATCGTGCGGCCGTGCCTCGCGGATGTCGCCGTCGCTGCTGGTCCGCCGCTCGGCGCTGTGGATCGCGTCCCACAGGCCGATGTGCGCGGCGCGCAGCGCGGCGAGCCGCTGATCGTAGGGCAGCAGCGCGAGCGGCCGGTCGATCACCGCGCCGAGCAGGCGCCAGAACTGGTTGGTCGGATGCGCATAATATTGCCGCTCGGCCAGCGAGCGCGCGCCGGGCAGGCTGCCGAGGATCAGCAGCCGCGCGTCGGCGGCGACGTGCGGGGCAAAGCTGGCGTGGCGCGTCGCGGTCATGCGACGGGGCTATCGGCGGAATGGCGCGCCGACAAGCCGTCAGCGACGCGATCGGCGCAAGACGGTTCTTCTTGACCGGCAGGGGAATCGCCGCTAGGGGCGCCCGGTTCGAAAACGGCGGATGTCCGTCCTTTCGAGTCACAACAGCGCTTGAACATTGCTGGCGCGGATGGAGCCTCCGGAAGATCGCAGCGATCCGCCGGGGTCTTTTGCTGTTATCAGGTCGGCCTTTCTCACGACGGGACGAAGCTTCATCCACCGCGGTACAGTAACCGTTCGCTCCCCCCCCTGAAACGGAAGGATGCGGACACGAAAAGGTGAAGCATTCATGCCCACGATCAACCAGCTGGTCCGCAAGGGCCGGACGCCGCAGAAGGCGAAGTCCAAGGTCCCGGCGATGGAAGCGAACCCGCAGAAGCGCGGCGTTTGCACCCGTGTCTATACGACGACCCCGAAGAAGCCGAACTCGGCGCTCCGCAAGGTGGCCAAGGTTCGCCTGACCAACCAGCGCGAGGTCATCTCCTACATCCCCGGCGAAGGCCACAACCTGCAGGAACACAGCGTCGTGCTGATCCGCGGCGGCCGTGTGCGCGACCTTCCCGGCGTGCGCTATCACGTCCTGCGCGGCGTGCTCGACACCCAGGGGGTGAAGGACCGCAAGCAGAGCCGTTCGAAGTACGGCGCGAAGCGGCCGAAGTGACCCGTCCGGGGGACGGGTCATCCTGGAAAAATCGCCATCAGCGATTTTATCCGGGATTCAGACCCCGACCCCGATCGCAAGGTTTGGTTTAAACTCGCTCCTGGATTCCGGCTTTCGCCGGAAAACAGTTTGAAGCGAAAGATCGTAAAAGGAATATCCCATGGCTCGTCGTCGCCGTCCCGAACGTCGCGAAATCCTGCCCGATCCCCGTTTCGGGGATGTCGTGCTGTCCAAGTTCATGAACAGCGTCATGCTCGACGGCAAGAAGTCCGTCGCCGAACGCATCGTCTATGGCGCGCTCGAATCGGTCGAGGCCCGCGCGAAGAAGGAACCGCTCGGCGTGTTCCACGAAGCGCTCGCCAACATCCGTCCGAGCATCGAGGTCCGCAGCCGCCGCGTCGGCGGTGCGACCTATCAGGTCCCCGTCGAGGTCCGCCCCGACCGCGCGCAGGCGCTGGCGATCCGCTGGCTGATCACCGCGGCGCGCAACCGCAGCGAGACGACGATGGCCGCGCGCCTGTCGGGCGAGCTGCTCGACGCGTCGAACAATCGCGGCAACGCGGTGAAGAAGCGCGAGGACACGCACCGCATGGCCGAGGCCAACCGCGCCTTCAGCCACTACCGCTGGTAAGCACGCGGACGCATCGCGCGTCTCGCAATCGTAACACATCTTCCTATATCGGGGGCGGCCCGAAAGCCTCCCCCAAAACCCAAGGAAAAGACCATGGCCCGCAGCCATCCGCTCGAACGCTATCGCAATTTCGGTATCATGGCGCACATCGACGCCGGCAAGACCACGACGACCGAGCGCATCCTCTATTACACCGGCAAGAACTACAAGATCGGCGAAACCCACGAGGGTAGCGCGACGATGGACTGGATGGAGCAGGAGCAGGAGCGTGGCATCACGATCACCTCCGCCGCGACCACCTGTTTCTGGCGCGACCATCGGCTGAACATCATCGACACCCCCGGCCACGTCGACTTCACCATCGAGGTCGAGCGCTCGCTTCGCGTCCTCGACGGCGCGGTCGCCGCGTTCGACGGCGTTGCCGGCGTCGAGCCGCAGTCGGAAACCGTGTGGCGCCAGGCCGAGAAATACGGCGTGCCGCGCATGTGCTACATCAACAAGCTCGACCGCACCGGCGCGAACTTCTATTATTGCGTCCAGACGATCATCGACCGCCTCGGCGCGGTTCCGGCGCCGCTCTACCTGCCGATCGGCGCGGAGAGCGACTTCATCGGCCTCGTCGACCTCGTCGAAGAGCGCGGCATCGTCTGGAAGGACGAGAGCCTGGGCGCCGAGTTCGAATATATCGAGATTCCCGACGAGCTGAAGGACAAGGCCGCCGAATATCGCGAAAAGCTGATCGAGCTGGCCGTCGAACAGGACGATGCGGCGATGGAAGCCTATCTCGAGGGCACGCTTCCCGACGTCGCCACGCTGAAGGCGCTGATCCGCAAGGGCACGCTGGCGCAGGCGTTCGTCCCCGTGCTGTGCGGCTCGTCGTTCAAGAACAAGGGCGTGCAGGCGCTGCTCGACGCGGTCGTCGACTATCTGCCGAGCCCGCTCGACATTCCCGACGTCCAGGGCATCAACCCGGCGAACGACGAACCCGATACGCGCGAGACGTCGGATTCGGCGCCGCTGTCGCTGCTCGCGTTCAAGATCATGAACGATCCGTTCGTCGGCTCGCTGACCTTCGCCCGCATCTATTCGGGCACGCTGAGCAAGGGCACCTACCTGAACTCGGTCAAGGACAAGAAGGAAAAGATCGGCCGCATGCTGCTGATGCATGCGAACAGCCGCGAGGACATCGACGAAGCCTATGCGGGCGACATCGTCGCGCTCGCCGGCCTCAAGGAAACCACGACGGGCGACACGATCTGCGCCTCGAACGCGCCGATCATCCTCGAGCGCATGGAATTCCCCGAGCCGGTGATCGAGCTGTCGGTCGAACCCAAGACCAAGGCCGACCAGGAGAAGATGGGCGTCGCGCTCAATCGCCTGGCCGCCGAGGACCCGAGCTTCCGCGTGTCGACCGACCATGAATCGGGCCAGACGATCATCAAGGGCATGGGCGAGCTTCACCTCGACATCCTCGTCGATCGCATGCGTCGCGAGTTCAAGGTCGAAGCGCATGTCGGCGCGCCGCAGGTGGCGTACCGCGAATCGCTCGCGAAGCCGGTCGAGGTCGACTACACCCACAAGAAGCAGTCGGGCGGATCGGGCCAGTTCGGCCGCGTCAAGGTGCAGGTCACCCCGGGCGAGCGCGGCAGCGGCGTCACCTTCACCGACGAGATCAAGGGCGGCAACATTCCGCGCGAATATATCCCGGCGGTCGAGAAGGGCTTCCGCGAATCGGCGGAGAACGGCCACATGATCGGCTTCCCGATCATCGATTTCGACATCAAGCTGATCGACGGCGCCTATCACGACGTCGACTCGTCGGCGCTGGCGTTCGAGATCGCCGGCCGCGCGGCGATGCGCGAGGTGGCGGCGAAGGCCGGCATCAAGCTGCTCGAACCGGTGATGAAGGTCGAGGTGGTGACGCCCGAGGAATTCATGGGCGACGTGATCGGCGACCTCAACAGCCGTCGCGGGCAGATCCAGGGCACCGACACCCGCGGCAACGCGCAGGTGGTCGAGGCGATGGTGCCGCTCGCCAACATGTTCGGCTACGTCAACCAGCTCCGCAGCTTCACCCAGGGTCGTGCCCAGTACACGATGCAATTCTCTCACTATGAGGAAGTGCCGACGAACGTCGCCGAGGAAGTGAAGGCGAAGATGGCCTGACCGGCCGCCGGGCCGTGCGGGGGTTGCCTCGCACGGCAAGACCTACTAAGGGCGGCGCCTGATTCAGGCAGGCTCGTCCGGGACTGATCAACTCAACACGCGAACAAGAAGGTTCAAGAAACATGGCCAAGGCTAAATTTGAGCGGACGAAGCCGCACTGCAACATCGGCACCATCGGTCACGTCGACCATGGCAAGACCTCGCTGACCGCGGCGATCTCGAAGGTTCTTTCGGAACGTGGCGGCGGCGCTGCGGTCGATTTCGCCAACATCGACAAGGCGCCCGAAGAGCGCGAGCGCGGCATCACCATCTCGACCTCGCACATCGAGTATGAGACCGATGCGCGCCACTATGCGCACGTCGACTGCCCGGGCCACGCCGACTATGTGAAGAACATGATCACCGGCGCCGCGCAGATGGATGGCGCGATCCTCGTCGTGTCGGCCGCCGACGGCCCGATGCCGCAGACCAAGGAGCACATCCTGCTCGCCAAGCAGGTCGGCGTTCCGACCATGGTCGTCTTCCTGAACAAGGTCGACCAGGTCGACGATCCCGAACTGCTCGAGCTGGTCGAGCTCGAAATCCGCGAAGAGCTTTCGAAGCGCGACTTCGACGGCGACAATATTCCGATTATCGCGGGTTCGGCGCTCGCCGCCCTCGAAGGCCGCGACGACAACATCGGCAAGGAAGCCGTCCTGAAGCTGATGGAAGCCGTCGACAGCTGGATCCCGCAGCCGGAACGTCCGGTCGACCAGCCCTTCCTGATGCCGATCGAGGACGTGTTCTCGATCTCGGGCCGCGGCACCGTCGTCACCGGCCGTGTCGAGACCGGCATCGTCAAGGTTGGCGAGGAAGTCGAGATCGTCGGCATCAAGGACACCAAGAAGACGACCGTCACCGGCGTCGAGATGTTCCGCAAGCTGCTCGACCAGGGCGAAGCCGGCGACAACATCGGTGCGCTGATCCGCGGCGTCGGCCGTGACGAGGTGGAGCGCGGCCAGGTTCTCGCGAAGCCCGGCTCGATCACCCCGCACACCGAGTTCACCTCGGAAGTCTATGTGCTGTCGAAGGACGAAGGCGGCCGTCACACGCCGTTCTTCGCCAATTATCGCCCGCAGTTCTACTTCCGCACCACCGACGTCACCGGCGAGGTCATCCTCCCCGAGGGCACCGAGATGGTGATGCCGGGCGACAACGTCCAGCTGTCGGTCAAGCTCATCGCTCCGATCGCCATGGACCAGGGCCTGCGCTTCGCGATCCGCGAAGGCGGTCGCACGGTCGGCGCAGGGGTTGTGGCGTCGATCACAAAGTAATATAGGGCCGCGAGCCGCGCGATTCGGACGAGTCGCGCGGCTCGTAGCTTACAGGTTTTTGATGGCCTCTCCGGTCTCCCCTCGGGGACTCGGAACAGGCCGTTTCGGCTCTTTCGCCCAAGTTTTTGCTCTTTCGCATCGTCAGACGGGATTCGACTGGAACAGTCATGGAAACGCAGAATATTCGCATTCGCTTGAAGGCCTTTGATCACCGCGTGCTCGATCAGGCCACCACCGACATCGCCGACACGGCGCGTCGGACGGGCGCCCTCATTCGCGGTCCCATCCCGCTGCCGACGCGTATCGAGAAGTTCACCGTGAACCGCGGCCCGCACATCGACAAGAAGTCGCGCGAGCAGTTCGAGGTGCGCACCCACAAGCGGCTGCTCGACATCGTGCAGCCCACCCCGCAGACGGTCGATGCGCTGATGAAGCTCGACCTCGCCGCGGGCGTGAACGTCGAAATCAAGCTGGCCTAAGCCAGCGCAGCCCCGGACTCGATCCGGGGTCTCTATCGGCCAGGCGCCACGGCGCCGGCACACGTCCGGAGCGATCCGGACCGACGATAGGGTGGATACCGCCGGTCGCTTCCATCGGAAGCATCCAGACCGGGCTGCGTCCCCCGTCTCGCCGCACCACCCCATCGGGGCAGGCGGCACCTCAGCCCGGACGGGGCGACGCATCGAAATTTCGGGCTGGGAGGGTTTCCGTCGGGGCGTGTCCCGATGGGGTCCCGCAAGCCGCGCGGAATGGTCCGCCCGGCCTCTGTTAGGAGTATGGATCATGCGGACTGGCGTGATCGCGAAGAAAATGGGGATGACCCGCCTGTTTCAGGACGACGGCCGCCACGTGCCGGTCACCGTCCTGAGCCTCGAAGGCTGCCAGGTCGTCTCCGTGCGCGATAAGGAACGCGACGGCTATGTGGCCGTTCAACTGGGTGCCGGGTCGGCGAAGGCGAAGAATGTCGCCAAGCCGCAGCGCGGCGCCTATGGCAAGGCCGAGGTCGAGCCCAAGGCGAAGCTCGTCGAATTCCGCGTCGCCGACGACGCGACGCTCGACGTCGGCGCCGAGCTGTCGGCCGATCATTTCGTTGCCGGCCAGATCGTCGACATCCAGGGCGTCACGCAGGGCAAGGGCTTTGCCGGCGCGATGAAGCGCTGGGGCTTCGGCGGCATGCGCGCCAGCCACGGCGTCTCGATCAGCCACCGTGCCCATGGTTCGACCGGCAACCGCCAGGATCCGGGCCGCGTCTTCAAGAACAAGAAGATGGCCGGCCACATGGGCGCGCGCAACCGCACCCAGCAGAATCTGGAAATCGTCCGCACCGACGCCGAGCGCGGCCTCCTCTTCGTCAAGGGCTCGGTCCCGGGCTCGAAGGGCGGTTGGCTGCTCGTCCGCGATGCGGTGAAGCTGCCGCGCCACCCCGAGGCCCCCTATCCGGCGGGCGTCAAGAGCGCGGCGAACAGCAACAATGCCCCGGCTGAAACCCCTGCGGACGCAGCGGTCGAAGCACCCGCGGCCGACGGCGCACAGGAGTCCTGATCATGAAGGTCAAGGTTCAGACCCTCGATGGCAAGGCTGGCGCCGACATCGACCTCAACGACGACGTCTTCGGCGTCGATGCGCGTGCGGACATCCTGCACCGCGTCGTCGCCTGGCAGCTCGAGAAGCGCCGCGGCCCCGCCCGCGCCGCCCGCGAGCGCAGCGAAGTCGCCCGCACCGGCAAGAAGTTCGGTCGCCAGAAGGGCGGCGGCACCGCGCGTCACGGCGATCGCAAGGCGCCGATCTTCATCGGCGGCGGCAAGGCGCACGGCCCGCGGGCCCGCACCTTCGGCCATTCGCTGAACAAGAAGATCCGCACCCTCGGCCTGAAGATGGCGCTCAGCGACAAGGCGAAGGGCGGCAAGCTCGTCGTCCTCGACACGCTCGAGCTCAAGGATGCCAAGACCAAGGCGCTCGCCGGCAAGCTCGGCAAGCTGGAGCTTGGCGGCCGCGCGCTCTTCATCGACGGCGACGCCGTGCATGAGAGCTTCGTTCAGGCTTCGGCCAACATCGTCGGCGTCGATGCGCTGCCGGCGATCGGGGCCAATGTCTATGACATCATCCGTGCCGACACGCTGGTCCTGACCCGCGCGGCGGTCGAAAAGCTGGAGGCCCGCTGCAATGGCTAAGGCAAAGACCATCGATGCGCGTCACTATGACGTGATCCTGTCGCCGGTGATCACCGAGAAGTCGACGCTGCTCAGCGAGAACGACGCCGTCGTCTTCCGCGTCGCCAACGACGCGACCAAGCCGGCGATCAAGGCCGCCGTCGAGGCGCTGTTCGATGTCAAGGTGCTCAGCGTCAACACGCTGGTCACCAAGGGCAAGACCAAGCGCTGGAAGGGCAAGCCCTACACCCGCAGCGACGTGAAGAAGGCCGTCGTCCGCCTGGCCGAAGGCCAGTCGATCGACGTCACCTCGGGCGTCTGAGCGTCAGGGGAAGGCAAAGAAAATGGCACTCAAGCATTATAATCCGACCAGCCCCGCGCAGCGCGGCCTGATCCTCGTCGACAAGTCGTCGCTGTGGAAGGGCAAGCCCGTCAAGGCGCTGACCGAAGGCAAGCGCAAGACCGGCGGCCGCAACAACAAGGGCCATGTCACCTCGCGCGGCATCGCCGGCGGCCACAAGCAGAAGTACCGCTTCATCGACTTCAAGCGTCGCAAGTGGGACATGCCGGCAACCGTCGAGCGGCTCGAATACGACCCGAACCGCACCGCCTTCATCGCGCTGGTCAAGTATCAGGACGGCACGCTCGCCTATATCCTGGCGCCGCAGCGCCTGGCCGTCGGCGACACCATCGTCGCGGGCAAGAAGACCGACGTGAAGCCGGGCAATGCGATGGAACTGTCGCAGATGCCGGTCGGCACGATCGTCCACAACATCGAGATGAAGCCGGGCAAGGGCGGCCAGATCGCCCGTTCGGCCGGCACCTATGCGCAGGTCGTCGGCCGCGATCGCGGTCTCGTCATCGTGCGTCTCGGCTCGGGCGAGCAGCGCTACATCCGCGGCGAGTGCATGGGCACCGTCGGCGCGGTGTCGAACCCCGACAACGGCAACCAGAACCTCGCCAAGGCAGGTCGCGGCCGCTGGCTCGGCAAGCGCCCGCTGACCCGCGGCGTCGCGAAGAACCCGGTCGACCACCCGCACGGCGGCGGCGAAGGCCGCACCTCGGGCGGCCGCCACCCGGTCACCCCGTGGGGCAAGCCGACCAAGGGCGCCCGCACCCGCCACAACAAGTCGACCGACAAGATGATCATCCGGTCGCGTCACGCGAAGAAGAAGAGGTAAGCCATGGCACGCTCGGTCTGGAAGGGTCCGTTCGTCGACCTTCATCTCCTCAAGAAAGCCGAAGCGGCCCAGGACGGTGGCAGCTCTGCCCCGATCAAGACCTGGTCGCGTCGCTCCACCATCCTGCCGCAGTTCGTCGGGCTGACCTTCAACGTCTACAACGGCCGCAAGTTCGTGCCGGTGTCGGTCAATGAAGACATGGTCGGCATGAAGCTGGGTGAATTTGCGCCGACGCGCTTCTTCCCCGGCCACGCGGCCGACAAGAAGGGCAAACGCTAATGGGCAAGGAAAAGTCCCCCCGCCGCGTTGCGGACAATGAGGCGCTGTCGGTCGGCACGCAGATTCGCGGCTCGGCGCAGAAGCTGAACCTCGTCGCCGCGCTGATCCGCGGCCGCCGCGTCGAAGACGCGATGAACATCCTCGCTTTCTCGAAGCGGGCGATGGCGGTCGACGTGCGCAAGGTTCTCGCCAGCGCCGTCGCCAATGCCGAGAACAACCACAACCTCGACGTCGACGCGCTCGTCGTCAAGGAAGCGAGCGTCGGCAAGGCGTTCACGATGAAGCGCTGGCATGCGCGCGGCCGCGGCAAGTCGACCCGGATCGAAAAGCCGTTCAGCCGCATCCGCATCGTCGTCCGCGAACAGGAAGAAGAGGCGTAAGATGGGCCAGAAGAGCAATCCGATCGGCCTGCGCCTGCAGGTCAACCGCACCTGGGACAGCCGCTGGTTCGCCGAAGGGCAGGACTATGGCCGCATGCTGGTCGAGGATCTGAAGATCCGCAAGTTCATCTTCAAGTCGCTGCCGCAGGCCGCGATCTCGAAGGTGGTGATCGAGCGTCCCGCGAAGCTGTGCCGCGTGTCGATCTATGCCGCCCGTCCGGGCGTCATCATCGGCAAGAAGGGCGCCGACATCGAGAAGCTGCGCAAGAAGTTGGGCGAGATGACGGGCAGCGACGTGTCGCTGAACATCGTCGAGATCCGCAAGCCCGAGGTCGACGCCAAGCTCGTCGCACAGGGCATCGCCGACCAACTCGAACGCCGTGTCGCCTTCCGCCGCGCGATGAAGCGCGCGGTGCAGTCGGCGATGCGCCTCGGCGCCGAGGGCATCCGCATCAACTGCGCCGGCCGTCTGGGCGGCGCCGAGATCGCGCGCACCGAATGGTATCGCGAGGGCCGGGTGCCGCTGCACACGCTGCGCGCCAACGTCGACTATGCCGAGGCCGAAGCCCACACCGCCTATGGCGTGTGCGGGATCAAGGTCTGGATCTTCAAGGGCGAGATTCTCGGCCACGACCCGATGGCGACCGACCGGCTGATGCTCGACGCGCAGACGTCGGGCGTTCGCCCGGCGCGCGATGAACGCCGCTAAGGACTGCTGACATGCTGCAACCGAAGAAAACCAAGTTCCGCAAGGCCTTCAAAGGCCGCATCCACGGCCTCGCCAAGGGCGGCACGACGCTGAACTTCGGCTCCTATGGCCTGAAGGCGATGGAGCCGGAGCGCATCACCGCCCGCCAGATCGAAGCGGCGCGCCGCGCGATCAGCCGTGCGATCAAGCGCCAGGGCCGCCTGTGGATCCGCGTCTTCCCCGACCTTCCCGTGTCGTCGAAGCCCGCCGAAGTCCGCATGGGCAAGGGCAAGGGCGCGCCCGAATATTGGGCCGCGCGCGTGAAGCCGGGCCGCATCCTGTTCGAACTCGACGGCGTCCCCGGCCCGGTGGCCGCGCTGGCGTTCGAGCGCGCGGCGATGAAGCTGCCGATCAAGACCAAGGTCGTCGCCCGCCTCGGCGACACCTCGCACCTGGAGGGCTGAGGGCCATGGCCAAAAGTGAAGACGTGACCAAGAAGACCGACGACCAGCTCTCCGAAGAGCTGGGCGAGCTGAAGCGCGAGGCGTTCAACCTGCGTTTCCAGGCCGCCACCGGCCAGCTCGAAAAGGCCTCGCGGGTCAAGGACGTGCGGCGCACCATCGCCCGCATCAAGACCGAGCAGACCGCGCGCGTCCGCGCGGCTGCCGCGAAGTAAGGAGACTGTCATGCCGAAGCGCATTCTGACCGGCACGGTGGTGTCCGACAAGGGCGACAAGACCGTCGTGGTGAAGGTGGAGCGGAAGGTCAAGCACCCGCTCTACGGCAAGATCATCCGCCGCTCGAAGAAGTATCACGCCCACGATGAGGACAACAGCTTCAAGGCTGGCGAGACCGTCCGCATCGAGGAAACGAAGCCGATTTCGAAGCTGAAGACCTGGAAGGTGCTCGACAAGGTCGAGACCCCCACCAAGGCGAAGGCGGCCCCCGCTCCGGCCCCCGCGGCCGAAGTCGAGGCGTAAGAGTTTCACGGAACCGCCGGGACGGCCCGGTAGGCCAAGGAAGAAGGAAATGCATCGATGATCCAGATGCAGTCACAATTGGAAGTCGCCGACAACAGCGGCGCGAAGCGCGTCCAGTGCATCAAGGTGCTGGGCGGGTCGAAGCGTCGCACCGCCGGCGTCGGCGACGTGATCGTCGTGTCGATCAAGGAAGCGCAGCCGCGCGGCAAGGTGAAGAAGGGTGACGTGCATCGCGCCGTCATCGTCCGCACCGCCAAGGACGTGCGCCGCGCCGACGGATCGGTGATCCGTTTCGACAGCAACGCCGCCGTGCTCGTCAACAAGAACGAGGAGCCGATCGGCACCCGTATCTTCGGCCCCGTCGTCCGCGAACTGCGCGGCCGCGGCTATATGAAGATCATCAGCCTGGCGCCGGAGGTGCTTTGACCATGTCGATGGCCAAGATCAAGAAGGGCGACACGGTCGTCGTCCTGTCCGGCAAGGACAAGGGCAAGACCGGTGAAGTGACGCAGAGCCTGCCGAAGGACGGCAAGGTCGTCGTCGCGGGCGTCAACGTCATCACCCGCCACCGCAAGCCGAGCCAGGCGAACCCGCAGGGCGGCCTCGAACGCAAGGAAGCGCCGCTGCACGTCAGCAAGGTCGCGATCGCCGACCCCAAGTCGGGCAAGCCGACGCGCGTCCGCTTCGAAACCAAGGACGGCAAGAAGGTCCGCGTGGCCGTGAAGTCCGGGGAGACCATCAATGGCTGACAAATACACCCCGCGCATGAAGTCGCTCTATGACGACAACATCGTCAAGGCGATGATCGACAAGTTCGGTTACAAGAATGCGATGGAAGTGCCGAAGATCGAGAAGATCACGCTCAACATGGGCGTGGGCGACGCGGTCCAGGACAAGAAGAAGGTCGATACCGCCGCTTCGGAAATGGAGCTGATCGCGGGGCAGAAGCCCGTGATCACCAAGGCGAAGAAGTCGATCGCCGGCTTCAAGCTGCGCGAAGGCATGCCGATCGGCTGCAAGGTGACGCTGCGCCGCGAGCGGATGTACGAATTCCTCGACCGGCTGATCACCATCGCGATGCCGCGCATCCGCGACTTTCGCGGCGTGTCGGCGAAGAGCTTCGACGGCCGTGGCAATTATGCCATGGGCCTGAAAGAGCAGATCATCTTCCCCGAGATCAACTATGACCGCATCGATTCGGTGCGCGGCATGGACGTGATCGTGACCACCACCGCCCGCACGGACGACGAAGCCCGCGAACTGCTCCGGCTGTTCGGCTTCCCCTTCCCGATCGAGGCCAAGGAAAAGGAAGCCGCCTGATCCCGCGGGATCAGGCCGTGCTCTCTCAATAAGGAAAGAGAACTTAAGTCATGGCGAAACTGAGTTCGGTGAACAAGAACGAGCGTCGCAAGCGTCTGGTGAAGAAATATGCCGGTCGCTACGCGAAGCTGAAGGCCATCGCGGCCGACACCTCGCTCGACGATGGCGAGCGCCTGATCGCGCGCCTGAAGATGGCGGAGATTCCGCGCAACGGCAACCCGACCCGCATCCGCAACCGGTGCGAGCTGACCGGCCGTCCGCGCGCCTATTATCGCAAATTCCGGCTGTGCCGCGTTCAGCTGCGCGATCTGGCCAACAAGGGCCTGATCCCCGGCGTTGTGAAGTCGAGCTGGTAAGGAACACGCAAGATGGCAATGACCGATCCTTTGGGTGATATGCTCACCCGCATCCGCAACGGCCAGCAGGCGAAGAAGGACAGCGTCCTGACTCCCGCCTCGACGTTGCGTGTCCGCGTTCTCGACGTGCTGAAGCGCGAAGGCTATATCCGTGGCTACAGCGAGGAAGCGCTGGGCGCGAAGGGCCAGCACAAGGGCCTGCGCATCGAGCTGAAATATTTCGAGGGCCAGCCCGCGATCCGCCATGTGGCGCGCGTTTCCAAGCCCGGCCGCCGCGTCTATTCGGGCTCGAAAGAGCTGCCGATCGTGCGCAACGGCCTGGGCATCACCATCGTGTCGACCCCGCGCGGCGTCCTGTCGGATGCCGAGGCGCGCGAGCATAATGTCGGCGGCGAAGTGCTGGCGGAGGTGTTCTGATGTCTCGCATCGGTAAAAGGGCAGTCGAGATTCCCAGCGGCGTCACCGCCGCGATCGATGGCGGCACGCTGTCGGTCAAGGGCCCCAAGGGCACGCTGGCGATGCCGCTGTCCGACATCATCAAATATGAGGTCGGCGAAGGCAGCATTTCGGTACAGCCGGCGAACGACAGCCGCGAAGCGCGGGCCTTCTGGGGCATGCAGCGCACGCTGGTCCAGAATCTGGTCACGGGCGTGACCGAGGGCTTCACCAAGGTCCTCGAGATCACCGGCGTCGGCTATCGCGCCAACGCGCAGGGCAAGAACCTGAAGCTGAACCTCGGCTACAGCCACGATGTCGACTATGCGGTGCCCGAGGGCATCGAGATCAAGACGCCGGACAACACGACGATCGAGATCAGCGGCATCGACAAGCAGAAGGTCGGCCAGGTCGCGGCGGAGATCCGCCGCTGGCGCAAGCCCGAACCCTACAAGGGCAAGGGCATCAAGTATCGCGGCGAGTACATCTTCCGCAAAGAAGGCAAGAAGAAGTAAGCCATGGCACATCTCACCCCTTTCCAAAAACGTCGCCAGCGCGTCCGCACCGCGCTCCGTCTGCGCGCCGCCGGGCGTCCCCGCCTGTCGGTGCACCGTTCGGGCCGCCATATCTATGCGCAGCTCATCGATGACGCCGCCGGCAAGACGCTGGCCGCGGCCTCGACGCTCGACAAGGATCTGCGCGGCAAGACCGGCGCGACCGCGGAGGCCGCTGCCGAGGTGGGCAAGCGCCTTGCCGACGCCGCCAAGAAGGCGGGCGTGACGCAGGTCGTGTTCGACCGTGGCGGCTTCCTGTTCCACGGGCGCATCAAGGCGCTGGCCGACGCGGCGCGCGAAGGCGGATTGGAGTTCTAAGCATGGCTGACGAAGTACAGAACGTCGAAGGCGCGGTCGAAACGACCGAAAACACCGGCGCTCCCCGCCGTGGCCGTGGCGGCCGCGACGGCGGTCGCGGGGGTCGTGACGGTGGCCGTGGCCGCCGCGACGATCGCCGTCCGCGCGACGAGGACGGCGGCGAGGAGCTGATCGAGAAGCTCGTCCACATCAACCGCGTGTCGAAGACGGTGAAGGGCGGCAAGCGCTTTGGTTTCGCCGCGCTCGTCGTCGTCGGCGACGGCAAGGGCCGCGCCGGTTTCGGCCATGGCAAGGCGCGCGAAGTGCCCGAGGCGATTTCGAAGGCGACTGCCGCCGCGAAGAAGGCGATGATCCGCGTTCCGCTGCGCGACGGCCGCACGCTGCACCATGACGGCCGCGGCCATTTCGGCGCGGGCAAGGTCACGGTGCGCTCGGCCCCCGCGGGGACCGGCATCATCGCCGGCGGCCCGATGCGCGCCGTGTTCGAATCGCTGGGCGTCGCCGACGTGGTGACCAAGTCGGTCGGCACCTCGAACCCCTATAACATGATCCGCGCGACCTTCGAGGCGCTGGGCGAACAGACCAGCCCCAAGTCGGTGGCGCAGCGTCGCGGCAAGAAGGTTTCGGACCTGATCAAGCGGGGCGGCGCGGCCGACCGCGTGGCCGAGGCCGAAGCCGCGGCGGTGACGGAGTAAGACGATGGCCGACAAGACGATCAAGATCCGCCAGATCGGCTCGCCGATCCGCCGGCCCAAGGACCAGCGCAAGATCCTGACCGGCCTCGGGCTGGGCAAGATGAACCGCGAGGTCGAGCTGGTCGACACCCCGGAAGTGCGCGGCATGATCCGCAAGCTTCCGCACATGGTGGAAATCATCGAGGGCTGACGCACCGATGAAGCTCTATCGCCTGTTGACCGGACCCGACGACAGCGCCTTCTGCGCGCGCGTCGAGGGGCTGCTCAACCGGGGATGGCAGCTTCACGGCAGCCCGTCGATCACCCAGGTCGATGGCCGCGGCTACGTCGCCCAGGCCATCGTGATGGAGAAGGCCGGGCCCTATCCCGGCTTTCAGCCGTCGAGTGAAATCGAACCGGACTAGCCCCCGAGGGGACGGTCCATAGCGCGAACACAGCGAAAGCGAGTGCAATGACTATCAAGCTCAACGATCTTCGTGACAACAATGGCGCCCGCAAGGGCCGGATGCGGGTCGGACGCGGCATCGGCTCGGGCAAGGGCAAGACCGGCGGCCGCGGCCAGAAGGGCCAGAAGAGCCGCAGCGGCGTTTCGATCAACGGCTTCGAGGGCGGCCAGATGCCGCTCCACATGCGGATTCCGAAGCGCGGGTTCAACAACATCTTCGCGAAGGACTTCGCGATCGTGAACCTGGGGCAGGTCCAGAAGCTGGTCGATGCGAAGAAGCTCGACCCGAAGAAGACCGTCGACCACGCCGCGCTGAAGGCCGCGGGCGTCGCGCGCGGCGGCAAGGACGGCGTCCGCCTCCTCGCCAAGGGCGAACTGACCGCCAAGCTGAGCTTCGCGGTCGCCGGCGCGTCGAAGGGCGCGGTCGCCGCGGTCGAGAAGGCCGGCGGCAAGGTCGAACTGCCCGCCGCCGCCGCCGAGGAAGCGAAGGCGGAGTAAGGAATTGCGAGGGGGCGGTTCGGATCCGGACCGCCCCCTCGCCATTTAGAGACGATAGATTCGCGTTCGTGTCGAGCGAAGTCGAGACACCCATCAATGCGAACGGATAGATGGGGCGCTGTGAAGATCGCACCCCCAAATGGGCCTTTCCCCTTGCGCTTCGGCCTGAGCGAACGCACATAGGCGCCCGGGTCGCGGGGGGCGCGGTCCGCCACTGAGGAAAGATAGCATGGCCTCTCGCGCCGACCAGTTTGCTGCCAATCTGAACTTCTCGAAGTTCGGTCAGGCGACGGAGCTCAAGAACCGCATCTGGTTCACGATCGGTGCGCTGGTCGTCTTTCGCTTCCTGTCCTATGTTCCGCTGCCGGGCGTCGACCCGGTCGCGCTGTCGCAGCTGTACAGCCAGGCGGCGTCGGGCGGCGTGCTCGACCTGTTCAACACCTTCTCGGGCGGCAGCCTCGAGCGCATGAGCATCATCGCGCTCGGCGTCATGCCCTATATCACCGCCTCGATCGTCGTGCAGCTTGCCGCGGCGCTGTCGCCGACGCTTGCCGCGCTCAAGAAAGAGGGCGAGAGCGGGCGCACCAAGCTCAACCAGTATACGCGCTACGGTACGGTCGGGCTGACCGCGATTCAGGGCTATTTCGTCGCGGTGGGGCTCGAGACGCTGGGCGCCAGCCAGGGCGTCGGCGCCGTGGTCGATCCCGGCATGCTGTTCCGCATCGGCGCCGTCATCAGCATCGTCGGCGGCACGCTGTTCCTGATGTGGCTGGGCGAGCAGATCACCAGCCGCGGCATCGGCAACGGCGTCTCGCTGATCATCATGGCGGGCATTCTGGCCCAGCTGCCGCGCAGCTTCAGTCAGATGTTCACCCAGGTCCGCGAAGGTTCGATGGGCGGCGGCACCGTCCTGCTCGTCTTCGTCGGCGGCGCGGCGATCATCGCCTTCATCAGCTTCATGGAACTCGCGCAGCGCCGCGTCCTCGTCCAGTATCCGAAGCGCGCGACCCAGCGCGGGGTGATGCAGGCCGATCGCAGCCACCTGCCGCTCAAGGTCAACACCGCGGGCGTGATCCCGCCGATCTTCGCCTCGTCGCTGCTGCTGATGCCGCTGACCATCACCCAGATGCTCGGCAACCGCGTGTCGGGCGAATCGGTGTGGGGCGATTTCCTGATCACGCTCAACCAGTATCTGGCGGTCGGGCAGCCGCTCTACATGGGCCTCTATGGCGCGAGCATCATCTTCTTCTGCTTCTTCTATGTCGCGGTCGTCTTCAACCCCGAGGAAACCGCCGACAATCTGAAGCGGCAGAACGGCTTCATCCCCGGCATCCGCCCGGGCAAGAACACCGCCGCCTATCTCGATTTCGTGCTGACGCGCATCACGGTGATCGGCGCGACCTATCTGGCGCTGATCTGCCTCATTCCCGAATATTTCATCGCCAACGCCGGCCTGCCCGTCCACCTCGGCGGCACCAGCCTGCTGATCGTCGTCAACGTGACCATCGACACGATCACCCAGATGCAGAGCCACATGCTGGCGCATCAATATGGCGACCTGATCAAGAAGGCCAAACTGAAAGGCGGCATTGCACGCCGCTGAGGCGTCGGTTACGGCCACCGCGACGGATCAGGGAACAAAGAGGGGCTTTCATGACGCGCAACATCATCTTGCTCGGCCCGCCGGGAGCGGGGAAGGGGACGCAGGCCTCGCGGCTCGAGCAGGAGCATGGCATGATCCAGCTCTCGACCGGCGACATGCTGCGCGCCGCGGTCAAGGCGGGCACGCCGACCGGCCAGCAGGCGAAGGCGGTGATGGACGCGGGCGGGCTGGTGTCGGACGAAATCGTTTCGGGCCTGATCGGCGAGCGGCTCGACGAACTGGGCGGCGACACGTCGGTCATCTTCG
Organism: Sphingopyxis sp. MG; assembly: GCF_002953155.1. NCBI lineage: Bacteria > Pseudomonadati > Pseudomonadota > Alphaproteobacteria > Sphingomonadales > Sphingopyxidaceae > Sphingopyxis > Sphingopyxis sp. MG. The sequence continues at coordinate 3,915,832 of NZ_CP026381.1, forward strand.
ACGGCTATCCGCGCACCGCGGCGCAGGCGACCGCGCTCGACGAAATCCTGGCGGCGCGCGGCCGCAAGCTCGACCATGTCATCGAACTGGTTGTCGACGAGGATGCGCTCGTCGACCGCATCACCGGGCGTTTCTCCTGCGCGCAGTGCGGCGAAGGGTATCACGACCGCCACAAGCAGCCGAAGGTCGCGGAAACCTGCGACGTCTGCGGCAGCCACGAGTTCAAGCGGCGTCCCGACGACAATGAGGAGACGGTGCGCACGCGCATGGCCGAATATCGCGCCAAGACCGCGCCGATCCTGCCGATCTACGAAGCGCGCGGCATCGTCAGCAAGGTCGACGGCATGGCGCCGATCGAAACGGTGAACGGCGCGATCGAGGCGATCCTCGGCGGCTAGACTCTGATGACTTTGGATTGACCCGCTTCGTCTTTGCGACCCCGGACCTGATCCGGGGGAAGCAATCCAGAGCGGTTACCGCACGCTCTGGATTGCCGCGCGGCTCCGCCGCTCGCAATGACGAGTCCATTCGATGTCATCACGGTCCAGAACCGGCCCATCCGGTCCTGCGGCTCGTCCGGCGTTCGGACCTGAAAGCCGTTAGCGCCCGACGATCAGCGTCCCCGTCATGCCCGGATGATAGATGCAATAGAAGCGGACGGCGCCGGGCCGCCTGAGCGTGGTCCTGCCGCTCTTTCCCGCCGGCAGATCGACGTTGAAGCTGCCGTTGCGCGCGGTGGCGGTGTGCCGGAACAGGTCCTTGTTGATCCACAGGATCGTGTCGCCGACCCGAACCCCCGGCGGTACGGGACCGAATTTCATCTTATCGATCACGACCTGGTGCACGCGGGGCGCGGGCGCCGCGCCGCCGAGCAGCGGCACGGCGGCGAGCGCGAGGGTGCAGAGGAGCGCGCGCCTCACCGGAGGCTCGCGGCCAGATGCTCGGCGTGCTTCTGATGCTCCCCGAACAGCGTCAGCCCGGTTTCGAGCAGCGATTTCAGCTCGCCATTGCTGGCGGACGGAATCAGCAGGTCGCGCAGCGCGCCGTTGACCGTCGCATGATAGGCGACTTCATTCGCGACATAGGCGCGGTCGAAGGCGGCGCCGTCGAGCTTCGCTAGCTCGTCGTGCTTCTGCGCCGCCTGCGCGGTCAGCGCGGCGCTCGTCGCATTGGCCTCCGGCGTCACGCCGAGCCGCCCGACCAGCGCCAGCGCCTGTTCGTTCACCGCGCCATGGTCGCGCACCATCTCTTCGGCGAACGCCCGCACCGCCGGATTCTTCGATTTGACGAGCGCCTGCTTGCCGGCGTCGATGTCGATCTGCCCCGCCGTGTAGGCGATGTGGGCGATCTGCGCGTCGCCGGGCTTCGCCGCGTCGTGCGACCAGGCCGTGCCGCCGACGGCGAGCGCCGCCGCGGCGCCGATCCGCAGGAATGTCTTGAGCATCGTGCTTCTCCTTGTCCGAATGCGGCCATTGGATGGCGCCGCCGCAAGAAGGTTCCCGGGAACCTGTCGCGCGGCGCGGCATCCAATGGGCGTCACGAGGCTGGAGGCGCGAATGGAGATGTACGATCCGGATCCCGAACCGGTCGCGATGGCGGCGGGCGAATCCCCGTGCGGGGCGGCGGCGCCGTCGCAGGCCGCGGTCGAGGCGGCGGTCCGCACCCTGATCGCCGCGGCGGGCGACGATCCCGCGCGCGAGGGGCTGGCCGACACGCCGGCGCGGGTGGCGCGTGCCTATCGCGAATGGTTCGCCGGCTATCGGGTCGATCCGCATCGCCTGCTGGACCGCAGCTTCGGCGATGCGGCGGGCTATGACGAAACCGTCCTGCTGCGCTCGATTCCGCTCGTTTCGACGTGCGAGCATCATCTGGCGCCGATCGTCGGGGTCGCGCACGTCGCCTATCGCCCGCGAGGCCGGGTGGTCGGCATCTCCAAGCTGTCGCGGCTCGTCGACGCCTATGCGCGGCGGCTGCAGTTGCAGGAACGGCTGACGCGGCAGATCGCCGCGGCGCTCGACGAGGCCTTGCAACCGCGCGGGGTTGCGGTGATCATAGAGGCCACGCACGGCTGCATGACGACGCGCGGGGTTCGGCAGCACGGCGTGTCGCTGGTCACCAAATGCTGGCTTGGCGAGTTCGGCGCCGACGCCGCGCTTCGCCGCGAACTGCTCGCGTCGTTGCCGTGTCGGGGCAATGGTGGGAGGATGGACGGATGACGGTGCAGACCCGGACCGATCCCGGCACCCTGTCCGACGTCGAACTGGCGGCGCGGATCGCCGCGCGCGACCGCGATGCGGTGCGGATCGTCACCGAACGCAACAACCAGCGGCTGTTCCGCGTCGCCTGGAGCGTGCTCAAGGAACGCGCCGAGGCCGAGGACGTCGTGCAGAGCACCTATATGCGCGGCTTCGCGGCGATCGACAGCTTCGCGGGCCGCTCATCGCTGTCGACCTGGCTGACGCGGATCGCGATCAACGAGGCGCTGGGCCGCGCCCGGGCGCGCGAGCGCCGGCGAAAGCGGCTCGATGCGACATCGGTCGTCGACCTCAACGATTATCGGGATCATCTGATGCGCGGATCGATGCAGGGCAGCAAGCCGGACGCCGAACTGGCGCAGGGCCAGATACGCGAGATGCTGGAGGCGGCGATCGCGCAGCTTCCGTCCGAATTTCGCACCACCTTCGTCCTGCGCGAGATCGAAGGCGTGTCGGTGGAGGATGCGGCGGCGCTGCTCGGCATCTCGCCGGCGACGGTCAAGACGCGCTGCCTGCGGGCGCGGCGGCGGCTCCAGCAATTGCTGTCGCCCGAGCTTCGCCTCGCGCTCAGCGGCAGCTTCCCCTTCGCCGGCGCCGACTGCCATGCGCTGACCGCGCGCGTCGTGGCGCAATGGTGCGGTTGAAACGGGCGCCGCTTCGACTCGGGTGATTTCCTCCGCGCGGAAAAGCCATTATGTCCGCACGGTATCGCCGCCGATCGGGCGCGGCGCCGGGCTGGGGGAATGGGACATGAAGCGCAGAAGCTGTTTCGCCGGGGCGCTGTTCGCCGCGGCGGTCGTTGCCGCGCCGGCGCAGGCCAAGGTGATCGACCAAGGCGATGCCGGCTTCACCGTCGCGCACACGGCGCAGGTCGCGGCGAGCCCCGACGATGTGTGGGCGATGCTTCGCATGCCCCAGAAATGGTGGTCGAAGGAGCATAGCTGGTCGGGCGATGCCGCCAATTTCTGGCTCGATTCGCAGGCCGGCGGCTGTTTCTGCGAAAAGCTGCCCGATACGGGGTCGGGGATGGGCAGCGTCCAGCATGCGCGCATCCTGTTCGCGAAGCCGAACCAGCTGCTGCGCCTGTCGGGCGCGCTGGGTCCGTTGCAGGGCGAGGCGCTGGCCGGCACGCTGACGATCCAGATCAAGGAGATGCCGACGGGCAGCGCGATCCGCTTCGACTATGTCGTCGGCGGCTATATGCGCTTCAAGATCGCCGACATCGCGCCCACGGTCGACGCGGTGATCGGCGAACAGCTCGCCGGGCTGGCGAACGCCCTCGGCGGCGCGCTGGCGGTCGAGCGCGGGAACGACAGGGACGACGAGACGAAGCCGGACGCCGAAGACAGGGAATCGGCGCGTGAGCCGGGGCTCGACGCCGCGGTCGCGGATCTCGTCAGGGAAGCGCCGAAGGATTAGGCCGAATGGCGGGTTCGATTTCCGCTGGATCGATTCGCGCAGAGGCGCTGAGATCGCAGAGAAGAAGGGGAGTTCAGGGGGCGTGGCCGACCGGCCCCTTGATCCGCCGGCTTAGCGGATGATGACATCGAATGGACTCGTCATTGCGAGCGGAGCGAAGCAATCCAGAGCGGTTTACACCGCTCTGGATTGCCGCGCGGCTTTGCCGCTCGCAATGACGAGTCCATTCGATGCACGCCGCTCTAGGCGTCCGGCTTGCTGCGCAGCCGGGCGAGTGCCGCGAAGGGGCCCGCCTGTTCCTCGCTCAGCACGCCCTTTTCGGCGAGGATGCGGTCGGCGTCGGGGTGGCGCGGGAAAGGGTCGAGCGCGAGCGACAGCGTCTGGACCGCCGCTTCGCCCAGATCGATCCGGTCGCCGTCGAGCGGCAATATGTCGCAATCCTCGCCGCTGATCTCGATCTCTTCATCGGCCGCGTCTCCGGTCTCCACCTCGCGCAGGAAGCGCAGGTCGAACGCTTCGCGCAGCGTCGCGGGCACCGGCAGGTCGGTCGCGGCGCACGACTGCACGACATCGGCCTCGACCGCGCCCGTCGCGGCGATGCCGCCGGCGACCGCGCGCACATCGGCCGTCAGCGCGAAGCGGTCGAGCGCGACCAGCCCGAGCCGCGTGGCGATGCGCGTGCGCGCCGCGGCGTCGGCCTCGATCGCGATGCAGCGCCCCTGTCCGGCCTCGGCCAGTGTCACGAGGTGCGAAAATTCGGTCGCGCTCATGCCCCGTCTCCGGCCGCGTCTCCGGGCAGCCGGTCGGCGGCGATCAGCGCGGCGACGGGCATCGCCGCCAACCCCGTGCGCAGCGCCGCCACCTGCGCCTCGACATGCGCGAGCGCGGCTTCGGCGGGTGCCTGTCCGCGCCACAGGTTGCGGACCAGCGCCGCGCGCAGTTCGGGCGAGCCGTCGGGCGCGGCATAGGCGCCCAGCCGTCCGCCGAGCGCCCCCATCATCCGCCCGACCTGTTTGCCGACGACCATGTCGCCGAAGCCGATCTGGCGCATCTGGCCGTCCATGTCGGCGACGAACAATTCGGTGAGCTGCACGCCGGCGATCGCCTGCTCCGGCTCTTCGTCGATCCGGTGGAGAACCAGCGCGAGCACGAGGCTGATCATGTCGAAACGCCCGTCGAGCGTGTCGGGAACGCCGCCCTCGACATACCAGTGCGGGGCGCGGGCCGTCGCGACGATCGCCTGCCACAGCGGGCGGCGCGCCTCGCGCGGGTCGGGGTCGGGCCGAAAGAGTTTGCGGAGCGAGATCATCCCGTCCGCTTAGGCGCAATCGGCGGCGCGGAAAAGGGGGCGGCTGTCGCCGGGCGCGCCGGGGCGGCGGCGCGACAAGCGGCTTGTGCGCCGCGCCTGCTTGCGGTTAAGAGGCGCGGGAGATGCGCAGCGGCCTGCGTCGGTCGCCGGGGCGGGCGGCCAGGGGCGAGGTCAGGACTGCGCGCGACGGAGATTGCTGATGTTCGAAGCCAAGCCTGTCCTTGCCGCCCCCCGCCTGCGCCTGCTGGCGGTGGGACTGATCGTCGCGCTGGCCGCCAGCGGCTGCACGCAGCTTCGCGGGCGGCAGGGCTATGTGGTCGACCCGGTGCTGACCGACGCGATCACCCCCGGGGTCGACAATCGCGAATCGGTCGAACGGACGCTGGGCCACCCGACCTTCGTCGGCCAGTTCAGCAACAACGAATATTATTATCTGTCGCGCGAGACGCGGGCGCTGGCCTTCGCCAATCCGCGTCCGGTCGCGCAGCAGGTGCTGCGGGTCCGCTTCGACCCCGCGGGCAATGTCGCCGCGGTCGATCGCACCGGGCTCGACCAGGTCAGCAAGATCAACCCCAATGGCGACAAGACGCCGACGCTGGGCCGCAGCCGCAGCTTCTTCGAGGACATCTTCGGCAATATCGGCGCCGTCGGAGCGCCGGGCATGGGCGGCGGAACGCCCGGCCAATAAGGCTCTCGCCCTCCCCGCCGCCGGTATGCGGGGGGAGGGTGGTCCTACCCCGCGATGCCGCCGGCGGCGAGCACGGCCAGCGTCACGAGATCGGATGCCGGCGACGCCATCGTCGCGACCTGCACCGGCTTTTCCATCCCGATCAGCATCGGGCCGATGACGGCGCTGCCGCCCAGTTCGCGCAGCAGCTTCGCTGACAGATTGCCCGATTGCAGCCCCGGCATGACCAGCACGTTCGCCGGGCCCGACAGGCGGCAGAAGGGGTAGTTCGCCATCACCTTCGCGTTGAGCGCGACGTCGGGCGCGATCTCGCCCTCATATTCGAATTCGGGCCGGCGTTCGTCGAGGATGTGCACCGCGTCGCGGATATTGTCTAGCCACGACCCCGGCGGGTTGCCGAAGGTCGAATAGGAGAGGAAGGCGACGCGCGGTTCGTGCCCCATGCGCCGCGCGACCTGCGCGGTGCGTTCGGCGATGTCGGCGAGCATTTCCGCCGAGGGGCGTTCGTTGACCGTCGTGTCGGCCATGAAGATGGTGTGATGCTGGCCGACGAGGACGTGGATGCCGAAGGCGGTCTTGCCCTCTGCCGGGTCGATCACGCGGCGCACCTCGCGCATCGTCTGCGAATAGGTGCGGGTGACGCCGGTGATCATCGCATCGCCGAGGCCGAGCTTGAGCAGCAGCGAGCCGAAGATGTTGCGGTCGCGGTTGACCATCCGTTCGATGTCGCGGCGCAGATAGCCGCGGCGCTGGAGCCGCTCGTAGAGCATCTCGACCATCTGCGGGACATGCGGCGAATTGACGCTGTTGTGGACCTCGAAGCTTTCGGGGTCGGCGACGCCCATGTCGCGCAGCATGTCGTGCAGCCCTTCGCGCCCGACGAGCACCGGAATGCCGTAGCCGCCGTCGCGGAACTGGATCGCGGCGCGCAGCACCACCTCTTCCTCGCCCTCGGCGAAGACGACGCGCTTCGGATTCGCCCGCGCCGCTTCATAGGCGAGGGTGAGCACCGAGGTCGTCGGGTTGAGCCGGGCGCGCAGCCGGGTGCGATATTCGGCCATGTCGGCGATCGGCCGCTGCGCGACGCCGCTGTCGATCGCCGCCTTCGCGACCGCGGCGGGGACGATTTCCATCAGCCGCGGGTCGAAGGGCGAGGGGATGATATATTCGGGGCCGAAGCTGGCGGCGCGCCCGCCATAGGCCGCCGCGACCTCTTCGGGCACCTGCTGGCGCGCGAGGTCGGCGATGGCGTAGGCGGCGGCGATCTTCATCTCCTCGTTGATCGCGGTCGCGCGCACGTCGAGCGCGCCGCGGAAGATGAAGGGGAAGCACAGGACGTTGTTGACCTGGTTCGGATAGTCCGAGCGCCCGGTCGCGATGATCGCGTCGGGCCGCGCGGCGCGCGCGTCGGGCGGCGAGATTTCGGGGTCCGGATTCGCCATCGCGAAGATGATCGGCGCCGGCGCCATGTCCTTCACCATCTCCGGCTTGAGCGCGCCCGCGGCCGAGAGGCCGAGGAAGACGTCGGCGCCCTTGAGCGCCTGCATCAGGTCGCGCGCCTCGGTCGGCACCGCGTGCGCCGACTTCCACTGGTCCATCCCTTCGGCGCGGCCCTGGTAGATCGTGCCCTTGCGATCGCACATGATGACGTTTTCGTGGCGGACGCCCATCGCCTTGATCAGTTCGGTGCAGGCGATCGCCGCGGCGCCGGCGCCGTTGACGACCACCTTGATGTCCTTGAGGTCGCGCCCGGTCAGGTGGCAGGCGTTGATCAGGCCGGCGGCGGTGATGATCGCGGTGCCATGCTGGTCGTCATGGAACACCGGGATGTTCATCTTTTCCTTGAGCGCCGCCTCGATGATGAAGCAGTTGGGCGCGGCGATATCCTCGAGGTTGATGCCGCCGAAGCTCGGTTCGAGCAGTTCGACCGCGTCGATGAAGGCCTGCGGGTCCTCGGTATCGACCTCGAGGTCGATCGAATCGACGTCGGCGAAGCGCTTGAAGAGGACGGCCTTGCCCTCCATCACCGGCTTCGAGGCGAGCGCGCCCAGATTGCCGAGGCCGAGGATCGCGGTGCCGTTCGAGATGACGGCGACGAGGTTGCCCTTGGCGGTATAATCGTAGGCGGTGGCGGGGTCGTCGGCGATGGCCTTGACCGGGACCGCGACGCCTGGGGAGTAGGCGAGGCTCAGGTCGCGCTGGGTCGCCATCGGTTTCGACGCGACGATCTCGATTTTGCCGGGTCGGCCGTGTTCGTGGTAGAGCAGGGCCTCTCGGTCCGAAAATTGCACCTTGCTGCCGCTGTCCATATTTTTCCCCTTGGGTTCGTTCAAGGCCCGCGCCGTTTCCCAATCCCCTAGCGTCACCGGCGGCGATTGTAACCGGGCTGAGCGAAAAAGATTCGCGGGACAGGGGCCATCCGTCCCACTCTTCCACGAAGGCCATGCGCGAACTTGCCATGCCGCCCTCAATCACTAAGCAGGGTTCGATGTCCGCAACCGCCCGCACCGCCGCCAACAGCAACGCCGCCCCCGCCGCGACGCCGATGATGGCGCAATATTGGTCGCTCAAGGAAAAGGCGGGCGACTGCCTGCTCTTCTACCGCATGGGCGATTTCTTCGAGCTGTTCTTCGACGATGCGAAGGCGGCCGCCGCGACGCTCGACATCGCGCTGACGTCGCGCGGCGAGCATGGCGGAGAGCCGGTGCCGATGTGCGGCGTGCCGGTCCATTCGGCCGAATCCTATCTCGCGCGGCTGATCCGCGCCGGACACCGCGTCGCCATCGCCGAACAGGTCGAAACCCCGGCCGAGGCGAAGGCGCGTGGCGGGTCGAAGGCGCTCGTCGCGCGCGCCATCGTGCGGTTCGTGACGGCGGGGACGCTGACCGAGGAGGCGCTGCTCGAAGGGCGCAGCGCCAACCGGCTCGCCGCGCTCGCGCAGGTCGGCAGCGAAAGCGAGATCGCGATCGCCGCCGCCGATATTTCCACCGGCCGCTTCGAAGTCGTCGCGGTCCGCCCCGATCAGGTCGACGCCGAACTCGCGCGGCTCGCGCCGTCCGAACTGCTGGTGAGCGAAACCGCCGAAGCGCTTCCCGCCTGGACCGCGCGGCAGGTGGTGCGCCGCCCGGCCGGCGAATTTTCGAGCGGTGCCGGGCAGAAGCGGCTCGAGTCGCTGTTCGCGGTCCAGACGCTCGACGGCTTCGGCGCCTTCACCCGCGGCGAAATCGCGGCGATGGGCGCGATCGCCGCCTATCTCGACCATGTCGGCACCGGCGGTGCGGTCTTTCTCCAGCCGCCGGTGCGCCACAGCGCGTCGGGGCGGATGGCGATCGATGCGGCGACGCGCGAAAGCCTGGAACTCGTCCGTACGATGGCGGGAACGCGCGACGGCAGCCTGCTCGGCACCATCGACCGGACCGTGACCGCGGCCGGCGCGCGGCTGCTCGCCGACGATCTCGCGAGCCCGCTGACCGACAAGGGCGCGATCCTCGACCGGCTCGACCTTGTCGATGCACTCGCGCGCGACGCGCTGTGGCGCGGCGAATTGCGCGCTGCGCTGCGCGCGCTGCCCGATGCGGGCCGCGCACTCGGCCGCCTCGTCGCGGGGCGCGGCGGTCCGCGCGACCTCGCGCAGCTTCGCGATGCGCTCGGCGGCGCGCGGCTGCTGCGCGAACGGCTCGCGCGGCGGCCCGACCTGCCGCCGCTGCTCGCCCGGCTGCTTCCGGGGCTCGACGGGCACGGTGCGCTGGTTGACGAACTGTCGCGCGCGCTGATCGAGACGCCGCCGGTCGATGCCGCGCAGGGCGGCTATATCGCCGAAGGCTATGACGCCGCGCTCGACGCGCTGCGCGAGACCGCGCGCGACGGGCGCAAGGCGATCGCGGCTCTGGAGGCGCGCTATCGCGACCGCACCGGCATCGCCTCGCTCAAGATCCGCCACAATGGCGTGCTCGGCTATCATGTCGAGGTGCCCGCGAAGCATGCCGACGCGCTGATGGCGCCCGAATCGGGCTTCACCCACCGCCAGACGCTCGCGGGCGTCGTGCGCTTCAACGCGTCCGACCTGCACGAGGCGGCGAGCCGGGTGACGCAGGCGGGCGTGCACGCGGTCGCCGCCGAGGCGGCGCACCTCGAAGCGTTGACCGAGGCCGCGGTAGCGCGGCGCGAGGCGATCGCCGCGAGCTGCGACGTGCTCGCGCGGCTCGACGTCGCCGCCGCGCTCGCCGATCATGCGATGAGCCACAACTGGTGCCGTCCCGACCTTGCCGACGATCCGTGCCTCGACGTGTCGGGCGGACGCCATCCGGTGGTCGAGGCGGCGCTGGCGAAAAGCGGCGAGCGCTTCGTGCCCAACGACGTCTCGCTGTCCGAGGCCGACCGGCTGTGGCTCGTCACCGGCCCCAACATGGGCGGCAAATCGACCTTCCTGCGCCAGAACGCGCTGATCGTCGTGCTCGCGCAGGCGGGCGCCTTCGTGCCCGCCGCGTCGGCGAAGCTGGGGCTCGTCGACCGGCTGTTCAGCCGTGTTGGGGCGAGCGACAATCTGGCGCGGGGCCGCTCGACCTTCATGGTCGAGATGGTCGAGACCGCGGCGATACTCGCACAGGCGACGCCGCAAAGCTTCGTGATCCTCGACGAGGTCGGGCGCGGCACCTCGACCTATGACGGGCTCGCGCTCGCCTGGTCGGTGGTTGAGGCGGTGCACGAGGCGAACCGCTGCCGCTGCCTGTTCGCGACGCATTATCACGAGCTGACGCGGCTCGCCGAAACGCTGAACGCGCTGTCGCTTCATCATGTCCGCGCACGCGAATGGCAGGGCGATCTGGTGCTGCTGCACGAGGTCGCCGAGGGGCCCGCCGACCGCAGCTACGGCCTCGCCGTCGCGCGGCTCGCAGGGGTGCCCGCGGGCGTCGTCAGGCGCGCCGAGGCGGTGCTCGCGAAGCTGGAGGCGGGCCGCGAGGCGACCGGCGGCCTGGCCGTGGGGCTCGACGACCTGCCGTTGTTCGCCGCGACGATCGCCGAGGCGCCCGCGGCGAAGCCCGACGCGCTGCGCGAGGCGCTTGCCGTCATCGACCCCGATGCGCTCGCGCCGCGCGAAGCGCTCGATGCGCTCTACCGGCTGAAGCAGCTATGGGCCGAGCAGGAGGGGAGCGGGCGATGAGCGACCTGTTCGCGCATCTCGACGACCGCCGCGCGATTATCGACCGGCGCGCGCTGGCGGGGCGGCTCGATGCGCTGGCGGCCGAGACGGGCGATACCGGGCAGCGCCGCCGCGCGATGGTCGCGCTGCTTCGGCAGGCGCTCGACGCGGGGCGCGCGGAGATCGGCCGCCGGCTGCTGCTCCATCCGTCGGCAGGGCGGGTGACGGCGCATGCGACCGCTTTTCTGACCGACCAGATCGTCCGCCTGAGCCACGATTTCACGGTCCACCACCTCTATCCGGCGAGCAACCCGTCGGCGGGCGAGCGGCTGACGCTGGTCGCGGTCGGCGGCTATGGCCGCGGCGACATGGCGCCGTTCAGCGACGTCGACATCGGCTTCCTGACCCCGTTCAAGCAGACGAGCTGGACTGAGCAGGTGATCGAGGCGCAGCTCTATACGCTGTGGGATCTTGGGCTGAAGGTCGGCCATTCGTCGCGCTCGCTCGACGAGATGATCCGCGCCGCGAAGGAGGATCTGACGGTGCGCACCGCGCTGCTCGAGGCGCGTTTCGTGTGGGGCGACCGAGCGCTCTACGATCAGGCCTCGGCGCGTTTCGATGCCGAGGTGGTTGCGGGCAATGCGCGCGCCTTCGTCGCCGACAAGCTGGCCGAGCGCGACGAGCGGCACAAAAGGATGGGCGATTCGCGCTATGTCGTCGAACCCAATGTGAAGGAGGGGAAGGGGGGGCTGCGCGACCTTCACACCCTGTTCTGGATCGGCAAGTTCATCCACCGCGTGCGCACCGTTCCCGAACTGGTCGACGCCGGGCTGCTCACCAGCCGCGAACTGCGCCAGTTCGCGCGCGCCGAGAATTTCCTGCTCGCCGTCCGCTGCCATCTCCACATGCTCGCGGGGCGTGCCGAGGACCGGCTGACCTTCGACGTCCAGCGCGAGATCGCGGCGCGGATGCAGTTCGCCGAGCGGCCGGGCAAGAGCGCGGTCGAGCGGTTCATGCAGCTCTATTTCCTCCATGCGAAGAGCGTCGGCGACCTCACCGGCACCTTCCTCGCGCATCTCGACGATCAGCTTGCGGCGCGCGGTCGCCGCTTCCTGCCGACGATCCGGCGACGGCCGGGCAAGCTGGGCGGTTTCGTGCTCGATCGCGGCCGGCTGGCGCTGCCGTCGGACGACTTCTTTCAGCAGGATCCGGTGCGGCTGATCGAGATTTTCGCGCTCGCCGACCGGCATGGCCTCGAAATCCACCCGCAGGCGATGCGCCAGGCGCGCCACGACGCCAAACTGATCGAGACGCAGGGCGTGCGCCGCGTCGCGCGCGCGAATGCCCTGTTCCTCGACGTGCTGACGTCCCCGCGCGACCCCGAAACGGTGCTGCGCTGGATGAACGAGGCGGGGGTGTTCGGCCGCTTCGTGCCCGATTTCGGCCGCGTCGTCGCGCAGATGCAGTTCGACATGTATCATCATTATACGGTCGACGAGCACACGATCCGCGCGATCGGCCTGCTTTCGGACATCGAACAGGACCGGTTGAAGGACGATCATCCGCTGTCGACCGCGATCATGCAGCATGTCCAGTCGCGGCGCGTCATCTATGTCGCGGTGCTGCTCCACGACATCGCCAAGGGGCGCGGCGGCGATCACAGCATCCTGGGTGCCGAACTCGCGCTGCGCGTCTGCCCGCGGCTCGGGCTGACCGAGGCGGAGACCGAGACGGTGTCGTGGCTGGTGCGTCATCACCTGCTGATGGCGGCGACGGCGTTCAAGCGCGACCTCGCCGATTTCAAGACGATCCTCGACTTCGCGCAGATCGTCCAGAGCCCCGAGCGGCTGCGCCTGCTGCTCGTCCTCACCGTCGTCGATATCCGCGCGGTCGGCCCCGGCGTGTGGAACAGCTGGAAGCGGCAGTTGCTGGCCGAATTGTTCGACGCCGCCGAAGAGGTGCTGCGCCTCGGCCACAAGCAGCGCGGGCGGGCGGCGCGGATCGCGGGCAAGAAGGAGGAGGCGCAGCGCCTGCTCGCACTCGACGACAAGGCGTTCGCGCGGCTCGCGAGGCGGCTTCCCGAAAGCTATTGGATCGCCGAGCCGGTCGAGGTGATCGCGGCGAACCTGATCCATATCCAGAAGGCCGGCGGCGCCCCGCTGCATATTGCGGCGGTGCCCGACGACGATCGCGGCGCGACGCTGGTGATGGTGCTCGCGGCCGACCATCCGGGGCTCTTCTATCGCATCGCCGGGGGCATCCACCTCGCCGGCGGCAACATCATCGACGCGCGTATCCACACGACGCGCGACGGGCTCGCGCTCGATAATTTCCTGGTCCAGGATCCGCTCGGCCGCCCCTTTGCCGAGGCGGAGCAGATCGTCCGCCTGACGCGGGCGATCGAGGATGCGCTGGCGGGCCGCCAGAAACTGCTGCCCAAGCTGGAGGCGCGCGCGCTGCCGCGCACCCGCGCCGAGGCGTTCCGCATCGCGCCGAACGTCTTCATCGACAACAAGGCGTCGAACCGCTTCACCGTGATCGAGGTCAATGCGCAGGACCGCCCGGCACTGCTCAACCAGCTTGCCTATGCGCTGTTCCAGTCGAAGGTGACGGTGCACAGCGCGCATGTCGCCACCTATGGCGAGCGCGCGGTCGACACCTTCTATGTCACCGACCTGATCGGCGACAAGATCGACAGCGCGGCGCGCGTGAGATCGCTGGAAAAGCGCCTGCTCGAAGCCGCCGCGAGCCGCAGCGAGAATGCCGTCGCCGCCTGATCCGGCCTATCCCCGCAGCACCGCGCCCAGTTTCGCGGCGGCGGCGACGATTCTGTCGGCGATCGCCTTCAGATCGGCATCGGTGAAGCTCTTATCCGCCGGTTGCAGTTCGACCTCGACGGCCAGGCTGACCTGTCCTTCGGGAACGCCCTGGCCGGCGAAGCGGTCGAACAGGCGGGCGCCGGTAATCGCGCCCTTGTCGGCGCCCTTCACCGCGCGGACGAGGTCGGCGGCGGAGAGCGTTTCGGGGGCGAGGAAGGCGAAGTCGCGGCGCACCGCCTGCAGCGCGGGCGGCGCAAAGGCCGCGCGGGCCGGACCGCTCGCGCGCTTTGCCGGGATCGCGTCGAGGAAAATCTGCACCGCCATAACCGGCCCGTCGACGTCGAAATGCCGCGTCAGCGCGGGGTGGAGCGCGCCGAACTCGGCGAGCACCGCCTTGGGACCGAGCCGCAGCGTCGCCGCCTGACCGGGATGCCAGATCGCGCCCTGGGCGACCGGTTCCATCACCTGCAGCCGGTCGGCGGGGGCGCCGGCGGCTTCGAGCAGCGCGAGCGCCGCCGCCTTGGCGTCGAACGCGTCGAAGGGCTGCGCCTTGCCCGCCTGCCAACTGCGCGCGCGGCGTTCGCCCGCCATCAGCAGCGCCAGCGTCGGATGCTCGGCATCGGCCAGATAGCGCCGGCCGATCTCGAACAGGCGGATGCTGTCCGCGCCGCGATTCGCGTTGCGCGCGGCCGCGGCGAGCAGGCCCGGCAGCAGCGACGGACGCATCACCTTGAGATCTTCGCTGATCGGGTTGGCGAGCGCCCAGGTGCCGCCGCCGAACGGCGCCGCTTCGCGCTCGCTGACGAAGCTCCACGTCACCGCCTCGTGGAAACCCGCCGCCGCCGCGGCGCGGCGCAGGCGGCGTTCGAGCATCTGGTCGGCGGTTGCGGTCGGTTTCGCCACCCCGTCGCTGCGCGGCAACGGGGTCGAGGGAATGGCGTCGAAGCCGTGGATGCGCGCCACTTCCTCGACGATGTCGGGCGCGGCGTCGACGTCGCGGCGCCAGCTCGGCACCGTGACCTGCCAGCGTGCGCCCTGTTCGATGACCGTGAAGCCCAGCGCCTCCAGAATCTCGCGCTGGCGCGTGGGGTCGATCGCGACGCCGCCCAGCGTCGCGGCGAGCCCGGGGTCGTAATCGACGTGCCGCGCGGCGACCGGCGGGGCGCCTGCGCGCGTCACCGCCGAGGGGGTGCCGCCGCAGATGGCGAGGATGTGCCCGGTGACGATCGCGGCCGCGTCGTCGAGGAAAGCCGGATCGACGCCGCGCTCGAAACGGCTGCGCGCGTCGCTGGCGAGGCCGAGTGCCTGGCCGGTGAGCGCGATACGCTCCGGGGTGAACCAGGCGATTTCGAGCAAGACGTCGGTCGTCGCCTCGCTGCACCCGCTATGCTCGCCGCCCATGATGCCGGCGATGTCGTGGACGCCGGCATCGTCGGCGATCACCGTCATCGTGTCGGTGAGCGTATAGCTCTTGCCGTTGAGCGCGACGACGCTTTCGCCCGCCTTCGCGCGGCGCGCGACGAGCGGTCCGGTCAACGTCGCGCGGTCGTAGATATGGCTCGGGCGGCCGAGGTCGAACATCACATAGTTGCTGATGTCGACGAGCGCCGAGATCGAGCGCTGGCCGATCGCTTCGAGCCGGCGGCGCATCCATTCGGGCGCGGCGCCGTTGGTGACGCCGGCGATCGTGCGGCCATAGAAGGCGGGACAGCCTTCGGGGTCGTGGGTGGCGATCCCGGTCGCGGGCTCGCCTTCGCCGAGGATCGTCGGGACGGCGAGCGGCTTGAGCGTGCCCAGCCCCGCCGCGGCGAGGTCGCGCGCGATCCCTCGCACGCCCATGCAGTCCTGCCGGTTGGGGGTGATCGATATGTCGATCACCGGATCGTTCGTGCCCGCATGGTCGGCGAAGGGCATGCCGACGGGGGCGTCGGCGGGCAGCTCGATGATGCCGTCATGGTCGTCGCCGAGTTCGAGCTCGCGCGTCGAACACATCATGCCGTTCGATTCGACGCCGCGGATCGCCGAGACCTTCAGCTCCATGCCGTTCGCCGGGACGACCGCGCCGGGCAGGCCGAGCACGCCGACGAGGCCGGCGCGCGCGTTGGGGGCGCCGCACACGACCTGCAACGGCGCGCCGCCGTTGACGTCCGGGCCGGCGTCGACGGTGAGCACCTGCAGCTTGTCGGCCTGCGGGTGGCGCTCGGCGGTCAGGACGCGCGCGACGCGGAAGCCGGCGAGCTTCTCGGCCGGATTCTCGACGCCTTCGACCTCATGGCCAATACGGTTGAGGGTCGCGACCACCGCCTCGACGGTCGCGTCGGTGTCGAGATGCTCCCTGAGCCAGTCGAGGGTGATCTTCATGCCGAAATGCCCCCGGACAGCGTCGGAACGCTCAGCGCGCCGAATCCGTAGTGGGACAGCCACCGGAGGTCGCCGTCGAAGAAGGCGCGCAGGTCGTCCATGCCATATTTGAGCATCGCGAGCCGGTCGATGCCGGCGCCGAAGGCGAAGCCCTGCCATTCGTCGGGGTCGAGCCCGCAATTGGCGATGACGCGCCGGTTGACCATGCCGCTGCCGAGCAGTTCCATCCACGCATGCCCTTCGTCGTCGCCGCTGCCGCCGACGATGCGGCGGCCCTTTTCCTGCCGGTATCCGACATCGACCTCCGCCGACGGCTCGGTGAAGGGGAAATAGCTGGGGCGCAGACGCAGCACGATGTCGTCGCGCTCGAAATAGGCCTTGAGGAAGGTTTCGAGCGTCCATTTGAGGTGGCCCATATGGATGCGGCGGTCGATGACGAGACCTTCGACCTGGTGGAACATCGGCGTGTGGGTCGCGTCGCTGTCGCTGCGATAGACGCGCCCCGGCGCGATGATGCGGATCGGCGGCTGCTGGCTCATCATCGTGCGGACCTGCACCGGCGAGGTGTGGGTGCGAAGCAGCATCGGACGGCCATCGGCGTTCGCCATCTGCGGCGGGAAATAGAAGGTGTCGTGCATGGCGCGCGCGGGATGCGTCTCGGGGATGTTGAGCGCGGTGAAATTGCGCCAATCGTCCTCGATCTCGGGCCCGGTGGCGACTGCGAAGCCCATGTCGGCGAAAATCTCCGCCAGCTCGTCCATCGCCTGGCTGACCGGGTGGACGCTGCCCTGCGGCGCAGCGTCGGCGGGGAGCGTCATGTCGAGCCGCTCGGCGGCGAGCCTTTGCTCGAGCGCCGCGGCTTCGAGCGCGGCCTTGCGTGCGGCGAGTGCGCCGGTGACGGCTTCGCGCAGGGCGTGGATCTGCGGTCCGCGCTCCTGCCGCTCCTCGGGGCTCATCGCGCCTAGCGTCTTGAGCAGCGCCGACACGCTGCCCGCCTTGCCGAGCGCGGCGACGCGCAGCGCCTCCAGCGCGTCGAGGTCGGCGGCCGCGGCGATGTCGCCCACAAGCTGGGCCTGCATGGCCTGATATTCGCTCATCTTCGTTCGTCCTGCGGCGGCCGCCCGCCGAGGCGCGCGCGATCGTCTATATGGTGGTTTCCGGATGCCGGGTCGTTCCGCCGCCGCTTGCACCGAAGGCGGCGCGCGGGTCAACCCCGAAGCGCTCAGGCGCCGGGCCGGTGCAGGCCCTGCACCGCTTCGCCCGCGGCGGCGGCGCGGGCGCGGGCGGCGGCGCCGAGGATCGGCTTGGGCCGCGCCGCGTAGGCGCGCGGACTCATCCCCATGAAACGCTGGAAGTCGCGGGTGAACTGCGCCTGGTCGTGATAGTGGTGATCGAGCGTGTCGATCCACGCCATCGTCGGGTCGAGCATGAAGCGGGCAAGGCTGCGCAGGAAGCGCTGGCGGCGGAGCAGCAGCTTGGGCGGAAAGCCGAAGGCCCGGCGGCTCAGTCGCTCGACCGAGCGCGCCGACAGGCCGAGCCGGTCCGCGAGGTCGGCGACGCTCGCCAGTTCCTCGTCGACGAGCGCGCCGTGCGCGGCGCGGATCGCCGGATCGTCGCGCGGCGCGTCGGCGAGCAGCGCGGCGAAATGCGCGTCGATCGTCCGCGCCGCCTCTTCCGCGTCCGCGGCGCGAGGCAGCTGTGCGGCGAGCGGCGCGAAGGAGGCGAAGGCGGGATGCGCTTCGCCGTCGCAGAAACGGTCGGCCAATGCCTCGGCGGACATCGGGACATATTTGGCCCAGCCCATCGGCAACAGGCCGATCCCCCAGACGCGCATCGCGCCGGCCGCGAAATAGCTCGCCTTGCTCGTCGGGCCGGTGGCGATGAAGCGCGGCGCCGGGACCGGGACGCCGCCGCCGATCGCCGCGAGCGGCGCGGTGCCGTCGATGAAGCGCATGTTCGCCCATTCGGGGTGCAGATAATCGTCGACGCGGACCCCCGGCGGGGCGGCGACGTCGGTCAGATAGATGATGCTGGCATAGGGGCGCAGCGCCTCCGACACCGGGAAGAAGCGGGTCGTCACGCGCACATCGGCGCCTGGCCCCTGCGGTTGCGTCGCATCGGTCATGCCCTGTCGCTTCTGCGGACGGATGCGCAAAAAAACAACAAGCTAAGCGACCCGATTGTCGGGTTCTTACAATTATTGTCATCATCCGGACGGCATATGTCACGCCTCTTCGGCGCGGCTTGTGCCAGAGGATGGGAACACTTCCACCGGCCGTCGGCTTTCTGCGACCCACGGCTTAGCGGCTCGGAGGGAGGGGGGCGGTGTATCGCTTTGATCATCGTCGAGACGGCGCGGGGCCTGGCTCCGCGCCGTCTCTCTTTGCGCGGCGCGCACGAAAAAGGGCGGCCCCGGATGGGACCGCCCTCTTGCGATTCGATGGCTCGATCCGGCGTTACGCGGCCTTGGGCAGCGCCGCCTTCGCCTGGGCGATGATCGTGGTGAACACGCCGCCTTCGTTCATCGCCAGATCGGCCATGACCTTGCGGTCGAGTTCGATCCCCGCGAGCTTCACGCCGTGCATGAACTGCGAATAGGTCAGGCCTTCGGCGCGGACCGCCGCGTTGATGCGCTGGATCCACAGAGCGCGGAAGCTCCGCTTCTTCACCTTGCGGTCGCGATAGGCGTACTGGCCGGCCTTCTCGACCGCCTGCTTGGCGATGCGGATCGTGTTCTTGCGGCGGCCGTAATAGCCCTTCGCCTGGGCCAGAACCCGGTTGTGCTTGGCGCGCGTGGTCGTGCCGCGTTTGATACGGGACATGGGGTCCGCTCCTTACTTCAGGCCGTAGGGCGCCCAGAGGCGCACATGGGCGGTATCGGCATCGCTGAGCACGCTGGTGCCGCGATTGGTGCGGATATATTTCGCATTGTGCGAGATCAGGCGGTGGCGCTTGCCGGCGACGCCGTGCTTCACCTTGCCCGAGGCGGTGAACTTGAAGCGCTTCTTCACACCGCTCTTGGTCTTGAGCTTGGGCATTTTGGTCTCCTTTGGAAGTCCGTTTGCGTATCGGCCTGGCAGCCCTTTCAGCCAGCCGACACAATCGGAAGGCGCGCGCCTAGCGGGATTCGCGCCGAAATGCAAGCCTCGCGCAAGATCCGGTCATTGCGAGCGAAGCGAGGCAATCTCCAGCCATCGAGGCTTCCGCATGCCGGAGGCTGCGGGTTGCCACGCCCCCCGGATCAAGTCGGCATATACCCTTCAGGCAAGTCAGGAGCCATTCCCCGGCGAAAGCCGGGGTCCAGATGGCACAGCGCTGCCTCGTATGGACCCCGGCTTTCGCCGGGGAACAGTGACTTGACGGAAAAGGGAGGATTGCCGATCAAGTCCGGGGTCCTCGCAATGACGAGGTTCAGAAGCTCGCCCCGTCGACCTTCTGGATCGTCAGCGAATCGAGGTCGGCCGCGGGGACGCAGCGCAGATTGACCGCCGCCATCTTCGCCCCGTCGGGGCCGGTGCCGACCGAAAAGCCCTGACAGCCGCAGTCGGTGCAGAACTGGTGGTCGATATTATGCTTGTTGAACTTGTAGGAGGCGAGCTTGTCGGCGCCGCCGGTCAGCCGGAACTTGTCGATCGGCACGAAGGTCAGCAGGAACCCCTTGCGCCGGCAGTGCGAGCAGTTGCAGCTCATCGCCGTGTCGGGGATGTCGCCTTCGACCGTATAGGTCACCGCGCCGCAATGGCAGCTTCCGTCGAACGCCATGGTCTTCTCTCCCTGGGTCTTGGCCCTAATGGTGGCAGGCGAGGCCCTCGATAACATCTTCGAGCCGCGCGGGATCGCCCAATGCGACGACATGGCCGTCGCTGTCGGCGTTCAGCGGATCGCCGTTCCAGTCGCACATCGTGCCGCCCGCGCCCTCGACGACCGGCACCAGCGCCGCGAAATCGTGGAGCTTCAGCCCCGCCTCGACCACCAGGTCGACATGGCCGCTCGCCAGCAGGCCGTAATTGTAGCAGTCGCCGCCGAAGAACATGCGCTTGTGCGCGGTCTTTGCCGCGAGCGCCATGAAATGCGCGCCATCGTGATCGCTGAAATATTGCGGTCCCGTCGTCGCGAGCGCCGCGTCGGCGAGGCTGCGGCAGGCGCGCGTCGCGGCGGGACGGCCGTTGAACAGCGTTGCTTGTCCGGTAGCGCCGACCCAGCGTTCGCGCGCGATCGGCTGGTCGATGATGCCGAGCACGGGCCAGCCGTCCTGCAGGAGCGCGATCAGCGTGCCGAAGATCGGCCGGCCGGCCATGAAGCTGACCGTGCCGTCGATCGGGTCGAGCACCCACTGGCGCGCGGCGTCGGGCCGCTCGGCGCCATATTCCTCGCCGATGATGCCGTCGCGCGGCGCTTCGGCATCGAGCAGGCGGCGCATCGCGGCCTCGGCGGCGCGGTCGGCCTCGGTCACCGGCGAGTCGTCACCCTTCGCCTCGTGCGCGAAACCGGCGCGGAAATGGGGGCGGATCACGGCGCCCGCGGCGTCGGCGAGACGGATGGCGAGGGCGATGTCGGATTCGAGGGTCATGCCGGAAACCTCCATATCCCGTTCGCGTCGAGCGCAGTCGAGACACCCCGAAGGCATGCACGAACGATGAGCGTCTCGACTTCGCTCGACACGAACGGAATCTCGAAAATGTCGCGCCTCAATCGAACAGCGACGATACGCTGGTTTCGTCGGCGATGCGCTTGATCGCCTCGCCGAGCAGCGGCGCGACGGTCAGCGCGCGCACCTTGTCGCTGTCGTTGACCGCCTCGGTCGGCATGATCGAGTCGGTGATGACGAGTTCGGTCAGTTCGCTCGCGTTGACGCGCGCCACCGCGCCGCCCGACAGCACGCCGTGGGTGCAATAGGCGACGACGCCCTCTGCCCCCTGCGCCTTCAGCGCGGCGGCGGCGTTGCACAGCGTCCCCGCCGAATCGACGATGTCGTCGATCAGGATGCAGAAGCGCCCCGACACGTCGCCGATGATGTTCATCACCTCTGATTCGCCGGCGCGCTCGCGGCGCTTGTCGACGATCGCCAGCGGCGCGTTGTCGAGCCGCTTGGCGAGCGCGCGGGCGCGCACCACGCCGCCGACGTCGGGCGAGACGACCATCAAATTGCGGTCGCCGAAGCGCGCCTGGATGTCGGCGCTCATCACCGGCGCGGCATAGAGATTGTCGGTCGGGATGTCGAAGAAGCCCTGGATCTGCCCGGCGTGCAGGTCGATCGCGAGCACGCGGTCGGCGCCCGAGGTGGTGATGAGGTTGGCGACCAGCTTGGCCGAGATCGGGGTGCGCGGACCGGGCTTGCGGTCCTGCCGCGCATAGCCGAAATAGGGGATGACGGCGGTGATGCGCTTGGCCGAGGCGCGGCGCAGCGCGTCGGTGATGATCAGCAGTTCCATCAGATTGTCGTTCGCCGGATAGTTGGTCGGCTGGATGACGAACACGTCCTGGCCGCGGACATTCTCGTGAATCTCGACGAACACCTCTTCGTCGGCGAAGCGGCGCACGCTGGTGTCGGCGAGCGGCAATTCCAGATAGTCGGCGATCGCGCGGGCCAGGGGAAGATTGCTGTTGCCGGAAATGAGTTTCATGCGTGGCCCCTTGTCGCGGTGTGGTGGGGAAGGATGCGCGCCCCTTAACCAGCGGGCACGCGAAGGGGAAGGGGGTAAAGGCGGGCGGGCGGTCGCGAACGCGGCGACGCTCGGCGGTTGAAATCGGGGCGGTTGCGCTTAAACCCCTGCCATGACCGAACAGCTTACCATCGTCCTGTCGCAGATGACGCAGGCGGTCGGCGACCTTGCCGCCAACGCCGATGCGATGCGCGCGGCGCGCGCGCGGCACCCCGACGCCGACCTGATCCTGTTTCCCGAACTGCAGCTGATCGGCTATCCGCCCGAGGATCTGGTGCTGAAGCCGGCGCTGGCCCGGCGCGCGGCGGCGCTGCTCGGCGACCTGGCGGCCGAGACCGGCGACGGCGGTCCGGCGATGCTGGTCGGGTCGGTCGAGCGGGGCGACGACGGACGACTCTATAATATCGTCGCGCTGCTCGACGCGGGGCGGGTGGTCGCGACGCGGCGCAAGCACGAACTGCCCAATTACGGCACCTTCGACGAAAAGCGCGTGTTCGCGCCGGGGCCGCTGCCCGACGTCGTCACGTGGCGCGGGGTACGGCTGGGCCTGCCGATCTGCGAGGACGGCTGGCTGCCGACGGTGTGCGGGCATCTGGCGGCGCAGGGGGCCGAGCTGCTGATCTCGGTCAACGGCAGTCCCTATGAGATCGACAAGGACGACCGCCGCCTGACGCAGGTGTTCGCGGCGCGTGTCGCCGAAACCGGGTTGCCGCTGATCTTCCTCAACCGCGTCGGCGGGCAGGACGAGCTGGTGTTCGACGGCTGCTCGTTCGTGCTGAACGCCGACGGGGCGCCCGCGCACCGGCTGATCGACTGGGCGGAGGAGGATCGCGTCACGCGCTGGACGAAGGGAGCGGACGGCTGGGCGTGCGCGCCCGGCGACCTCGCCGAATGGGAGGCGCACCCCGCCGACATCTACAGCGCGATGATCGTCAGCCTGCGCGACTATGTGACGCGCAACGGCTTTCCCGGCGTCGTGCTCGGCCTGTCGGGGGGGATCGATTCGGCGCTGTGCGCCGCGATCGCCGCCGATGCGCTGGGGCCGGACAAGGTCTGGTGCGTGATGCTGCCGAGCCGCTTCACCAGCGCCGAAAGCCTCGACGATGCGCGGGGCTGCGCGCAGATGATCGGGTGCCGGCTCGACACCATCGCCATCGGCCCCGCGGTCGAGGCGTTCGACGCGATGCTGGCGGACAGCTTCGCCGGCCGCGCGGTCGATGCGACCGAGGAGAATATCCAGTCGCGCATCCGCGGGGTGACGCTGATGGCGCTGTCGAACAAGTTCGGGCCGATGCTGCTGACCACCGGCAACAAGAGCGAGATGAGCGTCGGCTATGCGACCATCTATGGCGACATGGCGGGCGGCTACAACCCGCTGAAGGATGCATACAAGACGACGGTGTTCGCCATCGCGCGGTGGCGCAACGCGCATGTCCCGCGGCTGTCGCGCAACCCGCGCGCGCCGGTGATGCCCGATTCGGTCATCACCAAGCCGCCGAGCGCCGAGCTGCGCCCCGACCAGAAGGACGAGGACAGCCTGCCTCCCTATGCGGACCTCGACCGGATGCTGCACATGCTGGTCGAGGAGGAAGCGAGCGTCGACGATGTCGTGGCGCGCCACGGCTTCGACCGCGCGGCGGTGGCGCGGATCGAGCGGCTGCTGATGCTCGCCGAATACAAGCGGCGGCAGGCGCCGCCGGGGGTGAAGCTGTCGACGCGCAACTTCGGCCGCGACCGGCGCTATCCGATCACCCACAGGTTCCGGACGGGGTAGGACGACGTTCGGAACGATTCGCGCAGAGGCGCAGAGATCGCAGAGAGTCCGGTTCAGGCGAAGGCGCGAAAGCGCGAAGAGGTCGCCTTTGCCGCGAAGCGGCTTTCCCTATCCCGCCGCATCCCGCGGCAGCGGGGTCTGAAACAGGACACCATCGGCCACATCTTTTTCGCGTCTTCGCGTGACCCTCTTTTTTCCCTTCTTCATTTTCTCCGCGATCTCTGCGCCTCTGCGCGCAAGAATCGCCTGGCACCGCCGCTCGTCGGCGCGAACCATATATTCCCACCGGCCCCGCAAAGCCGCTATAGGCGCGCATCATGACCGTCATCACCCGCTTCGCGCCCTCGCCAACCGGCAATCTCCATGTCGGCAACGTCCGCACCGCGCTGCACAACTGGCTCTGGGCGCGCAAGCATGGCGGGCGTTTCCTGCTGCGCATCGACGACACCGACCGCGAGCGGTCGAAGGAGGACTATGTCGAGGCGATCCGCACCGACCTTGCGTGGCTGGGGCTCGACGTCGACGGCGAGGAGCGGCAGTCGGCACGCTTCGCGCTCTATGACGAGGTGTTCGCGCGGCTGAAGGCGGCGGGGCGCGTCTATGCCTGTTACGAGACGCCCGAGGAGCTGGACATCCGGCGCAAGGTGCTGCTGTCGCGCGGGCTGCCGCCGGTGTACGAGCGCCGGCCCGACGGGGCGCCGGTGCCCGAAGGGCGCGCGCCGCACTGGCGCTTCCGGCTCGACCATGACGCGCCGATCGCATGGACCGACCTGATTCGCGGGCCGCAGCATTTCGAGCCGAAGACGCTGTCCGACCCGGTGGTGCGGCGCGCCGACGGAAGCTGGCTTTATCTGCTGCCGAGCGTGATCGACGATATCGCGATGGGCATTTCGCACGTCGTGCGCGGCGAGGATCATGTGTCGAACACCGCGGCGCAGATCCAGATGTTCGAAGCGCTGGGCGCGGCACCCCCCGCCTTTGCGCACGAGGCGCTGCTCGTCGGCACCGGGGGCAAATTGTCGAAGCGGCTCGGCGCGCTCGGCATGGCGGACTGGCGCGCGGCGGGGATCGAGCCGATCGCGCTCGCGGCGCTGCTCGCGCGGCTGGGGACGAGCGACCCGGTCGAGCCGGTGACGACGCTCGAGCCGCTGATCGCGGGCATCGACTTCGCGCGCTTCGGCCGCGCCCCGGCGCGCTTCGACGAGGCCGAGCTGGCGCTGCTGAATCAGAAGATCCTCCACCACACCCCCTATGCCGCGGTCGCGCCGCGCCTGCCCGCGGCGATCGACGAAGCGCGCTGGACCGCGATCCGCCCGAACCTGGCGACGGTGGCGGAGGCGGCCGACTGGGTGGCGGTGTTCGACGGCCCCTTCGCGCCGCCCGCGCCCGACGCGGCCGACCGGCCGGTGCTCGCAGCAGCGGCGGTGGCGGCGCCGGCGATCGACTGGAGCGCCGACCCCTGGCACGCGCTGACCGGCGCGGCAAAGGCGGCGACGGGCGCGAAGGGCCGCGCGCTGTTCCTGCCGCTGCGCCGCGCGCTGACCGGGCGCGACCACGGGCCCGACATGGGCGAGCTGCTGCCGCTGATCGCGAGGGACGAGGCGATCGCGCGGCTGTCGGCGGCATAGACGGGGCGGCTGTCCCGCCTCTGTCCGACGCACCGCCATGCTAAAACGCGTTGGCATCATCCCTTTTGGATAGGCAAATGTACCCCGGCGAAAGCCGGCGTCCACGCGGGGGGCCGCACCATGCCATCTGGACCCCGGCTTTCGCCGGGGTACAAGCTCCTACATGTCCGAAGAACCTGTGCGCCAAGCCAAGTCGGCATGACGACTGAAAAAGCGACGGAGCGTCCCCGGCATCTTGTCCTCCCCGCCTCTCCATTGACATTTGCAGTGATGTTATATTATTACATCAATCGACCCGACCGATAGCGGCGGTCGATACGCGGCGGGGCCGGGTCGGCACAGGCAAGGAGAGATGCCATGACGCTGATACCCCTGATTTCGGCCCTCGCGGCGGCGCCGGAGCGCGCCCCTGCCCCCGCCGGCACCCCCGCACCGGGCGCGCGCTACGACCCCGGCGCCGGGCACCGCCCGCTGGCGGCGCTGTTCGCCTTTGGCGTGCCCGCGGCGCTCGTCGTCGCGGTGGCACTGTCGCCGATGATCATTGAGCGCACGCCGACGAGCGCGCCGGTGCCGTGGAAAAGCTTCACCCTGCCCCCGGCGCCGCCGCCCGAACCCCAGCCGCAGCCGCCGCAGGCCGAACCGCAGCCGTCGGCGATGACGACGACGGTCTCGCCGCTGCCGCCGGTCGCGGCGGACCCGCCGTCGGTGCCGCCCGCGCCGCCGCTGACGCCGCCGTCGGGCAGCGGGGCGGGCGTGGCGGTCGCGGTCGATCCGCCGGCCCCGCCGCGCCCGGCGCTCGTCGCCGCCGCGGTCGATCCGCGCTTCGCCGGGACGTTCCAGCCCGACTATCCCGCGCGCGAGCAGCGCGCCGGGATCGAGGGCGTCGTCCGCGTCCGCGTGCTGATCGGCACCGACGGACGGGTCAAGGCGGTCGAGCTGGTCAGCACCGACGACCCCGCCTTCTTCGAGGCGACGCGCAAGCGCGCGCTGTCGAAATGGCGCTTCAAGCCCGCGACGCGCGGCGGCGTGCCCGAGGAAAGCTGGAAGGAGATGACCGTCCGCTTCCAGATCCGCGACGCCTGACGGCGGCGGGCCTGCGGGGAGCGGAGCGGATGGTGCTGCCCCGTTCCCACGCCGCATCGTTGTCCGTCATGCGGAACTGGTTTCAGCATCCATGACCGGACCCTGCGACAGGCACCGCCCGGCTTTTGCCGGGCCGCTCGAAGTGTGGTTGTCTTTGAGCGAACAGGCATGTGCTCCCGCGAAGGCGGGAGCCCAGAGTGTCGGAGAGCCAGCGTTGGCGCGATGAGGCTCTGGGTCCCCGCCTGCGCAGGGACACGGCGGTGCTCGATTCAAGAACGATCCAGCCACGCGGTCGATAAACGGGTTTGTCCAAGCTGGCGCAACCTCTCGCCCGGCCCCGCTTTCGCTTGACATAAGCACCGAATCCCGCCAAGGGCGCCGGGATGAAGGGGGGCGGCGTGCGACGCGGCCCTCTTTGTTTTTCAGCAATCGCCGGGGCCATCGTCCCGCCGCATGCGCCGGACGGGCCGGCGGATGCGTCAATAGTTCGAGGAACATGAGGCCATGGCCAAGCCGACGACCGTCAAGATCAAGCTGGTGAGCACCGCCGACACGGGCTTTTTCTATGTCACAAAGAAGAACCCGCGCACGATGACCGAGAAGATGGCGGTGCGCAAATACGACCCCGTCGCGCGCAAGCACGTCGAGTTCAAGGAAGCCAAGATCAAGTGACGCCGCGCCCGGCGCGCCGATGGCGCGCGGGGTTCGAAAGCGCGTCATCCGGCAAAGGCCGGACGATGGACAGAAGGGCGGCCGCGAGCCGCCCTTTTTCGTGCCCGGCGGTGTGGGGCGGCTTTCGGGGCCGTCCTGTCGGGGTTGAAGCGTATCCCGCCCCATCAGGAGAGGGGTGGGGACAGCGGCCTTGCGCAAGGGTTCGAGCCCTCACCCCCGACCCCTCCCGCAAGCGGGAGGGGAGATTGCTTCTTCGCCGTGCTCCTCGCAATGACGATTCCCTATCATGTCATCATGCTCTAACCCGCTGGGCGGAAGGAGCGGGCATGCGGGTGATGATCCTGGGGGCCGCCGGTTTCATCGGCCGGCACATTCTGACCGCGCTGCGCGACGCGGGGCACGAGGCGGTCGCGGTGGTTCGCCGGGTCGGGCACCTCGAGGCGGCATTTCCGGGGGTTCGGTTCGTGGCGGTCGACCTGGCCGGAGCGACCGATGCGGCGGCGTGGCGCACGCATCTGGACGGCGTCGCCTGCATCGTCAACGCCGCGGGCGTGCTGCGCGGGCCCGATATGGAGGCAGTCCACGTCGCGATGCCGCGCGCTCTGTATGCCGCCGCGCGCGAGGCGGGGGTCGCGCGCGTGGTGCTGCTGTCCGCGATCAGCGCCCGCGAGGAGGTCGGCACCGACTATGCGCGCGCGAAACTGGCGGGCGAGGCCGTGCTGCGCGCCTCGGGGCTCGGCTGGACGATCCTGCGCCCGTCGCTCGTCTATGGCGACGGCAGCTATGGCGGCACCTCGCTGCTGCGCGGAATGGCGGGGCTGCCGCTGGCCGTCCCGCTGCCCGGCGCGGGCGACCAGCGCTTCACCCCGATCCATGTCGACGATCTGGCGCGCGACGTGGCGCGCCTGTGCGCCGACGACCGCTTTGCCGGGCGGACGCTCGAGCCGGTGGGGCCAGAGACGATCGACCTGCGCGGCCTGCTGCGCGCCTATCGCGGCTGGCTGGGGTTCGGCGCGGCGCGCTTCGTGTCGATCCCGATGCCGGTCATGCGCCTGCTCGGCCGGATCGGCGACCTTGCGGGCGACGGGCCGATCGCGAGCAACAGCCTGGCGCAGCTCGTCGCGGGCAACGCCGGCGACAGCGCCGCCTATGCCCGCGAAACCGGCAGCGCGCCGCGCCGGCTGAACGATGCGCTCGCGGCGCGCCCGGCCGAGGTACAGGACCGCTGGCACGCGCGCCTCTTCTTCCTCGCGCCCGCGATCCGCGCGATACTGGCGCTGCTGTGGCTCGCCTCGGCATGGCTCGGGCTGACGCATGGCGGCGAAGCGGCGCGCGCGCTGGCGGCGAGCCTGGGGCTGCCCGCCGGCCTGGCCGACCCGCTGCGCATCGGCGCCAGCCTGGCCGATATCGCGGTGGCGGCGCTGGTGCTGCTCGACCGCAAGGCGCGCTGGAGCACGGTCGTCCAGATCGGCCTGATCCTCGGCTACACGATCGTCATCGGCCTCGCGCTGCCGCGCCTGTGGCTCGATCCGCTGGGTCCGCTGCTCAAGAATCTGCCGATCCTGCTGCTCGTCGCGGTGCACGGCGCCATCGGGGACAAGAGATGACCGACCTCTATCTGCTGGTGAAGATGCTGCACATCGTCAGCAGCACCGTGCTGTTCGGCTTCGGCGCCGGGACCGCCTGGTATCTGTGGAACGCCCATCTGACGCGCGACCCGGCGACGATCGCCGCCATCGGCCGCATGGTGGTGCGCGCCGACTGGATCTTCACCGGCACCAGCGGCGTCGTGCAGCCGGCGAGCGGCTTGTGGCTCGCGCATCACGCGGGCTATCCGCTGACCGAGCCGTGGCTGCTCGCGACATATGCGCTCTATGCGCTGGCCTTTGCCTGCTGGGCGCCGGTCGTCGGCCTGCAGATTCGTGCGCAGCGGCTTGCCGAGGCGGCGGCGCGCGCCGGGCGGCCGCTGGGGCCGGATTACGAGCAGACGATGCGGCTGTGGTTCCTGCTCGGCTGGCCCGCGTTTCTGGGGCTGGTCGGCGTCTTCTGGCTGATGGTGGCGAAGCCGGCGCTCTGGTGAGCGGTCACAGGTCGCGCAGGGGGCGGCGCGAGGCGTCGTCCTCGACGATCGTGCGGATCGCGATCAGCGTGGTGAAGGAATGCACGCCCTTATCCTCGCCGAGCGCGCGGCGCGTGAAGGCTTCATATTCCTCCATCGACCCGACCTGCACCTTCAGCAGGAAGTCGTCCTCGCCGGTCACGTCCCACG
This sequence comes from Sphingopyxis sp. MG, assembly GCF_002953155.1. NCBI lineage: Bacteria > Pseudomonadati > Pseudomonadota > Alphaproteobacteria > Sphingomonadales > Sphingopyxidaceae > Sphingopyxis > Sphingopyxis sp. MG. The sequence goes on from NZ_CP026381.1 coordinate 3,944,912, forward strand.
CGCCGGTGATTTCGGGGTGGCGCGCGATCTCGCGCGCGAAGCCGTCCATCGTCTGCGCGCCCGCCTGTTCCATCCGCACCAGCACATGCATGGTCAGCGCCGATCCGGTCAGCGCCGGGTCGACGATCGCGCGGTCGGCGACGATCACCTTTTCGTCGCGCAGCCGCCGCAGCCGCCGCAACACCGCCGACACCGACAGCCCCACCTTGTCGGCGAGAGTCCGCGCGGGTTCGAGATTGTCGGCGCGCACCAGTTCGAGCAGCCGGCGGTCGAAACGGTCGAGGTCGATCTTTTTTCGCATTCCTTGCGTCATAACGCGAATTTTGGTCGCCGCCATGACCAAAATCGGCGCCAATGGCCGGGCCCGATGGCGTAGATCATGGCTGCGCCAAGGGCTTCTCCCCTCCCCTCCCTTCTCCTTGCGCGCAACGATCGATTCAGGAGATACGACATGACTCGCAACGCATCCCGTTCGGGCCCGATCGGCCAGTTCTGGACCATGATGATCGAAGCATCGACCGCCGCGGTGGCGGTCCATTATGATTCGCCGTGGCAGCGGCAGCCCGCGCCGGCGGGCCTGCGCCGGACCGCGCGGCGTTCCGTCCTCGCCTGATCGCGGGCGGGGCTGGAGCGGCCGTCTTTGGATGACGCTCCGGTCGACCCGTCATTGCGAGCGGCGAAGCCGCGCGGCAATCCAGAGCGGTGTAAACCGCCCTGGATTGCTTCGCTCCGCTCGCAATGACGAAGTGGGCCAATCCAGGGTCGTCATGTTCCAGTCCTGGGCATCGGAAACCGCCTTCTGCGCCGGGACACATCGATTGATGGGACGGTCCTAGGCGAAGGCGCCGACGCTTTCGATGAAGCGGATCACCGATATGGGTTTCGAGACATAGGCTTCCGCCCCCGCGGCGCGGATCTGTTCCTCGTCGCCCTTTCCCGCATAGGCGGTCACCGCCATGATCGGCACCGCGCGCAGCGCCGGGTCGGCCTTGACCTGGCCGATCAGTTCGAGCCCGCTGACGTGCGGCAGCTGGATGTCCATGATGATCAGGTCGGGCGCGATCTCGCGCGCCTTCGCCAGCGCGTCGCGGCCGTCGCGCACCGGGTGCGCGCTGTAGCCGTGGGCGTTGAGCAGGTCGCAGAACAGGCGCAGGTTGAGCTCGTTATCCTCGACGACCAGGACGGTCTTTCCCATGATCTGCCGCTTTCCCCGCTTGCGTCCGCGGCTCGTTTAGGCGAATCGGCGGCCGGACACAATTGCTTCCCATGGAAGGATCGCCTCTTGCGGGATGATGACGCGGCGCTGGCGCTGCGGGCGCTCGGCTGGATCGTCGGCGACGAGTCGCGCGCCGAGCGGCTGCTCGCGACGACCGGGCTGACGCCCGATGGCCTGCGCGCCGCGCTGGGGCAGCGCGCGACGCTGGCGGCGGTGCTCGCCTTCCTGACCGCGTACGAGCCCGACCTTGTCGCCTGCGCCGCGGCACTCGATATAGAGCCGGAGGCGCTGGCCGCCGCGGCGCGCCGACTGGAAGGACAGGAAGGACAGGAAGCATGACTCGCCCGCTCGTCATCAGCGATTGCGACGAGGTGCTGATGCACATGGTCGTGCCCTTCGCGCAGTGGGTCGACGAGGCGCACGGCGTGCTGTTCCGCATGGAGGACACGAGCTTCGCCAATGCGCTGAAGCGCAAGGCGTGCGGCACGCCGCTGGAGGCGGCCGAGGTGTGGCCGCTGCTCGACGGATTCTTCCGCACCGAGATGGCGCGGCAATATCCGATCCCCGGCGCGGTCGCCGCGATGGCCGCGATCGCGCGCGTCGCCGACATCGTCATCCTGACCAACGTCGGCCCCGACCACCAGCAGCGCCGCGCCGACCAGCTCGCCGCGCTGGGCCTCGACGCGCCGGTGATCGGCAGCCGCGGCGGCAAGGGCGAGCCGGTGCGCCGGCTGATCGAGGAGCGCGCGCCGAGCGTCACGATATTCATCGACGACTTGCCGAATCACCACCATTCGGTCGCCGCCGCGGCGCCCGACGTGTGGCGGCTGCACATGGTCGGCGAGCCCGCGATCGCCGGCCGGATTCCCGCCGCCGCGCACGCGCACGCGCGCATCGACGAGTGGACCGCGGCGCGCGAGTGGATCCTCGCGCGCATCGCCGGAAACCTGCCGGCCCCGGCCCTTTGACCCGACAACCGATGGAAGGATTTACGATGGATATTGCCGCCAAGCTTGCCGAACTCGGCCTCGACCTGCCGACGCCCGCCGCGCCGGTCGCCGCCTATGTGCCCGTCGTCGAGCAGGGGGGGCTGCTGCACGTCAGCGGGCAGCTGCCGTTCCGCGACGGGCAACTCGTCACCGGGCGGCTGGGCGCCGACATGGACGAGGCGAGCGGCTATGACGCCGCGCGCCGCTGCGCGCTGATGATCGTCGCGCAGGTCGGCAAGGCGGTCGACGGCGACTGGTCGCGCGTCGAGCGAATCGTCAAGCTGGGCGTGTTCGTGAACAGCGATCCCGGTTTCACGCAGCAGCCCAAGGTCGCGAACGGCGCGTCGGAACTGATGGAATCGCTGTTCGGCGAGGCCGGGCGCCATGCGCGCAGCGCGGTCGGCGTTCCGGTGCTGCCGCTGGGCGCTGCGGTCGAGGTCGACGCCATCGTGGCGGTGCGGCCGGCGTAGGAAATCGCCTTGCGCGACGTCCCATGTCTTTCCGTGTCCCCGCGAAGGCGGGAACCCATCTCCTGCCGGTTCCATCTTGCGCCAACCGGAGATGGACCCCCGCCTTCGCGGGGGAACACGGCCTTTCCTTTCCTCGTCGGCGGCGTCTGAATGGCCGACGCCGACCCGCCCGCGCGGACGATTTCGCTCGGCACCGGGGTCGCCGCGGTCGAGGCGGCGGCGTGGGACGCGCTGGCGGGGGGCGCCAATCCCTTCGTCGGCCATGCCTTTCTGTCGCTGCTTGAGGAATCGGGAAGCGTCGGGCCGAGGACGGGCTGGCAGCCGGCGCCGCTGCTGGTCGACGACGGCGCGGGCGCGCTGGTCGCCGCGGCGCCCGCTTACCTGAAGACGCACAGCCAGGGCGAATATGTCTTCGACCACGGCTGGGCCGACGCGTGGGCGCGTGCGGGCGGCGCCTATTACCCAAAGCTGCAGATCGCGGTGCCCTTTACCCCGGTGCCGGGGCCGCGGCTGCTGGCGGCGGGGGACGAGGACGCGCGGCTGCTGATCCGCGCCGCCGAGGCGGTGGTGCGGCAGAACGAGCTGTCGTCGGCGCATGCGACCTTCGTCGCGCCCGAACAGATGCCGCTGTTCGAGGCGGCAGGATGGCTGGTGCGGCGCGACGTCCAGTTCCATTTCGCCAATCCCGGCTATCGCAGTTTCGACGATTTTCTCGCCACGCTGACCTCCGCCAAGCGCAAGCAACTGCGCAAGGAGCGCGCGCGCGCGGTGGTGGGGCTGCGGATCGAGCAGGTGACGGGCGATGCGATCGGCCCCGCGCACTGGGATGCGATGTGGGCCTTCTATCAGGACACCGGCGGGCGCAAATGGGGGCACCCCTATCTGACGCGCGCGGCGTTCGACCTGATCGGCGCGCGGATGGCCGATCGCGTGCTGCTGATCGTCGCCTATGACGGCGATACGCCGGTCGCGGGGGCGATGCACCTGATCGGCGCCGACACGCTTTATGGCCGCTATTGGGGCTGTGTGGCCGACATCCCCTATCTGCATTTCGAGCTTTGCTATTACCGCGCGATCGACGTCGCGATCGAACGCGGGCTGGCGCGCGTCGAGGCGGGCGCGCAGGGCGGGCACAAGCTCGCGCGCGGCTACGGCCCCGTCGCGACCTGGTCGGCGCATTTCATCGCCGACCCGGGGTTCCGGCGCGCGGTGGCAGATTTCCTGGAGCGCGAACGCGCGGCCGAGATGCAGGAAATGGAATGGCTGGAAGGCCATATGCCGTTCCGGCGGGCGGATTGAATCTCACGCAAAGGCGCGAAGGCGCGAAGAAGAAAATCTCACACGAAGACACGAAGAGGACGGTTTCTGCCGTTCTGTCTCGCGATCATCATAGGAGATTATCTGGCCGGACGTTGTCCGGCCCTTTTTCAACCGGCGTCGAAATCGGCGCAACGATCGAGTCGCATCACGCCCTCTTCGTGTCTTCGTGTGAGATTATCCGAAAACCGGCCATGCAATTCTCTTCGCGCCTTCGCGCCTTTGCGTGAGATTCCAGAACGCCCACGCAGACCGGGCAAGACGTCAGGCCGCGAAGCGGCGGGCGGCGGGACGGCGGGCGGTCTCGTCGAGCCAGGCGCGCGCCTGGCGCTGCGCCTCGGCGATTTCGTCGCGGCTCATTTCGTTCGACACGTCGGCGCGGCACTGCTGGCCTTCGACATTGCCGCCGAGCGCGGCGAGGTTGAACCATTTATGCGCCTGGATCAGGTCGACATCGACCCCGCCGGTGCCGGTCGAGAATGCGACGCCCAGGTCGAAATAGGCACTCGCATCGCCGCGCGCGGCGTCGAGCAGCCGGCTTTCGATCAGATATTGGGCAGACTTCAGACTGTTCGCCATGATAACCCCCTGTCGCCTCCACCCCACATGGAGACCTCGGCCCCAAAGTTGCGGCTTATGGTCAACAAAGCGTTAACGACGCGGCGGTTTTTTGGGGATTGGTAGCGGCGAGCGCCGTAATCCGCGGGTTTTCGAACCATGCTTTCCCGAAAGAGGGTGCTACTCGACCGCCAGATTGTCGATCAGGCGCGTGGTGCCGATCCGCGCCGCCGCGAGCAGGCGGGCCGGGGCGCGATATTCGGTCAGCCGTTCGAGGCTGTCGGCATCGGCGAGCGCGACATAGTCGACGCTGGCGAAACCGCCCGCGCGGATCGCCGCCTCGGCATCGGCGAGCGCCGCGGCGACCGCGCCGCCGCCGGCGATCGCCGCCGCCGCGGTGCGCAGCGCGGCGGGAAAGGCGGCGGCGGCGGCGCGCTGATCGGCGGTCAGATAGGCGTTGCGCGACGACAGCGCGAGCCCGTCGGGATCGCGCGCGATCGGCGCCCCCAGGATATCGATCGCGAAGTCGAGGTCGCGCGCCATGCGGCGGATGATCGCAAGCTGCTGCCAGTCCTTTTCGCCGAAGATCGCGATGTCGGGGCGCACCTGGTTGAACAGCTTGGCGACGACGGTCGCGACGCCGTCGAAATGGCCCGGCCGCGCCGCGCCGCAATAGTCGGCGCCGAGTTCGGCGACCGCGATATGCGTCGCATGGCCGGGCGGATACATGACGGAGACGTCGGGCGCCCAGAGCAGCGCCGCGCCTTCCTCGACCAGCAGCGCGGCGTCGTGCGCCTCGTCGCGCGGATAGGCGGCGAAATCCTCGTTCGGGCCGAACTGCGTCGGGTTGACGAAGATCGACACGACGACATGGTCGGCGACGCGCCGCGCCATCCGCACCAGCGACAGGTGCCCCGCGTGCAGCGCGCCCATCGTCGGGACCAGCGCGACGCTCTTGCGCCCCAGTTTGAGCGCGTCGACCGCGCGACGAAGCGTGGCGATATCACGGATGATTTGCACGGCCGCCCGCCCTCCGATATTGGCGGCGTCCATACGCCACCCCATGCGGCCGCCATGCCGCGCCGACAGGAAAATCGCAACGCTCATGACGAAGCCAGCCCCCCACCGGATCATCTTTGCCAATGAAAAGGGCGGGACGGGCAAGTCGACCTGCGCGGTGCATTTCGCGGTCGCGCTGGCGAGCATGGGGTGGCGCGTCGCCGGAATCGACCTCGACCCGCGCCAGCGCACCTTTCACCGCTATCTCGACAATCGCACCAGCACCGCGAAGCGCCGCGGCATCGAATTGCCCATCCCGCATTTCGAGGTGTTCGAAGGCTCGACGGTCGAGGAACTCGACGAACAGGTCGCGCGGCTGGCCGAGGACGCCGACTATCTGATCGCCGACACGCCGGGGCGCGACGACCCGTTCGCGCGGCACATCGCGACCAGCGCCGACACGCTGGTGACGCCGATCAACGACAGCTTCATCGATTTCGACCTGATCGGCCAGGTCGATCCCGAGACGTTCCAGGTCGTGCGCCCCAGCTTCTATTCGGAGCTGATCTGGGACACGCGCAAGGCGCGCGCCAAGAGCGACGGGCGGACGATCGACTGGATCATCCTGCGCAACCGTCTGCAGCATGTCGACGCGCACAACATGCGGCGCGTCGGCGAGGCGCTGAACCAGCTGTCGCGGCGCGTCGGCTTTCGCGTCATCCCGGGGCTGGGCGAACGCGTCATCTATCGCGAGCTGTTCCCGGCCGGGCTGACGCTGCTCGACAAGGCGCATCTCGGCGGCATGGGGATGGGGCATGTCGTCGCGCGGCAGGAACTGCGCGAGGCGATGGCGGGACTGAACCTTCCGGCGCGCGAGCGGTTTCATCCCGATGGCGACCTGTTCGCCGTCGCCTGACCCCCTTCGCGCAGGAGCATCATCCATGACCGCCGTTTCCGAGCCCGTTGCCGCCCACGTCTTTCACCCGACGATGCTGCGCGAATATGATATCCGAGGCGTCGTCGGCGACACGCTGACCGCCGCCGACGCAAGGGCGATCGGCCGCAGCTTTGCGACGCTGATCCGCCGCGCGGGCGGCCGGCGCATCGCCGTCGGCTATGACGGGCGGCTGTCGTCGCCGATGCTGGAAGAGGCGCTGGTCGAGGGGATCAACGCGGCGGGGATCGATGCGCTGCGCGTCGGGCTGGGGCCGACGCCGATGCTCTATTACGCCGCGTCAACCGAAGAGGTCGATGGCGGCATACAGATAACCGGCAGCCATAATCCCCCCGATTACAATGGCTTCAAGATGGTGTTTCAAGGACGCCCCTTCTTCGGCGCCGACATCAGGCGGATCGGCGAAATGGCCGCCGCGGGCGACTGGGACAGCGGTGAGGGCGGATCGCAGCGCATCGACATCGTCGACGCCTATGTCGATCGGCTGGTCGAGGGATTCGCCGGCGGCGCCTTTCGCATCGGCTGGGACGCCGGCAACGGCGCCGCGGGCACCGTGATCGAAAAGCTCACGGCGCGGCTGCCCGGGGAGCATCATCTGCTGTTCACCACCATCGACGGCCATTTCCCGAACCACCATCCCGATCCGACGGTCGAGGCGAACCTCGCCGATCTGCGCAAGCTGGTCGCGGAGAGAAGCCTCGATTTCGGCGTCGCTTTCGATGGCGACGGCGACCGCATCGGCGCGATCGACGGCCAGGGCCGCGTGATCTGGGGCGACCAGCTGCTGCAGATCTATGCCGCCGCGGTGCTCAGGGAGCATCCGGGCGCGACGATCATCGCCGACGTCAAGGCGAGCCAGGCGCTGTTCGACCGCGTCGCCGAACTGGGCGGCACGCCGCTGATGTGGAAGACCGGGCACAGCCTGATCAAGGCGAAGATGAAGGAAACCGGCAGCCCGCTCGCCGGCGAGATGAGCGGGCATATCTTCTTCGCCGACCGCTATTACGGCTATGACGACGCGCCCTATGCCGCGGTGCGGCTGATCGAGGCGGCGACCAAGCTGGGCAGGAGCGTCACCGAATTGCGCGACGCGATGCCGGCGATGGTCAACACCCCCGAATTGCGCTTCCAGGTCGACGAGGCGCGCAAATTCGCCATTGTGGACGAGGTTCTCGACCGGCTGACGGCGGCGGGCGCGCAGGTCGACCGCACCGACGGCGCGCGCGTGCTTACCGACGACGGCTGGTGGCTGCTGCGCGCGTCGAACACGCAGGACGTGCTCGTCGCGCGCGCCGAGGCGCGGGACGAGGCGGCGCTCGCGCGGCTGCTCGCGGCGATCGACGACCAACTCGCGCAGTCGGGGGTGGAAAGAGTGCCGCAAGCGGCGCACTGATCCCCTCCCCTCCCGGTGGCGCGAGGGGTCGTGAGACCCGGCTCGGTGCAGCGGGGCTATGGCCCGGGGATTCGGGTTTCGGCGCACTGCCCCGTTCGTTCGTCATGATGAACTCGTTTCAGCATCCATGGCCGGACCCTCCCTTTTGTGCTGCCTTTCATTCGAGGGCAGACCATGGACTCCCGGATCGGGTCCGGGGGGGCGAGCTCTGAAACGAGTTGGCATATATGTTCTTCAGCCAAGTCAGGAGCTGTTCCCCGGCGGAAGCCGGGGCCCAGATGGCACAGCGCTGCTTCGCATGGACCCCGGCTTTCGCCGGGGAACAGTGACTTGTCGAAAATGTGCGGTAGAGCCGGATTCCGACGAGCCATGGTTGCAACCCGTTGGGTCGGCCGCGCTGTCGATGCCCACCCCGCTTCGGCTAGGCAGCGAGCTCGCGAGCCTCGCTGCCCCTCCCGCAAGCAGGCGGGGAAATCGTCCTTGCAAAATCCCTGCCAGATTGACGGTCGCCGCGTCGCTGCGCTAACGCCCCAGCGGGGGCCCGAACGGATCTGACCTGCCTATGACCGACGAATCCACTGCTGCACCTTTGGCCGAAGGCGACCATGGCGTCGCCGAGCATGTCTCGCACGTCCAGCAGGATGCGGCGGCGGGCAACGGGCTCGCGGTCGTGTCGATCGCGAAGAGCTATGACAAGCGCGTCGTGCTGTCCGACGTGTCGCTGTCGGTCGGCAAGGGCGAGGTCGTCGGCCTGCTCGGCCCGAACGGCGCGGGCAAGACGACCTGCTTCTATTCGATCATGGGGCTGGTGAAGCCCGACGCCGGGCGCATCATGCTCGACGGCGCCGACATCACCGAACTGCCGATGTATCGCCGCGCGATCCTGGGCCTCGGCTATCTGCCGCAGGAAACCTCGATCTTTCGCGGCATGACGGTCGAGCAGAATATCGCCGCGGTGCTCGAACTCGCCGAGCCCGACCGGCTGGCGCGCCAGCAGCGGCTCGACGAGCTGCTCGACGAATTCGGGCTGACGCGGCTGCGCGGCGCGTCGGCGATGGCGCTGTCGGGGGGCGAGCGGCGGCGTGCCGAAATCGCGCGCGCGCTGGCGGCGAACCCGTCGATCATGCTGCTCGACGAACCCTTCGCGGGCATCGACCCGATCTCGATCGCCGACATCCGCGACCTCGTCGCCGACCTCAAGACGCGCGGCATCGGGGTGCTGATCACCGACCACAATGTCCGCGAGACGCTCGACCTCGTCGACCGCGCCTGCATCATCTACGACGGCAAGGTGCTGCTCGCGGGATCGCCCGCCGAACTGGTCGCCGACCCCGAGGTGCGCCGCCTGTACCTGGGCGAGGGCTTCTCGCTGTGACGAACTGGAGCTTTTCCAGTGCGGTTTGAGCGGTTTTCAGTTTCCGTTCGCATCGAGCGAAGTCGAAATGTTCCTCGGCCTTGCGCCACGCTGATGGGTGTCTCGACTTCGCTCGACACGAACGGAACAAGAAGCAGATAACCGCCGGTGGCGTTGGGTCCGCGCCTCGATCTCCGCCAGTCGCAATCGCTGGTGATGACGCCGCAGCTCCAGCAGGCGATCAAACTGCTGGCGCTGTCGAACCTCGAACTCGAGGCCTATCTGGCCGAGGCGCTCGAAGGCAATCCGCTGCTCGACACCGCCTCCGCCGATGGCGACGGGGCGGGCGACGAGCGCGGGGAAGAGGCGGGCGAGGCGGCGCCCGAGGCCGCCGGTGAAGGTCCCGACGCCGAACCGACGCTCGCCTCCGACGCGGGCAGCGACCTCGACGTCGATTTCGACGAGCGCTTCCACCACGACAGCGCGAGCGACAGCGTCGGGCTGTCGGGATCGGGCGAGGCCGTCGATTTCGACAGTTTCGCGGGCGCCGAGGGCACGCTCTACGACCATCTGCTCGCGCAGGTCGGCGAGCGCTTCGACGGGATCGAGGCGATGGTCGCCGAACAGATCGTCGCGCTGATCGACGAGGCAGGCTATCTGCGCGCCGATCTTGCCGACCTGGCGCAGCGGCTCGGCGTGCCGCTGGCGCTGGTCGAGGCGGTGCTGGCGGGGGTGCAGGGCTTCGACCCATCGGGCGTCGGCGCGCGCGACCTCGCCGAATGCGTCGCGATCCAGGCGCGCGAGGCCGACCGCTACGACCCCGCGATGGCGACGATGATCGCGCACCTCGACCTGGTGGCAAAGGGCGCCTTTCCGCAGCTCAAGCGCATCTGCGGGGTCGACGACGAGGATCTGGCCGACATGATCCGCGAGCTGCGCGGCTACGACCCCAAGCCGGGGCTGCGCTTCGGCGGCGGCGCGGCGCAGGCGGTCGTCCCCGACCTGTTCGTGCAGCGCACCGCGCAGGGCTGGGCGGTCGAGGTCAACAGCGGCACGCTGCCGCGCCTGCTCGTCAATCGCCGCTATTACAGCGAACTGGCGCGCGGGGCGGCGGCAAAGAGCAAGGCGTGGCTGTCCGAACAGCTCGCGGGCGCCAACTGGCTGGTGCGCGCGCTCGACCAGCGCCAGCGCACGATCGTCAAGGTGGCGAGCGAGATCGTCCGGCAGCAGGAGGGCTTCTTCCTCCACGGCGTCGCGCACATGCGCCCGCTGACGCTGCGGCAGGTCGCCGAGGCGATCGGGATGCACGAATCGACCGTCAGCCGCGTCACCAGCAACAAATATCTGTCGTGCGCGCGCGGCCTGTTCGAGCTGAAATATTTCTTCTCGAGCGGCATCGCGGCGACCGACGGCGACGGCGCGGTGTCGGCCGAGGCGATCAAGAGCCGCATCCGCGCGCTGATCGAGGCCGAGGATGCCAAGGCGATCCTGTCCGACGAGACGATCGCGCAGAAGCTGGCGGCCGAGGGCCACGCGGTCGCGCGGCGCACCGTGGTCAAATATCGCGAGGCGATGGGTTATGGCTCGTCGGTGCAGCGGCGGCGGCAGAAGGCGCTGGCGGGGTAGGATTTGATTCGCGCAGAGGCGCAAAGATCGCAGAGATTCTCGTCATGCCGGACCTGTTTCAGCCTCCATGACCGGGCCTTTCGCCGGACACGATCCCATTTTTTCACGCGAAGACGCGAAGACGCGAAGACGCGAAGAGGCTATGCTTGCCGCGAAGAGGCTTTCTCTTTCAACGTGGCGGCTGACCGCACCGTCCCGAAGAATAAGGGGCCTGTCGGCCCGAGCCTTCTTCTTCGCGCCTTCGCGTGAAATCAATTGGCGCTGCCCTGTCAGGCCGGCACGGGCCAATGGAGGCTGAAACAGGTCCGGCATGACGAGGGCGGCAATCGGCAGCCTTCCTTCTCCGTGGTCTTTGCGCCGCTGCGCGAATCTTTTCCGGGCCGATCGGCGGCGGCGCGGTTGACTTTTCCTGCCCGTCGCCATAGGTGCGCGCCTTCGCGTGACAACGCTCAGACCTTTACGGAAAAGACCATGAAGATTCGCAACAGCCTGAAGTCGCTGAAGGACCGCCATCGGGACAACCGCGTGATTCGTCGCCGCGGCCGGACCTATGTGATCAACAAGACCAACCGCCGCTTCAAGGCGCGCCAGGGCTGACGGCCTTGCCGGGACCACGGGTCCCCGCGCATCTGCGAGCCAGCGTGACGCCGTCGGATGCTTCCGGCGGCGCTTTCGCGTGTCGGGAGCGGCCATGATCCGCCGAAGCGTGATCTTCGACGTCGGCAAGGTGCTGTTCGACTGGGACCTGCGCTACCTGTTCGCCAAGCTGATCGACGACCCGGCCGAGCTCGAATGGTTCGTGACCCACGTCGTCACCGCCGAATGGCATTTCCAGCACGACGCGGGGCGCCCGCTTGCGGAGATGGTGCCCGAGCGCAAGGCCGCATTCCCGGCGCACGGCGCGCTGATCGACGCTTATGCGACGCGCTTTAACGAGACGATCCCGGGGCCGGTGCCCGGCAGCCTCGACCTTGTCGCACGGCTCGACGCGGCGGGGGTGCCGCTGTTCGCGATCACCAATTTCGGGCATGAATTCTGGCAGGCCTTCCGCCCGACGCAGCCGGTGTTCGACCGTTTCCGCGACATTATCGTGTCGGGCACCGAAAGGCTGGTGAAGCCCGACGCGGCGATCTATGCCCTCGCGATCGAGCGATTCGGCATCGACCCGGCGGGCGCGCTGTTCGTCGACGACAATGCCGCCAATGTCGCGGGCGCCGAAGCCGCGGGCATCGCTGCGCATCTGTTCAGCGATGCGGCAGGGCTGGAGGCCGAGTTGGCGGCGCGGGGATTTCTGGCGGAATAATTCCATTTCACGCGAAGCCGCGAAGGCCCGAAGAAATGGCGCCTGCCGCGAAGCGGCCTTCTTTTCCCGGCGTCGCGGTCACCCGCATGCCGTGATGGGAAAAAGGCCTGTCGGCCCGAACCGGCCTCTTCACGCCTTTGCGCCTTCGCGTGAAAATTTCAAAAAGCCCTATTTCTCCACCCCGAGCTGGGTCAGCACGAAGGCATATTCCTCGGCATCCTCGCGCAGCGCGCCCCAGCGGCCCGACTTGCCGGCGTGGCCCGCGCCCATGTTGGTGCGCAGCAGCAGCGGCGCGTCGTTGGTGCGGACGCTGCGCAGCTTCGCGACCCATTTGGCGGGCTCCCAATAGGTGACGCGCGGGTCGTTGAGGCCCGCCGACACCAGCATCGGCGGATAGGCCTTTGCCGTCACATTGTCGTAGGGGCTGTACGACAGCATATAGTCGAACGCCGCCTTGTCGGTGATCGGATTGCCCCATTCGGGCCATTCGCCGGGGGTCAGCGGCAGCGTTTCGTCGACCATCGTGTTGATCACGTCGACGAAGGGCACCCCCGCGAGCACCGCGCCCCACAATTCGGGCGCCTCGTTATACACCGCGCCCATCACCTGCCCGCCCGCCGAGCGGCCCTCGATCGAGATCCTGCCCGCGCTGGTATAGCCTTTCGCGATCAGCCCCTTCGCGACGTCGATGAAGTCGTGGAACGTGTTCTTGCGCCGGTCGGTCTTGCCCGCGAGATACCATGCGCGGCCGAGATCGTCGCCGCCGCGGACATGCGCGATCGCATAGATCATCCCGCGATCGACGAGGCTGAGCCGCGTCGTCGAGAAGCCCGGCGCGACGCGATAGCCGTAGCTGCCGTAGACATAGAGGTGCATCGGCGCGCTGCCGTCGCGCGGCGTGCCCTTCCTGTAGACGAGCGAGGCGGGAATCATCGTCTGCCCGTCGCGCGAGGGCAGGTTAACCCATTCGGTTACATACTGGCTGGCATCATAACCCGAAGGGATTTCCTGCACTTTCAACGTTTCGAGCGTGCCGGCGGTGACGTCATAGTCGTAGACGGTGTCGGGGGTGACCATCGATTCATAATCGATGCGGATCCTGTCCTGATGATATTCGGGATTGTCGCCGAGCCCCGCGACATAGGTCGCCTCCGGAAAGGCGATGCGCCCCGGCGTCAGCGGCGCGTCGTAGCGGCGCACGTCGACCTGATCGAGCCCGTCCTCGCGGCTTTCGAGCACGAAATAGTCGCGGAAGACCGACAGGCCGGTAATGTAGCTGTGGTCCGACCCCGCGATCAGCGTCGTCCATTCGCCGGGCGCCGCGAGGCTGGCGGTCGCGACGCGGAAATTGGGATGGTCGTCGTTGGTCAGGATGTAGAGCGTGCCCTCGCGCTCGTCGACGCTGTACTCGCGGCCCTTCCGGCGCGGCGACACGAGCAGCGGTTTCGCCTCCGGATCGGCGGCGGGGAGCAGATAGACCTCGCTCGTTTCGTTGTCGCCGGTCGCGATGACGATATAATTGTCGGCGGCGGTCTTGCCGATGCCGACGCCGAAGCCGATGTCGGCCTCCTTGTAGAGCAATTTGTCCTCGGCCACCGGGGTGCCCAGCCGGTGCAGATGGACATTGTCGGTGCGCCAGTTCTCGTTGGCGAGGCCATAGAGCAGCGCGTCGCCGCCCGCGGTCCACACCAGCGCCGACAAAGTGCCGGGGATGACGTCGGGCAGCATGGCGCCGGTTTCGAGGTCGCGGAAGCGCACCTCGAAGCGTTCGGAGCCATTGTCGTCGACGGCATAGGCCATCAGGCGGCCGTTCGGGCTGACCGCCATGTCGGAGAGGCGGAAATACTCCTTGCCCGCGGCGAGCGCGACCTCGTCGAGGATCAACTGCGCATCGCCGCCCGTGACGGCGCGGCGGTACCATTTCTTATACTCCGCCCCTTCCTCGAATTCGATCCAGTAGAGCCAGTCGCCGTCCTTCTGCGGCACGCTGGCGTCGGCCTCCTTGATGCGGCCCTTCATTTCCTGGAACAGCGTTTCGACCAGCCCCTCATGCGGCTTCATCGCCGCGTCGAACCAGGCGTTTTCGGCCTTCACATAGGCGAGCACGTCGGGGTCGTCGACCACCGGGTAGCTTTCGTCGCGCAACCAGTGCCACGGGTCGGACAGCGTCGTGCCGTGCAGGGTCAGCGTATGCGGGCGCTGCTCGGCGACGGGCGCGGAGGGCAGGGGGACGGCAGGCTGGGTCAACGCTTTTTCTTCCTCTTCGGCGAAAACGGGAACGGTCCCGACAAGCAGGGTGGCAATTGCCGCCAGAAACGCCCAAATAGCGCGCATCGCAAAAACTCCCGCGGCATCGCCCCGACAGCGGGGATCGGCCGCGATGTAGGAACAAGGAAAGCCATATGTCCAGCGCCGTTCATGCCGACCGCCTCGCCCGCCTGCGCGCCGAGTTGAAGGCGCGCGGCCTCGACGGCTTCGTGGTGCCGATCAGCGACGAGCATATGAGCGAATATGTCGGCGCCTATGCGCAGCGGCTCGCGTGGCTCACCGGCTTCGGCGGCTCGGCGGGCACCGCGGCGGTGCTGCCCGAAAAGGCGGCGATCTTCGTCGACGGTCGCTATACGGTGCAGGTGCGCGACCAGGTCGACGGGACGCTCTACGACTATGTCGGGGTGCCGCAGTCGAGCGTCGCCGAATGGCTGGGCGCCAACGTCGGCGCCGGGCAGCGGATCGGCTATGACCCGTGGCTGCACGGCATCGACTGGGCGCGCGGGCTCGCGCATGCTCTCGCGGCCAAGGGTGCCGAACTGGTCGCGGTCGACAGCAATCCGGTCGATGCGGTGTGGGACGAGCGGCCGGCGCCGAGCGCCGCGCCGGTGACGGTCCACGACACCGCGCTCGCGGGGCAGTCGGCGGCCGACAAGCGCGCGATCATCGCCGACTGGCTGAAGGCGAAGGGACTCGACACGACGGTGATGACCGCGCTCGATTCGATCGCCTGGACCTTCAACATCCGCGGCACCGACGTCACCCATACGCCGGTCGGGCTGGCCTTCGCGCTGCTCCATGCCGACGCGACTGCCGACCTGTTCATCGCGCCCGAGAAGATCACCGAGGCGGTGCGCGCGCATCTGGGCAACAGCGTGCGCATCCACGACCGCGACGCTTTCGAGGCGGCGCTCGCCGAGCTGGCAGGCAAGAAGGTGGCGGTCGATCCCGACCGCGCGGTCGCAGCGATCTTCACCGCGCTCGAAGGCGCGGGCGCGCGGATCGAGCGCCACCGCGACCCGGCGGTGCTGCCCAAGGCGATCAAGAACGACACCGAGCTGGGCGGCACCCGCGCCGCGCATGTCCGCGACGGCGTCGCGGTCGCGCGCTTCCTGAAATGGATGGAGGCGCACGCGCCGCAGGGCGGGCTCGACGAACTGTCCGCCGCGGCGAAGCTGCGCGCCTTTCGCGAGGAGAGCGGCGCGCTGAGGGACCTGTCGTTCGACACCATCTCGGCCGCGGGGCCGAATGGCGCGCTGCCGCATTACAAGGTCGACGAGACGACCAATCGCGCGGTCGAGACCGGCACGCTCTACCTCGTCGATTCGGGCGGGCAATATGCCGACGGCACCACCGACATCACGCGCACGATCGCGATCGGCCGGCCGACCGCCGAGATGCGCCGCCGCTTCACCCAGGTGCTGAAGGGGCATATCGCGCTCGCCACCGCGCGCTTTCCCAAGGGCACGCGCGGCAGCCAGCTCGACATCCTCGCGCGGCAATATCTGTGGGCCGACGGGGTCGATTATGCGCACGGCACCGGGCACGGCGTCGGCGCCTATCTGGCGGTGCACGAGGGACCGCAGCGCATCGCCAAGCCGTCGGGCGGGCAGGCGGGAACCGAGGAACCGCTGCACGCCGGGATGATCCTGTCGAACGAGCCCGGCTATTACAAGGCGGGGCATTTCGGCATCCGCATCGAGAATCTGGTGATCGTCGTGCCGCAGACGATCGCCGGCGCCGAAGAGGAGATGCTGGGGTTCGAGACGATCACCTTCGCCCCGATCGCGCGCGATCTGGTCGAGGGCGCACTGCTTTCGCCCGCCGAGGCCGACTGGCTCGACGCCTATCATGCGCAGGTGCTCGAAAAGCTGGCGCCCGGCATGGACGAGGCCGACCGCGCGTGGCTGGCCGCCGCCTGTGCGCCGATCGACCGCGGCGCCGCGGCGCTCGCCGCCTGAGGCCGCGATGGACCGCGACAACTGGGCCGTCCCGCTCGCCGATTTCCGCGTCCGCGAACGGGTGCGGGTGCGCTATAACGAGATCGACGGGCAGAACAGCGTCTTCAGCGCCATCTATCTGGTCTATGCCGACATCGGGGTGACCGAATATTTCCGCGCGCTGGGCGAAGGCCAGCCCGGTCCCTATTTTCACCAATATGGTACAGATATCCGCGAAACGCATAGCGAGATCGATTATCATGCCCCGGCGCGGCTCGACGATCTGATCACCATCGCGGCGCGGATCAGCCGTTTCGAGCGCACCAGCTTCACGCTGCACTGCGCGATCGCGCGCGACGAAGAGCGGCTTGCCGACATCGAGATCAGCTATGCGCATCTCGACCTCGACAGCGGGCAGGCGACGCCGCTGCCGGGCAGCTTCATCGCCGAGGTCCGCCGGTTCGAGGCGCGGACCCCGCTGCAAGATTAGCCTGTTTTCAAATCTTTAGGGTGCAGGCCGCCGGATTTCTCCCGGCGCTTTCCGGGCGCGGCGGCAGCGCGGCCGCGTCGTCCGGCCCCGCCGTCGCAGGCGATTCGGCGCGAACGAAAAAAAGGGCCGCCCGAGGGCGACCCTTGAAAGTTTTTGGGAGAGGATGCCTAAAAGGCAAGTGTGATATTGCACTGCACAATGATTTGTGCAACTGCGAAATGAGCATCTGTCGTTGCATTTTTTGCAATCGTTCGTGCCGGGGCTTTTGCGGCGCGCATTCGTCCTGCCCCCTCGCAAATCGAGGCGATATCGCCTAGATTGGGACGATGGGAATGTTCAACAATTGGGATGTCGGCGGCGGGCTTGGCGATTTCTGGGCCTATATCCGCGAACCGCGCCCGCATCGCTGGACGATGTGGGGGGTCGCGATCGCGCTGACCTGGGTGATCTTTCACGGCGTCTCGCAATATCTGATCCCCTATGAGAAGCCCGAGCGGCAGATCATCTATTTCGAGAACTGGCAGGCCGACCGCAGCGAGGCCGAGATTCGCGCCGACTGGGTCGCGCGCGCCAAGGAAACGACGCGCGAGAACGCCCGGCGCCGCGCCGAATATCAGAAGCTCGCCGACCTGCTGGGGGTCGATTATGATTCGAGCGAGGCCGACAAGCTGACGCGCGAGACGCTCGGCCAGGAAGCCGACGAGTTGGCGAAGAAGCCCGCGCCGACGCGCTCGACGCTCGCCGAACGTGCGGCGCGCGGGCCTAAACCCGCGACGGCGCCCCGGCCCTAAACCGCCGATGCCGCCCGCCCCGACCGATGCCGACTGGATGGCGGCCGCCGTCGCGCTGTCGCAGCGCGGCCGACCGGCGGCGGCGCCCAATCCCAATGTCGGGTGTCTGATCGTCAGGGACCGGCGGGTCGTCGCGCGCGGCTGGACGCAGCCCGGCGGGCGTCCGCACGCCGAGGCGATGGCGCTGGCGGCGGCGGGCGACGCGGCGCGCGGCGCGACCGCTTACGTCAGCCTCGAACCCTGCGCGCACGCCAGCCCGCGCGGTCCCTGCTGCACCGACGCGCTGATCGCCGCCGGGGTCGCGCGCGTCGTCGTCGCGGCAATCGACCCCGACCCGCGTACCGACGGGCAGGGCATCGCGCGGCTGCGTGCTGCGGGGATCGCGGTCGAGACCGGCGTGCTCGCCGACGCGGCGCGCGCCGCGATGGCGCCGTGGTGGACGCGGCAGACGCGCGGGGCGCCGTTCGTGACGCTGAAGCTCGCGACCTCGCTCGACGGCTGCATCGCGCTCGCCGACGGGTCGAGCCGCTGGATCACCGGGGAGCGTGCGCGCGCGCACGGTCATCTGGAGCGCGCGCGGCACGAGGCGATTCTGGTCGGGCGCGGGACGCTGCTGGCCGACGCGCCGCGCCTCGACGTGCGTCTGCCGGGTCTGGAAGCGCGGAGCCCGAAGAGGCTGCTGCTGACGCGTGGGGCGGTGCCCGAAGGCTGGACGGCGGTCGCTTCGCCCGAATCGGTTGCGGGCGTCGATTCGCTGCTCGTCGAGGGCGGCGCGCGCGCGGCCTCCGCCTTCCTCGCCGCCGACCGCGTCGACCGGCTGCTGCTCTATCGCGCGCCGATCCTGATCGGCGGCGGCAAGGCGGCGCTCGGCGACATCGGCCTGTCCGACCTCGCGGCGGCGCACGGGCGCTGGAGCCTTGTGGACAGCCGCCTGCTTGGCAGCGACCGGCTCGACGTCTACGAGCGCATCAGGAAGGAATGACCGCGCCATGTTCACGGGAATCATCACCGATATCGGCACCATCCGCAGCCGCGAGGACCGCGGCGACGCGCGGCTGGTCATCGGCACCGCCTATGATGTGAGCGGGATCGATCTTGGCGCGTCGATCGCCTGTTCGGGCGCGTGCCTGACCGTGGTGGACAAGGGCGTGGATGACGGCGGCAACGGCCCCGGCGGCTGGTTCGCGGTCGACGCCAGCGCCGAAACGCTGGCCTGCACCGCGCCGGGCATGTGGGACGCGGGCCGCCGCCTGAACCTCGAACGCGCGCTCAAGGTCGGCGACGAGCTGGGCGGGCATATCGTCACCGGCCATGTCGATGCGGTCGGGCGGATCGTATCGGTCGAGCCGGTCGGCGACAGCGTCAAGGTGACGGTGGAGGCGCCCGCGTCGCTGGCGCCGCATATCGCGCCCAAGGGCTCGATCACCCTCGACGGCGTATCGCTTACGGTCAATGAGGTGACCGATCAGGCGGACGGGACCGCGCATTTCACGCTCAACATCATCCCGCACACGCAGGAGATGACGACGCTGAACGAGGCGGCGGCGGGGCGGCCGGTGAACCTCGAGATCGACATCCTCGCGCGCTACCTTGCGCGGATGCAGGCGCGGGGATGAACGCGGGCTTCCGATAAATCTCACGCAAAGGCGCGAAGGCGCAAAGAAGAGCTGCGCCGACGGCTTCGCTTTCGGATAATCTCACACAAAGACACAAAGAGGGCGGGCATAGCCGTGGCGTCGCCCTTGATCATTGAACGGCCGGACTTTGTCCGGCCAATCTCCAATGAGCTGCCTCTTGCCCAGGAACGTGCAACGCAGCCGCGCACGCCCTCTTTGTGTCTTTGTGTGAGATTCTTCTTTCTTTGCGCCTTCGCGCCTTTGCGTGAGATTATCCGGGCTCCGCCCTCACCTCTCGACCCACCCCGCCGCCAGTTCGGGGTCCGCCATGATCATCGAGCGGCGCATTGCGAGGCGGCCGATGCGCAGCAGTTCGGCCTTGCGGCGCGCCGGGGCGAGCGTGCAGCGCGCCGCTTCGCGCACCACCGCCGCGCCGTAGCGGTCGGCGACGATCAGCCCGGAGGTTTCGGGGCGATAGGCCGCGGTGTCGAGGATCGCGGGGTCGAGCCCCGCGGCGAGCGCCCAGTAGAAATGGTCGCACCAGTCGCAATAGTCGGGCCACTTGCCGTCGCCGTGCAGGTCGGCGCGGCTGACCTTGATCTCGACGATGGTGATATGCCCGCGCGCGTCGATCGCGGTGAGGTCGGTGCGGCGGCCGTTGGGCAGCGGTACCTCCGGAATCGCGACCAGCCCCGCCTGAGCGAACAGCCGGCAGACGCCGCGTGCGACGTCGGGAGCGGTCAGGGGCGGTGCGAAATCGAGGCCCGCCATGGCGAAGCCTGCTTTCCTCTATAGTCGATCAGAACGGAACATCGTCGTCGAGGTCGTCGTCGAAGGGCGGGCGTCCGCCACCGCCGCCGCCGCCCGAGGCGCCGCCGCCCTGGTTCCAGCCGCCGCCGCCGGAAGAACCGCCGCCGCCGCCCTGTCCCCAGCTGTCGCCCGAACCCGATCCGCCGCCGCCCCAGTCACCGCCGCCGCGCGATCCGCCGCCGCCGGGGGCGCCGTCGAGCATCGTCAGCGCGCCGCCCATGCCGGCGATCACCACCTCGGTCGTATAGCGGTCGTTGCCGTCGCGGTCCTGCCACTTGCGGGTGCGCAGCGACCCCTCGACATAGACCTTGCTGCCCTTCTTCAGATAGCGCTCGACGACGCCGACCAGCCCGTCGCCGTTGATGACGACATTGTGCCATTCGGTGCGCTCCTTGCGCTCGCCGGTCATCCGGTCCTTCCAGCTTTCGGAGGTGGCGATGCGGATATTGGCGATCCGGCCGCCGTTCTGGAACGACTTGATTTCGGGATCGGCGCCCAGATTGCCGATCAGGATAACCTTGTTGACGCTGCCTGCCATCGCCGCTCCGCTCCGCTTTCCAAGTTGGGGGATCAGCCGAGTCCGAAGGCGACGGCCGTCCAATAGGTGATACCAGCAGCGGCATAGGCGAGCGCGAACAAATAGCCAACCATGAACAGCGGCCATTTCCATCCGTTGGTCTCTCGCCGCGTGATCGCGATGGTCGAGATGCACTGCGGCGCGAAGACGAACCAGGCGAGGAAGGCGAGCGCGGTGGCGAGGCTCCAGCGCCCCTGGAGGCGCTCGCCGAGCGACTGGGCGACGGCTTCCTCGTCGTCGTCGGCGTCGATCGCATTGGCGGTCGCCATCGCCGACACCGCGACCTCGCGCGCCGCCATCGCCGGGATCAGCGCGAGCGCGATGTCGTGGTTGAAGCCGATCGGCCGCACCGCGACCTCCAGCCCGCTGGCGATGCGGCCCGCGATGCTGTAGTCGACCTGGCGCACGTCGCTGTCCGCCGGCGCCTGCGGAAAGGTGAGCAGCAGCCACAGCACGACGGTGGTCATCGCGATGATCGTGCCGGCACGGCGCAGGAAGATCCACGCGCGCTGCCACAGCCCGATCGCGACGTCGCGCAGCCGCGGCCATTGATAGCGCGGCATCTCCATCATGAAGCCCGCCGCGCTGCCGCGCACGACGGTGCGGCGCAGCACGAAGGCGACGACGAGCGCGCCGACGATCCCCGCGACATAGAGGCCGAACAGCACCAGCCCCTGCATCCCGATCGGCGTCCCCGCGACGCCCCGGTTCGGGATGAAGACGCCGATGATCAGCGTGTAGACGGGCAGGCGCGCCGAACAGGTCATCAGCGGCGCGATGAGGATCGTCGTCAGCCGGTCCTTCTCGTCCGAGATCGACCGCGTCGCCATGATTCCGGGCACCGCGCAGGCGAAGCTCGACAGCAGCGGGATGAAACCGCGCCCCGACAGGCCGACCTTCGCCATCAGCCCGTCCATCAGGAAGGCGGCGCGGGTCATGTAGCCCGACGCCTCGAGCAGCAGGATGAAGAGGAAGAGGATCAGAATCTGCGGCAGGAAGACGACGACCGCGCCGACGCCGGCGAGCAGCCCCTCGACGATCAGTCCGCGCACGAAGCCGTCGGGAAGCGCGGCGGTCGCCGCGCCCTGCAAGGCGGCGATGCCGTCCTCGATCCAGCCGATCGGCGCTTCGGACCAGGCATAGACCGCCTGGAACATCACGAACATCAGCGCGAGCAGGATCAGGAAGCCCGCGACCGGATGGAGGATGATCGCATCGATGCGCTGCGTCCAGCGGCGCACCGGCGTTTCGGCGAGGATCGCGGCGCGCGCGAGCGCGCGGGCGCGCTGGTGGAGCGCGGCGTCGGACGGCGCCGCGGCCGGCGGCTGCGGCTCGCCCTGCGCGCGGCCCGCCTGCACCGCGGCATCGACCGCGGCGAGCAGCTCGGCGATTCCGCGCCGCCGCACCGCGACGGTCGGCACCACCGGCACGCCCAGCTCGCGCGCCAGCCGGTCGGGATCGAGCGTCAGCCCGTCGCGCTCGGCAAGGTCGACCATGTTGAGCGCGATCACGGTCGGCAGGCCGAGCGCGATCAGTTCGAGCGCGAAGCAGAGATGGTTGTCGAGGTTGGCGGCGTCGACGACGACGATCAGCGCGTCGGGGCGCGTCTCGCCCGCCTGGCGGCCGAGCACGACGTCGCGCGTCACCGCCTCGTCGGGGCTGGACGGGGTCAGGCTGTAGCTGCCCGGCAGGTCGACCAGCGCCAGCGGTCGGCCGTCGGCGAAGCTGGCGTGGCCCGCCTTGCGCTCGACGGTGACGCCGGGATAGTTGGCGATCTTCTGCCGCGCGCCGGTCAGCGCGTTGAACAGGCTCGACTTGCCGGCGTTGGGATTGCCGACCAGCGCGACGGTGGGGAGCGGGCCGGTCATGGTGTCGTCGGTTCGACCTCGATCGCCGCGGCCTGCTTGCCGCGGATGATGACCTTCATCCGCCCGATGGTCAGCGCGAGCGGTTCGCGCGAGAACAGGCTGCCGCGGTGCATCGGCACCACCTCGCAGCCCTCCATCAGCCCGAATTCGCGCAGCCGGCGTCCTTCGTCGTGCGTCATCGACGTCCAGTCGATGCGCGCGATGCGCACCGCGGTGCCGAGCGGAGAGGAATCGAGCTTCGCAAGCATTGCGAGCGATTATCAATAACCCCGGGGGAAGGCCAGCCCTTTGTTGGGTGCGGTCAGCGCCCCGGGTAGCGCAGGCGGCCGACGAAGCGGGCGAGGCTCGGGCGTTCGGTGCCGCGTGCGGCGCGGCGGTGCTTCCAGCCCTCGAAGCGCATCACCTGATCGATACGGCGCGCAAGGAAGGCGCGCGTGTCGGCGAAATCCTCGCTCTCGTCGTTCAGCGCCACCGCCATCGTCGCGGCATAGACGCCCGCGAGGATCGTGCGCTTGCTGTAATGGTTGAAATCGGTCGCGGTGTCGCCCGCGAGCCGCCACATCAGGTCGGCGGCGCGCCAGCCGAGCCGGGCCGCGAAGCGTGCGTTGGTCGGCAGCGCGAGCAGCGCCAGCGCGCGGCGCAGCGATTCGCGATCCGGCGCGATCAGCGCGAGGCGCGTTTCGACGAGCGTCGTGATCCGTTGACGGATCTTGAGCGTCGCCAGCGCCTCGGGCGGGCAGCGTTCGGCCATCGCGGCGTCGATCGTGGCGAACCAGGCGTCGACCATGTCGCGGCCGCCGCCGGGAAAGGCGAGCCGCGCCACGTCCGGATCGACGCCCGCGCGCGTCGCGGCATCGGCGAGCGCGGCGTCGCCGAAGCCGTCGAACGCGGCATTGCGTGCGATCAGCGGGGCGAGCGCGGCGCGAATCTCGTCAAGCGTCGGGTCGGCGGGCAGGGCGGCGGACGGGGACTGGACCATGACCATCAGATAGGCGCCATACGGCGGCTCGGCAACCGAATCAGCACCAGCGCGGCGCCGACGAGCATGCCGCCGAACAGGTCGATCGGCCCCAGCCGCTCGCCGAACATCAGCCAGCCGGCGAGCGCCGCCACCGCGGGCTGGACGAGCAGGGTCAGCCCGATCACCAGCGGCGTGAAGCGCGGCAGCGACCAGATCATCAGGCCCTGTCCGACGATCTGGCTGGTCAGCGCGAGCAGGATCAGCGGCGTCCAGTCGCCCGGCATCACCGGTTCGCCGAGCGCGAGCGCGACCGCGAGGAGCAACGGCACGCACACCGCCGACGCGATGGTGAGCGCGGTCCACGGCTCCAGCGTGCCGCGCACCTGCTTCATCAGGATGACGTAGCCGGTGTAGAGCATCCCGGCGAGCAGGCTGAGCAGGTCGCCGGCGAGATAGGCGGGCGACAGCTCGTAGCTCTGTCCCATCAGCAGCGCCGAGCCGGCGAAGGCGAGCAGGATCGCCAGCGCCTGCCAGCCGCGCGGCAGCTCGCGGGTCAGGAAAATGCCCCACAGGACGAGCAGCAGGCTCGCGCAATTGCCGAACAGCGTCGCGTTGGCGATCTTGGTATTGAGGATGCCGACATGCCAGGCGGCGAGGTCGAGCGCGAAGAAGATACCCGCCGCGGCGGCCACCGCGACCGCACGGCGGGGCGGGATGCGCCCGCCCGACTCGCGCCACGCGAAAAGCAGCAGCAGCGGCAGCGCGAGCGTCATCCGCCAGAAGGCCGAGGCGGTCGGGCCGACGTCGTCGGCGAGCCGCACCAGCATCGCGCCGAGCGACAGCGCGATATTGCCGCCGAGCAGCGCGGCGAAGGCCCAGCGGTTCGCCCGCGCCTTCGCCTGCCCGCTGCCGTCGCCGCTGTCCATCTTCGCTGTCATTTAGATTTTCTTTTGCTACCTAGCATTGTGCCGGCACCGGAGCGTCCATAGCTTCGCTGCCCATAGCGGCGGCCATCGGGGCCGTCGCGCAGAAAGTGGATAGTGGAGGAATCATGCCCGCAACGCTGTTCGATCCGATCAAGCTGGGCGCCATCGCGGCGCCGAACCGCATCGTCATGGCGCCGCTGACGCGCGGCCGCGCCGGCCCCGGCTTCGTGCCGAACGAACTGGCCGTCGAATATTATCGCCAGCGTGCCTCGGCGGGGCTGATCATCTCCGAAGCGACGGGAATCTCGCAGGAAGGGCTCGGCTGGCCGTCGGCGCCGGGGCTGTGGACCGACGCGCAGGTCGAGGGCTGGAAGCCGGTGACCGAGGCGGTGCATGCCGCGGGCGGGCGCATCGTCGCGCAGCTCTGGCACATGGGCCGCGTCGTCCATTCGGTGTTCAACGATGGCCGCCCGCCGGTGTCGGCCTCTGCCACCACCGCGCCGGGCAAGGCGCACACACCGGTCGGACGACGCGACTATGAGGAGGCGCGGCCGCTGCGCCTCGACGAGATTCCGCGGCTGATCGACGATTATGCGAAGGCGGCGGAGAATGCGAAGAAAGCCGGGTTCGACGGGGTCCAGCTCCACGCCGCCAACGGCTATCTGATCGACCAGTTCCTGCGCGACGGCACCAATTTGCGCGACGACGCCTATGGCGGCCCGGTCGAGAACCGCATCCGCCTGCTCGGCGAGGTCACCGCGGCGCTGATCGGGGTGTGGGGCGCCGATCGCGTCGGCGTGCGCCTGTCGCCCAACGGCGATTCGCAGGGCGTCGACGACAGCGCGCCCGAGCGGCTGTTCCCCGCGGCGGCGGCGGCGCTCGACGCGCTCGGCATCGCCTTCCTCGAACTGCGTGAGCCGGGGCCCGACGGCACCTTCGGCCGCACCGACGTGCCCAGGCAGTCGCCCGCGATCCGCAAGCTCTTTGCCGGGCCGCTGATCCTCAACAGCGACTATGACGTCGAAGAGGCGAAGGCGGCGCTGGAAAGCGGCGTCGCCGACGCGATCAGCTTCGGCCGCCCCTTCATCGCCAACCCCGACCTCGTCGAGCGCATCCGCACCGGCGCCGCATGGGCGCCCGACAATATGCAGACCTGGTATTCGCCGGGACCGGAGGGCTATATCGACTATCCGGCGCTGGTCGCGGCCTGACCCGGAAAGGCGCGTCGCTCCTGCGAAAGCAGGGGCGACGTGGGGGTCAATCGCGCGCGGCGACCGCCCTGTCGACGATCCCGGCACCGATCGGACCCAGTATCTGCCCGCCGAAGCGGAAGAGCAGGAAGGCGCCGGCGAAGGCGACCAGCGGCGCGATGAACAGCGCGGCGATGGCGACGACCAGCAGGACGAGGGCCAGCGTCGTGAAGCCGCTGGACAGCGTCTGCCGGCCCCTGGGGCCGAGCGCGATCGTGCGCGGACCCTTTGCGTCCCACCATTTGCCGGTGACGATCGTCTTGCGGCCGCTCGCGGCAGCGGCAGTGGGCCGCGATGCGCGGGCGGGAGCGGCCGGCCTTGCGTCGCGATTCGTCCACGGCTGCTTGCGACTCGCCTTGGCTGCGACCGCGCGATCGGCCGCGGGTCGTGCGGGCGGCGGGGGCGCTTCGGGGATTTTGGCAGGCGCCGGGATTTCGGGGACGGCGCGCGCGACGGGGCGGATCGGCTCGTTGCCCATCCGCCGGTCGTGCTCGGCCATCCGCTCGGCGGCGGTCGGCGGCGTCCGGCCGGTGTCGCGGTCGAGCACCACCAGCCGCCCGCCGCGCTCGACGATCGCGTAACGGCTGGGAGGCGGCCGGTCAGCCAATGCCGAATTTTTCCTTCAGGTCGAGCATCGCCAGCGCGGCCTTCGCCGCCCCGCCGCCCTTGTCACTCCGCGTCCGGTCGGCGCGCGCCAGCGCCTGCTCCTCGTCCTCGACGGTCAGGATGCCGTTGCCGATCGCCAGCCCGTCGAGGGTCAGCGCCATCAGCCCGCGCGCGCTTTCGTTCGACACCACCTCGAAATGATAGGTCTCGCCGCGGATGATGACGCCGAGCGCGACATAGGCGTCGAAGCGCCCGGTCTCCGCGCCCAGCGCGATGGCGGCGGGCACTTCGAGCGCGCCGGGGACCGTCACCGTCTCGTGGCTGTGCCCCGCCGCCTCGACCGCGCGGCGCGCGCCGTCGAGCAGCATGTCGTTGAGATGTGAATAGAAGCGCGCTTCGACGATCAGGACATGCGCCATCAGGCCGCCTCCCCCGGGATCGCGCGCTCGCCGACGATCGACAGGCCATAGCCTTCCAGCCCGACGATATTGGTGTGCGACGGGGTGAGCAGCTCCATCGCATGGACGCCGAGGTCGGCGAGGATCTGCGCGCCGATGCCATAGGTGCGCAGGTCCATGCCGCCGGCGGGCGGCGGGCTGGCATCGGCGGCGGCCGAGCCGGGCAACGGGCGCATCAGCATCACGATGACGCCGGCGCCGGCCGCGCCGATCGCCTCCATCGGGCGCTGCAGGCGGCGCTTGCGCGGCCCCGGCCGGCCCATGATGTCGTCGAAGATCGACACCGGATGCATCCGCACCAGCGTGACCGCCTCGGGATCGACGACGCCCTTCTGCAGCACGAGGTTCACCGATCCGTCGATCTTGTTGCGATAGGATTTGAGCCGCCAGTCGCCGCCGTAATCCGATTCGAAGGGCTCGTCGGACACGCATTCGACCAGCCGGTCGTTGCGGTGGCGATAGGCGATCAGGTCGGCGATCGTCCCGATCTTGAGCCCGTGGCGCCGCGCGAAGGGGATCAGGTCGTCGAGCCGCGCCATCGTCCCGTCGTCGTTCATGATCTCGCAGATCACGCCCGAGGGGTTGAGCCCGGCGAGGCGGCTGATGTCGACCGCGGCCTCGGTATGGCCGGCGCGCACCAGCACGCCGCCGTCGCGCGCGATCAGCGGAAAGACATGGCCCGGGGTGACGATGTCGTCGCGGCCCTTGCCGGCGTCGATCGCGACCGAGACGGTGCGCGCGCGGTCGCCCGCCGAAATGCCGGTGGTGACGCCCTCGCGCGCCTCGATCGAGGTGGTGAAGGCGGTTTCGTGGCGGGTGCCGTTGTTGCGGCTCATCAGTTCGAGGCCGAGCTGTTCGACGCGCTCGCGGGTCAGCGTCAGGCAGACGAGCCCGCGCCCGTGGGTGGCCATGAAGTTGATCGCGTCGGGGGTCGCCATCTGCGCCGGGATGACGAGGTCGCCCTCATTCTCGCGGTCCTCGTCGTCGACGAGGATGAACATGCGGCCGTTGCGCGCCTCCGCGATGATCTCTTCGGGCGTCGCCATCGGCGACAGGTCGCTGCCGTGCGTCAGCCAGCTTTCGAGCTTGCGCAGCGTTTCGGCGGTAGGGTTCCAGCCGGGCGATTCGAGGTCGCGCAGGCTGTTGGCATGGAGACCGGCGGCGCGCGCAAGCCCCGAACGGGACATGCTGCCGTCATCGACGATGGCGCGGATGCGCTCGATGAGTTGCGTGGACATGGAGGGCAGTTTTCACACTGTGGTGTGAATGTCAATGCGGATATCACATTGATACGGCATCGTCGGGTTTTGGAGGGCGTGCGAATGCTTCTCCTCACCCTGGATCAAGTCGGGGCCATGCCCCTCAGGCCAGCTCCCCGGCGAAAGCCGGGGTCCAGATGGCGTAGCGCTGCCCTGCGTGGACCCCGGCATTTGCCGGGGAACGACACCGTGCTGGAAGAAGTACGAGGCAGGGAAAGTCCCGCAGCCGGCCGGATCACTTGGGCCCGAAGACCGGCCCGATGTCGCGCAGCGGCGCGTCGGGCTTGGCGTCGAGCAGCGCGAGGAGTTGGCCGCTGCGGTCGTCGCGCTTCGCATAGTCGCGCGCCGACATGCCCGCGATATGGTCGGCCTTGTCGGGGTTGGCGCCGCGCCGGACGAGCAGGCGGACCATCGCGCTGTTCTTTGCCTGCACCGCCAGGATCAGCGCGGTTTCGCCGCGGCGGTTGGTCTGGTCGACCGGCGCGTTCCGGTTCAGCAGTTCGTCCGCGCCGTCGGTGAAGTCGAGCAGCGCGCTGTGCATCAGCGGCGTCACCCCCTGCCGGTCGGCGATCGCCGGGTCGGCGCCCTTGCCGAGCAGGAAGCGCAGCCAGGTCGCGTCGCGGCGCTTGACGACGATCGCCAGCGCGGTCTCCCCCGTGTCGGGGTTGCGCGCGTTGATCAGCGTCGAATCGTCCTTCAACGCGTCGGTCGCCTTGTTGCCGTCGCGATTCTCGACCGCCTGCAGAAAGGCATAGCCGCCGCGGAACTGCGCCTGCGCGCCCGGAACGGCGAGCGTCCCCAGCGTCGCCGCGATCAGCAGGGTGGAAGCGAAGCGAAAGGACGCGCGCCTGGACATGATCGAAGAACCCCCGAACAGGATCGCCGTCCCCCCAGCGACGACAAAGGTTGATTTTCGGCGTCTAGCCCCGCAAGGCTGGCCCGATGATGAACGGCCTGAATATCGCCCGAAGCCTGCTCTGCGCAAGCCTGATGCTCGTCTTTTGCACCGCGCTCGCCGCGTGCGGCGGCCCGGCCAAGGCGCCCGAGGCGCAGCCGCCGCTCGCCGGCGCGCGGATCGGCGGCCCCTTCACGCTGACCGACCAGGACGGCCGCACGGTGCGCGACGGCGATTTCGCGGGGAAATATCGCATCGTCTATTTCGGCTACAGCTATTGCCCCGACATCTGCCCGGTCGATTTGCAGAAGCTGATGCGCGGGCTGGCGCAGTTCGAGAAGGCCGACCCCGCGCGGGGCGCGAAGGTGCAGCCGCTGTTCGTCACCGTCGACCCGGCGCGCGACACGCCCGCGGCGCTGAAGCCCTTCGTCGCGCGCTATCACCCGCGCCTGCTCGGCCTCACCGGCACCCCCGAACAGATTGCGGCGGTCGCGAAGGATTATGCCGTCGTTTACAACAAGGTCGCGGGATCGGCGCCCGACCGCTACCTGATGGCGCACAGCCAGATCGCCTTTCTGATGAACCCCGACGACAAGCCGCTCGCGATGCTGCCGCTCGACGACCCGTCGACCGATGGCGACGAGGGCGCGCCGGCCGAGGTCGCCGCCGAGCTGGCGAAATGGGTGAAGTAGCGCCCGCGCGCCGCTTCTGGGAGGCGCCGCTCGCCAGCCTCGACGCCGGCGAGTGGGAGGCGCTGTGCGACGGCTGCGGCAAATGCTGCCTCCACAAGCTGGAGGACGAGGACACGGGCCGCATCTATCCGACCAATGTCGCGTGCCGCCTGCTCGACCTGAAGACCGCGCGGTGCGGCGACTATCGGCACCGCCGCCGCCACGTCCCCGATTGCCTGACGCTGACCAAGGCCAGGGTCGCCGATATCGAATGGCTGCCGCAAAGCTGCGCCTATCGGCTGCGTGCCGAGGGGCGGCCGCTGCCAGACTGGCACTATCTGGTGTGCGGCGACCGCGACGCGGTGCACCGCGCGGGCGAATCGATCGTCGGCTGGACGGTCGGTGAGGATGTCGCCGGGCCGCTGGAGAACCATCTTGTGGAACGCGTCGTCTGATCGCGCGGCGGAGGCGCCGCAGATCCGGATCGGCGACGAGGTCTGGCCGGTGCGGCTGGTCCACCATGCCCGCGCGCGGCGCTATCGCCTGGTCCTCGACGCCGCGCGCGCCGAACTGCGGCTGACGCTGCCGCGCCGGGGGAACAGCGCCAAGGCGCTGCGCTGGGCGAGCGAGCAGCAGGACTGGCTCGCCGAGCAGGTCGGCAAGGCGGCGGCGCCGGTGACGGTCGGACCCGACACGCTGCTGCCCCTGTTCGGGGTCGAGCGGCGCATCCTCTGGTCGGCCTCCGCGCCGCGCGCGGTGCGGCTGGCGGACGATGCCCTGCATGTCGGCGGCCCGGCGGCCGGGGTGGGGCGGCGGATCGAGCGCTGGCTGAGGGCCGAGGCGCTGGCGCTGATGGAACGCGAAAGCCGCGCGATCGCGGCGGCGGCGGGGCTGCGCGTCGGCCGCGTCGGGGTCGGCGACCCGCGCAGCCGCTGGGGAAGCTGCACCGCCGCGGGCGACCTGCGCTATAGCTGGCGGCTGATCCTGGCGCCCGACCATGTCCGCCGCGCCACCGTCGCGCACGAGGTCGCGCACCTCGCGCATATGGACCACGGCCCGGCGTTCCACGCGCTCGTCGCGGCGTTGCACGACGGTGACGTCGCCGCCGCGCGCGCCTGGCTGCGCCGCGAAGGGCGCGGACTGCACCGCTATCGCTTCGGCTGACCGGCCGGGCTGCGGCTGGTTCGGTATAGGGCTTTGGACACGCAAGGGCTCGTTCCCCGGCGAAAGCCGGGGTCCAGGTGGCGTGGCGCTGCCCCGCGTGGACCCCGGCTTTCGCCGGGGAACATTCAGGGCGTCTCCGGAAATCGAAAAGAAACGCCGGCGCGAGCCGCCCTCAACGGACGTCAGCCCGCCCGGTCGCCCTCGCCGTTCGGCGGGCGCGCCGGGGTCTTGGGCAGGGGGACGATGATCTTCGGGGCGGCGGCCGGCGGGGCCTTGAGCTGCGGCACGGCCCTGGGCGCCGCGCCGGGGTCGGCGGGCGGGCGGCGGCCGGTCTGCTCCTCGATCCACTGCTGGTTCAGCACCGGGCCGTCGGCGGGCGGGGGCGGCGGCGGTGCGGCGGTGCCTTCTTCGGGCGGCGGGCCGAGCGCGGGCAATTCGATCGGCATGCCGTTCTCGTCGACCAGCGCGCCATCCTCCTCGGGGGCGCCGAAATAGGCCTCGCCATCCTCTTCGAGCTGCCATTCGGGCAGCTTGACCTCGGTATCGAAGGGCTCGATCGGGCGCTTGGCGACCGCGACGCGCATGAAGTCGGCGAAGGCGCGCGCCGGGGCGCGGCCGCCCTGCAGCCCGCCGACCGGCTTCGCATCGTCGCGGCCCATCCACACGCCGGTGGTGATGCCGCTCGAAAAGCCGAGGAACCAGCCGTCCTTGTTGCTCGACGTCGTGCCGGTCTTGCCCGCGACCGGGCGCCCGATCTGCGCCGCCTTGCCGGTGCCGGTGTTGACCGCGGTCTGGAGCAGGTCGGTGATGCCGGCGGCGACCCAGTGATCGACCAGCACCTGCCCGCGCTCGGCGGGGCGCTGATAGAGCAGGCGGCCGTCGGCGGTGGTCACCCGCGTGATGCCGTAGGGCTGCACCGACACGCCGCCGCGCGCGACCGCGGCGAAGGCGGCGGTCATGTCGATCACGCGCACCTCCGCGCTGCCCAGCACCATCGACGGATGGGTGTTGATCGGGGTGGTGATGCCCAGCCGGCGCGCCATGTTGGCGACCGACGAAAAGCCGATCTCGTCGCCCAGCTTCGCCGCGACGGTGTTCACCGAATAGGCGAAGGCGGTGCGCAGGCTCATCGGTCCGGCGAAGCGCCCCGACGAGTTGCGCGGGCTCCAGCCGTTGATCGTCACCGGCTCGTCGACCACCTGGTCGTCGACCTTGTAGCCCGCCTCGAGCGCGGCCATGTAGACGAACAGCTTCCACGCCGATCCCGGCTGGCGCACTGCCTGCGTCGCGCGGTTGTAGTTGGAGGTGACGTAATCGGTGCCGCCGACCATCGCGCGCACCGCGCCGTCGCGGTCGAGCGCGACGAGCGCGCCCTGCACGCCGCCGGGGGCGTTGGCCTGGATCGCCGCGGTCGCCGCGCGCTGCATGCCGAGGTCGATCGTCGTGTAGACGTCGAGCGGCTCGTTGCCCTCGTCGATCAGCATGTCGAGCTGCGGCAGCGCCCAGTCGGTGAAATAGCGCGCGCTGTTCTGTCCCGTCTCCTGCGCGAGCTGGACGTTGGCGGGCTCGGCGCCGGCGGCCTGCGAGCGGGTGATGAAGCCCGCGTCGACCATCGTTTCGAGCACGACGCCGGCGCGGCCCAGCGCCGCCTGCGCGTCGGCGGTCGGCGAATAGCGCGACGGCGCCTTGACCAGCCCCGCGATCACCGCCGCCTCCGACAGCGACATCTGGGTCGCGCTATGCCCGAAGAAGCGGCGCGACGCGGCGTCGACGCCATAGCTGCCGCCGCCGAAATAGACCTTGTTCAGATAGAGTTCGAGCAGCTCGTCCTTCGAGAATTTCCATTCGAGCGCGAGCGCGAGCACCATCTCGCGCCCCTTGCGCGTCCAGGTGTAGCTGTTCGACAGGAAGATGTTGCGCGCGAGTTGCTGGGTGATCGTCGAGGCGCCCTGCATGCGCCGCCCGGTGCCGTGGGTGCGCACCGCGAACACCGCGGCGCGGGTCATCCCGACCGGGTCGAGGCCGGGGTGATAGCGAAAGCGGCGGTCCTCGACCGCGACCATCGCGTCCTGCATCACCTGCGGCACCTCGCGCAGCGTCAGCCAGCGCCCGTAGTTCGGCCCGAGCGAGAAGAAGACGGTGCCGTCGGCGGCGTGGATGCGCACCGTCTGGCCGGCGGGCGATTTCTTGAGCGCCTCGAAGCTGGGCATCCGCTGCACCGCGAGCCCGACCGCGACCGCCAGCGCGACCGCGCCGACGAAGGCGAGCGCCAGCCCCCAGCGGACGGCGCGGCGCAGCCACAGCCGCCAGCGCGGCAGCGCCGCCGCGCCCGAGCGGGGCGTCTTGCCCGAAGACGAGGATTTTCCCGACGAAGCCGGCTGTCGTTCGCGGCGCAAAGTCCGTGTTCCTTCCCTCGCTGCGCCCTGTCAGTCACAGCCCGTTGACGTCGGCCCCTTGGGCGCGAGGGATGTAGTCAGCCCGCGCCGGTCTCCGCCTCATCCCGTCCGCGCTCGGCGAAGTCAAGCGCCGCGCTGTTGATGCAATAGCGCAGGCCCGCCGGGCCGGGGCCGTCGGGAAAGACATGGCCGAGATGGCCTTCGCACGCGGCGCAGCGCACCTCGATCCGCGTCATGCCGTGGCGCGTATCGCGATGCTCGCTGACCGCGCCCTCGCTCGCGGGGGCGGTGTAGCTCGGCCAGCCCGAGCCGCTGTCATATTTGGTGCGGCTGTCGAACAGCGGCGCGCCGCAGCCGGCGCAGCGATAGATGCCGTCGCCCTTGAAATCATTGTATTTGCCGGTGAAGGCGCGCTCGGTGCCGCTTTCGCGCAGCACATGATGCGCCATCGGGTCGAGGGCGGTTCGGTTGTCGGTCATCGGGGCTCTCCTTGCGGGTGCGCGCGGCGGGGCGGCGCGGCCTTCCGCTCGCATATATCGGCCCGCCGCGGCCGCGTCGCAAGGGGGCGGGCGGGGGCTGCCGTCCCCTTTGCGACGCGGCGGCTTTACGCGCACTTAACCATGATCGTGGCAGGGTGAGGGCGTGAGATGGCCCGTCGCCCTCGTTCCGATCCTGGCTTCCGCGGCGGCGCCGGCGGCGGCGCAATGCCTGCTGTGCGCGCCCGGCGCCGAAGCCGGGGCCGCGCCGCGAATCGGGCGCACCGCGGAAACGCCGCTGCGCGTCGAGATCGAGACGCAGCTCGACATGGGCCGCGTCGCGGTCGGCGCCGCGGGCGGCGAGGTCGAGGTCGACCCCGTATCGGGCGTGCGGCGGCTGCGCGGCGCGCTCTTCGATCTCGGGGGTTTCGCGCTGTCGGGGGTGGTATCGGTGCGCGGCGAGCCGGGCGCGGCGGTGCGCGTCGTGCTGCCGACGGCGGTCGACCTCGAAAGCGGCAGCGGGCGCGCGGCGCGCGTCACCGGGCTCGTCACCGACCTGCCGCCGGCGCCGCGGCTCGGCCCCGACGGCCGGCTGCGCTTCCGCTTCGGCGGCCGCCTGCAGGTCGCGGGGCTCGACGACGGCGACTATCGCGGCCGCATCCCGGTGACGGTCGAATATCAATAGCGGGTCCGCACCCCAGGACGGATCGACATTCAGAAGATGGCGAGCCGGAGTCGAAGACGACCACAGGTCAAAATGGTGGATTTTCGGGACCCGGAGCGCAGCGTGCTGATGGCACGTGAGCACCGGAAGCGCGAAAAGCCGCCATTTGCAGGCCGCCAGAGCTGAATGTCGATCCGTCCTAGGCCGATGCGGACCCGCCGTGCCGCGCCTCAGGCCGAGGCTTCGAGTTCGACCGAGCGGAGATAGGGTTTCAATGTCTTGAACCCCTGCGGGAAGCGCTGCTTCGCGTCCGCGTCGGACAGCTTCGGCGAGATGATGACCGCATCGCCGGGGTTCCAGTTGACCGGGGTCGCCACCGGCTGCGCGTCGGTGAGCTGGAGGCTGTCGATCGCCCGCAATATCTCCGCGAAATTGCGGCCCGAGCTGGGCGGATAGGTCAGGATCAGCCGGATTTTCTTGTTCGGGTCGACGACGAACACCGAGCGCACCGTATAGGTCGGGTCCGAATCGGGATGGATCATCTCGTAGAGCGCCGAGACCTTGCCGTCGAAATCGGCGAGCAGCGGATAGTCGAGCTTCTGCCCCTGCGTTTCCTCGATGTCCTTCGCCCAGCCGAAGTGCGAGTCGAGCGGATCGACCGACAGGCCGATCGTCTTGACCCCGCGCTTGTCCCACTCGCCGCGCAGCCGCGCGACCTCACCCAGTTCGGTGGTGCAGATCGGCGTATAATCCTTGGGGTGGCTGAACAGCAGCCCCCACGAGTCGCCGAGCCATTCGTGAAAGCGAATGGTCCCCGCGGTGCTTTCCTGTTCAAAATCGGGTGCGGTCTGTCCCAGCAAAATCGACATGTCAGCTCTCCTTGGCAATGGCGGCGACCATCGCAGAAGGCAGCGGGCGACCGAACCTAGATATTGTTGGGTAGCGCAAATCAAATATTGAATCCCGTTATGACTGCGGGATCGGAGCATTAAACAGAAAATATATTGAACATCATCATAAAAATTTTTGCTTCTTATTGAAGCAGTAAAGAATCCTTTGGCCGATCCCAACTTATTATCGCCGCGGATTCCCAACATTTCCTTTGCCAGTTTTCCGCCCGCCGTGCGATCTGCGCCGCCATTGCGCTCGCCTCGCTGCCGCGCCGCATACGAGTGGGCAGCCGGAGGCGAAGCGCCTCCCTATCGTCGAAGGGTCGAGAGAGATGACGGCTGAAATCATGACGGCACCGCAGCATGCCCCTGCCCTGCTGACGGGCGAGCAGGCCGGGCTGGTCGAGGCGCTGGGCGCGACGCTGACCGCCGAGCAGGCGCGCTGGGCGAGCGGTTATTTCGCGGGGCTGGCGCTCGGACTGGCGCGCGGCGGCGGTGCGGGAGCGCTCGCGTCGCCTGCCCCCGCCGCGCCGCGCCCGGCGGCGCGCACGCTCGCCATCCTTTATGGCAGCGAGACCGGCAACGGCGCCGAACTGGCGAAGAGCCTCGCCGCCGCGGCGACCGCGCAGGGTCTCGCCCCGCTACTGTCGGACATGGCCGACTACAAGCCGCGCCGGCTGAAGGACGAGCAGGACCTGCTGATCGTCGTCGCCACCCATGGCGAGGGCGACCCGCCGCAGCCCGCGGCCGATTTCTTCGATTTCGTCGAGAGCCGCAAGGCGCCGCCGCTGCCCGACCTGCGCTATGCCGTCCTCGCGCTCGGCGACATGAGCTATGAGCAGTTCTGCGGTGCCGGCAAGCGGATCGACGCGCGGCTGGAGGCGCTGGGGGCGCAGCGGCTGCGCCCGCGCGTCGACTGCGACGTCGATTTCGACGAGCCCGCGGCCGAATGGAGCGTCGACATATTGGCGCTGCTCGCCGCCGAACAGGCCGAAGCGGCGCCCGCAACGCCGGCCGCGCCGGCCGGTGCGGCGCCCGCGTCCGCCCCGGATGCCGGCCACGACAAGCGCAATCCCTTTCCGGCGACGGTGATCGAGAAGATTCGCCTGTCGGGGCGCGGGTCGAGCAAGGAGACCCAGCATGTCGAGCTGTCGCTCGCGGGATCGGGGCTCAGCTATCAGCCCGGCGACGCGCTGGGGTTCGTCGCGCGCAACGACCCGGCGGCGGTCGAGGCGCTGCTGGCCGCGCTCGACCTGCCGGGCAGCGCGCCGCTGACTCTCAAGGGGAAGGCGACGACGCTGGAAGAGGCGCTGGCGACGTCGCTCGAGGTGACGACCGCGACGCTGCGTTTTCTCGACCATTGGGGCGCGCTGACCGGAACCGGCGACGTGTTCGCGGCGATGGACAGCGGCGAGCGCGCGGCGTTCCTGCACGCCAACCACATCGTCGACATCGTCCGCGCCTTTCCGCTGAAGGGCGTTGATCCGCAGCGCTTCGCCGATGGGCTGCGGCCGCTCCAGCCGCGGCTCTATTCGATCGCGTCCAGTCTCGCCGCCTGCCCCGACGAGGCGCATATCACCGTCGCGCCGGTGCGCTATGCGCTGCACGACCAGCCGCGGTCGGGGGTCGCCTCCGGCCAGATCGCCGACCGCGTGGAAATCGACTCGGTGGTTCCCGTCTATATCCAGGCCAATCCGCATTTCCGCCTGCCGCCCGAGGGGCGGCCGATCATCATGATCGGCGCCGGCACCGGCGTTGCCCCCTATCGCGCCTTCCTGCAGGAGCGCGAAGCGCGCGGCGGCGGCCGGGCGTGGCTGTTCTTCGGCGAGCGCCATTTCCGCAGCGACTTCCTCTACCAGACCGAATGGCAGCAATGGCTGGCCGACGGCACGCTGACACGGATGGACGTCGCCTTCTCGCGCGACGGCACCCAGAAGCTCTACGTCCAGCACCGCCTCCGCGAACAGGCGCGCGACGTCCATGCCTGGCTGGAGGAGGGCGCGCACCTCTATGTCTGCGGCGACGCGGCGCGGCTCGCGCCCGACGTCCACGCCGCGCTGGTCGCGCTGATCGCCGAACAGGCGAGCGTCCAGACCGAGGATGCCGAGGAATATCTGCGCGATCTGCAGCGCGACGGCCGCTACCAGCGCGACATCTATTGAGGAACCGCCCGATGGACCTGCTTCCCCCCACCGACCGCAGCCAGGACGTGTCGCAGCCGCTCGACCGGCTGAGCCCCGACGAGACGTTGAAGGCCGAAAGCGACCAGCTGCGCGGGACAATTGCGCTCGGGCTGCTCGACCGCATCACCTCCGCGGTGCCCGGCAACGACATCAAGCTGATGAAGTTCCACGGCATCTATCAGCAGGACGACCGCGACGTCCGCGACGAGCGCCGCCGGCAGAAGCTGGAGCCCGCCTTTCAGTTCATGATCCGCGTCCGCTTGCCCGGGGGCATCTGCACGACCGAACGCTGGCTGAAGATCGCCGAACTGGCCTGCGCGCACGGCGGCGAGACGCTGCGCATGACGACGCGCCAGACCTTTCAGTTCCACTGGGTGCTCAAGCAGGACCTCGTCCCGCTGATCCGCGGGCTGCACGAGGTGCTGCTCGACACGGTGGCGGCGTGCGGCGACGATTCGCGCGGCGTGATGGCGACCGTCTATCCCGAATTCCCCGCGCTGCAGGCCGAACTCGCCGATCTGGCGAAGGCGGTCAGCGACCATGTGATCCCGAAAACGGGCGCCTATCACGAAATCTGGTACGGCGAGGAACGGGTTGCGACCTCCGGGCCTGAGGAGCCTTTCTACGGGCGCACCTACATGCCCCGCAAGTTCAAGATCGGCTTCGTCATCCCGCCGAACAACGACATCGACATCTATGCCCAGGACCTCGGCTATATCGCCATCGTCGGCGATGACGGGCGGATCGCCGGCTTCAACGTCGCGATCGGCGGCGGCATGGGGCGCACCGACAAGGCGCCGCACACCTATCCGCGCACCGCGTCGGTGATCGGCTTCATCACCCCCGACCGGCTCTATCCGGTGACCGAGGCGGTGATGGGCGTCCAGCGCGACTATGGCAATCGCGCCGACCGCGCGCGGGCGCGCTTCAAATATACGATCGACGACAAGGGGCTCGACTGGATCAAGGCGGCGATCGAGGATCGCGCCGGGCCGCTCGATCCCGCGCGCCCCTATGCCTTCACCTCGAACGCCGACCGCTATGGCTGGACCGAATCGGACGATGGCGTCCACCATTATACGCTGTTCGTCGAGAACGGCCGGCTCGACCGCGATCTGCTCGACCGGATCGAACCGATCGCGCGCGTCCACAAGGGGCATTTCCGCCTGACCCCCAACCAGAATCTGATGATCGCCGGGATCGCCGCCGCCGACCGGCCGGCAATCGAGGCGCTGCTCGCCGAGACCGGGCTCGCCGCGCTCAACGCGCGCAGCACGTTGCGGCTCAATGCGATGGCATGCGTCGCGCTGCCGACCTGCGGCCTCGCGATGGCGGACAGCGAACGCTATCTGCCCAGCCTGATCACCCGCATCGAGGCGATCCTGTCGCGCCACGGGCTGGAGAAGGAACCGATCACGCTGCGCATGACGGGATGCCCCAACGGCTGCGCCCGCCCCTATATCGCCGAGATCGGGCTGACCGGCCGCGCGCCGGGCAAATATAATCTCTATCTGGGCGGCGGTTTCCATGGCCAGCGCCTCGGGCGCCTCTATCGCGAGAATATCGGCGAGGCGGCGATCCTCGAGACGCTCGACGAAACGCTGGGCCGCTATGCCGCCGAGCGGCAGCCGGGCGAGCATTTCGGCGATTTCACCATCCGCGCGGGCATCGTCCGCGAAGTGACCGAGGGCCGCTTCTCGAACGATTAGGGCGTTTTCGGGTAAAGGCCGATCAGCCCGCCGCCGCCGCTGGGCGGTTGCGGTCGGCTGCGTCGAGCGCGAGCAGCGACGTGCCCCTGGTCTCGCGCATCGCCAGCGCCGACAGCAGGCTGACCGCGGCGGCGATGGCGATATAGGCGGCGATCGGGGTCCAGCTGTCATATTCGCGCAGCAGCGCGGTGCCGATCAGCGGCGCCCACGACCCCGCGACGATCGCCGTCACCTGATAGCCGAGCGACACGCCCGAATAGCGCATGCGCGTCGGGAACATCTCCGCCATGATCGCGGGCTGCGGCGCATACATCAGTGCGTGGATCGCGAGGCCGAGCATGATCGCGGCAAGGATCGTCGCGGTGGCGCCGGTGTCGAACATCGGGAAGGCGAGGAACGGCCAGACCATGGTGAGCGCGGCCCCGGCGATATAGACGGGCCGGCGCCCGATCCGGTCGGCGAGCGCGCCGACCAGCGGAATGGCGACGACGTGGACAATATGCGCGGCAAACAGCAGCGCGAGGATGCGCGTCGTGTCGATCTCGCGATGGTGAAGATAGGTGATCGAGAAGGTAACCACCATATAATAGACGATATTCTCGCCGAAGCGCAGACCCATCGCGGTGAACACGCCGCGCGGATAGTGGCGAAACACCTCGGTAAGACCATAGCCCCCTCCGGCCGAGGCCTCGGCGTGCGCCCGCGCCTCCTCGAAGATCGGCGAGTCGCTGACCTGGGTGCGGATATAATAGCCGATGACAACGATCACCGCCGACAGCCAGAAGCCGACGCGCCAGCCCCAGGCGAGGAAATCCGCGTCGGACAGCGTCGCCGCGAGGATCAGCAGCACCGCGGTCGCGAGCAGGTTGCCGAGCGGCACCCCCGCCTGCGGGAAGCTGCCCCAGAAGGCGCGGCTGCGGTTCGGGCTGTGCTCGGTGACGAGCAGCACCGCCCCGCCCCACTCGCCGCCGAGCGCGAAGCCCTGCACGAAGCGCAGCAGCACCAGCAGCGCCGGCGCCCAATAGCCGATGCTGTCGAAGCCCGGCAGGCAGCCCATCAGGAAGGTCGACACGCCGATCAGCACGAGGCTGAGCTGCAGCAGCGCCTTGCGGCCGATGCGGTCGCCGACATGGCCGAACACCACCCCGCCCAGCGGCCGGGCGAGGAAGCCGACGGCATAGGTGGCGAAGGCCGCGATGATGCCGTCGAGCTCGTTGCCGGTGTCGGGGAAGAAGAGCTTGCCGAACACCAGCGTCGCGGCGGTGCCGTAGAGGAAGAATTCATACCATTCGACGACGGTGCCGGCCATCGACGCGCCGACCACCTTCTTCAGATAGGGAAGGTCGGCTGTCTGTTCATGGTCCATCTCGCTTTCCTCCCCGACGCTGCTGTCTTCCTTAGTCCCGCGCCCCGAACAGGGCGGTGCCGACGCGCACGTGCGTCGCGCCCAGCATCACCGCGGTCGGATAATCGCCGCTCATCCCCATCGAGCGCAGCGGCAGCGCGTGCCGTTCGGCGAGTTCGTCGAGCAGCGCGAAATAGGGCGCGGGTTCGCGATCCGCCGGGGGGATCGCCATCAGCCCCTCGATGCGCAATCCGGCCTCCGCCGCCTCGGCGAGCAATGCGGGC
The DNA here is from genome assembly GCF_002953155.1 of Sphingopyxis sp. MG. Classification (NCBI taxonomy): domain Bacteria; kingdom Pseudomonadati; phylum Pseudomonadota; class Alphaproteobacteria; order Sphingomonadales; family Sphingopyxidaceae; genus Sphingopyxis; species Sphingopyxis sp. MG. Next base: position 3,985,589 of record NZ_CP026381.1, read on the forward strand.
AGGTCGGCGACCGCACAGCCGCCCTTCTGCGCCTCGTCGCCGACATTGACCTGGACGAAGAGGCGCGGGCGCCGGTCCAGCCGGTCGCACGCCTTCGCCAGCGCGTGTACCAGCGACGGGCGGTCGACCGAGTGGATTGCGTCGAACAGCATCACCGCATCCTCGGCCTTGTTCGACTGGAGCCGGCCGATCAGGTGCAACGTGATGCCAGATGCTTCGGCGCGCAGCGCGGGCCATTTGGCCGCGGCCTCCTGCACGCGATTCTCGCCGAAATGACGCTGGCCGGCGGCAATCAGCGGGCGGATGGCGTCGGCGTCGTGCGTCTTCGACACCGCGATCAGGCAGACGGCGTCGGCCTCGCGGCCGGCGCGCTTCGCCGCCGCCGCGATGTTGGCCCGCACCTCCGCCAGCCGCTCTGCCGCTTGGTCCATTCCGTTCGCCTCCGGGTGGCGTGCGCGTTGCGCGCCGCCCCGACGCGCCTATAGGAAGAGCGATGCCTCGACGCCACCCCCCGCCGCGCGGTGCCCGCCTTTCCGGTGTCTGGTTGTTCACCGACGAACGCGCCGCGACGCCGCTCGCGCGGCTGGCGGCGCTGCTGCCGCCGGGCAGCGGTATCGTCGTGCGGCACGACGGGCTGGCGCCCGGTGCGCGCTGGCGCCTGTTCCGGCGCCTCGCGCGCATCGCGCGAGCGCGGCACCTGTCGCTGCTGCTCGCGGGGCCGCCGGCGCTGGCGCGGCGCTGGGGCGCCGACGGCGTGCATCTGCGCCGGCAGGGGCGCGGCGCGGCGGCGCAGGCGCGGCGGCTGGATCTGGTCCGCACGATGGCTGTCCACGACCGCGCCGAGGCGCGCGCCGCGCGCCGCGCCGGTGCGCAAGCAGTGTTCGTCTCGCCGCTCCACCCGACGCGTTCGCACCCCGGCGCGCCGACGCTATCGACCGCCGAGCGGTTGCGGCTCGCGCGGCTGGCTGGCGGGCGGGCGGTCGCGCTCGGCGGCATGACGCCGGCGCGCGCGCGCGCGCTGCGGCTCCGCGCGGCGGGCGGCGGCATCGCCGTGCCCGGCTGGGCGGCGATCGACGCGTGGGATGATCGGGGAAAGACGAAAGCGGCGAAGCGCCGGCAGCGTCAGAAGCGGAACGCCGTCCCGACATAGACCGCCTGGCTGTCGCGGCGCGAATCGGTCAGCGGCTGGAAGCGGTCGTCGGTACGATAGCGCACGCCCGCGGTGACATCGAGATTCTTCGTCAGGCGATAGCTGCTGACGACATCGACGCTCTGGTTGTCGCCCGGCGCGGTGATGCGGTCGGTCGCGCCCGCCGGATCGCTGGCACGGTTGATGACGCGGGTGGCGAAGCGCGACTTGGCCTCTTCCTGCTCGGGCGCCTTGGCGACGGGCAGGTTGCGCAGGTCGGTGCCGCTCGGCAGCGCCGGGGTCACGAACTTCTGGAAGCCGACCGATGCGCCCAGATCATAGGCGACGGGGGCGATGCCGATCGGCGTCTTGCTGCGCCCGGCGGCCAGCGCGGCGGTGCGCGCGGCGCTCGACGCCTCGTCGCGGGCGCGGATCACGACGGTGATCGCGCGATTCTTGCGGCTGTCGTCGGTGATCGCGGGGGTGAAGCTGAACGCGCGGCGCGATTCTTCCGACATGCGGACGTAGCGCGCGATCAGGCGCGGATCGCCCGACGCGGGAGTGAACTGGCCGAGCAGCGTCTGCGACAGCGTCGTGTCGCGGATGCGGTCGGCGCGGCTCATCGCGGCGAGGGCAGGGGGCAGGGCGAGCGAAAGGGTCGCCAGAACGACGACGCTACCCCTCCAAAAATGTCGCGGTTTCCGCGCCATTATCCTGCGACTCCAACCCCAATCGAATCTTCAGATAGGACGGCTGCCGCCGGATTGCCAGCGTTTCCGCTTCGCCCGATCGTCCCATGCCTGCTTTTACCCGGATTGTTGCACGATGACCACAGTCGGGACCGCGGCGGATGGCGTATTGCCGCGCTTGCCGGACGGCGGCAACGGCGATAGAGACGCTTGCAATTCCCGCAGCGCAGCCGGCCGCCCGGCCCGGCGGCGCCCCATGATAAGGTATTCGGCATGCCCCAGCTTTCCTTCCTTGCCCGGCTCGGCCGCCGCCCGGCGGCGCTCGCCCTGCTCGGCGTCGCGGCGCTCGGCCTCGCGGGGTGCGGCGGCGGGAAGGAACGGCCCAAGGCCGACCTCGCCGCGTCGCAGGTGACGACGATCGGCGTGAACAGCTATCTGTGGCGCGCGTCGCTCGATTCGCTGTCGTTCATGCCGCTGCTCCAGGCCGATTCGTCGGGCGGGGTGATCATCACCGACTGGTACGCCAATCCGAGCAACCCGAACGAACGCATGAAGGTGACGGTGTCGATCCTCGACCAGGATCTGCGCGCCGACGCGCTGCGCGTCGCCGCGTCGCGCCAGGTCGCGCAGGGCGGCGGCTGGGTCGACGCGCCGGTGCAGGCGGCGACGGTGCAGAAGCTGGAGGAGATCATCCTCACCCGCGCCCGCGACCTGCGCCGCAGCGCGTTCGAAGGCTAATTCTCCGGCGCGGACCCGCGCCAACCGACAGACAACGGGGTAAACAGGACATGACCCGCGAATCGCGCTTTGGCGCCCTGGCTGCCGACGCCCGCTGGCAGGCGGCGTGGGAGGCCGCGAACAGCTTTGCCACCGACGACAGCAAAGATATGGTCGGGGGCGACAAGCCGAAAGCCTATATCCTCGAGATGTTCCCCTATCCGTCGGGGCGCATCCATATGGGGCACGTCCGCAACTATGCGATGGGCGACGTGCTCGCGCGCTTCAAGCGGATGACCGGGCACGCGGTGCTCCATCCGATGGGCTGGGACGCCTTCGGCATGCCGGCCGAGAATGCGGCGATGGAAAAGGGGGTCCACCCCGGCGGCTGGACGCGCGACAATATCGCCGCGATGCGCGCGCAGCTGAAGCGCCTCGGCCTCGCAATCGACTGGAGCCGCGAGCTCGCGACCTGCGAGCCCGACTATTACGGGCAGGAACAGGCGCTGTTCCTCGACCTGTTCGCCGCGGGGCTGGTCACGCGCAAGGAAAGCTACGTCAACTGGGACCCGGTCGACATGACCGTGCTCGCCAACGAGCAGGTGATCGACGGGCGCGGCTGGCGGTCGGGCGCGCCGGTCGAGAAGAAGAAGCTGTCGCAGTGGTTCCTGAAGATCACCGCCTTCGCCGACGATCTGCTCGACGGGCTCAAGAGCCTCGACCATTGGCCCGACAAGGTGCGGCTGATGCAGGAGAACTGGATCGGCAAGTCGCAGGGGCTGGAATTCTCGTTCCGCCTCGCGGGCGGCGCACCGGGGTTCGATGTCTTCACGACGCGCCCCGACACGCTGTACGGTGCGAGCTTCGCGGCGATCGCGCCCGACCATCCGCTCGCCGAGCGCCTCGCCAAGGATTCGCCCGAACTCGCGGCCTTCATCGCCGAATGCCGGCGCCAGGGCACCTCGGCCGAACAGCTCGAAACCGCGGACAAGATGGGCTTCGACACCGGCGTATCGGTCCAGCATCCGCTCGACCCCGACTGGCATCTGCCGGTATGGGTGGTGAACTATGTGTTGATGGATTATGGCACCGGTGCGATCTTCGGCTGCCCGGCGCACGACCAGCGCGACCTCGATTTCGCGCGCAAATATGGCCTGCCGGTCCACCGCGTGATCGCCGACGGCGACGAGACCGAACAGGTCTTCGCCGGCGACGAGGCCTACACCGGCCCCGGCAGGCTGGTGAACAGCCATTTCCTCGACGGCATGACCGTTGACGAGGCGAAAGCCGCGATCATCGCGCGCGCCGAGCATGAAGGCTGGGGCAAGGGCACGACCGTGTGGCGCCTGCGCGACTGGGGCGTGTCGCGCCAGCGCTATTGGGGAACGCCGATCCCCTTCATCCACTGTCCGGCGTGCGGCACGGTGCCGGTGCCCAGGGACCAGCTTCCCGTCGTGCTGCCCGAGGACGTCGATTTCTCGGTCCCCGGCAATCCGCTGCTGCGCCACCCGACGTGGAAGCATGTCGCCTGCCCGTCGTGCGGCGGCGCCGCCGAGCGCGAAACCGACACGCTCGACACCTTCGTCGATTCCTCCTGGTATTTCCTGCGCTTCGCGAGCGCGCCGGCGGACCGGCCGTTCGACCCGGAGGTCATCCGCCGCTGGCTGCCGGTCGACCAGTATATCGGCGGCATCGAGCATGCGATCCTCCACCTGCTCTATGCGCGCTTCTGGACGCGCGCGCTCGAACGGCTGGGGATGGTCGAGATCAAGGAGCCGTTCGCGAGCCTGTTCACGCAGGGTATGGTCACGCATGAAACCTATAGCCGGGCGCAGGGCGAGGGGATGCCGCCGCTCTATTTCACCCCCGACGAGGTGACGCGCACCGCCGACGGCGCGACGCTCGACGCCGACGGCGCGCCGGTCGCGGTCGGCCGCGTCATCAAGATGTCGAAGTCGAAGAAGAATGTCGTCGATCCCGACGCCATCCTCGACCAATATGGCGCCGACGCGGCGCGCTGGTTCATGCTCTCCGACAGCCCGCCCGAGCGCGACCTGCCGTGGAGCGAGGCGGGGATCGAGGGCGCGTGGCGCTTCGTGCAGCGTTTGTGGCGGATCTTCGGCGAGACCGAAGTCGTCGGCGACGGCGGCGAGGACAAGGCGCTCGCGCGCAAGCTGCACCAGGCGATCGCCGGGGTCGCCGCCGACATCGAGGCGCTCGGCTTCAACAAGGCGGTGGCGAAGATCCACGCGCTCGCCAACGAGATCGAGAAGGCGAAGCCCTCGGCGACCCGCGGCGAGGCGTGCCGGACGCTGATCCTGCTCGTCGCGCCGATGATGCCGCACCTCGCCGAAGAGGCGTGGACGGCGCTTCCCGACAGCCGGCGCGGCGCCGCGATGGTCGCCGACGCGGCATGGCCGGCCGCCGATCCGGCGCTGCTCGTCGACGACGAGGTGACGATCGCGATCCAGATCGCCGGCAAGCTGCGCGATACGATGACGCTGGCCAAGGGCGCGGACAAGGCAGCGGCGGAGGCCGCGGCGCTGGCGCGGCCGCGCATCGCCGACCTGCTCGGCGGCGCGGCGCCGAGGAAGGTGATCGTCGTCCCCGACCGGCTGGTGAACATCGTTCCCTGAAGATGGGTGCTGCCGACTCTCCGGCTTCGTCGAGCGAAATCGGGATATCCCCAACCCCCTCCCGCCTGCGGGAGGGGAGAAGGATGGCCGCATGGAATGCGAAAGGGCCGCTACCTTGCATCGACTTCGGCCAGAGGTCCCCTGCGGGCGGTCGACGGGCTCGACACGAACAGGGATTGCGGTCATTATTCCCCCGATGCGTAGCCTCCTGACCTCCTCGCTCGTCGCCGCCTCGCTGTTGCTCGGCGGCTGCGGACTGCGCCCGCTCTATGCGAACGGCAGCCAGGGCGCGGTGGCGCGGACGCTCGCCGATGTCGATGTCGCGCCGATCGAGGGGCATTCGGGCTGGCTCGTCCGCAACGCGCTGCGCGACCGGCTCCAGCCGACGCAGGCGGGGCAGGGCGCGGGCGCGCGGCTGCGGCTCGATGTGCGGCTCGAGGATTCGATTACCGGCTTCGGCGTCCGCTCGGACGATGCGGTCACGCGCGAGCGGCGGACGCTGCGCGCGCGCTACCAGCTCGTCGATGCGGGGTCGGGCGAGGTGCTGCTCGACGCGACCGCCGCGGCCGACGCGGGGATCGACGTCGTCGGCAGCGAATATGCGACGATCGCCGCCGAATCCTCGACCCTCGAACGGCTCGCGCAGGGCATCGCTGACCAGATCGTCGCGCGCGTCGCGGTGTTCGCGAGCCGCGGCGGCGGGCAGGCCGCGGCTGCCCCGGCACCCCCGCCGGCGCGCTGAGCGGCGATGAAGCCGCTCAAGCCCGCCGACCTCGAACGCCAGACGCGCCTCGACCCCGCGGTCCGCTTCGTCCTGCTCACCGGTCCCGACGAGGCGACGATGGGCGCGGTCGCCGCGCATCTCGTCGGGCTTGCGGGCCCGGAGGCTGAGCGGCTCGACCTCGCCTCGCCGCAGCTGTCGCAGGATGCGGCGCTGCTAGCCGCTGAGGCGGCGTCGATGTCGCTCTTTTCGCCGGCGCGGGTGATCCGGCTGGAGATCGCGGGCAGCGGCGACGATTGCCTGTCGGCGGTTGAGGCGCTGCTCGCCGCCGACACCGCGATCAACCCGGTGATCGCGACCGGCGCGTCGGTGAGCGCGCGTTCGAAGCTCGTCAAGCTGGTCGAGGGCGCGGCGGGGGCGGTTGCCGCCATCTGCTACCAGCCCGACCGGCGCGCGCTGGTCGGCATCGCGATGGACGCGGCGCAGGATCAGGGGTTGCGCCTGTCCAACGCCGATGCACAGCTGCTCGTCGATCTCGTGTCGGGCGACCAGGCGCTGATGCGGCGCGAGATCGAGAAGATCGCGCTCTACCTCGACGCCGCGCCCGACCGGCAGCGGCAGGTGACGGCGGCGGACATCGCCGCGCTGGGCGCCGCGACGCACGAGGAGGACGTCAGCGCATGCATCAACGTCGCGCTCGGCGGCAAGGTGCGCGACCTGCCCGACATGCTGGCGAAGGCGGCGGCGATCGGCGTTGCCGAAATCCGCATCATCCGCGCGCTCGGCATCCGCGCGATGCAGCTCGCCCGGCTGCGCGCCGAGGTCGATGCGGGCGCACATCCGGCGACGGTGGTATCGGCGCGGAGCAGCGGCGTTTTCTGGAAGGAGCGCGATGCGGTGACGGCGCAGCTCCACATCTGGGATTCGCTGCGCGTCGCGCGGCTGATGACGCGGCTGCTCGATTGCGAGCGCGCGCTCAAATCGTCGGGCACCGCGGGGGCGGTGCTGTTCCGCAAGCTGATGACCGACATCGCGCACCAGGCGGCGCGAGCGCGCTAATTCAGGGATCGGTTCAGGGAGCCGCGTCGCGCGCCTCGATCCGCGTGCGCGGGTCGTCGGGCGGGACGAAGGTCCAGACGGTGTCGCCCGGCTCGACCGGCGGCCGGTGCTGGGCGGAAAAGACGGCGAGGTCGCCCGACGGCCGCGCGACCATCAGGCTGTCGCCGCCCGACGCCTTCATCCGCGCGACGAAATCGGCATAGGGGAATTTCTCGGTGATCCGGGTGCGGCCGAAGGTCCACCCCGCCTGCAGCCGGTCGAGCTGCGTCTCGATCGGCGTGCCCCCGAGCGTCAGGACGCGCCCGCGCCGCCGGCTGCCCCGCGGCGTCTCGGCGATCACCCGGCTGACCCGGTCGTGGCCGACCTCGGGCGCCAGCTCGCTGCACACCAGCGCGTTATAGGCGTCGTTGTCGGTCGCGGCGATCAGTTGCTGATAGCGGCCCATGTCGAGATGGTCGTCGTGCGTCTCGTCCAAGATATCGCCGTGATAGACGGGCAGGTCGGCGGCGCGGGCGCGGCGCAGCGCGAGCAGGCTGGTGTCGGCGACCAGCACCGCGCGGCCCTGTGCCTTGACGAACTCGGCGAAGGCGATCGTCCAGCCGTTGGCGCCGACGAGCAGCACCCCGTCGCCCTTGCCGCGGTCGAGCCCCAGCCAGCGCGCGAAGGGCGCGGCGGTGAAGCCGTGCGCGAAGATCGTCGCGATGACCACCGCAAAGGACAGTGGCACCAGCGCCTCCGCGCCCGGCACCCCGTAATCCGACAGGCGCAGCGCGAACAGGCCGGTCACGGCGGCGGCAACAATGCCGCGCGGCGCGATCCAGGCGACGAACAGGCGCTCGCGCAAGGGGATGCGGGTAAAGAGCAGCGCCGCCATGATCGTCAGCGGCCGCACCACGAAAAGCAGCAGGACGAGGAAGAGCAGGAAGCGGAGCTGGAAATTCTGGACGACGGTCCAGTCGAGCGTGGCGGACAGGATGATGAACACGCCCGAGACGAGGAGGACGGTCAAATCCTCCTTGAAGCGCATCAGCATATGGCTCGAATCGGTCTCGCGGTTCGCCATCACCACCCCCATCACCGTGACGGTGATCAGTCCCGTTTCGTGCATGATGAGGTCTGAGAGGACGAAGACCGCGATCACCGTCGTCAGCAGCACCGGCGCCTTCAGATATTCGGGCACCCAGCCGCGCACGAAGGCCGCGGTCAGCGCGAAGGCGGCGGCGCCGCCGATCAGCATCGCGAGCAGGCTGGCGGCGACGACATCGGTGACGATGCCGACGCCGTTCGCGTCGCTGCCGCCGTGGATGATGTAGGAATAGATGCCGACCGCGAGCAGCGCGCCGATCGGGTCGTTCACGATCGCTTCCCATTTCAGCATGTGCTTGACGCGCGGCGTGATGTTGAGCGTGCGCAGCAGCGGCACGATCACCGTCGGGCCGGTGACGACCATGATGCCGCCGAACAGCGCCGACAGCTCGAACGGCAGCCCCGCGCCGTAATAGGCGGCCGCGGTGCCGAGCGCCCAGCCGACCGGCACGCCGACGAAGACGAGCATGAACACCGCGACGCCGGCATGGCGCAGTTCGCGGAATTTCAGGCTGAGCCCGCCCTCGAACAGGATGACGGCGACCGCGAGCTTGATGATCGGTTCGCGCAGCGCCCCGAAATCCTTTGCCGGGTCGATCAGGCCCAGCACCGGACCGGCGACGATGCCGGCGAGCAGCATCAGCGCGATCGCGGGCCGTCCCGTCCGCCAGGCGACCCATTGCGCGCCGATGCCGATGACGCCGATCAGGGCGATTTTGACGAGCAGGGAGTCGATCGCGAACATCGCGCAAGCCTATGCAAGGACAGGCGAAAAGCAAAAGAAAACCGCCCGCGCGCGGGATGGCGCGCGGGCGGTCGAAGCGCGATTGCGCCGGATCAGAACTGGCCGCGCAGCGTCACGCCATAGGTGCGCGGTTCGCCGGGGAAGCCGACGAAAAGCTGGCTCGCCGTCGCCGGGAAGCCCAGCGATGCGGGCGCCGCGACCGATCGGAAGGTGCCGCTGCCCTGCAACGGCATGTCGGCCCCGATCTGGTAGTAGCGCTTGTTGAGCAGATTCTGCCCCCACAGCTCGATTCCCCAGCGCCGGTCGGGACCGTAGAGGCCGACGCGACCGTTGACGACCGCGAAGCCGTCCTGGATCTTCTCGACGTCGAGGTCGGAGCCGGTGTTGGTGTCGCTTTGCAGGCGCGTGTCGAGATAGAAGAGCGCGCTCATCCCCGACCCGCCGATCGGCGGCGTCCAGCTGATCCCGGCGGTTGCGACATATTTGGCGGCGTTCGACACGCCGCGACCGGGAAGCTGGAACAGCACCGGCGACAGCGGCCGGCCTCCGGTGCCGACGAGATTGCGGCGATAGAGGGTGTCGACATAGGTCAGCCCCATGTTGACCGACAGATAGCGCGCGGGGCGCAGGAAGGTCTCGATTTCCAGCCCCTTGGCGACGACGCCGGGTTTCAGCCGGTCGGCCGCGCAGCCGCCGGTAAGGGCGCTGTTGTCGATCGGGCCGGTGCCGAGGTCGTCCTTGCACGCCTGGATGTTCGTCACCTCGAAATTGACGCCATTGTAGGTGTTGAGCTGGTAATTGCTGTATTCCTGCCAGAAGGCGGCGATGTTGACGTCGATCCCCGGCCCGTCCCACTTGATGCCGAGTTCGTAGGCGTCGACCTTTTCGCTCGCGAACTGCAGGTCGCTCGCCTCGGGCCGCCCGTTGGCCGGGGTGTTGGCGGGAAGCGCGAGCAGCGCGGTGCAGGCGGCGTTCTGCGCCGCCGACCCCGCGGTGGTGCTGCACGGCCGGTCGAGCGCCGAGAAGTCGAGGTTGAAGCCCCCGGCCTTGTACCCCTTCGACGCCGAGCCATAGACGAGCAGGTCGGGCGTCGGTTTCCAGCTCAGCACCGCGGTGCCCGTCCACTGGCTGTCGCTGAAGCGCGTGCCCGGCGCGCCCTTGACGAGGTCGGGCGCTGTGCCGTTGATGACGCAGGCGAGGCTCGCGAGCGCCTGCAGCGATGAATTGACGATCGCCGGGCACAGCGTGTTGGTGAAATTGGCGTCGCCGGCCAGCGTCTTCTTTTCGTGCGTGTAGCGCGCGCCGATCGTCAGCGTCAGCCGGTCCTCGACGAGGTCGAAGCTGTTGTGGGTGAACAGCGCATAGTTGGTGCTGCGCTGGTGAAAGCTCGGATCGGCGGCGCCCGTGCCGTTGAGGCGCGGCGCGTTGAGCAGCGCGGCGATCCCCTGGAAGCCGGGGAAGGAGATCGCGGGCAGGTTCGAGCAGGTGGCCGAGGCGGGATTGACCAGCGTCGGCGCGAGCGTCACCGCCGCGAGGCAGTTGGCGAAGCGCTCGTAATCGGCCCCATAGACGATGTCGTCGTCGATATCGAGCTTCTCGTTGGCGAAATAGCCGCCGATCAGCCAGTCGAGCCGCCCGTCGAGCGCATCGCCCTGCAACCGCAGTTCCTGCGTGAACAGGCGGAAGCGGCGGTCGAGGTCGGTGCGGTGCAGGATGTCGAGCGCGTTGAAGTCGGCGTCCTGCCCCTGCGCATTCTTGTAATCGCGATAGGCGGTGATCGAGGTCAGCGTCGCCGGGCCGAGCTCCCACGTCAGCTCGCCCGAAACGCCCCAGTCCTTGGTGTCGGAGCGATAGGTGATGCCGGGGGTGGTCGCCTGGGTGCGGATGAAGCTCTCCCCCGGGGGCGGCACCTGATGGTTGGCGCCGAGAAGCTGGAGCAGCGGCAGCAGCGTGTTGGGCCCGGCGACCGGAAAGCCGTCGGCGCCGCGCGTCAGGCCGCGCACCGGGCCGAGCAGCACGCCGCCGCAGCAATTCTCGTCGCGCTCGCTGTAATCGGCGATCAGGCGCAGCCTGATGCTGTCGCTCGGTTCGAACAGCATCTGCCCGCGCACCAGCCAGCGGTCGCGGTCGTTGATGTCGGGTTCGCCGGGCGTCGCATTCCTGATGAAGCCATCGCGCTTCTGCCATACGCCGTCGAGACGCAGCGCCGCCTTGTCGCCGAGCGGCGCGTTCAGCGACCCGTCGATGCGCCAGTAATCATAATTGCCGTAGCTGACCGACCCCTTGCCGCCGAAATGGCCGAGTTCGGGCCCCTTGGTGACGATGTTGATCAGCCCGGCGGTCGAGTTGCGGCCGAACAGCGTACCCTGCGGCCCGCGCAGCACCTCGACGCGTTCGATGTCGCCCAGTTCGGACAGGCCGACGCCAGTGCGGCTACGATAGACGCCGTCGATGAACAGGCCGACCGAGCTTTCGAGCCCGGGATTCTCGCCGACCGTACCGATGCCGCGGATGCGCGCGGTGAAATTGACTTCGCTCGTCGCGCCCGACACGAGCAGCGACGGTGCGACCTGCCCCAGCGCGCGCACGTCGGTCGCGCCGGTCTTTTCCAGCGTCTCGCCGGTCACGGCCGATACGGCGATCGGCACGTCCGACAGCATCTCGCTGCGCCTCGTCGCGGTGACGATGATCGAATCGGGATCCTCATATCCCTCGCCACCGCGCGCCTGCGCGAGCGCCGGGGCCGCGGCAAAGGCGACCGCCAGCGATACCCCTAGCGCGCTGGTGTGAAGCAGGTGGGACGCGGAAAAACGCTTGGCTTTCATCTGTGGTCCTCCTCTCGCAATATCTTTTCATTCTGCGAGGAAGGAGCATATCAAAATGGCGTGGAGCGACCAGAGGCCGCCCGTTTCCGTAGCGGTTTTACGCCGCGGGCGCGTCTTTTCTGCCACAGCTGCCACGAATGCCAGTTTGACAAAAAGAAAAAGGCGGGGCGCGCCGGCCCCGCCTTTTCCAATCGGGGCGGCCGCGGCCGCCCCGACCCCCTTGCGGCTCAGAACTTGCCGCGCAGCGTCACGCCATAGGTCCTCGGCTCGGCGAGGAACATCGAGAAGATCTGGCGACCGCCCGGATATTGCGGATCGGCGAAATCGGCCGTCGTCGCACCTTCCTGGAACGGCGAGTTGAAGGCGACCTGCGAATATTGCTTGTTGAAGATATTCTGCGCCCACAGCTCGATGCCCCATTTCTCGTCGGGGCCGCGCACGCCGAGGCGCGCGTTGAAGATGGCGTAGCCGTCCTGTTCCTTCTGCGGGAAGAGGTCGGAGCCGGTGTTGTAGTCGCTGGTCATGCGGCCGTCGACATAGACGAGCCCGGTCAGCCCGCTGCTGCCGATGTCGGGCGTCCAGGCGATGCTGCCGGTCGCGACCAGTTCGGGCGCGTTCGACATATTGTCGCCGGGAAGCTTGCGAAGCGCCTGGTCGAGCGGCGTGCCCGACGAGTTGCCGACCAGATTCTTATTATACTTGGTCCGGGCATAGGTCAGCCCCGCGGTCATGCGGAAGCTGCGTGCCGGGATCAGCGAGGCTTCGAGCTCGAAGCCCTGCGAGCGCACGCCCCAGGTCACGTCGTCCGCGGCGCAGGCGCCGGTCGTTGCGGCTGCCGCGTTGTAGTTGGGCGCACTCGTAAATTTGCTCTGGTCGCGGTCGGCCCCGCCGAGATCGGCCGAGCAGCCGTTGATCGTCTGCACGATATAGGTCGAGCCGTTGAAGGTGTTGAGCTGGAAGTTCTTGAAGTCGGTGCGGAACAGGGTCAGCCCGGCGCTGAACGGACCGCCCGAATATTTGGCGCCGAGTTCGTAGCTGGTGACGAGTTCGGGGTCGAACTGGAGGCCGCTGACCAGAGCTTGCGCGCCCGCTTGGCCGCCGAACGGAACGATCGGCGATTTCAGCGCCGAGCGGTCGAGGTTGAAACCACCCGCCTTGTAGCCGCGTGAATAGCTGGCATAGGTCATCAGATCGTCGGTGGGTTTCCACGACAGGATCGCGGTGCCGGTGAACTTGTCCTCGCTGCGCTGGTCGCTGATCGACACGCCATTGAGCTCGGCGGTAGCATTGCCCTGACAGCCGAGGCCGATCAGCGCGCCCGCCAGCGCCTTGGCGGTCGCATTGCTGGTAGTGCTCGTCAGGTCGTCGAGCACGAGACCTTGTATCGTCGTGCAGACCGTGTTGTCGTTGGTGAAGCTGGCCGAGAATTTCTTCTTGTCGTGCGTGTAGCGCAGGCCGAGCGTCAGATCGAGCGTGTCGGTGATGTGGAAGATATTGTGCGTGAACAGCGCCCAGTTCGTTCCGTTCTGCCGATAGCGGTCGTTGATCGAGCCGAGGTCGTTAAGGCCGTCGAGCGCGGAGAAGGCGGCGACGATATCCGCCCCCGAAGTGCCCGAGGCGCCGAGGATCGTATTGCGGCCCACCCCGAGCGGATTGTCGATGCCCCCCGCGACGCAGCCTGCCTGACCCGGCGAATAGAGGCCCGCAAGCGCGCTGCCGCTAACGAGGCGGCAGTTGGCGAAGCGGCCGTAATCGTCGCCGAAGCGCAGATTGTCGCGCACCGTCAGCTTTTCGTTCGCGTAGAATCCGCCGATCAGCCAGTCGAGCTTGCCGTCGAAGGCTTCGCCCTGCAGCCGCAGTTCCTGGGTGAAGGTGTGGAACTGGCGATAGGCGTCCTTGTCGTCGGCGCGATAGAGGATGTCGACCGCGCCATAGTCGAGGTCGCCCGCCTGTCCGGAGCGATATTCGCGATAAGCGGTGATCGACGTCAGCGTCGCGCCGCCGAAGTCATAGTCGATCTGGCCCGAGAAGCCGTAATCCTTGGTCTTGCCGGCATAGCTGCGGCCCGGGGTGACATAGATGTCGCGGTTGTAGCCGGGGGTCAGCGCCGCGGCGGGCTGTCCCAGGTCGATCAGCACCCGCGTGATGTTGTTGGTCGTCGCGGTCGCGGCCCCCGTCGGGCTCGGGTTGTTGAGGTTGCCGATGTAGGGATTGACGCTGTTGTCGACATAGATGGCAGCGCAGCAGCGCTCGTCGCGGTTGGTATAGTCCGCGATCAGGCGCAGCGACAGCGCGTCGGTCGGTTCGAACAGCAGCTGCCCGCGCAGGAAATAGCGGTCGCGGTTGTTGATCTGCGTGTTGTTGTTGACGTCGTTGTAGAAGCCGTCGCGCTTCACCCACACGCCGTCGATGCGCGCCGCGAGCGTGTCGCTGATCGGCCCGGTGACGCTGCCGCCGAGGCGCCAATAGTCGTGGTTGCCGTAGGTGACCTCGCCATTGGCGCCGAAGGTGAAGGAGGGTTTCTTCGAATAGATGCTGATCAGGCCCGCCGACGAGTTGCGGCCGCCCAGCGTGCCCTGCGGCCCGCGCTGCACCTCGACCCGGTCGATCTCGCCCAGTTCGTTGAGGCCGATGCCGGAGCGCGAGCGATAGACGCCGTCGATGAACACCGGAACCGAGCTTTCGAGCCCGGGGTTGTCGCCGACGGTGCCGATGCCGCGGATGCGCGCCGAGCCGTTGGCCTCCGAACCGGTCGACGAAACGAGCAGCGACGGGGCGACCTGGTTGAGCTGGCGGATGTCGTTGGCGCCGCTGTTCTGCAGCGTCTCGGCGCTGACCGCCGAGATGGCGACCGGCACGTCGGACAGCAGCTGCGCGCGGCCCTGCGCGGTGACGATGATCGGCGCGTCGCCGCTATCGTCCGCCGTCGCCTGATCCTGCGGCGCGGCGTCCTGCGCGAAGGCGGGAACGGCGGCCGCGGCGACCGCCAGCGATACGCCGAGCGCGCTCGTGCGCAGCAGGTGGGCAGACAGAAGGGAAGATGATTTCATTTGGGGCACTCCTCTCAGAGAATTTCTGTTCTCGTTGCCGCGCGATCATAGCCCGATCGCTTCCGCGTTCCAGTCAAGCTCGCGCTTTTGCGCGTTTCTTTGCAACGAGTGATGCTTTTTCGCCACAGCCACACCGGGGCGTGCCGGGCGCAAATTAGGGGAAATCCCCTATGCCGTAGCGTCACATCCGGCGGCGTCACGGCACGGGAAAGCGAGCAGCCGTCCCTGCGCGACGAGCATCGCGCGATACGGGCCGGAAAATTGCTCTGCGATCGCCGCGTCTCGGACGTCGAGGCCGCCTGTGAGGCTACCGAAGGCCGGCAGCATCAGGCGCCGGTCGTCGGCGGCGAAGCAGGGGCGCGACACGTTGCGGCCGCGCAGCGCGAGGCGCAGCTTGGGGTGGAAATGCCCCGAAATCTCGGGCCGCGTTTCGCCGGGCAAGCATTGGTGGCGCAGCACGATGCCGTCGACGACCAGCTCGTCGACGACGGTGCCGCCCCATGCATCGCCGCTCAGCCCGTCGTGGTTCCCGGCCACCCAGACGAGCCGCGCCCGTGCCGCGTGATGGGCGAGCCGCCGGGCGATCGCCGGCGCGACGGCGCGCGCCGCCTGCGGATCGTGGAAGCTGTCGCCGAGGCACCAGATCTGCCGCGCGCCGGTGTCGGCGGCGAGCCGCGCGAGCCGGTCGAGCGTATCGATACTGTCATAGGGCGGCAGCGGCTGGCCGCGCGCGGCATACCAGCGCGCCTTTTCGAGGTGCATGTCGGCAACGATCAGCGCGCCGTGCCGCGCCCAGAACAGCGCGCGGTCGCCCGCCACGGCAAAGCGGTGGCCGGCGAAGTCCAGCGCCGGTCGAGCGGACGGCGGCGGGACGAGCGGGGGGACGAGCGGGGCAGGCGCCATCGCGCGGCTATGGCAAGGCGGCGGGGCGGCGGCAAGCGCCGGGCGACGGGTTGCGCCGATCAGCTCCCGGCAGCGATCCCGGCGGCGGCATAGCGCAGTGCCGGGTCGCGGCTCGCGCGTTCGGGCAGGTCGAAGACGACGCGCTTGTTCGGGAAATCGATCTCGACCCGGTCGAACAGCGACAGGCTGTCCATGCCGAGCAGCAGCGCCGGACGCTCCGCGAGATCGAGCGCGCGAAACGCCTGCGAATCGGCGAAGCTGACCGGCAGGTCGTTGACCTCCATCCCGTTGATCGAGATGCGGCGGACGATCGTGCGCATCGCCGCGACCGGCTCGCCGGTCACCGCGTTGAGTGTCACCGGCAAGAAGGGCAGGCGGTTCTGCTTCCGGTTGGCGACGAGCCGCTGGAAGGCGAGGTTGCCGACGCTCGTCTGCGCCCCCGTATCGACGATCACGTCGACGCGGTGGCCGTCGAGCCGCGCGTCGGCGAGGATCAGCCGCCCCGCCTGATTGCGCGCGGTGACGACTATCGCGTCGTCGTCGCGGATGATCGGCCGCGCCCGGCGCCGGGTCTCGAGGATCGCCATGCTTTCCTTGCGGAAATCGATGAGGACGCGGCGGTCTTCGAGCATGTCGACGCCGATCAGCCCCGCGGCGCCGATATGGCGGCCGGCGAAGGCCGGGGCTTCGAACCCGCTCATGTGCAGGTCGGTCATCTGCAGCGCCGCGACGCGATAGCTCTGCGCGGTCGCCGAACCGCCGATCGTCGCGAGGCGCAGCGTCGCGCCGGGAAGCAGGCCGAGCCGCTCGGCGAGCTCCTTGGCGATCACGGTGCGTTCGGCGCCGGTATCGACGAGGAAGGAAAAGGGCCCCTGCCCGCCGACCATGACGTTGACCGCCATGCGCCGCGTCGCGTCGAGGTCGAACGGCTGGATGAAGGGCGTGACCTCGCTCGTCGTCGTCGCCGGGTCGGCGATGCCGTCGGTCGGGGGGGCGGGCACGATCGGCGCCGTCGGGATCGTCGCGCCCGGCGGGGTCGATCCCAGCAGCACGGGGGCGGCGAGCAGGAGGATCCAAAGCGGCGCGCGGGCGGCGGCGTGTCTCATGGCGGCATCCTTCTTTTGATGCCAGTCTACGCCTGCGGCGGCGCCGCGGCAAGCGGGACGAGGAGTCGCCCTTCTGGTGGCCCTAGGGCCCCATCGCCGCTTCGGCGAGCGTGTCGGCGAGTTCGCCGAGCAGCGCATCGTCGAGATCGGCGGCGGCGACATTCTCGCGGCCGATCAGGACGAGGACGGGGATTGCGAGCGGGCTGATGCGGTCGAGCCGCTGGTGCACCATCGTTCCGGCCGCGCGGTCGAGCAGGTCGCCGAGCCGCGCGACGTCGGTCAGCCGCTCGCGCGCATCGGCCCAGGCGGCCTCGAGCAGCAGATGGTCGGGCTCGTACTTGCGGAGCACGTCGAAGATCAGGTCGGTCGAAAAGGTCACCTGCTTGCCCGTCTTGCGCTTGCCCGGATGCTGGCGCTCGATGAGGCCGCCGATCACCGCGACCTCGCGGAAGGCGCGTTTCAGCAGGTGCGATGTCTCGACCCACTCGACGAATTCGCCTTCGAGGATCGTCGCGTCGAACAATGCCTCGGGATCGGTGACCGGCCGTAGCGACCAGAGCGCGATCGCATAGTCGGAGGCGACGAAGCCGAGCGGCTGCAGCCCCGCGCGCTCCATCCGCTTCGACAGCAGCATCCCCAGCGACTGGTGCGCGTTCCACCCCTCGAACGGATAGCAGACGAGATAATGCGCGCCTTCGTGCGGAAAACTCTCGACGAGCAGTTCGCCGGGACGCGGCAGCACCGACCGCAGCGCCTGCATCTCCAACCAGAAGCGGACATCCTCGGGAAAGCGTCGCCAGCTTGCCGGATCGGCGAGGAAAGCCCGCACCCGGTCGGCGAGGCGGGTCGAGATGGCGAGCCGCGCGCCCATATAGCTGGGGATGCGCGCGGGACGCGTCGTCGCGCGGACGATCAGGTCGGTGTCGCGGATCGCCTCGACCTCGAGGCTGAGCCCGGCGAAGGCGAAGGTGTCGCCCGGTGTCAGCGTGCTGGCGAAATATTCCTCGACCTGCCCCAGCCGCCGCCCGTTCCGGAACCGCACCGCCGCCATCGGCGCCTCGACGATGATCCCGGCGTTGAGCCGATGCTGCGCCGCGAGCCGGGGGTGCGCGACCCGCCAGCGCCCCGGTCCGTCGGGTGCGAGGCGGCGGAACCGGTCATAGCTCTTGAGCGCATAGCCGCCGTCGCGCACGAAGCCGAGCAGGCGCGCGAAAAGCCCGGCATCGACCCAGCGATAGGGCGTCGCGGTGCGAATCTCGGCAAGCAGTTCGGCCTCGTCGAACGGCGCCGCGCAGGCGAGCGCCATCACATGCTGCGCGAGCACGTCAAGCGCGCCGGGACGGAAGCGGTCGGCATCGCGCTCGCCCGCCGCGACCGCATCGAGCGCGGCGCGTGCCTCCAGATATTCGAAGCGGTTGCCGGGCACGATCAGCGCGCGGCTCGGCTCATCCAGCCGGTGGTTGGCGCGGCCGATGCGCTGGAGCAGCCGCGACGAGCCCTTGGGCGCGCCCATCTGGATCACGCAGTCGACGTCGCCCCAGTCGAGCCCGAGGTCGAGGCTGGCGGTCGCGACGAGCGCGCGCAGCCGCCCCTCGGCCATCGCCGTCTCGGCGCGCTGCCGCGCCTCGCGGTCGAGGCTGCCGTGGTGGATCGCGATCGGCAGCGACAGGTCGTTGACCTTCCACAGCTCCTGAAAGATCAGCTCGGCGAGCCCGCGCGTGTTGCAGAAGATGATCGTCGTGCGGTTCTTCGCGATCTCCGCCATCACCTGATGCACCGCATAGCGCCCCGAATGGCCGGCCCACGGCACCGCGCCTTCGGGCAGCAGGATGCGGATGTCGGGATCGGCCCCGGGCTCGCCCTCGACCAGCGTTACCCCCCCGGCATCGGCGTCGGGCGCCAGCCAGGCGCGATAGGCGTCGGGGTCGGCGATGGTGGCCGACAGGCCGACGCGGCGCAGACCGGGCGCGATCCGCTGAAGCCGCGCCATCGCGAGCGACAGGAGGTCGCCGCGCTTGCCGGGCGCAAAGGCATGTATCTCGTCGATCACCACCGTCTTCAGATCGGCGAACATCGCGAAGCTGTCGGGCCAGGAGAGCAATAGCGACAGCGATTCGGGCGTCGTCAGCAATATGTTCGGCGGCTTTGCGCGCTGCCGCGCCTTCCTGTCCGAACTGGTGTCGCCGCTGCGGCTCTCGACGCTGATGTCGAGGCCCATGGCGGCGATCGGGCCGAGCAGGTTGCGCTCGACATCGGCGGCGAGCGCCTTGAGCGGCGAGACGTACAGCGTGTGCAGCCGGTCGCTGGGACGACCCGCAAGGTCGGTCAGGCTGGGCAGGAAGCCCGCGAGCGTTTTGCCCGCGCCGGTCGCCGCGACGAGCAGCGCATGCTCGCCGCGCTCCGCCGCCGCGAGCATGGCGGCCTGATGTCCGCGCAGCCGCCATCCGCGCGCGGCAAACCAGTCGGCGAAGAGGGGTGGCAGGGCCATGCAGCGGATGTGGCGCCGCGGACGGCGGGGGGCAAGCCCCCGGACCGACGGCAGCGCTACGGATGTTCGCTTTCGACTGGAAGCGGACGTTTCTTCTCCCCTCCCGCCTGCGGGAGGGGAAACCAGGGCATGTCTCAAACGACCGCTTCCCACCCCAAAGCCGACACCGGTTCAGAGAAGTTCGCTCAACCCCTTGAGCAATCTTCGCCAATGTTCGCCCAGCCGGTGCTGGAACAGCATCAGCTCGAACCCGTGCCGCGCGGCGTGATGCTGCGGAATGCCGTCCCATCCGCGATGCTCGACCGTTACCCGCGTGTCGGCGCCGACCGCCTCGAAGCGCACCTCGACCTCGGTGGTCTGGTCGGGCGCGAAGCTGGGCAGCCGCCAGCCGAAGGCGAGGCGTTCGCCGGGCGACCAGTGCCGTACCGCCCCGATCTCCCACTCGGTGCCGTCGGCGAAGCGAGTGACGAGGCGGCCGCCGGGGCCGGGAGGATCGAAGCGCAGTTCGCCGTCGCCTTCCGGTGTCAGCGGGAAGAGCGGGTGGCTCGTCCACCAGCGGCCGATGTCGCGGGTGAAGGCGGTGAAGGCCGCCATCGGCGACGTGGCGACGCGCAGCGCGACGATCACCGCCGCACCGCTCACGTGCCCCGCCCTTCGACATGCGTCTTGAACGCCGCGAGCTGGTGCGCCCAGCGCGCCTCGGTCTCGGCGAGCCAGGCCTTGAGTTCGTCGGTCGCGCCATCCTTCAGGCGATAGATGCGCACGCGCGCGTCGAAATCGGGATGCGCATCCTCGACCAGCCCGCCGGCCTTGAGCGCGCGCAGATGGCGGCTCATCGCGGGCGGGGCGAGGCCGAGCGCGCCAGCGAGATCGCCGGCGCTGCGCGGTCGCTCGCGCAGCAGCTCGACCGCGCGGCGGCGCTGCGGATCGGCGAGCGCGGCGAGGGTGCGGTCGAGCGCGGCGCTCAATCGTCGAGCCGCGTCTTGGTGGTGAAACCGCCCTCGGCGTCCCATTCCGCCGCGGTTTTGGCTTCGACAGTGACGCCGAAGGTCCAGATATGCCCCTCCGGGTCTTTGGCGCGATAGGTACGGTCGCCGTAGAATTGCGTCTCGGGCGCGGCGATGATGTCGGCGCCCGCGGCGCGCGCGCGGCCGCAATGCGCGTCGATGTCCTCGCCGGCGCCGAGCTGGACATGCACCGACTGCGTATTCTTGCCGCCGATCGATTTCGGACTGCGGTGATGGTCCGACCATTCGCTGCCGACCATCACCACCGAATCGCCATAGCCCATCTCGCTGTGCGCGAGATTGCCGTCGGCGTCGAGCAGCACGAACAGCGGCTCGAAACCGAACGCCGCCTCGAGCCAGCGGAAGGCGGCCTTGCTGTCCCGATAGCTGACCGCGCTCGAAAGTCCCTTGGGACGGTGCTGTTCGGTCATTTTCCGTCTCTCCTGCGAATCATATGATTTTCCATATCTACAATATTTGCAGGAAATTGAAAATATATAGATGAAAAGCGATGTTCGAGCCCTGTCGGCGGCACCTGTCTTTTTTGAAACCGACCCCTCTCTGTAAGAAGAGGAGATTATCGGCCTTTCGGTCTGACCGGTCGACCGCTCAGTCGTCGAGCAAGGTCATGTTGACGCGTGCGGTGCCGGAGCGGTGCATGCCGATCTCCTTAGCAGCGGCGTGGCTGACGTCGATCACGCGGCCGCGGCCGAAGGGACCGCGATCATTGATGCGGACGACGACGCTCTGGCCGTTGGCGATGTTGGTCACGCGCACCTTGCTGCCGAAGGGCAGGGTGCGGTGCGCGGCGGTCAGTTCGTCGGGATCGAAGGGCTCGCCGCTCGCGGTGCGGTTTCCGGCGAGTTCGTCGCTGTAATAGCTGGCGACGCCGCTGCCCATCTCGGTGCCGTCGCCGGCGTCGGCTTCGCCCGGACCCTGATCCTGCGCGATCGCCGGCGCGGCCGACCACAAGGACGGGGCCAACAGCAGGGCCAGGGCCAATCCCATCGAACGCCGCATATGCAGACCTTCCCCTTTGACGTGGGCGGCATCAAGCAGCGGCGTCCGCGGGGTGCAAGCGGCCGGCGTCGTATCGGTTCGAATTCGCGGCCAGCGGTGGACCGGTCAGACGTCGAGATTGGCGACCGACAGCGCGTTGGTCTGGATGAAATCGCGCCGCGGTTCGACCTCGTCTCCCATCAGCCGCTCGAAGATGTCGTGCGCGATGTCGGCCTGTTCGGCCTCGACGCGCAGCAGCGAGCGGTTGGCGGGATCGAGCGTGGTTTCCCACAATTGCTCGGCATTCATCTCGCCCAGCCCCTTGTAGCGGCTGATCGCCAGCCCGCGGCGGCTGTGCGCGAAGATCGCGTCGAGCAGTTCGGACGGGCGCGTGACCGGCGTCGCGCGCGCGGCGGGCGTCCGGGCGGCCTCCGCCTCCTCGTCGTCGGGACCCGCCTCGACCTCGGCCGCGGCGCTGCCCGCCTTCACCAGCCGGGCGGGGCGCGCATAGGTTTCGACCTGCTCGGCGGCGAGCTTATGAAGGCGGCGCGCCTCCTGGCTCGCGAGGAAGGCGGGGTCGATCGCATGATGATCGCTGACTCCGCGCCAGCGGCGTTCGAGCGTATAGCCGCCACCCTCGACCGCGGCGATCGTCCACACCGCTTCGTTGCCGCCGGTCAGCGCGCGCTCGGCGGCGTTCAGCCAGCGGCTGGCGGTTTCGGCGGCGCTGTGGCGGCCCGCGGCGTCGAGCTCTGGATCGAGCGCGCCCGCGAAGGCGAGCGCCTCGATCAGCCCGGCGTCGAGGGTGCGCGGCACGTAGCGCATCAGCGCGCGCAGTCGCCGCCCGTGCTCGATCAGCTCGCGCAGGTCTTTGCCCGAGCGCGCGCCGCCCGCGGTTTCGAGCAGCAGCGCGTCGATGCCGGCGTCGATCAGATAATTTTCGAGCGCGGTGTCGTCCTTCAGATAGACCTCGCTGCGCCCCTTCGCTACCTTGTAGAGCGGCGGCTGGGCGATGTAGAGATGGCCGTTCTCGATGATCTCCGGCATCTGGCGATAGAAGAAGGTGAGCAGCAGCGTGCGGATATGCGCGCCATCGACGTCGGCGTCGGTCATGATCACGATCTTGTGATAGCGCAGCTTCTCGACGTTGAATTCGTCGCGGATGCCGGTGCCGAGCGCCTGGATCAGCGTCCCGACCTCCTTCGACGAGATGATGCGGTCGAAGCGCGCGCGCTCGACGTTCAGAATCTTGCCCTTCAGCGGCAGGATCGCCTGGACGTGGCGGTCGCGGCCCTGCTTGGCCGACCCGCCCGCCGAGTCGCCCTCGACAAGGAACAGCTCGCATTTCGCCGGATCGCGCTCCTGGCAGTCGGCGAGCTTGCCGGGCAGGCTGGCGATGTCCATCGCGCCCTTGCGCCGCGTCAACTCGCGCGCCTTCTTTGCCGCTTCGCGCGCGGCGGCGGCGTCGACGACCTTCTGGATCACCGCCTTGGCATGGCCCGGATTTTCCTCGAGCCATTCGGTCATGCGGTCGGCCATCAGGCTTTCGAGCGGCTGGCGCACCTCGCTGCTGACCAGCTTGTCCTTGGTCTGCGACGAGAATTTGGGGTCGGGCAGCTTGACCGAGACGATCGCGGTCAGTCCCTCGCGCATGTCGTCGCCGGTCAGGCTGACCTTCTCCTTCTTGAGCAGTCCCGACTTCTCGCCATAATTGTTGAGCGTGCGCGTCAGCGCGGCGCGGAAGGCGGCGAGATGGGTGCCGCCGTCGCGCTGCGGGATGTTGTTGGTGAAGCAGAGGACATTTTCATAATAGCTGTCGTTCCATTCGAGCGCGACCTCGATGCCGATGCCGTCGCGTTCGGAGGTGATCGCGATCGGATCGGGAAGCAGCGCGGTCTTGTTGCGGTCGAGCCATTTGACGAACGCCGCGATGCCGCCTTCGTAGAAGAGGTCGTGGACGACATGCTCGGTGCTGCGCGCATCGACCAGCTTGATGCGGACCCCCGAGTTGAGGAAAGCGAGCTCGCGGTAGCGATGTTCGAGCTTCTCGAAATCGAACTCGGTGACGTTCTTGAACGTCTCGGTCGAGGCCTGGAAGGTGACGCGCGTTCCCTTCTTGCCCGCCGGCGCGGGGCCGCGGACGACCAGCGGCGCGACCGCGTCGCCATGCTCGAAGCGCATCCAATGCTCCTCGCCGCCCCGCCAGATGGTGAGTTCGAGCCATTCGGACAGCGCGTTGACGACGCTGACGCCGACGCCGTGCAGGCCGCCCGACACCTTGTAGGCGTTGTCATCGCTGGTATTCTCGAACTTCCCGCCGGCGTGGAGCTGGGTCATGATGACTTCGGCCGCCGACACGCCTTCTTCCGGATGGATGCCGGTCGGGATGCCGCGGCCATTGTCCTCGACGCTGACCGACCCGTCGCTGTTGAGCGTGATGAGAACGAGGTCGCAATGCCCGGCGAGCGCCTCGTCGATCGCATTGTCGCTGACCTCGAACACCATGTGGTGCAGGCCCGACCCGTCGTCGGTGTCGCCGATATACATGCCCGGCCGCTTGCGCACCGCGTCGAGGCCCTTGAGGACCTTGATCGAATCGGCGCCATAGGCATTGGTGTTGGGATGCTTGCCGCCGTGGTCCGGCGCGTTCGTCTCTGCAGTGTCCGTCATGTCGATCATATAGGGTCCGGGGGGGCAAAACCCAAGCGAAAATGCGCCTCTTGCCGCGGCGCCGGGGGGCGTTGCGCCGACGCCGCAGGACGGCTAATTTCGCGGCATGAGACAGACATATGCTCCCCGTTCGATGCTGTACGCGCTGGCGCTGATCGCGTTGCCGCTCGCCGGCTGTTCCAAGCCGGCGCCGCCGCCCGCCGACAATGCCCCGGCGGTGGCCGGCGACCCGATCGCCAGCCGGCCGGTGATGGTCGGCACCGAAGGGCCGAGCCTGCCCGCCTGTTCGAGCGTCAGCCGCGTCAAGGACGGCGGCACCGACGTCTATTGGGCGCCGGGTGAGACGCGCGCGGTCAAGGCGAAGCTGGCGGGCGGCGCGCCGGTGTCGCTGTGCGAGGCGACCGACGACGACGCCTGGTTCGGCGTCGTCTTCATCGCGCCGGGCACCGACAAGGACATGTGCGGCGTCGGCAAGCCGGTGCCCGCGGCGCGCGAATATCAGGGCCCGTGCCGTTGGGGCTGGATTCGCGGCGGCACGATGCGGCTGGGGGCTTAAAGCGACAAAGGACTCGTATCGGGGGGTCCGATTTTTATCCTTTGTGGCTTTAGGGAGACGGTGCGCTGCTCGACGGCCTGCGGGGATTCGAGTTTTGGCGAGTTCCCACATTCTTCGTCATGCTGAACTTGTTTCAGCATCCATGGCCGAACCTTCCCTTTTGCGCTGCCTTTCCGTCGAGGTCAGATCATGGACCCTGAAACAAGGTACCCATCCGGTGAAGGCCGCGGATCAGCTATGATTGTTCGGCAATGAGGTTGATGAGGCATTCGATGCCGTCAGGCGTGAAGGCCATGGCGCCGCCGTCATCATCGGGCCCGAACACCCAGATCAGCCCGTCTTCGGGTTCCATTTCCGCGGCGATGTCGAAGAGCCACTCTTCGTCTCTGCCGAGCTCCCGCGCGACGAGCGCCAGGGTTTTGACGCTATCGACTTTGTTCACGTCCATCAGGCGGCGATCGCGGCGTGCTTGCTTTGCCAGTTCCAGGGGAGGAGCTCATCGAGCCGGCTGACGGGATGGCTGGCAATGCGGTCGAGCACATCGGCGAGCCAGGCCTGCGAATCGATATCGTTCAGCCGCGCGGTCTGGATCAGCGTGTAGAGGATGGCGGCGCGCTGACCGCCGCGATCGGATCCGCAGAACAGCCAGGCCTTGCGACCGAGCGGCACGCAGCGCAGCGCCCGTTCTGCCGCGTTGTTGGTCAGGCAGACGCGCCCGTCATCGAGGAAGCGGCTGAACGCGGCCCAGCGCCGGAGCATGTAGTTGATCGCCTTGGCAAGGTCGTGGTTGCGCGACAGCTTCCCGAGCTGTTCGGTGAGCCAGGCGTGGAGCTCGGCTAGCAACGACGCGCTCTGCTCCTGACGGAGGGCGAGGCGCTCGGCGGCGCTGCTGCCGTTCACGGCGCGCTCGATATCGAACAAGGCATCGATCCGCTGCACGGCCTCGAGTGCGATCGGATAGATGACACCCGAGCGCTCGCCGCGGCTCTTCTTGCGTGCCGCGCCCTCGACGTCGGCGAGCTCGAAGAACTTGCGCCGTGCGTGAGCGAAACAGCCCGCCTCGAAGATGGGTCCGGGCATACGCCCTTCACGGTAGAGCTCGCCGTAGCCACCATAGGCGTCGGCCTGCAATATCCCCGACCAGG
Organism: Sphingopyxis sp. MG; assembly: GCF_002953155.1. NCBI lineage: Bacteria > Pseudomonadati > Pseudomonadota > Alphaproteobacteria > Sphingomonadales > Sphingopyxidaceae > Sphingopyxis > Sphingopyxis sp. MG. The sequence continues at coordinate 4,011,120 of NZ_CP026381.1, forward strand.
ATGCGAGATGGGCTTGCGGATGTTCGCCGCGCCGGTCGCGCGAGTAGTGGAACAGCGCCGCAGGCGGATCGGCACCTGCGAACGGCTTGTCGTCGCGCACATAGACCCACAGCCTCGCGGTATCGGTCTTGCCCTTCGCGAGGACCGGCACGGTTGTATCGTCGCCGTGCAATCGCTCGGCGGCGAGGACATGGGCCTCGATCAGGCGATAGATCGGTAGCAGCGCATGGGCACCGCCGCCGACCTGATCGCCGAGCGTCGATGTGCTGAGCGGCACACCCTCACGGGCGAACCGCTCGGCCTGGCGGTTGAGCGGTTGGTGTTGCCCGTACTTCTCGAACAGCAGCATCGCGAGGAAGCTCGGCCCGGCCCAGCCGCGAGGGAGCACATGAAAGGGCGCCGGTGGCTGGGTGATCTTCTCGCAATCGCGGCAAGAAAACTTCTCGCGCACCGTCTGGGTGACCTTCCACGAACGCGGGATCACCTCGAGCGTCTCGGTGATGTCTTCGCCGAGCTTGGCAAGGCGGCTGCTGCCGCATGCCGGGCAGGAACAGGGGGCGGGCACGACGATGCGCTCGCGCGGCAGGTGATCGGGGAACGGCTTGCGGCTCGGGCGCTTGCGCTCGAACGCGGTGACGGACAGGGCCTTTGCGGCGGCGGCCTCGGTGACGAGCTCATCCTCGCTGGCATCGGCCTCGAGATCTTCGAGCTGTAGCTCCATCTGCGCGAGGAGACGCTTGCTGCGTTCTGCGCTGGCGCCGTAGGCCTCGCGCTTCAGCTTGGCGATCTGCAGCTTGAGATGGGCGATCATCGCCTCGGTGGCGCTCTCGCGGGCCTTTGCGTTGGCGAGCCGCGCTTCGGCCTCGTCGGCTCTGCGGGTCGCCGCGTTCAGCAGCGCCTTGAGCGCTGCGACGTCGTCCAGAGTGGGCGAAACGGCGGCTTCCATGCCCATGAATGAATCACCATCGGCGCCGCCTATCAAGCCAAAAATGCATCATGCCGGGCGTTATCCCGCGCTCTGCGGCCGCCAGCTATACTGCGGGTTACGCCAGTCGATCCCGTCAAGCAGACAGGCCAGCTGCGCACTGGTCAGCGACACGATCCCGTCCTTCGCCGACGGCCAGATAAAGCGTCCCTTCTCGAGGCGCTTGGCGTAAAGCGACATGCCGATACCATCGTGCCAGATGATCTTGGTCAGCGATCCGGCACGCCCCCGAAAGACGAACAGATCGCCGCCGAAAGGATCACGCCCCAGGCTCTGCTGAACGAGCAGCGCAAGCCCCTGCATGCCCTTGCGCATATCCGTATGCCCCATCGCTATCCATACCCGCGCGCCGGGCGGGATCATCGCAGCGCCTTCAAGGCCGCGGCGGTCAGCACCGGCGATGCCGATGCCGCAATACTGACCCGGCCGCCGCCGGGCAGCTCGATCAGGATCGCGACGCCCGGCGCGGACGAAGGCGGCTGCAGATCGTCGGCCACCATCGCCTCGGCGAAAACGGGGCCCGGCAAGGCTGCGCGAAACTTGCGCCGCCATATATAGATCAGGCTGGTCGAAACGTCATACCGGCGGCTAACCTCGGCAACGCAGGAACCCGGCGCAAACGCCTCGTTCAGGATCTGAAGCCGCTCATCCTCACTCCACCGCCGACGACGCTCGGGGCCGCTAAACAGCGTTACCTGGCTCATATCCGTCCTTAAGCTCGCTCACACGAGCACGCTTATGAGCGCGCGAAACCGCGACGAACAAGGCGGCTCTCACCGGGCGGATACGAAACAAGTTCAGGGTGACGATGATGACAAGAACTTCGATTCCACCATACTAAAGCGGTGAGCCGTTAATCTGCACCGTTTCAGCACGAACGGAAGCGGGGATGGCGCATCATTTCCGAGCGCGCTTCATCGGCAATCCTCGATCACGCGGCCGATCTCGGACTGCACCGGCAGGGTCAGCGCGCGACCGGCGCCTTCGAGCGCGAAGCGGCCGCGGCTGAAGGCGATGCGGTCGAGGCGGATGTCGCGGTTCGGCACCGTCGCGCTGCCGCCATCGAAGCGGATCTGGTCGGTGCCCGCGCTGGTGCGCAGCGCGACCGGGCCGTCGAGCCCGGCGGTGAGGCGGATGGCGCCGCCGCTGCACGCCATTGTCAGCAGCGGGCTGGCGCCGCCCGTGGGCACGAAGCGGGCGGTGCGGCTGCCGGCGTCGTAGCGCCACGCGCCGCTGTCGAGCGCGCGTGCGTCCCACGCCGCGGCGGGCGGCGGCGGCGCGGGGGACGGCGGCACCGCGGCGGGCGGCGGCGGTGGCGCGGGCGGCGGCGCCTCTGGCGCCGGGATCGCGGTGCAGCCGGCGGCCGCGAGCAGCAGCGCCGCGGCGGCGGCGGAACGAAAGCGGATGGATGGGCGGTTCATGCGTCGAATCCCTGCCAGTCGATGACTTCGTCCAGCCCAACGCGCGGCACCGGCCAGCGGTTCACCGGCGCCTCCTCGTCGGCGTGGCCGATCGCGAGGCCCGAGAAGAGAATCTGGTCGTCGCCAAGCCCCAGTTCGGCCCGCACGGTCGCACCATACATCGCCCAGCATTCCTGCGGGCAGCTCGCAAGGCCGTGCTCGACGAGCAGCAGCATCACCGATTGCAGCCACATCCCCATGTCGGCCCATTGCGGCGGCCCCATGATCCGCGAGCAATGGAGGAAGAGCATCACCGGCGCGCCGAAGCCGCGGTAATTCTGCTGGAACTGGGCGATCCGCCCCGCCTTGTCATCGCGCGCGATGCCGAGCGAGGCGTAAAGCGCCTCGCCGACGCCGAAGCGGCGGCTGTCCCACGGATCGGTGAGCCCCCGGGGATAGATGTCATATTCGGGCTGGAACCCCTCGCGCCCCATCACGATACGCGCCGCGACCGCGTCCTGCACCGCCTGCCAGCGCTCGCCGGTGACGACGGTCGCCTGCCACGGCTGGAGGTTGCCGCCCGATGGCGCGCGCTGTGCGATCTCGAAGATCCGCGCGAGCAGCGCGCGGTCGACGGGCCGGTCGGTGAAGGCGCGCACCGAACGGCGGCGGGCGAGCGCCTCGCTGGCCGAAAGGGAGAGGGTGTCAGTCGCTGGCATATTTATCCTCGCGTCGCTTGCCGAACAGCAATTTGCGTTCGAGCCGGGTCTTGAGCTGGCGATAATAGGAAAGCAGGAAGACGTCATCCTCTTCGGCGATCGGCCGGCCGATCTTGTGCCGGATCGTGTCGGCGACCTCGCGCATCACCCGCGCGTCGCGCCCGCGCAGCACGCGTTCGAGTTCCTGCAGTTCGAAGATGCCATAGACCGAGAGCTCAGCATCGGTGAAGCGCAGGGCGTCGCCCGCCTCCGTCCCCGCCGCCATGTCGCGGTCGAGCTTCGCGCGCTGCGCCATCACCACCCAGGTGCCCGCGATCAGGTCGCCCATCCGCATCCGGTCGCGGTTGAACAGCAGGAAAAGGCTGAGCGTCGCCGACCACAGCACCCCCGCCAGCGCGGTCCAGCCCGACACCATATCCTCCGCCGCGCCGAAGCCGATCATCATCAGCGGCAGGAAAATCTCCAGCTCGCGCATCAGGTTGCGGGCGATCACCGCATCGGCGGTCAGCCGCCCGCCGTCGCGCGCGACGACGCGGATACCCATCGCGCGCTTGCCGGGGGTCGCAGCGCGCTGGCCCAGTTCGAAGCCGACGAACCAGAAGGTCCGCAGCACGAAGGCGCCGAGCAGCCAGATGCTGATCAGCAGGTCGGAGCGCGACGCGAAGCCTGCCCAGACCATGAGCAGCGTGAAGACGACCAGCGCCGCGAGCAGCAGCATGAGGTCGATCAGCAACGCCCCGAAGCGCAGCGACGCGCTGGCGATCCGCAGTTCGAGGTCGACGCCTTCGGGCGTGACGAAGGCGCGGACCTTGTCGCGCCGCGGGCGCGCGGCGGCGGTCATGCGGCGTCCTTTCGCCGCGGGAGGTAGTAATAGGCGAGCCAGAAGAGCAGCATCGCCGTCCCGATGCCGTAGCGCAGCAGCGTATCGGTGACGAGCTGCCGCCCGAAGCCTTCGAGCAGGCCGGCGGCGAGCAGCATGAGGATGACGCCGACCATCACCTTGCCCGCGGTGCGCCCCGCCTCCGACGCCGCCTGCAGCCGGCCGCGCGCGCCGGGGAAGAGGATCGCGGTGCCGATGCGCAGCCCGGCGGCGCCGGAGAGCGCGGCGGCGAACAGCTCGGTCGTGCCGTGGATGAACAGCCAGCCGCCGAAATCGACCCCCAGCCCCTTGCCCGTGAACAGCGCGAGCATCGCGCCGAGCCCGATCCCCTGATAATATTCGAGCATCATCGTCGGCACGCCGAAGGCAAAGCCGAGCGCGAAGGACAGGATCGACACGCGGCTGTTGTGCGTGAACAGATAGGTCGCGAAGATGTGCAGCCCGCTGTTCTGTTCGTCCGCCGCCTTGCCGTGGCCGATCGTCGCCTGCAGGAATTCGGCCGTGGCGCGCGGGTCGCGCCCGCCCGCCATCTCTTCGGGTACGAAATTGAAATACCATTCGGGATTGTGCGCGACGAGCGTCCAGCTGGTCAGCGCGCCGAGCAGGATGACGAGCGCGACGATCAGCGTCTCCTTCCACAGCGCGCGGACCGCGGCGGGCCAGTCGGTGCGGAAGAAGCGCCGCACCCGGCTCCAGCGCGTCTCGCGCACGCCATAGATCAGGAAATAGCCGCGCATCGACAGCGATTCGAGATAGTCGAGCAGCGCGCGGTCGAGGCTGGTCGCGCGCGCGATCGACAGCGATGACAGCGTCGCGCGGTACAGCGAGGGCAGTTGCAGCAGCTCGTCGCTGGTCAGCGCCTTCGCGCCCTTGCGTTCGAGCCGGCCGAGCAGGGTTTCGAAGGCGATCCAGTCGGCCTCGCGCTCGGCGCGGAAGCGGCTGGTCGAGAAATTCGGCGTGTCGAGCCGGGCGAGCGCTTCGGGGGCCGGGATCGCGGGCGGCATCACAGGCTGCCCTGGCGCTTGATCGCCAGATAGGCCTCGACGACGCTGGCACCCATCGCGTCGGCGGGCACCTCGATCACCTCGACGCCCAGCCGCTGGAGCCGCGCGATGACGCGCTGGCGGTCGCGCAGCATCGCGGCGGCGACGTTCGACCGGGTGACGTCCGACGCCTGTTCGGGGCGGCGGCGTTCCTCGCTCTCCAGCTCCTCGTCGCGCAGCACGACGCACAGCAGCCGGTGTTTGCGCACCAGCCGCCCGGCGGCGCGGATCATCAGGTCAGCGCTCGTCGCGTCGGTGAATTCGGTGAACAGGACGATCAGCGAGCGGCGGTCGAGCCCGGCCGACAGCGTCGCCAGCGCGAGGGTGAAATTGCTTTCGACCGGCGCATAGTCGATGCGGCTCGCCGCGCGCTGCAGCGCCGGAAAATCGCGCGTGTGCATATAGGCGGGGGTCAGCGCCTGTGGCTGCGCGGCGAAGGAGAAGAGGCTGATCCGGTCGCCGAGCTTGAGCCCCGCATAGGCGAGCAGCATCGCCGCCGACACCGCGCGGTCGACGCGCGGCATGCCGCCCGCCGGCTCGGCCATTGTCCGCCCGGCGTCGATCGCCAGGACGAGCCGGTTGTCGCGCTCGACGCGATATTCCTTCGCGAGCAGGCGGCCGTGGCGCGCCGAGGCGGTCCAGTCGATCGCACGGCGGTCCATCCCCGGATGATATTCGGCGAGCGCCTCATACTCGCTGCCCTCGCCGCGCAGCTGCTGGCGGCGCAGCCCGAACCAGTCGCCGCGCCGGAACAGCCGCGCCCCCTCCTCGCGCACCGCGCGCAGGCTGGGGACGACCGCGACGACGTGCCCGATCGGGAAGCGACGCTGTTTCCACGCGAGCCCGAGCGGCCCCGCCCAGCGCAGCCACAGCGTCTCGACCGGCGCCGGCCCGCGCCGCGCCGCCGCGAGGGTCAGCGTCGCCGACAGCGCCCCGCCCATCGCGCCCGCGCCGCCCGCGCGCATCGTCGCGGCGATGCGGCCGCCGGGCGCCAGCCGCTCGTCGAGCGCGAGCGCCATGTCGGCGCGCGGCGGCACCGCGCCGCCCGCCGCGGTGAAGGCCAGCTCGAACGGGTCCCCCACTCCCGCCTGGTGCGGAATCCGCGCGTCGAGCGCCAACCGGCGCGGATGCGGCCCGGCGAGCGCGTCGAGCGCGAGGCAGGCAAGGATGACCGCGATCCATCCCGGCGCGACGAGCCACAGTTCGGGCCGCGCCAGCCCGAGCAGCAGCGCCGCGGGGGCGCCGAGCAGTAGCAGATAGATGGCCCGGCGGGTCGGGTAGATCATCGCGGCACCTCTTCGCGTTCAAGCAGCGCGGCGACGACCTGTTCGACGTCGCGGCCCTCGATCTCGGCCGCCGCCGACAGGATGACACGGTGACGCAGCACCCCCGCCGCGAGGCGCTGGACGTCGTCGGGGATCACATAGTCGCGCCCGTCGAGCGCCGCCGCGGCGCACGCCCCGCGCGCGAGCAGGGTCGCGGCGCGCGGGCTCGCCCCGCATTCGAGGTCGGGGCTGGCGCGCGTCGCGCGGATCAGGCGGACGATATAGTCGACGATCTCGTCGGCGAGGCGGACCGTCGCGGTGGCGTCGATCGCGGCGGCGATGGCGTCGGCGTCGGCGATCCGCTCGACCCCGAAATCGGCGACCGCCGGGGTGCGGAAGCGGCCGCCATGCTCGGTGACGATGCGCCGTTCGGCGTCGGCGTCGGGATAGTCGACGACCAGCTTGAACAGGAAGCGGTCGAGCTGCGCCTCGGGCAGCGGATAGACGCCCTGCTGCTCGATCGGGTTCTGCGTCGCGAGGACGGTGAAGCGCGGGCTGAGTGCGTGCGGCTCGCCGCCCAGCGTCACGCGCCGTTCCTGCATCGCCTCCAGCAGCGCCGCCTGCGTCTTGGGCGGGGTCCGGTTGATCTCGTCGGCGAGCAGCAGCTCGGTGAAGATCGGTCCCTTGGTCAGCGTGAAGCTCGACGTCTGGAAGTTGAACAGGTTCGACCCCAATATGTCGCCCGGCATCAGGTCGGGGGTGAACTGGATGCGCCCGAAATCGAGCCCGACCGCGCGCGCGAAGGCCTGCGCGAGCAGCGTCTTGGCGGTGCCCGGCGGGCCTTCGAGCAGCACGTGGCCGCCGGCGAGCAGCGCGATCGTCACCATGCGCGTCAGATCGGCCTGGCCGATCACCGCCTTGGCGACCTCTGCCTCGATCGCGGCCCCGAGGGCGTGGACGCTGTCGATGGAGCTAGCTGTCACGGAGAAGATCCTTCCTGATGGCATGCAGCGCCTGTGCGTCTGCAAGGAAATCGTGGCGGCCCCGCGCCAGCGGCAGGCGCCGTGCGAGGACCGAGAAACGCGGGCCGTCGGCGCGCATCCGGCGGTCGATCCAGGCGTCGGTCGCCGCGGCGTCGAGGCCGGGGGGCGCGTGCAGCCGCCGCGCGATGGCGCGGCGCTGGCCCTGGACATAGGCGTCGGCGCCGTCGAGCTCGCGCCGCGCCTGGCGGATCAGGTCGGCGCTGTTCGCGATCAGCGCCGCCTTCGACACCGGGATCGCGCGCTGCGGGCGCAGCGTCGGGCCGAAGCGCATCCAGGCCTGCCACAGCGCGAGCAGCCCCGCCGCGATCAGGCACAGGGTGATGCCGATGAAGGGCGGCACGAAGGCGAAGCGGAGCAGCGACCGCTGGCCGCCGAAGCCGTTCAGCGTCAGGTCGAAGGCGAAGCCGTCGGCATCGGCATCCTCGGCGACCGCGTCGATCAGCAGCGCCGCGCCCTCGGCCTTCTGGCGCGAGGCGAAGGCGAGATTGTCGACGAGGTCGGGGTCGGCAAGAATATAGAGGTCGCGGTCGGTCGCGCGCGCCATTACCGCACCGCCGTCGGGGGCCGCGACCAGCGTTTCGAGGGCATCGCCTGCGATCGTCTGCGCGCGGTCGGGAAGATGCGCGGTGAAGCGGCGCCCCGCGACGTCGGCGGCTACCGCCCGCGGCCCCGCCTTCGAGGCATCGAAGCGCACCGGGCCGACGAGCGCCTCGACCAGGCGCGTAGAGGGCGCGCTGCGATAGGCCTGCGCGACCCAGCCGGGCTTGCCGCCCTGCCCGGGCGTGCGCATCGCCTGCCACTTGGGCAGGATGACGAGCAGCCGGCCGCCCTGCCGGTCGGCGAGTGCGCGCAGTTCGTCCGGTCGGGTGCGATGCGTCGGGGTCAGGATCAGCAGCGGCTGGTCGGAATAGCCCGTGCGCGGACCGGGCTGGCGGCGCAGCTCGACATCGCCGCCCGCGCGTTCGATCAGGTCGACGATCCCGGCATAGCCGGGCGCAGCGCGCGACAGCGCGTGGCCGCCGCCGTCGTTGCCGCTCGAAAGCTGGGGGCCGAGCGCGACGAGCGCCCACAGCGCGATGAAGGCGACGACGCCGATCGCCACCACCCCCGCGATCAGGCGCGGATCGAAGCCGCCTTCGGCGTCCGGCGCCGCACTCATGTCCGCGCCCAGGCGCGCGGGACGGTCAGCTCGGCATAGGCGGTGCGGCATTGCTCCCACGCGGCGGCGTCGATCGGCCGGCCGCCGAACAGGCTGATCTCGACCGCGCGGGCGATGCGCCCGAAGGCGTCGCGCGCCGCGCCGGGCAGGTCGCGCGCCCCCGCGAGCGCGCGCGAGGTCGTCGCGGGCCGGACGAGGCCGGGGCGGCGGCCCGCGATGTCCTCGACGCTGCGGAAGAGCAGCAGGTGGACCGCCTCGGCATAGCGGCCCGCCGCGGCGAGCGCGTCGGCCTCCGCCAGCAGCACGCGCGCCGCGCCCGCCTCGGCCGTTCCCACCGGGTCGGGCGCGGGCGCGTCGCCGCGCCGGCGGCGCAGCGCATCGACAACGCGCGCGAAGGCGGGAACGAAATGATAGAGGAGAACCAGCGCGAGCAGCGCCACCGCGATCCACAGCAAAGGCTTGCCGGCGGGCGCGCTCCATTCGAAGAAGCGGGCGAGCGCCCTGCCGATCGCCAACAGCCATGTGGGCGTTTCGGGAACCGGCGGCGGGGGCGGGATGCTGGTCTGGATGCTGCCGGACGCCATCGTCTGGCCGAAGCCCGGACCGATCAGTTCGGGGTCGAGCAGCCATCCCCGGTCGGATGCCGCAGCGGATGGGGCAGCGGATTGGGCGGCCGCCGACGCCTGGGCGATTGCCAATGCCATCATGGGAAAAAACAGGCCCCGCGCCGCTCGCTCATCGCGACAGGTGGTAGCGCGAGGCGGCGCGACAAGGCAAGAGATGCTTGCGCCGCCGGGGACCGCACGGCAAAGGCGGCGATGGTTACAGGTGTAACCGGATGGCGAAGGCGCAGCAGGAGGATCGGCGTGGACGCGGCACAGGCGGTGCATGAAAAATTCCTCGCGGCGCTGGCGGCGGGCGCGCTGCCCGATCGCGCCGATGCCCCCGATCCGGGCGCCGTCGGCCTGTCGCGCGCCGAGGCGACCGACATCTTCCTGTCGCAGCTCACCAGCCGCCAGATGGACCGGCTGTCGCGCGCGCTGCAGGCGCGCGGCGAGGGTTTCTACACGATCGGGTCGTCGGGGCACGAGGGCAATGCCGCGGTCGCGGCGGCGCTGCGCGTCACCGACATGGCGTTCCTCCACTATCGCTCGAACGCCTTCCAGCTCCAGCGCGCGCGCCAGCTCCCGGGGCAGACGTCCGACTGGGACATGCTGCTGAGCTTCGCGGCGTCGGCCGAGGACCCGATTTCGGGCGGGCGGCACAAGGTGATCGGGTCGAAGCCGCTGTCCATCCCGCCGCAGACCTCGACCATCGCCTCGCACCTGCCCAAGGCGGTCGGCGCCGCCTTTTCGATCGGCATCGCGCGGCGGCTGGGGCGCACCGGCCTGCCGCTGCCCGACGACGCGGTGGTGCTCGCGAGCTTCGGCGACGCCTCGGCCAATCATTCGACCGCACAGGGCGCGTTCAACACCGCGGGCTGGGCGGCGTATCAGCGGACGCCGCTGCCGTTGATCTTCCTGTGCGAGGACAATGGTATCGGCATTTCGACGCGCACCCCCGACGGCTGGATCGCGGCGCAGTTCCGCCAGCGCGCGGGGCTGCACTATATCGCGTGCGACGGCAGCGACCTCGTCTCCGCCTATGCCGGGGCGAGGGAAGCGGCGGATTTCGCGCGCCGCACCCGCAAGCCGGTGTTCCTCCATATGCGCACGGTGCGGCTTTATGGCCATGCCGGGTCGGACGTGCAGGGCGCCTATCTGCCGAAAGCGCTGATCGAGGCCGACGAGGCGCGCGATCCGCTGCTGGCGGGCGCGGCGCTGATGACCGAACGCGGCTGGATGACCGCGGCCGAGGTCGCCGAGGCCTATGAGGAGATCGGCGCGACGCTGGCGCGGCAGGCCGAGGCGGCGATCCGGCGGCCGAAGATCACGACCGCCGCCGGGGTGATGGAAAACCTGATCCCGCCGAGGCGCGAGCGCGCGCGGGCGAACGCGCCGTCGGCCGAGGATCGCGCGGCGCTGTTCGGCGGCGACGCCGCGCAGATGGACAAGCCGATGCACATGGCGCGGCTGCTGTCGTGGGCGCTTGCCGACCTGATGCTCGCGCACGAGGAGATCGTCGTCGCGGGCGAGGACGTCGGGCCGAAGGGCGGCGTCTACAATGTCACAGCAAAGCTGCACCAGCGCTTCGGTTCGGCGCGCGTCGTCAACACCCTGCTCGACGAACAGGCGATCCTCGGCCTCGCGATCGGGCTGGCGCACAATGATTTCCTGCCGATGCCCGAGATCCAGTTCCTCGCCTATGTCCATAATGCCGAGGACCAGATCCGCGGCGAGGCGGCGACGCTCAGCTTCTTCTCGAACGGCCAATATGCGAACCCGATGGTGATCCGCATCGCCGGGCTCGGCTATCAGAAGGGGTTCGGCGGCCATTTCCACAACGACAACAGCCTGGCGGTGTTCCGCGACATTCCGGGGCTGATCCTGGCGGTGCCATCGAACGGCCGCGACGCGGTGGCGATGCTGCGCGAATGCGTGCGGCTGGCGCGCGAGGAGCAGCGGGTGGTGGTGTTCGTCGAGCCGATCGCGCTCTACATGACCCGCGATCTGCACGCGGAGGGCGACGGGTTGTGGACCAGCGTCTACGAGGCGCCGGGCGAAAGCGTGCCGATCCGGCTGGGCGAGCCGGGGGTGCATGGCGACGGGACCGATCTGGCCATCGTCACCTATGGCAACGGATATTATCTGTCGCGGCAGGCGGAAAAGCTGCTCGCCGCCGAGGGCGTCGCGGCGCGGGTGATCGACCTGCGCTGGCTGGCGCCGCTCGACGCCGACGCGCTGCTCGCCGCGACCGGCGCGGCGGAGCGGGTGCTGATCGTCGACGAATGCCGGATCACCGGGTCGCAGAGCGAGGCGCTGATGGCGCTGTTCGCCGAGCGCGCACCGGGCAAGCGGCTCGCGCGGATCGCCGCCGACGACAGCTTCATCCCGCTGGGCAAGGCGTCGACGCTGACGCTGCCGAGCCGGGACTCGATCGTCGCGGCGGCGCGGGAGCTTTTAGCCAGAGACTGATCCTCAGATCCGTTCGCCCTGAGCGTGTCGAAGGGCTGTCCTTGTTTTGAACCGAAGAGAGAAGAAAGAGAAGAACGGTGCTTCGACAAGCTCAGCACGAACGGAGGGCAGGATGACCGCGAATAAGAGGACCGCGATCGTTGTCGCGCCGGGGCGCGGCACCTATGGCAAGGGCGAACTGGGCAGCATCGCGCGGCTGCACGGCGCACGCTTCGCCGACCTCATCGCCAATTTCGACGCGCAGCGCCGCGCGCGCGGGCAGCCGACGGTGAGCGAGCTCGACGGCGCCGACCGCTTCAGCGTCGCGACGCATATGCGCGGCGACGTCGCGGCGCCGCTGATCTATGCCGCGACGCTGCTCGACTGGTTGAGCATCGACCGCGAGCGCTACGACGTCGTCGCGGCGCTCGGCAATTCGATGGGCTGGTACAGCGCGCTCGCGATCGGCGGTGCGGTGTCGGTCGCCGACGGTTTCCGCATCGCCAATGCGATGGGGCTCAACAGCCAGGCGCACGGGCCGGGCGGGCAGATATTGCTCCAGATCGTCGATGCGGACTGGCGGCCGGTGCCGGGGCTGCGCGACACGCTGCTCGCGCTCGCCGCCGCGACCGACGCGCGGCCGGGGCATGCGCTGGCGCTGTCGATCGACCTTGCCGGGATGCTGGTGTTCGCGGGTAACGAGGACGGGCTCGCCGCGCTGCTGGCAGAGGCGCCGCCGACGCCGGGCCGCGACCCGCTGCGGCTCGCCGGGCACGGGCCGTTCCACACGCCGCTGATGGCGGGCAGCGCCGAACGCGCGCGTGCCGAACTGCCGGCGGCGCTGTTCGGCCGGCCCGCGCTGCCGCTGGTCGATGGGCGCGGGCATATCTGGCGGCGCTTCTCGGCCGACCCGGCGATGCTGTGGGACTACAGCTTCGGACACCAGATCCTCGCGCCCTATGATTTCGCGCTGTCGGTGCAGGTGGCGATGAAGGAATATGCGCCCGACGTCATCATCCTGCCGGGCCCCGGCGACACGCTGGGCGGCGCGATCGCGCAGGCGCTGATCGGCATCGGCTGGCAGGGGCTGACGAGCAAGGCCGCCTTTGCCGAGCGGCAGGCGTCGGACCCGATCCTGCTGGCGATGGGCCGCGCCGAGCAGCGCGCGCTGGTGGCGGGGTAGAGCATCGAGCCATGAATCCGAACGATTGGGCGTGATGCAGATTTACGGCACGCCGCTTTAGGTTGCGGCCGGCGGAGGTGGAACCTCCTCCGCCGGCACGCGTGGGACGCACGGTCCAGGTGGGGTTGGGCCCGTGCAGACGAACGGCGACGCCGATGGGGACCAACTCAAGGGCGGACCGCCGTTCGATCTCCTTATAGGCGGGGCGCGGCACCGCCGGCCGCGCCTGCGCCGAAATGGACCGGATTGCCGCCGCGCGCGCCCTCCTGCTCGACGGTGAAATGCAGCCGCAGCAACTCGGCGACGCTGGCGGCGCCGGCGCGGCGCATCATGCTGGCGCGGTGCACCTCGACGGTGCGCGGGCTGAGGTCTAAGCGCCGCGCGATCGCCTTGTTGCCGAGCCCGGCGGCGACCGCCTCCAATATGTCGCGCTCGCGCGGGGTCAGCGCGGCGAGGCGGGCGGCGGCCTCGCGGTGCCGCGCGGCGGCGCGTTCGCGTTCGCGCCACTCGTCGAGCGCCGCCTCCACCGTGCGGCGGACGAGCCGCGGGTCGAGCGGCGCGGGCAGCAGGTCGCGCGCGCCCGCGCGCAGGATCGCGCGCGCTTCGTCGAAGCTGAGCCGCTCGGCGGCGACGAAGGCGATGAGGTCGCCGCGCCCGGCGATCCGGTCGAGCAGCGCGGCGCCGCTCGTCGGGCCGGGCTGGCGCCAGCGCAGCAGCAGGATGCCGCCGCGCGCACCGTCCTGCGCCTCCAGCCAGGCGTCGGCGCTGGCGAAGCTGCGCACCACGCGATTGGCGCCGCGCGCCAGCAGCCGGAAACAGGCCGCGCGCTCGACCGGGTCGGGCAGGACGAGATGGATATGGCCGCCGCTGTCGCTCACGCCCGCGATGCTGCGGGCGGACGCCGGCAAAGCCCAGCGGGATTCGCTCGATTCCGGCGCCGATCCGAAGCGATCGCAGGGGCGCGGGGGTCAGGCGGGCTGGTTGTACATCTCCGTCGGCCCGGGATATTCGCGGCCGTCGTCGGCCCCGACCTCGCGCGCGACGAGCGCGTTGACCATCTTGTTGAGCCGGAGCACCGTCGCCTTGTGCTTCGGGTCGTTCGCGAGGTTGACCATCTCGCCGGGGTCGGAGCTCGTATCGTAGAGTTCGAGGTCGTTCATCGCAGTCAGCGTCTTCCAGTCGGTCGGCGTGTGGTGATGCGCCGGCGCGAAATAGCGCGCGAACTTGTAGCGGCCATCGTGGATGCCGCGGTGCAGGCGGCGCTTCGACAGATCGAAGCGCTTGCCGTAATCGGGCTCGCCCGACGGGAGGTTGGCGGCGCGGTCGGCCGCGACCGACGTCGGCTCCCAATAATGGGCGACCGCATAGTTGAAGAGATGCCCCTGCCGGTCGCGCTCGGTCGGCGCGGTGGGCGCCGCGAGCAGCCCCGAGACGTCGAGCCCGGGCAGGCCGGGGAAACGGGTCTTCTGCTCGTCCGCCGACAGCCCCGCGAGGCTCATCAGCGTCGGGGCGAGGTCGATCGCGCCCATCAGCCCGCGTGTCGTGCGCCCGCCCGCGAAATCGGGGTGGGCGACGATCATCGGGATATTGACCTCTTCGCGGTACATGGTCGCGCCCTTCTGGCGCATCCCGTGCGCGCCGGCGCGCTCGCCATGGTCGCTGGTGTAGATGATGATCGTGTTGTCGATCTGGCCGCTTTCCTTGAGCGCCCAGAGCAGCTGGCCGATGCTGCGGTCGACGTCGCGCAGGCAGTTGTAATAATAGTTGATGAAGCGGTGCCAGCTTTCCTCGTCGTCGTGGGGCATGGCGCCGTAGAAGAGGTCGTTGAGGCGGACGATCGCGCGATGCGCCTCGGGCTTGCCCGACAGATCGTCCTTGTAGAAGCTTTCGGGCAGGTCGAACTTGTTGTCGACCGCATAGAGCGGGTCGCCCGGCTCGCGGCGCAGCGGCCCCAGGATGTTCGGATCGGGGCGGCTTTCGGCCTGCTTGCCGGTCGCGTCATAGAACATGATGTCGTGCGGATTGACGAGCCCGACGACCTGGAACCAGGGCTTGCCGCCCGCCTTGTCGCGCTGCGCATAGTCGAAGATCGAGCGCGCCGCGTCTCCGGCGACGAACCGGTCGGCGCGATAGCCGTCCCAGGTCAGCCCGACCTCCTCGCCGTCGAAGCCGTAGTCGTGGAAGCCGTATTTCTCCATCGCATGTTCGGTGGTCGGATAGATGCCGCCCGGAATGCGCGTCCAGTTGCGGTCGAAGTTGATCCGGCTGAGGTGCCACTTGCCCTTGTAGCTGGTGTAATAGCCCGCGGCCTGCATTATGTGGCCGAGCGTCGGCATCGTCTCCGCCGCGACCGGATAGGGGGCGTTGTCGCTGTTGAGGAACAGCCCCGTCTGCTGGGTGTGGTGCCCCTGGAAGATCGTCGAGCGCGACGGGGTGCAGGGGGTGGTGTGAACGTGATAGTTTTCGACCAGCATCCCGCGCTCGAGCAGCTCGCGGTGCGCGGGCAGCTTTTCGAGCAGCCCCCTGGGATAGCTGGCGATGCTCTGTTCCTGGTCGGTGACGATCATCAGGACGTTCAGCTTCCGGCCGTTCTTCGCATAGGCTGGCAGCGCCAGCCCCGCGGTGGCGAGCGCCCCCATGCCGACGAACGTGCGGCGATCCAGATCCCAGGTCATCAGACTCTCCCGTATAGGTCCTTTTGCAGAAACAGAAAATCCCGCGGCGCCGGTCGGGGCGCCGCGGGACATGGCCGTCAGAATTTGACCGCGAAGTCGACCCCGAATTCGCGCGGCGGCTGATAGAATTGCGAGATCGGGGTCGCGCCGGCGTTGGTCGCGCCCGAAATCACCTTCTGGTCGGTGAGGTTCGAGCCGTAGAGGGTGACCTTCCACCGGTCGTCCTCGCCCGCGACCGCGATGCTCGCGTTGAGCAGCACGACCTCGTCGCGGTAATAGCCGGGCAGGTTGCTGCGGCCCCAGGTGTTGAAGCGCGACGAATAGCGCGCGTCGCTGTGCAGCTTGATCTCGCCGAACGACATCGGGATCGCATAGTCGACCGCCAGGCTGCCGCTCCACTTCGGCGCGTTGGCGAGGTCGAGACCCGACGAATCGGTCGGGACTGCGAAGGTGCCGTTGGGCACGCCGTTGATCAGGATCGGCTGCGCCGGACCGCACTGGCCGGGTTCGGGCGCCCCGTTGGTGAAGACGCCGTTCGTGTCCGCGCAGAAATCGGTATAGCGCGCGTGGAGATAGGCGAGGTTGGCCCCGATCGTGAGGCCGTCCGCCGGACGCAGCAGCGTCTCGACCTCGAAGCCGTAGATTTTCGCCGCGGCGATGTTGGTCGTGATATTCTCCGCGCGGACGGCGCCCATCTTCGTCACCGACCCCTGAAGGTCGCGATAATTGTTGACGAAGCCCGCGACGTTGAAGCGCAGCAGCCGGTCGAACAGGTCGGTCTTCGCGCCGACTTCGAAGGCGTTGACATATTCGGGGTTATAGGGGCCGACATTCTCCGCGATCGTGCCGCGCGAGTTGAAGCCGCCCGCCTTGTAGCCCTGCGAATAGTTGGCATAGACCATCGCGCTCGGCGAAACGCGATATTCGGCGGTCAGGCGCGGGGTGAATTCGGACCACGACGCCTTGAGGCTGGTCGCGAAGGACGAAAGCTGCGCGCCGCTGAGCAGGGAAGCCATCACCGCCTGGGTATAGGCGTCCCCGGTCAGGTTCCCGACCGACGCGGTGTTCGTGCGCACCTGCGTCGCGATGTCGTATTTCTTGCTGTCATGGCTGAAGCGGCCGCCGATCGACAGCGTCAGCCCGTCGGCGGGGTGCGCGTTGACCAGCGCGAACACCGCATAGCTTTCGGTGTTCTGGTGCAGCTGCGCCAACGTCGTCGTCGTGGGGGTCGCGAACACCGTATTGAACTGCCGCCACTTGTCGGTCTGGTAATAGAGGCCGACGACGAAATCGACCGGCTCGCCCGCCGGCGAGACATAGCGCAGCTCGCCGCTCCTCGATTCGCCCGAGAAATCGCGGATGACGTCGAGCGCCGGACGGGGATCGATCAGCCCGTCGAAGTCGCCACGCGTGACATAGGTCAGGTGGCGATAGCCGAGCACCGAGGTGATCGTGCCGTAGCCGACGTCGAGGTTCGAGGTCCACGACCCGCCATAGGTTTCGGTGTTGGCATAGGGATCGAACAGCACCGCCGCCTTGCGGACGTCGGTCTTGACGACGTCGGGCAGCAGGTCCCAGTTGGCATCGCCATTGTCGAGGACGTGCGGCGCCGGACCGGTGGTCTTCTGCTTCAGCCAGTCGGCGACGATCGTCGAATCGAAAGCGCCGCCCCGGTCGAAGTTGAGCGCGCCGCGCACCGACTTCACATTGGCGCCGTTGAGGCGGTTGCCGGTGATCACGTTGCGGGCGTAACCGTTATAGTCGCGGAAATTGACCGAGACCTTGGCCGCCAGCGCGTCGTCGGCGAAACGGCCCGAATTGAGCTTGCCGCGGAACTGCTTCAGCCCGAACGAGCCGAGCGTGACCCGCGCCTCGCCGCCGAAATCGTCGGTCGGCCGCGCGGTGATGACGTTGATCGTGCCGGCCAGGTTGTTCTTGCCGAACAGCACGCCCTGCGGACCCTTCAGCACCTCGATGCGCTCGACGTCGAACAGGTCGAGCATCGTGCTCGACACGAAGGGGATGTAGACGCCGTCGATGATCGTGCTGACCTTGGGGTCGGCGTTGGGATCGGGGTCCGCCGTGCTCATGCCGCGGATCGAGATCATCGGCACGTTGGCGACCAGCCCCTGCGTCTGCAGCACGACGTTGGGCGCGATGCCGTTGAGGCTGGTGATATTGGTGCTGCCGCTCGATTCGACCATCTCGCTGTTGAAAGCGGAGATCGAGATCGGCACGTCCTGCACGCTCTCGCTGCGGCGCTGCGCGGTGACGACGATGTCGCCGAAGCCGCCGCCCGAAGCGCCTTCGTCGGCCGACTGGGCGTGGGCGGGCGCGCTCGTCAGCGCGACGGCGGCGACCGAAAGAAACAGAAATGCGGTTTTCATCATGTCCTCCCTGATGGGCGGACGCACACGCCCGCCCGCGCATTTGCGCGGCGGACCGTCATACGGCCGCTGCCTTGGTGGAACGGGAGTCCTGGGGGCTTTTTGCCTCTTCACTCGCGATGCGGCCTCGGCCTGTGTCCGGCGCCGACGGGTCTGCGATCCTCACGTCCCACGGCTCCATTAGCATAGGAAAAATATACTTCAAGTGCTAAGTATTATCAGGCTGAAAAAGGGGAAATCCCCGGAAAAGCGCTTGCTACATCGGGGGTGGATTGGCTACAAGTTAGATATCTAAGTATTTTGCGCGACTCCGCCCAGTGGGCGGGATGCGCGTCGGGGGAGCGCGGCGGTGCGAGAATCGAAAGGCGGCGATGAAAGGATGGCGGCGGCCCGGCGCGCGCTGCGCCCGAGTCGCTTCGCCGCGCGCGCCCGGCGCGGAAAGGCTGCCCGCCGATGATCGCGCCGCGCACGCTCTACGACAAGATATGGGACGCGCACGTCGTCGCCGAGGACGATGGCGAGACCTTGCTCTACATCGACCTGCACCTGCTGCACGAGGTGACCTCGCCGCAGGCTTTCTCCGCGCTTGCTGCCGCCGGGCGGCCGGTGCGGCGGCCTGCACTGGCGCTCGCGCTTTCCGATCATAATGTCCCGACCGAAGGGCAGGCGGGCGGGCCCGCCGCGGTCGCCGACGGCCAGGCGCGCGCGCAGATCGAGGCGCTTTCCGACAATTGCGCGCGCTTCGGCGTCGAGCAGTTCGCGATGGGCGACCCGCGCAACGGCATCGTCCATGTCGTCGGCCCCGAACAGGGGCGCTCGCAGCCGGGGATGACGATCGTCTGCGGCGACAGCCACACCTCGACTCACGGGGCCTTCGGCGCGCTCGCCTTCGGCATCGGGACGAGCGAGGTCGAGCATGTGCTCGCGACGCAGACGATCCGCCAGCGCCGCTCGCGCAACATGCGGATCACGGTCGACGGCGTGCTGGCGCCGCACGTCCACGCGAAGGATCTCGCGCTCCACCTGCTCGCGATGCTGGGGGTCGACGGCGCGACCGGGCATGTCATCGAATATGCCGGGTCGGCGATCCGCGCGCTGTCGATGGAGGCGCGGATGACGCTGTGCAACCTCAGCATCGAAATGGGCGCGCGCGCCGGGCTGATCGCGCCCGATGCGACGACCCATGCCTATCTGAAGGGGCGCCCGGCCGCACCGGCGGGGTCGGCGTGGGACGCGGCGCTGGCGCGCTGGGGCGTGCTGGCGAGCGACGAGGGCGCGCATTTCGACCATGAGCTGTGGGTCGATGCCGCCGCCGTCGGTCCGATGGTGAGCTGGGGCACCAATCCGGCACAGGTGGTCGGAATCGGCGGCCACGTCCCCGACCCGGCGCGCTTCGCCAGCGCCGAGGCGCGCGCCGCCGCGGCGCGGGCGCTCGCCTATATGGACCTGACGCCCGGGCAGCCGATCGCCGGGCAGCGGCTCGACCGCGTGTTCATCGGCAGCTGCACCAACAGCCGGATCGAGGACCTGCGCGCCGCCGCCGCGGTGCTGCGCGGGCGCCGCGTCGCGCCGCACGTCCGCGCGATGGCGGTGCCCGGATCGGGGCTGGTCAAGCGGCAGGCCGAGGCGGAGGGCCTCGACGCCGTCTTCCGCGCCGCGGGCTTCGACTGGCGCGAGCCGGGCTGCTCGATGTGCGTCGGGATGAACCCCGACCGGCTGCGTCCCGGCGAGCGCTGCGCGGCGACGTCGAACCGCAATTTCGAGAATCGCCAGGGGCGCGGCGGCCGCACCCACCTGATGAGCCCGGCGCTTGCGGCGGCGAGCGCGGTGGCGGGCGCGATCGCCGCGCCCGACGACCTCGACGCGCCGCGCTGAGCGGTGCGCCGGCGTTCAGCTTCGCTGCTCCACCCTCATCGCCTTTGGCCTATATGCCCATCGGTCAGGCAAGAGCCTGTTCCCCGGCGAAGGCCGGGGCCCGGATGGCGTAGCGCCGCCCCGCATGGACCCCGGCTTTCGCCGGGGGGACGATTCCGTGTCGGACCGGGATGATCGTCAACTTGTTTCCGGGGGCATGGATGCCGAAACAGGTTCAGCATGCCGAAGGAAAGGATGACTCCGTCGAAACCGGAATATTCACGAATCCCCGACCGAACGCGCCGCGCGGGCGGTCTCGAATCGGGCGATCGCGGCGGCGTGGCGCAGCGTGCGGTCGATGTCGTCGAGCCCCTCCATCAGCGTGCGCCGGTCATCGGGATCGACGGCGAAGGCCAGCGATTCGCCGGAGGCGAGGTCGATGCGCTGCTCGGCGAGGTCGACGGTGATCGGCGCGAACTGCGCCAGTTCGACCTCGCGGCGCAGCCGCTGGCACAGCGCGTCCGGAAGGCGGACCAGCAGCAGCCCGTTCTTGCGCGCATTGTTCGCGAAGATGTCGCCGAAGCTGGGCGCGATGACGCAGCGGATGCCGAAATCGGTGAGCGCCCACACCGCATGCTCGCGCGACGAGCCGCAGCCGAAATTGCGGTCGGCGATCAATATCTGCGCGTTCCGGCACGGGCCGCGGTTGAGGATGAACGAATCGCGCTCGGCGCCGTCGTCGCGGTAGCGCAGTTCGTGGAACAGGTGGCGGCCCAGCCCGTCGCGGGTGAGCGACGTCATGTAACGCGCCGGTATGACCATGTCGGTGTCGACATTGGCGAGTGGGAGCGGTGCGGCGGTCGCGGTCAGCCGATCGAATTTTAGCATGGCTCATCCTTTGAACTTAGGATACTAAGTATATCGGATCGGCGGCGCTGTCCAACCCTGCCGGCGCGCCGAAACTATTGCCGGACGAATCATAGGCCCCTACGGTCGGTTTCAGGTTCGTTCGATCAGGCAGGGTCCGCGCGCCCGCGGACCGATTGGGGGGAAGAGCATTGGCCAAGACGAATCCGACATTGCGCTATCCGGCCGAATATTTCACCAATCCGGAAAACAGCATCGGCTATCTCGCCCGCATCACCTTTCGCTCCTTTTCGCGCCTGCTCGAACGCGGCACGCTGTCGCACGGCGTGTCGTCGGGACAGTGGCGCTTCCTGCGCCAGCTGTGGCGCGAGGACGGCATCACCCAGCGCGAGTTGAGCGAGCGGGTCGGGATGCGCGAGCCGACGACGGTGGTCGCGCTGAAAGGGCTGGAGAAGGCCGGCTTCATCACGCGCCGCAAGACCGACGCGGACCGGCGCAAGACCTTCATCTATCTGACCCCGCACGCGAAGAAGCTGGAAATCCTGCTCGCGCCGATCAACGCCGAGGTGCACCAGATCGCGACGCGCGGGATGAGCGACGATGAGGTCGCGCAGTTGCAGGCACTGATGCGCCGCGTCATCGCCAACCTCGCCGACGAGACGGCGAAGCTGACGATCCTGTCGGACGCCAGCGCCTGATCCGTTTGTCGGCGGTTGCCCCCGCCCCGATTGAAGGTTAGAACACTAACCAATTTCGATCGGGAGGGACCATGACCCATATCGCAGTCATCGCCGGCAGCACGCGCGCCGGATCGTTCAACCGTGCGCTCGCCCGGCTCGCCGCGGCCCGGCTCGCGGCGCACGGCGCCGAGGTGGTCGAGGTCGATCTGGCGACCTTCGACCTGCCGCTCTATTCGGCGGCGCTGGAGGCGGAGGCCTTTCCGCCCGACGCGCTGCGCCTCAAGCAGCTGTTCGCGGCGCAGGACGGGCTGTTGTTCGTGTCGCCCGAATATAACGGTTCGGTGCCGCCGCTGCTCAAGAACGCGATCGACTGGGCGTCGCGCCCGACCGGCGACGAGGGGCTCGTCGCGCTGACCGCCTATCGCGGCAAGGCGACGGCGGTGATGGCGGCATCGATCAGCCCGTTCGGCGGGCTGCGGGCGCTCGCGCACCTGCGCCAGATCCTTTCGACCGTGCAGACGCTGGTGATTCCCGAACAGGTGCTGGTGCCGAACGCCCATGCGGCGTTCGACGCCGAAGGCGCGCTGAAGGATGCGCTGCCCGCGTCGCTGGTCGACATGACCGCGGCGCGGCTGGTCGCGGTCGCAGCCGCACTGGCGGGTTAGGACTTCAGGCGCGCTCGACGGCGGGCCGGCGCTCGATATTGTCGCCCCAGTCGGCCTCGAGCGCTTCGAGCAGCGCGTCGAAGCGATCCTGCCCCAGCTTTTCGGCGAGCTGGCCGGTGAGCGCGTCCATCGCGCGCTGTGCGTCGCGGCGCATCCGCGCGCCGAGTTCGGTGAGCGACACGATCATGTGGCGGCGGTCGCGCGGGTCGACCTCCAGCCGGACGACGCCGAGCCGGACCATCTGGTTGATCGTGCTGTGGATCGCCTGACGCGACACGCCGAGGTTGCGCGCGATGTCCGACGGGCGCACGATGCCGCTGGCGATGTTGGTCATGATCATCGACTGCGGCCGGCTGATGTCGGGCCAGCCGCGATCGTGAAGCCGCGACTGCAACCCTTCGTCGAGCCAGCAGAAGCGTTGGAATAGTGCGATGATGAGCTGATTGGTGCGCATGGAATGCCGCGATGAACCCCTGTTTCCCGGTCGGACGCCGGCGGCGCGACGCTAGAAGAAGGGACGGGGCGAAGCAAGGCAGAGCGGCGTTGCAAACCGGAGATACTTAGTATACTATGCTTTTACCGGCCGGGGATGCAAGGAGGCCGGACCAACGAGGGAGGACCGCGGGCCCATGGACGGACTGATGCAGAATGTGCCGCTGACCGTCGATCGCATCATCGATCATGCGGCCGCCTGGCACGGCGCGCGCGAGATCGTGTCGCGCGATGCCGAGGGGCGCGTCACCCGGTCCACCTATGCCGCCGTCCACGCCGACGCCGGGCGCGTGTCGAACGCGCTCGCCGCAGAGGGCATCGCGCCCGGCGACCGCGTCGCGACGATGGGCTGGAACGGCGCCCGCCACCTTGCCGCCTGGTACGGCGCGGCGGGGATGGGGGCGGTGCTCCACACGCTCAATCCGCGGCTGTTTCCCGAACAGATCGCCTATATTGCGAACCATGCCGGCGACCGGCTGCTGATCGCCGACCCGGCGACCGCCGACCTTGTCGAGGAATTGCTGCCGCAGGTGCCGTCGATCGAGAAGGTGATCTTCTTCTGCGATGCGGCCTCGCTGCCGAAGACGAGCTTTCCCGCCGTCGCCTTCGACGACTGGATCGCGGATCATCCGGCTGACTATGCGTGGGGGGATTTCGACGAGAATGCCGCCTGCGGTCTCTGCTACACCAGCGGGACGACGGGCAATCCGAAGGGCGTGCTCTATTCGCACCGCTCCAATTACATCCACGCGCTGATGACCTTGCAGCGCGACGCGCTCGCGCTTTCGGCGCGCGACACGGTGCTGCTCGTCGTGCCGATGTACCACGCCAACGCCTGGGGCGTCGTCTATTCGGCGCCCGCGGTCGGTGCGAAGCTGGTGCTGCCGGGGCAGCGGATGGACGGCGAATCGATCTACAACCTGATCGAGCAGGAGGGCGTCACCTATTCGGCCGCGGTGCCGACCGTGTGGCAGATGCTGCTGCAATATATGCAGGAGAACGGCAAGCGCTTCACGACGCTGGAGCGCGTGACGATCGGCGGATCGGCATGCCCCGAATCGATCATCCGCACCTTCCGCGACGATTATGGCGTCGACGTCATCCAGGGCTGGGGGATGACCGAGACCTCGCCGCTCGGTACCGTTTCGGTCCCGAACGCGTCGGTCGCGGCAAAGTCCGACGCCAAGCAGATGGCGTACAAGCTGAAGCAGGGCCGGCTGCTCTGCGGGCTGGAGATGAAGCTGGTCGACGATGCGGGGAACCGCCTGCCGCACGACGGCCGGACGCCCGGACGGCTGATGATCAAGGGGCCGACGATTGCGGCGGGCTATTTCGGCGGTGAGGGCGGCGACGTGCTCGACGAAGAAGGCTTCTTCGATACCGGCGACGTCAGCACGATCGACGCCGAAGGCTATATGCAGATCACCGACCGCGCCAAGGATGTGGTGAAATCGGGCGGCGAGTGGATCAGCTCGATCGAGATCGAGAATATCGCGATGGGGCACGATGCGGTCGCCAACGCCGCGGTGGTCGGCGTCGCGCACCCCAAATGGGACGAACGGCCGATCCTGCTGTGCGAACTGAAACCCGGCGCGACGGCTTCGGCCGACGACCTCAAGGCCTTTCTCGACGGCAAGATCGCCAGATGGTGGATGCCCGACGACGTGCTGTTCGTCGACGCCATCCCGCTCGGCCCCACCGGCAAGATCGACAAAAGGGCGATCCGCGCCGGGCTGGAAGGCTATGAACTGCCTTTCGAGGTCAGCCGTTGATATGTTCCCCACTTTCGTCATCCCGGATCAAGTCCGGGATGACGATGGTGAGATATAACCAGCAGGAGAGAAACTAATGGACCCGAACGGGATCGAAGGACTGGACGCGCAATTCATCGGAAGGGTGTCGCCGACCGCGCCGCGCATCCAGGCCGGCGGGCATCCGTGCCAGGGCATCTACTGGACCGAGGCGGGCAAGCGCCCGAAGGTCGCGATCATCGCCACCCATTACAACGTCGATTTCTCCGAACATTATATCGCGCCCTATTTCGCGCGGCAGGGCTTCGGCTTCCTCGGCTGGAACACGCGCTATCGCGGGATGGAGGACCAGTTCCTGCTCGAACATGCGGTGCTCGACATCGGCGTCGGGATGAAGTGGCTGAAGGAAGAGGCCGGGGTCGAACAGATCGTCATCCTCGGCAATTCGGGCGGCGGCTCGCTGATGGGGGCCTATCAGGCCGAAGCGATCGCGCCGACGCTGACCGACCGGCTTCCCTCCGCCGGGCAGGATGCGCTCGCGCAACTGGTGAAGGGCGACCTCTACATCAGCTTCAACGCGCACCAGGGACGCCCGGAGGTGCTGACCGACTGGATGGACGCGTCGGTGATCGACGAGAATGATCCGACGCTGACCGACCCCGAACTCGATCCGTTCAACCCCGACAACGGCCCGCCCTATTCGGACGAATTCATCGCCAAGTATCGCGCCGCGCAGCGCGCGCGCAACCAGCGGATCACCGACTGGGCGAAGGCGGAATTGAAGCGGCTCAACGATGCCGGAATCCCCGACCGGATTTTCCCGATGTTCCGCTGCTGGGGCGACATCCGCTGCGTCGATCCGGCGATCGACCCGTCGGACCGCAAGCCCAACTGGTGCTATCGCGGCGACCCCGCGATCGCTAACCGCTCGCCGAGCATCGGCCGCGCGAACACGATTCGGACGTGGCTCAACATGTGGAGCCTCGAAACCTCGCCCTGCCAGGGCCAGCCGCACCTCGCCAAGCACGACACCCCGGCGCTGGTCGTCCAGGGAACCGCCGACACCGGCGTCTTCCCGAGCGATGCGCGCAAGATCTTCGATTTCCTCGGATCGACCGACAAGCAGCTCGAACTGATCAAGGGCGCGCATTATTTCGAGGATTCGATCGAGGAGCGGCAGAATGCCGCCGACCTCGTCGGCGCGTGGATCCGGGAGAAGCTGTAAGTGGACACGGCCGGCGCCGACATCGTCGAAGGGTTGCGCGGCGCCGGCCTGATCGGGACGGAGGCGCCGGCGCTCGAACCGCTGACCGGCGGCGTATCATGCGACGTGTGGAAGGTCGAGACGGCGGCGGGGCCGATCGTCGTCAAACGCCCGCTCGAACAGCTCCGCGTCGCCGCCGAGTGGCACGCGCCGGTAGAGCGCGGCGCGAGCGAGGTGCGCTGGCTGAAGCGCGCGCGCGGCGTCGATCCGCGCATCGCGCCCGAGGTGCTCGCCGAGCTGCCGCACTACGGCTTCGCGATGCGCTTCCTGCCCGATTGCCCGGTGTGGAAGGACGAACTGATCGCGGGACGCGTCGATGCGGATTTCGCGGCGATGGTGGGCGCGCGGATCGCCGCGGTGCACGCCGCGACCGCGAACAGCGCCGCTGACCGCGACGCCTTTCCGACCCAGGCGATGTTCCGCGCGCTGCGCGTCGATCCCTTCCTGCTGCACGTCGCCGATCACGACGCCGAGCTGGCGCCGGTGCTGCGCGACCTCGCCGACGCGCTGTCGGCGACGAAGATCGCGCTGGTACATGGCGACGTCAGTCCCAAGAATATCCTCGTCGCCGCCGACGGCCCGGTGTTCCTCGATGCCGAATGCGCGGTCTATGGCGATCCGGCCTTCGACCTCGCCTTCTGCACGACGCACCTGCTGCTCAAGGCGGTGTGGCTGGACGATGCGCGGCTGGGCGATGCGGCGGTGGCGCTGGTCGCGGCCTATCGCGCCGGCATCGACTGGGAAGCGCCGGACGGGCTGCTGCTGCGCGCCGGCCGGCTCACCTCCGCGCTGCTGCTCGCGCGCGTCGAGGGCAAGTCGCCCGCCCCCTATCTGACCGACCCCGAACACAAGCGCGTCGTGCGCGATCAGGCGCGGGCGCTGCTGCGCGATCCCGCGCCCGTCGACGCACTCGTCGCCAACTGGAAAAGGACTTTTGCATGACCTCGCGTATCGCCTCCGTCACCGGCCGCCAGCTCTGGGATTCGCGCGGCCGGCCCACCGTCGAGGCCGAGGTGCTGCTCGAATCGGGCGCGGTCGGCCGCGCGATCGCGCCGGCGGGCGCCTCGCGCGGGGCGCATGAGGCGATCGACCTGCGCGACGGCGGCACGGCATTCGGTGGCTATGGCGTCAATGGCGCGGTCGCCGGAATCGGCGCCGAGATCGCGGGGGCGATCGCCGGCATGGACGCGCGCGATCAGGCGGCGGTCGACAAGGCGCTGTGCGACCTCGACGGGACGCCGAACAAGGCGCGGCTCGGCGCCAATGCAGTGGTCGCGGTGTCGATGGCGGTGCTCCACGCGGCCGCGGCCGATGCGCGCGAGCCGCTGTGGCGCTATCTGGCGGGCAGGCGTCCGGTGCGCATTCCGCTGCCCGAAATCCAGATTTTCGGCGGCGGCGCGCACGCGGGACGGCGAACCGACGTGCAGGATTTCATGGTGATGTGCCCGAAGGCGGGCAGCTTCCGCCGCGCGCTCGAGATCACCGACGACGTCTATCGCGCCGCGGGCCGCCTGATGGAGGCGAAGGGTCCGCTGTCGGGGGTCGCCGACGAAGGCGGCTGGTGGCCCAATTTCGACTCGAACGAGGATGCGCTCGACACGCTGACCAGGGCGATCGAGGCGAGCGGGCACCGCGCGGGCGAGGAGGTGTTCATCTCGCTCGACATCGCCGCGAACGAGCTGGGCGACGCATCGGGCTACAGCCTCGCGCTCGACGACGGGCGGCTGACGAGCGAGCAGATGGCGGCGCGGATCGTCGAATGGGCGAAACGCTATCCGATCCTGTCGATCGAGGATCCGGCGGGACAGGATGACTGGACGGCGATGGCGGCGGTGACCGCGGCGATCGGCGACCGGGTGCAGATCATCGGCGACGACGTGCTCGTCACCAATGCGGAGCGCGTCGAACGCGCGGGCGAGGCGGCGGTGTGCAACGCGGCGCTGATCAAGGTCAATCAGGTCGGCACCGTGACCGAGGCGAAGGCCGCGCTCGACGCGGCGGTGGCGCGCGGCTGGGGCGCGATCGTCTCGGCGCGCTCGGGCGAGAGCGAGGATGTCACCATCGCGCATCTCGCGACCGGCTGGGACGCGGGCCAGCTCAAGGTCGGCAGCTTCACCCGTTCCGAACGCATGGCGAAGTGGAACGAGATGCTGCGGATCGAGGAGGCGATGGGCGCCGACGCGGTGTTCGCGGGCTTCGGCGCCTTTGCCGCGCCGATCGGGACCGTCGCGGCATGATCGTCCTCCACGCGCGCCCCAGCCCCGGATTCCGCGACGCGGTCGACGCGGTCTTTGGCCCCGGCGTCGTGGTGCATGTCGACGAGGCGGCACCGCTCGGCGCGGTGGCGCCCGACATCACCGCGCTGCTCCACGTCCTGACTCCCGTCACGCCCGACTTCATTGCCTCGGCGCCGAAGCTGAAGCTGATCCAGAAGCTGGGGGTCGGCGTCAACACGATCGCGCTCGACGCGGCGCAGGGCCACGGCGTCGCGGTGTGCAACATGCCCGGCACCAACAGCCAGGCGGTCGCCGAGATGGCGCTGTCGCTGATGATGGCGGTGCTGCGCCGCACCTGCTTCTTCGACGCGCGGACGCGCGCCGGGGAGGGGTGGAGCGCCGACCCGGCCGAACTCGACAGCGTCGGCGAGGTGGCGGGGCGCACGGTCGGGCTGGTCGGTTTCGGCCATTCGGCGCAGTTGCTAGCGCCGGTGCTCGCGGCGCTGGGCGCCAGGGTCGTCTACACGGCGCGCAGCCGCCGCGACGCGCCCTACGACTATTGGCCGCTGGAGCGCATCGTCGCCGAGGCCGACATCGTCTCGCTGCACATGCCGCTGACCGACGAGACGCGCGGCGCCGTCGATCCGCTGGCGATGAAGAAAGGCGCGGTGCTGGTGAACACCGCGCGCGGCGAGCTGGTCGATGCGGCGCGGCTGGTCGAGGCGCTTGCCTCGGGGCATCTGCGCGGCGCCGGGCTCGACGTGTTCGACCGCGAGCCGGTGGCGCCGGGCGATCCACTGCTGGCGCTGCCCAACGTCGTGCTCGCGCCGCATATCGCGTGGCTGACGCCCGAGACGCTGGTGCGCAGCCTGTCGGTCGCGCACGAGAATATCCGCCGGCTCGGCGCGGGTGAAGCGTTGCTGCATCGGGTGGTATGAACCCCGATGCTTCAGGAATTCAGACCATGACTCTCCCCATCGTCCTCATCACCGGCCAGCTTCTGACCGACGCCGTCTGGCAGCCGCTGCTGGGCGCGTGGGCCGACCGCGAGGTCATCCTCGCCGACAATCGCAGCGACGACCGGATCGAGGATTTCGCGCAGCGGCTGCTCGACAACGCCCCGCCGCGCTTCGCGCTGATCGCGCACGCGATGGGCGGCTTCGTCGCCTTCGAGGTGATGCGCCGCGCGCCCGAACGCGTCGCCCGGCTCGCGCTGCTGTCGACGCTCGCCTCGGCCGACGGCCCGGCGCAGACGGCGCGGCGGCAGGGCTATATCGACCTGGTGGAAAGCGGGCGCTTCGACCAGGTGGTCGAGGAACGCATCCCGATCCTCTTCCCCGAGGAGAAGCGCGGCGACGAGCGGCTGCTCGGTATCGCGCGGCGGATGGCGGCCGACACCGGCGCCGACACCTTCCTCGCGCAGCAGCGCGCGATCATGGCGCGCATCGACAGCCGCCCGCGGCTCGGCGAGATCGCGGTGCCGACGCTGCTGGTCTGGGGCGAGAAGGACGGCATCACCAGCCGCGCGCATCATCAGGAGATCGCCGATGCGATTCCCGGCGCGCGGCTGGCGGTGGTGCCCGGCGCGGGGCAT
Organism: Sphingopyxis sp. MG; assembly: GCF_002953155.1. Classification (NCBI taxonomy): domain Bacteria; kingdom Pseudomonadati; phylum Pseudomonadota; class Alphaproteobacteria; order Sphingomonadales; family Sphingopyxidaceae; genus Sphingopyxis; species Sphingopyxis sp. MG. Next base: position 4,040,295 of record NZ_CP026381.1, read on the forward strand.
CTGACCACGATCGAGGCGCCCGAGGTGGTGGTGCCGCTGCTGACGGAATTCGTCGACGGGTGATTTGCGGCGCAATAACGCCTTGTCATCCCCGCGAAAGCGGGGATCCAGGGTGCGCGTCGGCTGATCCAACCCTGGATTCCCGCTTTCGCGGGAACGGCAAAGCTATTTCAGTTCCGCGCGCGCCAGCGCCGTGCCGTCGACCATCGCCTTGAGCTTGGCCAGCGAATGCTCGCGGCTGTGATATTTCATCCCGCAGTCGGGGGCGATCCACAGCCGGTCGGCGTCGACGTAGCGCAGCGCCTCGCGGATGCGGCCGGCGACGACCTCCGGGGTCTCGACCTCGGGAATCGAGAGGTCGAGGACGCCATACATGATCGTCTTGGACGGCAGCTCGGCGAGGATCGCGGGGTCGAGCCCCGGCTGCGCCGCCTCGATCGAGATGACGTCGATGTCGGAGGCTTCGAGCTCGGCGAGGAAATCATAGGCCTTCGGCTTGGGTCCGGTCGCCCCCGCGCCGTGGTGGACCATCGCATAGCCGAAGCAGATGTGGAGCGCGGTCATGCCCTCGACCCCGTCGAGCGCGCGGTTGATCGCCTCGATCGCATAGCCCTGCGCTTCGCCCGCGCGCGCTTGGAGATAGGGTTCGTCGAGCTGGACGACATCGACCCCGGCGGCGAACAGGTCGCGCACCTCGGCATTGACCGCGTCGGCATAGTCCATCGCCAGCGACCGCGCGTCGGGATAATAGCCGTTCTCGGCCTGCTGGGTCATGGTGAAGGGGCCGGGGAGGGTCAGCTTCACCGGCTTCGTCGAATGGCGGCGCAGGAAGGCGGCGTCCTGTGCCTCGATCGGCGCGACGCGGCGGATCGGGCCGGAGACGAGCGGCACCGGATTCGCGTTGCCGGTGCGGTCGATCGCGGTGCCGTGCCGTTCGCGGTCGATCCCCGACAGCGCGGTCGCGAGCCGGTTCGAATAGCTTTCGCGCCGCATCTCGCCGTCGCCGACGATGTCGATGCCGACTTCCTCCTGGTCGCGGATCGCCATCAGCGTCGCGGCTTCCTGCGCGTCGGCGAGCCACGGATCGGGGATGCGCCACAGCGTTTCGGCGCGCACACGCGGCGGCAGGCTGGCCTTGAGCCGCTCGCGGTCGATCAACCAGTCCGGCTGGGGGTAGCTTCCGACGATGGTTGTCGGCAGGATGGGGTGATCGACCAAGGCAAATCCTCTCTTTTTGGACTAGTCAAATATTTACTTAGTATTCTATCTAACTCAAGATCAAAGTGACGGTGGGAGAGCGAAATGATTGACCTGGATGCCATCCGCACGCTGGCCGACATACCGGCGGCGCAGGCGCGCAAGCGCGGCGACGCGGTCGCGGTGAAGTTCGGCGACCGCGAGACCCGCTTCGCCGAACTCGACGCGCAGTCGAACCGCGTGGCGCACGCGCTGATCGCCGCAGGGGTCGTGCCGGGCGACCGCGTGTCGGTGCTGACCAAGAATCACGACGCCTGGTATCCGCTCTTCTTCGGCACCGCGCGGGCGCGCGCCTGCCTTGCGCCGATCAACTGCCGGCTCGCGGCGGGCGAGATCGAATTCATCCTGGGTGATGCCGGGCCGAAGCTGCTGTTCGTCGGCGAGGATTTCTTCGACACCGCGCTGGCGGCGGTCGCCGGACTGCCGAACCCGCCGCGCCTCGTCGCGCTCTATGGCGCGCATCCGGCGTTCGAATCGCTCGACGCCTGGATCGGCGACGCGCCCGCGACGCCACCCGCCGACGAGCCGCAGCTCGGCGACGACGTGCTCCAGCTCTATACCAGCGGCACGACCGGGCGGCCGAAGGGCGTGGTGCTGGCGAACCGGACCTATCGCCGCTTCCTCGAGATGGCGACCGAGATCGACGGCTTCGCCTATGACGAGGACGAGACGGTGATGATCGTCATGCCGCTGTTCCATGTCGCGGGGACGAACGTCAGCTTCTCCGGCCTCGCGCAGGGCGGGCGGCTGGTGCTGGTCAAGGATTTCGCCGCGGGCGATGCGATCGCGATGCTGAGCGAGGAACGCGTCGCGCACGCCTTCCTCGCGCCCGCGATGATCCAGATGATGCTGCAGCAGCCGGGGGCGGAGACGGGCGACTATGCGCGGCTGCGCTCGATCGCCTATGGCGCCTCGCCGATCGCCGAGGATGTGCTGCGCCGCGCGCGCGCCGTCTTCGGCTGCGACTTCGTGCAATTCTACGGCATGACCGAATCGGCGGGGGGCGGCTCCTATCTGTCGCCCGCGGCGCACGACCTGCCGGGCAAGCTGACCTCCTGCGGCCAGCCGTGGCCGGGGGCCGAGATGGCGATCCTCGACGGCGAGGGCCGGCCGCTCGGCGACGGCGAGATCGGCGAGATCGCGATCCGCGGCGACATCGTGATGAAGGAATATTGGAACCGGCCCGAAGCGACCGCCGAGACGGTCGTCGACGGCTGGCTGCACACCGGCGACGTCGGCTATCGCGACGCCGACGGCTATTATTTCGTCCACGACCGGATCAAGGACATGATCGTCTCGGGCGGCGAGAATGTCTATCCGGCCGAGGTGGAAAGCGCGATCATGGGCTGCCCCGGCGTCGCCGACGTCGCGGTGATCGGGGTTCCCGACGCCAGGTGGGGCGAGGCGGTGAAGGCGCTGATCGTCCCGGCGCCCGGCGCCGAGGTGGCGGCCGACGACGTCATCGCCTGGGCGCGCGAGCGCATCGCCGCCTACAAGGCGCCAAAAAGCGTCGACATCATCGACGCGCTGCCGCGCAACCCGTCGGGCAAGGTGCTGCGCCGCGAACTGCGCGCGCCCTATTGGGAAGGCCGCGACCGCGCGGTGGGATAAAGGCTTTCCGACCCTGACGGCGTCATGGCGGGGACCGATTTCCGTCGTCCCGGCGAAAGCCGGGGCCGCCATCGCGCCGGCGTCAGCCTTCAGGCTTCGCGGGGGCGACGATTTGGCGTTCGATGGCCACCCAAAAAAGTGTTTATATCGTTTTGCCAATACCGAGGAACTATTCTCCTCACTTCGTCACCCAGAACTTGTTTGGCGTTTATACCCCTGAGACAGGGACGCTGGTGATCCCCGGCGAAAGCCGGGGTCCATGCGAGGCAGCGCTGTGCCATCTGGACCCCGGCTTTCGCCGGGGAACGCTCACGTGTCGGAAGGGGATGATTGCGAACTTGTTTCAGAGCCTGCCCCGGACCCGATCCGGGGGGCCATTGGCCTGCCCCCGAAGCGAGCGCGGCGTACAAGGAGATATCCGGCCATGGATGCTGAAAACGAGTTCAGCATGACGAAGGCTGGGGAGGGCGGGACGCCTGCCTCATATTTGCAAACGATATAATCGCCAAAAAAAAAGGGCCCGGCGCGCGGCCGGGCCACAGGGGATTCCCAAATCGACGGGGCCTATTCGGCGGGCGTCATCTCGCCGGCCAGCGCCGCGTCGTTCGCCGCCAGCGCCTTGTTGCGCAGGACGAATCCCTCGCGCCGGGTGCCGTCGGCCTGGCGCGGGTCGTGCGCGACGTCGGCGTCGGTGAACTCGCCGTTCGCCATCGTCCACGCCGCGAATTCGAGGCAGACGCCGTCGGGGTCGAAGAAATAGATCGAGCGGACATAGACGCTGTCGTCGAAGCTGTCGGCGACCTGCGTTTCCGAATTGTCGTGGTTGAGGATCGGCGTGACGTCGATGCCCTTGTCGATCAGCCGCTGGTGATATTCCTCGAACTTCTCGGCGGGCACGTTGAAGGCGATGTGGTTCATCGACCCGTGCGCCGACATGAAGTTGCCGCGGGTCGGCAGCGCCTCGGGCGCCGCGATGCCGGGCGCCGCCTCGGGCGCTTCGGGGAACCAGAAGAAGGCGAGGCTGTCGCCGTTGCCGAGGTCGAAGAAGAAATGCTGTCCGCGCCCGCCCGGCAGGTCGAGCGTCTTGACGAGCGGCATGCCGAGGACGTCGCGATAGAATTCGACCGTCTTCGCCATGTCCTTGCATACCAGCGCCAGGTGGTTGACGCCGCGAAATTCGAATTCCTTATTGGTTGCAGCCATGATCCGTCTCCTTCGTGCAATCGGCTGTAGTCAGTTCGGGTTGGCGCCGGGGCGGGCCTTCATCCCCGCGAACCAGCGCGCGATGTTGGCGCAGGCGGGGTCGAGCGGCTGACCCACCGTGGCACCGAAATCGAGAAAGGCGAAAAGCAGCAGGTCGGCGAGGCTCAGCCGGTCGCCGGCGATGAAGTCGCGCCCGGCGATCAGTGGATCGAGCCAGCGCAGCCCGTCCTGGGCGATCGCCTTCAGCCCCGGCGCCGCCTCCGGCACGCAGCGCATCCGCGATTCGAACAGCGGCAGCCCTTCGGCGAAGCGGAAGCCGTTGGCGAGCGGCTCGCAGATCTTGAGGTCGACGCGGCGCACCCACATGCGCGTGCGTGCGCGTTCCTCGGCCGTGGTGCCGATCAGCGGCGGCGCGGGAAACAGCTCCTCCAGATATTCGCAGATCGCGGTGATCTCGGTCAGCACCGAGCCGTCGTCGAGCGCGAGCGCGGGGGTCTGCCCGGCGGGGTTCACCGCGCTGTTATAGGGCGCGCGCCGGTTCTCGCCGCCGCGCAGGTCGACCTCGACCGTGGGGATGTCGATCCCCTTTTCCGCCATGAACAGGGTCACGACGCGGGGGTTGGGGCCGACCGAATTATAGAATTGCATCGCCATCCTCTCGGCACGATTCCTAGCATGTTCGGAGCCAACCGTCAATTAACTTGACGGTTGGCTCCGCGTCTCTTCGTACGACCCTTTCGCCCGGTCATTCGGGCTTGCGCGCCGGGGCGCTCAGGAAGTCGGCGGCGTTGAAGCCCTCGGGCGCCGCGATCTCGACGATCGGCTCCTCGCGCGCGTCATATTCCATGCGCAGCGCGCGGGTGATCACCGCGTGCATGTCGTAAAGGCAGGTGATGTAGGTGAATTCGAAGATCTGCTCGTCGTCCCAGAAGCTCTTGAGCTTGTCGAACACCGCGAGCGGGACGCGGCCGCCCGCCTGGCTGAGGCAGTCGGCATAGGCGAGCACGGCGCGTTCCTGCTCGTCGAAGCAGTCGGCGACCGCCCAATGCGGGATGGCGGCGATCTTCTCGTCGGACACGCCGAGCCCGCGCAGCGACTTGCAATGCTGCGAAAAGACGAACTGGCTGCCCTTCACCCAGCCCGCGCGCGTCTGGCCGAGCTCGCGCAGCACCGGGTCGATCTTGCGCGCCGGATGGCGATAGACCGCGAAGCCGTCGACCGCATGCTTGAAGATGTCGGGCGCGAGCGCATAGACGGTCCACCAGTCGCCGGGCGTGCCGGTCGCGGTGCCCGGCTCGGCGACCGGGTCGCGATCGCCGAACAGGCGGTTGTAATAGGCGATGACGGTCTCGTCGGTCACTTCGGACCGGGGGACCTGGCGCAGCACGGGCATGGCGTCCTCCTCAGGCGTCGGCATATTTGCGGAATGCGGCAACATGCGCCGAATCGAAATATTCGTCGAGCCGCGCGATCTTGCCGTCCTCGACGCGGCAGACGATCGCGCAGGGCAGCCGCACCGCGACGTCGTCGTGCACCCGCCGGCCCTTCAGCACATGCTGCTGGACGAAGCCGCCGGGAAAGACGTGGAGTTGGCGTTCGGCATAGGCGCGGTCCTTGATCCGCGCGACCATGCCGGTCAGCGTCGCGGCGGTCTGCTCGGGGGTGACGATCGCCTCGTCGCTGTTGTGCCAGATCTCGGCACCGGGGGCGAAGCTGGCCTTCATCGTCTCTATGTCGCCGGCCTCGATCGCGTCGAAGAAGCGCTGGGCCATCGCCCGGATATCGTCCTGTTCTGCCATCATCGTCTCCCGATCGTTTCCTGAAAATAGGGTCACTCGGCGAAATCGCCCTCGAGGTGGCGGGCCATCGCATATTGCGCGACCCCGGCCGCGGCGGCGAAGGGCAGGATGCTCAGCAGCGCCCAGCGCAGGCTCTCGTCGCCATGCACCGCCTTCAGCGCGTCGCTGACCATGCCCACGAACAGCGGGCCGAGCCCCAGCCCGACGATGTTGAACATCAGCAGCAGCAGGGCCACCGATGTCGCGCGCGAACCCGGCGGGGTCAGGTTCTGGACCAGCGCCAGCGCGGGCGCCACATAGACGGTGCAGGCCGCCATCGGCAGCAGCATCAGCGCCAGCGACAGCCGCCAGTCGTCGACCAGCAGCGCCGCCGCCAGCGTCGGGACGAGGATCAGCGTCGCGAGCGCCGGGATCGTGCCATAGGCCCGCGTCGAGCGGCGCGCGAAGCGGCTGACCAGCCAGCCGCCGCCGAGGATGCCGATGCCGAAGGTGAGTCCCGCGGCGCTCGCATACCAGGTCGCCATCGCCTCGAGCGGCATCTTCTGCGTCCGCATCAGGAAGGCGGGAATCCAGTTGAGCATGCCATAGCTGACGAAGGCGGCGAGCCCGCTGCCGACCAGCACCATCCGCAGCGAGGGGCGGCGGACGAAGGCGGCGAAGCATTGGGCGAAGGTCGGGCTGGCGTCGGTGGCCGTCCCGGCGTCCGCCGGCACGCGCGCCGGCGCGTCCATCTGCCCGCGCGGCGGCTCGCGCACCAGCCAGACGAGCAGCGGGGCGACGACGAGCCCGACGAGCCCGACCGCGAAAAAGGCCTGGCGCCAGCCGATGTGCGCGGCTGCCCACGCGCCGAAGGCCGTGCCGAGAAAGACCCCGAACGGCCCGTTGAGGGTGAAGAGACCCGACACGAACGGCCGCTGCGCCGGCGGATAATAGTCGGCGAGCACCGACAGCGACGGCGCGGTCCCGCCCGCCTCTCCGGTGCCGACGCCGAAGCGCATCACCGCCAGTTGCCAGAAATTCGACACCATGCCGCACGCGGCGGTGAAGACGCTCCATATCACGCAGGCGATGCCGACCAGCTTCACGCGGTTCCAGCGGTCGGCGATCATCGCCACCGGCACGCCCATCGCGGCATAGAAGAGCGCGAAGGCAAGGCCGGTGAGCAGCCCGAACTGGGTGTCGCTGAACTGCATCTCGGCGCGGATCGGCTCGACGAGCACAGAGAGGAGCTGGCGGTCGAGGAAGTTGATCGTCCCGACGAGGAACAGCATCGCGAGCGCGACGGTTCGGCGAAGGCCGAGGCCGCGATCGGGCGGCGCGGCGCCTGCTTCCAGCGCGGTGGCTTGCGTCATGGCTCTCCCCGAAACGTGATTCTTGCTTCGCCGGAATGCTTAGGTATTTAAGTTTATCTGTCAACGCGCTTTACGGTCGACCGGGCGCGGCAGCGGGAGAGATATACATGGACATCAAGGGAAAACGCGCGATCGTCACCGGGGCGGCGTCGGGCATCGGCCGCGCGACCGCGCTGATGCTCGCCGGGCGCGGCGCGGCGGAGATCGCGCTCGTCGATATCGACGGCGCGGGGCTGGAGGACAGCGCGCGGCAGGTCGCGGCGTTGGGCGCGCACGCGATTCCGCATCGACTCGACCTCGCCGACCTCGCGGCGGTCGCGGCGTGGTTCGGTGCGCAGGGCGATGCCGACATCCTGCACAACAATGCCGGGGTCGTGTCGGGGCCCGACGCCTTTCCCGAAATGCCCGTCGACCGGATCGGCTGGATCGTCGACGTCAACCTGACCTCGCTGGTCGTCGCGACGCAGATCGCGGCGCGGGCGATGCGGGCGCGCGGCGGCGGGGTGATCGTCAACACCGTGTCGACCGTCGCGCTCGGCCCCGGCTTTCGCGATGCGATGTATGCGACGACCAAGGCGGGGGCGATGATGTTCACGCGCTGCTGCGCGGCGCTGAAGGCCGACTGGAACGTCCGCGTCATGGGAGTGCTCCCCGGTCTCACCGACACGCCGATCCTCCACACGACCGGCGGCGACCGCGCCGCCGACTGGATGGCCCCGATCCTCGCCAACAACGACCGCTGCCAGCCCGAAGACATCGCCGCGGCGGTGATCGACCTGATCGAGGACGACGATCTAGCGGGCGGTGACTGGGTCGCGGTGCGGCGCGAGCAGGGCGTCGTCACGCGGCAGTGGGGGCACGACACGCCGGCGGCATAGAGTGTCTTCACCGCCCGCCGACTCCGAAAATACGGCAAGACGACAATCCGGAGCGCCGGTTTTGATCCAATCAAAACCGAACACTCTATAGAAAACGGCCCCCTCCGCAGATGCGGAGGGGGCCGCCTTCACCCCAGGGACTGCCCCCTGTTTTAGAATTTCACCCCGGCCTCGATCGCGATGTTGCGCGGCGGTTCGACGAACAGGATCGAACGTTCCGAGGTGGTGATGGGGACCGGCAGGCGGAAGGCGCTGCCGGTGGTCAGCTTGTCGGTCAGGTTCTTGCCGACCAGCGCGATGTGCCAGCTGTCGTCCTGCGGCGCGAATTGCAGGCGCAGGTCGAGCTTCGCATAGCCGCCCTGATAGCCATAGAGCGGGCTCTGGTCGTCGGAGTCGAAGAAGCCCGAGCGGCCGCCGAGCACCGCCGTGCCGTCGAGCTTGTAGTCGCTGACGTCGACGCGGCCGTGGACCGCGACGTTGCCGGTGAACTTCGAAGTATAGGGCAGGCGGCGCCCGCTGAGATCGCAGATCGGGCCCGTCATGCCGGCCAGGCAGGGGGCGTCCGGATAGCGATCATATTTGATGTCCTGATAGGCGGCCGACGCCGTGATGTCGAAATAGCGGCTCGGCGCGATGCGCAGCGAGGCCTCGACGCCCTTCGCCGTCGCCGATGCCGCGTTCTTGGTGATGTAGGACGAGGAATCGGGGTCGTAGCCTGAGGTCTGGAGGTTGGTGAACTTGGTGTCGTAGACCGACAGGTTCAGCGTCGCGCGGCCGTCCCACAGCGTCGACTTGATGCCCGCCTCCCAGTTGCGCGAGCGTTCGGGCTTGTAGACGAAGGTCGCGTCGGTGGTGCCGAAGGTGTTCGACACGAAGCCGCCCGACTTCGACCCGCGGCCATAGACCGCATAGACCATCAGGTCGCGCGAAAGGTCGTACTGGACCGTGATCGACGGATCGGTGAGGCCTTCGCTGATCGAACCGCTGGCTGTGGTCAGCGGCCGGAACATCTGGCCGTCGAGCAGCTTGCCGCTGAACGTCCCGTCCTTGTGCGTGTTGGTGTAGCGCAGGCTGCCGATGATTCGCACGCCTTCGACCGGACGCACGGTCGCCTGACCGAATACCGACAGGGTGCGCGATTTCTGGTGGAAATAGAGCTGGTTCAGCGAGACCAGATTATAGGCGCGCAGGTCGTAGTAGAGAAAGGGATCCACATTGTAGCGCGCGGTGTCGTAATAGGCGCCCACGACATATTCGATCGTGCCGCCGGTCGGCGACAGCAGGCGGAGTTCCTGCGAGAACTGGTGGAAATTCTCGGGATATTTGTTGGCGACCGAATTTTCGACGACCGGACCAGCGGGCGTCTGCTGGTCGAAATAGTTGGTGACGTCGCCGTTGAACCACGAATAGCCGGTGATCGAGGTCAGCGTGTGGTCGCCGACCTTGAGATTGGCGATGACCGAACCGAGCACCGAGCGATTGCTGTAGCCTTCCCGGCCGAGCGGATATTCCTCGGTATAGCGCTCGAGCTTCGGGCGCTGCCTGGTATTGACGGGGCTCGACACGCCGAGCCCGCCGATGCGGTCGTAGTTCGATATTTCGAGCTTCGCCGACATGTCGAAGCTGTCGCTGGGTTCCCACAGCGCGCTGACGCGGAACAGCTGCAACTTGTTGCGCGGGTCGTCGCGGCCCGTGGCGAGATTCTTGATATAGCCTTCCTGATTCTGGAGCCGCGTCGCGACGCGCAGGCTCAGCGTGTCGCTGACCGGGCCGGAGACATAGCCGGTCAGGTCATAGCCTTCGAGGTCGAAATTATAGGTGCCGGTGACGCCGCCCTCGAACGAAGAGGTCGGACCGGCGCTGACGACGCTGACCGCGCCCGCCGGCGTGTTCTTGCCATAGAGCGCACCCTGCGGGCCGCGCATCACCTCGACGCGCGCGACGTCGAAGAAGGGATTGAGCGCCTGGCGCATCTTGCCCGCATAGACGCCGTCCATATAGACGCTGACCGCCTGGTCGAACGAGAAATTCTGCGGCGGCGAGCCGAAGCCGCGGATATAGATGGTGTCGTTGCCGTTGGTCTGCTGCACGAAGACGTTGGGGACGTAATTCTGTACCGCCTTGAAATCGACGGCGGCAAAGTCGGCGATGCGTTCGCCGCTGACCACTTCCATCGAGATCGGCACATCCTGCAGATTCTGCGCGCGCTTCTGTGCGGTGACGATGATCTCGCTACCGGTCGCGGCGGTGTCGGCGGCATCCGCGGCCTGCGCCATCGCCGGTGCCGCGCCCGCGGTCATCGCGGCCAGGGCCACGCCGGATAGCAGAATCGGATGAAGAAACTTCATATGCACCCTCCCTTTTCGTTGTTCCGGCATCCCGATAGCCTTCGGGGTCCGTCAATCTGATTGACCCTTAGTATACTAATGGTTTTATACTGTCCATAGCTTTGGCAGGAGGATTCAGCATGACGCAGCAGGATAAGGCGCCGGTTCCGGCGGGACTCGAAAGCCGCCACCTGTGCACGGTGGAGTTCGATGTCGGCGGCGGCATCATCGCGATCGGGGCGTCGCCCTTTGGCGAGCAGCGCGTCGGCTATGTCACCGGCGGGCGCATCCTGGGGCCGCGAATCACCGGCGAAGTGCTGCCGGGCGGCGGCAACTGGCCGCGCTCGGGCCGGATCGGCGATGCGGCGGTGGGCACCTTCGACGCGCGCGCGGTGTGGAAGACGGACGAGGGCGACCTCATCTACCTGACCTATACGGGACGCAGCCTGATCCCCGACGACGTCCGGGCGCTGTTCGCTGACCCCGCGAAGCCGCCGGTCGATCCGTCGCGCTATTATCTGCGCATCGCCGCGGTGTTCGAGACCGCGAGCGAGACCTACGGCTGGCTCAACGGCACCCTCGCGGTCGGGGTAGGCGAGGTCACCGGCTTCGGCGTGCGACACGTCTTCTACGAGATCGGGTGACGGTTCCGCCGTTCCGGCGCGTGAGGATTTTGAATGGACCCGCTTGCGTCATTGCGAGCGGAGCGAAGCAATCCAGGGCGGCATAAGTCCACTCTGGATTGCCGCGCGGCTCCGCCGCTCGCAATGACGGGTCGTTTGGGGGCGCCTTATCCCTCGCTCAATTCGCGATGACGATGCGCCAGCGTCCTACCCCTCGCGCCCCAGCCAGCGTTCGAGCACTGCGTCGGTGTCCTGTCCGACCGCGACCGGGGCGGGGCGGCGGATGCTGCCCGGCGTCGCCGACAGCTTCGGAAAGACGCCCTGCATGGTGACGGCCCCGAACTCGGCGTCGGGCACCGTGACCAGCGCCTCGCGCGCGGCGAAATGCGGGTCGGCCATCATCTCCTCGGCGTCATAGATGCGCCCGGCGGGGACGCTCGACTCGATCATCTTCGCTTCGAGTTCGGCGACGGTCAGCGTCGCGGTCCATTCGGTGATCAGCGCGTCGAGTTCCTCCTGATGCGCGCCGCGCGCGAGATGGGTCGCGTAGCGCGGGTCGGCCGCAAGTTCGGGCCGCCCCATCGCCGTGGCGAGGCGCGCGAAGATGGCGTCGCCGTTGGCGCCGATCAGATATTCGCCGTCGCGGCACGGATAGACGTTCGACGGCGCGATCCCCGGCAGGGTCGAACCGGTGCGCCGGCGCCGGGTGCCGCTGACCGAATAGTCGGACACGGTCGATTCCATCACCTGCAGCACGGCTTCGTAGAGCGCCGAATCGACGATCTGGCCCTCGCCCGTCCGCTCGCGGTGGTGGAGCGCGGCGAGCGCGCCCATGCAGCCGTAGGTCGCGGCGAGGGTGTCGCCGATCGAGACGCCCATGCGCGCGGGCGGCCGGTCGGGATAGCCGACGATGGCGCGCCACCCGCCCATCGCCTCGCCGATGCCGCCGAAGCCGGCGCGCGCCGCATAGGGGCCGGTCTGACCGTAACCCGACACGCGCACGACGATCAGCCGCGGGTTTGCGGCGCGCAGGTCGGCGGGGTCGAGATTCCATTTCTCGAGCGTGCCGGGCTTGAAATTCTCGATCAATATGTCGGCGCGGGCGGTCAGGTCGCGCGCCAGCTGCTGCCCCTCGTCCGACCGCAGGTCGCAGGCGACCGAATATTTGTTGCGCGCGATCACCCGCCACCAGCTCGGCTTGTCGCCCTGGCCCCAGTGGCGCATCGGGTCGCCGGTCCCGGGGGGTTCGAGCTTGACGATCTCGGCCCCCATGTCGCCGAGCAGCTGGCCGCAGAAGGGACCCGCGATCAGCTGTCCCATCTCGACGACGCGAATGCCGTCGAGCGGCCCCTTGCTCTTCCCCGTTGCAGTCATGATCTTCCTTTCGGCATCGATGTCGCTTCATGATAGGACGCCGGACGCGATCCGTCGTCCCCCCTTGGCCTCGATATACTTAGAGTGCTATGTATTTTTCAACCGCCAATGGGATGGCGAATGCGGAAAGGGCAGACGATGACGGGGTTTCGCAAGGTCGAGATGGTCGAGGTCGGGCCGCGCGACGGGCTGCAGAACGAGGCGGCGGTGGTCGCGACCGCCGACAAGGCCGAACTCGTCCGCCGCGCACTGGCCTATGGGGTGCGGCGCATCGAGGTGACGAGCTTCGTCAACCCGAAGAAGGTGCCGCAGCTCGCCGACGCCGAGGAACTGGTGGCGCTGCTCCCCGACCGCGACGACGTCACCTACATCGGGTTGGTGCTCAACCGGCGCGGCGCCGAGCGCGCGCTGGCGACCGGGCGGATCGACGAGCTGGGCGCGGTGTGCGTGACGAGCGATACGTTCGGAATCCGCAACCAGGGACAGAGTTCGGCCGAATCGCTGGCGGCGGCGGCCGAGATCGTCGGGCTGGCGAAAGCGGCGGGGCGCGGCGGCCAGATCACCATCGCGACCGCCTTCGGCTGCCCGTTCGAGGGCGAGATCGCCGCGGCGCGCGTCGTCGAGATGGCGAAGCGCGCCGCCGACGCGGCGCCGCGCGAGGTCGCGCTCGCCGACACGATCGGCGTCGGCGTCCCGGCGCAGGTCGCCGAACTGGTGGGCCGGGTGCGCGAGGCGATCGCGCCGCTGCCGGTGCGCGTGCATTTCCACAATACGCGGGGATCGGGGCTCGCCAATGTCTGGGCGGCGGTCGGCGAGGGCGCGGCGAGCGTCGACGCGGCGCTCGGCGGCCTCGGCGGCTGCCCCTTCGCGCCGGGCGCGGCGGGCAATGTCGCGACCGAGGATGTCGCCTATATGCTCGAACGCAGCGGCGTCGCGACCGGGCTCGCGCTGCCGGGAGCGGTCGAGGCGGCGGGCTGGTTCACCGGCGTGATGGGCCGGCCGCTGCCCGCGATGGTCAGCAAGGCGCCTGTCTTTCCGCCCCCCGCCGCCTGAGCGCGGCGCGCGCTAGGACGGATCGACCTTGACGGTCCAGCCGCCGCGGCGCGACCGCTGGGGCGGCGCGAAGCGTGCCGATGCGCCGAGCCGGTCGCTGAGCGCCTCCAGCCGCTCGGCGATCGACCGCGCCGACGCGGCGGATGCCAGCCGCGGGCTGCCCCGCACGCGCCGCCCCGCGTGGACGAGCCCGTGGGCGTCGAGCTGGACCGGGACCAGCCGCGTCGCCGCGACCCGGCCGCCGACAAGGTCGAGTTCGGCGATCGCCGATTGCCACGCCTCGGGACCATAGGCGCCGTCGGGCTTTTCGGACTGGAATATGAAGGACGACAGTCCGTGGAACAGCGGCACGCCGCGATGAAATTCCATGCCTTGCAGTTCGGGAACGCCGTGCGCGACGAAGGTCGCGGCGCCCGCGTCGACGGCGCGCCGCGCCAGATCGCGCTGCCACGCCGGCGTGTCCGACTTGCGCGGCTCCCAATAATGATTGTGAAGATAGGCGATCACCGTCGCGCCGCCGCTCGCGGCGAAGCGGATGGCGCCGAGATAGCGTTCGACGTCGGCCGCGAACAGCGCCCCGCCTAGTTCGCGCCGCAACTCGTTGACGCCCGGCCGCGTCGCGGTCGCCGCGGCGCCGTCGCGGATCGCGCCCGCCGCCGCCGCGACCAGCGCGACCCGCCCCGCGACGCCCGGCGCGCTGGCCTGCGCCAGGTCGCGGCCCGTCCCGGCAAAGGCCAGCCCGCGCGCCCGCAACGCCTCGATCGTCGACACGATGCCGCCGGTGTCGAGGTCCCAGGCATGGTTGTTCGATGTCGCGACGATATTGACGCCGATCGCCTGCAGGCAGTCGATCACCTCCGGTTCGGCGACATGGAGCACCTCGCTGTCCGCCGGGCGCGTCGACCGGCCGGCCAGCGGTCCGCCGATCACCGTTTCGAGGTCGGTGAAGACCAAATCGCGTCCCGCCAGTATCCGCCGGAATTCGCCCAGGCCCCGCCAGCCGATCCGACGCAGATCGGTCTTGATCAGCGATTGGCCGAGCAGACTGATGCGCAGCGGGCGACGCCCGGCTCCCGCCACGACCGGCAGGAATATCAGGGGAAAACCTGCCTTCAGCAGCCGCCGCCGCGTTGGCGTATCGAAACCGGTCGACCCCATGACTCGTCCCCCTTTGATATCAGCCATACAAAGATTGTTTGGATCGGGGCAATCTCATGCACTTTCGTTATGACTGCATCCGCGAGTGTCATAATATTTTTCGCCGCCGCGCTTCCTCCTAAGCCGATGCACGAATCACAAACCTGGGGGACATCATGATCATCGCATCCGCTCGCTTCGCTCGGCGCCGTCATCTGGCCAAACTGGCCGCCGCCGCTGGAATCAGCCTCGGCGCCCTGGCCTGGCCGACGCTCGCGCAGGCGCAGGCATCGGGCGATGAAGCCGCCACGGCATCGGGCGGCGGCGACATCATCGTCACCGGGTCGCGCATCGGGCGCAAGGATGCCGATTCGGTCGGGCCGATCCTGACGCTGACGTCGGAGGACATCATCAAGTCGGGCACCTCGTCGATCGGCGACCTGCTCCAGAAGCTGCCGTCGGCGGGGGTCAGCCTCAATTCGAACGGCACGCAGGGCACCTCCTACGGCGCAAGCTCGATCAACCTGCGCTATCTGGGCGGCGCGGAGGGCAGCGGCAATCGCGTCCTCGTGCTCGTCGACGGCCATCGCTGGGTCGACGGCGTCGGCCAGCGCGGCTTCCGCGACTTCGTCGATCTCAACACCATGCCGCAGGGGATGATCGACGGCATCGAGATATTGAAGGACGGCGCCTCGGCGATCTACGGCGCCGACGCGATCGCGGGCGTCGTCAACATCAAGACGGTGCAGCCGTTCGACGGGTTGCGCGGGTCGGTCCGCGCCGGAATCACCAGCCATGGCGACGGCGCCGAACTGGGGGGCAAGCTGACGGTCGGCAAGACATGGGACCGCGCCTCGATCATCCTGTCGGGCAGCTATTCCCGGACGCGCGCGATCCGCACCGACGCGCGCAAGCTGACGACGCGGACGCTGGTGCCGCAGACCGCGGTCGGCAACAATCCCAACGGCCTGTTCATCCTGCCCGGTCTCGCGAACAACGGCTATTTCGGCACCGCGGCGGGATTCGCCAGCTCCGCCAATCCGATCGTGCTCAATCCGGGCGCGGCGATCGGCGCGGGCAATCTGGCCGACAATGCCTTTCACGTCGGCGCGCTGCCGGGCGACGCCTACAACACGCAGGCGCAGGGCATCTATTCGGCGGGGCCGTCGGAACGCTACGGCGTCTATGGCCGCTTCGACTATGAACTGGCCGACGACGTCACGATCCGGATCGACGGTGTCTACAACCGGCGCAAGTCGAACCAGCTTTTCTCGCCCGTCCTGCTCGACGTCGGCGGCACCGCGGGAACGGTGCGCGGCTTCGCGATCCCGAACAATCAGGCGTATAATCCCTTCGGCACCGCCAACGGCGTGCCGGCCGCCAATGCGCTCGCCTTCGGCGCCAACAGCGCGTGGCGCATCCGCAAGGTGATGACCGACGTCGGCAACCGTAACAATGTGCAGGATGTCGAGACGATTCGTCTGTCGGTCGGCGTCGACGGCAGCGTCGCGATCGGCGGCGGCGAATGGCGCTGGGACGTCTTCGGTTCCTATGCGAAGAACAGCATCCACACGATGGCGGAAAACGGCATCAACTACGATAATCTGTTCCTCGGCCTCGGCTCGCCAGCGACCTGCGCCGCGACGGCGGGCTGCGTGCCGATCAACCTCTTCGCCCCGATGACCGAGGCGCAGGCGGCCTATATCCGCTATACGACGCGCGAGTATAACCGCACCGAACTCTACAACGCCGCCTTCAACGTCACCGGCAACCTGTTCGACCTGCCCGCGGGGCCCGTCGCGCTCGCGGTCGGCTACGAATATCGCCAGAACCGCGGCTTCGACGCCCCCGACGCCTACGTCAACGCCGCGTCGCGTTTCCTGGCGTCGCAATATGCGACGACAACCTCGCAGACGCGCACCGCGACGGTCGGCAGCTATGACCTGCACGAGGCCTATGCCGAGCTCAACGTGCCGATCTTCCGCGACCAGCCCTTCGCCGAAAGCCTCGAACTGAGCCTGGCCGGCCGCTATTCGGACTATTCGACCGTCGGCAACAAGGTGACGCTGAAGGCCGGCGTCGGCTATCGTCCGATCGAGGACATATTGTTCCGCGGCACCTATTCGCAGGGCTTCCGCGCGCCGTCGATCCTCGAACTCTATCAGGGCGCGCGCCAGACGAGCTTCCAGGGCAACGATCCCTGCAACGGCGGCGCGGCGGCCAATCCGGGGCTGCCCGGCTGCGCGGGCGTGCCGGCGGGCTACAACCAGATCAACTATAATCTCAACGGCCTGATTCCCGGCGTGATCAGCGGCAACACCAGCCTGAAGCCCGAAACCGCCGATACGTTCAGCGCCGGGGTCGCCATCTCACCGCGCGGCGTGCGCGGGCTGTCGCTGACGGTCGATTACTACAAGATCAAGATCAAGGACGCGATCGCGTCGCAGACGCCGACCCAGATCATGCAGCTTTGCGCGGTGCGCGGCGGCGTCTTCTGCGACCTCGTCAGCCGCGACGCGGGAACCGGCGCGATCCTCGAACTGCTGCAGGGCGCGCAGAACCTCAACTCGATCACCACCGACGGGGTCGACGCGACGCTGCGCTACGATTTCAGCACGGGCATCGGGCGCATCTCGGCGGTGGTCGACGCCTCCTGGCTCCATTCGTTCAAGACGACCGCGCCCAATCCGGCGGGCGGCGCCCCGATCGTCGACGAACGCGCGGGGCGTGGCGATTCGCCGCGCGCGACCTATCCGCACTGGAAGGGACAGGCCTCGCTCGGCTGGACCGGCGACACTGCCGACGCGACGCTGCGCGCGCGCTACATCGGCCCGACCACCGACGTCGTGAACGCGGTCAAGGATGCGCGGACGCGGTCGATCGTCTACACCGACCTCGAAATCGGCTTCGCCATCGCCGACGACGCGGCGCGGTTCAGCCTGGGGGTCAACAACCTGTTCGACAAGGCGCCGCCGGCTTCCTACGCCAATGCACCGATCAACTACGACATCTATACCTATGACGCGCGTGGCCGCTTCCTCTACGCCAGCTTCTCGGTGAAGATGTGATCGGACGGCCGCGCCGGAACCCCGGCGCGGCCACCGGAACGGGATTGCGGGGCGGGTCGGCGATGCCAGCGAACAGCAAGACGCAGAAATGGCTCGACCGGGTCGAGCGCTGGGGCAATGCCCTTCCCGACCCGGTCTTCATCTTCCTCGGCCTGATCGCGCTGCTCGTCGCGGTGTCGGTCGCGGCGGCACAGCTGGGCTGGAGTGCGGTCCACCCGGTCACGGGCGCGACCCTGACCGCCAGCAGCCTGCTGTCGGCCGAAAATGTCCGCAAGCTGCTGACCCTGATGCCCGAGACGATGGCGGATTTCCCGCCGCTGGGGCTGATCCTGGTCGTCATGCTCGGCGCGGCGGTCGCCGAGCGGTCGGGGCTGTTCACCGCGCTGATGACGCGCGCGATGCGGGGCGTGTCGAACCGCTTCCTCAGCCCCGCCATCTTCCTGATCGGCCTGCTGTCGCATCAGGCGGCCGACGCCGCCTATGTCGTGCTGATCCCGCTCGCGGCGATCATCTTCGCGGCGGCGGGGCGGCATCCGTTCGCGGGCATCGCGATCGCCTATGCCGGCATTTCGGGCGCCTTCGCCGCCAATCTGCTGCCGGGACAATTCGACGTGCTGATGCTGGGGATCACCAAATCGGCGGCGGCGCTGCTGGGCCCGGCCCCGATGCTCAATCCGCTCGGCAACTGGTATTTCACCGCGGCGCTCGGCCTGATCCTGATCCCGATCACCTGGCTGGTGAACGACCGCATCGTCGAACCGCGGCTCGGCGTCTGGACCGATCCGCCGCCCGAAGGCGACATGGAGGATGCGGCCGACCCAGCGAGCCAGCGAAAGGGCCTGCGCCGCGCCGGGATCGCGGCGCTCGTCATCGCCCTTGCCTTCGCGGCGCTGGCGCTGTGGCCTGGCTATAGCCCACTGATCGATGCGGGTGCGACGGGGCCGGCGCGCCTCGAACCCTTCTATTCCTCGCTCGTCGCGGGCTTCATGCTGCTCTTTCTCGTCTGCGGCTGGATTTATGGCGCCGCGGTCGGCACGGTCCGCTCGCACCGCGACGTCGTGAAGATGATGACCGGCGGGCTGGCGACGATGACCCCGTTCCTCGTCATCGCCTTCTTCGCCGCCCATTTCATCGCGATGTTCGCCTGGTCGAACCTCGGCCCGGTGATGGCGATCAACGGCGCCGACTGGCTGCGCGCGCAGCAGCTCGCGACGCCTGTGATGCTGATCCTGCTGCTGCTGATGTCGTCGGTGTTCGACCTCGTCATCGGGTCGGCGTCGGCGAAGTGGAGCGCGATGGCACCGATCGTCGTGCCGATGCTGATGCTGCTCGGCGTCTCGCCCGAGATGACGACCGC
Organism: Sphingopyxis sp. MG; assembly: GCF_002953155.1. Classification (NCBI taxonomy): domain Bacteria; kingdom Pseudomonadati; phylum Pseudomonadota; class Alphaproteobacteria; order Sphingomonadales; family Sphingopyxidaceae; genus Sphingopyxis; species Sphingopyxis sp. MG. The sequence continues at coordinate 4,059,334 of NZ_CP026381.1, forward strand.
GGCCTATCGGATGGGCGATTCGATCTTCAACATCGTCACCCCCGTCGCGTCGAACTTCGTGCTGGTGCTGGTCCTCGCCCAGCGCTGGCGCGCCGATTTCGGCGTCGGGTCGCTGATCGCGCTGATGCTGCCCTTCTCGATCGCCATCGGGCTGACAGGACTGTGTCTCGTCGGCCTGTGGACCGGCCTCGAACTGCCGGTCGGGCCGGGCGCTCCGGCCACTTATGCGATGCCGCTTCCGTGACCGGCGTCCTCATCCCGAACGTCATGGTGCCGATGCGCGACGGCGTCCGTCTCGCCACCGACGTCTATCTTCCCGATGGCGCGATCGACGCCCCGCTGCCGGTGCTGCTCGAACGCACCCCCTATGACAAGCGCGGCACCAACCATGCCGACTTCTCCGTCGCCGACGAAGTGCCGCTTTCGAAGCCGGAGATCGCGCGGATCTTCGCGGCGAACGGCTATGCCTTCGTGCTTCAGGACTGCCGCGGCCGCTATGCCTCCGAAGGCATGTTCCGCAAATATCTGTCGGAGGCGGAGGACGGCGCCGACACGCTCGCCTGGATCATGCGCCAACCGTGGTGCAACGGCCGGATCGGCACGCTCGGCCTGTCCTACAGCGCGCATGTCCAGGCGGCGCTTGCGACGCTCGACCCGCCCGGTCTCGCCGCGATGTTCCTCGATTCGGGCGGCTTTTCGAGCGCCTATCACAGCGGCATCCGTCAGGGCGGCGCCTATGAGCTCAAGCAGCTCACCTGGGCGCTGAAACACGCGCAGCTCGCGCCCGAGACGATGGCCGATCCCGCGCGCCGCGCGGCGCTCGAGGCCGTCGACATCCGCCGGTGGATCGGGGTCGAGAAATGGCGGCCCGGCCATTCGCCGATCAGCGCCGCCCCCGAATATGAGGATTTCATTCTCGAACAATGGAATGAGGAGGGGTTCTCCGACTTCTGGAAACAGCGCGGCATCTATGCCCGCGGCTGGTACGACGCCTTCGCCGACGTGCCGATGGTGCACATGTCGAGCTGGTACGATCCCTACGCGCTGACCGCGGTCGAGAATTTCGTCGGGCTGTCGCAGCGCAAGCGCGGCCTGGTGAAGCTGATCATGGGGCCGTGGACCCACGGCAAGCGCTCGCTCACCTGGTCCGGCGATGCCGATTTCGGCCCGCAATCGACGCTCGATCATCTGTTCGGCGACTATGTCGCGCTGCGCCGGCGCTGGTTCGACCGCCACCTGAAACGGGAGGGCGCCGATCCGCTGCCCGAACCCGTCTATCTGTTCACCATGGGCGGCGGGTCGGGGCGGCGGCTGCCGAGCGGGCGGCTCGACCACGGCGGGCGCTGGCGCACCGCGCCGGCATGGCCGCCGCCCGACATGGCGATGACGCCCTTCCACCTGCATCCCGACGGCGGCCTCCGCGCACAGCCTCCGGCCGAGCCGGGCCGCCGCAGCTTCGTCCACAATCCGCGTCATCCAGTGCCGACGATCGGCGGCGCCATCGCGTCGGGCGCGCCGGTGATGGAGGCGGGCGGCTACGATCAGCGCGAGGGTCCGGCCTTCTTCGGCGCCCGCGAACCATGGCGGCCGCTCGCCGAGCGGTCCGATCTGCTCGTCTTCGAAACCCCGGCGCTCGATACCGACGTCGAACTGACGGGACAGGCGGTCGCCGATCTGTTCGTGAGCTCGACCGCCGCCGACACCGACATTACGATCAAAATCGTTGATGTTTATCCGTCGAGCGCCGACTATCCGGACGGCTATGCGCTCAATATCGCGCACGGCATCTTGCGGATGCGGTTCCGGGATTCGTTCGAGGCGCCCGAACCGATGGAGCCCGGAAAGGTCTATCGCGTGCGGATCGCCTCTTTCCCGATGAGTAACCTGTTCGCGAAGGGGCATCGCATCCGCGTCGAGATCGCGGGCAGCAATTTCCCGCATTTCGACATCAACCCCAATGTCGACTGGCGCGTGCCCGGCCTGTCGCCGGTCGCGGCCGAAAACAGCGTGCATCTGGGGCCGCGCGCGGGATCGCGCCTCCTGCTGCCCGTCGTCCCTGCAAGGGCGGGCTGAGGGTGCGCAAGCCGCTGGCACCCGCGGGGGTCGAGCCCGACAAGGATGTCAGCTTCCGCGCGCTGCGCGTCTTTGCCGAGATCATGCGAACCGGTTCGGCGACCGCCGCCGGCAAGCGGCTTTCGCTGTCGCAGCCCGCGGTCAGCCGCCTGATCGCGCAGCTTGAGGCGCAGGTGGGCTTCGACCTCTTCTATCGCGACCGCGGCAAGCTGGTTCCCACCGCCGACGGCGTCAAGCTGCTGCAGGAGGTCGAACTGACGCTCGCCAGCCTCGACCGCTTCAACAGCCTGGTGCGCGACATCGCGGGCTATTCGGCCGGAACCGTTCGCATCGTCGCGCCGCCGAGCTTTGCCGAAGGGGTGCTGCCCGACATCGTCTCCCGCTTTCGCGAGCGCTTTCCGGGGGTCGAATTCAACATCGATTCGCGCAGTGTCGAAACCGCGCGGACGATGATCGCGATGCGCTACGTCGACTGCGGCTTCGTGAAGCTGCCGATCGACGAGAGCGATCTGGCGGTCGAGCGGATCGTGGCGAACGGTTCGGTGTGCGTGATGCGCCGCGATCATCCGCTGGCGGGGCTCGCCGCCGTCACGCCCGCCGACATCGGCCAGCATCCGCTGATCCTGCTCGGCGCCGGCCGCTATTGGCGCACGCAGGTCGATGCCGCCTTCGCGGCTTTCGGGCTGCGCCCGGTGGTCGCCATCGAAACGCACACCCACGGATCGGCGTGCGCGCTCGCGGCGCGCGGCAACGGCATGGCGATCCTGAATGCACTGCTCGTGAAGCCCTATCTGGACCCGGCGCTGGTCACGCGCCCCTTCGATCCGCCGATCACGCACGAATATGCCTTCGCCGTGTCGAACGTATCGCGCCCGTCGCGCCTGACCGAGGAATTCCGGAAAGAGGTCCGCCGCTATTTCGACGGCCGCGCGTCGCAGCCCGCTGGCTGAACGCGGATCACCGACGGGCCACGGCTACGGACCTGGGCTGGCCAGGTTACTGAGGCCCAGGATTTCTGAAACTGACGCCGAACTGACATGGACCGACGAGCAGATGTCAGCGGGACGGGTGCAATGGACCTTACGAGGGCGGGCGAGGTGGCCGCCTGTCGGAGGATCGGCGCCGCATGGGTCATGGCATTCGCATCGCGCTGCTTCTGTGGGCCGGGTCCGGCGCCATCGCGCCGGCGGCGGGGCAGGACGGCGGGGACGCTGGCAGCCCGGTTTACGACCAGCGCTTCTTCGACCGGACGCAACCCTCGAACGCTTACGAGATGGTGGCGCTGCTTCCGGCCTTCACGATCGCCGAAGGCAATGCGGACGTGCGCGGCTATTCGGGCGTTGCGGGCAATGTCCTGATCGACGGACAGCGCCCCGCCGGAAAGACCGACACGCTCGAAGCGGTCCTGAAGCGGCTTCCAGCGGCGCGCGTCGCCCGCATCGAACTGATACGCGCCGGGACGGCGGGCTACGACATGCAGGGCTATGCGCTGCTCGCCAACATCATCCTGGTGAAGACGGGCACGATCGGCGGCCGGATCGAGGCAGAGCAGGCGCTCTACCGGCACGGCCTGCGCGCGCCGCGCATTTCGGCGCAGGCGACGTTCGACGGGCGCGGGCGGGTGATCGACCTCTTCGCCACCGTCTATCGCGAGATCGATGACGAGCATGGTTTCGGCGTCCGCAACCGCTTTGCGAGCGACGGCACGCCGCTGCGCCTCGTCGATTATGCGCAGCCCGAGGGCGCCGACATCGCGCAGGCGACGCTCGCCTATCGCCAGCCGCTGCTCGGCGGGACGCTTCGTCTCAACGGGCTGATCCAGGACAAACGCAAATTCGCCGATATCGCCCATGCCGTCACTTTCCCCGCGCCCGATGCCATCGTCGGCAGCGAGCGCAAGCATGCGCAAACCTATGAAGCGGGCGTGCGCTACGAACGCGCGCTCGGTCCCGCGGACGATCTCGAGCTGGTCGGAAGCTATCGGTCGGTGGCGACGGTCGGCCTCGATCGCGAATCCACCGCGTCGGAAAGCAGCGTCTCGGACGAGCGGTCGAACGCCAGCGAAGCGATTCTGCGCGCCGCGCTCCGCCACCACCGGGGCGGCGCGACGATCGAGATCGGCGCCGAGGGCGCGGTTAACAGTCTCGATGGCCGGAATGCGTTGATAGAGGACGGCGAGCCGGTTCCGCTGCCCCAGGCCAACGTCCGGGTTGCCGAACGCCGCGCCGAATTGTTCGTGACCGCCAGCCGTCCGCTCGGCGCGCGGACCGTCGCGGAGTTCGGCATCAGATACGAAATGTCCCGCCTGTCGCAGACGGGCGACATCGACCTCGTCAAATCCTTCGCCTTCTGGAAACCGCGCGCGCGGCTCGTCTGGACGCCGACGCCGAACCGGACGTTTCGCCTGCTGGCCGAGCGCGCGGTCGGCCAGCTCGATTTCGACGATTTCGTCGGCGCCGCGTCCTTGACCAGCGGAACGATCAGCGCCGGCAATGCCGATCTGGAGCCCGACAGCCTCTGGCGCATCGAGCTGAGCTACGAACGCCGCTTCGGCGCCGGATCCGTCACCGTTGCCGCGCGCCGCGAATGGATATCCGATCTGGTCGACCAGCTTCCCGTCGTCGTCGATGGGACCCTGTACGACGCGGTCGGCAATATCGGCGCGGCACGCCGCGATACCGTCGAAGCGTCGCTCAAATGGCCGCTGGACGCGTTCGGCGCCAGGGGAGTCGTGGTGACTGCCGATCTCGTCGCGCGGCGCGGCCGGGCGACCGATCCCGCGACCGGCGAGCGGCGGCCCATCTCGGGCGACCTTCCGGTCGAGGCGCGGGTGGCGTTGACCCATGACATTCCGGCGTGGAAGCTGCGCTGGGGCGGCGGCTATGCCTTCGCGCGCACCGAGACCGCGTTCAAGGTCGAGGAGGTCGAGGCCGATCGTCTGGCCGGGCGGCTCGATCTGTTCATCGAATATCGCCCCGATGCGCGCTGGACGCTTCGCCTGTTCGGCCGGAATCTGACCGACAGCGCCGCGACGCGGACGCGCGACATCTATGCCGGCGTCCGCGGCGACGCCGCGCTGCGCTATCGCGAACTGCGGGTGCTGCGCAGCGGCCGCTCTATCGGGTTGACCGTCCAGCGCAGCTTCGGCGGATAGGCCCTATCCGCGCGGCGCGGCGATCCGGGCGAAATCGCTCCAGCTGCACGCGGTCGCCGCGACCGAATCGCCACACCCCGGAATGGGGAGATAGCGGCGGAACAGGGCATCGTCCGATCCCAGCGGTTCGAGGTTCCTCAGCTGGTCCATCGTCTGCGCGCGATAGAAAGCGCGGACATAGCGGTCGCCCCCGGCCGTGCTGACCAGTTCGAACCCCAGCGCGCTGCCGGGTGGAACTTCGTCGGCGGGGTAGCTCGGCACCTGCCAGTGCAGGTCGAAGAAGCCGCCGAGGTCGGCGACGTTGGTGTCGTGTCCGGCGAGCAACGTCAGCCGCGCCGGGCTCCGATCACCGAGCGCCGTGACGATCTCGTGCACGATGGGCGCGGCAGCGGCAGCAGCGATATAGCCGGGACGGTTCGAATAACGGAACTTGAGCGGGTGGAAGCGCAGCAATTGCTCGATCTCGGCGCGGCTCACGCGGCCCCAGCCGACTTCGGCCATCGGCTTGCCCTCCAGATATTCGAGCAGCAGCGTCTGGCTGGCCGTCGATGCGACGGCGAGCGGGCCTTCGAGATCGGGGCGATCGTGCGGCTGCGCGACCAGCCGGCTGGGTTCGGCGATGAGCGGACAGGCCGGCACCGCGCAATTCAGCACTTTCGCGAGCAGCGTCAGTTCGCCGCGGTGGCGTTCGGTCTCGGCGGCGAGTCCGCCTTCGGGCGCTTGCGCCAGCGCCGCGTCATAGGCGCGATTCCCGTCGAACGACGCCGGGCCGCTGTCGAGACCGTGAAAGATCGCGTCGTCGTCGGAACCGGCGGGGTGGGATATCGCCGCGGCGCAGCCGGGCATGAAGCCCGCCGCCCAGCTTCGCGCCGTTTCGATCGTGCGCTCCTTGTAACTCGCCTTCAGGGCGATCGTGCCGGGCGCGGGGCATCCGCCGGGGAACAGGCCGCGGGCGCCGAAATAGGCGCGGTCGCTTTCGCCGAGAAGCTTGACACCCGCCGCGCCGCGCGGCGTCAGCAGGCCGAAATCGACGGGCCAGCCGGACCATGTCTCGGACGAATAGCCCGGCGGGACGACGGCGGGCTTCGTCGGCGGACGGATGCCGTGCCGCATCAGCATTACGACCTTCTCCAGCTTCAGCGATGGCTGGCTGGCGGGTGGCGTATCGGCGCCCGGCCCGGGCGCGGCGCAGGCCGCCAGCAGTGCGGTGGATAACAGCAGGATGCGCTTCACGGGCCTCTCCATTGTGGAATAAATTTATCGACACTATATAAATAGGAAAATTTATTTCATCAATGCCATTTGCCGATCCGCCCGTGCGGTCGGTGATGTCAGCTTCCTATCAGCGGCCTTGTGGCAGGAAGGGCGTATGAAAAAGACACTTCTCCTTGCGGTCGCTGTGACCGCTCTCACCGTCCCCGTCGCGATCTCCGCAAAGGACAAGGATGACAAGGCCGACCAACGCGCGGCGAGCGCCGCGCTGGCGCGCGGCGAAATCCTGCCGATCACCCGCGTCCTGGCGATCGCGACCGAGCGCGTCCCGGGCGACGTGCTCAAGGTCAAGCTGGAACGCGAATCCTTCGGGTTCAAATATGAGGTGAAAATCCTGACCGGCGGCGGCAGGGTGCGCGAGGTCGAAATCGACGCCAGGACCGGCCGGGTGATCAAGATCGAGGATGATTGATGCGCGCATTGGTGGTCGAGGACGACCCGGTCGTCGCTTCCGAACTCGTCCGCGGGATGACCGCGGCGGGATTCGTCGTCGACCTTGCGGGTGACGGCCAGCAGGCGTGGTTCAACGGCGATGTCGAGGATTATGACGTCGCGATCGTCGACCTCGGCCTGCCGCGGCTCGACGGGCTGTCGGTGGTCCGGCGCTGGCGCGAGGCGGGACGGAATTTCCCGGTCCTGATCCTGTCGGCGCGGGGTGAATGGACCGACAAGGTTGCCGGGATCGAGGCGGGCGCCGACGATTATATGGCAAAGCCGTGGGCGATGGAGGAACTGGTGGCGCGCGTTCGCGGACTGATCCGCCGCGCCGCCGGACGGTCGAGCCCGATGATCGAGGCGGGGCCGCTGCGCATCGATACCCACCGGATGACCGCGACGCTCGACGGCGCGCTCGTCAAGCTCTCGCCGCTTGAGTATCGGCTTCTCGACTATCTCGCCCATCATGCCGGCCGCGCGGTGCCCGCAACCGAACTTTCCGATCATCTCTATGGCGACGCCGATACCGAAAACGCCAACGCGATCGAGGCGCTGATCGCGCGACTGCGGCGCAAGCTCGGCGCCGACACCATCCAGACCCGGCGCGGCTTCGGTTACGTCCTGCCGGCCGCCGCCGCGTGACGCGACGCTCGCTCCGGCTTCGGTTGATCACGGGGGCCGGTGTGGCGATCGCCCTGGCGCTGATCGTCGCCTGGTTCGCGATGACCTGGCTGTTCAATGGCCATGTCGAGCGGCGCGTCGAGGACGAACTGCTGGTTCAGGTGCGGCCGCTCCTCGCCGATCTGCAATTGGCCCATGGTGTGCCGGTTGCGGGGTCCGAGCCCGCCGATCCGCGCTTCGCGGTTCCAGCCGGTGGTCTCTACTGGCAGGCGTCGACCGCTGCCGGCGCGATCCGCTCGATTTCGCTTTGGGACAGTCATCTGCCGACCACCGTGTCGGCGCCCGCCGACCGGTGGCGGACTCGCCGCGCTGACGGCCCCTTTGGCCAGCAGCTGCTGTTGATGGAACGCGCGATTCGCCTGCAATCGCGGGAATCGCCGGTGATCGTTCAGCTCGGCTACGACCTCGCCAAGCTGGCTCCGGCGCAGCGCGAGTTCGGGCGCGAGATGGCGCTGTTCCTCGCATTGCTGTGGACCGTCCTCGCGCTTGCGGCCTGGGCGCAGGTTGGGCTGGGCCTCCGCCCGCTGCGGCGCGTCGGACAGGAGGTCGAGCGGCTGCGTCGCGATGCCGGGGCGCGTCTGGGCGGCGCCTATCCCCGTGAGCTGGCGCCGCTCACCGAATCGATCGATGCACTGGCCGACGCGCGCGAAGCCGATCTGGTGCGCGCCCGCCGCCGCGCCGCCGACCTTGCGCACGGACTCAAGACGCCGCTTGCCGCGCTTGCCGCGCAAAGTGCAAGGGTGCGCGAGAGCGGAGCGACGGCGATGGCCGATGGTCTCGATTCGTCGATCGCGGCGATGCGCGCGGCGATCGGCGGCGAACTGGCGCGGACGCGGATCAGCCTCGTTCCCGAAGGGCGCAGCACGATCGCGCTGCCGCTGATCGAGCGGCTCGTCGCGGTGATCGAGCAGACCGAGGCAGGCGAGCGCGTGGCTTTTTCGCTGGCCTGTGACGAAAGCGCGACGTTGCCGCTCGCGAGCGACGATGCCGCCGAACTGCTCGGCCCCCTGCTTGAGAATGCCGCGCGCCATGCGCGCCGCCTCGTCCGTGTCGCGGTCGAAGCGACCGGCGAGCGGCGGATGCTGGTCGTCGGCGACGACGGACCCGGTCTTGATGATGCGCAGCGCGAGGAAGCGATCCTGCGCGGCGCGCGCCTCGATTCGGGCGACGAAGGCCACGGGCTCGGCCTCGCCATCGCGCGCGAACTGGCCGAGGCGTCGGGCGGCGACCTGTCTCTCTCGCGCTCGCCGCTCGGCGGGCTTGAAGTCCGCGTCGGCTGGGCGCTATCCGCCTGATCCTTCCGTCAGCCCGGTGTCAGATCGCGCGCCGCGCCGCCCGTTGCCGCGCGTCTCCGCAAGCTATTGTGCAAGATATATTCTATTTGTCTTGCAATATAGAATAATTGTGCCATTATGCTGCCCGAACGAGCGCGGCAGGGAGCCGTGCCGGGGGAGGAGAGTCCATAATGACACGGCGGTTCGGACGGGCGCTTTTGATCACGACATGTCTGGTGGTTCCGATGGCGAGTGCCTGGGCCCAGGATGCGTCGGATGCGGCGGAGCAGGGCGATGCGATCGTCGTCACCGGCCGACGCGCCGCCGACCGCGCGGCGCTAGAAACGAAGCGAAACACCGACACGCAGGTCGACGAAGTCCGCGCCGACGACGTCGGACGGTTGCCCGACCAGAATGTCGCCGAAACGCTGCGCCGCCTGCCGGGCCTCAGCGTCGCGAACGACATGGGCGAAGGGCGCTATCTGACCGTCCGCGGCGTGTCGCCCGACCTGCTCAACGTGACCTTGAACGGTCAGACCGCCGCCGCTCCCGAACCCGACTCGCGTCAGGTGAAGCTCGACGACATCCCGTCGGCGCTGATCGGCGCAGTGACGGTGTCGAAGACGCTGACCCCCGACATGGACGCCAATGCGATCGCGGGCGCCGCCAATATCGAAACCGTGACCGCTTTCGACCGGCCGGGCACCTTCGGCAGCCTGCGCGCCGCCTATGGCAAATATGATCTGAACGGCAAGCATCCCTATGAGTTCGACGCATCGATCGGGTCGCGCTTCGGCCCCGACCGTCAGTTCGGCTTCGTCTTCGCGCTCAACTATTCGAACCGCGAGTTCGAGGCGCAGAACATCCAGTCAGGCGGCAAATGGGAGGAGGTGGGCGGTGAATTCGTGCCGCTGCGCCAGACTCTGCGCGACTATCACACCCGCCGTCAGCGCTATGGCGCGGTCGCCAATTTCGACTGGCGCCCGACCGACGAGGTGAAGGTCTTCGCGCGCTTCCTCTATTCCAAATATAAGGACAAGGAATCGCGTCCGGGCTTCCAGGTCGACCTCGACGAGGACGAGATCACCAACCAAACCGCGACCAGCGGCGATTTCGCCGCCGCCAAGGCCAAGCGTGCTCTGCGCTCGCGCGAGGAAAATTCGGACACATTCACCTCGTCGTTCGGCGGTGAATTCGATCTCGGCCCGAGTTGGCTGCGCGTCGAGGGCAGCTATACCCAGGCCAACAAGCGCGACCCGCATCGCGACGAGATCATCTTCGCGGCCAAGAAGATGACCGGGTCGTACGACCTGTCGGGATCGATCCCGCTCTATCAATCCGATCCGCCGGCGTTCGACCCGACCCAGTATAAATTCGACGAAACAAGCTATGAACATCGCCGCGCGCGCGAGGATCTTTATCAGGCGCGCGCCGATTTCCGCACCCCGATCGGCATCGGCGACGACAGCACGATTCAGATCGGCACCAAATATACGCAGCGGCGCAAGACCAACGACGAAGAATCAGTCATTTATGGCGGCTATGACGACGACTTCACGCTCGACCAGGTTGAGGGCGCGCCGATCGACAGCATCTTCAAGGGTCGCTATCCGTTCGGCGCAACGATCAGCCGTCCGAGCGCCGACAGCTTTTTCCAGTCGAACCTTGCCGGGTTTGAGCTGGATGAGGAAGGCACCGTCGGCGATAGCCTTGCCGGCGACTATCTGATCCGCGAAAAGATTTTCGCCGCCTATGCGATGGCGACGCTGAAGTTCGGCACCTTTACCGCGATCCCCGGCGTCCGCATGGAAAGGACGAAGAGCAATTATGCGGCGAAGGACATTCTCGACACGACGACCGTCGCTGACCTCGGCAAGGATTACGATAGCTTCGGGTCGCAGAGCTACACCGATTTCTTCCCGGGTCTCAACCTGCGCTGGAATGCGACGCCGTCGCTCGTCCTGCGTGCCGCGGTGACGCGCGCGATCGGGCGGGCGAACTATGAACAGCTCGCGCCGACGACGGTCGTCAACACCAGCGACAATGAAGTCTCGATGGGCAATCCGAACCTGAAGCCGCTTACCTCGACCAACTACGACCTCGCGGGCGAATATTATATCGGGCGCAAGGGCATCGTCAGCATCGCCGGCTTCTACAAGACGATCCAGAATCCGATCTATTCGGCGACCACCGAGCAGAGCGGCACCTTTGCCGGACAGGCGCTCGTCGATGCGCAGGTGACGATGCCGGTCAATGCCGACAGCGCGTTCGTGAAGGGGGTCGAGATCAACGCCCAGACCGAGCTCAGCTTCCTGCCCGCGCCGCTCGACGGCTTCAGCATCGGCGGCAGCATCACCTTCGTGAAATCGCGCGCGAAGGGTATCCCGGGCCGCGGTAACGAGCGGCTGCCGCTCGCCAGCCAGTCGAACCGGGTGGCATCGGCCTTCCTCTCCTATGAGAAGGGCGGGCTGTCGGCGCGCATCGCCTATACCCACCGCTCGGCCTATCTGCTCGAACCCGGCGAGGATACCGACACCGATCTGTATGTCGGCTCGTTCAACCAGTGGGACGCGCGCATCGGCTACGACATCGTCAAGAATGTGACGATCTTCCTCGAAGGATCGAACCTCAACGACGAACCCTATCGCGTCTTCCAGGGCATTTCGTCGCGGACCGACGAAGTCGAACGCTACGGCTACTCGGTCAAGACGGGCGTCCAGTTCAAATTCTGATCCCTGCAGGGAGCACTGGACCTGGGGCCGGGGAAACCCGGCCCCTTTCTTTTGAGCGGCTTCGCATATTTCGGTGACGCGGGCTTTGGAGTGGGAAACGGTCGTCTGAGCGATGCACCGGTCTCCCCTCCCGCCTGCGGGAGGGGAGACAATGGCGCCTTCCGGCGAAACCCGGCATTCCAGAAAATTCGCACAGAGGCGCGGAGATCTCAAAGGGGTGAGTTCCATACCCCTTTGAGATCTCCGCGCCTCTGTGCGAATCCCGTTCGAAGCGCTTTGACGGGCAGCTGTGGATCGATTGCTGCCTGCCAGCGAACTATAACAGTACCCGTTCCCCCGTCCGCGCCGACTGCGCCGCCGCTTCGGCCAGCGCCAGCGCCGCGACGCCGTCGCGAAAATCGACGAGCGGTACGGCGCCGTCGAGGATGTCGGCGAAATGATCGGTTTCACGCGCGTAGGCGACCGCGTAGCGATCGAGGAAGAAATTCTGGAAGCGGTCGGCGGCGGCGCCCTCTTCGCCCCACGTCTCGACCGTCGTTTCGAGCTGGTTCTGCGCCCGGATCATGCCCTTCGATCCGAAGGCCTCGATCCGCTGGTCATAGCCATAGCCGCTACGGCGGCTCGACGAGATCATGCAGAGCCGGCCCGACGCCGTGCGCAGGATCGTCTTCGCGGTATCGGCATCGCCCGCCTCGCCGATCGCGGGATCGACGAGCACGGACGCGCTGGCAAAGACTTCCGTCACGTCCTCGCCGAGCAGCCAGCGCGCCATGTCGAAATCGTGAATGACCATGTCCTTGAAGATACCGCCCGACACTTTGACATAATCGACCGGCGGCGGTGCGGGGTCGTGGCTGATGATGTGCAGCGTTTCGAGCGTGCCGACCGCGCCGGCAGAAAGCCGCGCCTGCAATGCCGAGAAGTTCGGGTCGAAGCGGCGGTTGAATGCCAGGAACAACCGCGCGTCCAGCGCCGCGAACCGCGCCGCCGATTCGCGCGCGGCGGCCAGATCCTGATCGAGCGGCTTTTCGCAGAAGATCGCCTTGCCGGCCTCGGCAGCGGCGAGGCTGTAGGGAAGATGGGTGTCGGTCGAACTCGCGACGACGACCCCCGCAACCGCCGGATCGGCCAGCGCTTCCTCGATTGTCGAGACGCGAGCGTCATATTGCGCCGCGATCGCCGCCGCTGCCTCGGGAAAGGGATCGACAACCCGCGTCAGCCGCAGGCGTGGGTTGGCGGTCAGGTTCGCCGCGTGGATTTTGCCGATCCTGCCGGCGCCGATCAGTGCGATGTCGTGCATTCTATCCTCTTCCGGTTGAAACCATATTCCATGTCTATATGATATGGAATACATATTCCATAGCGTGGAACGGGCCGCAGGGCGACAGTTGCGTTACAAGTTTTGAACAGATATTCCGTTTTTCCGGATGAATGGGGGAGAATATATTTGACCGACGTCCCGACTGCCCCCGCCTCGGCGGAGGAACTGCGCGCCGAGATCGTGAGCCGTTACGAGACGCTGAGCAAGCGGCTCAAGCAGATCGCGCGCTATATCCTCGACGAACCCAACGACATTGCGCTCGAAACGCTTGCGGTGATCGCCGACCGTTGCGGCGTCCAGCCCTCGGCGATCGTGCGCTTTGCCAAGAGCTTCGGGTTCGAGGGCGCGAGCCAGATGCAACGACTGTTCCGCGACGGTCTGCTCAGCAACAACGCCGCGCTCGGTTATTCGGAGCGCGTCCGCCAGCTCGATCAGGCAACCAGCGCCAGCGATATCGAGCCCGCGAACCTTCTCTCCGAATTTGTCGAGGGCAACAGTCTCGCGATCCAGAATCTGTTGCAGACGGTCAGCGGCGCCGACATGCGCGCGGCGGTCGATTTGCTGATGGCGGCCGATACCGTGCATGTCGCGGGCTTTCGCCGCTCCTTCCCCGTCGCCTCCTATATCGCCTATTCGCTGCTCCAGGCGGGCAAGCGCGCGGTGTTCATCGACGGAGTCGGAGGTCTCGGGCTTCAGCAGGTGCATGCGATGGGTCCCGACGACCTGCTGATCGCGATCAGCTTTCACCCCTATTCGGAAGAGACGATCGCCGTCGTCAATGCCGCCCGGGCGAGCGGCGGCCGCGTTCTCGCGATCAGCGACAGCCTGGTAAGCCCGGTCGCCAAGCCCGCAGAGCAGGTTCTTCAGATTCGTGAGGCAGAGGTACGGAAATTCCGTTCGCTGTCCGCGTCGATGTGTCTCGCGCAGGCGCTCGTCATCAATTTTGCCTTCGAGGCGACACGCGCCGACGGCAAGGCACGCGAGGACGGCTCGGCATAGCCATTTCATTTCTGGCGCCGTGTGAAACATATGTTGCAAACATTCTAAAAGTGGAATAAGCGTTTCAGGCCAAGGAAGGATGGTCTCGAAAACGATGGCGCAACAAGGGCAGGAACGGGGCGGAGAGGACCGGCTGGACGTCGTCACGCTGGGGCGCGCGGGGATCGACCTTTACGGCGAGCAGATCGGCGGGCGGCTCGAAGATATGGCGAGCTTCGCCAAATATATCGGCGGCAGTCCCACCAATACCGCGGTCGGCGCGGCGCGCCTCGGTCTTCGCGCCGGGCTGATCACCCGCGTCGGCGCGGATCATTTCGGCCGCTTCATCGTCGAGGAGTTGAACCGCGAGGGCGTGGTGACGGACGGCGTCCGCACCGACCCCGACCGGCTGACCGCGCTTGCGATCCTCGGCATTCGCGATCCCGACACCTTTCCGCTGATCTTCTACCGTGAAAATTGTGCCGACATGGCGCTTTGCGCCGGCGACATCGATCCCGACTTCGTCGCTTCGGCGGATGCGCTGCTGATCAACGGCACCCATCTGTCGCAGCCGGGCGTGTTCGATGCGAGCATCAAGGCCGTGACGGTGATGAAGGCCGCCGGGGGGCGCGTCGTCTTCGACATCGATTACCGCCCGGTGCTCTGGGGGCTTGCCGGCAAGGACAATGGCGAGGATCGCTTTGTCGCCGACCAGGGCGTCACCGAAGCGTTGCAGCGTGTCCTGCCGCTCTGTGACCTGATCGTCGGCACCGAAGAGGAAATCCATATCCTTGGCGGCTCGACCGACACGCTCGCGGCGCTCCGTGCGATCCGCGCGAACAGTTCCGCGCTGCTGGTCTGCAAGCGCGGCGCACAGGGATGCGTCGCCTTTCCCGATGCCGTTCCCGCGTCGCTCGATGCCGGAATCGTCGGTCGCGGCTTTCCGATCGAGGTGTTCAACGTGCTCGGCGCGGGGGATGCCTTTATGGCGGGTTTCCTGCGCGGCTGGCTCAAAGACATGCCGCTCGAAAAATGCTGTGAAATCGCCAATGCGTGCGGTGCGCTCGTCGTGTCGCGGCACGGCTGCGCCCCGGCGATGGCGTCCTGGGACGAGCTTCGGCATTTTCTCGGTGGGCAATGGCCGCACCGCCTGCGCGAGAGCGCCGAGCTCGAACAACTGCACTGGTCGACCAACCGCCACGGCGAGCGCGACGAACTGACCGTGCTCGCGATCGATCACCGCAGCCAGTTCGACGACCTGCTCGCCGAGCTCGGCGAAAGCGACGAGGCGCGGATCCATCATTTCAAGAATCTCGCGCTCGAGGCGCTTCATCGGATGGGGGCTGGCGACCCCAATTACGGCGTTCTGCTCGACGGCCGCTTCGGCGCACGCGCGCTGGAGGCGGCGGCCGATCATCCCTATTGGATCGGGCGGCCGATCGAGGTGCCCGGATCGCGCCCGCTGCTCTTCGAAGGATCGCCTGACGTCGGCATGACGCTGCGCGACTGGCCGACGAACCACGTCGTCAAATGCCTCGTTTTCTATCATCCGGACGATGATGCCGAAATGCGCGCACGGCAGGATCGGCAGTTGCTGCGCCTCTTCGATGCCTGCCGTCGCACACGCCACGAATTTCTGCTTGAAATCATCGCGTCGAAGCACGGTCCGGTCGACAGCGGCACGATCGCCTCGGTGATCGATCATGTCTATTCGCTCGGCATCTATCCCGATTGGTGGAAGCTCGAACCGACGACCGATGCTGCCGCCTGGGCCGCGAGCGAGGCGGCGATATTGCGCCACGATCCGCTCTGCCGCGGCATCGTCCTGCTCGGCCTGTCGGCGCCGCGGGACGAAGTGCTCGCGGGCATCGTCGCGGCGGCGCCTTTTTCGCTGGTCAAGGGCTTCGCGGTGGGGCGCACCATCTTTCACGATGTCGCGCAGCAATGGCTGACGGGAGCGATCGACGACGAGGCCGCCATGACCGCGCTCGGTGAAAATCTGCGCGTTCTCGCCGATGGCTGGCGCGCGGCGCGCCGTGCTAGGGTGGCGGCATGAGCGGGCATGTACGATTGACGATGGCGCAGGCGCTGACGCGCTGGCTTGCGATGCAGCGGGTCGAGGTGGACGGCGTCGAATTGCCCTATTTCGCCGGCATGTGGGCGATCTTCGGCCATGGCAATGTCGCGGGGATGGGCGAAGCGCTCGCCGGGATGGAAGACGCGCTTCCGACGTATCGTGCGCATAACGAGCAGGGCATGGCGCATGCCGCGATCGCCTTTGCCAAGGCGAGCCGCCGCCGCCGCGCGATGGCGTGCACGACCTCGATCGGTCCCGGCGCGACGAACATGGTGACCGCGGCGGCGCTCGCGCACGTCAACCGGTTGCCGGTGCTTTTCCTGCCGGGCGACGTCTACGCGAGCCGCCGTCCCGACCCGGTGCTTCAGCAGATCGAGGATTTCGCCGACGGGGCGGTGAGCGCCAACGACTGTTTCCGTCCGGTGTCGCGCTATTTCGACCGCATCACGCGGCCCGAACAGATCATCGATGCGCTGCCGCGCGCGATGGCGGTGCTGACCGACCCGGCGCTCTGCGGGCCGGTGACCCTCGCGCTCTGTCAGGATGTGCAGGCCGAGGCCTATGATTATCCCGAGAGCTTCTTCGCCCCGCGAATATGGCGTTCACGCCGGCCGCGTCCCGACCGTGCAGAACTGAATAATCTCGTCGAAGCGATCCGCACCGCGAAAACGCCGTTGATCATCGCGGGCGGCGGTATCCTCTATTCGGAGGCCGAAAGAGTCCTCGCCGACCTCGCCGCACGGACCGGTATCCCGGTCGCCGAGACGCAGGCGGGGAAGGGCGCGCTCGTCTGGGATCATCCACAGGCGCTTGGCAGTATCGGCGTGACCGGGACGAGCGCGGCGAACGCCGCCGCCGAAGCCGCCGACCTGATCGTCGGGGTCGGAACCCGGCTGCAGGATTTCACCACCGGGTCGCGCACGCTTTTCGCGGGCAAGCGGTTGGTCCAGATCAACATGGCGGCGCTCGATGCGATCAAGCAGGGCGCCGAAGCGGTCGTCGGCGATGCGCGTGAGACACTCGAAGCCTTGGCGGAGGCGCTGGCCGACTGGCAGGTCGATGATAGGTGGCGCGCCGCGAACCGCGCCGCGGTCGCTGAATGGAACGCCGCCTGGGACGCCGCGACAGCGCCAGTCAATGCGCTTCCCTCCGACGCGCAGGTGATCGGCGCGGTGTGGCGGCAGGCGGGGGACGACGCGACCGTCGTCTGCGCTGCGGGCGGTCTGCCCGGCGAACTCCACAAACTTTGGCGGACCCACCGCCCCGGCGGCTATCATGTCGAATATGGCTTCTCGTGCATGGGCTATGAGGTCGCGGGCGGACTAGGGGTCAAGATGGCCGATCCGGCGCGTGACGTTTATGTGATGGTCGGCGACGGCAGCTATCTGATGCTCAATTCGGAGCTGGCGACCTCGGTGATGCTCGGGCGCAAGATCACCGTCATCCTGCTCGACAATCGTGGCTATGGCTGCATCAACCGACTGCAGCAGGGGACGGGCGGGCGCCCGTTCAACAATCTGCTCGCTGATGCGGCGCACGAAATCCTGCCTGACATAGACTTTGCGGCCCACGCCCGCAGTCTCGGCGCCGCTGCGGAGAAGGTCGGCGGCATCGCCGAACTCGAAGCCGCGCTCGTTCGTGCGAAGCAATCGCCGAAAAGCTATGTGATCGTCATCGACACCGATCCCGCGATCACCACCGAGGCGGGCGGCCATTGGTGGGACGTCGCGGTCCCCGAAGTGTCGGCGCGCGCCGAAGTGCAGGCCGCGCGCCGCGACTATGAAAATCGAATCGACGGAGGCAGGACATGACGATCCGCTGGGGCGTGAGCCCGATCGCCTGGTGCAACGACGACATGCGCGAACTGGGCGGCGACACGACGCTCGACGAACTGCTCGCCGATGTCCGCGACATCGGCTTCGACGGGGTCGAACTCGGGAACAAGTTCCCGCGCGATCCGGAGTTGCTTGCGCCGATCATGGCGAACTACGGCCTCGACATCGTCGGCGGCTGGTATTCGTCGAACCTGCTCGTGCGCGATGCCGATGCCGAAATCGAGGCGCTGTCGAAGCATCTTGCCTTGCTCGAATATATGGATTCGAGCGTCTTCATCCTCGCGGAAACGTCGAACGCGGTGCATTGCGACCGCTACGGCAGCCGGCTCGATACGCATCCGGTGCTTCCCGCCGCCGACTGGAAGCAGTTCGGCGAGCGGCTGGATACTGTCGCGCGCTTCATCAACGATCGCGGGCTGCGCTTCGCCTATCACCATCATCTCGGCACGGTCGTCGAGACGAAGGATGAACTCGAACGCTTCTTCGACGCGACCGGCGACCATGTCGGTCTGGTGCTCGACACGGGGCATGCGCTGTTCGGCGGGATCGAGCCCGTCGACGTGATCAAGGCGCGCCCGGAGCGCGTCGCGCACGTCCATTGCAAGGACGTCCGCACCGCCAAATATGACGAATTCCGCGCGAGCGGCACCAGCTTCCTCAACGGTGTCGTCGGCGGCATGTTCACCGCACCCGGCGACGGCGATTACGACTATGCACCGTTTATGCGTGCGCTTGCCGACATGCACTATTCGGGCTGGATCGTGATCGAGGCCGAACAGGATCCGGCGATCGCCAACCCCCGCGAATATAGCCAGCTCGGCCTCGACACGCTGAAGCGGCTGGCGCGTGAGGAGGCGCTGGTCTGATGTCGCTTCTCGTCCATCCCCATTCGCCCGCGGGCGACGGCACGGTGCTCGACATCACGCCCGAAAGCGCGGGTTGGAAATATGTCGGCTTTCGCGTGGTCCGCCTTGCGGCGGGGGCAAGCTACAATCGCGTCGAAGACGGCCGCGAGGCGTGTGTGGTCGTGCTTACGGGGACCGTCTCGATCATGGCGGGAGGCGAGAGCTTCGAGAATATCGGCGGTCGCCAGACGGTGTTCGACGGCGCGGCGACCTCGGTCTACGTGCCCGCGGGCCATCGCTACAGGATCGAAGCCGTGTCCGATGCGGAAATCGCGATCTGCACGGCGCCGGGAACCGGGGCGGGCGCGGTGCGCCTGATTCGCTCCGATGCGGTCGAGGTACGCGGCCAAGGCACGAACAAGCGGCATGTCCGGAACATCCTGTCCGATGCCGATGCCGCCGAAAGCCTGCTTGTCGTCGAGGTGATCACGCCCGGGGGGCACTGGTCGAGCTACCCGCCGCACAAGCACGACCGCGACGCCTACCCCGAGGAGACTTTCCTTGAGGAGACCTATTACCACCGCCTCTCGCCATCGCAGGGCTTTGCCTTCCAGCGGGTCTATACCGACGAGCGCGACATCGACGAGACGATGGCGGTCGAGGACGGCGATGTCGTGATGGTGCCGCGCGGCTATCATCCGGTCGGCGCGCCGCATGGCTATGATCTTTATTATCTGAACGTGATGGCGGGGCCCCGGCGCAACTGGGTGTTCCGCAACGACCCCGCGCACGAGTGGATCGTGCGCCAGTAAGGAAGAGCGATGAGACAGATTGACCCCTTCATCGCCGGCGATGCCGCCGGCGGCGGTTCCGTGCGCCCGGAAAACGGACGCGCCGGTGATGTGTTCAACCCGAGCACCGGACAGGTCCAGGCACGCGTCGCTTTCTCCACCGCCGCCGATCTCGACCGCGCGGTCGTCGCGGCCGCCGCGGCGCAGCCCGGTTGGGCGGCGACCAATCCGCAGCGCCGCGCGCGCGTCCTGTTCCGTTTCCGCGAACTGCTCGAGGCGAACATGCAGGATCTCGCGGAACTGCTGGCGAGCGAGCATGGCAAGGTCGTCGCCGACGCGCGCGGCGACGTTCTGCGCGGGCTGGAAGTGATCGAATTTTCGTGCGGCATCCCGCATGCGATGAAGGGCGAATATACGCAGGGTGCCGGACCGGGAATCGACGTCTATGCCATGCGTCAGCCCCTCGGCGTGGTCGCGGGTATCACGCCATTCAACTTTCCCGCGATGATCCCGATGTGGATGTTCGGCCCCGCGATCGCGGCAGGCAACGCCTTCATCCTCAAGCCCAGCGAACGCGACCCGTCGGTGCCGGTGCGCCTCGCCGAACTGATGCTTGAGGCCGGGCTGCCCGAAGGCATCCTCCAGGTCGTCCACGGCGACAAGGAAATGGTCGACGCAATCCTGGATCATCCGGCGATTTCGGCGGTCAGCTTCGTGGGATCCTCCGACATTGCGCACTATGTCTATGGGCGCGGTGCCGCTGCCGGCAAGCGTGTGCAGGCGATGGGTGGCGCCAAGAATCACGGCATCGTCATGCCCGACGCCGACCTCGACCAGGTGGTGCACGATCTGTGCGGCGCCGCCTTCGGTTCGGCGGGCGAGCGCTGCATGGCGCTGCCCGTCGTGGTGCCGGTCGGCGACGCGACCGCCGACGCGCTTCGCGAGCGACTGATCCCGGCGATGGCCGCGCTCAAGGTCGGCGTGTCGACCGATCCCGATGCGCATTATGGCCCGGTCGTCAACGCCGCGCACAAGGCGCGTATCGAGGACTGGATCCAGACCGGGGTCGATGAAGGCGCCGAACTGGTCGTCGATGGCCGCGGTCTGGTCCTGCAGGGACATGAGCACGGATTCTTCGTCGGCCCAACGCTGTTCGACCGCGTGACGACTGCCATGCGCGCCTATCGCGAGGAAATCTTCGGCCCGGTGCTGCAGATCGTCCGAGCCCCCGATTTCGAGACCGCTTTGCGCCTGCCGAGCGCACACCAATATGGCAATGGCGTGTCGATCTTCACGCGCAATGGTCACGCCGCGCGCGAATTCGCGCAGCGCGTCAATGTCGGCATGGTCGGCATCAACGTGCCGATCCCGGTGCCGGTCGCCTATCATAGCTTCGGCGGCTGGAAGCGCTCGGGTTTCGGCGACACCAATCAATATGGGATGGAGGGCGTGCGCTTCTGGACGAAGGTCAAGACGGTAACCCAGCGCTGGCCCGATGGCGGCGAAGGGGACAACGCCTTTCTCATTCCCACCTCCTGAGCAAAAACGAAACAAATCTTCCATTCTTATATAAAATGAAATAGCATCATGTCCGGACACCCGAAACAACAGGGCGCCGGATGCGGGAGAGAGGCGATGCTCAGATATTTCGCGACGGGTCCGGACCTGCCGGTCAGAACCGACGACGGCCTCGATGGCGCGTTCCGGCGCTATCGGATGCGGATCATCATGGCGATCACGCTTGCCTATGCCGTCAGCTATACGTGCCGGCTCGCGATCAATATCGTCAAGAAGCCGCTGATCGATCAGGGCATCTTCACCCCGCTCGAACTCGGCATGATCGGCTCGGCGCTGTTTTATACTTACGCCGCCGGCAAGCTGATCAACGGCTTCGTCGCAGACCACAGCAATGTGAAGCGACTGTTCGCGGCCGGGATGATCCTGTCGGCGCTTTGCAACATCGCGATGGGTTTCTCGACATTGTTCTGGGCGACGCTGCTGATCTGGGGGCTCAACGGCTGGTTCCAGAGCTATGGCGCGCCGGCGTGCGTCGTCGCGCTGGCCAGCTGGTTCTCGAACCGGGAGCGCGGGCGCTATTACGGCATCTGGTCGACCGCGCATTCGATCGGCGAGGGGCTGACCTTTGCGGTCGTCTCGGCGGTCGTCGCAATCGGCGGCTGGCGGTGGGGCTTCTGGGGTCCGGGTGTCGCGGCGGTGCTTGCGGGCGTCGCGGCCTATTACGCGATGGCCGATCGGCCCCGCGCGCTCGGCTTGCCGACCGTCGCCGACTGGCGGAACGACCATTATGCCCCGCCCGCGGAGGATGGGCCTGAGCGCGGGGTGTTCGCCACCCAGCTATCGATCCTGAAAATACCGGCGGTCTGGATTCTCGCGCTGGCGAGCGCGGCCAACTATGTGACGCGCTACGCGATCAACAGCTGGGGAATCCTCTATCTGCAGGAGGCGCGTGCCTATTCGCTGGCGGAAGCGGGTGCGATGCTCACCGCCAGCACGCTGGCGGGGGTTGCGGGCGCGGTCGCCTTCGGCTTCGTCTCGGACAAATTCTTCGGCGCGCGCCGTCCGCCCGCCAATCTGCTCTTCGGGGTCATCGAACTCGTCGGGCTTCTTCTGCTGTTCTTCGGTCCCAACAATCCGGTCATCGTCTTCATCGCGGTGATCCTGTTCGGGCTCGGCATGACCGGCCTCGTCACCTCGCTTGGCGGGCTGTTCGCGATCGATATCTGCCCGAAGCGCGTCGCCGGCGCCGCACTCGGCCTGGTCGGCGTGTTCAGCTATATCGGCGCGGCGGTGCAGGAACAGGTGTCGGGGGCGCTGATCGACGCCAACATGCATATGATAAATGGCACGAATGTCTATGATTTCGGACCGGTGATCTGGTTCTGGATCGGTAGTTCGGTACTGGCGACGTTGCTGGCGACGACGCTATGGAACACGAAGCTCCGCGACTGATGGAAAAGACGATGCATCGCCGCAATCTTCTGCGCGGGGGCGCTGCCCTTGCTTTTCTCGCCGCGCTGCCGCGCCGGCTCTATGCCGCCGCGGTCGGCTATCCACGCTTGCTCGACGGACCGATGATCGGCGCGACGACGCCGGACAGCTTCACCGTCTGGTCGCGCGCAAGCGGGGCGTTCGGGGTCGCGGTCGAATATGCGACGCGCCGCGACTTCGCCGATGCGAAAACAACCGCGCCGGTCGCCGCGACGCAGGACAACGACCTGTGCACGGTGGTCGAGGTTAGCGGCCTCAAGCCCGACACCATTTATTATTATCGCATCAAGGCCGATGGAATCGACGACCGCCACCAGCCGCTTGCCTTTCGCACCCGCACCGCGCCCGACCGGCCGCGCCCGATCCGGATCGCCTTCGGCTCGTGCGCGCGCGTCCAGCTCTACCCCGAGCAGCCGGTGTTCGAGGCGATCGCCGCGATGGAGCCCGATCTCTTCCTTTGGCTCGGCGACAATATCTATGCCGACAGTGACAGCGAGACCGCCTATTCGGCGCTCTATTCGCGCCAGCGGGGCGTGTCGGCGCTTGTTCCGCTGCTCCGCTCGGTGCCGCAACTCGCGATCTGGGACGATCATGATTTCGGCTATAATGACTCGGATCGTCACAACGGCGTGAAGGCGATGACCCGCCGCCTGTTCGACCGCTGGTGGGCGAATCCCGCTTCCGGCCTGCCCGACACGCCTGGAATTTTCTTCCGTCACAGCTTTGGTCCCGTCGACATCTTCATGCTCGACGGGCGCTACCACCGCGATCCGCCATCGGCCCCCGACGGCCCCGAAAAGACGATGCTCGGTGCCGGGCAGAAGGCGTGGCTGAAGCGCGAGCTCAAGGCATCGAAAGCGGCGTTCAAGATCCTTGCCTCGGGCACCGGCTGGTCGCTCGCCGAAAAGGGCGGCGACAGCTGGGCCGCCTATCTCCACGAGCGCAACGAGATCCTCGATTTCATCCGGGACGAGGGGATCGGCGGTTGCCTCGGCATTTCGGGCGACGTCCATCAGGGCGAAGTCAACTGCGTGCCCTGGTCCGAACGGGGCGGCTATGATTTCTATGATCTGGTGAGTTCGGGGCTGGCGCAATATCTGGCCCCCAAATTCGTCGACCAGCATCCCGAGGTGCGATTGCGCGCTCCGTGGGTGCGCAGCACCAATTTCGGGCTGCTCGAATTCAGCTTCGATCCCGAACCGCGCGTCGAACTCAGCGTTCGCGACGTGATCGGGGCATCGGCGTCGGGCGAGCCCGTCCGCCTTCGCGCCGCCGACCTCGTCAACGGCAAGCAGAGCTGGCGCGCCGTGATCGATCCGGATGAACTCGAACGGCGCGAGCGTGTCGAGCGCGGCGGCAGCTATTATGGGGAGTGAATAGGATGCGCTTCGGGATGGCGCCGATCGCGCGCGACGGGTTCGTGGCGGTGAAGGCGCGACTGCCGCTTGCAATGCCGGAGGAGGCGGTCGGGACCCACCGGATCGACCAGAACGACGGGCGCAAGCTGCGCGGCGGCCAACCGGTCAAGCGCCAGGCGATCGAACGGCGACGCGAACGCTGTCGACAGGCTGTCGGGGCGTGACGCGGCCCGCGCTCAATATCGCGCTGATCGGCAGCGGCTTCATGGGCCGCGCGCATGCCCTCGCCTTTGCGGCGGCCGACCGCACCTTCGACTTGCCGCGCGCGCCGCACGTCGCGCTCCTTGCCGACCGTGACCTGCCGAAAGCGACCGCCGCCGCGGCATCGCTCGGAATAGCGCGGGCGAGTGGCGACTGGCGCGAGGCTATCGACGATGCGGGCATCGACCTCGTCGCCATCGCGACCCCGAACAGGCTCCACGCCCCGATCGCCATCGCTGCTCTCGAAGCGGGCAAGGCGGTCTATTGCGAAAAGCCGCTGGCGACGACGATCGCCGAGTCCGAGGCGATGACTGCGGCCGCCGCGGCATCGGGGCTGCCCACCGCGGTCGGCTTCACCTATCTCTACAATCCGATGATCGTCCTTGCGCGCGAGTTGATCGCGGGCGGAGAGATTGGGGAGGTAACCGCCTTTCGCGGCATTCACGCGGAGGATTTCATGGCTTCGGCCGACGCGTCGTTCAATTGGCGATGCGAGCCCGATCAGGCGGGCGGCGCGCTCGCCGACATCGGCAGCCATATCATTGCGATGGCGCGCCATCTGGTGGGCGATATCGCCGTCGTGTCGGGCCGTCTCCATACCGCCTATCCGACGCGCCGCGATGCGCAGGGCACCGACCGCACGGTGACGGTCGACGATCAGATGGATGCCGTGATCGAATTCGCCAGCGGTGCGACGGGGACGCTCGCGGCGAGCTGGATCGCGAGCGGGCACAAGATGGGGCTGGCATTCGAGGTCAGCGGGACACGCGGATCGATCGCCTTCACGCAGGAGCGGTTCAACGAACTCAGGCTCTATCGCTCCGGACCGGGGCGCACCAATGGCTTCACGACGATCTGCGCGGGGCCGGAGCATGGCGACTATGGCGCCTTCTGTCCGGCGCCGGGGCATCAGATCGGCTACAACGACCTGAAGACGATCGAGGTCAAGGCCGTCGTGGAGGCGGCCGCAGGCTTGCCGTCGGCCGCGAAGAGCTTCGCCGACGCGCTGGCGGTCGAGCGGGTCGCCGACGCAATCCGCCGGTCGCATCGCGAAGGATGCTGGATCGGACTTCAGACGGCGTAGGCTGGCGCCAGCGCCGCCAGCATTTCCTCATGAATTGTGGGCGTCGATGCCAGCACGGTTCCGTTCATCAGGTCGAGCGCGTTGCCGCGCGTGTCGGTCACGACGCCGCCCGCCTCGCGGACGATCACGACCCCGGCCGCCATGTCCCAGGCGCTGACGCTCTGCTCCCAATAGGCGTCGTGGCGGCCGCAGGCGACCCAGGCCATGTCGATCGCTCCCGCCCCAAGGCGGCGGATGCCCGTGACGCGCGGGGTCAGCCGCTCCATCTCGGCATAGAATTGTTCGTGGTTCGGCTTGGTCGCAAAGGGAATGCCGACGCCCAGCACCGATTCCTCGATCGTCGTGCGCGTCGAGATATGGATGCGACGTTCGCCGAGCCATGCGCCGCCGCCGGTTTCCGCGCAGAACAGCTCGTCCATCGCGGGGACATAGGTGACCCCTGCGACGACCTCCCCCTGCTTCGCCAGCGCGATGTTGACCGCGAAGAGTGGGGATCCTGTCAGGAAGTTGGTCGTACCGTCGAGCGGATCGACCACCCACACATGGTCGGTGTCGCTGCCGGGCGTCAGCCCGCTTTCCTCACCGAGGAAGCCATAGTCGGGGGCATGGGCCATCAGCCGCTCACGGACGGTCGCCTCGGCCTTCAGGTCGGCCTCGGTGAACATGTCGGCGGCGCCGGCCTTGCTATGGATCGTGAGCGTGGCGATGCGCTCGCGATCGGCGATCAAACCTTCGCCGGCGGCGTGGGCGGCGGCGATCATGGCGGAAATAAGGGGTGACATTGGCATGGAATGAATATACGTTCTGTTTTCTGGAAAAGATAGAAAAATTATTCTGAAATGATGTTGCGGGCTGCTTTTGCGGCCGTTGTCGGACGATCGGGTATTGGCTCGATTGCGATCTCGAAGAGAAAAGGGAGGGGTGCGTGAAAACGAGTCTATTTGCAATCGCCGCCGGGCTGGCGGCTGTTCCGGCAGGCGTCATGGCACAGCAGGCTGCTTCGATTCCGGTCGTCGCCGCCTCCGCCGAAACGCAGGCGACCGACGGATCCGGTGCCGATGGCGCCGTGGTCGTCGCCGACCCCGCCGATGCATCGCGTTCGTTGATTCTCGCGGGCGCCGAATCCGCCGGAATCGATGTCTTCGATCTGGCCGGGAAACGTGTGGGGACGCACAAGGTCGGCAATATTCGCGCGCTCGATCTGCGCGCCGATGCCGCGCCGGGCGGGGGACCGTTGCTGGCCGCGCTCGATGGCAAGGATAATGCGCCCAAACTCTTTCGTGTGATGGCCGGTGGTGTCCCGGCGCCGCTCGCGCTGACCGGAATAGAGCCTGGGATGACGGTCGCGGGGCTCTGCTTCTCGCGCAGCCATCGCGACGATACCCTTTATCTGTTCCTCGTCGGTGACAAGGGAGAGATCGAGCAGTGGGGATTGTCGTCCGAAGCGTCGGGCGCCATGAACGGGCGGATTGCGCGGCGCTGGTCGCTCGGGTCGGAAATCGGCTATTGCGCCGCCGACGACCGCGGTTCGGTCTATTTCTCGCAGGAAGCCGTGGGGGTATGGCGCTTCGCCGCCGAACCCGAGGCCGAGATCGCACCCGAGATCGTCGATATCGTCCGCCTCGGCCACATCACCGAAGAAGCGAAGGGTGTCGGCATCGCCGCCGACGGCCGCCTGCTTGTTTCGGACGCGTCGGCCAATCGGCTGAACATTTACGATCCCCTCGATGGCTATGCCTATCTTGGCTCGGTGGCGCTCGCGGCGGGTACCGACCAGGTCGAGGATGGCGGCAGCGTCACGGTGGCAGGGCCGGTCGTGCTGGTCGCCGATGACGATAATTCGCCTGAGGAACCGAATTTCAAGATTGCGGGTTGGCAGGCGATCCTCGCCGCGGCGGGGCTTCCCGAACGGCCGGCGGTGCCGGCGCCCGAGACGATGCCGCTCGCGCGCCCGACAGTCGAAACAGTGCCGGTGGAGACCGGCGGCGACGCCGCAGACGATCCGGCGATCTGGATCAATCCCGCCGACCCCGCGCAAAGCGTCGTGATCGGGACGCAAAAGCAATCGGGACTCTATGTGTATGATCTGGAAGGGAAAGTCATTCAGTTCCTTCCCGACGGGCGCATGAACAATGTCGATTTGCGAAGCGGCTTCCGCCTCGGCGGCCGCGACGTGACGCTCGTGACGGCCAGCAATCGCACAACCAAAGGCATCTCGATCTATGTCCTCGATCCCGCGACGCGCAAGCTGACCGACGTTGCGGACGGGTTACAGGACACCGGTTTCAAGGATCCCTATGGCCTCTGCATGTATCGCAGCGCGAAGACGAAAAAGACCTATGTTTTCGTCAATCAGAGCGACGGCAAGATGCGCCAGTGGGAGTTGGTCGCGACGCCCGCCGGCAAGGTGCGGGCGAAACTCGTGCGCGACCTGCCTTTCGAAACGCAGGTCGAGGGCTGTGTCGCCGATGACGAGACCGGCATGCTTTATACCGGTGAAGAGGATGTCGGCATCTGGCGCGAGGGTGCCGAGCCGCGCGGTGGTCCCGCACGCACGACGCTGGCGAAAGTCGCCGACAACCCGGCGCTCAAGGACGATATGGAGGGGATCGGACTCTATGCCATGGCTGACGGCAAAGGCTATCTCGTCGTCTCGAGCCAGGGTAATGACAGCTATGCGGTGTTCCGCCGTGAAGGTGACAATGCCTATGTCGGCTCGTTCCGCATCGGCGCCGACATGGCGGCGGGGATCGACGGTGTATCCGAAACCGACGGCCTCGACGTCACCAGCATGGCGGCGGGACCGGCCTTTCCCCACGGCCTGATGGTCGCGCAGGATGGCCGAAATGTTTCGCCTCCCGAGAATCAGAATTTCAAGCTAGTACCGTGGGAGCGGGTGGCAAAGGCGCTCGGTCTCGAAATCGGCCAATAGCGGTACTTTGACAGAGATATGATCGCTGAGGCGGGGCAGCAATGCCCACATGGCGCTGCGGGCGCGCTCGGCCCGTGGATTATGCGCAGTCGCAGAATAGCCAACACAGCGCAGCGGCCGCCGCAGCTATTGGGGGGGAGAAAGCAGGGTACAGCGCGGCGGGCGACGGATACAGCTTGTCGCTGTGATCGCGATAAGGCGGCCAGCTTGCCTGACAATCGTTCGGCAGCGGCGATCTCCGCCTTGTCGATCGGCGGCAGGGCGGGGAATATGTCGATCAGCCGCGCCGGCGCCTGCGCATTGAGCCGAGGATAACGGGCGAGCGGATTGTGAGTCTCTTGCGTCCTGTGTGGCGCTCCCCGCAAGCGGGGAATGGATGACTGGCAGCCATCCTGAGGGTCAGGACCCGCTAACATCATACAGGTTCAGCCGGGGGCGGGCATTTGCCGTGAGCCACGTGCTGCTGGAACCGGGCTCGCGAGGTCATCGACAGCGAGCTTGGGAGGTGCTCAGCGCTGCTCCGCGACGCTTTCGGACTGCTTCTGCTCCGTTTTAACGCAGCGCGTCCGCGATCTCGCCCAGGCTGTGGAAGGCCGCGTCGTCCTGATCGGCCAGCCAACCCAGCAGCCGCTCAAGCGCGTCGATCCTGTAAGGCAGGCCCATGATATAGGGCGTGACGTTCAGCGGCAACATGCGGCTGGCGCCGAGCGTCGAGGCTTCGCCGTGCAGCAGCGTATAGGCGTCCATGATCTGCTCGACATAGGAATCGGCCGATTGCTGCTGGACGGTCACGATCTGCCGGTCGGAAAGCTCGTGGTTGACCGGCACGTTGACGATGGCGCCTGCGCCGGTCTCGAATCGATAGGGCAATTCGTCGTTCACCCAATCCGCCATATAGGTCAGCCCCGCCTCGGCGAGCAGGCGCGGCGTGTTGAACGATTGCGAACGCGCGATCGACATCCAGCCGCGCGGGCGCGTGCCCGCGGCCTGTTCCAACGCGTCGAGCGCGGCCGCGATCAGCGCGCGTTCCTCGTCCTCGGGCAGGCCCGATGCGATGGTGCCGTTCATGTCGGTCGAATGCGCGACGATCTCGTGCCCCGCGGACAGGATATCGGCGATAATCCGCGGATAGCGTTCGGCGATCGCGCTATTAATCGCGACCGATACCCGCGCATCCACCTTCGCGAACGCATCGAGCATCCGGTAGAAGCCGATCCGCGTGCCATATTCGCGCGCGGTATAGTGCCGGTAATCGGGATAAGGGGTGACCATATGCCCCGGCGCACGGAACGGCTTGTCCGCGGGCAGGATCGGAAACCATTCGAGATCGACGACGATCGCCACTGCGACGGTCTTGCCCGAAGGCCAGGCGATCGGTGGCCGTTCGAACAGGTTGGAATAGGGGTAATAATCGTGATCCATGCCCCGCTTGCGCAGGGGATAGTCGAGATAGGCCGGGTCGAGGCTCATGCCGCCACCTGCTGCATGTAATGATCGGCAATGTCGCCGCTTCGGGTGATCCAGGCGCGGCCGTCGGCGGCGATGTGCTTCAGCACCTCTTCGAACGGACCGATGCGATGCGGCTGGCCGATCAGATAGGCGTGCAGCGGGATGCACATCACCGTGCCGCCTTCGTCCGCCAGCCGTTGATATTGGCGGATCAGCGTGTCGGCATAGGCGCGCGGCGACATGTTGTAGACGAAGAAGCCGTAATGGTCGTTGACCTCCAGGCTGTAGGGCATCGAGATCAACCGGCCCGACTTCACATGAACCTCGCCCGGCTGGTCGTCGTGATAGAGGTCGCAGGTATAGGACAGGCCATAGTCGGCGATCAGGTCGAGCGTACGCGGCGTATGGGTCAGTGCGGGGGCGAGCCAGCCCTTGATCGTCTGGCCGGTCGCCTCGCGCACGGTGCGGATCGAATCCTCGATCAGCGCGCGCTCCTGCGCCTCGTCCATGCCATAGCTGTAGCGCGTGTTGTAGATGCCGTGGCTGAAGAACTCCCAGCCGCGCGCGGCGGCGTCGGCCACCACTTCGGGCAGATGCTGGCACATCGCCACCGACAGGCTGACCGATCCCGGGAAGCCGTGCCGCGACATCGCCTCTGCCAGCCGCCAGTGACCGACGCGGTTTCCGTAATCGCGGTGACCATAGCCGACCACGTCCGGATGCGGCTTGGGCCAGCTCTTGCGGTGGGGATTGGCGGGCGGATCGAGTTCGTAGAATTCGATATTGGGCGACACCCAGACCGCGACCTGCTTGCCCCCGGGCCATTCCAGCTTCGGACGGCCGCGATAGGGGCGGAAGTCATAGAGACCGGGGTCCTTCTCGCCCTCACGCATCGGCCTGGGCCTCCAGCCAGTCAATCACGGTCCGCACCGGTTCGACGTCCGCATATTTCAGCTGAAGGTCGGTCAAATTGGCGAAGTGATAGCTCTCGTGCTTGTCCGCGCAGGTCTCGACCGGCACGATCGTGCGATAGCCGCGGCTGAGGCTGTCCACCGCGGCGGCGCGGACGCATCCCGAGGTGGAGCCGCCGGTGATCACCACCGTGTCCACCTTGTGCCAGACCAGCAGGCTCTGAAGCGGGGTCTCGAAGAAGGGCGAAGGCATGCGCTTGGTGTAGATCGTGTCGCCCGGAGCGATCGCGCAGCGCTCGTCAAAGGCGTGGCGGTCGCTGTCGTACTTGATGTTCTGCAGGCTGTCCGGCGTATCGGTCCGCGTGCCCCATACGCCCGCGTCGCTGGCATCCTCGGCATAGGCGACACGGGTCCAGATCACCGGCATGCCCCTGGCGCGGGCGAGGGCCGAGATGGTGTTGACATGCTCGATCTGGCGCGGGTCGGTTTCGTAGGCGGTCCTGTACCGGTCGATCCGCGTATAGGCGTTCTGGAGATCGACATTGACGATGGCGAGCTTGCTGCCGAAGCCGAACTTGGCGCGGGCCGGATTGGCCATCACCTCCTCGAAGATCTGACGCGCGGTCCTGCCGTCGCTGACCATCCGGGTTCCGACGATTTCGCTTATCATACGATCTCCATGGCATGGGCGGGCCTGAAGCCCAGCGGCAGTTTCGCATCGGGCAGGAAGCCGTACATCTCCTCGTCCGGCAGTGCCGCGGTGACGATCTCACGAACCGCCAGCAGCCGGTCGATATCGATGCCGGTGCGCAGGCCCATCGCCTCGAGCATGAACACCAGATCCTCGGTCACGATATTGCCGCTGGCACCGGGGGCGAACGGGCATCCGCCAAGCCCGCCCAGCGACGCATCGAGCGTGGTCAGCCCGCATTCGAGCGCGGCAAGCGCGTTGGCGAGGCCAAGGCCGCGCGTGTTGTGCAGATGGATACCGGTCAGCGCACCGTCGCCGACCACGCCGCGCACCAGTCCGATCAGATGCTTCACCGCGCGCGGATCGGCATAGCCCGTCGTGTCCGACAGCCCGACCTCGTCGCAGCCCGCATCCATCAGCGCGGCGGCGAGCCGGGCGATCTGGGCGTCGGGGATCGCGCCCTCCAGCGTGCAGCCGAACGCGGTCGACAGGCTGCCCTCGAAATGCGGCCGATCAGCCGCGGGCAGTGCACGGATCAGAGTGGCGATGGCGATCGCCTCGTCGATCACCTGTTCGTGCGAGCGGCGCAGGTTGGCAAGGCTGTGCGTTTCGGAGACGGAAAGCGGCAGGGTGATCTTGTGCGCGCCGGCGCGAATCGCCGCCTCCGCGCCCTTGGCGTTGGGCACCAGTACCGCGACGCTGAGGCCCGGGATGGTGCGGGCATGGTCGACCAGCTCGGCTGTGTCGGCGAGCTGCGGGAGCAGCTTGGCGGGGACGAAGCTGCCCACCTCGATCTCGCGGACGCCGGCGGCGGCCTCGGCGTCGATCCACGCTTTCTTGGCCTCCAGCGACATGATGGTGGCGATGCTCTGAAGCCCGTCGCGCGGACCGACCTCGCTTACCAATATGTCGATATCGCCCATCGGATCGGCCACGGCTGACGCCCTATATTTGTACTACTCTTATAACAAATAGCCGAAGCGCATGGAATGGCAAGGGTGTCCGTTCAATTTTTTGCGCGCTGCTCAGATTTCGGCGTGGAGCGTGTGCGACTGGAGGTCGAAGCGCATCTGATACCGGTCAGCGCGATAATAGGCCTGGGTCAGCAGCATCGGCTCGCCCCCCTTGTCGCGAAACGCGCGGGTGATTCGCAGCAACGGCGCCATCGAGTCGATCTTGAGCGCGGCCGCCATCGCCGGATCCGCCGAAACCGCCGCGATCGTCTGCGCCGCACCGCCAAATTCTCGGCCCGATTGCTGGACGAGGTTGAGGATCGGGGTCCGCCTCAGGCTCTTTTCGGTGATCATGAAGCTGAGCGGCTCCGGCACATGGGCAATCGTCACCCCCAGCGGCTCGCCGTCGAGCCAGCGCAGGCGCACCGCGCGCATGACACGCGTTCCCGGCGGGACCCCCAGCAGCGACGCGACCGGATCCTGCACCTCCTCGCGCGTCAGTTCGAGCACAGTCACCTTGGTCTTGCGGCCGAAGGTCACCAGCGAATCGACGGCTTTGCCGATATCGGCCTCGATGGGCCGCACCGGCAGGTCATAAATGACGCGGGTACCGACGCGGCGCTTGCGCTCGACGAAATGCTGCAGCGCCAACTCGTCCAGCGCGCGGCGCGCGGTGATCCGCGATACCCCGAAGGTGTCCGATAACTCCTGTTCCGTCGGCACGAGCGAGCCGTGCGGGCGGCTGCCTGAAACTATTTCGTCGCGCAACTGCACGAAAATCTGATGATACAGCGGAACGGCGGTCTTGCGATCGACGCTGGATAGTTCCTGCTTGCCGCTAATCATCCAATCCCTCTCCGCGCGACTGAAGGCGCATATATGGCCGGGTGCCCGTCGGGCATCGCGGCTATTCCTATAACTTGGCAGTTCGGCGCGTGGAAAGCCGTTTACCGGGCCGAATGTGAAATTTGCTATAAAGTTATAAGTCTATAACAAATAACTTGCCGCCCCGTCATCCCGGCGTATATCCCATCCGGCACGAGGGGAGACGAAGATGGCGACGGGCGGCACGACAGGCGATCTTCACGCAGCGGCGCCCGGCACCGCCGGTTGGACCCCGATTCAGGTCACCGTGGTCGCAATCTGCGCGGTGATCAACATGCTCGATGGCATGGACGTGCTCATAATCTCCTACATCGCTCCGGCAATGGCCAAGGACTGGGGGGTCAGTTTCGAGGTGCTGGGGGTGATCTTCAGCGCGGGACTGGTCGGCATGATGCTCGGTTCGATCGTAATCGCGCCGCTGGCCGACGGAATCGGGAGGCGCCCGGTCGTGCTCGGCGCGCTGATGGTGATCACGGTCGGCGCGTTCGGTACCGGTCTGGCCCAGACGATTCCCGCCTTTGTGGGGTTCCGCTTTCTGACCGGCCTCGGCATCGGCACCTTGCTCGCCAGCGTCGCCGCTTTGGCGAGCGAATATGCGCCGCCGGGCAAGCGCAGCATCGCGATCGGCTGGTTCCAGGCAGGCTATCCGATCGGCGCGGTGCTGACCGGCCTGGTATCGATCTGGTCGATCCCGCAATTTGGCTGGCAAGCGACGTTGCTGGGCACCGCGGTGGTCAGCGCGGTGGTGCTGCCGTTCGCCTTCATGCTCCTGCCCGAGTCGCTGGATTTCCTCCAGAACCGCCAGCCCGCTGGCGCGCTGGCGAAGATCAATGCACTGCGCCTCCGCCTCGAACTGCCGCAGCTCGACAGCCTGCCGCCGCCGCGCAGCCGCGGTGCCGTTCCCAAGCTGGGGCACCTGTTCGCAGGCGGACTGTGGAAATCGACGCTCATTCTGTGGCTGTCGATCTTCCTTGGTTATCTGGTGCTCTATTTCGTGACGAGTTGGATCCCGCGCCTGGCGTCGGAAGCGGGATTGAGTGCCGCCAATTCGCTCTGGGCCGGCTCGGTCTTCAATGTCGGCGGGATTATCGGCACGACCAGCATCGGCTGGCTGGCGACCAAACGCGACATCGGCTGGCTGATCCGCGGCTATATGCTGGTCGGCGCGGTGCTGCTGGTGGTGTTCAGCCAGCCGATGCCGCTGGTGGCGGTGCTTGGGGTCGCGGTCGGCATGGGGCTCGCGGTGCAGGGCGGCTTCAGCGGCTTCTATTCGCTGGCGGCGCAGATCTACCCGACCGAAGTCCGCAGTTCGGGCATCGGCTGGGCGATCGGCATCGGTCGCGGCGGATCGGTGATCGGGCCGCTGCTCGGCGGTTTCCTGCTCGGACAGCACTTGCCGCTGTGGATCGTCTTCCTGTGCTTCGCCATCCCGCTCGCACTGTCGGGCATTCTTGCCGCGCTTGTCCGTGGGCGGGCCGATTTGGCCTGATTTCGCGCTCCGCGGCGCACGAACCTTGCGAGCCAAGTCACCGAAATGACGCTTTCAACCACTCAATCATCATAAATCTATAACAAATCACTTGCCGATCCGGCCAACTCATGATTTGATATGAATGCATAACAAATGAGGTCACGCAGCTCCCGCGAGTCGCGGCCTGACCTCGAAGCATAAAAGACGCTCCGCGCGCAGAGTCGGGGAGCAATTGGCCGATTGGGCCACAGGGATAATGAGGGGGGTCATCATGACGCATCTGTCCAAGCCTACAGCACGCGCAATCCTGCTTGCTGCACTTCTGGGTTCCGTCGCGATGGCCGGGCCCGCCTGGGCTCAGGAGGCATCGGACAGTCAGGCGACCGAAGCCACGACCGCCGACGAATCGCGGAATGCCGGTAGCGGAGAGATCGTCGTCACCGCCGAGCGCTATGGCGGCACGGTGCGGACCACTCCCATCTCGGTGACGGCACTGGGCGAGGGCGCGCTGGAAGAGCGGCAGGTTCGCGACGTTCGCGATATCGCCAACCAGGTCCCCGGCATCACGCTGTCGCAGGCGACGGCGGGTTCGTCCCAGATGAAGATCGTCGTGCGCGGCGCCGGTACGGAGACGGGCGGTATCCGCGCGAACGGCACCGTCGGCGTCTATATCGACAACGTCATCCAGCCCCGGCCCAACGGCGCCTTTTTCGATTTCTTCGATGTCGAGCGGGTCGAGTTCCTGCGCGGTCCGCAAGGAACGCTCTATGGGCGCAACACCTCGGGCGGCGCGATCAAGCTGGTGACCAAGCGGCCTTCCTATGACTGGACCGGCGCGGGACAGCTGGGGATCGGCAACTATGAGGCGTTCGAAGCCAAGGGCTATCTCAGCGGGCCGATTATTGACGATGTGCTGTCGTTCGCGGTGAGCGGCATCTACCGCAAGCGTGACGGCTTCGTCTACGGCATCGAGCATGGCGAGCGGATCGGCGATCTCGACCGTTCCGCTCAGCGCATCAAGCTCCTGTTCGAGCCGACCCCCGACCTGACGTTCGAGCTTTCGGGCTATGCGATGCAGGACCGTTCGGACTCCAACATCCCCATTCCGCTGATCGCGCCGCTCGGCGTGACCGATCCTTATGCGGTTCCGGACCGCGACCTGTCGGTCAACGAAGTGTACGCCAACCTCTATCAGCGGATCTATCAGCGCGGCTTCAGCCTCAACGCGACCTATGCGATCACGGACAATCTCGAGATCGGCTCGATCACCGGCTATGGCCGGCTGAACCAGGAGAGCCTCGGCAATGACAGCTTTCTGTCGCCGGCGCGTATCGCCGCCAATGGCGGGCGACTGGTCGTCGCCAACCCCAACCGCGTGCAGTTCGACAGCGAATGGTGGACCCAGGAAGTCAACCTCATCTACACGAGCGACAGGTTGAAGGCTGTCGCCGGCGTCTATTATTTCACCGAAAAAGGCACCCAGCAGGGCGCAGCGGGAACCGCGCAGACCGACGATGCCTCCAACAAGGTGGAAGCGCCCGCAGTCTTCGCCCAGGCGACCTACACGATCGGCGGCGGGGTCAGCGTGCTGGGCGGCCTGCGCTACACCCGCGAGACGACGGACTATTATGCGCTGACGATCGGGTCGGCGGCCGGCTCGCAGGTGGGCCACTCCACCTTCTCCTCGCTTACGCCCAAGCTGGGCCTGAACTGGGAGGTCAACGAGAATCTGTTCACCTATATCTCATGGACGAAGGGTACGCGCAGCGGCGGCTTCAACTCGCGCGATCCGATCACCGCGCAGCTCGTGCCGACTCCGTTCGGTGCGGAGTTCGTCGACAGCTATGAGCTGGGCGCCAAGATGAACTTCCCGAGCATCGGGTTCAGGCTCAACGCGACAGGATATGTGGCGGATTACAGCGATCTGCAGTTGAGCACGATCATTCCCGGCGCCGCGTTCATCGTGACGCTCAACGCCGGCGCGGCGCGCGTCTGGGGTCTCGAACTGGAACCGAACTGGAAGGTGACCGACGATCTCGAACTCTATGGCAACATGGCGTTCAACGACGGAAAATATACCAAGAGCTTCTCCTGCGCGAACCAGTTCGGCGTCTGGGTCGATTGTACCGCCAACGAGATCAAGGGGCTGCCCAAGGCGAAGATCGGCCTTGGCTTCCGCTACTCGCCGACGCTGGCCGATGGCTGGGGCTCGCTGACGATCGGCGGCAACTGGGACCACACGTCCAAGGTGTACAATACTATTTCCAACCAGACCGACCTGGTTCAGACCGCACCGCTGGATCTGTTCAACGGCTCGATCGGATGGCGCAGCGACGATCGCACCTGGAGTTTTTCGATTGAGGGGCGCAACCTCGCCAATAAGCGCTATCTGGTGGCGGGGTTGCTGAGCGCCAATGCGACGCGGCCTGCGGTGACCGGCTATCCCGGAGAGCCGCGCCAGGTCTTGTTCCGCGTCGGGTTCTCCTTCTGATGCGGGCGGCGGGCCGAGCGGGAGCGACCCGCGGCGCGGGCGCGGCATCGCGTGGTGTCGCGCTGCGGACGATCCTGTCGGCCTGTTGTGCCGCTATGGCCTTGTTGCCCGCTGCGGCCCAGACGGAGGGGCCGCCTTCCACCGATCAGGCGCCGCCCTTCGCGGTGCCTGACGACGGCTATGCGGTCGAGGGCCGCCCGGGGCCGCCCGGCTCCGGGTTCGTCCTCCATTACGACACGACCAAGGTGGCGTGGCAGCCCTTTGTCGCACCGGGCATTCCCGAGGGGCTGCAGCGCCGTCCGTTGAGCGAGTCGCCCAGCATGGGCGCCGTGGCGCAGATCACCTATGTGCCCGCGGGCTGGAGCCAGCCGATCGGATATGACGAGGTCGACAACGAAATCCTGGTGCTCGACGGCGATCTGTCCATCGGCGACGAAAAGCTGGGCAAATATTCCTACAGCTACGTCCCCGCGGGCGTGGTGCGCGGGCCGGTGCGGTCACGGCAGGGCGCGGTGCTGCTGCAATGGTTCAAGGGGGCGCCCAAATTCGTCGCCGCGACCAGGAGCAAGAAGGGCGCCCGCGAAAATGCCCGTGTTCGCGACTGGAATCATTTCTCGGCCGCCTGGTATATCGACAAGCCCTTTCCGGATTATCGCACCGGCGGAAACTTTCCCGGCGCGCTCCACAAGCTGCTGCGTCAGGATCCCGATTCGGGCGAGATGACATGGATGACCTTCGGCGCGAGCATCCCGGCGGCGCCCAGCGGAAAGCCGGGAAATTTCGGCGGGGGCTACGAAGTGCATCCCAGCTTCGAGGAATATTATTTCCTCGAAAAGACTCACGACACTGTCATCGGCGAGTGCCTCGAACAGGGCGAAACACCGGTCACCTATGGCAACGGCACCTATTGGTGGCGCCCCGGCGGCGTCGCGCATGGCGGTTCGCATGGCACGTCGCCCGGCACGCCCGGCTACACGATATCGTTGGTGCGGACGGGGACGTCGCTCTGGGCCACCTATGTCACCGACTGCACCTATGAAACCGGGCTCGAATACACCCGAAAAGGCTGGAAAAAATACGATTACAATGTGCCGCGATACCGGCCGAAGCCGTAGCGCGGCGCCCATGACGCCTACCGTCTGACGACATCGAAACCAGGGGAGCTAACAATGCCGACAAGCAAAAGACTGCGAACGGGCCTGTCACTGTGCGGCGCGTTGCTGCTCGGGACCGGAGCACTGGCTCAGGACATCCGCATCCCCCAGTCGCGCGATCGATCGAGCGAATTTGTCGGCTTCGTGGCGCCGCGCAACCTGCACCTGCGCCCGCTGATTTTCGCGGGCCTGCCGCCGGTCGAATTCAAGCAGCTGAGCTTCGATGAAAAGACCGGCGCGCGGACGCTGCTCGTCACGTTGCCGGCCGGCTGGAAACAGCCCTCCGGCTATCATGGTGCCGATCTGGAGATGTTCGTGGTCGAAGGCGGGATCAGCATCGGCGACAAGCCGATGGGCCGCTATGCCTATGCCTATTACCCGGCCGGCACCGCGCACAGCTTCGGCACCAAGGAAGGCGCGACCGTCCTGTTCTTCTGGAACGGAGCGCCGGATTACATCGCGAGCGCGACGTCGCGCCCCGGGGCCAAGCCGGGTGCGATCGACGGGCTTGCCTATCACGACGTGCCCACCGCCACGCCGAACGTCCTGCCCAAGTTCCGCGACGAACCGATCATGAAGAATTCGCCGGTGCATGTGAAACTGCTCCGGTCCGATCCGGCTACCGGCGAGGTGACCTGGATCGCAACCTCGCCCGGCGGTTATCCGGTCATGAGCGGCGAAGGTGACCTGCCGCTTTGGGCGACCAGCAAGAGTTGGGAAGAGGGCTATATGCTCGCCGGCGACATGACGATCGCCGAATGCCTGCCCGAGGGGCAGGTGGCCGGGACCTATGCTCCGAACGGCTATTTCTTCCGCCCCGCCGGCATCGCGCATGGCGGCTTGAGCCAGTTTTCCGACAGCTATTCCGTGTGGCTCTACCGCAGGGGGCCCGGCTCATGGAAAACCTATGGCAATTCGTGCGCCGAGCCTTCGGCCCAGGCGAAGTGAGGGGGAGGATACCATGTCGCGCAAAACGCATCTGACCCTGGCTTTGTCGGCCGGTCTCGCCGCCGTGGCGGTCCCCGCGCTCGCCCAGTCCTATGGTCCGCCCACAGTCAGCCAGGCGCCGCCCTTTCCGGTGCCCGACAAGGGCTATGAGGTCGAAGGGCGTCCGGGGCTGATGCACAACATCCCCAACATCGAATTCGTGGATTGGAAACCCTTCGACGCGCCGGGCTTCTCCCCGGGCCTGTATCGCCGCCTGCTGAGCGAGTCGCCCAGCATGGATGCAGTGGCGCAGATTACCTACGTTCCCGCAGGCTGGAGCCTTCCCCCCGGCTATGACGAGGTCGATAACGAGATCGTCGTCCTCGATGGCGACCTGAGCATTGGCGACGAGAAGCTGACCAAATATTCCTACAGCTATATCCCGGCCGGTATGTTTCGCGGCCAGGTCAAGTCGCGTCAGGGCGCGGTGCTGCTGCAATGGTTCAAGGGACCGCCGAAGTTTGTCGCCGCGGCCAAGGGCAAGGCCGGCGCGCGCACCCACGCGCGTGTCCGCGACTGGAACCGTTACAAGGAGCCCTGGTATATCGACGAGCCGTTCCCGGCCTATCGCACCGGCGGCAACTTCCCCGGCTATCTGCACAATCTGATGCGCAAGGATCCGGACACCGGCGAAATGACCTGGATGACCTTCGTGTCCAGCATTCCCGCCCCGCCGAGTTCGAAGCCCGGCAATTTCGGCGGCGGCGCCGAGGTGCACCCCAGTTTCGAGGAATATTACATCCCCGAGGGCACCCGCGTCGCCACCAGTGACGAACGCGGTCCCACCCGCGCCGTCTATGGCGGGGAATGCGTCGAGCAGGGCATTTCCACCTACAAACGCGGGACGCGTGGCTATTTCTGGCGCGCCGCCGGCGTGGCGCACGGCACCGTCGCCCAGGCGCCTCCGGGCGAACGGGACGGTGACGGGAACCTCAAAAAGGGCAATGGCGAACCCAGTTGGGGCTGGACGCTGGTGCGTACCGGCACGCGGCTCTGGGCGACCTATGTCACCGATTGCAGCTACAAGACCGGCATCGAATATATCAACGGCGAGTGGCGCCAATATGATTATGACGTGCCGCGATACGAGCCGCACGACTAGGCTCGCAAGGGCCGTCATCGCCTGCCGCGAAACTTCGGGTCGCTTCGGCGGCCCGTCTTCTTTTAGAGATAGGCCCAGGGACGCCGGTTGCGGTCGGCTTCCCGAAAGCGCGCGATCTCGGCGGCGCGGGTTAGGGTCATGTCGATCGCGTCGAGTCCGCCGATCAGCATCGCCTTGGCCTCCGCGTCGATCGCGAAGGCGATGTCCCGCCCCGATGCGCTCGTCAGCGTCAGCCGCGGCAGGTCGATCGTGATCGGCCCGTCGGCGTCGATCAGCATCGCGTCGATCTCCACCGGGACGATGCCGTTGCGTACGCAATTGCCGCGAAAGATCGGATTGAATGACGCCGCGACGATCGCCCGAAAGCCATATTCGGCGAGCGCCCAGACGGCATGTTCGCGGCTCGACCCGCAGCCGACATTGGCCCCGGCGAGCAGAATCTGCGCCCCGGCATAGCGTGGATCGTTTAGTATGAACGACGGGTCGGGCTCGCGCGATCCGATCGCGGTGTAGCGCCATCCGGCGAACAGCCCGTCGGCGAGTCCGGTCTTTCCGATCGACTTCATCTCTCGCGAGGGGATGATCGCGTCGGTATCGATATTATCGCGGATCAGCGGCGCGGCGATCGCGGTGAGGATGGTGAACGGGGTCATGCGCCGATCCGGCGCGGATCGGCGATACGGCCTGCAACGGCCGAAGCAGCGACGGTTTCGGGCGAGGCGAGATGGGTGCGCGTGCCGGGGCCCTGGCGGCTCTCGAAATTGCGGTTGGTCGAACTGATCACGCGCTCCTGCACCCCAAAGCTCTCGCCGCCCGCGAAGAAACACATCGAACAGCCCGACTCGCGCCATTCGAACCCCGCGTTGCGGAAGACGCGGTCGAGCCCCTCCGCCTCGGCCGCGGCCTTGACCATGGTCGATCCTGGCACGCAGATCGCTCTGACGCCATCGGCGACACGGCGGCCCTTCAGGATCGCTGCGGCGCGGCGCAGGTCGGACAGGCGACTGTTGGTGCAGGATCCGATAAACGCCGCATCGATCGCCAGCCCCTCGATCGCCTGGCCAGCCTTCAGCCCCATATAGGCGAGTGCGCGGTCATAAGCCTCGCGTGTGTCGCGCCCCGCGATCGCGTCGTGATCCGGCACCGGCCGACCCAGCGGCACCGCCTGTTGCGGGCTGGTGCCCCAGCTCACCATCGGAGCGACATCGGCGGCATCGACCGTCAGCTCTGCGTCGAACATCGCGCCCGCATCGGTGACAAGCCCGCGCCAATTCTCGACGGCGCGATCCCATTCCGCGCCCTCCGGGGCATAGGCGCGGCCCCTCAGATAGTCGAACGTCACCTCGTCGGGGGCGATAAAGGCACTGAATGCCGAGAATTCGGTTGCCATGTTGCACAAGGTCAGCCGCGCCTCGATATCGAGCGCGCGGACGGCTTCACCGGCATATTCGACGACATGACCCTTCGCGCCGGAGGAGCCGAACCGGTCGAGCAGGTGCAACGCCAGGTCCTTGGCAGTGACTCCCGCGCCCAGCCGGCCGGTGACGGTGACCCGCATCGTCTTCGGCTTGCCGACGCGCAGCGTGTTGGTCGCCAGCGCATGCTCTGCTTCGGTCGAACCGATCCCCCAGGCGAGCGCGCCGAGCGCGCCCTGGCTGCAGGTGTGGCTGTCGGGACACACCAGGGTGAGCCCGGGCAGGACGATCGCCAGTTCGGGCGAGATGACATGGACGATCCCCTGGCGGGGGTCGTCCAGATCGAACAGCGTCAGCCCCGCGGCGTGGGCGGCGGCGCGGGTTGCCGCGATGAACCGGGTGCCCGTGGGCATCATGGTGGTATCGGTGCGCCCCGGCCGCGTATCGACGACATGATCCATCGTCGCGAAGACCTGCGTCGGTGCCGCCACGGTACGCCCCGCCTCGGCCAGGCTGTTCAGCGCGACGCCGCCGGTGCGTTCGTGCAGCAGAATGCGATCGATCAGCAGCAGCCCGGTCTCATCGCCGAGATCCGCCACCAGATGGTCAGCCCAGATCTTCTCGAAAGCGGTTCGCGGTGTCATCCGGCGACGGCGATGCGTGTCAGTTCGGCGATATCCTCTTCGCCAAATCCGATTTCGCGCAGAATGTCCGCGCCATTCTGATCGATCGCCGGGATGTCGTGGCGCAGTGCGGGGCGTTCGTCGTCGAACGCGATCGGCAGCGCGGGAAGGCGCGTCGCCTCGCCGCCCGGGATGGTGACGTCGACCAGCCCGTTGCTGGCGATCAGGTGCGGGTCGTCGAACAGATCTTCGGGCCGCACGATCGCGGCGAAAGGCAGGCCGATCGTTTCGAGCTTCGCGACCAGATCCGCCCGGGACATCGATTCGAACAGCGTGCGCACCCGGGGCAGCAGCGTGTCGCGCGCCATCACCCGCTGATTGTTCGTCGCATAGGCTGGCTCGGCAGCGAGTGCGTCGAATCCGAACGCGCGGCAAAAGGCCTGCCACTGGCTGTCGCTGACCACGCCGACGAAGAGCTGTTCGTCGGCATTGGCGGTTTCGAACACGTCGTAGATCGCCCAGGCCGAAATCCGCACCGGCATCGGCGCGGCCGCCCTACCGGTGACCGCCTTTTGCGCCATATGCTGGCCGACGAGGAACGCGGTGGTTTCGTAGAGCGAGCATTTAACCTCGCCCCCCTGGCCGGTGCGGTGGCGGCGCTCGAGCGCGGCGAGGACGCCGATCACCCCGAACATACCGCCGGTGATGTCGATTACCGACGATCCGGCGCGCAGCGGCCGGCCCGGTGGCCCCGTCATATAGGCGAGACCGCCCATCATCTGGGTGACCTCGTCCAGTGCGGTCCGATTCTCATAGGGACCGGGGAGAAAGCCCTTGGCCGAGCAATAGATCAGCCGTTCGTTGATCGCGCGCAGCGCTTCATAGCCCAGGCCGAGCCGGTCGAGCGTACCGGGGCGAAAATTCTCAATCACGATATCAGCCTTC
Source organism: Sphingopyxis sp. MG (assembly GCF_002953155.1). Taxonomy (NCBI): domain Bacteria; kingdom Pseudomonadati; phylum Pseudomonadota; class Alphaproteobacteria; order Sphingomonadales; family Sphingopyxidaceae; genus Sphingopyxis; species Sphingopyxis sp. MG. The sequence goes on from NZ_CP026381.1 coordinate 4,102,523, forward strand.
TCCGCCAGACGGCGCGCGGCATCGACCCCCTTGGCGCTTTTCAGATCAAGACAGATGCTCCGCTTGTTGCGGTTGAACATCGGGAAATAGCCCGCGCCCGACCCCATCAGGCGTCGCGTCTGATCGCCGCCGATCGGCTCGACCTTGATCACGTTCGCACCCAGATCGGCGAGGATCACACCGACGGCTGGACCCATGACCATGTGTGAAAATTCAACGATCCTGATGCCGGCAAGCGGCAGCTCCTGTTCGTCCATATATCTTCGAATCCCGCCTCGTCCTCAAATGCAAACTCGCAATTTGATATAGATATATAACAAAAATGCCAAGAGGTTTTGCGCGGGTTGAACACGCATCTGAGCGCCATTGCGCCGTTGAAAACTGTAGATCCGAGATTCACCGGCATTCGGCGATCGGCTCTCCGCAAACGAAGGGCAACTGCTGAGCCCATCGACGGATCGACTGAATGACCGATTAGGAGGCGCCAAGCGTTTTGGGGGTTGCCATAGCGATAACGTCGAGCCTGACGCCCACGAGGGCAAGTCAGTGCGCTGGAATCCGTGTGCCTCCGTTTGCGCGGCTAAGACGAACTGGGAAAATATTTTTCACCATGCCGGTGCACGGCAAGCAACGCCGCGGGACGATAGCGGACGCCAGACCTCGATTCCAAAAGCGACACCATGGCGCCATACCCTTGCTCGACGCGGCAGCATGGTCATTCTGACCCTAGGGGAGAACACAGCTGTCAGCAATGGAGTGTGTTCTTCCCATGCCTGCCCCCGGGGAGAATCATCCGCCTCAAGACCGTCCTCGCCCGCACCGGACTGTCCCGCTCGACGCTCTACCGCAAGATCGCCGAGGGGACGTTTCCGGCGCAGTTGAAGATCAGCATCCATGGTACTGGCTGACACGAATCAGCCGTCGATCGCTGGATCGCCAATCCCACCAGCTACTGCGAAGATCATGCCGAGTGAGAGGCGGCCGGGCTAATGTCTGGCCTTCGCCTTTCGGAACATGCCCTTGATGACCTTCGCGCCATCGCGGAGAAGATCGAGATGGTCCGACCAATGCTGCATCATGCGAACGCGCTCGTCCCAATACTCGCCCCACGTGTAGGCACGGCGACCCTTGCTCTCCATCTTGTGGAGCATTACTAGAAGCTTCTGCGCGGTGATGGAGGCGACCGGGCGGTTGCCGATCGATTCGTTTGATGAAGTCCAGGAGCTAGCGCAGCTTCTTCATGGTGACGGCGGAACGGCCCTCAAGCTCGACCTTGATCAGCTATTCGTCGGCAACCGCATTGAAGCTGTTGGATGCGGCGACCGCTGCCGCGATGCGTTCAAGCTTGATCTGCTCGGCGGGATCGGAGCCGCGTGCCAGAAGCTTCCGGGCTGCATTCCGTTGCTCGCGGGCCTCGGCGAGGCTGATATCGGGATAGACGCCGAACGCCAGCGTCTTCTGCTTGCCGAGATAGCGATAGTTCATGCGCCAATAGCGTCCGCCATTGGGAGTGGCGTAGAGAAATAATCCGTCACCATCGGTGAGTTTATGGGCTTTGCGCGGCCCTTGGCGTTTTGATCGAAACAGCGGTAAGCGCCATGATGGCATCTCCGACATGGGGAGGACCGCGCTACCATCAGATATACCATCACCATGGTGGTATTCGGTGGAATGAAGCCACTCCATATGGGAATACCTATACCACGAAAAACCCTCAGAAATCAGCCGCTTGTGGTATTGTCTGGAATCCTCCGCGAGAGGATTTTGGTGACCCCTACGAGTGTAGAACTTTTGTGTCAAGCAAGCTCAAGGCGTCCCTAACTACACTGTAAAATCAGAGATTTATATTGTAATGTGCTCGCGGTCGGTCGCCCTGATTTGCCTGAATTTCCACCGAAATGTGGGAACGATTGTGGGATCATTTCAGGCAGGGAATAGAACCGATGGCCCTCACGGCATTGAAGGTGAAGAACGCGAAGCCCGGTCGGCATGTCGATGGCCGAGGACTTTGCCTGCTGGTGAAGCCAAGCGGCGCGCGGACATGGGTGCTGCGGATGCAGCGGCATGGCAAGCGGCGCGACTATGGCTTGGGATCGGTGCTGGACGTGTCGCTGGCAGAGGCGCGCGATGCCGCATCGGCGCTACGCCGTCAGGTGCGCGAAGGCGTCGATCCGGTTGCGGAACGGCGCAAGTCGCGCAAGGTCGTGCCGAGCTTCGAGACGGCGTCGCGCGACTGCTATGAGGCGTTGAAAGAGGGCTGGAAGAACCGCCGTCATGCCAACTGGATTTCCAGCCTTGAGAACCATGTCTTTCCGATGGTCGGAACGCGGCCAGTGGATCAGGTGGACAGCGCCGCCGTGGTCGAGATTCTATCGCCCATCTGGCTTGAGATACCCGACACGGCGCGGCGCATATTGCAGCGCATCGGCGCGGTGCTGGACTTCGCCCACATCAAGGGATGGCTTCCCGGCGAGGTATCGTTGCGCTCAGTCCGCAAGGGGCTTCCCCGTCAGATGGACAAGGGCGGGCATCTGGAAGCCATGCCCTATGCCGACGTTCCGGCCTTCATGCAGAAGCTGGCGGCGGCGTCACCCACGACCGGGCGCGATGCTCTGCGCTTCACGATCTACAACGCCGTCCGCTCGAATGAAACGCGCTTTGCCGTATGGTCCGAGTTCGACTTGGACAAGGCGATATGGACTATTCCGGGCGAGCGTATGAAGGCCGGGGAAACCCATGTCGTGCCGCTGTCCGCGCCCGCCGTCGCGCTGCTCCGCAAGCGGTGGAACGAGCGCACCAGCGACACCGGCCTTGTATTCTCCAACGACGGCGAAAAGCCGATCAGCGACATGACCATGACCAAGCTGCTCCGCGATGACGGTATCAAGGGCGTGACCGTCCATGGTTTCCGTTCGGCCTTCACCGACTGGTCATCGGAGCGCACCCGCTTCCCCAAGGAGGTTGCGGACAAGGCGTTGGCGCATAAGCTGCCCAACAAGGTCGAGGCCGCTTATCGCCGCACGGACTTTTTCGAGAAGCGCCGGAACCTGATGGCGCGTTGGGCCGAGTATCTGGACCGCAAGGGGAAGGACGCCGCCGCCACGGCGTCTGAGCCTATCCCGCTCCGCGCTGCCGCCTGATGAGGTCATGCAGGCTTGCCGTGGTGATGCGGGTGGCCTTGCCGAGCTTCACCGTCTCGACTTCTCCGGCCGCGATCAACTCGTAGAGCTTAGTCCGCCCGACGCCGATCATGCGTGCAGCGTCATTGACGCGGACGCAGATCGGATCGGGAGAAGGCGCGGTCTTCACCGCGTAGCCCTTTCGCTATCGCTGGCGCGATAGCCGCCCGGATCGGCAATCCAGCGATCGACGGCGGACTCATGCCAGCCAGCGCCGTTGATGCTGATCGGCAGTTGCCGGGGGAACGTCCCGTCTGCGATCTTGCGATAGAGGGTGGAACGGGAAAGTCCGGTGCGCAGCAGCACCGTCTTGAGGCGGATGATTTTTTCGCGTTGGGACACGGGGCGCTTCTTCTCCATGCTATGGTTGTCGATGGTGCCCCTTGGGTTGAAAGTTGGCGCTTCTGCGACATGGCGCAAGAGTGCCGAAAATGGTGTCGTAGGGCTCTGTCGTCCGCTGGCGTCCCCTGTCGTCTCCTGTCGTGCGACAGCGTTGCGAACATTTTTTCCCATTTCGTCCCAGCCCGCGCGCTTTGAGGTCTTCCGTCTGCATCCGGCTCGTTATGACAGGCGCTTGCCTGCGAATCGGAGCAACTGTTGAAGCGATCGATTCTTGCGTCATCGCGGGTGTTCCATCGGCCGGTCCGCTCGCCACGATGCAGGCTGTATCGCCTCGCCCCGCCGCACAAGAGGTGAGGCGCTAAAGTGCCGATCGCAGCGGGTTTCGGCGCTTCGGCGCGTTTGAACGCCGATGTCCAACATTGAAATATAACGCTAAGTGTTATATATGCAGTCGAGCAGGAGAACCGGCCATAACGCGCATTTTCAAGAATGGCTGGTTCGAGCGCTTTGCGCGGAAGGAGCGAATAGATGATTCGGCCCTTCGTGACGCCGTGCAGCGGGGCGAAAGCGGGCTGATTGACGCCGACCTTGGCGGCGGCGTCATCAAGCAGCGCGTGGCGCGTGCCGGTCAGGGCAAATCGGGCGGCTATCGCACGTTGATCCTGTTCCGGCACGGCGACCGCGCGATATTCGCTTTCGGGTTCGCCAAGAGCGCACAGGCGAACATATCGAAAGCCGACCTGGCGCTGTTGCGTGACGCGGCAACCGAAGCGCTGGGATGGAGCGGCGAGGAACTGGATCGGCTGGTGGCGTCGGGAACGCTGGTGGAGATTGAAGATGGCAACGACGACGAAGGATAAGGGGTATCGCAGCGAGATCGCGGGGGCGATCCACGAGATGATGAGCGACGCGCACGACGCGGGCATTGTGTCGCGCGCGACGCTCCGCACGTTTGACGATGCGTGCCTTGCTCCGGCCCCGGTGCTGGCAGGCGATGAAATCCGTGCAATTCGCGAGCGCGAGCATGTCTCGCAGCCGGTGTTCGCCGCCTATCTCAACGTGTCGCGCAATCTGGTTTCGGATTGGGAGCGTGGCGTGAAGCGTCCCGGCGGACCCGCCTTGCGTCTGCTCTCTATTATTCAGCGGAAGGGATTGCAGGCAGTGGCTTAGACTTGCCGCCTCGTCTGGCTCTCTTCTACGCCACGGCGCGCGACAAACCAAAACACCAGTAATATCAACCCAGCTGCGACTCCATTGAGGGCGCGAGGAAGGAGGCCTTGCCCTGCGAGAGGAGGAATCGCAAAGCCGACGAGCGCGCCTGTCGCAAAGTACGACCACCATCGCTCCATACTATATTTTTGGAGAAGCCAGAAAATTGGCAACCCAGCTCCAAGCATTCCGAGATAGAAAATGGGTGATGCGACAATCGCATAAAAGAGCGCGATGGCTGCGATAGCCAGCATGTCGCCAATGTTTATGTCGAACGAAGGTTCTATGCCGATCCCGGCGACGCCGGTCAGTTTCTTAAACCACATAAGCAAAACGATAGCGAAGTACCCGCCTAGCAACGGTGCAGCGAGCAATCCGTATATGAATCTGTTGCGCTTTCTGTTCATCGCTATTGGCGTAGCGGAAAAGGCTTAACGTCAGTTATCGGCCGCCTGCCGACCCTCCAAAATCCTCCAACCAGCTATGATTACCCTCGAATTTTAGGTCGTGGGAAATCCTGCGCCATTTTCTGTGCGCTCCGCTTCCAGTCGATTCACCTCGCGCTCGAGAACCTCGCGGATGAAGGCTGCTCTTCGTTGCCGACCGACCAGCTTGTCAATCCGTTCGCCCAGACCTTCCGGCAAACGGATGTTGGTCGATTTCACGTTGAGCGGCGGCCTTCCCATAGTCGCGTCGTAACCGCGCATCCTGCCCGTTCAATCGGAAGCTGAGTAAGCGGCACCGCTTATTGAACATTTTCCGCCTTTAGTGATATAAGCGGTGCCGCTTACCGTCCGGAACGTTCGATAACGCCCCGCACAGCAAAAGGGAAAGGCAGGCAGATGACTTCTCGCGATTACTTCTTGAGTGATTCGGCGGGGGCCACGTCGCGCCGTTCCCTGCTGCAAGGGTTGGCGGCAGCGCCGGTTATGGCTCCGGTGATCTCCTCGCCCTGGGCGGAGCCGCTGGCGTCGCTTCACGCTGACTGTGGCGACGACCCGGCCGCGATCATGCGAACGAAGGAAGGGCGGGCCTTGAGCCGCCGTCGCTATCATGTCGCGGAGGGCTTCTTTCCCGCCGCGCAAGAGCGGGCGGATTGGCGCGGCTATTTGTATCGAGCCGGGATAACCGCCCAACTCGCTTTGTCCTCTCATTTGCTGGACATGGGTTTTGCCGATGACTGGTGCGCCCGCCATATCGGCCTGCGTGTCGCCAAGTCGCTCGCCTACGCGAATGCGACGGGGTTGGGGCACGACTGCCCCGACATGGCGCGGTTGGCGGTTGTCCTCACGCCCTATTGGCGATGGAACCAAGTACGGCTCTTTGGTGAACCGGAACCCGATGACGATGGACTGACAGCCCCGCAGGTTCATGCGCTGCTCCGCGCCCTGCTGGACCGTGTGCGGGACGTAACCGGCCATCCGCGCCCCCGAGGGCGGCGCAGTTGATGCCATAGCCATGACGGACGACCGGCGCGGCAGAATGAAGGTGGCCGGTCCCCTGCTGTTGTCGGCGCTGGCACACGTTGCGCTGTTGGTGCCGCTCTCGATTCCCGGTTGCTCGATTTCGCAGCCGCCGGAGGAGCAAACGGAACCGCCGAAAGAGATCGAGGTTTTGACGGTCGATTTATTGGACGAGCTTCCGCCTCTGCCGAACAAGCCGCCGCGCCTCGCAGGCGAGATATGCGATCCCAATGCTCTCGCCGAATATCATTATTTCGACATAAAGCCCGGCCCAACAATAGATCGGATACGTCAGGCCGCAGGCCCCCACTTTCGCGAGATAATCATGACAACGGATTCCGTGATGGGACGGCGATCACGCGCGTTGCGCGGCTGGTTCAGGCCATTTGATGCCGTGCGCCTGCTGGCAGGGGATGCGGGCCTATGCGCCATCGATTTGAGGGAGGGCGTTGGCATCAATTACTGTCACGGGTCGCACGTCCTTTTCCGCAGGTCGAACGAGGCGTGGATGCGGCAGGAATGGGAGCCGACAGATTGCACGACACCAAAGCCCGCGCCGTTGCAGAAGCCAGCCACAACCTAGCTATTGCGGAACGGGCGGTCAGATGCGTGCCGACATTCTGTCCGCTTCAGTTGGTGCATATGATCTCTATTGCATCATAACAGTTATTATGTATGTAAGGGCGACGATCGGGCTCGAACCCGATTCGCGCGAGGGAGGCAGCATGACCGATAGCGGACCGGCTTTCGTAGGTGACGACGCTCCGCCGTCGGCTACTCCCAGTACCGCCAGTCTGGTCGTCGCGCTTGTCGGGCTGATGCTGGCCTATATGCTCGGGCTCAACGTCACGCCCGTTCTCAACGGGGTCTGGACCGACCGGCTCGATCTGGCGCCCAGCGAGGCGGGTCTGGTTATCAGCGCGCATTTTGTGGCGATGGCGATTGCCACCATCCTGGCGGGGCGGTTCGTCGGCCGTTTGCGGATGCGCCGGAGCGCGATCATCGCGGCGCTCTGGACGATGGCCTGCTACGTCGCTTCCGGTTTTGCGAAGCAAAGCGAAATGCTGATGCTCTGTTTTGGGCTGAGCGGCGTGGGGATCGGGTTCCAGATGGGCGCGATGGCAGCGCTATTGTCGCATCGCGCGGATTCCGACCGGGTTTATGCCATCGCGGTGGTGATCGGGTCCTCGCTGGTCGCGGCACTTACCATCGCTTTCGCTTCGGCGGTGCCGCATCTTACCATTCCTCAATTTTTTGCGGCGCTGGCTCTGATTCCGCTGGTCCAACTGGCGCTGGCCTTTTTGCTTCCGTTCCGGCTGCAATCCGTGCGGCCCTCGGCTTCGCCACCCAAGCGCCCCCGCGGCGCGGTCCCGCCGGTCGTGGTCGCGATGATATTCATGCAGATTGGCGGTATGGCGGTATGGGCTTTCACCGAGCGGGTAGGCCACCGCCTCGGCCTGCCGACGGCGACGATCGGGACGATCCTTGCCGCGACTGCCGTGAGCGCGATCATCGGCGCCGCTTGTGCGGCCCGCGCGGCGCGGCTGCAACGGCGCACCGCACTGGCGCTGGTGGGCCTGACCGGCTTTGGTTTGTCGAATCTGTCGATCATTCTTGCCCCGTCGCCCACCGTTTATGCTGCGGCGCTGTTGATGCAGGCCTTTGCCCTGACCTTCACTCTGCCGTTCCTTACTGCTGTTGCGCTCGAAGAGCAGGATGGCGGTCGAACCGCAGCCTATGCGCACGGATGGTCGATGCTGCTCGGCGCTGCGAGTCCTTATGCGGCCGGGTGGCTGATCGAGGAACACGGCTTTGCTGCGATAGCTTTTTACAGCGGGACCGCACTGCTGCTTTCCATCCTGCCACTGCTGATCCGGCATCACCCCGGATCGCCGATGCACGATTCTCAGCCTCAATACGCCAATAATACATAACAACAGTCATGATTAGATTATGCAAACATATATCCAGTGGAGGGACGTCATGAAGAATTCCAAATCAGCTATGCTCGCAACCGCTTGCCTCTTCGGACTTGCGGCCTTGCCCGCCGCGGCCCAAGCACAGGAGGAGGGGGCCTCCGACGCCGGGACCGGCGATATCATCGTCACCGCGTCGCGACGTGAGGAACGGATGCAGGATGTGGGCATCGCAGTCTCGGCCTTGTCGGGAGATCAGTTGCAGACGATGGGAGTTGCGTCGGGGAAGGATTTGGCGCGCGCGGTCCCGGGGGTGAATTTCACCGCGCCCACCGGCGGCAGCGGCACGATCGTTTTCAACCTGCGCGGCGTCGGGCTCAACGATTTCGGCGTCGGAAACGAGGGGCCGGTGGCGATCTATGTCGACGATGTCTATAACGCCTCGCTGAATTCGGCGGCGGCGCCGATATTCGATATCGAACGCGTCGAGGTGCTGCGCGGGCCGCAGGGAACATTGTTCGGCCGTAACGCGACCGGTGGACTGGTTCATTTCATCAGCAATCGGCCGAAGCATGAATGGGGCGGCAGCATCGATCTGCGCGCGGGCGACACCAGCTTCTATGGTGAAGGCGCGCTCAACATTCCAATCGCCGATCGCCTGTCCGCCCGGATCGCGGTCGTCACCGAGCAGGCCGAATCCTTTATCGACAACCACGACGGACCCGACGGATCGGGAATCAACAAGCTCGCCGGACGGTTCCGTCTCGCCTATGAAGGCGATACGGTTCGTGCCGACCTGATCTTGCGGGCGGGTCGGGGCAAATCCCGCCCGCAATATACGTTCGAGGCGACCGGAACCGGCGCCCACGGCCAGGGTGTTCCGATCGATACGCCCGCACACCAGATTTTCGGAGTGCCGAACACGCCGAGCCTCGCGACACTCGACGACGACGACCCCCACAGCGGCGCAGTGAATACGCCGGGACGCGACCGCCGCGAAAATGTCGGGGGGACGCTTCGTCTGGAGGCGGCGCTGGCCGATGGCATCGACCTGGTGTCGATCACCGACGTCACCCGCAACGAAACCGAATTCCTCGAAGACACTGACGTTACGCCACTCCAACTGGTCGAGATCGCGTCGGACAGCCGGACCCGCCAATTCTCGCAGGAACTTCGCCTGGCGGGAACGGGCGACAGTGTGAACTGGGTGCTTGGCGGCTACTATTTCCATAACCGCGTGCGCAATGACCGCGACTTCAACCTCTATCTCCTCGATACGGCACTCCGCTCGGACTTCTCCCTCAAAGCCGAGTCTGTCGCATTCTTTGGTGAAGCGGCGGTCAAGGTGGCGCCCACGCTGACGCTGGTGGGCGGGTTGCGCTGGACCCGCGAAGTCCGGCACGTCGATTTCGCGCAGGACCTGTTCGCCGACATTGACGGTTCGGGGCTTTATTCGCCGACCAACTATGTCGCACGGGTGTTTGAGTTCAATCGCACCGTCAACGGCGACGCGGCGCGGCAGGCTACTAGCCGGATCAGCGGGCGGGCGCGGGTTGAATGGCGCCCCGGCGATGGGGTGCTTGCCTACGCCGCCTATAACCGCGGCTTCAAATCGGGCGGGTTCAACAATCTGCTCGACGCCAGCAATGTTACGCCGGTCCAGATGCCTTACAAGCCGGAAACGCTCGACAGCTATGACATCGGCATCAAGACCGAAACGGCGGACCGGCGGCTGCGGTTCAATGTCAATGCTTTCTACTATGACTACCAGGATTTTCAGGCGTTCCGGTCGCAAGGTCTCAGCAGTTTCCTGTCGAACGTCCAAGCGGAAATCTACGGCGTCGACGTCGATTTCAACCTGCGCCCGGTGCGCGGCTTGACCCTCAGCGGCGGGTTTGAACTGCTGCACGCCAAGGCCTTCGACATTGACCTGCCCGACGGCAGCCAGGCCGACCGGCGTCTGGCCAATGCGCCCCGCTTTTCCCTGGTTGCCGGGATGCACTACGAAGCGCCGCTCGGCAGCGGTGCGGTCAGCCTGGACTTCAACGGCCGCCATGCGTCGTCGCAATATTTTAATATCGCCAATTCGCCCGTCACGCGCGAACGCGCCAATTTCCTGGTCGATGCGCGCATCGCCTATCGGGTGGGCAATGATGGCCCAGAATTTTATGTCTCGGCGGTCAACCTGTTCGACCGTCGTTACCGGCTTTATGCGGTTGACGTGAACTCGCTGGGCTTTACCCAGTCGATGTACGCAGAGCCGCGACGGGTCGCCGTGGGGGTGAAAGCGCAATTCTAGGAGCCGAAGGGCCGCGCCGGGCGCGGCCCGTTACCAGAGGAGAGGATAGTGAGGGCGGCGTCACGCACGGTTGCAGACGGTCAGGACAGGCGCGCGGAGGTGGTCGCGGCGACGCGACGGGTCATCGCGCGCGACGGTCTCGACAAGGCGTCGATGCGCGCCATCGCCCAGGAACTCGGCTGTACGACGGGAGTGCTCACGCATTATTTCCGCGACAAGGAGGCGATGCTCGATGTCGTGCTCGCCGAAATCGTCGCGGGCGTCGACAACCGGCGCCAGCGGCTGCTGTCCGGCGATTACGGCCTCGCCGACGTCATCGACTATCTGTGCGACACCCTGCCCAATTCGGACGATCAGATCGAATGGTGGAAGGCCTGGCTGGCCTTTACCTCGGCGTCGTTCGGGGCCGGGCGCCGGGGATCCACGCATACCCGTTTCTATGACCAGCTCCGCCGCAATTGGGAAAGCAGTTTCCGCGAGCTTGCAGCGCGGGGTGAGATACGTTCCGACATCGACCCGGCGCTGGAAGGCGACAGTCTGCTTGCGCTGCTCGACGGCATGGGGGTTCAGATACTGATCTCTCCCGACAAGCTGCCGCCCAATCGTCAGCGGGCGCTCCTGACCCGCCATTTTTCCAGCATAACTTCCTGAAAAGCAGCGTTTCAAAAGTCGAGCGGCTCACAGTGCGCCGCATAAATAACAACAGTCATCATGAAGGACACGATATGAGCACCACGACCGGAAATGGAACCAACTGGGACAATGTGTTTTCCTATCATCCCATGCCGGTCGATCTGGCCAGCGCGGACGGGGTTTTTCTCTTCGACACGCAGGGCGAACGCTATTTCGACGCTTCGGGCGGACCGTTCGCGGTCAGCATGGGGCATGGCCATCCGCGGCTGACCAAGGCCATCGCCGAGCAGCTTTCCTCTTACGCCTATGTCCATCCTATGCTCGGCAATCTTCGGCGCGCCGACCTTTGCGACCGCATCGCCGAGGTCGCTCCGAAGGGGATGCGGGCCAGCTATCTGGTTTCGGGCGGGTCGGAAGCGGTCGAGACGGCGATCAAGATCGCGCGGCAATACCATGTCGCGCGTGGGAACGGCGGCAAGCACAAGATCATCAGCAATTATGAATCCTATCACGGCATGACGCTGGCGACGATGAGCTTGTCAGGCAATCCAGGCACGACGCGTCACTATGATCCTATGATGCTGCAGTGGCCCAAGATCGAGCAATATAGCGACTATCGGAAACCCGAGGGCCTGTCGCGTGACGAATGGGGCGTGCTCGTGGCGAGAGAGCTGGAAAAGAGCATCCTTTATCACAGCGCCGACACAGTCGCCGCCTATATCGCTACGCCGCACGGTTGCGGCTCTGACTATGGCGTCGTGCCGCCCGACGCCTATTGGCGCGAAATCCGTCGCATCTGCGATGAGAACGATGTGCTGTTCATCGCCGACGAGGTCGTCACGGGCTTCGGGCGCACGGGCAAATGGTTCGGGATGGACCATTATTCCGTCGATCCCGACATGATCGCCTTCGCCAAAGGGGTCTCGTCCAGCTATGTGCCGCTCGGCGGCGTCATCGTCAGCGACGCGGTCAATGACGTGTTCAACAAGGGGGTGGGGTTCGTTCACGGCTTCACCAACGGCGGCAATGCGCTTGCCTGCGCCGTCGGCTGTGCGGTGATCGAGGCGATCCGCGAGGACGGTCTGCTTGAGGCGGTGCGCGAGCGCGAGGCGCAGCTTTTCTCCTATCGCGACCGACTGCTCGCGCATCCGAACGTTGCCGACGTGCGCGGGTGGGGCCTGTTCATGGTGCTCGAACTGGTCAAGCCCGATCCTGATGGGAAGCGCAATTTCTTCGCCCCGCAGGATCAGGCGGAGCTCAAGTTCCAAACGGCGATGCTGCGCAATGGGGTTGCGATGTACTCCACGCTTTACGGCCCGAACCGGCGCCCGGTGATGCAACGCGGCTTGCCCATGTGGATTGCGCCTGCGTTTATCATTTGTGAGGCTGAGATGGCCGAAATGATGGATCGGATCGATCGTGCGCTGCACCAGTGGGAGCAGGGGATGACGATGCCATGACGTTCTTGAATGTCAGATACCAAAACTGAGGATCAGCGTGCAATAGGCACCCCCTTCGTGGGGTGATCGGCGTGCAAAAAGGGCTCTGACTCACTTTTGGTGCAATAAAGAGGGATGATCGAGAGGTGGCATCAGCCTCGCCCGCAGCAAATCGAGCTTGGCGCGCCCATACATCTGGCGTTTGACGAGCTTCAACTTCGTGATCTGCCCTTCCGTTTGCCCGTTGGACCAGGGCTCTACGATAGCGGCCTTCACCGCATTCCAGTCGTCGCTCAAGCCATTGGCAAACGAACGAAGCGGCGTTTTCCGGGCTTCGTCGATCCATGTGGCGAGCTCGAAGTCTTTCTGTTGCCTGATGATCCGGTGGAATCGGTCGGCAAGATTTCGAACGACGACGAGCGCCGGGACGGCGGCTTCAATCGTCGCGATAAGCGTGGCTTCTGATTGCGAGAGTTGATCGCGTGCCATCGTCATAAGCCGGGCAATCACACGGGCTGATGGAATGACGCGCGACACGTTGTTCGGAGCTGCCTCGTTGCGCCTCCGCCGCGTCGCCCATTCTGCAACGACACGCAGGCTTCCGTTAAAGCCGATGATTTTGAGCCGCCGCCAGAGTTCGGCACCATTTTGGCAACCGGAACGCCATTCGGCATCGAGCGTCCCGAGCCACGGGTCGAGAGAGCTAAGCCGGGTGCGGAACATATCGGATCGTCCGCCACGAGCGACCTGGCGTACGGTCTTGCGGGCATAGCCGGTCGCGCGAACGACCGCCTTGATGGACGCCCCTTTTCCAAGCAGCACACGGATCGCATCATCGGCATCCTGACGCCGCTTGAAGCCTTCGTATTGAAGCCGCTCAGCGCAGGTGAGGAGTTCTGGATCGGGTTCGGCGGATTGAAGTGCCTGGCGAATGGCGCGCATAGATTTACGGACAGCGTCGAGGAACGCCTGGCTGGCATTCTCCATCAAATGCCAGCGATCGGCAATCTGCAGGGCGTCAGGCAAGGCGCGCGCGGCCGCATGCCGGTACCCGCCACCGCGATCACGCGAGATAATGCAGATCTCCGGCCGGGCCTTGAGCCACGCTTCTACGGTGGCGACGCCACGATCGGGGAGGAGGTCGATAATCTGTCGGCGCTCCAGATCACAGACGATCGTGCCATATCGCTGTCCGCGCTTCCACGCCCAGTCGTCGATGCCGATGATCGTAGGCTTAACCTGAGCGCCCTTGAAGCGCCGACGCACAGTTCGAAGCAATGTGTCCTTGCTGACCGGCATCAGAAGGCGGCGCGCCAAGCTGGCCGCCGGACGCCCACCCAGCGCCAGCCCAAGGTGATGTACGATAGAATCCAGGCGGGTCGTACGCCGGGCAAATGTTGCAGTCACATCCGGAGGAAAGCGTTCAACGAAGATACGCGTGGTGCAGCGGGATGTGGCGCAACGAAAACGCCGGGCGACAAGAGTAATCCGAACCGGCCGGCCATGAGATGGTAGATCGGCGAGTGTACGGTGATATCGACTGTGGACACGCGCAGATGGGCGGCAGCAGTTCGGGCAGATCGAAACTCGAAATCGGGATCGCCCGGTGATCAGTATCTGATCGGCGGCATACTCGACCTTGTCGATCACCAATCCTATTGGCGCAATGGCTTCGCGAAAACCGCTCCCATGCATGGCGATATCCTCCTTCGGGGAAACTCGCCATTATCAACGCACTTGCACCAAAAGTGAGTCAGAGCCCCTTTTGAACGCCGTTTGACACATTCTGCCGTGCTTAACTATCTGCCCAATCAGGAGAGTCGCGACAGCTTCGCCGATCAGGCGATGACGTTGGCAGATTACTGGATCTCGAACGAATCTCCGATGGTCCTTCCCCAGATTGCCACACAAACTCCCGATGGTGTCGCGGGATCGTTCCTACTTTCGCTGAATGCTGAGCCCATCGCTTGGACAAATCCGCATGGGTCATCCATTCGATGGATCGCGGAAAGCTGATCATTGAAAAGCGATTGCGGCCGCTTTCTACACTCTGGGTTCAAAGTCATCCGATCGCTTCACACCCCAAGTTAGCCATTCCCGGCATCCCTGCACGACGAGCAGGTGCTTTCCACACGAACCGAAGCGCCCCGTCGTTCGAAAAAATTTTCGGAATGGACCTGATTCTGTCCTGTTGCGTTCCGAGATATGCCAACACGCCCCACGGATAATGTGGGAACACTTGTGGTATCAGTTTTAGGGGAATTTGAAATTCTCGCGCAAAATCAACGCGATAAACCGCTTGACTGGTGACCCCTACGGGAATCGAACCCGTGTTTCAGCCGTGAGAGGGCCGCGTCCTGACCGCTAGACGAAGGGGCCATGGCATGGCCGGGCGGGTCTCTACCCTGCTTCCGCGGCGCAGGCAAGAGCCGGTCGCTTTTCCGCCCGCTGACGCAGACAGCCTTGCCGTTGCGGCGATCAGCGGCGCGGGGCGGGCGAGGTCGTCGCGGGGATTTCGATTTCCATTCCGGCCTTGACCCGGTGGAGTGCGATCAGGCTGCGGAAGCTCTTCACCGATTCGTTCTGCGCGAACAGCCGGCGTGTCGAGGCTTCGTAGGCGGCCATGTCGGGCACGACGATCACCAGCACAAGGCTGATCCCGCCGGTCACATAATAGCATTGCTGCACTTCGGGCGCGGCGCGGAACAGCGCCTTGGCCCTGTCGACGGTCGGCAGCTTCTCGTCGGTCAGATGCACTTCGACGATCGCGGTGATCGCCATGCGGACCGCGGCGGGGTCGACGATCGCCACGTTCCGATCGATGATGCCCGCATCCTCCATCGCGGCGATGCGGCGCTGCACTGCCGCCGCCGACAGGCCGACCGCTTCGGCGATCAATCGCTGCGGCTTCTTCGCGTCGCGCTGTACGATGCGCAGGATGGCACGATCGAAATTGTCGAGTTCGCTGCGTCTGGTGGAGCGGGCCGGCATCATGAAGCGAGTTTTTGTTGCATTTCGCCCTCGAATCAAGGGCGCAATTCCCGCTTTGACGGTGATATTTCCCAGCAATCGTCACCAAGGACAGCGTCATGATCCCAGATACCGCCGGACCGCATGCGTCGCGCCGCACAATGCTGGGGATCGCGTGCGGAATGGGGGCGGGGGCGCTGTGGGGGCTGGTGTTCCTCGCGCCGGCGCTTGCGCATGATTTCAGCCCGATCCAGCTCACGATCGGTCGCTATGTCTTCTACGGCCTTTTTTCCGCGGCGATCATGGCGCCGCGCTGGCGCCGCACCGTCGCGCAGGCGACGCGCAGCGACTGGCTGGCGCTCGGCTGGCTGGGGCTTTGCGGCAACATCCTCTATTATATCCTGCTGTCCGGCGCGGTGCAGCTCGGCGGGATCGCGATGACGTCGCTCGTCATCGGCTTCCTTCCGGTTGCAGTCACCCTGGTCGGAAGCTGCGATCATGGCGCGGTTCCACTCGTCCGGCTGTGGCCGTCGCTGCTGCTGTCGGTCGCTGGCGTGCTGTGCATCGGCTGGCAGGCGGTCGCCGCGCCTGCGACGGGTTCGACCGGCCGACAGCTCCTCGGGCTCGCGTGCGCCGGCGGCGCGCTGCTCAGCTGGGTCGTGTTCGCGGTGGGGAACAGCCGCGCGCTGAACCGCCTGGACCATATCGGCGCGCACGACTGGAACCTGCTGATGGGGATCGTCACCGGTTCGCTGTCGCTGCTGCTGATCCCCTGGTCGCTGGCGTTCGACGGCGAACCGCATGCGATGCTCGACTGGGCGCGGCTCGCTGGCGTGTCGATGGGCGTCGCGCTGCTCGCGTCGATCCTCGGCAATCTGCTGTGGAACCGGATGAGCCGGCTGCTGCCGCTGACCCTCGTCGGGCAGATGATCCTCTTCGAGACGCTGTTCGCTCTCCTATACGGTTTCCTGTGGGAAGCACGCCTGCCCACCGGGCTTGAAGCGGCCGCTTTCGTGCTGGTCGTCGCCAGCGTGCTGTCGTGCATCGCCGCGCACAGGGAGCCGGCGGCGCCCGAAGCGATCCAGCCGGCCTGACCGGAGCGGGCGGGCGGGGGCTGCTCGTGCGCGCCGAGCCGCACCCTTGTCGAACGGGCCGGGCGATCCTAACCTTGCCGCCGAGCCGCCGATTCAACGGCGCGCAGGATGATGGAGAGATGTCTCGTGGCGAATGATCCGACCGGCGAACCCGTGGTGCCCCTCGACCCCAGCTGGCCGAAGATGTCGCTGGCCGATGCGACCGCGGCGCTGACCGCGCCGGGCGCTCCGTTCGAGATGGAGGTGGTGCCGATCCGCGGCATTGCGACGCGGGTGTGGAAGAATGCGCCGCACGATCTGGGCGAACTGCTCGACCTGTCGCGCGTGCACGGGGAGCGGCCGTTCACGATCCTCGACGACGAGCGGATCAGCTATGCGGCGAACTGGCGCGCGACCGCGGCCTTCGCGCGGGCGCTGCAGGCGATGGGCGTCGGCCCGGGCGACCGGGTCGCCTTCGCGATGCGCAACCTGCCCGAATGGCCGATGGTCTTTTTCGCCATCACCACGATCGGCGCGATCGCGGTGCCGCTCAACGCCTGGTGGACCGGCGCCGAACTGGCCTATGGCATTCGCGATTCGGGATCGAAGATCGTGATCGTCGATGGCGAGCGCTACGAGCGGCTGCGCGAGCATCGCGCGATGCTGCCCGACGTCGAACAGTGGATCGTCGCGCGCGGCGCGGGGCCGATCGCCGATACGACGGCGCTGGAGGAGATCGTCGGCGCTCCGGCAAGCTGGGCCGCTCTGCCCGGCGACGATCGCCCGCGCGTCGCGATCGACAGCGACGATGCGGCGGCGATCTTCTATACCAGCGGCACGACGGGGCAGCCCAAGGGAGCGCTCGGCACGCATCGCAACATGATGACCAACATCCTCTCGGGCGCTTTTTCGGGAGCGCGCAGCTTCCTGCGCCGCGGCGAGACGTTGCCGGAGCCCCAGCCGCGCACGATCTTGACGGTGATCCCGATGTTCCACGTTACCGCCTGTTCGGCCATGCTGATGGGCGCGATGGCGGCGGGTAACACGACCATCTTCATGCGCAAATGGGACGCGGTGCGCGCGATGGAGATCATCGAGCGCGAGCAGGTCAACGTCACCGGCGGTGTCCCGACGATCGCCTGGCAGCTCATCGAGCATCCCGACCGCGCGAATTACGATCTCTCGTCGCTCGAGGCGATCGCCTATGGCGGCGCGCCGTCGGCGCCCGAACTGGTGCGGCGCATCTATGAGGAGTTCGGCGCGCTGCCCGGCAACGGCTGGGGAATGACCGAGACGATGGCGACGGTGACCTCGCACGGGGCGGAGGATTATCTGAACCGCCCGGCGAGCGCGGGGCCGCCGGTCGCGGTCGCCGACCTCGAAATCCGCGCCGAAGACGGCGTTACGGTGCTGCCGGTCGGCACGGTCGGCGAGCTGTGGGCGCGCGGGCCGATGATCGTGATGGGGTATTGGAACAAGCCAGAGGCAACCGCCGAGACCTTCGTCGACGGCTGGGTGCGCACCGGCGACCTCGCGCGGCTCGACGAGGAGGGCTTCGTCTATATCGTCGACCGCGCGAAGGACATGGTGCTGCGCGGCGGCGAGAATATCTATTCGTCGGAGGTCGAGAATGTGCTGTACGACCATCCGGCGGTGACCGACTGTGCGGTAATCGGCATTCCGCACCGTACGCTGGGCGAGGAGCCCGCGGCGATCGTGCATCTCGCGCCCGGCACGACGGCGACCGAGGTCGAACTGCAGGATTGGGTGCGTGCCCGGCTCGCGGCGTTCAAGGTGCCGGTCGCGATCCGCTTCGCCGCCGACACGCTGCCGCGCAACGCCAACGGCAAGATATTGAAGAAGGATCTGAAAGCGCTGTTCGCCGACCGCGAGAGCGCCGCCGCCTGAGCGGCGTCAGTTCGGCACTTCAGAACAATCCGGGCAGTTCGCGCTGTGCCGTGGTCGGCCGGGCTGGGGCGAGCATCTCGGTCGGTTCGCGCACCGCGGCGATGCTGCGCGTCGTCGATGCGCTGAGCCCGGTGATCGGCGCGCCGCAGCTTCGCCCGGCTAGGAAATCGATCGCTGCGCGAACCGACGCCTCGCGCGGGTCGCCGAGCGGCAGGTCGAGATCGTCCGCGGCCGCGCAGCTGTTCGCGATCCGGGGCGCCAGCCCGCCGAAATAATCGCCGGCCCCCGCCGCATTACCGGTCGCGAAGGCGATCACGCGCAAGCGGTCGTCGCACTCGGGGCGGTCGAGCGCGATCTGCCCGACCGGCTTGCCATAGGTGTTGCCGCCGACCAGCGTCATGTTGGTGCCGAGCCACGGCAGCATGCCGTTGATGACGAGTTCGCTCGCCGAGGCGGTCGACCCGGTGCCGATGAAGGCGATGCGCGTCGGCGCGATTGCCTGGGCCTGTGCGGTGAAGAAATGCCGTTCGTCCTTCGATGCCTTTTCCGGGCGGAACCGTGTCTGCGAAAAAATCTCGCTCGCGTTGCGGTCGCGGCCCAGCAGGTCGCCGAACAGTTCGGCGGTCGAAACCAGCCCGCCGCCGTTGTAGCGCAGGTCGACGACGATGTCGGTCACGCCCCGGTCGCGGAAGGTCTGGAACGCGTCGCGAAGCTGCTGGTCGGCCGAGCGGATGAAGGTGCGCAGATTGACGTAGCCATAGCTACGCCCGCCCTCGCTGATGACCTTGGCGCCATAGCGGTCGGACACCGGGTCGATGTCATATTCGGCCTTGGTCACGCGCACGTCGCGCGTGTCGGAGGCGTCGGTGACGCGCAGCACGCGCGTCACGCCGGCTTCGTCGGGACCGAGCGCGGCGATGATCGCGTCGGTGCCGCCCGCGGCGGCGAGCGACGACAGCGTGCGCATCGAATCGGCGCTGGTGCCGATCGCCGATATGCGCGCGCCCCGGTCGATTCCCGCCGCCAGCGCCGGCGCACCCTCATAGGCTTCGGCGATGACGATGCGCTGCGCATAGGGATCGTAGGCGAGCCGCAATCCGAATCCCGCACTCGCGCCGCGTGCGTAGAAGGCCGTCTCCTCGGCGATCGAGGTAATGTAGGTGAAATAGCGATCCTTGCCGAGCGCGCGCGCCGGCGCGGTGAGTGCGTCGATATAGGATTGGACGTCGGCGTACCGCGCCGGATCGGCGTTACGCGCCATGTCGCCGGGGAACAGATACCATTCGTCGAGCACGGCCTTTGCGAACCCCTGGCGCGCCGAAAGGGTGCAACTCGCGGTCGGCGCCGGGGTGGGCGATGGTGTCGGCGTCACCGTGACCGGCGGTGCGCCGGTTCCGCCGCCGCCACCTCCGCCGCCGCACGCGGCCAGCATCAGCGCCGCCAGCACGACCGAAGCCCCCGATGCCCCTGTCCGCTTCATGCCGTCCCCCCGCCTTCGTTCAAGGCATCTCGTCTTCGCTTGCCCCGGCGCCTTCCCGGCCCTTGAAGCCCTGTGCGACGACATAGAGTTCGGGCGATCCCTTGCGGCTGGCCGGCGGCTTGGCGTGCTTCACCGTGGCGAAATTCCGCTTGAGGATGGTCAGCAGCTCGCGGTCGGCGCCGCCCGCGAAAACTTTCGCGACAAAGGCGCCGCCGGGCTGCAGCGTCTGCACCGCGAAATCGGCGGCGGTTTCGGCGAGCGCGATGGTGCGCAGATGGTCGGTCTGGGGATGGCCGACGGTGTTCGCCGCCATATCGGAGATGACGAGATCGGGGGCGCTGCCCAGCGCCTCGATCAGTGCGTCGGGGGCGGTGTCGTCCATGAAATCCATCTCGAGGATCGCGACCCCTTCGATGGGCTCGCAGGCGAGCAGGTCGATCCCGACAACGCGCGCGCGCGGGTTGGTCTTGCGCACGACCTGCGACCAGCCACCCGGCGTGATGCCGAGGTCGACGACCGCGCGCGCCTTTTTCAGGAAGCCGAATTTCTCGTCGAGCTCGATCAGCTTGTAAGCGGCGCGCGAGCGATAGCCCTCCGCCTGCGCGCGGCGGACATAGGGATCGTTGAGTTGGCGCTGCAGCCAGCGCGTCGACGATGCGGTGCGCCGCCGCGCGGTCTTCACCCGCTCGTGCAGGCCGCCGCGTCCGCTGCCGCCCCCGGCGCCCCCGCCTTTGCGATGCGGGCCGCTCACCGGCGATGCTCGCGGCGCGTCACCGGTACGTCGCGGCCCTGCACCGCCAGCGTGCGCAATATCCCCTCGCGGATACCGCGGTCGGCGACGCCGACGCGCGCGGCGGGCCACAGGTCGATGATGCTTTCGAGGATCGCGCAGCCCGCCACGACCAGGTCGGCGCGCTCGCGCCCGATGCAGGCGATCTCCGCGCGGTCGGCGAGGCTTGCCTCGGCGAGGCGGTGGCTGATGTCGCGCATCGATCTGGTGGGAACGATCAGCCCGTCGACCGCACGCCGGTCGTAGCGCGGCAGGTCGAGGAAGACGCTGGCGAGCGTCGTCACGGTGCCGCTGGTACCGAGCAGGCGCAGCGGCTGGCCCGCGAATCGCTGCGCGCGATCGGCGAAGGCGGCGAAGGCGGCGCGCGTTACCTCGCGCATCTGCGCATAGCTTGCGCGCCGCGCCGGCAGGTCGTCGGTCGTCGTCGCGGCATGCTCGGTCAGCGACACGACGCCCCACGGCACGCTCACCCAGTCGTGGATCGCGACGTCGTGACCGTTCACCTCGACCTGCATCAACTCGGTCGATCCGCCGCCGATGTCGAAGATCAGCGCCGGCCCGTCGCCGGGCTCCATCAGATTGTGGCAGCCGAGCACCGCGAGCCGCGCCTCTTCGGCGGCCGAGATCACGTCGAGCACGATGCCCGTCTCGCGCCGCACCCGGTCGACCAGTTCGTCGCAATTGGATGCGCGGCGGCAGGCTTCGGTCGCGACGGCGCGCGACAGCGCGACATGGCGGCGGCGCAGCTTGTCGGCGCAGACGGCGAGCGCGGCGACCGCGCGGTCGATTGCCGCCGCGCCGATTCGGCCGCTGCCGTGCAGACCCTCGCCCAGCCGCACGATCCGTGAAAAGGCATCGATGACGACGAGTTCGCCGTCCTGCGGCCGCGCGATCAGCAGGCGGCAGTTGTTGGTGCCGAGGTCGATGGCGCCATAGCTTTTCGGTCGCGTGAATGCGAAGGGGCGAGGTAGGGAACCGCCCTTTCGTCTGTCCGTCGCCACCGCTGCTCCGGGCCGCGGCGGCTGCCCTGTTGGCGCTGCCATTTGCCGCATGGCTATGATTACCTGTCTCAATTCACGCGCCCGCAGGACCGCGGACGTGCACTTGGCATCGAGACTAGGCGCGCCCTGCGGCGATGGCAAGCCGCATCGCCTCGCTTCCCCATCCCCATTCGGCGCAAGCAAAACCCCGCCCGGCGCAAACCGGACGGGGCAGGAGGGAAGAGCATTTTCGTTGGGGGTCGGGTCTGCCTTCTTAACGGCAGCCGTCATTCCCCTTGTCGATCGCGCGGCCCGCGATGGCGCCGACGGCGCCGCCGATGATCGCGCCGACGGTGCGGTCGCCGCGGCCGGCGATCTCGTGGCCGGCGAGCCCGCCGGCGATGGCGCCGATCACCGTGCCGCCGGTGCCGTTGTCGCACTGGCGATAATTGCGACGGTCATAGCGCTGGTTGTAATAGCGCCGGTCGTTCCGATAATCGCGGCGGTCCGAGCGATCGTAGCGCCGGTTGTCGCGATGGCCCGCATAATAGGTCGAATAGCCGTCGCGGTCGTAATAGCCGTTCTGCGCCGCGGCCGGAGTCGCCAGGCCCAGGGTCGCAGTGGACATCAGGGCGGCGAGGGAGAGCGTCATCATCTTTTTCATCTCTTGTCTCCTTCTTTCGTCTTGGGCCCTTGCCGGGCGGTGGGTCGATGATGCGGTTTTGCCCGATTCGGTTTGAGCGAAGCCTGAACATGGCTGTCGGCTGGCGTTCAGCTTCGATGCGCGGCTTTCCTTTCCCGCGTCGCGGCCCTACGCCCGGCGGCGATGCGCCGCCGCCTGCTCTTCGCCCTGCTGATCTTCCTTGCCGTCGGCCCCGTTCTGGGGACGGCCTTTCGCTTTCCGGTCGATAACTTCACCCAAAGCATCGTCGCGCGCCCGCTCGACGGCGCGCCGGGTCGGACCGGGGCGCTCCGCTTCGTGCGCGGCTGGCATCTGGTCAGCCCGAACAGCCGCTTCGGCGGCTTCTCCGCGCTCGCCCGGGTGGGGCCGGGCCGCTTCCAGCTCGTCAGCGACGCCGGCGGCTGGACACGCCTGACGCTGCACCCCGACGGCCGCGTGACCAATGTGCGCATCGGTCTGTTGCCGACGCTGGAGGGCGGATCGGGGCGCAAGTCGCTGGTCGATGCCGAGGCGATGGCGATCGATCCGGCAAGCGGCGCGAGTTGGATCGCATTCGAGGGCGTCAACGAGATCCGGCGATACGATCCGGCGCTGTCGCGGATCGAATCGCGCCGGACGCTGCCGCAGCCCGCCTGGCCGGGCAATGGCGGGCCGGAAGCGATGGCACGGCTGGCCGACGGGCGCACTATCGTCTTTTCGGAAGATGCCGACGATGATCCGCGCGGCCGCGAGGCGCTGCTCTACGCCACCGATCCGGCGGCGCCGGGCCCGCCGCCGCTGCGTTTCTTCTACGATGCACAGGCCAAGGGATCGGTCAGCGACGCGGCGCCGCTTCCCGACGGGCGCGTCCTGCTCGTCCATCGCAGGCTCGGCCTGTTGCCGGTCTTCACGACGATCCTCGCCGTGGTCGATCCCGCCGACATCGGCTCCGATACGGTCGTCCGGTCGCGCACCATCGGCCGCGTTCCGCGCGCGATCGCCGACAATTTCGAAGGCGCGGCGGTTTCGGTCGAGCGCGGGCGCACCTATGTCTGGCTGGTGTCCGACGACAATTTCACCAGCTGGCAGCGCAGCTTGTTGCTGCAATTCGAACTCGTCGGGCTGCCGCCGCGCACTGCGGACAGCAAAAAGGCGGCGCCGTAACCGGGCCGCCTGATTGCGTCGGCGATGGAAAGGCGGTCAGGCGGCCGTTTCGGCCAGCTTCTTCGCCACTTCCTTCTTCACCTTGCGGGCGTTGGCCGAAAGCAGGTCGTCGCCGGTCTTCATCAGCCAGTTGTCGAGGCCGCCGTTGTGCTCGACCGAACGCAGGCCGTGCGTCGAGACGCGCAGCTTGACGCCGCGACCCAGCGCTTCCGACAACAGCGTCACATTCTGCAGATTGGGCAGGAAGGTGCGCTTGGTCTTGTTGTTGGCGTGGCTGACATTGTGGCCCACCTGGCGGCCCTTGCCGGTCAGTTCGCAAATGCGCGACATCGTCTTCGTCCTCACAAAATCTGGGCGGCGCGCCGGTTGGCGCGACAAGCGCCAAGGAAACCGGATCGGCCGGGAAAGGCGCGCGCTTATCCGCTTGCCGGAGATTCGTCAAGCGATTAGCGGGAAAGTTATGGCCTGTTTCCCACTTCCCGACCCGATGCGCCGCGCGCTCGATCTGGCGCGAATCGCCGCCGAATGGGGCGAGGTGCCGGTCGGCGCCGTCATCGTCAAGGACGGCGCGATCATTGCCGAAGGGCACAACCGTCCGCGCGAATCGCACGATCCCACCGCGCACGCCGAAATCGTCGCGATTCGCGCCGCGGCGACCAAGCTCGGCAACGAGCGGCTCGACGGCTGCGACCTCTATGTGACGCTGGAGCCCTGCGCGATGTGTGCGGGCGCGATCGCCCATGCACGGATCGCGCGGCTCTATTACGGCGCCGACGATGCGAAGGGCGGCGCGGTCGCGCATGGCGCGCTCGTCTTTTCGCAGCCGACGGTCCATCACCGCCCCGAAATCTACGACGGCATCGGCGCGGGCGAGGCGGCGGTGCTGCTCCGCGATTTCTTCGCCGCGCGCCGTTGAAAAGCGCGCGGAGGCTCGAGCTCAGACCTCCAGCATCCGGTCGACCCATGTCGGCACCAGCCGCGTTGCCGGACCGTGCCGCGCCTCGGCGAACCAATGGCTGCCCTCGCTCGGCTCCATGTTGAGTTCGAGCGTGCGTGCGCCCGACTGGCGCGCTTCGCGGACGAAACCCGCGGCGGGATAGACCGCGCCCGAGGTGCCGATCGACACGAACAGGTCGGCCCGGTTCAGCGCGCGATAGATGTCGTCCATCCGATAGGGCATCTCGCCGAACCATACGACGTCGGGGCGCAGATGGCCGGCCACGCCGCATGCGGGGCAGGGGGGGCGGTCGATCAGCGGCCCGGTCCAGCGGCTGCGCGTGTCGCATGCGGTGCACCAGGCGTTCAGATGCTCGCCGTGCATGTGGACCAGCCGCCGGGCGCCGGCGCGTTCGTGCAGGTCGTCGACATTCTGGGTGACGATCAGCAGGTCGCCGGGCCAGTAGGCGTCGAGCCGCGCCAGCGCCTCGTGCGCCGCGTTCGGGACCTTGGTCTGGATCGCCTCGCGCCGCGCGTCGTAGAAGCGGTGGACGAGGTCGGGATCGCGCGCGAAAGCCTCGGGCGTCGCGACGTCCTCGACCCGATGCTGCTCCCACAACCCGCCCGCGTCGCGGAAGGTGTCGATGCCGCTTTCGGCCGAAACCCCGGCGCCGGTCAGGATCACGATATTCTGGATGGGAGTCATGTTATCCTTGCTTCGTCCCCCCGAACGTGATTCGGGGTCCATTCTCGCTACGCGGGTGCGAATGGATGCTGAACCGGATTTCAGCATGACGGGGACGGGAAAGGCAAGGCATGACCAGCATCGGGATCGTCGGCAGCCAGGGGCGGATGGGCGTCGCGCTCGCCGCCGCAGCAGCGGAAGCGGGGCATGGACATTGCGGCATCGACAAGGGCGGCAATATCGCGAAACTGGCGGCAAGCGCCGACGTGCTCGTCGATTTCTCCTCGCCCGCCGCGCTCGAGGCGACGCTCGACGCCTGCGTGGCGGCGAAGAAGCCGATCGTCATCGGCACGACGGGGCTCGAGGAGCGGCATCATTATCTGATCGACGAAGCGGCGCGCGACATCGCGGTGCTCCAGACCGGCAATACGTCGCTCGGCGTCACCCTGCTCGCGCATCTGGTGCGCGAGGCAGCGGCGCGACTCGACCCCGAATGGGATATCGAAATCCTCGAAATGCATCATCGGAACAAGGTCGACGCGCCGAGCGGCACCGCGCTGCTGCTCGGGCAGGCGGCGGCCGAGGGGCGCCGCATCGATCTCGTCCGCTGCTCGGAGTGCGGCCGCGACGGTGTCACCGGCGCGCGCGGGCACGGCAAGATCGGTTTCGCCAGCCTGCGCGGCGGTACCGTCGCCGGCGACCATGACGTCATCTTCGCGGGTCCCGAGGAGATGATCACCCTGTCGCACCGCGCCGAGAATCGCATGATCTTCGCGCGCGGCGCGGTGAAGGCGGCGCTGTGGCTGATCCACCAGAAGTCCGGGCGCTACACGATGCCGCAGGTGATCGGGCTGTTCTGACCCGCGATGACGAAAGCCGACATCTTCGAATTTTTCCGCCGCCTGGCCGAGCTCAATCCCGATCCGCAGACCGAGCTGGCGTTCGGCAACACCTATCAGCTGCTCGTCGCCGTCGTGCTCTCGGCGCAGGCGACCGACGTCGGGGTGAACAAGGCGACGCGGGGGCTGTTCGAGACGGTGAAGACGCCGCAGCAGATGCTCGACCTCGGCGAAGACGGGCTGAAGCGGCACATCCGTACGATCGGGCTGTTCAATGCCAAGGCGAAGAATGTCATCGCGCTGTCCGAAATCCTCGTCCGCGACCATGGCGGCGAGGTGCCCGCCGACCGCGATGCGCTGGTCGCGCTTCCGGGAGTCGGGCGCAAGACCGCCAATGTCGTGATGAACTGCGCGTTCGGTGCGGAAACCTTCGCGGTCGACACGCACATCTTCCGCGTCGGCAACCGCACCGGGCTCGCGCCGGGCAAGACGGTGCTCGTGGTCGAAAAGCAGCTCGAACGCAAGGTGCCGGCGCCGTTCCGCGTCGGCGCGCACCACTGGCTGATCCTGCACGGCCGCTATATCTGCAAGGCGCGGACGCCCGAATGCTGGCGCTGCCCGGTCGCCGACCTGTGCCGCTACAAGCCCAAGACGCCGGCGCCGAACGCGAAGAAAGCAGCCTGACCCGAAGATTCTGCTCGCCATGAACTTGTCGAAGGCCCGTTCTTCCGCCAGCATGGCAGCCGGGACAGGGCTTCCATAGGCTCGGTCCGAACGGATCAGAATAACTCGCTAAAGGGGTCGATCACATGCGTTTTGCTTCCATCTTTCTGGCCTCCGCCGCCCTGCTGGCCGCGGCGCCCGTCCACGCCAAGCCCGCCGATCCCACGGCGGCGAAGGCGATCCTGACGGACAGCATCGCGATTCCGACCGTCGCCGGACGCGGCAAGGTCCCCGAACTGGCGGCCTATTATGCCGGGGTGCTCAAGGCGGCGGGCTTTGCCGACGGCGATATCGTCATCACTCCGATGGGCGAGACCGCTACCTTCGCCGCGACGCTGAAGGGCACGACCGACGCGAAACCCATCCTGCTGCTGGGCCATATGGACGTCGTCGAGGCCGATCCCAAGGACTGGGTACGCGACCCCTTCGTGCCGGTGGAGGAAGGCGGCTATATCTTCGGGCGCGGATCGGAGGACAATAAGTTCGACGTTGCGATGATGGTCGCGACGCTCGCGCAGCTCAAGAAGGACGGGTTCCGGCCGAAGCGCTCGATCATCCTGCTGCTGTCAGGCGACGAGGAAACCGCGATGGACACGACACGCGCGCTCGCCGCGGCCTACAAGGGGGCGGAATTCGCGCTCAACGGCGACGGCGGCGGCGGGCTGATCGGAGAGGATGGCAAGGCCCGATATTACGGTCTGCAGGCGGGCGAGAAGACCTATGCCGACTATGTGCTCGAAGTGACCAATCCCGGCGGGCACAGCTCGCGCCCCGGCGCGGTCAACGCGATCGTCCAGCTGTCCGAAGCGCTGGCGAAGATCGGCGCCTATCGCTTCGCGCCGCAGCAGAACGAACTGACGAAAGCGGGGATGCAGATCGTCGCCGACCAGGTCGGCGGCGCCATCGGCGCGGCGCTCAAGGCCTTCGCCGCCAACCCCGCGGATGCCGGGGCGGTCGCGGCGATCCGCGCCGACCCCGAATATGTCGGCCAGATCGGCACGACCTGCGTGCCGACCCTGATCAAGGGTGGCCATGCCGAGAATGCGCTGCCGCAAAGGGCGACGGCGAACGTCAATTGCCGCATCTTTCCGGGCGTGAGTATCGAGGCGGTGCGTGCCGAACTGGAAAAGGTCGTCGCCGATCCCGCGATCAAGGTGAACACCGACCCCGATGCCACCGCGAGCGACGCCTCGCCGCTGCGCCCCGATGTCGTGGCGGCGGTGACGAAAGCGGTGCACGCGCGCTACCCCGGGCTGCCGATCATCCCGTCGATGAGCGCGGGCGCGACCGACAGCCTGCATTTTCGCGCGCAAGGCGTTCCCAGCTATGGCGTCGCGGGGCTGTTCAGCAAGGCGAGCGACAGCTTCGCGCACGGCCTCGACGAGCGCGCGCCGGTCGATGCGATCCCCGGCGCGCTGGCGCATTGGGACAGCCTGCTGCGCGACCTGTCGAAATAGAGCGTGATCACCTTGGATTGAAAATGTCGGATACTTCCGTACTGGCGGGAGCCCGGAGTGGGAAGAGCCGAGGTCGGCACCGGCCCGCTCCGGGTTCCGGCCTAGGGGCCGATCGGCAACTATCCCTTTCCGGCAAGGGCCGTTCCCCGGCGAAAGCCGGGGTCCGGATGGCGTAGTCTGCCCCGCGCGGACCCCGGCTTTCGCCGGGGAACGGGACCTTACCTGCCTGAGGAGCATATATGCAGGGGTCTCTTCGCTCGCCGTCGGGCGGGCGAAGAGCGGGTGGCAAATCTCCGTCGTCGGGTCCAATATGGGGGAAGGGGGGCAGCGGCTGGAGCGAAGATGGGCGAGAGGCTTTCCACCGTGATCGTCGGCGGCGGTCCGGCCGGCATGGTCGCCGGGCTGCTGCTCGCGCGCGCCGGCGTTCGCGTGACGGTGCTCGAAAAGCATCGGGATTTTCTGCGCGACTTCCGCGGCGACACGGTGCATCCGTCGACGCTCGACCTGTTCCGCCAGATCGGGCTGCTCGACGAGTTGCTTGCCCTGCCGCATGCGCGGTTCGACACCGCGACGCTCGACCTGCTCGGCCGCCGCTATACGATCGCGACCCTCCGGCATTTGCCGGTCGCGGCGCCCTATATCGCGATGATGCCGCAATGGGACCTGCTCGATTTCATCGCGCGGCAGGCGCGGCGCTATCCGACCTTCGACCTGCGGATGACAACCGAAGCGGTCGCGCCGGTACTCGACGCCGCGGGCCGCGTCGCAGGCGTGTCGCTGGCGAGCGGCGAGGCGCTGCCTGCGCGGCTCGTCATCGCCGCCGACGGCCGTCGCTCGGTGCTGCGCGAGGCAGCCGGCCTGCCGCGCGAGGACCTCGGCGCGCCGATGGACGTGCTCTGGTTCCGCGTCCCGATGCCCGAAGGCGGCGCGCCCGCCGACGTCCCGCTCGGCTCGATCGGCCGGCGCGGCATGGTCGTCGCCATCCCGCGGACCGGCTATTGGCAATGCGCTCGGATCATCGAGAAGGACGGCTTTCCGGCAATCGCGGCGCGGGGGATCGACGCCTTCCGCGCCGACGTCGTCGCGCTCGCGCCGGGACTGGCCGCCGGAATCGACGCCATCGCCGGCTTCGACGACGTCAAACTGCTGTCGGTCGCGCTCGACCGCCTCACCCTCTGGTCGCGGCCGGGGCTGCTCGCGATCGGCGACGCCGCGCATGCGATGTCGCCGGTCGGCGGCGTCGGCATCAATCTCGCGGTACAGGATGCGGTCGCTGCGGCAAATGTCCTGGCCGCCCCGCTGGCACGCGGCGACGACCCCGACCTGCTGCTGCCGCGCGTGCAGGCGCGGCGCTGGACGCCGACCGTGCGGATGCAGGCGATCCAGCGTATCGCGCACGACCGCGTGATCCTGCCGGTGCTGCGCGGCGAGGTCGACCATGTGCCCTTCGCCGTGAAGCTGCTCGACCGCGTCCCGCTGCTTCGCCGCATCCCCGGCCGCATCCTCGGTCTCGGCTTCGGGCGCGAGCATGTCGAATCGCCGCTGGCCGGGGCCGGGCGATGACCTCATCCTACGACGCGCTGATCATCGGCGCCGGGCACAACGGCCTCGTCTGCGCCTTCTATCTTGCGCGCGCGGGGTTGAAGGTGCGGATCGTCGAGGCGCGCGACGTCGTCGGCGGCGCCGCGGTGACGGAGGAATTCGCGCCGGGCTTCCGCAACTCGGTCGCGAGCTATACGGTCAGCCTGCTTCAGCCGAAGGTGATCGCCGACATGGCGTTGGCCGAGCACGGCTATCGCGTGATCGAGCGCCCGATCAGCAATTTCCTGCCGCAGCCGGGCGGCGGCTATCTGAAGCTCGGCGGCGGGATCGCGCGCACGCAGGCCGAATTCCGCAAGTTCAGTTCGCGCGATGCCGAGGCTCTGCCTGCCTATTATGCCGCGCTCGAACGGGTCGCCGACCTGCTCCGCGACCTTGCGCTGCGCGTGCCGCCCAATGTCGGCGAAGGGATGCGGACGTGGCTCGACGGCGTGCGGCAGGGGCAGCGCTTCGCGCGCCTCGACCTCGAAACGCAGCGCGACGTGCTCGACCTGTTCGCGCGGTCGGCGCGCACCGTCCTCGACGGCTGGTTCGAGAGCGAGGCGGTGAAGGCGGCCTTCGGCTTCGACGCGGTGGTCGGCAACTATGCCTCGCCCGACACGCTCGGCAGCGCCTATGTCCTGCTCCACCATGTCTTCGGCGAGGTGAACGGGCGGAGGGGGGCATGGGGCCACAGCGTCGGCGGCATGGGCGCGATCACGCAGATCATGGCGCAGGTCTGCCGCGCCGCGGGGGTCGAGATCAGCCTCGAAAGCCCGGTCGCGCGGGTGCTCGTCGACGGGGAGCGGGCGGTCGGGGTGCGGCTGTTGGGGGGTGAGGAGATTGCCGCCGACCGCGTCGTCGCCAATGTCGGGCCGAAGCTGCTCTACGATCGCCTGATCGACGCCGCCGACCTTCCCGCCGATTTCCGGCGGCGGATCAGGGCGTTCAAGGTAGGAAGCGGCACCTTCCGGATGAACGTCGCACTGACCGGACTGCCGAAATTCACCTGTCTTCCCGAACCCGGCGAGCATCACCAGTCGGGAATCATTCTGGCACCGACGCTCGATTACATGGACCGTGCCTTCCTCGATGCGAAGCGCTACGGCTGGTCGAAGGCGCCGATCGTCGAGATGCTGATTCCGTCGACCGTCGACGACAGTCTCGCGCCCCCAGGCTACCATGTCGCGAGCCTGTTCTGCCAGCAATTCGCGCCCGAACTGCCCGATGGACGCGACTGGGATACGGAAGAAGGCGCGGCGGCCGACGCGATCCTCGACACGGTCGAGGCACACGCCCCCGGCTTTCGCGCCAGCATCGTCGCCCAGACACGGCTCAGCCCCAAAGGGCTCGAACGCCGGTTCGGCCTGGTCGGCGGCGACATCATGCACGGCGCGATGAGCCTCGACCAGCTATGGGCGGCGCGGCCGGTGCTCGGTCACGGCGGCTATCGCGGGCCGGTGAAGGGACTCTATATGTGCGGCGCGGGCACCCACCCCGGCGGCGGCGTCACCGGCGCGCCGGGGCATAATGCCGCGCACGTCATCCTGCGCGACCGCAGTCTGTTCGCGCCGCGCTGGCGCTGAGCGGGCGCGTTCAGCCCTTCGCCCGCGCCTTGGCGATCGCCTGCTTGAGCGCGGCAAAGCCGACCTGCCCCTGGAACAGCTGATCGCCGACGACCCAGGTCGGGGTGGCGTTGAGCTGGAGTTGGCTGGCGATGGCGAGGTTGCTGTCGAGTTCGCGCTGAAACAATGCCTCGTTCGCGGTCGCGTCGGCGCTGCCGTCGGTGACCACCCCAGCCCTGGACGCCGCCTCGGCGATCGCCGCAGGGGATAGCGAGGAGGCGGCGAACATCGCGTGGTGGAAGGCATCGTAGCGCCCCTGCCGCGCCGCGGCGAGCGCCATCAGCGCGGCGTCGCGGCTCTGCGGCGCGATGATCGGCAATTCGCGGAACACGACCTTCAGCCTCTTGTCCTCGCGGATCAGCCGGTCGACGTCGGGCACGCTCGCGCGGCAGAAGCCGCAGGCATAGTCGGTGAAGACGACCAGCGTGACGTCGCCGTCGGCATGTCCCGCCCAGGCGCCGGCATAGGGTTTTTCGAGCGCGGGGCGGATTGCGTCGATCGCCTTCGCGATCTCCTTGTCGCGCTGCGCCTCCAGCGCCTGCGGGATGAGGTGGGGGTTGGATTGGATGTAATTTGCGACGATCGTCTCAACCTCGCCCTTGCTGAGGCCGCCGCCGAAGCGCCCGCCGAGCCAGAAAGCTGCGGCGAGCAGCACGATCGCGGCGATGCCGCCCGCCAGCCATGCCCGTGTCGATCCGCCGTCCATTCCCGCTCCCCCGATATGCGGCATCGGCCCGGCCGCTAGCGCGCGCGCAGCCGATGGCGGCGGGGGTGGCGGCGAACGGTCGTCCACCTCGGCGACCGCGCCGGATTTCGTCTTCTTCGGCGCCGGCGCGACCGCGGGCTCGCCGGCGAACAGCGGCAGGTCGGGCGCCGCCGGCTTCGCCTCGGCGGCCTCGCGTGCGAGGAGCTGTTCGAGCCCCGAAGGCGGCGGAGCGGGCTCCTCTGGCGGGGCGGGGCGCAATTTGGTCGCGGCCTCGCCGATCCCTTCCTTGCCCGCCTTCGCAACCGATTCGAGTCCGGCGCGCGTCCGGTCCGCGACCTCGCCGAGCCCGTGTCCGGCCTTGCTCGACAGCTTCGCGACCCGGTCGCCGAGCGCGAGGCCGGCCCAGGCCGCGCCGCCCGCCTTCGCGGCGGCGCGTCCGGCGCCCGCGGCCCCGCGGCCCACGGCGCGCGCCGCGCGGGCCGAGAGGGCGCCGCCCTGCCGCGCGAGCGCGCGGCTGCGGCGCGGAATCTCCATCGCCTCGACCTTCGCGGGAATATCGGCGCGCGCGCCGACCGCGATCGTCCAGTCGGCAAAGGCCTCGGCGCCCGTGCGCAGCCGTTGCCACGCGCCCTGCGCGCCCGCGCGTATCCGGTCGGGCTTCACCAGCGGCGCACGCGGCCGCTCCTCCGCCGCGGGATAGCGCGACAGGTCGATGCCGACCGGCGGCGACTCCCTCGGCTTGGCGAGCCCTCCGTCGTCGAGTCCCCCGCCGGCGCGCGGTGCGCCTTGCGGGCCCGGCGCCGGCCCCGGATCACGAAGCCAGGGCTGGTAATAATCTTCCTTGTTGTCCGTCACTTGCTGCCCTTGTGCATCACAGGATCGCGATGCCGTCCCGTCGTTTGCGCGAATCTAGCGCCGTTTGCGCGTTCGTTCCACCTCGGCGCGGGCGACCAGCGAAATATCCTGCGCCCGTATCCAGTCGGGCGAGCCTTGCGGCAGGCCCTGCATCGCGGCTTCGGCATTACGCAGCGCGAGCGATGCCTGTCCACCCTCGAGACTGTATCGCTCCGCCGAGGCGAGCGCGGCGCGCGCCTGATCGCCCTTGCTCGCATAGACGATGCCGAGCTGGTACCAGGCGAAGGGATTTTCATTGTCGAGCGCGACCGCGGTCTTCAGCACCTTTTCGGCCTCGGGGTAATTGGCCGAATCCTCGGTCGCGATCAGCGCATGACCGAGCAGCGCGGCGATCAGCGGCTGCGACCGCGAATTGGCGACCGCCTTGCGCAGCGCCGGGATCGCGTCGCGCGGGCGCCCCGATTCGAGCAGGATCTGGCCTTCGAGTTCGAGGAAATAGGGATCCTCGGGATCGGCGGCGATCAGTCCCTCGACCTCGGTCAGCGCCTTTTGCGGATAGGCGCTCTTGTGCCAGGCATAGGCGCGGGCATAGCGTGCGGGGACGCTGGTGTTGCTTTCGGGATAGAGGCGCAGCGTTTTCGCCGGTTTCGCGACGAATCCCACCAGTTTCGCCTTCACCCGCTCGAAACGCCGTTCGATCTGCGGGTCCGACGGCTTGTCCCACGCCGGATCGACGACATAGACCTCGCGCAGCGCCTGGATGCGGTCGCCCGACAGCGGGTGGGTGCGGCCATAGGCCTGGTCGTCGTCCTGTTTGATCGCATAGCGGAATTCGATGTTCTGCAGCCGCTTGAAGAAGGCGAGGCTGCCCTTGCCGCTGATCCCCGCCTTCGACAGATATTGCGCGCCCGCGGCGTCGGCGGTCGCCTCCTGCACGCGGCTGAAGGCGAGGAATTTGCCGAGCGCCGCCTGCTGGCCCGCCATCAATATTCCCATGCCCGCCTCGCCGCCGCCCGCGGCGATCGCCGCGGCGCCGAGCAGCAGGCTGACGAGCGAGATGCCGGTAGCGGCCTTGATGCCGTCGTTGGTACGGATCGCGTGGCCGCCCATGACGTGGCCCAGTTCGTGCGCGAGCACGCCCTGCACCTCGTTGGCGCTGCCGGCCGCCTCGATCAGCCCGCTGAAGACATAGATGTCCTGGCTGCCCGCGACGAAGGCGTTGATACTGGGATCGCCGAGCATGTGGACGCGCACCTGGCCCGGGCGCAATCCCGCCGCGACGAGCAGCGGGTCCATCATGTCCTTCAGCAACGCCTCGGTCTCGGCATCGCGCAGGATCGATTGCGCCATCGCCGGCCGCACCGCGACCGCGAGCATCGCCAGCAGCACCAGCAGGGCGCGCAGCAAGGAACGCGGGCCGGCGGCCCGGTGCGTGGCGTGCGGCGGGGTCATCGCTGCCTTGGTGGCGCCCCGCGCCTGAACATCGACTGAAGCCATGCAGGACTTATTGGGGCGCGGCGTGCGGCGGCGCAAGATGCGCCGCGCCGATTCCGCGGCCGGGCGGAATCGGCATTGTGAGGAAGGCGGCGCCGATACCCCCGACGGAAGCCGGGTGCCGGACGAGGACGCGCCGGAGCATGATGACTTTGGTTCGACCCGCTTCGTCATTGCGACCCCGGACTTGATCGGCGTTTATACCTTGGAGACAGGGACGCTGGTGATCCCCGGCGAAAGCCGGGGTCCATGCGAGGCAGGCGCACATAGCTGGAGCCCGGCTTTCGCTGGGGAACGCTCACTTGTCGGATGGGGATAATTGCGGACCTGATCCGGGGAAAGCCATCCAGGGCGGTTTGCACTATTCTGGATTGCCGCGCGGCTTCGCCGCTCGCAATGACGAGGCCATTCGATGTCATCGCCCTTTTGGAACGGCCCCCGACTTTCGCCGGGGACCGCGGCGCCGCGCGGCCCGGCGTGGATCAGTTGCCGAAGGTGCGCTGCCACCAGCCGCGACGCGGCTCGCCCGTGGCTTCGTCCACCGCGTCGTCGCCGTCGGCGACGGTCGCCGGTTCGGCCTCGCGTTCAGGCGCCGTGACGGGAGCCTCGGCAGCTTCCGCTGGGGCGGCTTCGGCGGCGGCGACAGCCTTCTTGCTGCGGCTTGCGCGCTTTTTCGGCGCGGGCTTGGCTTCGGCTTCCACCGGCGGCGTCGCTTCGGGCGCGGCGGCGGGGGCTTCGGTGGCTTCGGCTTCGGCCGGGGCTTCGGCCGGAGCAGCCTTGGGCTTGCGCGGCGCGCGCTTGCGCTTCGGCTTCTCTTCGGCGGCCGGCGCTTCGGCCTCGACCTCGGCTTCGACGGCGACGGGCTCGGGCGCTTCGGCTTCGGGAGCTTCCGCTTCGACCGGTGCGGCTTCGGTCACGCCCTCGTCGGCGGCCTCGGCCTTCTTGCGGCCGCGTCCGCCGCGACGACGGCGCGGCTTGGCTTCCGCTTCGTCGGCCGGAGCCTCGGCAGGCGCTTCGGCTTCCGCCGGCTCGACGTCAGCCGATTCGGCCGCCGTTTCGGTGTCCGCTTCCGCGTCGGTATCGGCATCGCCGGCGTCGCCATTCTCGCCGCTTTCGCCATTTTCGTCGTCGCGACGTCCGCGGCGCCCGCGGCGGCGGCGGCGGCGGCGCTTGCGGCCGTCGCCATCGCCTTCGTCGTGCGGACGATCGGCGCGTTCCTCCTCGTCCTCCTCGGCGGTCTCATCGTCGAAGCTCTCGTCTTCCTCTTCCTCGATCTCGACGATCGGGGCGAAGCTGCGCTGCTGCGTGGGCGGCGGACCGCCGACCTCGACCACCATCCGCGCACCCTCGGTCTCGCCGTCGGGCAGGATTTCGACCGAGACGCCGTAGAGTTCCTCGATCTCGCGCAGTTCGCGGCGCTTTTCGTTGAGCAGGTAGAAGGTCGCTTCCTGGCTCGCGCGCAGCGTGATCCGGCTGCCCTTTCCGCGTGCCGCTTCCTCCTCGATCAGGCGCAGCGCCGACAGACCGGCCGAGCTGGCGGTGCGGACGAGCCCGGTGCCCTCGCAATGCGGGCAGGGGCGCGTCGAGGCTTCGAGCACGCCGGTGCGCAGACGCTGGCGGCTCATCTCCATCAGCCCGAAGCCCGAGATGCGGCCGATCTGGATGCGGGCGCGGTCGTTCTTCAGCGCTTCCTTCATCGCACGCTCGACCTTGCGGACGTTCGAGCCGTGATCCATGTCGATGAAGTCGATGACGATCAGCCCCGCCATGTCGCGCAGGCGCAGCTGGCGCGCGATCTCGTGCGCGGCCTCGAGGTTGGTGTTGAGCGCGGTCTGCTCGATATTATGCTCGCGCGTCGAACGGCCCGAGTTGATGTCGATCGACACCAGCGCCTCGGTCGGGTTGATGACCAGATAGCCGCCCGACTTGAGCTGGACGACGGGATTGAGCATCCCGGCGAGCTGATCCTCGACGCCGTAGCGCTGATAGAGTGACACCGGGTCGGCATATTGCTTCACGCGCCGCGCGTGGCTGGGCATCAGCAGCTTCATGAACTGCTTCGCGGCCTTGTAGCCCTCGTCGCCCTCGACGAGCACTTCCTCGATATCCTTGTGATAGATGTCGCGGATCGCGCGCTTGACCAGGTCGCTGTCCGAATGGACCAGTGCCGGGGCGCTCGACGCCAGCGTCTTTTCGCGAATCTCGTCCCACAGGCGGGCCAGATAGTCGAAGTCGCGCTTGATCTCGGTCTTGGTGCGGCTCATCCCGGCGGTGCGGACGATGCAGCCCATCGTCGGCGGCAGATTGAGATCGTCGATCATCGCCTTGAGCTTGCGACGGTCGGCACCGTTCGAGATCTTGCGGCTGATGCCGCCGCCGTGCATCGTGTTCGGCATCAGCACGCAATAGCGGCCGGCGAGCGACAGATAGGTGGTGAGGGCGGCGCCCTTGTTGCCGCGCTCCTCCTTGACGACCTGAACCAGCATCACCTGGCGGCGGCGGATGACGTCCTGGATCTTGTAGCGGCGGCGCAGCGACATGCGGCTTTCGCCGTCGTCGTCGCCGTTCCGGCCGCGGCCGCGACCCTTGCGGCCACCGCGCGCCCGTCCGCGCCCGCGGCGCCCGCCGCGGTCGTCCTTCGATTCCTCGGCGTCGCCATTGTCCGTATCGGATTCGCCGTCGCCATCGCCGGTCTCGGCGTCCATGTCGTCGTCGCTGTCCTCGCCGACCGTCACCGGCGCCGGGGCGTCGCCATTCTCGTCGTCGTCATGTCCCTCGACCTCGGCGACGTCGCCTTCCAGCTCGTCGAGATCCTCTTCGGCGCGCATCGCCGCCTCGGCGGCATGCTCGGCCTCTTCGCGGAGCAGCGCTTCGCGGTCTTCCTTCGGAATCTGGTAATAATCGGGGTGGATTTCGCTGAAGGCCAGGAAGCCGTGGCGGTTGCCGCCATATTCGACGAACGCCGCCTGCAGCGACGGTTCGACGCGGGTGACCTTGGCCAGATAGATATTGCCCTTGAGCTGCTTGTGCTCGGCGGACTCGAAATCAAACTCCTCGATGCGGTTTCCCTTGGTGACGGCGACCCGGGTTTCTTCCCGGTGCCGCGCGTCGATCAACATGCGCGTGGTCATTGTAAACACTCCAAGCGCGCCGCGGCGCGCCAACAGAAAATCCCGCGGACGCGCCCGATCGGCGGCCGCGGCGGATAAGGGTGAAACGGAAAAAGACGTTATTGCCGCGCGGGCCCCGCGTCCGATCGTGGACGCGCATGCGGTCTTCCGCCGCGACGACCGCGGGCGCGAAGGCGCCTGCGTCGCGGGAAGAAGAGGGCATGGCAAGCCTCATGCGGCATCAACCTGGTTATCGGGGCGACCGGATCGGCTGGGCGACACCTGAAGGATCGCGTCGGCCGCCCGGTCATCCGGGTGGACTGGCGGCGGGTCGTCCTTCCCCGCGTGTCCGGCGCCGGGGCAGCCGCGATCCGCGATTCGCGCGGGTCGGGCCCTTCCCCTCGAAAGGCCGGACGGCGCCGGGAACGACACCGCCAGTGCGGGGGGTGCTAGCATCGGCATCGCCGGACGGCAACCTCCACCGCCCGATAAAGATGGGAAGGCGCCCGTGCGTTGCAAGATTGCCGCACCGGCGCGCACGGGCGAATCGTGCTGAATCGCCGGTTAACCCTGCCGGTTGACGCCCGTTTGAGGTGCGATGGCTAATGGACGGTTCACGACTTTCCGCCGCCGGGGGCCTCGATGTTCTGGAATAAGCGCTGGACCACTGCCTGTCAGGGACGGCATAATCGCCCGATGGGCCTGCTGTTCGTCCTCCTGACGCTGCTGTGGAATCCGCCGGCGGCGCTCGCGGGGCAGATCGGTGCGATCGAGATCGGCGATTCCGAAATCACCCTGCGCTTCGACGATCTCGTCGCAGGCGCCTCGACGCTGCTGCTCGCGGGGCCGGATCGCATCGCGCTCGACATCGCGGGGGCGCAGGCGGGGCGGTCGCCCGGCGGGGCGGGGATCGTCCGCGCGGTGCGCCAGGGGCAGCGCGACCCCGCGACCGCGCGCGTCGTGCTCGACCTCGCGCAGCCGGCGCTGGTCTCCGACGCGCGCTTCGCCGCCGACGGCCGCAGCCTCAGCCTGCGCCTGCGGCCGGTCTCGGCCGACGCGTTCGAACGCGCCGCGCGCGGACCGCGCCTCGAATTGCAGCCGCCCGCGCAATTCCGCGCCAAGCCGCCGCAGAAACGCTACAGCGTCTCGGTGCCGATCGGCCAGCCGAAGCCCGCGCTGCCGCTGCCGCGGATCGAGGGGCCCGACAACCCGCGCCTGCCGCTCGTCGTCATCGACGCCGGGCATGGCGGGCACGATCCCGGCGCCATCTCTCCGCACAGCGGCAAGCGCGAGAAGGACATCACGCTGGCGATCGCCCGCGCGACGCGCGACGAACTGCTCGCGTCGGGCCGGGTGCGCGTCGCGCTGACCCGCGCCGACGACCGCTATCTGGTGCTCGAGGAGCGCTACGGCATCGCCCGGCGCCTGAAGGCCGACCTGTTCATCTCGATCCACGCCGACGCGGCCGAGAATGAACAGGCGAACGGCGCGTCGGTCTATACGCTGTCCGAGGTCGCGTCGGACCGCGAGGCGGCGAAGCTCGCGGCGCGCGAGAACAAGGCGAACATCATCAACGGCGTCGACCTCGGCGCGCACAGCAGCGAGGTGTCGTCGATCCTGCTCGACCTGACCCAGCGCGAGACGATGAATGTCGCCTCCGACTTCGCGCGGCTGCTCCAGCGCGAGGCCGCCGACGCCGTGCATTTCCGCACCACCGCGCATCGCTTCGCCTCGTTCGTCGTGCTCAAGGCGCCCGACACGCCGTCGGTGCTGTTCGAAACCGGCTTCATCTCGAACAGGGAGGACGCCGATTTCCTGAGTTCGGCGACGGGGCAGAAGAAGGTCGCGCGCGGGGTTCGCGACGCGGTGCAGGTGCATTTCGCGCGGCAGATCGCGGCGCGCTGACGCTTCGCCTTGATTTTGGCGGCGTGCGGCGCCAGCCTCGGGCCCTTCTCCATTCGAGGCAAGAAGGCGACGCATGGCCGACGATCTCACCCTCCACGCGCATCTCATCGGCCGCCAGGGCTCGCGCGCCGACCTCAACACCCCGGTGCTGGTGCTCGACGTCGACGCGCTCGACCGCAACATCGCGGCGATGGCGGCAACGGCCGCGCGGCACGGCGTCGCGCTGCGCCCGCATGCCAAGACGCACAAGAGCGTCGACATCGCGCGGCGCCAGATCGCCGCCGGGGCGGTCGGTGTCTGTTGCGCGAAGATCGGCGAGGCCGAGGCGCTGACCGGGGGCGGCATCGCGGGCATTCTGATCACCTCGCCCGTCGCCGCGCCGCGCGCGATCGAGCGGCTGGCGAAGCTGGCGGCGCACGCCGACGGGCTGATCGCGGTGGTTGACCATCCCGACGTCGCGGCGCGGATCGACGCCGCGCTCGCCGCGGAGGACGCGCGGCTCGACGTGCTGATCGACATCGACCCCGGCATCGCGCGCACCGGCGTCGCATCGCCCGAGGCGGCGGTCGCGCTGGCGCGGACGATCGCGGGGCTGCCGCGCCTCGACCTGCGCGGCGTGCAATTTTATTGCGGGTCGCAGCAGCATATCGCCGACCATGCCGAGCGCGCCGCCGCGATCGCGGAGCGCACCCGCTATCTGGAAAGCGCGATCGCGGCGCTGACCGGCGCGGGCTTCGCGCCCGGCATCGTCAGCGGATCGGGGACGGGCACCCACCGCATCGACATGGACCTGGGCGTCTTCACCGAATATCAGGCGGGCAGCTATGTCTTCATGGACAAGCAGTATCTCGATTGCGACCTGACCGGCGACGGCGCCTGCCCCTTCGAGGTCGCGCTCGGCGTCGATGCGCGCGTGGTCAGCGCCAACCACGAGCGGCTGGTGACGATCGACGCGGGCTTCAAGGCGTTGTCGACCGACGGCGGGGTGGCGGTCGTGCGGCGCGGCGCGCCCGAAAGCGCGCAGTTCGCCTTCATGGGCGACGAGCATGCCGCGCTCGTCGCGCCGGGCATCGGGGCGATGCTCGCGCCCGGCGATCCGGTGACGCTGACCGTGCCGCACTGCGACCCGACGGTGAATCTCTACGATCATTACCATGTCGTGTCGGGTGACACGCTCGTCGCCATCTGGCCGGTCAGCGCGCGCGGCCGGGCGCGATAGCGCGCCTTCGCGGGCCCGGGCGGGCCGGGCGGTCCGCCGCAAGCCCGCTTCCCTTTCGACGATGCAGGCTTTAGAGGCTGTGCGCATATGGCTTCCGACACCGCGTCCCATTTCCGCCTGCGCCTGCGCCGCGACAGCAATGCCGTCATCGCCTGGCTGCGCGAGATGTGGGCACGCCGCTGGTTCCGCTGGCTCGGCTCGCTCGCGGTGGCCGGGCTGGTGGCGTTCCTGCTGGCCTGGGCGATCTTCGCGCGCGACCTGCCGTCGGTCGACCAGCTGCGCGATTACGAGCCGCCGCTGCCCACCCTGGTCCGCGACGGCGAGGGCAAGCCGGTGCACGCCTATGCCCGCGAACGGCGCGTCCAGCTCGAATACAGCGAATATCCGCAGCTGCTGGTTCGGGCCTATCTGGCGGCGGAGGACCGCACCTTCTTCGAACATGGCGGCATCGACTATCCAGGCGTCGTCTCCGCGATCCTCACCAACCTGAAGAGCGACGGCCGCCCGGTCGGCGCCTCGACGATCACCCAGCAGGTCGCGAAGAACCTGCTCCTCTCCAACGAAGTCAGCTACACGCGCAAGATTCGCGAGGCGATCCTCGCCAAGCGCATCGAGGCGGCGCTGAGCAAGGAGCAGATCCTCGAACTCTACCTCAACGAAATCCCGCTCGGCCGTCGCGCCTTCGGCGTGCAGGCGGCGGCGCGCGCCTATTTCGACAAGGACGTCGACCAGCTCGCGCTGCACGAGATGGCGTTCCTCGCCATCCTGCCCAAGGCGCCCGAAACCTATGGCCGCGCGCGCAACGCCGACAAGGCGCTGGCGCGGCGCAACTTCGTTCTCGGCCAGATGCAGCGCAACGGCTGGATCACCGCGGCGCAGCGCGACGCGGCGCAGGCGATGCCGCTCGGCCTGACCGACGCCGGCAACCGGGCGGTCGCGCAGGTCGGCGGCTATTATATGGAAGAGGTGCGGCGCCAGCTGATCGACGCGTTCGGCGAAACCGCCGAGGACGGACCGCACAGCGTCTATGCCGGCGGCCTGTGGGTGCGCACCGGCTATGACGGCGCGATGCAGACGGCGACGACCGCCGCGCTGCGCCGCGGCCTGATCCGCTACGACGCGGGCAAGGGCTGGTCGGGGCCGATCGCGACGATCGAGGCTGACGACCAATGGGCGAGCCGTCTCGCATCGAGCTTCATCGGCATCGATTACGACGGCTGGCGCGTCGCCGCGGTGCTGTCGAAATCGGCGGGCGAGGCGCGGATCGGTTTCGCCGACGGGTCGACCGGGCGGTTGCCGGCGGGCGCCGCGGGCATCGGCTATCGCAAGACCGGCGGCAGCGCCTTTTCGGCGCTGCGCCCCGGCTATCTGATCGCGGTCAAGGCGACCGCGCCCGGCGTCTACGCGCTGAAGAACATTCCCGAGGTGTCGGGGGGCATGGTGGTCGAAAGCCCGCATTCGGGCCGCATCTATGCGATGCAGGGCGGTTTCGACGTCCGCCTGTCGCCGTTCAACCGCGCGACGCAGGCCGAACGGCAGCCGGGATCGACGATCAAGCCCTTCGTCTATGCGACCGCGCTCGACAACGGCATGACCCCGGCGACGATGATCGTCGACGGACCCTTCTGCGTCTATCAGGGGGCGAATCTCGGCAACAAATGCTTCCGCAACTTCGGCGGCGGCGGCGGGTCGGGCGAGCACACGATGCGCTGGGGCCTCGAACAGTCGCGCAACCTGATGACGGTGCGCACCGCGAGCCAGATCGGCATGGAACCGATCGTCGAAACGATCAAGACGATGGGCATCGGCCAGCACGAACCCTATCTGTCGACCGCGCTCGGCGCCGGGACGACGACGGTCGAGAAACTGGTCAACGCTTATGCGATGCTCGCCAACCACGGCCGCGAGCTGAGGCCGCGCGTCATCGACTATGTGCAGGACCGCCGCGGCAAGGTGATCCTGCCGAAGAACTGGAAGCCGTGCGAGGGCTGCAACGCGTCCGACTGGAACGGCCGGCCGATGCCGCGCTTCGCGCCGTCGGGCAAGCAGCTGATGGACCCGATGACCGCCTATCAGACCGTCCACATGCTCGAAGGCGTCGTCCAGCGCGGCACCGCGGTGCGGCTGCGCGACCTGGGCGTGCCGCTGTTCGGCAAGACGGGGACGACCTCCGGGCCGAAGGACGTGTGGTTCGTGGGCGGCACCCCCGATGTGATCGCGGGCGTCTATATCGGCTTCGACCAGCCGCGGAACATGGGCGGCTATGCGCAGGGCGGCAGCCTCGCGGCGCCGATCTTCAAGGATTTCTTCCTCGCCGCGCTGACCGACGCGCCGCCGGTGCCCTTCACGGCGCCGAAGGGGGTCCGCATGGTCCGCATAGACCGCCAGTCGGGCCGCCGCGTCTATGGCAGCTGGCCGGGCAGCGATCCCAAGGCGTCGGTGATCTGGGAAGCCTTCAAGCCCGAAAGCGAGCCGCGGCGGACGATCCGCGAGGAAGAGATCAAGCCGTCGAAGCCCGCGGCGCGCCCCGACGCCCCGGTCCAGCAGGGACCGAACCGCCGCAGCGACAGCGATTTCCTCGA
Organism: Sphingopyxis sp. MG; assembly: GCF_002953155.1. Classification (NCBI taxonomy): domain Bacteria; kingdom Pseudomonadati; phylum Pseudomonadota; class Alphaproteobacteria; order Sphingomonadales; family Sphingopyxidaceae; genus Sphingopyxis; species Sphingopyxis sp. MG. The sequence continues at coordinate 4,145,743 of NZ_CP026381.1, forward strand.
CGATCGCGGCGGGATTATCTGACGCGCGGCGGCTTTTCCTCCGGCGCGCGAGCCTCTATGGCCGGCCCGACTTGATTCAGGAGCAAGACCATGCGCGCCGAAGCGCAGGACCATATCGACACGATCAACGCCGCGCTCGCGCTGGTGCGCCGCTTTCTCGACTGGGACCGCGCGCTGCGCCGTCTCGACGAACTCAATGCGAAGGTCGAGGACCCGACGCTGTGGGACAACCCCAAGGCGGCGCAGGAGGTGATGCGCGAGCGTCGCCGCCTCGACGAGGCGATCGGCGCGACGCGCGCGATCGAGACCGAGATGGCCGACACCGCCGAGCTGATCGAACTGGCCGAGGCCGAGGGCGACGACGCGCTGGTTGACGATGCGGTCGCCAGCCTCGCCGCGCTGGCCGCGCGCGCCGAGGAGGACAAGGTCCGGGCGCTGCTGGCGGGCGAAGCCGACGGCTATGACTGCTATATCGAGGTGCATGCGGGCGCCGGCGGCACCGAAAGCCAGGACTGGGCCGAGATGCTGCAGCGCATGTACATGCGCTGGGCCGAGAAGCGCGGCATGAAGGTCGAACTGATCGAATATCAGGCCGGCGAGCAGGCGGGCATCAAGTCGGCGACGATGCTGGTCAAGGGCGAGAACGCCTATGGCTACGCCAAGACCGAAAGCGGCGTCCACCGGCTCGTCCGCATCTCGCCCTACGACAGCTCGGCGCGCCGCCACACCAGCTTCTCCAGCGTCTGGGTGTATCCGGTGATCGACGACAATATCGAGATCGAGATCAAGGAAAGCGACCTCAAGATCGATACCTACCGCGCGAGCGGAGCGGGCGGCCAGCACGTCAACACGACCGATTCGGCGGTGCGCATCACCCACGTGCCGACCGGCATCATCGTCGCCTCGCAGATCGACCGGTCGCAGCACAAGAACCGCGCGACCGCGATGAACATGCTGAAGGCGCGCCTCTACGAAGCCGAGTTGCAGAAGCGCGAGGCCGAAGCGTCGGGCGAATATCAGGCGAAGACCGAGATCGGCTGGGGGCACCAGATCCGTTCCTATGTCCTCCAGCCCTATCAGCTGGTGAAGGACCTGCGCACCGGCGTCACCTCGACCGCGCCGCAGGACGTGCTCGACGGGGCGCTCGATCCGTTCATGGCGGCGGCGCTGTCGCAGAAGGTGACGGGCGAGACGGTCGAGGTGGAGGACATCGACTGATGGCCTTCGCGGGCGTCCGCCCGGCGGCCGCCGCGCTGGCGCTGCTCGCCGCGCCGCTGGCGCTCGCCGGCTGCGACGCGCCGTGGAGCGACGATAGCGACCGCGTCGAGACCGCGCGCGAATTTCCGCCCGCCGACCGCCCCGTCGCGCCGATCACCTCGACCAAATGGTCGACCGAGGAAGCGCGCGACCGCGTCAACGAGGCAGAGGACGTCATGGATTCGGCCGACGTCCGTCCCGGCATGACGGTCGCCGACATCGGCGCGGGCGACGGCTATTATACCGTCCGCCTCGCCCAGCGGGTCGGCCCCGGCGGCCGCGTCCTCGCGCAGGATATCCAGCCCGAGGTGATCGAGCGGCTCGCCGATCGCGTCGCGCGCGAACGGCTCGACAATGTCTCGCTGAAACTCGGCGCGGTCGACGATCCGCGGCTTCCCGCCGCCAGCTTCGACCGCGTGTTCATGGTGCACATGTATCACGAGATCGGCGAACCCTACGCCTTCCTCTGGCGATTGCGCCCGGCGCTGCGCCGGAACGGGCAGGTGATCGTCGTCGACGGCGACCGGCCGATCGCGCAGCACGGCACCCCGTTCCGTCTGCTCGTCTGCGAATTCCAGGCGGTCGGCTACAAGCTGCTCTCCTACAACGATAAGCAGCACGCCGGCGGTTATCTCGCGCGCTTCGTCCCCAGCGGCCAGCGTCCGCGCCCCGACGCGATCAGGGTGTGCAAGAATCCATAGGGCATGTGACGACATCGAATGGTCTCGTCATCGCCCGACGGCGCATCGGGTCGGCAATTATTCCTTTTCGACAAATAACCTTTCCCCGGCGAAAGCCGGGGTCCACGTGGGGCAGTGCTGTGCCATCTGGGCCCCGGCTTTCGTCGGGGAACAGCGCCTTGCTTGCCTGAAGGACATATGTGCCGATCGGGTCCGGGGTGGTAATGACGAAGTGCGTCAGTAAACGACCAGCGAATCCTCCGGCCCCAGCCCGGCGAGGAAGCTGACGAGTCCGCCCGCCTGTGCTTGCGACACCAGTTCGCCCGCGGCGGTGCCGGTCAGCGCCAGCCCCGACTGGCAGACGATCAGCGCGACGTCCATCGCGGCCGCTTCCTCGACCATCTGCGCGAGCGTCGGCTGGCCCGCGGCACGGCGCGGCGCGTCGCCGGCGAAATGCACGGGCGCGCGCAGCAGGGCCGCCGCATCGCCCTGCAGGAACAGGCGTGCAGGCCGCCCGAGCGCCGCCGACGCCATCGCCGTTTCGAGCGCGGCATAAAGGCGCCGCGCGTCGTCGGCCGCCACGATGATGCTCAGCCCCGGCATGTCGGGCAATCCGGGTCCTTGGCGACCGCGACCTCGCGCCAGCGCCGGTCGAGCATGTCGACGATCGCCAGTCGGCCGGTCAGCGGCCGTCCCCAGCCGGTCAGCGCGCGCACCGCCTCGAGCGCCGCCATCGTCCCGATCATGCCCGGCAGCGCGCCCATCACGCCCTGCTCGGCGCAGTTGATGCCGGGGCGGTCAGGGTCGTCGCCGACCAGGCAGGCGTAGCAGGGGCTGTCGGCGCGCCATCCCTCATAGAGCGCGACCTGCCCGTCGAACGCCCCGATCGCGGCGCTGAGCAAGGGGATATGCCGCGTGACCGCGGTGCGGTTGACCGCGAGCCGGGTGGCGAAATTGTCGCAGCCGTCGAGGATCAGGCTCGCGCCCGCCAGCAGCGTCTCCGCATTGTCCGCGCCGAGCCGCTCGACCGCCGGCACCGCCTCGACATGCGGGTTGATCCGCCGCGCGGCCCGGGCGGCGCACTCGGCCTTGGGGGCGCCGATGTCGGCGTCGGTGAACAGCGGCTGGCGGTGGAGGTTCGACAGTTCGACATGGTCATGGTCGATGATGGTCAGCCGGCCCACGCCCGCCGCGGCCAGATAGGCGGCGGCGGGGCAGCCGATCCCGCCCGCGCCGATCAGCGCGACATGCGCATCCTTCAGCTTCGCCTGGCCCGCGCCGCCGAACTGCGGCACGATGATCTGGCGCGCGTAGCGGTCGAGTTCGGCGTCGGACAGCAAGAGATCAGTCGCCCGGACGCCGCATCTTCATCGCGGACAGCGACCCGACGTCGCGCGGCTTCGGCTCGTCGCCCGCGGCGCCCGCGATGCCGGTCGACCCGAAGCCGCCCGCGCCGCGCGCGGTCTCGTCGAGCGACTCGACCTCGGCAAAGGCCGCGCGCTGGACGGGGGCCGGGACAAGTTGAGCGATGCGGTCGCCGCGCTTCACCTCGAACGGCTCGTCGGACAGGTTGGCGAGGATCACCTTCACCTCACCGCGATAATCGCTGTCGATCGTTCCCGGCGTGTTGAGGCAGGTGATGCCGTGCTTGAGCGCGAGCCCCGAACGCGGGCGCACCTGCACCTCGTATCCCGCGGGAATCGCCATCGCGAAGCCGGTCGCGACGGCGTGGCGCGTGCTCGGACGCAGCGTCAGCGTCTCGGCGGCGACGACGTCCATCCCCGCCGCGCCCGCGCTGGCATAAGCGGGCAGCGGCAGGCCGCCGCCGTTGGGCAGGCGCTGGATGGCGATCTCAATCGTGGGGAAGGGGAATGCGGGTGTCGAGCTCATCGGCGATCTTTTCCATCAATTTGCGGGCGACCGCCTCCTTGGGCAATCTCTCCCAACTGTCCACGCCGTTCTTGCCGACGATGTGAACGCGGTTCGTCTCGCCGCCCATCGGGTCGGCGGCGACGTCGTTGGCGACGATCCAGTCGCAGCCCTTGCGGGCGAGCTTGGCCTCGGCGTGAGCGATCACGTCGTTGGTCTCCGCCGCGAAGCCGACCAGCAGCGGGGGGCGCCGCGGGCTCGTCGCGAGGCTGGCGAGGATGTCGGGATTCTCGGCCAGTGCGAGCGGCGGAACGCGGCCGCTGCCGTCCTTCTTGATCTTTTGCGCCGAAGTATCGGCGGCGCGCCAGTCGGCGACCGCCGCGACCATGATCGCGGCGTCGGCGGGCAGGCCCGCCTCGACCTCGGCCGCCATCTCGCGCGCGGTCTCGACATCGATGCGAATCACGCCCGGCGGGGTGGGCAGCGGCACCGGCCCCGCGATCAGCAGCACCTCGGCCCCCGCCTCGGCGGCGGCGGCGGCGATCGCGAACCCCTGCTTGCCGCTCGACCGGTTGGCGATGTAGCGCACCGGGTCGATCGGCTCGTGCGTCGGTCCCGCGGTGATCAGGATACGGCGGCCGAACAGCGGACGGTGGTTCGCGGGGGCGAAGTCGGGCTGGCCGTCGATGCCTCCTGTCCCGCCGGCGGGCGAGGAAAGAAGCGCCGCGTCGATGGCTTCCATGATCGCGGCTGGCTCGGGAAGCCGGCCCGGCCCATATTCGCCGCACGCCATCTCGCCCTCGTCGGGATCGAGGATCGTCACCCCGTCGCGGCGCAGCGTTGCGACGTTGCGCTGCGTCGCGGGGTGCAGCCACATGCGCACGTTCATCGCGGGCGCGGCAAGCACCGGCTTGTCGGTGGCGAGCAGCAGCGTCGTCGCCAGATCGTCGGCGACGCCCGTCGCCATCCTGGCCAGCAGATCGGCGGTCGCCGGCGCGACGACGACCAGGTCGGCCTGCCGACTGAGCTGGATATGCCCCATCTCGACCTCGTCCTTCAGGTCGAAGAGGCTGGTATAGACCTTGTCCTCGCTGAGCGCGGCGAGCGTCAGCGGGGTCACGAACTGCTCGCCGGCGCGGGTGAGGACACAGCGCACGCCATGCCCCGCCTTCCGCAGCAGGCGCACGAGTTCGATGCTCTTGTAAGCGGCGATGCCGCCGCCGACGATCAGCAGGATGCGCTTCGCGGCCATCGTTCAATATCCCGTCAGAAGTACGTCGAGTGCGCCGACGATGGTAAAATGCTCGCTCTCCAGATTGGCCACCGGCCGCTGAAGCCGCTCGCGCGGTATGGCGAAGATCAACTGGGTCGCCATGACCAGTCGTGCGCCGTTTATGGCAAAGACGGGGTTGAGACGCGGCACCGGGTCGAATCCAGCGACAGGCATAAGCGGAACGACGACACGCGTGACCAGATCATCGAGCAGATCGCTTTGGCAATCGAGCAGGAAACCCAATCCTCGCGACCCCGGATAGACATCGTAGCGTGCCATCAAAACTGCCGATATTGGTCATACGGCATGCCATTTTCGCGGATATAGTCGTTCCAGCTTTCGATTGCGGCGCGATTCTCTTCCTTCCACGCGGCTTCGCGCGCCTTCTTCACCTCGGCGGCGAGTCCGGTCTGGCACGCTTCGCTGACATTGATTCCCAGCCGCCTGGCCTCTTCGACCAGCTCGGCGCTCAGCGACACGTTGGTGGCTTTCTTGGGGCCTTCGAAGCGCGCGGGCCGATTCATCGCCATCTCCTTTGCGCATAAGATATGCGCATATCGGACCTGCTTCAACCCAGCCAGTGCAGCGCGCCCGCGCCCACCGCCGCGCCCGCCAGCGCGGTCAGCGCGTAGCGCCAGCCGACGCGCTTGCCGTTCCGTTCCCACATCAGCGGAATGTCGGGCAGCGGCGGGGCGGGCGGGGCGGCGCCCTTGCGCGGAAGCTGGTCGTCGAGACGGCGGATGATGTCGGGGATCAGCGCCAGCGTCCGGCCCTGTTCGCGGATGCCGTCGGCCAGCGCCGCCTCCGGCCCCAGCTCGTCGCGGATCCATTCCTTCACGAAGGGGCCGGAGACGTCCCACATGTTGATTTTGGGATCGAGCATCGTCGCGACGCCCTCGACCATCACCATCGTCTTTTGGAGCAACAGCAGGTGCGGCTGCGTCTGCATGTCGAAATCGCGCGTGATCGCGAACAGCCCGTCGAGCATCTGCCCGACCGACAGCTCGCTCACCGGCTTGCCGCGCATCGGCTCGCCCACCGCGCGCAGGGCCGTCGCGAACTCCTCGACGCTGTGATAGGCGGGCACATATTGCGCCTCGAAATGGATTTCGGCGACGCGGCGGTAATTGCCCGTGGTCAGCCCATAGAGGATTTCGGCGAGCCAGTAGCGCGCCTGGCGGTTGATCCGCCCCATGATGCCGAAATCGACCGCGGCGATCGTCCCGTCCGCCTTCACGAACAAATTGCCCTGGTGCATGTCGGCGTGGAAGAAACCCTCGGCGATCGCCTGGCGCAGGAAGGCGTGGACGAGATTCGCGGCCAGCGCCTCCATATCGTGCCCGGCGGCGATCAGGGCGTCGCGGTGCGAAATCTTGATGCCGTCGATCCAGTCGAGCGTCATCACGCGCGTCGCCGTGCGGTCCCAGTCGATCGCCGGCACCTGATAGGTCGGCACCGCCGCCATCGCGTCGGCGAGTTCGGACGCCGACGCCGCCTCGCGCCGCAGGTCGAGTTCGCGCAGCGTCCAGCGGCGGAAATTGGCGATCACCTGTCGCGGGCGCAGCCGCGCCGCTTCGCCCCCGAATGCCTCGAGATGCGCGGCCGCCCATTCATAGGTTTCGATATCGCGCGCGAACTGCTTGTCGATGCCGGGGCGGCGGACCTTGACCGCGACCTGGCGGCCGTCGATGGTCACCGCCCGGTGCACCTGCGCGATCGAGGCCGATCCGACCGGATCGGGATCGAATTCGGAATAAAGGCTGTCCAGCGGCGCCTCGAACGCCGTCTCGATCTCGCGGCGGATCGCGTCGAAGCCGACCGGCGCCAGCGCGTCCTGAAGCGTCAGCAGGTTGCGCGCCGCCTCTTCGCCGACGAGGTCGGGGCGTGTCGCGAGCGTCTGCCCCAGCTTGACCGCGGCGGGGCCGATCGCCTGGAAGGCGGCGGCATAGTCGGGCACCTTCGGCTGGATCGTGCCGAGCCGTGCGATGCGGCAAAGACGTTTGACGCCGGCCGGCGTCGTCGGCGCACTCTCGATTCCGCGCAGCGCGCCGTGGCGCGCCAGGATGCGCCCCCATTTGAGCAGGCGCAGGATATGGGTGACGGGGCGGGTCATTATCTGTTCCCCTCCCGCTTGCGGGAGGGGTCAGGGGAGGGGATGTCGAGGTCGCGCGCTGTGAAACAGGCCCTCCCTCGACCCCTCCCGCAAGCGGGAGGGGAGAAAGTTGGCCCGCTTCTCACGCCTTCCACCCGCTGTGGATCGCGACGAGGCCGCCGAGGATCGGTTCGACCTTCACCGCGGTAAAGCCCGCATCGCGAATCATCTGCGCGAAGGCGGGCATCGGCGGAAAGCGGCGAATCGATTCGATCAGATAGCGATAGCTGTCTTCGTCGTCGGCGATCAGCTTGCCGAGCCGCGGCACCAGATGGTGCGAATAGGCGTCATAGGCCTGCGCGAAGCCCGGCCATTCGTTGGTCGAGAATTCGAGGCAGAAGAAGCGCCCGCCATAGCGCAGCACGCGGTGCGCCTCGGCGAGCGCGGCGGGAATGTCGGTGACGTTGCGGATGCCGAAGGCGATCGTATAGGCGTCGAAGAAGCGGTCGGGAAAGGACAGGCTTTCGGCGTTCTGCTCGCTCCATACGAGGCTGTCGATGCCGCGCGCCGCCGCGCGCTCCATGCCGACGGCCAGCATATCGGGATTGATGTCGGCGACGGTGATGCTGGCGCCCGACGGCTCCATGCGAAAGGCGATGTCGCCGGTACCCCCCGCCATGTCGAGGATCGCCTCGCCGGCGCGCGGCTTGACGCGGCGCACGAAGCGGTCCTTCCACAACCGGTGGAGACCGCCTGACATCGCGTCGTTCATGATGTCGTATTTGCGCGCGACGCGGCTGAACACCTCGCCGACCATTGCGGTCTTCCGGCCCGCTGGAACCTGTTCGTAACCGAAGCTGACGGTGTCGGGCGTAGCCATGGAGTCGCGCCTTTGCGGGATGGGGGAGAGAAGTCTGACCGGCCTTTAGCCGGGCCTTGCCGCCCGCGCAAATGCCAGTTACCGCGCGGAGGAAATGCCCGAACTTCCCGAAGTCGAAACCACCGTCCGCGGTCTGGCGCCCTTCCTCGAAGGGCAGCAGCTGTCGACGGTGACGACCTTTCGTCCCGACCTGCGCCGCCCCTTCCCGGCCGACCTCGCGCAGCGGCTGACCGGCGCGACGGTGACGGGGCTGTCGCGGCGCGCCAAATACGGCATCGTGTCGACCGATCGCGACGACCACATGATCTTCCATCTCGGCATGTCCGGACGCTGGCGCACCGAGGGCGGCGAGGCGGGCAAGCACGACCATCTGCTCCTCGAAACCGGTGCGGGGCAGCGGTTGTTCCTTCACGATCCGCGCCGGTTCGGTTCGGTCGACCTGGTGGCGGGCGACCCGCTGACGCGCTTTCCGGCCTTCGTCACGCTGGGCCCGGAACCGCTGTCCGACGCGTTTGACGCCGCTTATCTCGCCAAGGCGCTCGCGGGGCGCCGGGCGCCGATCAAGGCGATGCTGCTCGACCAGACGGTCGTCGCCGGGCTCGGCAACATCTATGTCTGCGAGGCGCTCAACATGGCGCGGATCGCGCCGACGCGCGCCGCGGCCGACGTACCCAAGGCGAAGCTCGCCGCGCTCGTGCCCGCGATCAAGGCGGTGCTCCTCGCCGCCATCGCGGCGGGCGGCTCGACGCTGCGCGATTTCCTGAGCCCCGAAGGCGATCTCGGTTATTTCGCGAAGGACTGGCGCGTCTATGGGCGCGAGGGCGAGCGATGCGAATGCGGCGGCACGATCGCGCGCATCGTGCAGAGCGGCCGGTCGACCTTTCATTGCCCGAAATGCCAGCGCTGATGCGGTCTTTTCCCGCGAAGAGCATTGACCGGGGCGCCCTTCATGGCTATGGGCGCACCCTTCGAGCAGGGTCCGGTCTTCCGGAACCGGCCGCATCCGGACATTGATTCGCCGCACCCGCGCGATTCGGCTGCTCCGCTTTCGGCTGTGCTCCGACCGTTGAACCGATTGGAAGTTTGAGGAATTTATGGCCAATACGCCGCAGGCAAAGAAGCGCATCCGCCGGAACCAGGCGCGCGCCAGCGTCAACAAGAACCGCGTTTCGCGCATCCGCACGCTGGTGAAGAAGGTCGAAGCCGCCGTCGCTGCGGGCGACAAGGACGCGGCTCAGGCTGCGCTCAAGGTGGCGCAGCCCGAAATGGCGCGCGGCGTCGCCAAGGGCGTGCTGCACAAGAACACGGTCGCGCGCAAATATTCGCGCCTGACCAAGAGCGTGAACGCGATCGCCTGATC
>NZ_CP026382.1:0-67707 GCF_002953155.1 Sphingopyxis sp. MG
TTTAGCGGGCGGTTGAGGGCTATTCTCTCCCCGTTATCTCGTTTCTAAACGGTTCTGCTCTGATGTTATCGTGTTTCTAAACGGTTCCTACACTGACGGACAAAGGCAACGCCCTGAATGACGGACACACCCTCAAAGCCTTTCGTGGAGCGCCTTCGGGAGCGTGCATCCCAATCGAAGGTTGGGGCTGGTGGACGCAACCGGGCCGCCTTCCTCGCGGTCAAACCTGACGTGGAAGCCGCATTGGCCGATGGCTGGCCTGTCAGTCAGATATGGGATGCGCTGGTCGCTGAGAAGCGGATCGATTTCAGCTATGTGTGGTTCGCGAAGTTCGTCCGCGATCTGATCCGCAAACCCGGCACTGCCAACCCCGTCCTTTCGTCGGCCGTCTCGATTGCGGCTCCTCCGGCTCCGATCGCTGCGCCTGTCGAGGCCCCGATCGCCGACACACCTCCCGACGCGACGCCGGCTGAGCCCCGGCCTCGTCCAGCCCGGTTCCATCACCCCGACTCCCCCAAGAAGGAAGATTACCTATGAGCAACGTCCATATCGTCCTCCAAGGTAAGGGCGGGGTCGGCAAGTCGCTCGCCGCCTCGATGCTGGCACAATTCCTGACCTCGCGCGGGGAAGCCCCGCTCTGCATCGATACCGATCCTACCAACGCCACCTTCGCCGGCTTCAAGGCGCTGAACGTCCGCAAGCTCGCCCTGCTGGAAGATGGCGATATCAATCCGCGAAACTTCGACGCGATGATGGAATTGATCGCGGGCTCCAAGGAAGCGGTCGTGGTCGATAGCGGGGCGAGCACCTACAATCCGCTGTCGGCCTATATGTTCGACAATGCGGTTCCCGAAGTGATCGCGGACCTCGGACATAAGCTCGTGCTGCATACGATCGTCGTCGGGGGACAGGCGCTCGTGGATACGCTTGCCGGCTTTGCTTCTGTGGCAGAAGCCTTCCCGGCCCCGGCGGCGATCGTGGTTTGGCTCAACCCCTATCACGGGCCGATCGAACATGAGGGCAAGTCGTTCGAGCAGCTAAAGGCATATAAGGATTTGAAGGATCGCGTCGCGGCGATCGTCACGCTCCCCGATCTCAAGCGGGAGACGTTCGGCGCTGATGTGCAGGAGATGCTTGCGGAGCGCAAAACGCTGGATGAAGCGATGGCGAACGCGGCGCTGCCCCTGATGCAGCGCCATCGCCTCGGCCGGGTGCGTGACGCCGTGTTCGGCGAACTATCCAAGGCGGCGATCATCTGATGGCCGATCACGCAAAGATTCGCGCGCTGATCGCTGAGATTGCGGCGACACATGGTGTCGCCCTTTCACCGGATGATCCGCTGTTGATCCTCCAAACCATCAACACGATGCTGCTGGCCGAAAGCGCGGACGCTCAACAGGCGCAGCTAGAGGCGTTCAAGAGCGAGCTAGAGGAAATGTCGAACCGCTGGGCCGTCGCGATAAACGACAAGGCGGAATCGATCTTGAACGCCGCGCTTGTCGCGGCGGAAGCGGCCATGAAACAGCGGATGGCGGACGGGGCTAAAACGCTCGTGGCGGAAGTCGCTGCCGAAGTGAGCAAGGGGCTTGGGAAGCCGCTGGAAGATGGCGTGCGGATCGCCAACCGGAACCTCATCGCCTCGTGCCTGACGATCGGCGCGGCGATCATCGCCCTACTGGCGGTCCTCATTCACTAGGGCCGCCAGCCCTAAGCGCCGCTCGATCCGCGATTTTGGGACAAGCCTCGGGTCAGGCTGAGCCCGCTCGATGGCGCGGCGTCCTGCACCAGCCCTTGCCGGTCCTCGCGTTTCTTCTCCTGCTGCTGCCGGGTGTGTATCTCGTGCAGCCGGCGGGCCTCCTGTAGCTCGGCGAAGTCGTCTGCGAGCTTGGGTTGCCGATATTCCAGCTTCTCGGCCGCAAGCGCCTCGATCTTCGATCCGTGAACGGTGATGCCGTCCCTGATCTCGCGAACCGTCTCAAGGCGGGCCTGTAATAGCTGAACGGTCGCCTGCGCCTGTGCCACCTGAGCCTGCCACCTTGCGCGCGTCGTCGCGCTCGCCAGTATCCCCGGCGGGTGCCCCTGCACCTGTGTCAGTCGGGCGCTCTGAGACTCGATCATGTTCTCAAGCCGGTCCTCGATCTGGCTGGCCTGATCCTGCTTCTCCTCGACCATCTGCACCATCGCGGCGGCGTATTCCTCCTCGACGGTGGCGGGCGCTGCGATCTCTCCCGCTTCCTGCGCCTCGATCCCTCGTGCCTGCCCTAGCAGCCCGTCCGCGTCCGCGATCGGATCGCCTGTCCCGTTGGACAGGCTTTGCTTGTTGCTATCGATCAGCCCGGCCATGGAAACCTCCTCGGAATTTTAGCGGCTAAAATCGTCCTCCGACTATATCCGATGCGCGCCAAGAAAAAAGGCCCCGCTTTCGCGGGGCCTCCTGTCGTCGGCCGGGGCTGTGTCGATGGTCAGCCCTCTATGACGGAGATAAGCCGAACATCGGCAAGCTCTGCCTCGAACTCGCTGCCATCGTCGTCATATTTCATCCACGACGCGCCTTCGCGTGACGGGCGACGATTGAGCATCAAGCGGCCGGGGCGTCCGTCGTGCTCGACGGTGACGATCGCCTTTTTCAGCTTGTCCGGATCGGCCTCTTTCTCCTCCTTCTCCTTCGGCGCTGCCGGCTCGGCGGGGGGAGTGTCATCATCGCCGCCTTCGCCCTCCCCTTCCCCGCTTCCGGAATTGAGAAATTCCTTTAGCAGTCGGACGGTCCCGCGCGTGATCTCCTGCTCGTCATCGGCAAGCCAATCCGTCACGCCTTCCGGGTGCTTCTTGTAGAGCCCGACAAGCTCGTTAATCAGCGTCACGTCGCGGCACCGCTCGGACTGGAAAATCTCGGCGATCGGGTCGGGCAAGTCGAGCAACGTGGCGTGCTGGGTGACATAGGCCGGGGACTTGCCGATTGCCTTGGCAATGTCGCCCTTCTTGACCTTCTTCGCCAGTTCGCGGCCGATATATTCGGCGATCTCGCGGGCCGTCAGTGCGTCGCGCTGTAGGTTCTCGATTACCTGATCGGACTCGGTGTAATCGCCGTCCACGAACGCCGGGATCGTCGTCTTGCCGGCGATGCCCGATGCGCGGTAGCGACGCGCGCCGTGGTTGATGATGAAATAGCCCTCACGCTCCGGGTTGGGCCGGATCGATATCGGGGTCTTCACGCCACGGATGGCAATCGTTGCCGCCAGTTCCTCAAGCGATGCCTGATCGAAATAGGTGCGTGGCTGGTGCGGGTCTTCCTCGATCAACTCCATGGCGATCTCGGATGCCTTGCCGTCGCCGGCCTGCGCGCCGCTAGGGGGCGTAGGATCGGCTAGGAGGCCCGAAAGGTCGCCCATGGCCCCAATCCCCAACCCGGAGCCGTGTGCGGCGTCCTCGGGCTTCCTGCGGGCCTTGGCGGTCTTCGCGGCCGGCTTCTTCTCCTCGGTGTGGTCGGCCATCACGCGATCTCCATCTTGTCATGTATGTGCTGGGTCATGGCTCGGACTTCCTTGGTCGCCGCTCGGGCGGAAGTCTTGCGGATTTCCCAAACGGGGCAGTGCGACGCGAGGGCGTCGGCGATGCTGCTGCGGTAGCCGATCGGCGTCGGCATAATCAGGGCAGGGTAGGCGGCCAGTAGCTCGGCAAGGTGGCGGGTGTGACGCGGGTTGCGACCGTCAACCTTGCTCGGGATCATGCCAAGGAATTGCAGCTTGGCGTTCGCCTTCTTGATCGCCGCGATCGTGGAGTTCATTTTCTTGATGCCCTGCAACGCATAAGCCTCAAGCTCGATCGGGGACGCCACGAAATCAGCCGCCAGCAATGCCGATGCCATGGCGTTGCCAAGGGAAGGGGCGGTGTCGATCAGGCAAACGTCAAACCCCTGCGCCGCGATCTGCGCGATGCTGGCGCGAAAGGCTGTCGCGGCGTCCTCCAAGGCCAGCTTCTCAAGGTCGGCAAGGCGGCCGTCTGCGGCGATCACGGCGATGTTGTCGATGGGTGCCAGGTCAAACCCTGCCACGTCGCCAAACAAGCTACTGGCGGCGATCTCGCTCTTGTGGACGCCAAGGGTGAAGCTCGCGTTGCCCTGTGTGTCCAAGTCGATCACGGCAACCTTTAGACCACGCTCGGCGAAGTCGAAGGCCAGATGGACAAGCGTGGAAGTCTTCCCGACGCCGCCCTTCTGATTGGCTATTACTAGCGTTTTCATGATGCGGATTCCGATTTCAACGGGGCGCGCTCGTGCCATGCTCTGACAACGGACGCCTGATGTTTGGGGAGAACGGCCGTAACGCGCTCGAACCCGGCTGGAACGGCGCTATGGGCCTCCCAAATCCTGTTCACGGCGATGCAAACCGCATTTCGCGAGACGCCATTGGCGCGGGCACAATCCGACTGACTCTCGCCATCGACTAGGACGGCGCGGGCCATGGCGATCGGCCGCTCGCTGATGTTGATGCCGTCGATCGCACGCGCGAACTCGGCTGCCGTAAGGCGCTTATTTGCGGGCATTGCGACCTCCACGGTTCACGTCCCGGTCGCGCAACGCCTTCGGGCGGTAGAACGCCACGAAATAGTAGAGCGCGGTATAGCCGGCGAAATAGGCGAGGAAATTCCAGCCTGCATGTGCGCCGGGGGTGTTCCAGAACCACATCATGCGAAGGAACTGCCAGAACACGACAAGCGGGATGATGAACCGCATGAAGGTCCAGCAAAAGGCGGTGATGCCCCAAACCACGGCGATGATCTTATCCAAGGCGGATGCCTCGGCGATCGGCATTGAAAGGCTCGGGGGAGGGTCCGCAATGCGGGCGATCCTGCGGCGGATCGGAAAGGGGATAACATTGGTCATCGGAAAATTCTCCGGTTCGGACCTTGGCGAACTGCCCGGCCACAACTGATATATCGGATGATAACACAGCTTTGTCAAGCCCTGTCAAGTCCGGTCGCTGAATTTTAGCCGCTAAAATCATTCCTCGCGCGGCTCCCAAATCCGACGATAGCCTGCCCGGTCACATAGCAGCGCCCATGCCGAATAGGGAATTTGATCCTCGCCTCCCGCCCATCGGCGGATGACACGCGAGCCCTTGCTGCTGATCCCCAAAAATCGCGCCACGCCACTGCCGGAAAGCCCGGTTTCGGCGATGATCTCGCGGACCTCTGCGGCCGTGGGCGGCTCCCAACCGTCATCGGCTGGCCGAAGGCACTCACGGCGGACGTTAGGCAAGCAACTCTCTCATGGCGTTCTAATCCTCTACCAATCCCTTTGAGGCCGCCCACTGGCGGGCCTCGTCGGTGTTCAGGTGATCCCGCACCTTTGAGCCACCATCATAGTAGCCGGCAAGGATCGCGCGGCGCGGTATAGCCCAAAAAGGATGCTTTCGCGCTGCCAGAAGTCGCGCGCGGCGCAATTTCGGCTCGATATGTCGGGTGCTCTGCATCAATCCTCCTGTCTGGTGCGCTGCCACTATACGTCTCGAAATAGGTCTAGCTGGGCGGCGCTCGCCTCTCGTTCCCGTGCTTCGCTGATCTGGCGTGCAAGCCAAGCCTTTTGCTGCCCGATCCCCAAGCCCTCCATCGGCACGGTCGCGCGCGAGCCGGCCCAATGCGCGATAGGATCGCGGTAGAGCCGCCCGGCAAGGATCACGACAGGGGTTCTCGGCCCGATCTGCTCGGCAAGCTGGGCGCTGACGCGCTCGCCCCATGCGCGGCGCTCTGCGGCTGTCATATCGCCTAGAGTGACGTTGTAGGGCTCGATCAGGCGGGAAGGGGGGACAACCCCATGTAGCGCCGACAGGATGAACCAACGGCCGCCCTGCGCCGTCACGTAGGCTCGGGCCTTCCTGAACCAATCCGACTGATACAGGTTGCCCGCACGCGCGGGCTGGGGGAGCTTCTGGCCTACGCAGGCGACAAGATGGACAGGCCGGGTCATTCGGCGATCGGCTCAACGTCGCGCAATTCGACAAAGGCGATCTTCTCGGCGCGTTCCGCCCCTACGGGATCAAGGAAGATATAGACCCGCTCGGCGAAAACCGGGCTGCACAGGCGATAGACGACGCCCTCACGGCCAATGTAGCGATATCCACCAAAGGCAGGATCAACCGGGCCGGGGCCGTCCACTATCCGCACGCGCTGGCCCAAGTGCAGCCAGTTGGCAGCGCCGCGAATGACGGCCTCTCTCTCCTCGGGAGATAGGAACGCCGGTCGATCGGCGCGCTCGGGTCCAAAGGTCGCTGCACGATTGCCGGCAATCCGCTTTAGCTTGGCGTCGATATCCTCGACCGGAGGCCGCTCGAATGACGCCTGCGGATCGTGACGGCGGTAGTGGGTGACTGATGCGCCCCCGAACAGGTCATGCTGCACCCCGACGATCCGCGACCGGAACTGCGCCTCTCGATACTCCTTACGCCAGCGGCCGGCCTCGGACAGAACCGGCTCGGCCGGGGGCGCGCGCACAACCGCCATCAACTCCTCAAATTCTTCCGGAGTGATGGGATCGACGTTCTCGACGGGACGGATCGGCTTCATGGTCAATCCTCCAAGTCGCCAAGGGTATCAGCTCGTCCCCATGCGCGAATCTGACGCGCGGCGTCCTTGCCGATCTGACGGCGCGGAACCTCATGGGTAATGGTCGGGCCGTCGAATAGGTCGGGCTGGTGCCCGATGATCTTCGGGGTATGGATATAGCGCGGTGCGCGGACGGCGTTGCGGGCCATAGGGGCCTCCTCATCCGGTGAGGCCGGGGGCAAGCCCCGGCCCCGGTCTATCAGTCGATGGCGCTGAGGATTGCGGCCTGCTCGGCGTGCTCGGTCCCGAAGTCGAGGAGAGCATGATAGAGTTCCACCATGGCGTCGGTGCGAAGCTCATCGGCAAGCTGGTTGATCGCAAAGAGCGTCGCCACGATCCCGGCGGCGTCGCTGCTCATGGTGCCTTGATAGCCGTTGCCGAACCATTCCACGCGCATCGGGGTATCGATGGCCGGGGCCATGTAGAAGCCGCCGTTGTCGAGCTTGTAATAGTGCCAATAGCCGCCGGTATAATCGATCGACAACTTGGTCATGTAGGCGAACGTAAGCGCCTCGGCGCGAAGCATCTGCGCGAAGCCGAAGAAATGGGGAAGAACGGAAAGGCGCTGATCCTCGGGAACAAGGGTCGCCTCGATTTTGGGCGGGAGCTTCATCGGAAATTCTCCGGTTCGGACCTTGGCAAAATCGCCCGGCCACAACGGATATATCGGATGATACGCCGCAAATGTCAAGCTCTGTAAAGTTGTTTCGACCCTAAAAGTTACCAAACGGTTTTGAAATGCAACGCCAAATTGATCCGATTTGGGGTGGATAAGATTTTAGCCGCTAAAATCGAAGTCGCCGGCAACATAGACAGGCGCGTCTATGCTGCAGCCCTTGAACAGCCGGGATCGCGACGGCAACCGCAAGTGGTGCCGGTCAATAGGAAGCCCAAAGCCCGACCCCCTTTTGGCGTTTAAACAGTCTTCAAAGCGTGTTGCCCGACTAGGGCAACTCCTCATAGACTTAAGAGAATAAACTTATGGGGAGGTTCAATCCCATTTCCGGACTCATGAATCCAAAGAGCCGCCACCCTTGGCTGCGACGCTTTTCCGAAGCGCGATCAAAGCCCGGCCAAGGCCGGGATCGGCCGTATCCAGCATGATCCGCTCGTCCTCGGTCAACGTGGCGCGCATCGCCTCGTAATCCTCCGCGCGCTGCTGCTGGCGGCTGATCTCGTCGGCCGGGACAGGGGAGGGGCGACGCCAAAATGGAAAGAGCTTCCGCAACAATTCGGGCACGCGGAAGCGATAGGCGTTGGAAGTCTGCTCGGACGTGCAGCGCCCCCCCTTACGGGTAAACACATAGCGCCTGAGCCGTTCTATCAGCCCGATCGCCTCAAGGGCCGCCAGCGCCTCCCAAACGGTCGTGCGGCCGCAATTGGCTTCCTGCCCGATCTGCTCATAGGAAGGGAACACGCGGCCCCTGAACGCCCGCTCCATGTTGAGAAGCGCCAGAAACACGTCGCGCACGCTACGCGTGATCTTCAAGCATAGCTGATCGAACGCGCTAAGCTCGGTGCGCTCGCCAGCCCGTATTTCCCGCCGCAGCTTCGTGCGCTGGGCAAAAGCCTCCATGATCGCCCTCTTGGCGTCGTCTCGATCCTCGGCGCTGAGCCGGCGATAGAACGCCTCCTCGATCCTGCTGCCGGCCTCCTTACTGCCGCCATGAACCGGCACCTCGGTAATGTGTCGGCCGCCCCGTTGTTTCTTTCCCTTGGCTGCGTCGGCCATCAGCCGCGTAGCCAGGTCGCCGACGCTGGGCGTCGTCGGATAGGTCATAGTAAGCGTCATCGTCGTCCCCTTTTTGGTCAAAAGGGCCGGCGAGCAGGCAAAACTTTTCCGTGGCGCGAAGCGCGCTCTCTTGATCCGGGGATCGCGAATTGCTAAGTGGGAAGTCCAGACGGTGGACGGTCAGGGTTTGGCGACCCTGCCCAAACAGCATTTCAGGGAGCCGGGCCTTCGTGCCCGGCTTTCGTTTATGTGCTCACGGCCGCGAACTCCTGTCTCATGAACATATCGTCTGCGATCCGCTCAAGGATCGCGTTCAGCGCCGCTTGCCGCGACGTGAACTCGGTGCGCGCCATGTAGCCGTCGATCAACTCGACGGCCTTTGGCGACAAAGCGATGGTGATGTGCTTGTACCCTGCGGCCTTTTCGCGAGCCGCGCGATTCCGCATCGCGACCTTGGCGGAAGCGGCGTTTGGCGACTTGGCTTTTTTGCCTGTCGCCGATTCGCTGGGGGCGGTTCTTGCCATGAGTCGAGGGGTTTACGCGCAACTTAGTGCTCTGGCAACTAAGTTGGAAAAGGCCCGGCAAGTCGAGTGTGAGGTTGTGCTAAAGTAGAGCGCCTAAAAGCGCAAGGGGAGGGCAGCGGGTCCAAGTTCTCGACCCGCTGCCGCGACGATCTAGGCGTTATCCGAACCGGGCTTTTTGGTATCGACGTACTGAATATGGGTCGCGACAAAGTCTGTACCGTATCGCTTCTCGCCGTCCTTTTCCCATTCTGTTGACGCAAGCCTGCCTTCAACAAATATCAGCGATCCTTTGCCGAGATACTTGGCCGCATTCTCTGCGTCGCTTCCCCAAACGGTGATGTTGAAGAAATTCGCGCGCTCGTGGCGTTGGCCCTGTTCATCTGTCCATGCATCATTCACGGCGATGCGTATATGCGCTCTTGCACGATCGCCCGTTGTTGAAGCAATCTCGGCATCCCGTGTGAGGTTGCCGGTGAATAGGAATTTGTTGAGGCCCATGATACGCTACTCCTTCGTCGCTGCGGGTGAAATTGAGAGTCGAGAAACGCCAAGGAAAATTTTAGCCGCTAAAATCGCGATGACGTGCGAGGGGAGGGGAGCCGGTGGTGCATAGGAAGATTCTCTGCATCAACATCATGCGATACCTCGCCTTGCGTGGGCTCAAGAAATCTGACCTCGCCACGAAAGCGGGCGTGTCGATTTCCTATATATCCGACGTTACCAATGCCAAAGGCAACCCCTCGCTTGATACGATGGTTGCTATCGCCGATGCGCTGGAAGTGCCCCTTGTGGCGTTGCTCCAACCACCCCCTGTCGGAACCGATGGCTGGGATGGGAGTTTAGCGGATTCGCTACTCAAGGATGACTGCAAGGTCGGTCTTCCCCCCGGCTATCGCCGCGTCTCAGCCATAGTTAACGAGCATCAGGCTTTCCAGATCGCGAAGTGGCACAAGGCGGCCCACGACAGGCTCAAGATCAAGCAATAGCTGCATTTTTGTGACGAAAATCTCTATGCGAATCATTCGCAAATCTTGTCGGTTAGCGGGTTGAGCTTCTGAATCATCCGGTATATCGTTTGTCAGCCGATTTTGTAGTGTGGCGTGACAGGAGCGATAATGACCGGAGAAGCGGAGCCCGCAACCGTCAAGGAACGCGCGAGAGAAACGCTCCGGCGCGCCATGGGCTCGCTGATGATCGATGCGCTGGCCGATCCCAAAACCGTTGAAATCATTCTGAACGCTGACGGGAAGCTCTGGCAGGAACGGCTAGGCGAGAAGATGACGTGCATAGGCCACGTCACTGCCAATCGGGCGGAAACGATCGTCAAGGCGGTCGCCGGCTATCACGGCAAAGAGGCGACACGCCTGCAACCCACGCTTGAAGGCGAGTTCCCGATCGACGGCTCGCGCTTCGCGGGTCAGATGCCGCCCATCGTGCCGGCTCCGACGTTCGCCATTCGTAAGCGTGCGGTCGCGATCTTCACCTTGGCGCAGTATGTGGAAGCCGGGATTATGTCGGCGGACCAATGCGCGCTGATTACCGACGCCATCAACCGGCATCGCAACATTCTCGTCATCGGCGGTACTGGCTCGGGCAAGACTACGCTGGTCAACGCCATTATCAACGGCATGGTCGAGACTGATCCAACCGAACGGCTGGTCATCATCGAAGATACGGGCGAGATCCAATGCGCCGCCGAAAACTTCGTCCAGTTCCACACGTCGCCGCAAGTTTCGATGACGGCGCTGCTCAAGACGACGCTGCGGATGCGGCCCGATCGCATCCTTGTGGGCGAGGTCCGTGGGCCGGAAGCCCTCGATCTGCTGATGGCTTGGAATACGGGCCATGAAGGCGGGGCGGCGACGCTCCACGCAAATAACGCGGAGGCCGGCCTAAGTCGCCTCGCGCTTCTTATCAGTATGCACCCTGACTCGCCCCGGCCAATCGAACCGTTGATTGGGGATGCGGTGCATTTGATCGTCCACATCGCCCGCACGCCCGAGGGGCGGAGGATTGAAAGCATCCTCGAAGTCGGGGGCTTTGTGGATGGGAATTACCGGCTTCGTTCACTGTAAAGGAGAACTGACGTGCAACTATACTGGAATGAGATTGCGCGAAAGCGCGCTACCTTTGCCTTTCTGGCTCTCGCTATCCTCGTCCTGTTCATGTGGCCTCACGCCGCTTGGGCGTCGGAAAGCGGCGGCGGCCTGCCTTACGAAAGCTACCTGACGAATATCCGCCAGTCGGCGACGGGTCCGATCGCCTATGCCTTCGCCGTCGTCGGGATCGTCGTTGCCGGTGGCGCGCTCGTGATGGGCGGCGATCTAAACGGCTTTGCCCGTGCGCTGCTCCTGCTCGTGCTGGTGGCCTCGCTGCTCGTCGGCGCGAACGCGGTCCTCTCCTCGATCTCCGGCGGCGGTGCTACCATCGCGGCCGTTGTTCCGGCTGGGGCAAGCATGGTGGGGCTCGCCTAACATGGCCCTGCGCTCAGTCCCCATCCGTCGCTCCGGTGTCCGCAACAACCTGTTCATGGGTGGGGACCGGGAGCTTGTGATGCTCGCGGGTGTGGCGGCGGCCGGGCTGATCGGCCCGGCGATCAACGAACCCAAAGCGTGGATCGCCGGTCTTTTCATCTGGTTCGGGGGCCTGTGGGCGGCTCGCCTCATGGCGAAGTCCGACCCGCTCCTCCGGGGTGTCTATCTGCGTCACCGGGCATATCGCGCTTACTACGCGGCCCGCTCGACGCCCTTCCGAAACAATCAGCGAAGCCAGCGGAAGCGGTACAGCGAACCGGGGAAGAAGAAATGATCCAGACACTCGCGATCGTCATCGCGATCATGGGCGCGATCTTGATCGTCGCCCTGTTCGCGCTGGTCTACAAAAACGCCAAATCCAACAAGCTGGATCGCTTCCGCTCAAAAGACGCCGGAATGGCCGATCTGCTCAACTACGCCGCCATGGTGGATGATGGCGTGATTGTCGGCAAAAACGGCTCCTTCATGGCCGCTTGGCTCTACTCCGGCGACGATAACGCCAGCAGTACCGACCAACAGCGCGAAATGGTGTCCTTCCGCATCAATCAGGCGCTCGCCGGCCTCGGCAATGGATGGATGATCCATGTCGATGCGCCGCGCCGGCCTGCCCCGAACTACTCGGAACGCGGCCTCTCGCACTTCCCCGACCCGATCACCGAAATGATCGATGAGGAACGCCGCCAGCTATTTGAAGGGCTGGGGACGATGTACGAGGGCTATTTCGTCATTACCGCGACCTACTTCCCGCCGATGCTGGCGGAACAGAAGTTCGTGGAATTGATGTTCGATGACGATCGGCCAAGCCCGACCCAAAAGGCGCGCACAACCGACCTGATCGAAAAATTCAAGCGCGACATCGTTAGCTTTGAAAGCCGGCTCGGTGCCGCGTTGAAGCTCACGCGCCTCAACGGTCATTCGGTGATGAATGAGGACGGCTCTAGCGTCACGCAATGCGACTTCCTGCGGTGGCTCCAGTTCTGCGCCACGGGCGTCAACCAACCCGTCATCCTGCCCTCAAACCCGATGTATCTGGACTCGATCATCGGCGGGCAGGAAATGTGGACAGGCGTGGTGCCGCGCATCGGCCGGAAGTTCGTTCAAACCGTCTCGATCGACGGGTTCCCGCTGGAAAGCACGCCCGGCGTCCTCTCGGCGCTGTCGGAGCTTCCGACCGAATATCGCTGGTCAACCCGCTTCATCTTCATGGACACGCACGAGGCGGTAAAGCACCTCGAAAAATTCCGGAAGAAGTGGCGGCAAAAGGTCCGTGGCTTCTTCGATCAGGTTTTCCAGACCAATAGCGGCAAGATCGATCAGGACGCCCTCTCGATGGTCGAGGACGCCGATCATGCCATGGCAGAGGTCAACAGCGGCCTTGTCGCTCAAGGCTACTATACGTCCGTCGTCGTTCTCATGGATGAGGATCGCGACAAGGTAGAATTGTCTGCACGCCAGTTGGAGAAGGCGATTACAGCGATCGGCTTCGGCGCGCGTATCGAGACGATCAACAATCTGGAAGCCTTCTTTGGGAGCCTTCCCGGCCATGGCGTCGAAAACGTGCGGCGGCCGATCATCAACACGATGAACCTCGCCGATCTGATGCCGACTAGCTCGATCTGGACCGGCCTCAATTTCGCGCCCTGTCCGATGTATCCGCCGCTCTCTCCCCCGCTGATGCAGGGCGTCACGAACGGCTCTACGCCGTTCCGCCTCAACCTCCACGTTCGGGACGTGGGGCATAGCTTCATGTTCGGTCCTACCGGCGCGGGCAAGTCCACGGCCCTCGGCCTGATCGCGGCCCAACTGCGGCGCTATCCCGGCATGTCGATCTTCGCGTTCGATAAGGGCATGTCGCTCTACCCGCTCGCGAAGGCTGTCGGGGGCAAGCATTTTACCGTTGCCGGCGATGATGAGACGCTCGCCTTCTGCCCGCTGGCGTTCCTCGAAACCAAGGGCGATCGGGCGTGGGCGATGGATTGGATCGATACGATCCTTGCGCTCAATGGGGTCATCACGACGCCGGCACAGCGCAACGAAATCGGCAACGCGATCGTCAATATGTACGAAAGCGGCGGGCGCACGCTCTCCGAGTTCTCGATCATCATTCAAGATGAAGCGATCCGCGATGCGATCCGCCAATACACGGTGGACGGCGCGATGGGTCACTTGCTCGATGCCGAACAGGACGGGCTCTCGCTCTCCGACTTCACGGTTTTCGAGATTGAGGAGCTTATGAACCTCGGGGAGAAATACGCGCTCCCCGTGCTGCTCTACCTGTTCCGTCGCATCGAACGCTCGCTGCGGGGTCAGCCGGCGGCGATCATTCTGGACGAGGCGTGGATCATGCTGGGGCACCCGGCTTTCCGCGCCAAGATCAGGGAATGGCTCAAGGTGCTTCGCAAGTCGAACTGCCTTGTGCTGATGGCGACGCAAAGCCTTTCGGACGCCGCCAATTCGGGCATTCTCGATGTGATCGTGGAATCGACCGCGACGAAAATCTTCCTCCCGAATGTCTATGCGCGGGATGAAGACACGTCGCAGCTTTACAAGCGCATGGGGCTCAATCCGCGCCAGATTGATATCCTCGCAACCGCGATCCCCAAGCGCCAATACTACTATGTTTCGGAAAACGGCCGCCGGCTCTTTGAACTGGCCCTCGGCCCGGTTGCACTCGCCTTCGTCGGTGCGACCGACAAGGAATCTATCGCCACGATCAAGGGGCTGGAAGCTCGTCTAGGCCCGCGCTGGGTCGATGAATGGCTGTCCCTGCGCGGTGTCACACCAATGATTGGAGAAGCGGCGTGAGCTTTATGGACAAGTTCCGGCGGCGCGAGGCCGCCTCCTTGCCTGTCGAGGAAACCAACCCCTACCTCGCGGCCCGGCGGACATGGAACGACCATGTTGGCGGGCTCGCGGCGTCGCGGCGCATGTGGCAGTTGGTGGCGATCCTGTCGCTCCTGATCGTCCTCGCCTCGGTGGGCGGGATTATCGCGATCGGAAGCCAATCGAAGTTCGTCCCCTACGTCGTGAAGGTGGATAGCCTCGGCACGGCCGTTGCGACCACGCGCGCGGATCGGGCGGCTCCGGTCGATGCTCGGGTCATTCAAGCTCAACTCGGGTCGTTCATTCAAAGCGCCCGCTTCGTGACCTCGGACATTGCCCTGCAACGGCAAGGCATTTTCCGGGTCTATTCGATGCTGCTGCCGAACGATCCTGCGACGCAGAAAATGAACGATTGGCTGAACGGCAATCAGGAAACGACGCCCTTCAAGCGGGCTGAGACAAAGACTGTCAGCATCGAAATTGCGTCGGTGATCCCGCAAACATCGCAGACGTGGCAGGTCGATTGGACCGAAACCGAACGCGATCGGCAAGGCGGCCTCATTCAACCGCCGATGAAATGGCGGGCTCTTGTCACGATCAAGGTCTTGGCCCCGAACACCGGCACCACTGAACAGCAAGTCCACGATAATCCGCTCGGCATTTATGTCAGCGATTACTCGTGGTCGCGCACACTCTAAGGGAGGGATTGGCACATGAAACGGAATATCATTCTCGCGGCACTGCTTTGCTCGATCCCTACCTTGGCGATGGCGCAAGAGTCCGTGCCTACTTACTTCAATCCGAACAACCCGACCCTGACGCCAGCGGAGCGCGACGCGCTGCGGATTTCCCAAGAGTGGCAGGAGAGAAGCGCAACCGGGATGCGGCCTGTCGCTGGGGCAGAGGGCGCGGTGGTTTTCCTGTTCGGGGCAACCGAACCGTCGATCGTCTGCGCCGTGCTGCAAATCTGCGACGTGCAGTTGCAGGCCGGCGAACAGGTCAACTCGATCAACGTCGGCGACAGCGCCCGCTGGCTGATCGAACCGGCGGTATCAAACTCGGGACCGAACGAGACGCAACACCTCATCATCAAGCCGATGGACGTGGGGCTGTCTACCTCGCTGGTGGTGACGACGGATCGCCGCACCTATCACATGAAACTCACCTCGCACCGAACCGACTTCATGGCTCGCGTGGCGTTCCAATATCCTGACGACGTGAACGCCAAGTGGGCGGCCCTCAAGGCGCATAACGACGTTGTGCGGAACGAACGCACGATCGCCGTGCCCGGTGGCGGCGCGGCCTCGGCCGGCGGCGCTGGTCGCCCTGCGGCCGAATATCTGTCCAACCTGAGCTTCAATTACAGCGTGAAGGGCAGAGCCAGGTGGAAGCCGGTTCGCGTTTTCAATGATGGCGTAAAGACCATCATCGAAATGCCCGAAGCCATGAGTCAAACGGAAGCTCCGTCGCTGCTCGTGGTGCGTGCCGGTGGCAGCATCAAGAAAACGGAGGATACATCGCTGGTCAATTATCGCGTCCAAGGGGACCGATACATTGTCGATCAGGTGTTCGATGAAGCCGTGATGATTGCTGGGGTCGGGAAGCGGCAAACTCGCGTCCAGATTGTTAGGGAGCAATAGTCATGCGCGCGGCCCCTATCGCTGCTCTGGCGCTTGTCCTGACCGGATGCGCCATGACGACGGCACGCCTTGGCAGCAATGCCGCTGTCGCATCGGCCTCCGAAGCGCAAGCGATGGCGGCCGATTCCCTCGCCGAGCTGGTCAAGCTATACCCCCCGGCGATCTCCCGGCTGGCGATCGATGCGAGCGCGTCTGACGACGTATTCGGACAGGCTTTGACGGACGGGCTCCGCAAGCGCGGCTACGCGGTCGTAGAGGGGTCGCGGAAGGCCAAGGCCGATCCATCGGCCCTTCCGCTCCGCTACGTCGTAGATCAGCCTATGGCGGGCTATTACCGCGTCATGTTGCGGGTGGGCGAACAGTCCCTCGCTCGTGGCTATACGACGGAAGGGGGCGTGGCTCCCTCGGCCGGCTGGGCGCTGAACCTCTCGGGTGCGTCGGAACAGCTTGTCGAGCGCGCAACCCGGCCCGATCTGCCGGGGGACGCGGAACAGGTTCAAGCCGAAGTCGCGGCCGTCAACGCCGGCCTCGTCGGGCCGGCGGTCGTGGCCGTGGTCGATAGCCCTGCGCCCGTCTATCAGCGTAGCGCCCCGGCAAGCCGGGTGACGATCGCCATCCCCCCGGCGGCCAAGCCTGCACGGCCGGCGGCGTCCCCTGCGGGGTGGCGCGTCCAGTTCGCCGCGTTCCGCACCGATAAAACGGCGCGGAGCTACTGGCGCTCGCTGGTCCAGAAAAAGCCGGCGCTGGCCGCCCTCAAGCCGCGCTTCCCCCGGTCCTCGCGCGGCGTCGTGTTCGTGCAGGCTGGCCCCTATCGAACCGTGGCCTTTGCAAAGCGCGTGTGCGGCGGGCTGAACGCCAGCGCCTGCATCGTGGTCAAAGCCTGATCGGCGGATTGGAGTAAATACGATGGCAACTGCTGATCCAATGTCGCCCGAATCCTCGCCGGGTGGCTCCACGTCTCAATCCCGCCTGATTACCGGCGTTCGCCGGGTCAACAACTGGCCGATCTATATTGTTGGCGCGCTGGTCGTCGTCTTCCTGCTCATCGTTATCATGGTCGTGATCGAACGCGGCCAAATGCAGACGGTCAAGCCTGACGATCTCCAACAGCCCAACAAGGGCCAAACCTCAATGGACATGGCGCGACAGGTCGCCGGCAATGCGGAAGGCGGGGAAGTCCCGTCCGCGAGCGGCGCTCCGACCGTGCCAACGGCGCCGACGATGGTTCCCGGCCCGGTCGCTCTCGACGCCAACGGCGTTCCGATCGCCCCGGTGAACCCTGACATGCCGCCCGTGCCTCCGGGGGGCTATGCCGGCAACGGACAGCCGCCCCAAGTCCCGCCCGAAGTGCTGTCGAGGCGGCAACGTATCGAAGCAATGCGCGCCGCCAAGGCGCAAATGTTCACAGACGCAGTTCGCGCGCCGACGAACATCAAAATGGCTGCGGCGCGTAGCGCGGGCTCGCCCGGCGGTGGAAGCCCCAACGGCGACACGGCGCAACGCCTTGAAGCTCTGCGCCAGCAAATCGCGGCGGCGGCTGCGGAAGGCAACGGCCCTTCCTCCACCGATCTGCAAACGCTCGCGGCTCTGCAAGGCCAGATGGCCGCCAATGGCGGCGGTGGGAACGCCACGGGGCAGGGCAGAGATTTAGGCCAGTTCGGCAACAGGCAAGGCCGCGATCGGTGGCAACTGGATTCGCAGCCTGCGGCTCCGCGCACGCGCTATCAGCTAACCGCCGGTTTCGTGATTCCGGGGACGCTGATCTCTGGCATCAATTCGGAACTGCCCGGCCAAATCGTCGCTCAAGTCTCACAGAACGTCTATGACAGCGCGACCGGCAAATACCTCCTGATCCCGCAAGGCGCGCGACTGGTGGGCTCCTACTCGGCTGACGTTCAATATGGTCAGTCGCGGGTGCTGATCGCATGGCAGCGGATCGTCTTTCCGGACGGCAAGGCGATGGACATTGGCGCAATGCCCGGCTCGGACAGCGCCGGCTATGGCGGCTTTAAGGACAAGGTGAATAACCACTATCTCCGCATCTTCGGATCGGCCTTGTTCATGTCTGGCGTGACGGCGGGCGCAACACTCAGTCAGCCCCGGTCCAACTTCGATAGCAACGGCAACAACCGGCAAAGCGCCGGCTCGGCGCTGAGCGAAGCTCTCGGGCAACAGCTTGGGCAGGCTACCGCCATGATGATCCAAAAGAACCTCAATATCTCGCCTACGTTGATGATCCGGCCCGGCTTCCGGTTCAACGTCGTGGTCACGAAAGACCTCGCGTTTTCAAAGCCCTATCGTGCGTTCGACTATTAACCCCAAGGAGTGAGTCCAATGCGAAAGGTAATTTTAGCCGCTAAAATTGGCCTCGGGCTGGCGATCATCGCCGCCCCGATGACGACGCCGGCTAACGCTCAATTCGCGGTCATCGACGTTGCGAGCGTGAAGCAAAACACCATTACGGCGGTCCAGAGCGTCGCTCAGGTCGCGAAGCAGGTTCAGCAGTACCAAACCCAGCTTCAACAATATCAGAACATGCTCAAAAACACGCTGGCCCCTGCCGCCTTCGTGTGGAGCCAAGCGCAAAGCACGATCGACGGGCTGCAAAACTCGGTCAACTCGCTCAACTCATTGACGCGCCAGACAGGCGGGATCGACGCCTATCTGAGCCAGTTCCAGAATCCGAACTATTATAGGAACTCGGCCTGCTTCTCGGCGACGGGCTGCACTCCATCACAGCGCGCGGCGCTCCAATCGAACCAGCGGGCCAAGCAACAGCTTCTCATGGCGTCGAATGATGAAGTGCTACGCGGTATCAGCAACCAGCAGACGCAGTTGCAGCAGGAAGCGGCGACGCTCGAACAGATGCAGCGCAACGCTCAATCGGCGGACGGGCAGGCACAGGCCCTCGGCTATGCCAACCAGTTCGCCGCAAATCAGGCCAACCAGCTTCTCGCGCTGCGCCAGCAGCTAATGGCACAGCAGGCCGCCACGCTGGCCGTCCAGCAAGCCGCAATGGACGAAAAGGCCCTGCGCGTCGCCGCATCGGAAAAGGCACGGTCTGGCTCTTACACAAAGGATGCGACCGGCACCTATGGCTATACGACGCCAAACTGATCGCGCCGACAGGAGGATGACGAAATGAACATCAAGCTCGTGGGACTTTTGGTGGCGGTGGTCGTCATCCTCCTTGGCCTGCTCGTGATGATGCTGCGGGCGACGCCGGAAGCCCCTGCGCCGGTCGCCGTCACTGCACCGCCCCCAATCGAACAGCCGAAACCCAACCCTCGCGGGGGCTCCTACAAAAAAACGCCGCCGGGCAAGTACGAATACACGACGCCAAAGTGAGCGGGTGAAGCTCGGATAACTGAGGGCCGGAACGATGGTTGTATCTCGCAATAAGCTGGCCCTCATAGGGCTCTGCACGTTGGTAGCATTGACGGTGGCGACGCCAGCCCTAGCCCAGACTGAGGGCGGCGGCATGTTCACCGATATCCAGAATCGCTACGCGGCGGCGGCCCGTGGCTGGTCCTCGGCGATGACAAGTGCAGCCTCGTTCCTGTTTTGGGGTCTGGCGGCTATCAGCTTGGTTTGGACGATGGGCCTTATGGCCCTTCGCCGGGCCGATCTCGGAGAGTTCTTCTCTGAGTTTATCCGCTTCGTCGTTTTCACCGGCTTCTATTTTTTCCTGCTGACGAACGGTCCCTCGATCGCAGACGCCATCATTCGGTCCCTGCAACAGCTAGGATCAAATGCGGCAAGCATCGGCCCGGTCACACCCGGAAGCATTGTCGATATCGGCTTTGATATCGTCTCAACAACGGTCGATCAGTCCTCGATTTGGGAGCCGGTGGACTCTGCGGTGGGGATCATCATCGCGTGCATCATCCTCGTTGTCCTCGCCCTCGTGGCGGTCAACATGCTGCTCCTGCTCGTCTCCGCATGGATTCTCGCCTTTGGCGGCATTTTCTTCCTCGGGTTCGGCGGTTCCCGGTGGACCTCGGACATGGCGATCAACTATTTCAAGACGGTGCTCGGTGTTGCCGCGTCGCTGATGGCGATGGTTCTGCTCGTCGGGATCGGCAAGACCTTCGTAGATCAGTATCACGCCAGCATGTCGTCTGTGACGACGATCAAAGAGCTTGCGGCGATGATGGTCGCCTGTGTGATCCTCTTGGCGCTGGTCAACAAGATTCCGGGCATTGTGGCTGGCATCATAACCGGCGCTAGCGTCGGCGGTGCTGCCAATGTCGGCTCATTGGGCGCGGGCGCGGCCATGACTGCGGGCGGCATGGCTGTAGCGGCTGCGGCTACTGGTGGCGCTGCGCTCGCTGCCGGTGCGGCGAACGCCGCTGGCGGCGCGAGCGCGATAAGCGCCGCGTTCAAGTCGGCGCAGGAAAACATGGCAAGCGGGGGCGGCATGTTTTCGGGCTCGGGCGGGGGCTCGTCGTCGGGCGGCGGGTCCAGCGTGAGCGGGAGCCTCGGTCCTGACGGCGGCGGCGGTGGCGGTGGTAGCGGCGGGGGTGGCGGGGCTTCGCCTCTCTCCTCTGCGATGGGTGGCGCTGACAGCGGCGGCCGTGCTGGCGGCGCGAACGATAACGCTGGCGGCGGACGTAGCGCCGCGACGGGGGAAGGCGGCGGCGCTGAGACTGCGACCTCTGGCGCTGGCTCTCCCGCTGGCACTACCGGCGGCGGGATCGCCGGGGCGGTCGGGGAGCCCGATGGCGCGGCGGCCGGCTCTGCCGAAGAAGTCGTAGCGGCGACGGCGGAAGCCGGCTCGGCCGCGCAAGCGTCCGCTGCACTTGGCGAGGAACCCGGCGGGGCCGGCGCTGGTGAAGGCGGCGGATCGGGAGGCCGTAGCGCGTTGGCGACGGGCGCTTTGTTCGCGGCCGATATGGCATCTAACCTCGGCGGTGGGATCGCGCGAACAGCTTCAAACAAAATGGGCGCTGTAGCTGACGCGGCGCGCGCGCGGGTCGCCGGCACGGTCGGCGGGCAAATCGCATCGGAAATCCGCAACCCCGGCGCTGCGGCTGCGAGGCGGCAAGCGGGTGGCGGAAGCGAAACCCTGACGCCGGCAACCGGGGCAGGGGGATCGCGGGGCGGCTCGCGCGGCGGCGGTAGCTCGGGAGGCGGCTTCGGGTCGCCGGGATCGACAACCTCCACGGGAGGCTTCGATTCCTATTCCTATAGTAGCTCGGGGTCGGGCTCGTTTGGTGGCGGCGGCTCCGATGGCGGCGCGCTCGATGGCGACGGCGGCCCCTCGGAAGCGATCGGCGCGGACCCCGGCGGCTTCGGCGGGGACGCAATCTCGGGAAGTCAGCGCGGTAGCAACCCGTCAACCCGTGTGGACGCCAGCAATGAAGTGTCTGAGTTCGTGAACCGGGGGAACAATCCATGATGCCTGCGGATATCCCGCCCGCGATCCATGAAAGGGTCGTGTGCTCGATCGGCGCGGCGGCCAAATATGGCGTCCCTGCCAACATCATCCTTGCCGTCGCGCAGAAGGAAGGCGGCAAGCCGGGGCAATGGGTCCGCAACACCAACGCGACCTATGATATCGGCTCGATGCAATTCAACACCGCCTATATTCGCACGCTGGCACGCTATGGGATTGGGACGGCGGACGTGGCTCAACCGGGCTGCTATTCCTACGATCTGGCGGCGTGGCGGCTGCGCGGGCACATCAAAAACGATCGCGGCGATATCTGGACGCGGGTGGCGAATTACCACTCGCGAACGCCGGTCCACAACGCCCCCTATCGGGCGGCGATCATGGTCTATGCACGCCAATGGGGTAGCTGGCTGTCGTCGCGCTTCCATACCTATGACACTCTGACCGTGACGCCTCAGACGATCGCGACGGTGAACAATGCGCCGGTCACAACCGCCCCTGTCATCGCTGCGAGGCCGACTCCCCAAGCCTCGCCTGTTCGGGTGGCGGCCGTAGCGAAGCGCGCTCCTCGGGCCTCTGCGAAGGCCGGGGGCGTGAACCCCTATTCGTCGCCGATCCGGGTGGTTTCCTACAATCCGTCCGGGTACGTCCCGCGCTCGATCGCGGCCGTCGAGGAATGACCGTGGGCGGCTCTTGGCCTCCGAACGCAACTGCGGCCGACGTGCCGCTCGTGCTCGATGTTCACGATCGGAATCGCGCGATCTTGGAAATGCTCTCGACGGGCGGATTCAAGGATACGCCGGCACTCCGGCGCTGGGCGCGGACGCCGGAAGCAAACACGGTCCTGCGCTATTTTCTGATCGCGCGAACGATGCCGCTCCCCACTGAATATTTCCAAATCGATCTGGAAGCGGCGACGGCTGAGTTGGCCGCGCAAGATATGCTCGCGGCTGCGATAGAGGAAAATTACGGTGATGGTGCTCGCATCCTGCCTGATCCTTGGGGATAGCCACGCGGACGGCACGGCCGCTGCGGTGCGCGCTGCGCTCGGCAACCGCTGCACAGTTGTAGCAAGGGCCGGGATCGGCTCGGCCGCGATCCTCGATCGAACGCCTGCGGGCTCCTATGGTAGCGCCGTGATCTCGGCCGGCGCGAATGACGCCGGCAATCCGCACCTCGCCGACAATCTCAACGCGATCCGGGGCAAGCTCCAGGTCGGCAAGGTCGTGTGGCTTTTGCCCTATGATCGGCGCGCCACGGCCGCGATCGAAAACGTCGCCAAACGGTGGGGTGATCTCGTGATTGATCTGGCGTGGGCGCGCGCGCGGCGCGACGGAATCCACTGTCAGTCCTATAGCTGGGTGGCGCGCTCCATCGCGCGCGCCGGCTATGCAGGATCGGTTCGCATGGCCTTTTGAACCGAATATCCGCCGCGATCGGCGCGGGCGGCAAAAAGGGGCGGGTTGCCCCGCCCCCCTGTTAGCCCGGATTAGGGCGTGACGGTCAAAGCAGCGCCCGTGTTGAGATTGGCGTTGTAGTTGCAGCCGCTTCCGAAGTTCACCGAGTTGAAGAAGAACGACGTTGCAGCGTTGCCGTTCTTCATGATCGTGAACGGCACGTCAGACGAGGTAGAGCAGGAAGGGGTCACTGCACGAAAGTGCGCTTTGCGTACGCCAGGCCCGAACGAACAGCGAACGACACGGATCGGTGGTTGGGGGTTGAGTAGCAACGGAACAGAAAACCTACATAAGGCAGCACGCCTCAAGGCCGCGGGCCATTCCGGAATGGCAAAAAGTGGTGGTTAGCGGACGTTCATCGCCGGGCAGCAGCGCAGCAGCCCTAAGGACGTGGCAGGCTCCGCTTGCGATGAGAAAAGGCAGACCAAACCGCAACCGGAGCGGTCAAAATTGGGTGATAGAGAAAGATCATCACCAAAACCCAAAGTGGCAGCGACGGGCCATTAGGCCCCGGCGCATCGGGCAATGAGAGAAATGGCAGGCCGTTGAAAGCGGTAAAAAACCATTGGAAGGGAAGTCCGGTCACGAGCCATGCCGCGAACTGCCACAAATACCATCGCGGGATTTTCATTTGCGCTTGTCGTCCATGATCCGGAAGCTATCCGCTAGATGGTGCTTCAAACGATCTTTGTCCGCAATGGGGCGAGTCCGGACTCGTCGCTGATCGGCGATTGTGGGTGGTTAGCTGCCAGACTGCCTCGCGCCAGCGAAGTCAAACTCCCGCATCGTCTTCTCGACTTCTCCGATGCCCAGTCGCTTGTAGAAACACGTCCGCTGCGTCGAGGTCGATTGCCGGTCGATGTAGTAAGCCCATTCTCCCGAACCGACCGGGCTCGCAGGAACATCAATGCGGTGAACCACCAGAGAGCAGGCCTTGGCCGTCTCCTTCACCTCATCCCAGCTAGGCTGCCGCATCGGCTGTGCTGAGACGGATGCGTCTGTCATCACGTAACCGAACGAAGCGATGATGATCAGCCAGCGCATGTCGACGATGCTACAGTCTGCACAGAATGTCCGCAAGGGCTCTGTTGCAAAAATCGTGAAGCTTGAGCATGCTTGGCGGAGATTGGACGGACGGAACGATGACGGATTTCAAGTGGCGCCATTTCCAGGGTGATGTGATCCTGTGGGCGGTGCGCTGGTATTGTCGCTATCCGATCAGCTATCGCGACCTTGAGGAAATGCTGGCGGAACGCGGCATTTCGGTCGACCATACGACGATCTATCGCTGGGTCCAGTGCTACGCCCCGGAGATGGAGAAGCGGCTGCGCTGGTTCTGGCGGCGTGGCTTTGATCCGAGCTGGCGCCTGGATGAAACCTACGTCAAGGTGCGGGGCAAGTGGACCTACCTGTACCGGGCAGTCGACAAGCGGGGCGACACGATCGATTTCTACCTGTCGCCGACCCGCAGCGCCAAGGCAGCGAAGCGGTTCCTGGGCAAGGCCCTGCGAGGCCTGAAGCACTGGGAAAAGCCTGCCACGCTCAATACCGACAAAGCGCCGAGCTATGGTGCAGCGATCACCGAATTGAAGCGCGAAGGAAAGCTGGACCGGGAGACGGCCCACCGGCAGGTGAAGTATCTCAATAACGTGATCGAGGCCGATCACGGAAAGCTCAAGATACTGATCAAGCCGGTGCGCGGTTTCAAATCGATCCCCACGGCCTATGCCACGATCAAGGGATTCGAAGTCATGCGAGCCCTGCGCAAAGGACAGGCTCGCCCCTGGTGCCTGCAGCCCGGCATCAGGGGCGAGGTGCGCCTTGTGGAGAGAGCTTTTGGCATTGGGCCCTCGGCGCTGACGGAGGCCATGGGCATGCTCAACCACCATTTCGCAGCAGCCGCCTGATCGGCGCAGAGCGACAGCCTACCTCTGACTGCCGCCAATCTTTGCAACAGAGCCCTCTCGAAGAAGGTCCGGCTCAACACCTTCGTCGAGCCGCAATATTCTGTGATCCACAAGGGAATAGCCGCGCCCAAATGGCAGATCTACGCCGGCTTCAATGTCCAAATTGCGGCCAGGTGATTTTGCACGCTAACCAACGGAACGAAACCCGAGGTGCGACCCGGCTTTCGACGCAAGGGATCTGCTTTATATCTTAAGTTTGATGGCGTTGATGTTGAACTGATCGTCCCGCTCACTCGTGTCGACGATGGCGACTATCTGAGTGTTCATGCCGGCGCCGCCCTTCCCAACCCGAAAAGCCCAAAATTCATCACCGAGCGGTAAATTCGGCCGCACTAGGTCGCGGGGCGCGCCTCACTCAACGCGCGTGACAGGACGCTGCCAGCGGAACGCGGAAAGGAGCCCGTCCAATGCGCTCTCCGCCTCCCGCGCCCGACCTGCGGGATAGGCTGACGCCAAGCGCCCGTCCCAGAAGCCGAAGTCCACGGTTGTCAGGCTGAAGCGCCAGGAATGATCCCCTCGCTCGCCCGCAAATACTCCGCGGTATCCCGGAATATCCGGCTGTCCACCGATCGAAAACCTGGTCTCCGACAAGACCGAAACCGCAGAAAAATGTGACATGGCGACCGACTTCATGATGGTGTAATGCTCTGCAGCCGTCATATCCACCAGATGGACGATCGCTATCCGAACGATGATCTGGTCGTCCTGGCCGATCTGTCGTTCATATCCGATCGCGACATATTCGCCGCTCGGATCTGACCCGCGTTCCTTCATCCGTGTGAACCCTGCAACCTGTGCTGGAAAGCGAAACCCACTGGCCGTGTGGATCAGCACGTCGGCATCGGGTGTGAAGCCGAGAGGTACTTCTGTAGGAATAGTTGTAGCGGTCTCGGGGATTAGAGCAAGAAGCGCACCCGGTATGCTACACAATCCTACAGTGAAGATCCCCAATACGGCGCACCGAGCAATCCTCGAAACACTCACATCTTCTCCCTTACGGTGAGAAGTATCACGACCCACAGTATCACCACGGACACGATCGCTGCCGCTACGTCCAGATTGTGGTCGACCATGCAGCTTTCTCACGCGCACTTTCCCGAGCTGGAAAATTATACCTTGTGATTCTCTCTCCTATGCTCGCGCAGGCACCCTTCAAATCGGTAAGGTTACGGATCTTCCCGGGAGGGCGGAGAGCGCTTTGAACGCCGCGCTGGCGATCGGGTGGCTGGCGCGCAGATAAGTATATCACCCGATATTTGGCCGCGGAGGAGCGCCGTAGATCTAGTGCGCATCCAATGCTGATGCCGAACCGCCAGATGCTCGAACGTGGGCAGCTACAGGAGATGATCCGATGACCTATGCTACGCTGATGGTCCACCTCGAACTCGGCAAGCCGAACGCCGATCTACTCCAGATTACGGCCAACCTCGCCCAGCGATTTCAAGCGAGCGTGATCGGCATCGCGGCATGCCAGCCAATCCAGTATGTCTATGGCGACGGCTTCATTTCCGGCCAGGTGATGGAACAGAATCGCGATGAGATTCAACGGGAGGCCGACGCCGCCGAAACGGAATTCCGGGCGGTGCTCGGCGGCAGAGTCTCCGGTCTCGACTGGCGATTTGCGATCACCGGGGCATCGATTGCCGACTATATCGGCGAAGAGGCCCGCAGCGCGGATCTTCTGATCACCAAACCGGATCGGGGCGGCTCGATGCTCGACCGTACGCGCAACGTCGACATGGGCGATCTGATCATCCGCGCCGGCCGGCCCGTTCTTCTCGTCCCTGCCGGCGCGACCAGACTGACGCCTGACCGCGTTATGATCGCATGGAAAGATAGCCGCGAGGCGAGGCGGGCTACGCTCGACGCCCTGCCCTTCCTTGAAATGGCATCGCGTGTCACGCTCGTCGAGATCGCCGCGGAAGATGAGATGGCGGGGGCGGGCAAGCGGCTCGATGATGTCTCCAGCTGGCTCAAGCGCCATGGTATCGCGGCCGAACCGTTCGTGGTGCGTGCCACAGGTGATGATGCGTCCGCGATCGAAGCAGTTGCGCGGGAGCAGTCCGCCGACGTGATCGTAGCCGGCGCCTACGGCCATAGCCGGCTGCGCGAATGGGTGTTGGGCGGAGTGACCGCCGATCTCCTTCTCGCTTCCAACCGGTGCGCGCTCCTCGCCCATTGATGACAAAGCTTGCAAAGGTCTGACATCGCCATGCAGGCAATGGTGCTGAAAGAGCTCGGCCGCCCCCTTGTCTGGACGGACCTTCCGGACCGCTCGCCGGGACCGGGAGAGATTCGTGTCAAAGTGTCGGCATGCGCCGTCTGCCGGACCGATCTCCACGTAGTCGACGGCGATCTACCCAACCCCGTCCTTCCCGTCATTCCTGGTCACGAAATTGTCGGCCGGATCGATGCGCTCGGTGAGGGCGTGGAGGGTTTGCAGTTGGGAGAGCGGGTCGGTATCCCCTGGCTTGGCCATAGTTGCGGAGCCTGTTCCTATTGTGCGGCGGGGCGCGAAAACCTTTGCGACCACCCCCTCTTCACCGGTTTCACGCGCGATGGCGGCTTTGCGACGGCCGCGATCGCCGACGCGCGCTACGCGTTTCCACTCGGCGAGAACGGCGACGATGTGTCATTGGCCCCTCTTCTCTGCGCCGGCCTGATCGGCTGGCGCTCGCTGGTCATGGCCGGCGAAGGTCATCGTGTCGGGCTCTACGGCTTTGGCGCTGCCGCGCACATCGTCGCACAGGTGGCAGGATGGCAAGGCCGATCCGTTTTTGCGTTCACCCGCCCCGGCGATGTCACCACGCAGGGCTTCGCCCGATCCCTCGGCGTCACCTGGGCTGGCGGCTCAGACGAACAGCCGCCCCAGCCGCTCGATGCGGCCATCATCTATGCAACCTCGGGCGAACTCGTCCCCGCTGCCCTACGAGCCCTCCGCAAAGGAGGGCGCGTCGTCTGCGCCGGCATCCACATGAGCGAAATTCCAGGCTTCCCCTATGATCTGCTATGGGGAGAGCGGCAGATCATGTCGGTCGCGAACCTGACGCGCCAGGATGGTCTCGACTTCCTCGGGCTGGCGCCGAGAATCGGCATCGTCACGCATACGAACCGCTATCGACTCGATCAGGCCAATCAGGCGCTGAGCGACCTTAGAGCAGGACGGTTCGAGGGCGCCGCCGTCCTCGTCCCATAGCGTGCCCGGGCCGGATCCCGGCCGGCCCGGCTACCCGTGATCGCCCACTCGCGGACGACCGGGCCGCTTTGAGGAATTTAAGCGACCGTGATTTCGTTGCGCACATCGGTCACGCCAGGCGCGGCCCAGGCGGTTGCAGCAGCCACCTGCCTGTCATGGGGCGATGTGACCGTACCCGCCAGAACGACCTTGCCATCGTGGGCGCTCACCGAGACCGTCTTTGGATCGAAGAACCACGATCGATGCAGCGCATGCATGATCTCGTCATCGATATTGCTGGCGTCGACCTTGCGCTTGATAGCGACCTATCGGATATCCCGATAACTCCGTGCAGCCGCAGGAGCGCATACCTCGAGTTATCCTTCTGATAGTGCCAGTCGACTTCGCCGGTCAACGTGATCCATCCCTTCTCGACCTGGACCGTGATGGCGTCGCGCGGCATAAAGACATCCTAGGCGTGAACCGCCCCGGATTTTCCGGAAGCTTCAACGCCTGAGAGAGAAGCTGAAGAGCACGACGAATGCGCCATATCCCGAAGATACACGAGGCTCGAAAGTCTCGCCCCTGTTAGCGACAGTCCGCTATTTTAGCTGTCCGTCGTGTCCGCCTAATCAGGCCGATTCTCTACCGATGAACCGCGCCGTTACACCACCCCGCGGGGCACGATCCCGAATGCCGCCTTGTTAATGATAGAGGGATCGAACGCATTGCTCGTAGCGACTGCCGCATGTCGAACGAGAAGAACGCCACCCAGAACGGCTGCGCCGGTCATCATCTGAGAGTGGTTTAGCCAGCCAACACGGACGGTGATGCATCATACGCGCTCGACAGCCAGAGCCAGCCCCATCCCCACTCCGATGCACAGGGTGGCGAGACCGAGTTTGCCGCCGTGCTTCTCCAATTGATGGGTGAGCGTGAGAGCCAGGCGCGCACCGCTCATGCCGAGCGGATGGCCCAGCGCGATCGCGCCGCCATTGGCGTTCACATGCGGAGCGTCATCGGGGAGACCGAGTTCACGCAACACCGCAAGCGACTGGCTGGCGAACGCCTCGTTGAGCTCGATCGCGTCAAAATCAACGATCTCCAGTCCGAGGCGTGTCATCAGTTTGCGCGTTGCCGCTACCGGGCCGATCCCCATCACCCTCGGTTCCACGCCCGCCGCCGCCATGCCGAGGATGCGGGCGCGCGGGACAAGGCCGTAATATTTCGCTGCCGCCTCGCTGGCGATGATCATGGCGGCGGCGCCATCATTGATCCCCGACGCATTGCCGGCGGTGACCGTACCCTCGGGCCCGAACAAGGGTTTCAGGGTCGCGAGCAGATCTGCCGTCGTGTCGGCGCGGGGATGCTCATCCACCGACACCTCCATCGTCTCGCCTTTCTTGCGACCTGGCACGGTGACGGGAATGATCTCCGAAGAGAAGAAGCCATTGCCTTGCGCGACCACAGCGCGGTGCTGGCTGCGCGCGGCAAAAGCATCCTGGTCGAGGCGGGATATCTTGTAATCTTCGGCCACATTCTCGCCGGTCCGGGGCATTGCCTCGACACCGTAAAGCTTCGCCAGCCTTGGATTGACGAAACGCCACCCCATGGTGGTGTCCTCAAGCGTCTGCCCCCGCCCGAAGGCGGCGCCAGCCTTACCCATGACATAGGGCGCGCGCGTCATCGATTCGACGCCGCCTGCGATCGCCAGAGACATCTCACCCGTGCGGATCGCGCGCGCCGCGGCGCCGACCGCCTCCAGGCCGGAGGCACATAGCCGGTTTAGCGTCACCCCGGGCACGGATGACGGCAGCCCGGCGAGCAGCAGGCTCATCCGAGCGACATTGCGATTGTCCTCGCCCGACTGGTTGGCGCAACCGTAGAACACCTCTTCGATCGCGGCCGGATCGAGGCCGGGATTGCGCGCCAGCAGTTGCGCGATCGGCAGCGCTCCCAGATCGTCGGCCCGAACACCGGCAAGTATCCCGCCATAGCGGCCGATCGGCGTGCGAACGGCATCGCAGATGAAAGCGTCAGTCATGTCGATTATCCTATTCTGTCAGACGGCGGCCGGCGTCGCGGCCATATCTATCTGGAGGCCTGTCAGACCGCGCAACGCCTCGAGCGTGAGCCCATCTACCATCTCGACTACGGCCGCCCCCGAGGGGCCCACGTCGAAGACGGCGAGATCGGTGTAGACGCGCGATACGCAGCCAAGCCCGGTGAGCGGATAGGTACAGGCGTTCACCAGCTTGCTCGTGCCCGACTTGGTGAGCAGCTCCATCATCACGAACACCTGCTTGGCGCCGATAGCGAGATCCATCGCCCCGCCGACCGCCGGGACGGCATCGGGCGCACCGGTGTGCCAGTTGGCGAGATCGCCATTCACGCCGACCTGAAAGGCACCCAGCACGCAGATGTCGAGATGGCCGCCGCGCATCATCGCAAAGCTGTCGGCATGGTGGAAGAAACAGCCTCCCGGCAGCAGCGTCACCGGCTGCTTGCCCGCGTTGATCAGCTCCGGATCTTCGTCTCCCGGTGCAGGCGCCGGACCCATGCCAAGCAGCCCGTTCTCGCTCTGCAGGAATATCTCCTTGTCGGCGGGGAGATAGTCGGCGACCCGGGTCGGCAGGCCGATGCCCAGATTGACATAGGCGCCCTCGGCTATGTCACGGGCGACCCGCCGGGCCATGTCCTCACGATTCATGCGGTTCATCGGCGGTTCCCTTCAGGCTGCATCGGCAAGGACGGTGGGCATGGCCGCCTGCACGACCCGCTGCACGAAGATGCCGGGGGTGACGACCGCCTCGGGATCGAGAGCGCCGAGCGCCGCGATCTCGTTCACCTGGGCGATCGTGCATTTGGCGGCCATCGCCATGATGGG
Organism: Sphingopyxis sp. MG; assembly: GCF_002953155.1. Classification (NCBI taxonomy): domain Bacteria; kingdom Pseudomonadati; phylum Pseudomonadota; class Alphaproteobacteria; order Sphingomonadales; family Sphingopyxidaceae; genus Sphingopyxis; species Sphingopyxis sp. MG. Next base: position 30,735 of record NZ_CP026382.1, read on the forward strand.
GCCGAAGTTGCGGGCGGTCTTGCGGTAGACGAGGTTGCCCCAGCGGTCGCCGGCCTGCGCCTTGATCAGGGCGAAGTCGGCGTGGATCGGATATTCGAGCACATAGTGCTTGCCGTCGATCTCGCGGGTTTCCTTGCCCTCGGCAAGTTGCGTGCCATAGCCGGTCGGCGTGAAGATCGCGCCGAGACCCGAGCCCGCGGCATGGATGCGCGCGGCCAGGTTGCCCTGCGGCACCAGCTCAAGCTCGATCTCGCCGGCGCGGTAGAGCGCGTCGAAATGGTGCGAATCCGCCTGACGCGGAAACGAGCAGATGATCTTCTTCACCCGCCCCGCCTTGAGCAGCGCGGCAAGCCCGGTCTCGCCGTTACCGGCATTGTTGTTGATGACGGTAAGGTCGCGCGCGCCATGGGCGATCAGCGCATCGATGAGCTGGTCCGGCATGCCCGCGGTCCCGAACCCGCCGATCATGACCGACGCGCCATCGAAAATGTCGCCTACCGCCAAAGCCGGCGTGGCAAAACTCTTGTCGATCACCTGATCCTCCCTTTCGCCTGGATGAGAGACATGTCCGATTATCGGATATTGATACGAATATCGACCATTGTGCTCTCCACTTCCGATTCCTGTCAACGTCGATTATTGTCCAGTTGATCCGATAATCGAACAGGAGGTTGCATGGACGCGTCACTGGAGACTTTGGAAGGTCTCTCGAAATTGGACGATATCGGCGCGAAGGCCGATCCCGAGTTCATGACCTCGCTGTCGCGCGGGCTCACGGTCCTTCAATGCTTCGCTGAGGAGCAAGGCCCGCTGTCGATCGCGCGCGCGAGCCAGTTGACAGGGCTCAGCCGGGGATCGGTGCGCCGCTGCCTGCACACGCTGCAATGTCTCGGCTTTGCCGAGGCCAGGGGCTCTCATTTCATGCTGCTGCCGCGCGTACTTCGGCTGGGCTATGCGTTTCTGTCCTCGGACGCACTGGCGACGGTGGCGCAGCCGCTTCTCGCCCGCGCCGCTGCTGATCTTGGCGAATCCTGTTCACTCGGCATCCGCGATGGCGACGAGGTCTGTTATCTCGCGCGCGCCGAAGCCTCACGGATCATGTCGATCGCGCTCAGAGTCGGCAGCCGGCTGCCGCTCTACTGCACATCGATGGGGCGCGTGCTCCTGGCGCATGCCTCGCCCGCCGAGCAGAAGGCCTATCTCGACCGCACCGTCCTGACAGCCAGGACAGCGGACACGGTGACCGACCCCGAAGCGCTGCTGGCGCTTCTGCGGACCGTCCGGGAGCAGGGCTATGCGCTGGTCGATCAGGAACTCGAGATCGGGCTACGCTCGATCGCCGTGCCGGTGTTCGGCCGGGACCGCACGCTTTTGGGCGCCTTGAATGTCGGCGCCCAGTCGGTGCGCGTATCGCCTGAACAGCTTCTCGATCATTATCTTCCCGCACTGCAGCAAATTTCCGTCGAACTCGGTTTGCAGGGGGTAAGATAGCGTCATGTCCCTGTACGAAGTCCCGTTAGTATCTGAAATTGCGCCGGAACATGCCTTTGCAGGAGCTGGGTATGGCACCGATTTCGGCAGCGCCATTCTCCCGATATTTGCAAATGAGTTTCCCCGTTCCGGATCTTCTCATCACTTTTCAGGAATATATAGTGTGGATCGAAGACGCTCCACCAGAAGAGTCGCTCAACCTAAATTGGAGAGACGCTTGAATGAATGAAAATCAATCCTTCGATGGCGCTTACTTCGAAGAAGAGAGATCGGTCGACGTCGTCAACTCCCGCATGGGCGAGGCGGGCGAACCCAGGCTGAAGGATGTTCTGGCCGTCATCACCAAACATCTTCATGCCGCGGTCAAGGAAATCGAACCCACCCACGAGGAATGGTTCGCGGCGATCCGGTTCCTGACAGAGACCGGGCAGATCTGCTCGGACTGGCGGCAGGAATATATCCTTCTCTCCGATGTGCTCGGCGTGACCATGCTGGTCGATGCGATCAACCATCGCCGCCCCAGTGGCGCGACCCCCAACACCATCCTTGGCCCCTTCTATGTCGAAGGTGCGCCGCACTATGCCAACGGCACCAACATCTGCCTCGACGCCAAGGGGGCGCCGACCCTGGTGCGGGGCCGCGTGCTCGACATTGCGGGCAACCCGATCGCCGGCGCCACGCTCGACGTCTGGCAGACGAATAACGACGGCTTCTACGATGTCCAGCAGAAGGGCATCCAGCCGGACTATAATCTTCGGGGCCTGTTCGCGGCCGAAGCGGACGGACGCTACTGGTTCCAGACCGTCAAGCCGCGCTTTTATCCGATCCCCTATGACGGCCCGGTCGGCAAGCTGCTCAAAGCCGTCGACCGACACCCCAACCGCGCCGCGCACCTGCATTTCATCGTCACCGCGCCGGGATTCGAGCAGGTGATCACGCACATCTTCACGCCCGACTGCCCCTATCTGCCCGAGGACGCGGTGTTCGGCGTCAAGCGTGAGCTGGTCGCGGAATTCAGGACGATCGACGATCCCGCGCTCGCACAGGACTATGGCATGCCCTGCCCTTTCCTGCTGGTCGACTGGGACTTCGTCCTCGCGCCGGCGCGCTGACCGGCTGCCCATTCTCATTGGCGCTTCGCGCTCCCTTTTACGGAGACCTTTGTACATGACGATCGACGACATCGAACTCTGCGCTTCCTACTGGACGATCGCGGGCAACACCTTTCCCGGCGATCTCAGCGAAGTGAGCCCTTTCCCGATGCGGGAACGCGCGGAGGTTGCCGGCCGGGTCGGCTGGCGCGGCATGGGGATCGTCCAGGCCGACATGGCCGCGACGGCTCTGTTGCAAAGATTGGCGGCAGTCAGAGGTAGGCTGTCGCTCTGCGCCGATCAGGCGGCTGCTGCGAAATGGTGGTTGAGCATGCCCATGGCCTCCGTCAGCGCCGAGGGCCCAATGCCAAAAGCTCTCTCCACAAGGCGCACCTCGCCCCTGATGCCGGGCTGCAGGCACCAGGGGCGAGCCTGTCCTTTGCGCAGGGCTCGCATGACTTCGAATCCCTTGATCGTGGCATAGGCCGTGGGGATCGATTTGAAACCGCGCACCGGCTTGATCAGTATCTTGAGCTTTCCGTGATCGGCCTCGATCACGTTATTGAGATACTTCACCTGCCGGTGGGCCGTCTCCCGGTCCAGCTTTCCTTCGCGCTTCAATTCGGTGATCGCTGCACCATAGCTCGGCGCTTTGTCGGTATTGAGCGTGGCAGGCTTTTCCCAGTGCTTCAGGCCTCGCAGGGCCTTGCCCAGGAACCGCTTCGCTGCCTTGGCGCTGCGGGTCGGCGACAGGTAGAAATCGATCGTGTCGCCCCGCTTGTCGACTGCCCGGTACAGGTAGGTCCACTTGCCCCGCACCTTGACGTAGGTTTCATCCAGGCGCCAGCTCGGATCAAAGCCACGCCGCCAGAACCAGCGCAGCCGCTTCTCCATCTCCGGGGCGTAGCACTGGACCCAGCGATAGATCGTCGTATGGTCGACCGAAATGCCGCGTTCCGCCAGCATTTCCTCAAGGTCGCGATAGCTGATCGGATAGCGACAATACCAGCGCACCGCCCACAGGATCACATCACCCTGGAAATGGCGCCACTTGAAATCCGTCATCGTTCCGTCCGTCCAATCTCCGCCAAGCATGCTCAAGCTTCACGATTTTTGCAACAGAGCCTCCTGTACGATAACACCCGGCTTGCGGTGGCGCGCATTCTTGGCGATGGACGGCGCGAACGCAGCCGGATGTTTGCGGGCTTGCAGAGCCATTATCTGTTCGACGATCGGTTCGGTCGCCCCGGCAAGGGGAACGACAAGGGCAAGGTCGAGGGACTGGTCGGCTATGTGCGCCGCAACTTCATGGTGCCGATACCGGCGGCGGCGAGTATCGAAGAACTGAACGCCCGCTTTGCCGATCAATGCCGGCGTCGCGGTGCAGCGGTATTGCGGGGACAAAGCCAGAGCATCACGGCGCGCATGGAAGCCGATAGTGCCGCGTTCATGCCCTTGCCGGAGGTGGCGTTCGATCCGTGCCATATCGTCAGCGGCTGCGCGTCGTCGATGGCGCTGGTGCGCTATCGCACCAACGATTACTCGGTACCCACGGCGTTCGCGCATCAGCAGGTCGTCATCAAGGGCTATGTCGATCGTGTCGACATCGTCTGTCGGGGCACGTGCATCGCCAGCCATGTGCGCAGCTATGAGCGAGAGGATTTTATTGCCAACCCGCTCCACTATCTGGCCCTGCTCGAGCATAAGCCCGGCGCACTGGATCAGGCCGCGCCGCTTGATGGCTGGCACCTGTCCGAACCGGTGCACCGCCTGCGGCGGCTGATGGAAGCGAGAAGCGGCAAGGAAGGACGGCGTGCCTTCATCCAGGTCCTGCGGTTGTGCGAACATTATGAGCAGTCGCTGGTCGAGTGGGCGGTCGCCCGTGCGCTGGAGCTGGGCGCGATCAGCTTTGATGCGGTCAAGATGATCCTGCTTGCGCGTCTGGAACACCGACCCGCGAGGCTGGATATGAGCCTGTATCCCTATCTGCCCCGCGCCAATGTCGGTGTGACCGATACCCGCGCCTATCTGGGCCTGATACCCGATGCCCACCGCGTGACAATGAAGGGGGCATCAGCATGACAGACCCTGTGATGCAACCGCTGCCTGCCATAATGGAGACGGGCACCAGCGTGCCGCCGCAGATCCTGCTGGGCAACCACTTGAAAGCGCTCAAGCTGCCGACCTTCGCTCGCGAGTATGAGAAGGTGGCGATGGAAGCGGCGGGCAGCCGCACCGATTATCCCGGCTATCTGCTGCGCCTGTGCGAGTTGGAACGGGGACTGTCAGGATTTCCGTGTGTGGCCGGGCATAATGGGCAACAAGGAGTCCCACTATGTCACGACGCAAAGAACCTGCCATACCGAATGAGCTTCTCGATCAGCTTTTGGCGGGCGGCGCTGCCAGTGCCGCCTTCGAGCAGGGCGGTCTGCTCGATTCGCTGAAGAAGGCGCTGACAGAGCGTGCCCTGAATGCGGAGATGGATCACCACCTCGCTGGCGAAGACGGCGCCGGCAACATGCGCAACGGCTACGGTCGGAAGACGGTAATGACCGACACCGGCAAGTTGGCGATCGACGTGCCGCGCGATCGCCAGTCGAGCTTCGACCCGCAGTTGATCGCCAAGTATCAACGCCGCTTTCCCGGCTTCGACGACAAGATCGTGTCGATGTACGCGCGCGGCATGAGCACCCGCGAGATCACCAGGCACCTGCACGATCTATACGGCATCGACGTCTCACCCGATTTGATTAGCACGGTGACCGACGCCGTGCTCGATGAGGTCGCCACTTGGCAGCAGCGGCCGCTCGATCCGGTTTACCCGCTGGTCTTCTTCGACGCGATCCGGGTCAAGATCCGCGACGAGGGCATGGTGCGCAACAAGGCGATCCACATTGCGCTGGGCGTCCGCGCCGACGGCGCAAAGGAGGTGCTCGGCTTGTGGCTCGAGCAGAATGAGGGTGCCAAGTTCTGGCTTCGGGTGATGAACGAGCTTCGCAACCGTGGCGTTGAAGACATCCTGCTGGCCGTCGTTGACGGCCTGAAGGGCTTTCCCGATGCGATCACCGCAGTGTTCCCCGATGCGATCGTCCAGACCTGCATCGTTCACCTGCTGCGCAACTCGATGGACTTCGTCTCCTGGAAGGACCGAAAGAACCTCGCCAGCGCGCTCAAGGAGATTTACCGTGCCACCGACGCAGATGCCGCCGAAAAGGCGCTGACAGCATTTGAGGCTGGCCCTTGGGGGCAGCGCTATCCCGCCATCGGCCAGAGCTGGCGGCGCGCCTGGGGCGAGGTGATCCCGTTTTTTGCGTTCCCCGACGAGGTCCGCCGGATCATCTACACTACGAACGCCATCGAAGCTTTGAACTCGAAGCTCAGGCGGGCTGTCAGGGCCAGGGGACACTTCCCCAGCGACGAGGCCGCCACCAAGCTGCTCTACCTGATCTTGAATCGGTCGGAGAAAGAGTGGAAGATGCCACCACGTGAGTGGACCATGGCGAAGGCGCAATTTGCCGTGATCTTCGGCGAACGTTTCATCAGAGCCATGGCGGCCTGATGATCAACCGCCCGGCCGCACACGGAAATCCTGACAGTCCCGTTGGAACGGATCGACCGGGAGCGGCGCATGGTCGAACGCCGTATCCGGCTCGCCAGGTTCCCGCACACCAAGAGCTTCGATACGTTCGATTTTGCCGCGCAGCCTTCGCTGAACAAGCCGCTGGTGGTTGAGCTTGCGCGATGCGAATGGATTACGACGCGCAGCAACATTATCGCCCTTGGGCCCTCCGGCACCGGCAAGACCCATGTCGCGCTCGCGCTCGGCCTGGCGGCCTGTCAGAAAGGACACAGCGTCGCCTTCGTTACAGCCGCCGCCCTCGTGCATGAGCTGATGGAGGCAAGAGACGAGCGCCGGTTGCGCCAGCTGCAAAAGCATCTCGCCTCAGTCAAGCTGCTGATCCTTGATGAACTGGGTTATGTCCCGTTCACCGCCGTCGGCAGTGAACTGCTGTTCGAGGTGCTCAGCCAGCGCTACGAACGCGGCAGCACGCTCATCACCAGCAATCTGCCGTTCGATGAATGGACATCGGTGTTCGGATCCGAGCGGCTTACCGGCGCCCTGCTCGACCGGTTGACCCACCATGTCCATATCCTCGAGATGAACGGGGGCAGCTATCGGCTTGCCAGCAGCCGGAAACGGCAAAAGCACAGCCACCACGCACAGCAAGAGGAGGTGCCCCCCCCATGACCTGATCAGAAAACCCCTCATCTGCTGTGCTGAACGGCCTTCCGCTACGCTCCAGACCGTTCAGCACAGCAGATGAAAGCACCGCCTCGACAAGAGGCTTTTTGTTCAATCCAACTGGTACACTCTTACACCGGAATCTTGCACAATTTTACCCCGGCATTGACATCTGACGCGTCAACAGTAAAAGAAACAACCGGTTCAGATCTGCAGCCTGACTCGGCACCAGTCGCTGCAAGCAGAGTCGTAAGCAATCGCAAGGGGGCAGCATGCAAACGAGAAGGGTTGTGCTCAAGTCTGCGGCCGCCGCAGGAACTCTGCTCGGCGGCCTGGCTGGGTGCGCGAGCGTGGCTGGATCGATCGGCACAGGCGATCGGATCAATACCGTGCGCGGTCCTATCACAATCTCTGAAGCGGGTTTCACACTGACTCACGAGCACATCTGCGGCAGCTCGGCAGGATTCTTGCGTGCTTGGCCAGAGTTCTTCGGTAGCCGCAAAGCTCTAGCGGAAAAGGCTGTGAGAGGATTGCGCCGCGCCAGAGCGGCTGGCGTGCGAACGATTGTCGATGTGTCGACTTTCGATATCGGTCGCGACGTCAGTTTATTGGCCGAGGTTTCGCGGGCTGCCGACGTTCATATCGTGGCGGCGACCGGCTTGTGGTTCGACCCGCCACTTTCGATGCGATTGAGGAGTGTAGAGGAACTCACACAGTTCTTCCTGCGTGAGATTCAATATGGCATCGAAGACACCGGAATTAGGGCGGGCATTATCAAGGTCGCGACCACAGGCAAGGCGACCCCCTTTCAGGAGTTAGTGTTAAAGGCGGCCGCCCGGGCCAGCTTGGCCACCGGTGTTCCGGTAACCACTCACACGGCAGCAAGTCAGCGCGATGGTGAGCAGCAGGCCGCCATTTTTGAGTCCGAAGGCTTGAGCCCCTCACGGGTTTGTATTGGTCACAGCGATGATACTGACGATTTGAGCTATCTCACCGCCCTCGCTGCGCGCGGATACCTCATCGGTCTAGACCACATCCCGCACAGTGCGATTGGTCTAGAAGATAATGCGAGTGCATCAGCCCTCCTGGGCATCCGTTCGTGGCAAACACGGGCTCTCTTGATCAAGGCGCTCATCGACCAAGGCTACATGAAACAAATCCTCGTTTCGAATGACTGGCTGTTCGGGTTTTCGAGCTATGTCACCAACATCATGGACGTGATGGATCGCGTGAACCCCGACGGGATGGCCTTCATTCCACTGAGAGTGATCCCATTCCTACGAGAGAAGGGCGTCCCACAGGAAACGCTGGCAGGCATCACTGTGACTAACCCGGCGCGGTTCTTGTCACCGACCTTGCGGGCGTCATGACGCCATCTGGATCCTTCCAGCCAGCGGCCACTATTCCCCGTCAAGATACCGAACGATGAAGTCGCGCATCGATCGATAGGCATCTTCAATTTGATCAGGGCTGCCACCTCCAAAGCCGTGGCCACCCCTGTCGATAGTCTTGAGGACGTAGGGCACACCGTGCTTTTCGAACTGCAGCGCCATGTTCGCGGATTCTTCATATGGCACGTCATGATCGTCCGTGCCGTGCATCAGCAGAGTCGGTGGATATTCGCGCGTGACGTTCTTCGCTGGTTCATATTGGGCGATGAGTTCGGCGATCGATGATGAAGGGAACCCGCTCACTTCTTGAGGCCAAAGGCCATTTTGCCGATAGTATCGGTAAATCGTGTCGGCATCGCCCTTGCGTTTGCTGCTGTCGGAAATCACCCCTCCGTCCGATTGAGCGGAAGCTTCTTCTCGGGTGATTTTCGTCTTATTGTACTCAGGGAACAGGTTTGGCTGAGAGTACCACGCGGCGTTCAAGCGACCATAGCCGTAAAGCGCAACCAGTGCTCGCGGCTTGGGCTTCACCCGATAACCTGTCGTCAAAGTAAGATACCCGCCAGCCGAATTCCCAGCGACGATCATGCGTTTGGTGTCCAGGTGAAAACGTTTTGCACCATCGCTTCCCAGCCAGGCGAATGCGGCTTCAATGTCGCTGCTGATGGCGGGCAGCTTCGTTTCCGGAGCCAAGCGGTAATCAAAGGAGACGAGAGCGTATCCCTTCTCTTCCGCCAGCGTAACAATTTGCGGGATGATCGCTTCTCTATTGCCCATGATGAGGGCGCCGCCATGAAACCAGACAATGACGGGCCGGACGTCGGCGCCTTTTGGGCGATGCACATCAACTAAGATGTCGTGGCCGTTCACGGTCCGGTAAGCGACAGTGGTCTTGCCAAGTATGCCCTCCGAATGAGCAGGGCCGGCCACACTGACCAAGCTTAAAGCCAGAGCGGCGAGGCGGGCCTTCTGGAAAGAGATTGGATGCATCGTCGAGATCCTCACTGAATTGAAGCGGATGCGAGATAGTTTCTCCAGCCGCCCCATTTGGTGATGTCTTTCGCGCCGTTCAGGGCATTTGATTCGCACAAGAAGCCACTGACTCGCCGTCCATCGGAAAGGCAGATCTTTCCGATCCCCAATGGCGCCGGAATGGCCGCCACGAAGCGTCCGAAGGCGGCGGGCTCCAAAGACCAGATTTCGACTTCGACGCCTGGCCCTACAAAACCGGGATCCCGTGAAAGGCCGGGCTTGGGGGGTGACGTATCGGGCAAGGCAAAGAGGCGGTAGTCGGCGGCAGTGCGCGTGCGATCTACGAGATTGGCGCCGAGGCTTTGCAACTGAGGGTTGAGGGGGAGTCCCTCTAAATGAGCCCCTACGACTACTAACTCGATGCGCTCCTGACCTGCTCGTAGCGCAGCGGGTAGACCGATCTCGGCGCCAACGTCGACGCCCGCCTTGCAGGCGAAGGGGGCGGGCATGCCGGCGGCGCGCGCATTTTCGAGGATCGAACCCTTTTCGGCATCGAAGGTCACGGTGCTGCGGCGACCGTTGAGGGTCAGCTTGACCTTGCGGCCTTCCGCCTTCTGCTCGAGCGCGCGGGCATCAGGGACCGCGAAGCGGCCGCGCTAGCGGGCGGTGGGGGAGCCGATTTGCGCAGCAAATTGGGGGAACCGCCGATCCTTGATGCGGCCTGGTGCAGCCCTCATGCTAGGAAGACACTGACGGGGGGATTTAACAAACTAACGCCCGCCCATCGAGCGGACCTTCACCCTGCGCCGTCTCGCGCCCGAACGATCGCGCTGTATTCCAGCAGCGTTTGCCGGACATTCTCATCATCCACCACATTGAGCGCATGGCCGGTGGCCGATGCCTGATCCGTCCGCATTTCGAGCCAAGCGATCCGCGCCGCGTTCGGCGCTACGCAACCATGCTCGAGCGCGATCTGCTCACTGTAACCGGCGATAACGTCGTTGATGGCCTCAAGGGCCGCCTCATAGGCGATGGCCTGATCTTGGGTCCACAAGGGCGCTGTCGGTGAGAGGGCAGTCACCTTGCCATATAGAGAGGGCAACTGGTCTCCCGGCAAGCGCAAACTACGCCATTTGCGCTTGCCGAGAGTGGGCGGCCCTACCGGGGGGCTTGGGCCGTTGCTGGGCCTATAATCCTCAAACTCACAACGCCAAATGGCGTTGGATAGATTGAAAGGGCGGCGCGACAAACAGATGCCCCCAAGCGCATCGTGCGAAGTTGCGCATGGACCGCGACAATTCTCGCTCTCAGTTGTCGCTCAACCAAGCGAGCTGCTGACCGATTCCAAGCCCCTCCATCGGAACCGATGCGCGCCGTTCGATCTGCGGCCAAAGGGGATCGCGATAGTTGCGGCCTGCGAGAACGATCAGCGGCGCGGCGGCGTCGATCTGCTCGGCCATTGCTTCGATCACGCGCGCGCCCCAAAGGCGGCGCGCGCCTGCCTTCCTCGGTCGCGGCCGGCGCGACATAGCCGTGCAGCGCCATGCCGCCTTCGGTCTGCATCTCGCCTTCGAAGAAGACGTTCTTCATCACGCTTTCGGGCAACGAGACGGGGCGCGCCTTGGCCTCGACACAGGCGGCCTCGGCGGCACCCTGTGCGTCCTGTTCCAGCTTGTCCCACTCGGCGTCGCTCAGCACGGCGGGGACGAGGTAGGACTTCAGCTTCGGCAGCGGATCGCGGGCCCATTCGGACTCGACGAACTCGGGCGACTTGTAGGTCTGGGTGTCCTGGAAGCTGTGGCCCTGAAGGCGCGGCACGGTCAGGCGCAGCATCGCCGGCGCGCGTTCGTCGCGAACATAGGCGGTCGCCTCGTCGACGAGGCGCGCAGCCTCGGCCGGATCGGTGCCGTCGCCGGAGAAGATCTTCAGGCCCTTCCAGCTCGCCAGATTGGCGGCGATGTTGCCGCCCGGCGTCTGGAAGGTCGACGGGACCGAGATGCCGAAGCCGTTATCCTCGATGTAGAACAGCATCGGCAGCTTCTGCGTCGTCGCGATCGTCAGCGCGGCCCAGAAGCCGTTAGACGCGACCGATCCGTCGCCGCCGAGCACGACGGCCAGCGCCTTGTCATAGGCCGGGTCCTTCACGACGGTGCGGTAATACTCGATCGCCTGCGCCCAGCCGGCGGTCGGCGTGTACTGCGCGCCGACGCCGCCGCACATCGGCAGGGCCGAGGCGCCGTTGGGATTGGGGAAATTGAACACCACGCCGATGTCGCGGCCGTCCGAATAACCACCCGCGCGGCCCATCGCCGAGCCGAGCGCGTCGGCGACGTCGACACCGAGCGCCAGCAGCAGCGGGCGCGAACGATAATAGCCGCAACTTGCGTCCTGCGGATTGTCGAGCCGGCAACCGAGCAAGATCTGCCCCATGTCATGGCCGCGTGCGGAGAACTGGTAGAGCACCTCCTTCTCGGGGACGAGGCGGGTTTCCTCCATCTTGTCGAGCGCGCGCGACAGATGGACGAGATAAGCGACGCGCTTCCAGTCGACATTGTCGTCGGGCGCGTTGCGGAGGGGGGTCTTGATCGCGGCGGTGGCCATCGGGAAACTCCGTGAGATGCGGTCAGCGAACCGCCGCGAAGGCGGCGGCGAGCGGGGCAAGCTTGGCGGGGGTGAGGCCCGCAATGTTGATGCGGCCGGAACCGGCCATGTAGATGGCGTGATCCTCGCGCATCGCCTTCACCTGATCGGGGGCGAGCGGCAGGGTCGAGAACATACCCTTCTGGCGGCCGATGAAGGCGAGTGCGGGATCGAGCGCGGCCAGCCCCTGGCGCATCGCGTCGATGCGGGTGCGGACCTCGTCGAGTTCGGCCAGGCGGGCCGCCTCGTCGCGGGTTGCATGGTAGGTGTCATAGAGGCTGAGCCAAAGGGCTATGGCCTTGTCTCGGCCGTCGCAAATATCCGCGATCTGCGCGGGCGTCATAAGCTCCTGGCCCATGTTCACGCCCCCCCGACAATAAGAGCACCAAAGCCGAAGCCCTCGGCGGCGTCCTCGATGGTGGTCACAAGGCCGTCAAAATCTTCCTCCGGCCCTAGTAGGTCGGCAATCTCGATGACAGCGGGAAGGTCAGCGCCATGATTTTCGGCAAGGTCTTTGATGTAGCCAAAGCGGTCGAAATTGCCCTCTTCCTCATAGCGAGTGAGCGGGATGGTGCGGGCGGCGTTGATCCGAAGAATTGTGGCCAGCGGAATGTCGGTCATGTGCTGTTTTCCCTGCCTAGAATGGAGCCGAAGGCGATGACGGGTCATCGAATTCTGCCCAGCGGCGAGCAGGGCCGGGGAATGCCGCAAATCAGGGCCGATCAGGGGGGAGGGGAATCACCCGTCCTGCACGGAGCGAAGCGAAGGAAGGGCGGGGAAACCCGCCTGATCGCCAAGCGAGGCCGCATAGCGGCCGAGACGGTCCAGCCCTTGCGGCAGGGGGCAGGAACAGGCCCCGAAGTCGAACAGCGGGCGCGGCGGCATTGCCGCCTCAATCTAGGAAAAGCGCCCGCCAGGTCATAGCATAGCGGCGACCTAGCGGGCGCTGCGGCATGTCGCCGGCGACATGCCCAACGGATAGCGCCGGAAGCATCCGAGTAATCGGATCCTCCGTCAGTTTAATTGCCCGAGCGGTTGCGCGACACGTCCGCATAAGGTTTGCGGCGGCACTGGCTGCACCGAAGCCGCGCGATGAGTTCGTATATGCGGGTATCGAAAGAAATGCGGCGTGAGCGGGCGAAGTCGCCCAGCGGGGCGACGACGCGGCGACCGCAAGCGCACTGGATGCGCAGATAGCAGCCTTGCCGATACCAGATAGGATCAATGGGCTTGGGGCGGTTGTAGTTCGCGGCCATTGGGCGCTTATGCGCCAAACGGAACAGGAGGGGAACGCGCCGCGCGCACGCCGGTTATTGGATTGGCAAGGGAAAAGGGCTATATAGGCAATGCTTCGTGTGCTGATTCATTTCACGCACCTACCTGAACCCGCCGTGCTGTCACACGGCGGGTTCAAACTTTTAGGGCGGGCGGCCCTGTCAGACCACCCGCCCCGCTGGATCAGCCCTTATCGGACTTCCCCAGCTTCACAATTGCAATCACGAGCGCGACGGCTGCGATCGTCAATTGAGCTGCTTCATATGCTGTCAAATCACATCACCTCCTTTGAGCGAGAGGATTTGCGAAAGGCCGCTGTCACAGTCCTTCGCCCTCGCTCGATGAAGGCTATACAACGGATTGACGACACTGCGCGCGAAACGCTCTTCACATTTTCGTGAAGCCATTGGATGATCGCCGGCGACCGTTGATGAAAAGGGGAAGCTATGGGCCTCGTATCGCAGGTTAGCGCCGATGACCGGGAAAGCGCATGGCGAATAGTCCGTCATCGCGAAATCATGGAACGACTGATTCCGCTTTGGGCCGTGCTCGGCGTTGCGCTGGTGTTGATGGGCGTGGACCTGGGCGGGCGTCTGCTGTGGACGCTGCCGATGATCGGATATGTCTTTGGGGTGATGGCGGTCGATCACGGCCCTGATTACCGCGCCGCGAATTATTGGGTGCCGGTCCTGGGAAGCCAAGCGGCGGCGCTGCTGCCTCTCATCACCAAATTCTAGATCTCTCTGGAGCGGTGGCAGCTGCCACCGCTCCACGCGCGTCAAGCTCTGCCCTCGAAGCGGGCGATCAGCTGCTCCGCTACGGAAGCAATTTCGGCGGGGTCGGCGGTTTGAGTGCAATCGCCGCCTACAACAGCGCCGAGCGTGCCGCCGTCCAGTTGGACAACGTGGACACGCCACACGTCGCGCCGGAGTTCGTATTGATCGGGAAGCGGCCTCTGCATGATTTCATGAAACACTAGGTCAACCCATTGGCGCGCGTCCGGATCGGAAGACGCATCGGCGTAGTCGGCGCGGCTCGCCATGACGCTGTATCGGTCGCCTAGCATGAATTGGCGTTCGCGCGCGCGCCGGTCCTGCTCGATCCGCGTTACGCGATCTTTTTCCGCCCGCTTCATCGCCTGTTTCATCCGAACATCGTCGGCGCTGCGCGTCAGCGCCGCCATGATGTTGGGGACGCGCGCGGGCATATAATGCCCCGCGCGCTCGGCCGCCTCGATCACAAATTGCAAATCGCTGATCTCGGTAGGCGAGAGGGTGACGCGAACGGCGCTCGCCGTGTTGCTGATTTTCATGGCTGCGGCTCCGGCTCTTCTTTCGCCTTGTAGGCGGCAAGGCCGATCCATGATCCGTTGTCGCCGCGAAACTGGCGCACAACATCGCCGCCGTCCCAATGGCCGGTGAAGATGCCGCGCCGGTTGATGCCGCCGACGGGGCGCGTGCGCGCCGCCAGAAGGCGGGCGCGGCGCGTGTCTCGATCTAGGTGGCGCATGGGTTGCATGGTCAATCCTTCCTATTCGCTGGCGGTGTCGAGGTTTGTGCCGATCTCGTCGGCGTCGAAGTCTTCAAGGGCTGAAATCGCGCTTTCCAGTTCGGAAACTGCGGCGTCCATCGCCTGCGCACGTTCGCTGTCCTCAAGGCTGGGTGGTAGATTCTCGCGGGCGGCCTGTTCGTCATCCTTGACGGTTTCAAGCATGTCGCGCGCCTCATCCAACAGGGCTTTGCCCTTGTCGATCAGCACGCGGGCGGCGGCGATCTGCTTGCGGCGTTCGCGGTTCATGCCTCTGCCCTCACGTCGCCGCTGTCGATCTGGAATCCTGCGCGGGCCAGCTCGTCACAAAGGGCGTGCTGCCTCTCTTCGCGGGTGCCGCTGGTGGCGATATAGCTGCATCGCCCCCAATGGAACGCGAAGCCTGCACGTTTCAGGCATCCGCGAAACCGCTGGTGGGTGCGGTCGCTCCAATCCAGTGTGCCCGCATAGTTGCGGAAAGCGGCGACGGCGCAGACGGAACCATAATTCTCATCACGCCAGCTAAGCTCGATAACCGGGGGCGATTTGGTCATGATGGCCTCCCTCAATATTCACTGGTTAGGAGAATGGTGAGCACGCGGGTTGTGGCATCGGGATTCCACGGTTCGGCGCTGCCAAATTCAAGATCGCGGTCGTAATAGGCCCAGTCGGCCCCAAGCTGCGATTTTGGCCAAGTCGGAGAACGTTTTGGGAACGTGGCATTCGGTATTGACGATGGAAATCATAGAAGAGGACAGTTCGCTCCATCATAGGGAGTGGGTTGATGGATCGGAGTATTCCGGGCGGGGATTTGATCGGACGATGGAGCCTGAGCTTTGCCGATATTGATTTTGTAAATTCGAAGCCGGCCCTGACGCGCCTTGGCCTCGCCGCGCAGCTGAAATTCTTCGCTTCCCTGGGGTTTTTCGCGATCGATCCCGGCTCAATCCCTACCGATGGCCTCTCGTATCTGGCCGAGCAACTCGGTGTCGAGGCTGGCGAGATAGCCGGTTATGACTTTTCCAGTCGGACAGCACGACGGCATTGTGCGGAGATCCTGATCCATCTTGGATATCACCGCATGAAGCGGGTGGATCGCGCGCAATTGACGGAATGGATTGCTGGCGAGCTGTGCCCGGGCGGCCAGTCGATCAATGCCATGCTTGAGCATGTTTTCCTGTGGTGCCGGGACCGGCGTATTTATGGGCCGTCGCGCAAGGAGCTTGAACGTGTCGTTCGCTCACAACGGCAAGATTATCTGGACACCTGGCTGATCGGAGCCAGTGATCGGCTTTCGTCAGATGCGGTGGCGTTATTGGAAGCCTCGCTTGCCGATCCGGACAGCTCGACCGGATTCAACAGGATGAAGGGTGACGCCGGACAGGCAACGCTCGACAACATTCTCGACGTGACCGAGAAACTCGCCTTTATCCAGAGACTTGATCTTCCCCATGATCTCCTGACGGCTACGGGCAAGCCATGGGTCGATCAGATTGTTCGCCGCGTTGCCGGTGAAAAGGCCTCGGAGATGCGCCGGCATGCGCCGGCGCGACAGCTCGGCCTTTATGCGATTTATCTAATGTCGCGGGAGGCGCAACTCACTGACGCGATGATCGACCTGCTGATCGAAACCGTTCACAAGATCGGAACGCGCTCGAAACGCAAGGTGGTGGGCGATATCGCGAAAGACATCGAGCGGGTCTATGGAAAGGAGCGCCTGCTGGTCGAGATCGCCAGCGCCTCGATCAATGAACCATCGGGGCGCATCTGCGATGTCATTTTCCCGATCGCCGGTAAGGCCAAGCTGGCGGCGATCGTCAAGGAGAGCCATGCGAAGGGCGCTCTGGACCGGCGCATCTACAAGGTGATGCGTGGTTCCTGGGCCAATCATTACCGGCGCATGCTGCCAAGCCTGCTTTCCGTACTTGAGTTCCGGTCGAACAACGCGGTGTGGCGGCCGGTCCTGGCGGCCCTCGACTGGATCAGGAGCAAGGTGGATGGCGGATGCCGCTTCGTGCCATTGCAGGATGTTCCGATCGATGAGGTGATTCCAGCGCGATGGCGCAGTTCCGTCATTGATGACGATGGGCGGGTAAACCGGATCAGCTATGAGCTTTGCGTCCTGACGCAACTGCGCGACCGCATCCGCTCCAAAGAAATCTGGGTGGTCGGGGCGGATCGCTATCGCAATCCCGATGACGATCTTCCCAAGGACTTCGAGATCAGGCGAGATGCGTACTATTCCGGCCTCAGCCTGACGCCAGATGCGCAGGCGTTTTGCGCCTCGATCCGGGAGGAGCTTGAACGGGAACTGTTGCTCCTCAATGCCAATATTCCACAAAACGACAAGGTCCGGCTCCTGTGGCGCGGCGACAACCGGATATCGATTACACCGTTCAAGCCCTTGCCCGAACCGAAGGGTCTCGCTTCGATCAAAAGCGAGATCGGTCAGCGCTGGCCGATGACCGGACTGCTGGACGTGTTGAAAGAGGCTGCTCTGGACACGGGATTGATGGATGCTTTCGAAACGTCGGCCTCGCGGGTTACCCTGTCGAAAGCAGCCTTGGCTCAGCGTCTTTTGCTGTGTCTCTATGGCTTGGGCACGAACGCCGGGCTCAAGCGGGTCGCTGGCGCAACACCCGATGTCAGTTACGAGGAATTGCTGCATGTCCATCGCCGTTTCATCCACGCGCCAGCGCTGAGGGAGGCGTGCGCGCGGGTAGCAAACGCGACACTGGCAATCCGCAATGCCGCAGTATGGGGAGATGCGGGCACGGCATGCGCGTCCGATTCAACGAAGTTCGGCGCGTGGGACCGCAACCTGATGACGGAATGGCACGCCCGCTATGGCGGCCGTGGCGTCATGATCTACTGGCATGTGGAGAAGCGCGCGACCTGCGTTTATTCCCAGCTCAAGCGGTGCTCTTCCTCGGAGGTCGCCTCCATGATCGAAGGCGTGCTACGCCATTGCACCGACATGGAAATCCAGCGCCAGTACGTCGATAGCCACGGCCAGAGCGCAGTCGGCTTTGCGTTCTGCCGACTCCTTGGATTTGAGCTTGCCCCGCGGCTGAAAGCAGTGGCACGCCAGAAACTGGCCCTTCCCCAAGCCGGCATGCGCACGCGGCTTTCCAATTTACTGCCGATCCTCTCCAGCCCGATCGACTGGGACGAGATCGAGCAACAATATGACGAAATGGTCAAATATGCCGCTGCCATGCAATCGCGCACCGCCGATCCGGAAGCGATCCTGCTCCGGTTTGCCAGAGCCGAAGTGATGCACCCGACCTACAAGGCGCTGAGTGAACTCGGCCGCGCGGTCAAAACAATCTTCCTATGCCGGTATTTGCGTCAGGAGGCATTCCGCCGCGAGATCCACGAAGGGCTGAATGTGGTTGAGAACTGGAACGGCGCTAATGGTTTCGTGTTCTTCGGCAAGGGCGGCGAGATCGCCACCAACCGCATCCATGAGCAGGAAATCTCCGTTCTGGCGCTACACCTCCTGCAAGCGTCGCTGGTGTATGTGAACACCCGCATGCTTCAGACCGTACTGGTTGAGCCGAAGTGGGCGGGGCGGATGACGCCGGAAGATTATCGTGGTCTCACGCCGTTGATCTACAGTCATGTGAACCCTTATGGCCGCTTCGACCTCGACCTGAACGACCGGATTGATTTTGGACGGCTTGCAGCGTGAGGCGGCTGATCGGCCTATAACATTTGGGTACACCCCAGAGTGATAGGGCCGAGTGACACCATTCGTCTGTCACAAAAGGGTGGGTTTGCGCTCAATGTGACGATACACTGCAAGAGCCACCCTAATGTGACGGATTTTGCACTTGGCTCGTATCGGATATGCCCGCGTCAGCACCACGGACCAGGATCTGGATATCCAGATTGGCCGCCTCAAGAATGCAGGTTGCGAAATTATCCGTTCCGAGACCGGATCGGGGGCCTCGCGGAGCGGGCGCACGGAACTGGAAACGATCATGCAGTTTATGCACACCGGCGACGAGCTGGTCGTGCTGCGGCTCGACCGGCTCGGCCGCTCCACGCGCGATGTCCTGAACCTGGTGCATGAGCTTGATGAAAAGGGAGCTTCGCTGCGCATCCTTGAGCCAGAGGTGACGACGGCGGGCGACATGGGGCGAATGGTCATCACCATACTCGGCATGGTCGCCGATATGGAGCTGAAGTTCATCAAGGATCGTCAGCGCGCCGGGATCGAAGCGGCGCGCGCCGAAGGCGTTTACAAAGGCCGGAAGAAGAACGTCGATGACGATGAAATCCGCCGTCGCCTTGCCGCCGGCGCCAGCAAGGCCCGCGTTGCCCGCGACCTGAAGGTCTCACGAATGACCGTCTATCGGGCGCTCGACATTATTCCGTCACAGACCAAACTGCCGGAAAAGCCGCCCACTGCCAGCATCGCCCTGCATCTGATTATCGAGAACTTCAACAAGCGTGGAAGAGGTAGAAAACCCGCTCGGGAGCGGATTGAGGCGATGCTGGAACGCGACTACGCCATGGTAAAAAACGGCAATTGTGATTACAAACTGACCGTCGCCTATGACCCCGATCCGGATGGCATTTCCCTTGATGAGGAAATCCAAAGCCTCCTCTCCGAGATGTTCAACATCGCAGAGAGCTACAATTGCTCCATGGAAGCCGATATCTACGAGGTCGGTGGTCAGCAACGGTCCTGGTAGAATCAATCAAGCGTTCAGTGTTCGTTCTTCAACCTGGCCAAAATCGCAGCTTCGGGCCGACTGGGCCAGGTAGGTGTAGGCGCTTGCCAACGTAGCATCCTCTGCTCGCCAACGGAGCGGATTTCTGCTCGGATTATCTGACAATGGCCGGGCATTGCTGCTCAAATTAGCTGCCAATGTGCTCGCCCTTATCGGGCGCTGCTCGCAAACGAAGCGTCGTGCTCACATTACCTGCCAATGAAGCGAGACGGCTCCCAGGAGGCAGCGCCGGCGAGGAACTTCGCCGGCGCGCTGGGCTCAGAGCTTGTCCTTCAGCCCCTTGGCGGCGGTGAACGCCACTTTTTTAGACGCCGCGATCGTCATCGCCTCGCCAGTCGCCGGATTGCGGCCCTGGCGCTCGGGACGATCCTTGACGGCGAACTTGCCGAAGCCGGGGATCGACACCTCTTCGCCCTTGGCGGCCGCGTCGGCGATCTGGTCGAACACCGCCGTGATCGCCGCCTTGGCGCTGGCTTCGCTCGTGCTCGTCGCCGCAGCAACACCTTTAACAAGTTCACCGATATTCATGCAGATACTCCCATAACAAAGGGCGGCGAGCCTTACCTGTGACTGGTTCCGACACAAGCACAAGCTACAATGGCACCCCGGCGGCGCGCAGTTGTTCGGTCAACTCCTGCGTGCGTTCGGCGTCAAGCGTGCCAGCGAGAAATGCGCGGACATCGGAAGGCCGGGCATTGAGCTGGCTGGCGAGCGCGTTGGCGTCGTAGCCGTTGCGCGTCAACGTGGGCTCCAGATCGTCGATCGCGCGCGACAGCACCTGTTCGACAATCTCGACGGTGACGGGCCTGGCATCGACCCGGAAGCCGTGTTCGAACGCGAGGGTCAGGTGCATCTCGATCTGGAGCGGCGTCCGCAGCCGATCGGCGATCAGGTCGATCGCATCGTCCTCCATCAGGTCGGCGACCTTGACCCCTTCATCCGCGCAAGCCCCGAGCAGCCACGACACATAGTCTCGGCGATCGGCGCCAATGCCCTCATAGTCGAACGACGTGGTGCGATAGCCGATCTCCTCCATCTGCGGGCGGCGCAGTTCGTTGCGCAACCGGGGATGCCCGACCAGCAGAACCGACAGCAGCACGCCGGCGTCCGCCACCACTTCCATGAGCCGTTTGAGGCCGGTCAGCGTCTTGTGGTGGAGATCGTGCGCCTCATCGACGACGAGCACGACCGGGCGCTTGCCCTTCTTCATGAGATCGCGAAGGTCGCGCTCGCGCCGCTCGGCCTGCTTGGGGATCTTTACCTGGGCGCGATCGCCGGGGGACAGATCGTAGAACAGCGCCTCGATCAGCGAGGGAAGCGACGTGCGCCGCTTGTCCACCGCGAGCGACTTGGCGACGGCGACCTTGCCGGCCCTGGTCAGTTCATCCTCGATACGCCGCAACAGGTGGGTCTTTCCCGATCCCACAAGACCCGAGACGACGACCAGTCTGCCGGTCTGCACCGCCGCACAGATCTCGCGCACGATGGTGCGCTGATGCTCGGTCTCGAAATTGCCGGCGCCCTGGAATGGCCGGGCCAGCCCATAGCTGGATTGAACATCGGCGAGCATCAGCTTGTCCCCCGTCGCGCCTGGAACCGCTCGCGAATACGACCGGCGATGATGGTCTTGTCGAGCGTTTCACCCAACAGGGTGTCTATGAAAACGCGATCAGGCTCGGGCAGCGACCCGAGCGGTCGCCTGATCTGCTCGGCGATGGCCTGGCGCGCCGACAGTCCGGTCGGGAACGCCGTCTCGACCACAGGGTCCGGGAACGGCGTCTGACGAACGATCAGGCTGGCGGTGGATGGCGGAAGCGACGGCAAGGGGCGATCGCCGCCCGTCACGGTCGCGCGTGGCAGGCCGAGCTGATCGGCGAGGCGCACCACCTTGTCGAGACGTTCCTCGGCCCGGCTCTTCTGATATTTGCGGTAGCGATAGAGTGGCACCGCGCCCCGCGACGGCTCGAAGGGACCATATCGCTTGCCGTCATGCTCGACGAAGAGCTGTTGGTCGAACAGGCCCCACAGCAGCGTGACTGTCTCGCCGGCGAGTTCAGGTTCGACTTCGTAGGAGGCGCCTTCGACCGAGACGGTCGCATCGCCGGCGACCGTGCGCCGTTCCGGCTCGCGCGCGAAGGCGCAAAACCGTTCCCAGGAGCACATGGCGCGCACGCCCTCTGCGGGCAGATGCCGCAGCCAATGCTCGATGCGCGCGTGCGGCTCGGAGCGGTGGTCGCCATTATTGTAGGTGACGAGCGCGCGCCTGATCCACAGATTGGCCTCCTCCTCATCCCTGGGCTTATGGAAGTGGTAGAGCGTTTCATGCACCTCCTTGATGGTGCGGAACGGCCGCTCGACCTTGCCCTTGGCGCGGGCTGCGGTGTGACGATCATCGGATTTGGGCGGCATGTGCGTGAGGGCGCGGATGCCAAGGCTGGTCATCACCGACTGGAACACGCGCGACCGGCTGACCGGCCCATTGTCCATATAGATCGTGACCGGAAGCCCCTGAAACGGCAGCTCCGGTTCGGGCTTGGCGGCAAAGGCATTGAACAGGAAGCGCAGCGCGGATTCCGCGTCCTCGCCATAGACGCAGCGATATTCCTGATACACCACGCCCGAGCAGTCATCGACGGCGGAGAACAGCATCAGAGTCGGCTTGCCGCGCCCCTGCTCGATCCACAGCGGGGCCTCGACCTGTTTGAGGTCAGAGGGGCTCATGTCGAAATGCCACAACTCGTTCGCGCGCCGGGCCTGGAAGCGCACGGCCGCGCTCGGCCTAACGACGCGGCCATAATCGAGGCCCGACGCGCGCAGCAGCCGATCGATGGTCGCGCGCTTGAGGAGGCCGGGTGCGACCTTGACCAGACCATCGGGCGTCTCGACGCCATCGGTCTCCAGAAACTCGATGGCCCGCGCAGTCGATACGTGCCGACCCTTCTTGTTCGTCGTCCTGATCTTCAGCGCCGCGACGATCTCGGCGTAGCGCTCCATCTCCGCCTGCGGCGCGATCCGCGTAGTGCCATGATCGGCACGGCGAACCGACTTTGGCCGGTTCAGCTCACGCAGCGCCCGATACATCGTCCATACCGAGATGCCATAGGCATCGGCCGCGCGGGCGATGATCTCGGTGCGACCAGGATCGCGTGGAGACAGGAGCGACAATCGACGGCGAAGATCGACCAATGCCTCACCGGGCGGTCGCTTCCTGCTGTCAGCCATGTGCCGCGACGGGTTCCTGCACCACCTCGATCCCGCCACGTTTGCCGGTGTAGCGGTAGAGGGTGGCGACCGACACGCCCATCCGTTTGGCGATGTCGCGCACCGGCAGAGATCCCTCGCGCATCATCGCGCGCGCGGCCGTCACATCGCTTGCGCGCATCGCAGGCGGGCGACCGCCCTTGCGGCCCTGCCGGCGCGCTTCGATCAACCCGGCGGTCGTGCGCTCGCGGATCAACGCACGCTCGAACTGGGCGATGGCGCCGAAGACGTGGAAGGTCAGCATCCCGCCAGGCGTGGTCGTGTCGATGCTCTCGGTCAGCGACACGAGGCCCATCTTCCCGCGTTCCAGTTCCTCGGCCGTCGCGATCAGCTTCTTGAGCGAGCGGGCGAGCCGATCGAGCTTCCAGACCACGAGCGTGTCGCCGGCGCGAAGGACGTCGCTCAGGATGCGGGCCAGCTCCGGACGATCGTCGCGCGCGCCCGACGCCTTTTCGGTGAAGATCCTTTCGCAGCCGGCGCGACGAAGAGCCTCAAGCTGAAGCTCGGGCGACTGATCGCTTGTGCTGACCCTGGCATAGCCGACCCGCATGGACATCCGACCTTCTCTAAACTCGTCGAACCCATAGCCTTTTGCGAAGATGCTTTCTATAACAGTTTTGATAAACACCGCGCCGCAGAAAGGCGTTGCTGGCCGAGCAGGACTGGCGGATCGTCAGAAACGGTCGTTTTTGCAGATCACGGCGCGCTGCTTCAATGACCGCGCCGACAACCAGAACGGACAGGCCCCGATGACCAGGACCGAAATGCTGGAAATCATGACGCGGCTCGACACGCGAGCGAACGGACTTCTGCTCACCGGCGCGTCCGACATCGATCTGCTGGCCGGCATGTTCGATCTCATGCCAGACTTCAAGGCGCTGCTCGACAGCCCGTATCGCGGAGAGATCGAGGCGAATGCCACGCGGTTTCCTGGCCTCTATCGCTATGGCGTCATGCTCACCGAAGTCGCCGAGGGCATCGCCGATGGGTCGATACGGGTGCCGCGCTGATACCCCGCCGCCCGTTGGCAGGTAATGTGAGCACGACGCTTCGTTTGCGAGCAGCGCCCGATAAGGGCGAGCACATTGGCAGCTAATTTGAGCAGCAATGCCCGGCCATTGTCAGATAATCCGAGCAGGAATCCGCTCCGTTGGCGAGCAGACCCCGCTACGTTGGCAAGCGCCTACATCTATGTCTCGGCGGAACGCCTGTTCGATCCTCGGCTCCGGAACGTGCCGGTCCTCGTCCTGTCCAATAATGACGGCTGCGCGGTCGCGCGAAGCGAGGAAGCGAAGGCGCTGCATATCAAGATGGGAGCGCCCGTCTTCAAAATGCGCGACCTGATCCGGCGGCATGGGGTGGAGCTACGCTCCTCGAATTACGAACTCTATGCCGATCTCAACCGGCGCTTCAACATGGTGATCGCTGAGCATAGCGATACCGTCGAGATTTACTCGATCGATGAAAGTTTCTTCCGGTTGCCGGTGCTGCCGAACGGGTGCGGGGACGTGGCAATGGCGCATCGGATTCGGGAAGCCGTCGCGCGATCGGTGGGCTTGCCAACCCGGATCGGGCTGGGTCCAACGCGGACTCTGAGCAAGGTGGCGAACGCACTGGCGAAGGCGTCGGAAAAGGTCTGGCACGGTGTCATCGATCTGCACGACGTTGAGCTTCGCAACCGCATGTTCGCGACATGGCCTGTCGAAGAAGTGTGGGGCATTGGCGGCGCGCTGGCGGCCCGGCTGCGCCCGCTGGGTGTGAGGACCGCGGCCGATCTGGCGGCACTCCCCGCGGCCGTCGCCCGCGACGTGGGAACGGTCGTGCTCGAACGCCTCGTGCGCGAACTGAACGGCATCGAATGTTCGGATTTCGCGCCGGAGCCGGAGCCGTTGAAGGGAACGGCCGTCACGCGCTGCTTTGGGGAGCCTGTCGGCGATCGGGACGCACTGCGCGAAGCGATGGTGCGCCGCGCCGTCCGCGCCGCTGAGAAGATACGCGCGCAAGGGCTGGTCGCCTCGCGAATGATCGCCTTCGCACATGGAAGCCGGTTCAAGCCGAACGCGCCGTCGGCGTCGCGATCGGCGCGACTGTCGCCGGCAACGCATGATCCGCGCTCGATCGCCGGCATGGCCGGGACCATGGCAGAGTCCATGTTCGTGCCCGGCTCGATCTATTCCAAGTGCGGGGTGATGCTGGAAGGGCTGCACCCGGCCAGCGCGGCGCAAATCGATCTTTTCGCGGCCGTCGATCCGAAGGCCGCCCCGCTGCTCGCGGCGATCGACGGCCTCAATGGTCGGTTCGGACGCAATACGGTGCGCGTCGCGGCCGAAGGGCAGGGCGATCGATCCTATGACACGAAACGGGAGCGCAAGAGCCCGTCGTGGACAACGCGGATCGCTGAGATTCCGATCGCGCGTTAGGGCGTCGTGGATCTCATAGACATTGGCGACTATGCTCGAGCAGGCCGTCCGCGCAGCGGATCTCGGTTTGCTCGAGCACGAGCCGCTATGCGCGTGCGGACCCGTCTGGCTGGCGGCCGGTCATCAAATACCATTGCTCGATCGGGCTGGGCGCGCCGATCAGCCGCTCGATCGCCTCGCATGTGAGGGCGGCCGGCTCTGTTTCGCCGGTTCTGTCGAGGATCGCCAGCGCACGTTCCAACAGCTTTTTCGCGTCGGCTAATTCCTCAGTGAGCACCCGTTCGCTAAAATATTCCACGTCGCACCTCCGGATAGATCGGGCTGGGCGTCCGGGTCATAGACGCCAATCTCTATGCTGCAGCGCCGGCTCATCGGCGCGACAGTGAGGCGGTGCCCCAAAGCTCACCGTCCGCCTCGCTGCTGTCTGTGATCTCGTAGGCGACGCCGTTCCGCTTGGGCGACGTCGCCCGGCGGCGCAGGGTGGCGCGAACGTGGCGCTGAGCGTCTTCGATCGCGACGAACGAAACCGTCTTCTCCTGTCCTCGGGCTCCGATCCGCCCCCAAGCCGTGCGAACGACGATGGCGCCGAACAGGTCGGGGCCGGCCTCGACCGCGTAGCGCCGATGGATATTGCGCGCCGGGTCGCGGGCGATCAACTCGACGTGGCAGGGGCTGGGATCGGGTTCTAGCGCCATGGTTGGACGCCATAGGCAAAGACGCCGCGCCGCTCGCGCTGGGCGGCCTGCTGGTCCGCCAGATAGCGGCCGTGGGAGAACGTCGACCAATTCACGGCCCATCCCGTTCGCGCCATGGCGGCGGCTAGATCGACGCCCTGCCAATTCCAGCATTGCGCCACGATCCGATCGTGGTTCCGCTTGCCAGTGTCGCGGCATGTGACGCGGCGATCGGCGACAAGCTGCACGAGCTGGGCGCGCGCGGCCGGGCCGAACTGCGTTTCGAGCTCGGGCGCGTCAATTCCCCAAACGCGGACCCGGAGCTTGCCAAAGCGGAAGGTGTCCCCGTCATGGATCGACGTGGGAACGCCCGTCGTCGCGGCGATCGGGAGCGGGCTGGTTGGAGGTTGATAGCGTCGGGCGGCGGCCGTGGTGGCGAGGCCGGCGACGGCAAGGGCGGCGATCGTCGCCCCTGCCATCCTGCGGATCATATGCGCGCGCTGCGCCGCTGGGCCGGCTGATCGTTGCCGATCGCCGGCCCTGAACGCCGCTGCTGCTGGGTTTCCTCGTCCACGCTGAGGCGTGGGCCGGTCAAAGCCTGAGCCCGTGGATTTTCCACGGCGGCTTTGACCTGGCGCTCAAGCCCCTCGCGACCAAGCGCGCTATTCATCGCCAAATCGTTAAAGTCTGTGAACCGCTTGGGATCGGCCGCCTGCTCGCCGGGGGCGAAGGTCGGGAACATCGGTTTGCCCCCTACAGCGTTCGCCGCCTCGGTCGCCTTCTCCCGGCCCGGGTTGTACCCGTGCCGCTCTAGCACGCGCTGATCGTCCTCCCCGACGATGAATATGGGCTTGTCGGGGAAGCGTTCGTGAAGGGCCTTCGCGACGGCGGGGAGATTGCCGGAATCGAAGGCTGAGACGGTCGGGTGCCCCACGACGCTTCCGATCGTGGTCATGGTCGCGTAGCCCTCGCCGATCATAAGGCGAGGGGCGGCGGCAAGGGCGGCAAGCGCCTCCTCGGGCGTCCTGCCGCCGTTGACGACGTGGAAACAGCCCTCCTTGTGGCTGTCCTTCGCGAACCGCTTGGTGCCGTCCTCCTGAATGTATTGCGTCGTCCAGTGCGTGCCCTGCGTGTCGATCGCCGGAAGGTGGATCGTGCTATCGCGCCCGTCTGTCATCGCGCCGATCGTCGGCGTGATCCCTTTCCTGACCATGTAGGGCGTCGGGCTTTCGATCTGCTGATAGCCGGCGGCCCGGCGCTGCACGCGCTGGGCGGTTTCCTCATAGGTCGCGGTCTGCTCGCGCTCGCGCGCGTCCCGCTTGGTCGCGGCCTCGGCGTTGAGCCGGGCCTTTTCCTCCTCCGAAAGCGTGTTCCCGGTGCTTTTCCATTTCATGTCCAAGCCGGTGCGGAAATTCTCGATATGGCCGGCGGGGTGGCCGTCCAGATAGGCGCGATAGGAGCCTGTCGTTTCCTTGCCCTTGTCGCCCTCGGCCGGCACGCGCTGGCGTGTGCCATCCATGATCGGATGGCCGTGGGGGACTGTCAGCCCCAT
Source organism: Sphingopyxis sp. MG (assembly GCF_002953155.1). Classification (NCBI taxonomy): domain Bacteria; kingdom Pseudomonadati; phylum Pseudomonadota; class Alphaproteobacteria; order Sphingomonadales; family Sphingopyxidaceae; genus Sphingopyxis; species Sphingopyxis sp. MG. The sequence goes on from NZ_CP026382.1 coordinate 58,014, forward strand.
GGCCTTCATCGCCTCGGCAAACTCCTGCTGGGGGCTGACGGCCGCCTCCTGACGGTTCGGCCGGTTCTCCGGATTCCAGCGGGCGAGCTTGGCCGGATCGCTGCCTTCGGGGGCGTACCAAGACTTCGCGCCTGCATCCCATTTCGCGCCGTGGGCCTTGGCGACATTCCGTTCGCCAAAGGGAACCGCCAGATATTTGCGGGCCGGGGCCTGCTTGGGGGTGTCGGTCATTTCTTGGCCTTCCTGTTCGGCGCTGGCGGGCGCTGTGGCCCGCGCTGCGCGTTCCGGCTCTGCTGGTGCCTGCTGCTGGTCGCGGCCCTCCACGGCCGGCGCTGGGGCTTCCACGGCCCATTTCGCGAAGGGGGTAAGGTCGGTGCCGGCGGGCACGAACCACGTCCGCCCTTCCTTGTCCCATTTGGCTCCAAGCCCCTTCGCTTCGTTCTTCTCGCGAAAGGCGACGTTGATGGGGGTGTCCTGCTCGGCGATCTCCCCCGCGACGCCCTGCGCCGGCACGGCAAGGGCCGGTGCCTGTATCAACTGCTCGCCGGCTCGGGCGAAGGCATCCGCCAGCCCCTTCCGTTCAAGATAGGCGTTGGTCATGGTCATGTCGTCGGGCGCGATCCCGAAGACCGGAGACAGGCGCACAATCGCGGTTTCCCACATCGCGCCATATTCGCGGCTGTCATCGCCTACCACGTCGCCGATCCGGGTAAGGCCGGCGCTGGTTAGCGCGGCCTCCAAGTCCGCGTGCGGTGCGCCCACGGTCGGATCGTAGCCGTGATTGAAGCTATGGTAGTGGCTGAAATCGCTATCGGCCGTGTGCAGCACGATACCAATGGGCTGGTCCATCGTCGCGCGCCGATCGGCCTCCTCGGGGTCGGCCGGCGTCAACGGCGCTGCGTCGGGCTGCTCGGCCGCGACGGCTTGCCCGTCGCGTCCCTGAATCTGCTTCTGCTCGAACGCCAGAATGAACGTGTTGATCTTCTCGGCATCGGAACAGGCGCGGACGATCTCCATGGGATCGTCTTCAAGGGCTTTGATCCACGACGCGACATAGGCGACGTGCTGCTCTGGATCGTGGCCGATCTGTAGCTCGTCGCCCAAAATCATGCTCGCGATCTCGGCGCGAAGCTCCTCCTTCGCATATCCTTCCGATCCGAACGGGTGGGCTAGATCGCGATCAAGCCGGTTCGGCGCTCCGGTCCAGTGACCTACCTCGTGCAGCGCCGTGCCATAAAATCGGTCGGCACTGGGAAACTGCGACCGCTCGGGAAGGGTGATGCTGTCGGTAGCCGGGCTATAAAACGCGCGGTTGCCGGCAAGCTCGGTGATCTTCGCGCCTGACGCCTGCAATATGGCCTCGGCGCGCTCGATCGGGTTCCATTCGGGCGGCACGGGCGGCGTGCGCGGGGGCAGGCCCTCGATCTGCTCGGCGTTGAAAACGACGGCATAGAAAGGGCGGGGCCGCTCAAGCTCCACGCGCACCTTCATGGTGTTGCCCTCGGCATCCTTGATCGGCTTGCCCTGCGCGTCCTTTAGGGTCTGCTCGTCGTCAAACTTCCAGTATTGGACAAGCGAGCCCTTCTCGCCTTTCCGCACCTGTGCGCCGGCTGCGGCGGCCTGCTTATAGGTCATCCATCGGTTATCCTCATGCCCCTCGGACATGAGATTGACGACGTTGACGCCGCGATACCGCTTGCCGGTGGTGGGGTTGATGGGAATGATCGACCCGCCCTCGGCTCCGGCTGCGGCGGGGTTCCACGGCCGCTGCCAAGGTGCGGTGCCGGCCTTTAGCTGGTCGATAATCTTCTCGGCGACGCGCTCGTGAAAAGGCTTCTTGTCCTCGGCCATGGTAGCCTCCGGTTTCAGGCGTTGCGGGCTGCGGCAAACAGGCTGAGCTTGGCGCGATCGGCGGGCTCGATCTCCAAGCCATCCTCCGCGTCGCGGGCGTCGGCCTCGCTCAAGGCGTCCTCCACGAACGCGCCGGCACGTTCCGCTTCGTCCGGATCGAACTCGACTACCGCGCCGGGAATCTCCGCATCGATCAGCTTGCGGCGGATCAGGTCATCACCGTAAGCGCGAATTGCTTCCTCGGTGGGGCTGCTGGTGTCAGTCATGCGGTCTTCTCCTTAGTGCTATAATCGGGCTTCCCGTTCACGTCGAAATAGGTCTGTTTGCAGTCGGGATATCCGCTGCAACTCCACCAAAAACTGTTCTTCTTCTTGGCCGATGGACGGCGGACTAAACCCATGCCGCACGACATGCACTTGTGCATGACAGAGACGGACGGGGGCTCTTTCTTAATCAGCACGGGCTTTCCGCCCTTGTCCTCGGCCGTATATTTACAGCCCTCGGAATAGCCGGTGCAGGCCCAAAAGTGGCCCTTCTTGCCCTTCACGCGCCGTAGCGGCCTATCGCACGTCGGACAGGGCGGCGCGTCGGTCTTGATAGTCAGGCCATGCTCTTTCACGCCCGCGACCTCACGCGCGACATAATCGGCAAGGCTCTGAACGAACGATCGCGCGTCCTTCGATCCATCTGCAATCGCGCGCTGCTGCTCGTGCCAGATGGCGGTCATGTCGGGGAACTTCGCCTGATCGGGCAAGGCGTCGTAGAACTCGCGCGCCTGCGGGCTGCTGACGATGTTCTTGCCCTTTTCGATCAGGAATCCGCGATCGAACAACGTGGCGATAATGCCGTCCCGCGTCGCCGGGGTGCCGATCCCGCCATGCTCGCCGGCCTTGTCCTTGTCCTTCTCGATCAAGAGCTTTCGCAACCGATCGTCACGGACGTATTTGGCGACACGGGTAAGGTCCGTTAGCAGCGTCGCCATGGTGTAAAGCGGCTTGGGCTTCGTCTCCTGCTGGTCGGCGCTGGCGCTGGCGCATGTGCCGGTCTGGCCGGCGCTGAGCGCGCGTAGGTCCAGCGCCAACACCTCCTCATCATCGGCTAGGTCTTCGTTGCCCGCGTCGTTCTTGTAGAGCGTCGTCCAACCCGGTCGGGTGGTGATGTTGCTGCGCGTCGTGAAGCGCCGGCTCTCCACCTCCAAAACGATATCGGTCTGGTCGTATTCGTGGGTCGGCCAGAACTGAGCGACGTAGGCGCGGGCGATCAACAGATAGATTTTCTGCTCGCCGTCGCTGAGCTTGGACAGGTCGGCCGTGGCCTCGGTCGGGATGATCGCATGGTGGGCTGAAACTTTTGCGGTGTTAAAGGCCCGGCTCTTGATGGCCGGGTCCGCACGTTTGACGGGCGCGGCCAATACGGGGGCCGTCTCGCCGATCGCCGCCAGCACGCCGGCTGCGTCCGCGTGCTGCTCATCGCTGAGATATTCGCTGTCGCTGCGATTGTAGGTAATCAGCCGATGCTTTTCGCGAAGGGTCTGCGTGATCTCCTTCACCTGATCGGGCTTGAAACCGAATTTGCGAGACGCATCGGTTTGCAGCTTCAACAGATTGTAGGGGAGCGGTGGCGACGCCTCTTTGGCGTTGGTCACGGCGCTGATGATCCTCGCCGGCTTGCCGGATACTGCGGCGGCGATGGCGCGCGCGTGGGCCTGATCCGACAAGCGGCCTTTGTCATCGACGGGATCGCCATCGACAATCTGATAGCGAGCCGGGAAAGCGTGCTGGCCGATCTGAAATTGGCCGGTGACGGTGTAGTAATAGCCCTTGGTGTGCGCCTCGAACTCGCGGTCGCGACGCACGACAAGGCCAAGGATGGGGGTTTGCACGCGCCCGACGCTGAGCACGCCCTGATAGCCCTTTGCCTGCGCCGCGAGCGTATAGGCGCGGGTCATGTTGACGCCATAGAGAAGGTCGCCGACGCCTCGGGCCTCGGCCGCTGCGGACATGCCGGCGAACTCGCGGTTATCGCGCATGGTGGCAAGCGCGCGCTGCACCAATTTCAGATTGTAGTCGTTGATAAGGACGCGCTGAACCGGGAGCCGGGAGCCGGCCCATTCTATCACCTCGTCAACGAGTAGCTGGCCCTCATCGTCGGGATCGCCGGCATGGATGATGCCCTTGGCCGGCTTCAACAGGTCGCGGATGACGCGAAGCTGCTTCATCTTGTCGGGCGACGGCTTCTTGCTCCACGGGATGAAGCTGATCGGTAGCTCGGCCATGGTCCACGGTGTTTCGGGGGCCTCAAGCTCAAGCATGTGGCCGAAAACCCAAGTGACGTAATGGCGGCCGCAATCAATGTAGCCGTCCTGACGGCTCCCTCCCCCCAAGCCCTCGGCAATCGCTTTCGCGAGGTCGGGCTTTTCGGCGATGACGACGATCTCTCCGCTCATCGGCCCGCCCCTACCAAGTCACGATAGGACGAATGACGGTGCTGATCTGCTCGCGCGGGATCGGCCCGAAATATCGGCTGTCGAATGAAACCTTGCTCTCTCCGATCACGATCACGTCGCCGGCTGCGACCTTGCCGCTTCCGATGAAATGCGGGAGCGGACGCCCTGCGCCATCGTGCAGCCGGGGCGCGCTATTGGGAACCGGCACGCCGTTGATGACGACGCCGTTGGGGCCGATCTGCACCCGGTCATTTTTAGCCGCTAAAATCCGCTTCATCATCGGATAGCTGCCTCCGGGGCAGTCGCCGGGCTCGATGTAGCGACGCTTCAATGCGAGGGCGAAAAGCTCCCGCTTGGGCGGGCAGAACATGACATAAGCGCCCTTTTGCACCGGCTCGCTCGTGGTCCGGTAGAAGCCTAGCGGTATGCTGCGGGTCATGTTTACGCGCACGCCCGCTGCTGCGGCGGCGACGCCCGCGATCGACACGGCAAAGACGCTGAGCGCGGTATAACGGCCGATCGTCTTGAGGCTGGGCCGCTTCACAGCTTCACCCGGATCGGCGCGGCCTCGGCCTCGTCGCTTTCATCAATGGCGGCGCGATCGGCGCTCGACGGCTTTGCCTTGCGGATTTTGTCGCTCTTGTCGGGCGCTGGAACCTGAGCGCGGGCAAGGAACGTCGGGTCTTTGAAATACAGCGGCTGCTTGCCGTAGATCATGGGATAGCCGGCCATGTAGAGAAGCATGTCGCCCGCTTCCTCGATATCGCCGTTCGCGTTCTTCTTCGGCCCCGGCATCCGTAGGCACTCGTCGGGGGTCAAAAGCGGGCGCTGGGTTTCCTGCACGGTTCGGGATTCCGAACCTGAAAACCAACCCCCGCCCCTATTCTTGCTGGTCGTGATTTGCTCTTTGAGGATGGTCGTCTGCCCGGTCATCTTTGACAGGTGCTCGGCCGTCTCAAGCCGGTTGGGCGGATAGGCGTTCTGCACATGGCAGTTGGACGTGACTAGCTCGTCATGGCCGTAGCCCGTTTCCCGGCTGCGAAGCTGGTTGATATCCTGACATATGAGATAGAATTTGAGGCCGTAGCCGGCGGCGAACGCCAAGCTCTCCTGAATGATTTCGAGCTTCCCCAAGCTGGGGAACTCATCGATCATGAACAGCATCCGGTGCTTGTAATTGGCCTTCACGCGGCCGTTCTCGAACTCCTGCTTTGGTGCGAGGATTCGGACCATCATATTCAACATGATGCGGACAAGGGGCCGGAGCCGGTTCTTATCGGTCGGTTGTGTGATGATGTAGAGGCTTACCGGCGTGTCGTGGTTCATCAGGTCGCGGATCGAGAAATCCGACGTTGACGTGTTCGCCGCAACGACGGGATCGCGGTAAAGCTCGATATAGCTCTTGGCGGTGGAAAGGACGGACCCGGCCTCCTCATCGGGGCGGTCCATCATGTCGCGCGCTGCGCGTCCGACAACGGTATGGTTCTTTCCGCCGGGCAGATGCCCGTAGGTCATCATTTCTTCCCATAGCCCTTTGATCGGGCGCGCTGGGTCAGTCAGAAGCCCGTCAACCTCGCTCATGGTGGCGGGTGGGCCGCCATTCTTGGCCTTGTAGATCGCGTGCAGAATGACGCCCACGAACAACGCCTGCGAAGTCTTCTGCCAGTGGCTTTCCAGCCCCTTGCCATCGGGATCGACTATCAGCGTGGCAAGGTTCTGAACGTCGGCGACTTCGTTGTCCGTGCCGACGCGGATTTCGTCCAGCGGGTTCCATCGGACACTCCCCCGCGACGATGCCGGCTCAAACCGCATGACGGTCTGGCCGGCGTGCTGCTTGCGCCACCCTGCGGTCAGCGCCCAAAGCTCGCCCTTCAAGTCGGCAACGACGGTGCTGTGGTTCCACGAAAGCAAGGTCGGGATGACAAGGCCCACGCCCTTGCCCGATCGCGTCGGCGCATAGGTCAGAACGTGCTCGGGGCCGGAGTGCCGGAGATAGGAAACCTTGCCGTTTTTCTCCTCGTAAGCGCCGACATAAACGCCGTCGTTGTCGATCAGGCTGGCCGCCTGAATATCCTTCATGTCGGCCCATCGCGCCGATCCGTGAAGGAACTCGTTGCCCTTGCCCCGCTTGGACATTGCCACCTTCGCCACCATGGCGACGACAAGGCCGGCGACTGCGACGACCATCCCTATCCCGATCGCCTTACCGAACGGCTGCTTTAGGCTCGGGACGCTCTGCCAATTCAGGAACCATTGGACGATCCGCCACGGGGCATAGATGTGATTCCAGTTCGGTCCCAATGTCGGCTGATAGGCCATGCTGCGGGCGAATAGCTGCGTGGCAACGGCAAGCCCTCCGATGACGAACGCCAGCACGATGAAGGCGACAAGCCCCCTTCCCTGCGATTGGCCGGTCTTGCGCCCGCGTGTCCTGACTTGCGGGCCGACTGCGTTGTTCCGTTTGGTACTCATCGGCTGCGTCCTCGTCCCTTCACGGTCCCATCGGCCCCGATCTCGATGCGGTCGCCTATCGCCAATCTGGCGGCTCTGGCCGCGCTGGTGGCATCGATCGGCAGCACCATGATTTCGTCGCCGCGCTTCAGGAGCGCCAAACTCTGGCCCTCCACTACTCTCGTCCCTGCGTAAGATAGCGGAACGTCGCCGGTCTCGAAAGGCCGGTGTTTCGGTATATCCATCCCCGATTGCCGTTTGGCTTCACGCTCGGCGATGTATTTCTCGGCTGCGGTGATCCGCTCGGGGGTCATTCCTGCCCCAGAAACATCCCATCGCAAGAGACGATCTCGCCGGGCTTCTGCGCCGTCCACGTTTGAACGAACATCACGCGGCAATAGCAGCGAAGGTCGTTCGGCGTGGCGAACCACACCGAGTTCGGACAGATTCCGCACGCGATCTCTGGCTTCGGGCGGCGGGCTTCGTCCAACGCGACCAATGTTCGGCTTGCCACCTGTAAGCCCTCGGGCTCCTCCGGCGCTCCGTGGTCGAGCTGGCCCGCTTCTTCCGTCAAATCCGGCTCCGCTGGTAGCGCCTCGGGCGATACCTGGCTGTCCTGTGCCGTCTGCGGCTCCTCCCCCGCTGGCGGGGCCTGTGGGGACTCTGGCGGGGCCGGTGGCGGCTCCGGCTGGGCGCTCCCGTCCACGAGGCGCATCGCCTCCTCTATCTCCTCGTCCAAGGTCTTGTCCGCCATGGCTGGCCTCCTGCTGGGTTAGGGTGGTGACAAGCGCCTGACGACGGCGCTCAAGCTCGGGATCATCGAAACGGATCGGGAGCGCGGCGCGTGCTGCGGCCTGTGCGACGCGCTCCTTAAACTCGGCGCTGCCGGCGATCGACAATTCCTCGCCGTATCGCTCGCGCGCTATGCGGAGCGCGGCGGTGATGCCCTCGATCTCGGCTCCACGGGACACATGCAAGCTCGCGCCGTCGTCTCTGACGGCCGCGCCGGCTGTGCGGTAGATGATGGTCCCCCGCTTGGTGACATGATCGGCGCGCTCGCTGGCGCTGAGCCCGTGGCTCGCACCCGGCGTCGCCTGCACCGCATTGGCGGGCCTATGGCTGCGCCCCTCGCGGGCGCGAAGGGCCGCCAGCGCCTCCGTGTTTCCGGCCTTCGCTTCGGCCTGCAACCATTCGTGCCAGCCCTTGCGGTCGTTGCGGGCGTTGATCCGTTCGCGCTCGCGCTGATAGGCCGTCGCGATCTTGTCGATGGCCTGCTTGGTCGCGCGAGACGTGAGATTGTAGGAAAGCCGGCGGGTCAGCCCGCTACCCCCTGCCAGCTTGATCGCGCCTCTGCGGAATCGCCCGGCGCGCTTTACCGCCTCGATCGCGGCGGCCTTCTTGGCTGATGCCGCTGCCAACTCGGCCGATCGGGCGGCACGGCGGTTGGTCTGCTGATACTGGTAGCGCGCGAATAGCTCGGCGGTGTTCACGCGCGACGCCATTGGGCGCGGCTCATAGGCCCGTGTCGCTGTTGCAGGGGTCTGAGCGCCATCGGCCGCGATGAATGGCCCTAGCCGATCCTCAAGCGCCTTTTTGGATAGGTCGCGGGCGATCGAACTGGCTTTGATCGCCGTCCCGTTCTGCGCGATGACGACAAGCCCGTTGCCGCGAGCCTGCATCGCGAGCCCATTGGCCGCCATGGTCGCGTGCAATGCCTGCCAGCTATCGGCCGCCTTGATTTCGTCGCCGCAAGTACGCCGCACCCAACCGATCATGCTCTCCAAGCCGGCGATCTGCTCCATGTCGGCGGCGCGGCCTTCTCCCCCCCTTTTCCGGGAAGCGTGGTTGTCACGCTCAAGGCCGAACTCGGTTTCCAGCTTGTCGCAAAGCTCGGCAAGCGTCCGGTAATCCCGCAATGGGGAATGGACGGTGCGCCGGGTCGGATGAACCTTGTTGATCGCGATATGAAGGTGGACGTTATCCGTGTCGTGGTGCGTCGCACTGACGCGCTGGTGCTCGGCATAGCCAAGCCCGGCGCAAATCCGTTCCTCAATCTCGCGGATGGCTTCCGGGGTCGGCCGCTCGCCGGGTCGGAAGGACACGATCAGATGATAGGTCTTGTCCGCCTCTGACCGCTTGTTCTGCGCCTGCACGGCCATGCACGCGATAGCTGCCGCATGGGGATCGTCGGTCTGGCAGTTGGTGACGGTGATATCGCCAACCCGCTCGTCGCGGCCCTGCGCGCTGGTGATGTATCGGACCAAACCGCCAAAGTCGCTTTTGCGCGTGACGCGCATAGAGACGTGCTTGGCGATCATACGGCGGCCCCGAAAATTTTAGCCGCTAAAATCACGGGCGGGCGATCAGGACCGATTTCGCGATCTCGCGAAGCTCCTCCTGCCCGGCTTCGATCTTCTTCAACAGGCCGCGAACGATGCGCCGCATTTCCTCCGGCTTGAACTCGTCCAGCTTCGCGTCGTCAGTCAGCCATAGCTTCAACAGGCCGCCCATGCGGCCAAGGTCGCCGTTGACCGCGACTAGGCGCTGCACCTCGTCAAAATCGACGACGTTGCGAGGCTTGTAGCCAAGCCCGACAAGGCGAAGGTAGGCGGCGATCGACAACCCGGTTTGCTGCGCCAGTTCCTCGATCTGCTGCCCCTCCTCGGCCGTCACCGGGACGCGAAGGTGACGGCCGCGACGCCGGCTCCCGCCTTCGGGAGCCCCTTCGATTTCGGCCGCGTCGTCCATGGCGTTCTCCCTCAAGGCGGTAGCCGATTGACCTCGTAGAGCAGGATCACCGTTGAGCAGCCCCGCTGCGAATAAGGTGGTGTAATGATGGCTGGCCCGCTTGCGGGTTAGCTAACATTACCTATCCTGCCCCGTCTTCGACGTTTATACGCCAGATATGAACCGTGTAGGGCTCCTTTACAACGCCTTTATCGGTTG